>NZ_NFHG01000030.1 GCF_002159265.1 Flavonifractor sp. An82
GAACCTGCACCATCTCTTTTTGGTGTTCAGTAGGCTGGGCCACGATGTTGTGGTATTCCACCTCCGGGGTGGGCAAGTTCAGCTGATCGGCGGTTTTGATGTCGGCAACTTCACGGAACAAGTTCATCAGCTCCGGGAGGTTGAAAAACTTGCTGAATCTCGTTCTTGCCCGGTAGCCGGTGCCTTCCGGTGCCAGCTCCAGCGCCGTGACGGTTTCTCCGAAGCGGCTGGCCCAGCAGTCGAAGTGGGTCATGTTCAGCTCTTGCAGGCGGTCATACTGGAGATACCGCTGCATGGTGTAAAGTTCGGTCATGCTGTTCGATACGGGGGTGCCAGTGGCGAAAATCACACCACGGTTTCCGGTCAGTTCATCCATATAGCGACACTTTGCAAACATATCGCTGGACTTTTGGGCATCGCTTGTGGAGAGACCTGCCACATTCCGCATCTTGGTGTATAAAAACAGGTTTTTATAGTTATGCGCCTCATCGACGAACAGGCGGTCCACACCCAACTGCTCGAATGTTACCACATCGTCCTTGCGGCTCTCGGCCTGCAATTTCTCCAGCCGGGCTTCCAGGGACTTCTTGGTGCGTTCCAACTGCTTGACCGTGAAACGCTCACCGCCGCTGTACTTCACCTCGGCAATGCCCTCGGTGATCTCGTCGATCTGCTCCTGAAGGAGCCGTTCCTGACGCTCTCGGCTGATGGGGATTTTCTCAAACTGGCTGTGTCCCATGATGATGGCGTCATAATCGCCGGTGGCAATGCGGGCGCAGAACTTCTTGCGGTTGTGGGTCTCAAAGTCCTTTTTGGTGGTGACAAGAATGTTGGCGGAAGGATAGAGCCGCAGAAACTCCGACGCCCATTGTTCGGTCAGATGGTTCGGCACCACAAAGAGGGATTTCTGACACAAGCCCAGGCGCTTACTCTCCATGGCGGCAGCCACCATTTCAAAGGTTTTGCCAGCGCCTACCTCGTGTGCCAGCAGCGTATTGCCGCCGTACAGCACATGAGCGATAGGGCAGATTGTTCTTATCGCCCGGATAGACAGCCACAGTCTCGGCTTGGAAGGCCGGGGTTTCGGCAGCCGGTTCGGGGCGTTCCTGCTCAAAACCGTCCAACTGACGGGCATACATCCCGCGCAGCAAAGGCGCAACCTCGCTCCACTGGAAGAACAGCATGGCCAGACGCTTTTCATCTGCATCCAGCACTTCCAGCTCGATACCTTCCGGCATCGTGCGGTATCCGGCCTCCGTCAGAAACAGGCGGGTCCGTTCGCCTTTCCAGCCCACCGGCGAATCGTGGGTCAGCACATCGAAGATAATCATGTGCCGGGTGTCCTCGGCAAACCGCTCCAAATCCATGTACTCATGGCCGTGGTAGTTCTGCGCCCCGGCCTTGAGCCGCATTTCCTCCATCAGCTGGCCCACGGTCTTACGCTCAGGCATGGCGCGCACCTCCTTTCCCGCGTCCCTGGCCTTTCACAGTCAGGATACCGTCCAGGGTGGTAGCGGTGATCCGCAGGCGCTCAGCGGTGGCGATGTCATTCTTCACGGTCTCGTCGATGCCGTGGCCGCAGACCACCAGCACATGGGACCGGCGCAGATAGTCTCGCACCATATCCAGCCCGTCCTTGTGTTCCTGGGGAATCTCGTCCTTGAGGAAGGTGGACAAGAACAGAACCGGGCAGATGGGCGAATACCCGGCGTCGTACACCTGGCGGCAGTAGGTGGCAGCGTTCTCGGCGTTCTCATACTGGTTGTTGCTCCAGGGAGCCGTAATGTAGGCAAGAGGTCGTTTCATGACAAAATCCTTTCTCCCGGTATTGCCGGGCAACAGAAAAGCGGCTGTTTACCAGCCGCCTGTGTTCATATCGTGATTGACTTGTACGGTGTAGTGATTGCTGATCGTGGTGGGCGCGTTGAACAGCACTGCAAGCAAATACTGTTTCATATTGCGGACCTCCGTGGTGTTTTTCTGCATACCGTCCATGACAAATCGGATATGCTCGCTATCCAGCTTCAAGAACCGGGAGCGCACGACTTCATGGGGAAAGTCGCTGCCAGCGATCCGAGTGGTTTTACGTTTGGCACAAACGGTCTCCACCATCAGCTCCACAATCTCGTCCAGGTCCTCACGGTAGGTCGAAAACTCTCTGCACAGATAGTCATACTCGATGTTCTCCAGAATCAATTCCCGATAATTTTCTATCTCTGAGACAGACATCGCATCCCTTCCTTTCCGTTCCGGCAGCTGTGCTGCCGCTGTTTCCCGGAAGGGAATGGAATCGGTACTTGCTCCATGAGTATTTTGTTTTTGAGTATTTGGTTTCTCTATATTTAATTCTGCGGGCTTTTCCGTATCCGGTTTATCCAGATACGGGTTTTCCGTATCTGGTGAAGCCGTATCTGGTACAGCCGTATCCGGCCTTGGCGTTTCTGGCTGCCTGGGCTGGGGTTTCTCATAAATCACATACTCGGTGTCGCTGATCCGGCCTTGTTGGTCCCGCAGCTGGTTCCGCACGATGTAACCGGCGGTTTCCAACTCCCGCAGCGCACTGCCGATGGCATCAACGCCCTCCTTGCAGATTTTCGCAAGTCCACGGGTAGTATAGTTCCAGTCATCAGGCAGGGATAACATCATGGAAAGAAGCCCCTTTGCCTTGAGGGATAGTTCGTGGTTCCGCAGGTGATGATTGCTCATCACGGTATAATCTTTGGTCCGTTCAATGCGAAAAACGGCCATTGACTTCACTCCTTTCTAATTTTAGGGCATGAAAAAAGCCACAATCCTTCGTGAAAAAGACTGTGGCTTTCAGCTGTTTTTGTTGTTCTGCCAGGGCCGGTAAGGACGCTTGTACTTCGGCGGATGACTGAACATCGGCTCATGCTCCGAAAACGGGAGGGTCTGCAAAACCCGGTCAATGTCGGTGGATTCCATATCATACTGGGACTGGCAACTTTCCCGGATGGCATCTTTGATGCTCTGGACAGTACACATATTCATTCCTTTCCTTTCGTAGTGATAATGAGTTTACGGGTGGCGGCGGCGCTTGTCCGGTTTGAAGTCGAGCACATGGCCCTCGATCACACGGGCATACCGCTTGATTTTGATTTCCCGACGCTTCTGGCTTACGAGGGCGGCCTGATACCCGTCCTCCGTAAGAAACAGCCGCATATCATCGCCGGGGCAGCCGTAGGAACAAGGGCGCTGAACGGAAAACTCGATCATCCAGCGGGTGCTGTCCTGAAAACGCTCTACGGCCAAGATATTGTGTCCTTTCAGCTCACGGGCTGAAATATCCCTCATAGGCGGCTCCTTTCATCGTTCCTGGTCTCTCTGGCGCTTCTTCTGCCACGCCTCCAGCAGTTTGATAATGGTTTCCTGCATCCGCTGGGGCGTATAGCTTTTGGGGAAATACTTCCGCAGGGTGTCGGAGGTGAAAGTCACTTTGTCGAGATCACTTTTCTTTTCCTCACCCATGATGACGCGCATCATATCGAGGGTCAGATGTCCCTCCTGGCTGTATTTCTTGAGTCGCTGAGCCTGGGAGAGAGAGGGGGTAGCCTGTTCGCTGTCCATCGCGTCCAGCAAATCCCGCTGTTCTTCTTTTTTGAGAAAGGACAGCTCATAAGCCGGATTGAGGGCGATTTTCTTTTCATCGACCATATCCAGCAGTTCGGGAATCAGCTCCGTCAGGCGGATATAGCGCTGCACCTGGTTCCTACTCGAACCAGCCTGCTGCGCCAACAATTCATCTGCACGCAACTTCGTCCCAAGTTGGGACGAAGTTAAGTCCCCCCGTGCGCCTTGGTGTTTCATAGCCTCCAGCTTCATCTTGTAAGCAAAGGCCCTTTCGCTGGGGAGCAGGCTTTCACGTTGTAAGTTGCTGTCCACCATGATGATAGTGGCAGCATCATCGTCCAGGTCTCGGACAATGACAGGCATGGTTTCTTTCTCGGCCAGCTCACTGGCCCGGTGCCGCCTGTGACCGGCAACCAGCTCATAGCCGCCCTCCGGGTCCGGGCGGGCGATCGCCGGAACCAGAACACCATACTGCCGAACGCTGTCGGCGGTCTCCATCATGGCCTCGTCATCCTTGACTTTGAAGGGATGCCCCTTAAATGGGTGCAGCTCAGACAGCGGAATTTCCTGTATCTTCTCCAGCTTGGCATCCTGGCGGCTTTCCTCGGTGGAAAACAAATCATCGTATGGAGCCAGCTCTACTTTTTTCGCGCTGCTTTTCAAGTTTTATCACCTCCTTGGTCAGATTCTTATAGCCCTCGGCCACCTTGCCATTAGGGTCATGGGCAAAAATGCTTTTGCCCTCGGCGCTGATCTCCTTTGCCCGGACAGAATGGGGAATCTCGGTGCCGAACACCTTGATTTTGCTGCCATAGGTCTCCCGCAGCAGGGCGGCAATCTCCTTGGCGAAGTTGGTGCGGTTGTCCACCATCGTCAGCAATATGCCGTCGATCTGGAGCTTGGGGTTGATCTGCCGCTTCACCTTGTTTACGGTCTGGAGCAGCTGTTCCAGGCCCTTGGCGGGCAGGTACTCCGCCTGAACGGGGATTATGACCCTGTTGGCGGCGGCCAGGGCGTTGACCGTGAGCATACCCAGGGATGGCTGGCAGTCAATCAGGATATGGGAATACTGTCCCTTGAGCGTGTCCAGATACTGCCGCAGGATGGTCTCTCGGCTCATGGCGTTCACCAGGGAGACCTCCATGCCGGAGAGCTGGATGTCTGCGGGCATCAGGTCAACGCCCTCCGGGTGGTGCAGGATACCCTCGCCGGGGCGCAGCGGCTCGTCCATCAGGATACGGCCCATCGCGTCGGACAGGGTAAAGGGCAGCTTGTCCGGCTGGGGGTGGCCCAGGCTGATGGTCAGGCTGCCTTGCGGGTCCCCGTCGATCAGCAGCACTTTCTTTCCGGCCTGCGCCAGCCCAATCCCCAGGTTCGCGCAGGTGGTTGTCTTGCCAACGCCGCCTTTCTGGTTGGCGATGGCGATGATTTGCGTGTTCAATGACTTCACCTCATTTCTGAATTGTTCTATGGCTTCTGGAAATAGAAAAAGCCGCCACTTCAAAAATTGAAAGTGACGGCCTTTTCTTATCCCGGAATGAAATTCCCCGGAAACGCAAAAAGCGCCCAGTAGAAAATACTGAGCGCTTGGCGATTAGATTTATTCTCTTTTGTTCAAATTAGGTCAAATTCAGACAAACCGTTTTCACGAAAAAGGTCTCTTGGAGATGTATAAATAAACATCCCCTTGGCATCCCAAAATCGCGTCTCGGTTGTCCTATTTTTTAACCCATAAGCCCTCTTTTTGGGGTGGTTGTCCACCATTTAACCCATAGAAAACGGGTTAAAAGAGGCTTCGTTCTGTCAAATTGCGTCAAACCATTTGAAAAGGAAAAACCCCGGAAACCGCGTAGTTCCGGGGTTTTTGACCACTTTTGATAAAGTTTAGCGCTTGCTGAACTGCGGAGCGCGACGGGCAGCCTTGAGGCCGTACTTCTTACGCTCCTTCATACGAGGATCGCGGGTCAGGAAACCGGCGGCCTTCAGGGCAGCGCGGTACTCGGGGTTGACCTGCAGCAGGGCACGGGCGATGCCGTGACGGATGGCGCCGGCCTGGCCGGTCACGCCGCCGCCGGTAACGGTGGTCTCGATGTCCACCTTGCCCAGGGTGTCGGTGGTGGCCAGAGGCTGACGCACGATCAGCTTCAGAGTCTCCAGGCCGAAGTAGTCGTCGATATCACGGCCGTTGATGGTGATGGCACCAGTGCCGTTGGGGAACAGATGCACGCGGGCCACGGAGGACTTCCGGCGGCCGGTGCCATACAGATAAGGCTTCTTGCTCTTATACATTCCTTTGTACCTCCTGCTTAGTTGGCCGCCCAGGCTTCGGGCTTCTGGGCGTTGTGGGGATGCTCGGCGCCGCGGTAGATGTGCAGGCGGGACAGAGAATCCTTGGTGATGATGTTGCGGGGCATCATGCCGCGGATGGCCACACGCATGGCCAGCTCGGGCTTCTGCTGCATCAGCAGGCGGTAGGGGGTCTCCTTCAGGCCGCCCACCCAGCCGGAGTGGGTGCGGTAGTACTTCTGCTCCAGCTTCTTACCGGTCAGAACGGCCTTCTCGGCGTTGACGACCACGACGAAGTCGCCGCAGTCAGCGTGAGGAGTATACTCGGGCTTATGCTTGCCGCGCAGCAGGTTGGCCGCGGTGGCGGCAGTCTTGCCCAGGGGCTTACCAGCCGCATCGAGGATATACCACTTGCGGACGATGTTCCCCTTGTTGGCCATAAAAGTGGACATGGTGAAACCTCCAATTTTGATGATATCTTAAAAAATATGTCTAAACAGAATACAGGCCCCAATCTTTACGATTGGAGCGTTTTGTATTATAATACCGTAGTTATCTGGTGTCAACCCATTTTCCGATTTTTTTAAACGGAAAATGTATATGCTCTTGAAATTGCGCTTAATCTCTCGTTTTCTCTTGAATGCTCTATTTCGATTTTCAATTTTTTGAGGTGCCTATGAACAAGATTCTCAGCTATGTCCGCCGCTGCGTGGAGGACTACGACATGATCCAGGCCGGAGACCGGGTGGCGGTAGGGGTGTCCGGCGGCAAGGACTCCCTGGTGCTGCTCACCGCCCTGGCCCGCCTGCGGGAGTTCTATCCCAAGCCCTTCACCGTGGAGGCCTACACCCTGGACATGGGCCATGTGGACGGGGGAGAGGGGATGGACTTTGCCCCGGTGGCGGCCTATTGTGAGGAGATCGGCGTGCCCTTTACCCTGCTGCCCTCCGAGATCCACCACATCATTTTCGACCTGCGCAAGGAGAAGAACCCCTGCTCCATGTGTGCCAAGATGCGCCGTGGGGCCCTCCATAACGCCATCAAGGAGCATGGCATCAGCAAGATCGCCCTGGGTCACCACTTTGATGATGCGGTGGAGACCTTCTTCCTGTCCCTGTTCTATGAGGGGCGGCTGTCCTGCTTCCAGCCGGTGACCTGGCTGGACCGGATGGGCATCAGCCAGATCCGCCCCATGCTCTACTGCGGGGAGGGGCTCATCCGCAACGCCGCGGAGCGCAACCACCTGCCGGTGGTGTTCAATCCCTGCCCCGCCGACGGCAACACCAAGCGCCAGGAGGTCAAGGAGCTTATCAAGACCCTGGACAAGCAGTATCCCGGCCTGAAGAGCCGGGTGTTCGGGGCCATGCAGGGCCTGCCCCTGCCCGCCTGGGGACCGGTGGAGCACCGCCGGGTGCCCCTGCCGGAGGGATAAAGTCCAATAAAGAGCCGCTGCGGAGGTTTCCGCAGCGGCTCTTCTGTTTTATGGCTGGTTTAAAAATGCTTCCACCGCCTGGGTGGCCTGGGTGAGGAAATCCCCCTCCATGTCCAGCCACAGCACGTCCCGGTCCCGGTTAAACCACTGGACCTGCCGCTTGGCAAAGCGCTTGATGGCCCGGCCCAGCTCGTCCTTCAGTCCGTCCAGGGTGGGGATCTCCCCCTTCAGATAGCGGAGGATGTAGCGGTACTCCAGTCCAAGACCCTCCAGGAACTCGTCGGTGGCTCCGGCTGTCCGGAGATTTGCTACTTCTTCGATCATGCCAGCATTGATCCGGGCCTGGAGACGGTCGTCAATGCGTTTGCATACGGTCTCCCGGGGGAAATTCACCCCCAGCAGCAGACAGCGGTACCGGGGCTGGGCCTGGGGGGCCTCCCAACCGTCAGCCAGGGCCTTTTCCACCGAACGCACCAGCCGCTGGTGGTTGTTTTCCTCGCCGTTAGCCAGGGTGACCCCCGTCTTTTCCCGCAGAATTGCGTACAGCTCAGAGGCGGTCTTGCTTTCCAGCTCTGCCCGCAGGGCGGGATCGGGGGTGGCGTCGGTGAAGGTGAAGCCCTCAGTCACCGCCCGGACGTACAGTCCGGAGCCACCCACCAGGAAGGGTACCTTCCCCCGGGCGATGATGCCGTCGATGGCGGCGTAGGCTCCCGCCTGGAAGTCGGCCACCGAGTAGGGCTGGTTGGGGGTCACCACGTCCAGCATGTGGTGGGGCACGCCGTCCATTTCCTCCTCGGTCACCTTGCCGGTGCCCAGGTCCAGGCCGGTGTATACCTGCCGGGAGTCGGCGGACACGATCTCGCCGTCAAAGCGCTTGGCCAGCTCTACCCCCAGGCCGCTTTTGCCGCAGGCGGTGGTGCCCAGCACCACCACCAGCTTGGGCAGCTTCTCCTCTGTCAGAGCGGCCAGCAGGGCGGAGCAGCCGGCGTTTACATCCTGCCAGGTGGACCCAAAGTCGCCGGTGTACCAGGGGTCGGAGATGTCCCGATCCTCCCCGGCATAGGACAACAGGGCCTTGACCTTGCCCTCCGGATCGCCGCCGAAGAGCCGGCGCATGTTGCGCAGGTTGGCACTGTCCATGCCCAGGAACAGGTCCCACCGGTCGTAGTCCGCTGCCGTCAGCTGGCGGGCGGCATGTCCGGCGCAGCCGATGCCGTGCCGGGCCAGCTCCCGCCGGGCGGGGGGATAGACCGGGTTGCCGATCTCCTCGGCGCTGGTGGCGGCGGAGGCGATGGTGAACTGATCCTCCAGCCCCGCCTTCTTCACCAGGTCCTTCATCACAAACTCAGCCATGGGGCTGCGGCAAATATTTCCATGACACACAAAAAGCAGCTTTTTCATTCCATCCTCCCGGAGGCGGCACAGTGGGGGTGTGCCGTACTATGGAGGCTATTCTACCACACTTTTGAGCGAAAAAAAAGCAGGCGCGTTTTCGCGCCTGCCGGGTCACAGCATCAGGGCGGCCACCCAGCACAGGGTGGCGGCAAGCGCGCCCCCGGCGGCATAGGCCGGGGCGGGGATTTTGCGGCACACCTGCCGCCAGCCAGAGGACCGGCGGAGATAACCCTCCGCTGCCCGGGTGGCCTCCCTGAGCACCGCCTCGGCGGAGGCACCCTTTCCGAAGGCGTCCTCCTTCACGATAAAAATTGCCTGCTCAAAGAACCGGGGGTCGGGAGACTTGACCACAATGACCTGCCGGGATACGCCCTGTACCACCTGCCCACATCCTTTCCTGTTTTGTTCCAGTATTGCCAGAAACAGCAGGGTCTATGCCCCTCAGGAAGGGATTGGCGCACATAACCGGCGGCCTGCCCTCGTACACTACCTTCAGTCAGATTGGAGGGGTAGCTATGAACAGACGCAGGCTCATCGCGGCGCTGGCCCTGGTGTTTGCCGTCAACATTTCCCTCATTACCTTTGCCCAGCAGGCCCAGGCGGCCACCTACCGGCAGGGCTCCAGCGGGGAGCAGGTGCGCATCATCCAGACTAAGCTGAAAAACTGGGGCTACTATGACGGTACGGTGGACGGTGTGTTCGGCAGCCAGACCACCCAGGCGGTGAAATATTTCCAGCGGAAGAACGGCCTGACCCCCGACGGTATTGTGGGCCCCGCCACCCTGCGGGCCCTGGGTATGTGGGAGGAGAGTAGCTCCGGCCAGAACACCGAGGTGGAGCTGCTGGCCCGGGTGATCTCAGCGGAGGCCAGAGGGGAGCCCTACAGCGGTCAGGTGGCGGTAGGGGCGGTGATCCTCAACCGGGTGGAGCATCCCTCCTTCCCCAACACCATCGCCGGGGTGGTGTACCAGCCGGGGGCCTTTACCTGCATGGTGGACGGACAGTTCAATGAGCCGGTGGCCGAATCTGCACGGCGGGCAGCACGGGACGCCCTCAACGGGGCGGACCCCAGCTGCGGGGCCATCTACTATTTCAATCCCAACACCGCCACCAGCAGCTGGATCTGGAGCAGGCCCCTGATCCTCCAGATCGGCAACCATCGGTTTTGCGCATGAGAGAGGGACGGGCCTGTGGTCCGCCCCTACATAAGAGACTGGTGACAGAGGGGCAGATAGCGCAGTACCCCGTCCACCCGCTCGGAGGAGAAAAGGGTAAGCTGATGGATCAGGGCCTCCTGGGGCGGAAGGTCCACCCTCCCCAGCAGCTCAGAGGGGCCTTTGACCCGCCGGGCCAGGGTGATATGGGGCCGGTAGGGCCGCTCCTCCAGGGGGAAGCCTGCGGCTCTCAGACGGGTCTCCAGGGAGTGCTGGAGGTCAATCAGAGCGGAGGAGGGCTCCACGCCCAGCCACCAGATATCCCCGCCCTTTTTGGAGAAACAGCCGGGGGCGGCGGAGCGGAGGGGGAAGGGCGTGCCCTTCACCTGGCGGAGGGCACGCTTCGCCGCCTCCGCTCGCTCGGTCTCCCCCAGAAAGACCAGAGTCAGGTGATAATTTTCAGGCCGGGTAAAGGTGCCCTTTACCCCGGCCTTTTTCAGTGCCGCGGCCTGGTTTGCCAGGGCCTGCCGCCAGTGGGCGGGCAGCTGGAGCCCGAAAAACAGACGCACAAAAACCGCCTCCTTTGCCCTGAGTATAGCAAAGGAGGCGGCGGGGGACAAGGGTCAGGACTCCATGTGGCGGCCCAGGAAGCCGGCAATGGTCTGGGCCAGCTTGTACTGGGTCTCGCTGCCCTGCAGATTGCCCTCGGTGCCGGCAAAGAGGACGCAGCCCAGCACGTCCCCCTCGGACAGAATGGGGGCGGCGCAGGATACCAGATAGGTGTCGCTGCCCTCACAGACGGGGACGGGGGCGGAGCCCTCCTTGTGCTGATAGATCTGACGGCCCTCCATGATCTGCTCCAGGGCGGCGGAGATCTGCTTGTCGGTCAGCTCCCGCCGGCCGGCGCCCGCCACGGCGATGCAGCTGTCCCGGTCGGTGATGACGGCGATCTCGCCGGTGGTCTTGTTCAGGGTCTCGCACATCTGGCCGGCAAAGTCCCCCAGGCCACCCATCAGAGAGTATTTTTTAAAAATAACGCCGCCGTCCTTGTCAGTGTAGATCTCCAGGGGGTCGCCCTCCCGGATCCGCATGGTCCGGCGGATCTCCTTGGGGATCACGATGCGCCCCAGATCGTCGATCCGGCGCACGATACCAGTCGCTTTCATGTCGCTTCTCCTCCTGCGGTTGTAGTTACGCCTTCTAGTATCCGCAGGTTTCTTTTGCCTATGCAGGCGGGGCCATGGTTTCATTTGGAAAGAGACGCAAAAAAGCCCCGGCGGACCCACCTGCAGGTCAGGTCCGCCGGAGCGTGTTTATAACTTATTTGTCGGCAGAGTCGTCCTTCTCCGCGTCGGAGATGGCGCTCTCGATGGTGCGGCCCTCCGCCTGCTTGGCGTGGCGGTCCACGTCGCCCTGGTTCTTGGGGGAGCGGATGAGCTGGGCGGGGCCCTGGACGCAGCCGCCCTCACAGGCCATGCCCTCGATGAAGTTGAAGTCGCCGATGCCCTTGGCGGCCTTCAGGAAGGCCAGCTTGCAGGCCTCAAAGCCGCTGCAGGGCAGGGGCTTGGCCTGGAAGGAGCTGCCCCGCTCCTTCAGAGCCTGGGCTACGGCGGCGGAGACGCCGCCGCTGTGGGCGAAGGAACGGCCGAAGCCGCTGGCCTGATCCAGGTCGGTGTACTCCAGGGTGGACACGTCGATGCCCTTGGAGTCAAAAATGGCGTACAGCTCCTCGAAGGTGAGGGCGCTGTCCACCGCCCGCATGGTCTTGCCCAGCTTGACCTCCTTCTTCTTGGCCACGCAGGGCCCGATGAAGATGACCTTGGCGGAGGGGTCCTTCCGTTTGATATACCGGCCAGCCATGATCATGGGAGAGGGGGTCTCGGAGATCAGGTGGGCCTGGTCGGGGAAGTTTTTCTCCACATATTCCACGAAAGCGGGGCAGCAGGAGGAGGCCAGCATGCCCTTCTCCTCCAGCTCGCCCGCCTCGGTCTTGGCGGTCATGTCGGCGCCCAGGGCTACCTCGATCACGTCGTGGAAGCCCAGCATCTTCAGGCCGGTGACCACCTGCCCCAGGTCGGCGGGGGCAAACTGGCCGGCGATGGAGGGGGCCACGGCGGCGTAGACGTGGAAGCCCCACTTCTCGGCGCCCTGGAGCATCTGGATGGCGTCCACGATAAAGGACTTGTCCATAATGGCGCCGAAGGGGCACTGGTAGACGCAGGCGCCGCAGGAGGTACACTTGGCGGGATCGATGAAGGCCTTCTTGTCCTCGCCCATGGAGATGGCGCCCGCCTTGCAGCCCCGCTCACAGGGACGGGTCTTCTTTTCAATGGCGCCGTAGGGGCAGGCGTTGATGCACTTGCCGCAGGTGATACACTTCTTATGGTCGATCTGGGCCCGGTGGTCCACGATGGAAATGGCGTCCTTGGGACAGGTATGGATGCAGCGGGTGGCGATACAGCCCCGGCAGGAGGGGCCCACGGTGATCTCGGTGACGGGGCACTCGTCACAGGCGATGTCCAGCACCTCCACCAGATTGGGGTTGGTCTTGTCACCGCCCATGGCCACCTTCACACGCTGGGAGATGATGGCCCGCTCCTTATAAATACAACAGCGCATCTTGGCCTCGGGCCCGGGGATCAGCTCCTCCGGAATATCCAGGATACCGGTTTGCAGATTGTCCTCCCAGGCAAGCCGGGCCACGGAACGCAGCACCTCGTGCTTCAGCTCCTGTACGCTGGTTTCAAATACACGCATTTGTAACACTCCTTCCAGTTCTATGCTTCCCTCTTTCATTCCTTCTAACAGCATGATAACCGCAGGGTA
Organism: Flavonifractor sp. An82; assembly: GCF_002159265.1. Lineage (GTDB taxonomy): Bacteria > Bacillota > Clostridia > Oscillospirales > Oscillospiraceae > Flavonifractor. The sequence goes on from NZ_NFHG01000030.1 coordinate 12,682, forward strand.
AGTGGGCTGTCAATTAGAATGTTTCCTTGTCTTGGGAGTATTTTTGCCCCCTTTTCTGAAAACCAAAAAGTTTATGTGCCTGAGAGAGGGAAACTGTGGTATACTGCAAGCAAATGTCTTGTTTGGAGGTGACGTCATGGCGGATTCCACCCTGTCCGCGCTGCCCCGGATGGACGCCCTGCTGGCCAGTCCCCCTCTGGCGGAGAGCGGCCTGCCCCACGCCCTGCAAAAGGCGGGGGCCAACCGGGTGCTGGATGGACTGCGCGCTGCCCTGCGAGGGGGGAAGCAGGCGGAGATCCCTACCCTGGCCGCCCTGGCGGAGCAGGCCCGGCAGGCGGCGGAGGAGCTGGCCCGTCCCGGCCTGAGACGGGTGGTCAACGCCACCGGCGTGGTCCTCCATACCAATCTGGGCCGGGCCCCTCTGAGCCGCCGGGCGGCGGAGGCGGTGGCCCAGGCGGCAGCGGGCTACTCCAACCTGGAGTATGACCTGGCCGCCGGGAAGCGGGGCAGCCGCACCGCCCGGGCGGAGGAACTGCTGAAGGAGCTTACCGGGGCAGAGGGAGCCTTTGCCGTCAACAACAACGCCGCGGCGGTCTCTCTCATGCTCAGCGCCCTCACCCCCGGCATGGGGGTGGCCATCTCCCGGGGGGAACTGGTGGAGATCGGCGGCTCCTTCCGGGTGCCCGATGTGATGGCCCGCAGCGGAGCCCGGCTGGTGGAGGTGGGGGCCACCAACAAGACCCGCCTGTCCGACTACGAGAGGGTTTTGGAGAGCGGACAGGCCCAGGCCCTGCTGAAGGTCCACCCCAGCAACTTCAAGGTGGTGGGCTTTACCCAGGAGGTGGGAGTGGAGGAGCTGGCCGCCCTGGCCGCCCGGTACGGCGTGCCCCTGTTGTGCGACCTGGGCAGCGGAGCCCTTGGTCCCGGCCCCTGGCCCCAGGACTACCCCACGGTCAGAAAATGGGCGGAAAAGGCGGATGTGGTGTGCTTCTCCGGGGACAAGCTGCTGGGCGGTCCCCAGGCGGGCATCCTGGTGGGTAAGGGGGAGGTCATCCAGCGGCTCAAGACCGACCCACTGGCCCGTGCTCTGCGGCTGGACAAGCTGTCCCTGGCGGCCCTGGAGGCCACCCTGATGGACTGGCGGGACGGGGTGGCTGTCCCTGTCCGGACTATGCTGGAAATCGGTCCGGCGGAGCTGCGGCAAAGAGCGAAGAGCCTGGCCGCCCTGCTGGCCCCTCTCTGCCCCTGTGAGGCGGTGGAGACCGCCGGCGAGGCGGGAGGCGGCACCCTGCCGGGGGAGGAGCTGCCCTCCTGGGCGGTGGCTCTGGATTCGGCGGAAGAACTGGAGACTTTCTTCCGGGGCTGGTCCATCCCCATTCTGGGCCGCATCCACAGGGGGAAACTGCTGCTGGATGTGCGTACCCTGTTGCCGGGAGAGGGCGAGCTGATCCGGGAAGCCCTGGCGGCTTGGAAAGGAGAACGGCCATGATCCTGGGCACCGCAGGCCATGTGGACCACGGCAAGACCGCCCTGGTGAAGGCCCTCACCGGAGTGGATACCGACCGGCTGGCTGAGGAGCGCCGCCGTGGCCTCACCATCGAACTGGGCTTTGCCCCCCTGACCCTGCCAGGGGGACAGCGGGTCAGTGTGGTGGATGTGCCTGGCCATGAGAAATTCGTGCCCACCATGCTCTCCGGCTGCGCGGGCATGGACCTGGTGCTGCTGGCGGTGGCCGCCGACCAGGGCCCTATGCCCCAGACCAGGGAGCACCTGGCCATCCTGTCCCTGCTGGGCCTGAAGGGGGGCGTCATTGCCCTCACCCGGGCTGACCTGGGCTTCAAGCCGGGGGTGAAGGAACAGATCAGGGCGTTGGTAAAGGGCACCTTTTTGGAGAATGCCTCCATGATCCCCACCTCGGTGGTGACGGGAATGGGACTGGACGCACTAAAGTACGCTTTGGCAAAGCTGGTGGAAGAGATGTCCCCTCCTGAGAAGGGTGGGGATTATCGCCTCCACGTGGACCGGGTCTTTTCGGTGGCGGGCAGCGGCACTGTGGTCACCGGAACCCTCACCGGCGGTCCCCTCCGCCGGGGGGACACGGTACAGATCTGGCCGGGGGACCGGACCGCCCGGGTGCGGGCCCTCCAGTGCCACGGCGCAGCAGAGGAAGAACTGCTCCCCGGCAGCCGGGCAGCAGTGAATCTGGCGGGTGTGGGCCGGGCGGAGGTGTCCAGAGGGGACACGCTGGCTCCGGCGGGCAGCCTGATCCTGGCCCAGCGGCTGGATGTGGAGCTGCTGGTGCTGGCCCAGTCCCCCTATGCCGTCAAAAACAATTCCGTCCTCCACCTCCACCACGGGGGCCGGGCCATCCTGTGCCGGTGTATCCTGCTGGGCCGGGACAAGTTGGAGCCGGGGGAGACGGGCTTTGCCCAGCTGCGGCTGGATACCCCACTGGCGGTGCGAGGGGGAGACCGGTTCGTGGTGCGCTTCTTCTCCCCGGTGGTCACCGTGGGAGGGGGCAGGGCGCTGGACCCGGAGCCCCAGGCCAGAGGCCGGTACGACCAAACCCGGCTGGCCCGGCTGACCCATCTGGCCGCCGGGAAGGAGTCCCCCCGCCGGGAAGAGCGCCCCAAGGAGCCTACGCCTGCGCCGTCCCTGCCGGGGGCGGACCCCGCGCTGGAGCGGGCGCTGTGTGCGCTTTACCGTCAGGCGGGGCTGGAGCCTCCCACCAACGAGGAAGTGGAAAAAGCCTTTCCCGGCAAGGAGGCGGCCTGCCGCCGGGCGGGCCGGGCCCTGGCGGACCGGGGAGTGCTCACCCCTCTGTCCCCCAAGGTGCGGGCCTGGGGGGAGAGCTGTGAAGGGGCCAAGGCTCAGATGAAGGCCCGGTTCGGCACCGGTGTCTTTACCCTGGCCCAGGCCAGGGACGCGCTGGGTGTGTCCCGAAAGTATGCCCTGCTGCTGCTGGAGTACTGGGACCGGATTCGGGTGACTCAAAAAATCGGGGAGGGGCGGAGATTTCTGTAACTCCCCGCCATATGGGGGCGGAAGGGTATCTGGTGAGCCCCGCGGTCTTCAAAACCGTTGGGGACGGCGTTCCCGTCCTGGTGTGTTCGATTCGCACCCGCCCTCGCCATGGTTTTTAACCAAATCAATCACGACAGGAGGCTTCCTTATGGAATTTCAGAGCAAGCCCGGCCGGCTGTGGGCCGAGAATGAGGATGGAAAGCTGATTGCCGAGATCACTTTCCCGGAGGAGCGGCCCGGTGTGGCCAACATCGACCACACCTTTGTGGACGGCTCCCTCCGGGGGCAGGGCGTGGCCGGTCAGCTGGTACAGGGGGCTGTGGATCAGATTCGCGGCCGGGGCATGAAGGCTGTGGCTACCTGCTCCTATGCCGTCAAATGGTTTGAAGGCCACCCGGACCAGCGGGATCTGCTGGCGGAGTGACAGAAAAGAGACGCTGCGGTGCAGCGTCTCTTTTTTGTGCATATGGGACGGGACCGCGGTATATCCACACCTTACCGCAGGGTCTCCGCCTTTTCTTTGATAAAATGCCGCAGCCAGGAGGCGGTGGCCTTGTTCTCCAGAGCGAAGTCGATGGTGGCCTCCAGGAAGCCGCACAGGTTGCCGGTGTCGTACCGGCGGCCCTCAAAGTTCACCGCCACCATCCGGCTCATGCGGCACAGCTCCCGCAGACCGTCGGTGAGCTGGATCTCCCCGCCGTAGCCCGGCTTCAGGTTCTCCAGAATGTCAAAAATCTGGGGGGTGAGCACATACCGGCCCAGGATGGCGTAGTTGGAGAACATGGCCTGGGGAGTGGGCTTCTCGTTCATGTCGGACACGTCGAAGATCCGGTCCTCCAGGGGAGAGATTTTAACGGAGGAGTAGCGGGAGATGGCCTCGGTGGACACCTTCTGCACGCCTACGGCGGAGGCGCCGTACTTCTCGGCACCCTCAATGAGCTGGAGGGTCACCGGCTTTTCCGCCCGCATGATGTCGTCGCCCAGCAGGACGGCAAAGGGCTCGTCCCCCACGAAGCGCTTGGCCCGGTAGATGGCGTGACCCAGACCCTTGGTCTCCTTCTGGCGCACATAGAAGATATTGGCCAGATCGGCGGCCCGGCGGACCTCCACCAGCTCCCGCTCCTTACCGGCCTGGAGCAGACGGGTCTCCAGCTCGGGGTAATAGTCGAAGTAGTCGTCCATAGCGGATTTGGCCCGGTTGGTGACGATGAGGATATCTTCGATGCCGGAGGCCACAGCCTCCTCGATGATATACTGGATCACCGGCTTGTCCACCATGGGAAGCATCTCCTTGGGGACGGTTTTGGTAGCGGGGAGCATCCTGGTCCCCAGACCAGCGGCGGGGATGACGGCCTTGCGGACTTTCATGGGGAACCCTCCTTGTTTATGATAAAACTGGGGGCGGCGCCTCAGCGATGGGCCAGGCGGCGCTCCGGGATCATGGTACGCAGATAACGGACCTTGGGCAGAGCCATCAGCAGAACGGTGCCCAAAACGTAGCAGGCCAGAGCCTCACCCACCACAAAGGTCCACATGTTGAAGGTATAGGCGGCCCAGAAAGCGCCGTTGACGGCGCCCGCCTCCGCCCAGGCCCACATGGGGGGCAGCAGCAGGGCGTTCATGATGATGGGAGGCAGGGCGGCCAGATACCAGCGGGGCATCTTGGCGGTGAGCCAGGCAGCGATGGCGGTGGCCAGGGTGCCTACCACCATGTCGATGGGGCCATAGGGGGAGAGAATGTTGGTCAGCAGGCAGCCCAGGGCCAGGCCCGGCGCGGTGGCCGGGAACAGGAAGGGCAGCACAGTGAGGGCCTCTCCCAGACGGACCTGAACCGGTCCGAAGGTGAGCTGAAAAATGTTGCCGAAGTAGCACAGGACAAAGTAGACGGCCGCCACCATGGCGGCCAGGGTGAGATCACGGGTGGTAAATTTACGCATGTTGAATTTGGAACCTCCATTTTCGTATTTAGAGAACGGCGGTGAGTCCCGCCGAACGAACGCGGCAGCGCCGCGCTTGGACCGGGTGTGGAAACCAGTCGGATACATTTTAGCACATTCCCCATGGCAAGGCAAGGGAGGGCGGCGGCCCGGCGGCGATTTACAGGGACGAAAGAACCTGTTATACTGAGAAAAACGGAAGGAGGCCGCAGAATATGGAGACATCAGCCGCGCAGGCCCGCCGGCAGGCGGTGCGCAGGACCCTGGAGCAGGCGGGCGGGCCGGTGAGCGCCACCGTCCTGGCCAAGCAGTTCTCGGTCAGCCGGCAGATCATTGTGGGAGACGTGGCCCTGCTGCGGGCGGCGGGGGAGGAGATCCTGGCAACCCCCAGAGGATATGTGCTGGGCCGCCGGCCTGCCGGTGTGGAGCGGCGGGTGGCCTGCATCCACCGGCCGGAGGAGATGGAGGCGGAGCTCAATGCCATCGTGGACGCCGGGGGAGAGGCAGCCGACGTGATCGTGGAGCATCCGGTTTACGGGCAGCTTACAGGCATATTGGGGGTGCGCTCCCGATATGATGTACAGGAGTTCCTCCGCCGGGTGCGGGCGGACAGCGCCCGGCCGCTGTCCGATCTGACCGGAGGTATTCATCTCCATACCATCCGCTGTGCCGATGAGCAAACCTTTGAAAGAGTTCAAAAAGCTTTGAAAATCGAAGGATTTTTGCTTGATATGTAAATTCAAAGTATTTATGTGTCGATGCGTCTGTTAAATTTGCCGAAAAAGTATTGCCAAATTGTGAATGATGGTGTATTATTAAGTACGAATCCTAGGGTTGGGGAGGCTTTTGGGATTCAAAATTATAAGGGAGGGTTATTATGAACTCACCACGAATGCAACGGTTCGGAAGAATTCTGCTGGTCGTCTTTGCCTTGGCCTGTGTCCTGATGACGGTCGCCTGCGCAGAAGGCGAAGAGGTCCAGAGCAAATTCTTCGGTACCCCCTGGTCCCTGTTGCCGCCTGTTGTCGCAATTGTTCTGGCACTGATCACGAAGGAAGTCTACTCGTCCCTGTTCATCGGCATCGTGGTAGGTTTCCTGCTGCAGGCCAACTTCGATGTGGTGCTTACCATTGACCATCTGGTCAACGGATTTATTGGCAACATCGGCGGTAACGCAGGTATCCTCATCTTCCTGGTCATTCTGGGTACCATGGTGGCCCTGATGATCCGGGCCGGCGGCTCCAAGGCCTACGGCGACTGGGCTGTAGCCCACATCAAGACCAAATCCGGCGCTCTGTGGTCCACCTTCATCCTGGCCATCGTGCTGGGCGTGGACGACTACTTCAACAACCTGACCACCGGTAACGTGATGCGTCCCGTCGCCGATGGCCACCACATCTCCCGGGCCAAGCTGTCCTATATGTGCGACGCCACCGCCGCCCCCGTGTGTATCATGATGCCCGTCTCCTCCTGGGCCGCGGCTGTCACCGGCGTTATCAACAACGAGGAGCTGGGCTTCCAGATCTTCCTGCGGGCCATCCCCTACAACTACTATGCCATCCTTACCATGGTGTTTATCATCATGATGACCGCCCTGAATATCGACTACGGTCCCATGAAGAAGCATGAGGACAACGCCGCCAAGGGCGACCTGTATACCACCCCCGAGCGGCCCTATGCCGACGCTGCCGAGATGAAGTTCAACCCCAACGGCAAGGTTATCGACCTGGTGATCCCCGTGCTCATCCTCATCGTCTGCTGCGTGGGCGGCTTGCTTTATGCCGGCTGGCTGGGCGGCGGCGAGGGTATCTTGGATATGTTCGCCAACACCGATGCCTTCTTCGGCCTGCCCTTTGGCGCCACCATCGCTCTGGTCATCAATATGATCTACTTTGCTGTCCGCCGCTCCATGAAGTTTACCGAGTTGATGGACTGCCTGCCTGAAGGTTTCAAGCAGATGGTGCCTGCCATCCTGATCCTCTGCATGGCCTGGACCATCAGCGGCGTCACCCGGGATGGCCTGGGCGCCCCTGAGTTCGTGGCCGCGTTTGTGGAGCAGCTCGGCCCCGGCCTGCATAACTTCCTGCCTGCCGTGGTCTTCCTCATTGCCTGCTTCCTGGGCTTCGCCACCGGCACCTCCTGGGGTACCTTCGGCATCCTGCTGCCCATCGTGCTGGAGATCTTCACCCCCGGCGGCTTCGACAACCTGACCGCCGAAACCCTGAACGAAGTGCCCATCCTGATGGTGGGCATCGGCGCCACTCTGGGCGGCGCGGTTATGGGCGACCACTGCTCTCCCATCTCCGACACCACCATTATGGCATCCACCGGTGCGCAGTGCTACCACCTCAACCATGTGGCTACCCAGATGCCTTACGCGGTTACCGTGGCCGCCATCGGCTTCGTCAACTACATTATCACCGGCCTGATTATCGATTATGTGCCTCAGGTCGTCTGCCTGCTCATTGCCGTGGCCTCCACTGTGGGCTTTATGCTGGTGGTAGGCAAGCTCAACCACTCCATGAATGTCCACTCTCAGCGCGACTGATAAGTGGTAAACGCTTGGTATCTGGCTGAGCAATAAGGTAAAAAGGCCGCCGCTCTTCGGAGCGGCGGCCTTTTTATGCCCAAAGTGGTTAGGCATGACAAAAGCCCAGAAAAAATCAAATTATTGAAGAAAATAACAGAACAAATCGGACATTTTGCCAAAAAATTAACAATTTTTCTGTGCGACCTTACGAAAATATGCAAAATGGCAAAAAAATGTTGTCAAGATAACGATAATTTTGTATGATACCTCTCGAGTCCTTGGGTTGGGGAGCTTTAGGATTCACCGATCTTATTAGGAGGGCTGATATGAATTCACCGCGTATCAAACGGTCTGGCAAGATTCTGCTGACCCTGTTTACCCTGATTTGCATCCTGGCAACGGCGGCTTTCGCCGAAGGCGATTCCACCGCTCAAATCGCGGCTTGGGGCACCATCGCATCTCTGCTGCCTCCCGTGGTAGCCATCATCCTGGCACTCATCACCAAGGAAGTGTATTCTTCTCTGTTCCTGGGCATCATCGTGGGCTGCCTGCTGTTCACCAACGGCAATCCCATTGACGCCCTTCAGGACTTCGTGTCCCGCCTGTGCAGCAACGCCGGCGGCAACATGGGCATCCTGATGTTCCTGGTCATTCTGGGCACCATGGTGGCCCTGATGATCCGGGCCGGCGGCTCCAAGGCCTATGGCGACTGGGCCGTGTCCCACATCAAGACCAAGTCCGGCGCTCTGTGGTCCACCTTCATCCTGGCCATCGTGCTGGGCGTGGACGACTACTTCAACAACCTGACCACCGGTAACGTGATGCGTCCCGTCACCGACGGCCACCACATCTCCCGGGCCAAGCTGTCCTATATGTGCGACGCCACTGCCGCTCCCGTGTGTATCATGATGCCCGTGTCCTCCTGGGCCGCGGCCGTCACCGGTATCATTGGCAACGACGAACTGGGCTTTCAGATTTTCCTGAAGGCCATTCCCTATAACTATTATGCCATTCTGACCCTGGTGTTTATCGTGGTTATGATCAGCCTGAACATCGACTACGGTCCCATGAAGAAGCACGAGGACAACGCCGCCAAGGGCGACCTGTACACCACCCCCGAGCGTCCTTTCGCCGGTGTGGAGGAAATGAAGTTCAATCCCAACGGAAAGGTCATCGACCTGGTGATCCCCGTGATCGTGCTGGTAGCCTGCTGCGTGGGCGCCATGATCTATGTGGGCTATCAGAGCGGCGGCACCGACCTTATCAGCGCTTTCGCCAACACCGATGCTTTCTCTGCTCTGCCTCTGGGTTCTCTGATTGCCCTGATCTTCACTATGATTTTCTTTATGGTGCGCCGCTCCATGAAGTTCACCGAACTGATGGACTGCCTGCCTGATGGCTTCAAGCAGATGGTGCCCGCCATCCTGATCCTCTGCCTGGCCTGGACCATCGGCGACGTGACCAAGGCCCTGGGCGCTCCCGACTTCGTGGCTGACATCGTCTCCGGCTTCGGCGACAGCCTGCACAACTTCCTGCCCGCCGTGGTGTTCATTATCGCCGCGTTCCTGGGCTTTGCCACCGGCACCTCCTGGGGTACCTTTACCATCCTGCTGCCCATCGTCATCCCGGTGTTCTCCGGCGGCGTGGCGGCTGCCGATCTAACTGCCGACCTGATCAACGGCAACGAGATGCTGATGATTGCCATTGCTGCCACTCTGGGCGGCGCGGTTATGGGCGACCACTGCTCTCCCATCTCCGATACCACCATCATGGCCTCCTCCGGTGCTCAGTGCTACCACCTGAATCACGTGGCCACCCAGCTGCCCTATGCGGTCACCGTGGCGGTGGTCTGCTTCGCCAACTACATTCTGGCGGCCCTCCTCCAGAATATGGTGCTCAACCTGGCCATTGCCGTAGTTTCCATGATTGTGGTCCTGCTCATTATCGGCAAGGTCAACCACTCCATGAACATCCACTCTCAGCGCGACTGATAAATTATAAAAAGTCCGGCCCTTTCAAAGGGCCGGACTTTTTTCGGTTATCGGGTGATCCAGAACAGGTTGGAGTCGGTAACGAAGTTGGGCACGCTGTAGAGGACCAGAGCCTGATCGATGCCGTTCTGCTGGATGTAGTCAGACAGAGACAGCTTGTAGTACCGCAGGTCGATGAGGTGGATCTCAGAGAAGTGGGGGGTCAGGAAGGGCACCAGAGAGTCGGCGTAGGAGTCCCGGAGGATGAGCAGCTTGGGCTTGTCGGCGTTGGGGGTCTTGACCACACCCAGGGACTGGTTGCCGCCCAGGAACATGGAGTACTTGTCCTTGACGGAGAGGAAGGAGGTGTCGTACAGGGAGCGGGGAACCTCCACCGGGTTGCCGGCGCTGTCATAGGTGTAGCTGGTGACGGTGATGCCTGTGTCTGGGACGTAGGTGGTGATGGTATCGGGGCTCACCCAGCGCACGCCGGAGGAGGAGAACACGGTGCCGTAGAACTCGGTGGAGCGAACGGTCTCGGTATAGGTGTCCAGAGGTACCGGGGTGTAGCCCAGGGCTTCGGCCAGGGCGGTGTATCCGTAGTAAGCGCCCAGGCTGGTCCAGTGGTGGTCGGTGCGGTAGAAGATGTCCTCATCCTTGTGCTCCCACAGGCTGCTGTACAGGTCGGCCCAGGTGGCGCCGGGAACAGTGGCCTTGGCCTGGTCCAGCAGGTCGGTCTGGCTGGCGTTGGGGGCGCCGGCGGGCAGCCGGTCGGCCCAGATGCAGGCCTGAGTGGGGATCAGGGAGAAGGTCACCGGGATATCCACATTTTCCACAAAAGTGTTCACATAATTCAGGTTCTCACTTACCTTGGCGGCGTCGGGCTGATCGAACCGGGTGATGAGGGTGTCCTCATCGCAGAAGTAGACGTTGTTGTTCTCCTGCTTGCCCAGCACCCGCTCCGTGGAGGACTTGAGGCCGATCCAGGCGTCCCGGCCCACGAACTGGTCGGTGGTGTAGGTCTCGAAGTTCTTCATAAACTCGCCGCTCAGGAGAGACTTGGCCGAGAGGGCGGGCATCTGCTCCAGGTTGCGGTTCTCCATCTCGGAGAACTCACGGTCGGGAGCGGCGGCGTTGGCCACCAGGAACAGACCGATGAAGGCGCAGAACAGAGTGGTGATAAAGATGCAGTACTTTTTCGACATGGTCAGAACCTCCAATCAGAAGCGGAAATAGAGGAAGGGGTTGTAGGTGGCATCCACCAGATAGGCGGTGGAGAAGAGCAGCCCGGCCAGCAGCACCACCGGCAGAACGATCTTGACGGCCTTCACCGGCAGCTTGGCCCACAGTTTGGCGGCCAGGGGGGTGGAGGCGACGCAGCCGATGATGAGCATAGGGAGAAAAGAGGTGAAATAATACCCGACGCTATCGCTGTACAGCCCACCCTGAGCGCTGCCAAACATGGCAGCCAGATAGGAACCCAGGTGACCGAAGTCCTCCACGGCGAAGATGGCCCAGCTCACCAGCACCAGGAACAGGGTGTAGATGTGCTGCACAGCGGCGGGAAGTTTCTCCAGCACCCTGCCCAGGAAGGCCTTCTCCAGAATGATCAGGACGGCGAAGTAGAGGCCCCAAACCAGGAAGTTCCAACTGGCGCCGTGCCAGATGCCGGTGGCGGCCCACACCACGAAGAGGTTGAAGAACATCCGGGGCTTGCTGACACGGTTGCCCCCCATGGGGATATACAGGTACTCCCGGAACCAGGAGCCCAGGGAGATGTGCCAGCGGCGCCAGAACTCGGTGACCGATTTGGAGATATAGGGGTAGTTGAAGTTGCGCAGAAACTCGAAGCCCAGCATCCGGCCCAGGCCCACGGCCATGTCGGAGTAGCCGGAGAAGTCGAAGTACAGCTGGAGGGAGAAGGCCGCCACACCCAGCCACGCCCCGGCGGTGGTGAGCTGGTCGGCGGGCAGGGCCAGGTACACGTCCCACAGCTTGCCGATGTTGTTGGCCAGCAGCACCTTCTTGGCCAGACCCACCGTGAATACCTGCACGCCGGAGGCAAACTGCTCCGGGGAGTGGGTGCGGTAGGTCATCTGGTCGGCCAGCTCCTTGTACTTGATGATGGGGCCGGCAATGAGCTGGGGGAAGAGGGTGACAAAGGTGCCGAAATTGACGATGTTCTTCTGCACCTGGGCGTCCCCCCGGTACACGTCCACCGGGTAGGTCATGGTCTGGAAGGTGTAGAAGGAAATGCCGATGGGCAGGGTCAGGTTGAGCACCGGCATGCCGATGCCAACGTACTGGAGGGTCCTGGCCACCAGATCCCAGTACTTGAAGAAGAACAGGATGGCCAGATTGAGCACCAGTGCTACCGCGACGGCGATCCTGGCGCCCTTGTCATTGTCCTGTTCCTTGCACCGGGCCACCACCAGACCCATGAAGTAATCCAGCACGATGGTGAAGAGCATGAGCACGATATACTTGGGCTCGCCCCAACCGTAGAAAATCAGGTTGACCACCAGCAGCCACAGGTTGCGCCATTTCAGCGGGGTAATATAGTAGACTAATAATACGATGGGTAGATATAGAAACAAAAAATACAAACTGGAAAAGACCAACTGCTCACCTTCTCTTTACAGATCTCAGGAAAGGCGCCCGGCAGGCTTGCCCTGCCGGGCGCTGACATGATTATACTGGGTAAGGCACCGGAGTGCAACTTCTATTCTACCCAAAAATTTTAATTATTTTGTATAGCTGTTGAAGATGGTCACGGCGTCGGCGGCATACTCGCTGATGGCGAAGAGCACATAGTTGCCGTTGGTGACCAGCTTGTAGTTCTTGACCAGCTCGTACTGCTCGGGCAGGTACTGGGACCACTGGGCGTCCAGGTCGGCCTGCCGCTTGGCGATGCCTGCCTTCACGGTGTCCATCTTGCCGTCCTTCACCTTGGCAATGAAGAACTCGGTGGAGTGGACGCCCATCAGGGGCATCATGCACACGTACTCCTCCAGGTCGGAGGCGCTGATGCCGTACATGGCGGAGAGGGTGGCGTCGTCCATGGCGGTGAGGTTGGGCAGGCTCAGCTTGGAGATGTCGTTCCACACGGACTGGACGGCGCTGGTCTGGGGCTTGCTCTCGGGGGTGGGGGT
>NZ_NFHG01000031.1 GCF_002159265.1 Flavonifractor sp. An82
GCTGGCCGCCGTTTCGATTTTGAGATGCTCAGCGGCTTGATTTTGTGTTGTCTTTTTGCCGCTCCCCCAAATCTAAAATTTCTACTTGACTTTTGTTAGCAGGTCTTTCTTTTAAATTCTTAAAAACGAGGACAAATGATAAAGCTTTATTTCACCTATCCCAATTGCTCGATGACTGCATTCTACAGCATAATCATATATTATGCGAGTATGTGGATGCTGGCAAGCAAACAATGCGCACGCCATAGAATGGGGACGCGTTCCCAATGGAGCTAAGACCACCTTTTCATCCGGCTGAATGCTCCGGTGTAATATGTCAACAGCCTCAAAGATACTTTCAGAAGAGCACTTATATGTATAAGGGTCTTTACATTCGCTTTGTAATATGTCCATACTATTCCACATTGCAACATTATACCACTGGGGAGAGCCTGAAGGAAAGGCTACAACAGGGATGAATCTGTCTACATTATGAATTGTTTCCAGAACACCTTTTAAACGTACACCTTCAAAGCCCAAAAAAGCACATAATGTCTGTTTGTCACATTCACGCTTAGCAAAGCTCGGAACTGCTTCTATAGCTAGAACTTGCGTCGAAAGGGAAAAACCGACACTTCCTGTCTGGCTACTATATTGTTCAGGTCGAATATATGATGCGAAAAATCCACGAGGCACGACTTGCTGCACTAGCTGCTTAGTGAGAAACATAATAAGCACATGATCCAAGCTGGACATGTCAAGAAGCACACTTTTCCGTTCTACATTAAGGTAATGTAACAGTCTCGGAGTGCCCATACATAAGTCAATGCATGAATCCCTTATAACTTGTCCATTGTGCAAATAGCGAAAATGTAGCTTTTCATCTTCAACTCTTTCTACCACCAGGACATCTTTGCCTCTAGAGTTCCATTCATTAAAGAAAAAACTACTTCGCTCATCTTCGCTTGCAGGGCCTACAATTAACAAATCATTATTGTTGTACAAGTAATCGGCCATATCACAGAAAGAAAACTCTTCTCTTATCATGATTGGCCTCCTTGCAGATGGTCAAAAATTGAAATTTGATGTGCAGGGTTTTCATTAACAACAGGCTGTTCCGGCTTCATCTTGAAAAAATCCCGGAAGCCAGCTTTAACTACACTTTCATCTCCGCTAAGCAGGTTGTTTAATACATTTACTTCAATCTGGATTTTACGTTGGTTTCTATGCGAAATTCCAAAGTAAGGAACATATATTTTGTTTAGATAATAGTCGACGGTTTCTGGGGATAGTTTAGATTGCTTTCGCTTGGTTGGTTCACCTTCTTGCAAAACATTGCACATAATTGCCGAATCCAGTAATTCCCGTGTATGATCAGGTAAGGACAAATCCTTTGTGTTAAAATGGTTTGGTTCTGGTTCTCCCAATGTATTATCTTCTGCTGTATGTAACTTATAAAATATTTGCCCAAGATACTGAACAAATAGACGCAATTCCTTGCCATACGGCTCATAAACAGCAATATCAATTATTTTGTACTCACTTACATAATGCGCTGCCTCAGCCTGAATTTCTGCTGGAATTGGACCATTCCAAGAATAACCGTTTAAAAATGCAATTCTAAAAGTTTGCTCACATAGCTCAAGAAAATATCTGACAATGTTCGATGAAAGTGCCAAGAAGATATCGAACCCATAATACATTTTTTCATGCTTTGATTCTTTACATAGCAGAAAAACGGCACCATATTTCCTGTTGTGCATCCAATCCATGTACCTTGAAGTGTTTGATTTATACGCCATATATAGTTCGGTCAATGTTGGAGTGTATACAGTTTTTTTGCACAGAAGAGCATAATGTAAACGTGAATTTATGATTGGTGCATCTTCACAAAGCTCACTAATATACCTTTCAGCCAATTCAGGTGGTAAATTCTCTTCTATTGATCGTTCCTGAATAATTCGTTTGAGTTTTTCAATGTGAGGCAATTTTTGTCGTGTCTGGCATATTTTCTCAATCTCATAGTCTATAGAATATTTTCCAAGATAAAACTCAATATCTTCAGAAGCATCTGCCGGGATTCTATTTTGCTCTTTGCCTAAAGCAATTCGTTTCTGGCAAATGCTACGCACTATATCTGGGTATGCAGCAGAATCAAATTCCAGAGTCAAAAGCTCATAATCATGGGGAGCTTCAATAGTTTCGGTTTTGGAAATGGTTTCTCTGGTTTTCATTCCCTTTGGGCGTAAGCCAATATTAAAAATTACGGGTAAAGCACTGTGCTTGATCAAAGTATTTACTATTTTTTGCTGATATGTTTGGAGTGTTTCATACTCGTCAATAAAAATCTTAAATAACAAATCTCTACCAAATATTCGGCTGAAAGCACTACATAGATCATTGATGTAGCGATGCGCATTTACCCACCGCAAGTTACCCTGATGGCTTGATGCGATGCCATTAATCTTATCCTCAATAGCATCAAGGTATAAATCACATTCGTTCCTGAAATCTTGAATGGTATCTACTGTACTATCTGGACATATTCTTTTAGAAAAGGTTGCAGCAAATTCTGAAAGAGTGTTTTCCGAGAGCGTCATATCATTGTCTAATGCGATGAGTAATTCCAAGATTTCTTGCAAAATACAAATACTCAGATAGGTTTCAAATATTGACTCCCAATGTGTCTCTTCTTTGCTACGCATAGAAGAGACAAAGGTTGTATCAACTCGGTAATATATTCCAATGAAGCCTCTCTCATCAAGACTAGTTTCTACTGTTCTTTCATTTTTTTTAATTTGAGATAGAACTTGTCTCCATGAATTACATTGGAAAAACATAGTTTTTCCGCTTCCGCGTCCGCCTTGAACAACAATTGGCTTTCCTGTACTATCTAAACCCGGAAACGGAACATAGTATTTCCAGAGATCCTTCATCTGTTCAGTTCGGTTTTCCTTAAAGGGATTATATTGGCTAACCATGAGAGTTTTTCCTCCTCACCAATAGTTTCCAGTCAGCATTTTCCATCCAGAATAACGGAAGGGACCAATCTGGAATCGTACGATGCATAATAAATGCAAAGTCAAGATTCGCATATCCATACAAAGGGATATTTGCCTCTTGGCACAATTCCCCGAACAGCTTTAGTGCTTCCGTTCTTTCTTTGGAGTCCTTCCATATGTATGCGTTATCAGAAAACACCCTCTGAGCGTCAGTAAGCATTCTTACGCAATGAATTTTTAGATTGCTGAAAGTGTTCTGCAGTTTCCTCAAATTTGCATCATAGCCAAAGAGCGTTAGATAGTGTGCTTCAACTCCATATTTAGCGCATAGATCCTGCAATGTAATAACACTATTACCATCGATAATAGTTGCGCATTTCCAAAAGGTGCTCAACTGTTGTCCACTGCCAACACAATCATCCACAATCACTAGCTTGGAAATACTGCCTGAACTAAAATATTCGGGGAGCTTGTCAATAAATAAGGATCGCTCTTGAGGAATAATTCCTTGCTGAACAAGAGTCCTCGTTACATAGTTACCGCTCTCATGAGGTGAATCACTATCAAGAAGAGGAACGAAGCAAGATTTCTCCAGTTCCTCTTGTATCACATTTGATAATGCTTTTTGACTTAATGAAAAACCAGTATCAATTTGTTTTTTCAGAATGGAATCATAATAAAGGCACTTGTGAACGCCTTCCTTTAGCGCCTCAATTACATCGGCTTCTGAATAATAAATTAGATTAGCCAAGAGCTTATACACTAACAAAGATTCATCCGGAGACAAGTTTTTAAAATTACTTAGCCACTGATCTATGTCCATTTTTGTAAGGCCTGACCATTGCTGTTGCTTCAACATAAAATCGACATATGTTCTACACTTATTGATGTGTAGAGATATAGCTTCATTCATTTGCAAAATCCTTTCAAGCAACTGTAAATTGGATATCTAGCAAAAGGCGATACATTCCTATATTCAGAAAATACTAGCAATCCTCTTCATAGGTGCATAGTCTTTCCGTTAAAGTCATCATTAAGACTTTGATTTTTCCAAATTATATCATCGTCTTGCAGAAATTTCTACATTATTCAAATTTATTTCCCGGCTTTTCAATTCTAACGCTACCCAAGCGAGACAACGGGCAGCGTTTTCATATATCTCAATAAGAAAGGAGGAGGCTCTCTCAGGCCAGCCATCGGGCTGGCTTTTTCCATTTCACGACAAAGGAGGTTTTTCATTGGCTGATGACAAAAAGAATATTCCCGATGCTGGGAAGGTAAACGAGCCCGCAAAGGCGGAGAACACGGAGCCCATGAAGGCTGATCCCGCTATGCCGGAACAGCCCGCCCCATCCAAACCGGAGACTCCTGCGGTAGAGGATGCGCCCAAGGCAGCGGTGCCCCCTGTGGCAGAAAAGGCTCCCACTCCTGGGGCAGAGCAACCTGCTCCGTCCAAGCAAGACAATCCCAAGGGCAAAGACAAGCCCACTCCGCCCAAAGAGGACAAGCCCCAACCGGGAAAAACGGATCAGCAGGTCACGATCCCCGGTATGGGAGATCCCACCCCCGCCGGGAAGGTGGTGGATTTCACCGCTGCCCGTGACGGGACAGCAAAGGGCAAGCCACCGGAAAAGGTCGCAGCCCCGGACAAAGGTAAGCAGCCGGAGGCACCCACGCCCCGCCGGGGCCGCCCGCCCAAGGAGATCAAATCCGCTCCCGGTAAGGCTTCCCCTCGGGACAAGAAGTCCCAAGGCAAGGGTGCCGGGCTCTCGACTCCTGCAAAAAAGAAGGATTCCCGCACTTCGGGCGGCGGCAAGGCTACCCCTACCGTGGAGCCTAAACCACCGCTGCCGGAACAGCCTGCCGAGCCCAGGGACGCCACCCGCCCCGTCAAGGAGGAGATCGTCTATCTTGACCTGTCCGAACTCCACGCCTTTAAGGATCACCCTTTTGAGGTGCGGGATGATGCGGAGATGCAGGCCCTGGTGGAGAGCGTCAAGACCGGCGGTGTGAACCAGCCCGCCCTGGTCCGCCCCCGTGAGGGCGGCGGTTATGAGATCGTGGCAGGCCACCGCCGCCAGAAGGCCAGCGAATTGGCCGGGTATCGGAATATGCCCTGCATCGTCCGCAACATGACGGATGACGAGGCCATCCTCACCATGACAGACGATAATCTGCGCCATAGGGAGCATATTCTCCCGATGGAAAAGGCCAGGGCCCTGAAACAGCAGGTTGAGGCCATCAAGCACCAGGGCGTCAAGCTGGGTGAGGATGACAAGGACGCCGGAAAACGGTCCACTGAGGTGGTAGGAGCCCGCAACGGTATCAACTACAAGCAGGTGCAGCGGTATATCCGGCTCAATGAGTTGGTGCCGGAACTGCAAAAGATGGTGAATGAAAAGCGGCTGTCTTTTACGCCTGCCGTGGAGATTTCCTTCATCCGTCCCAAAAACCAGCAGTTCATCGCGGTTTCCATCGAAGGGGAACAGTCCGCACCCTCTCTCTCCCAGGCGCAGAAGCTGCGAGAACTGGACAAGGAGGGTAAGCTGAACCCGGACGCCATTGACGGCATTTTGAGCCAGGAGAAAAAGGAGGTAGATAAAGTGATTCTTTCCACCGCAGAATTGAGCAAGTATTTTGGCAAGGAGGTCACGCCTCGTCAGATGAAGGACCAGATCATGGCCCTGCTGGACGAGTGGAAGGAAAAGCAGCCGCCGGAGAAAAAGGCGGAACTGGAGAAGTAAGCCCTTGGGACACTTTGTCCCAAGGGCTTTTCCAATTTGTACGACAAATTTAGGAGGTGCAATTTGAAAAACAATCATCATTCCCCCCGGAGGCTGACGGCCCTCCTTCTGGTCGTAGCCGTCATGCTCTCCCTGATCCCCTCGGCCTTTGCCGTCCAGCAGAACAGTTACCATGACCCGGCGGAGCATTGGCAGGAGGCGCTGAACCGTACCAACGAACTGGATGCAAACTCGGTGGTGACAGTGGAAACCTTTAATTGCTGCGTCTGTGACAAGGCCACCGCCTTTGAGGTGTTCCGTGTTCCCGAGTACACCCGCAACGGAGAAACGGCGCTGACCCGAAATGTCAAGTATTCGGACGGCACCTGTCTGGACGGCAAGAGCAAGGGCGATCTTCTGGACGGCACCCCCGGCCAGGATGCCTACTATACCGGCTATCACTGGACGAAAGCCGTCTGCGAGGTCTGCGGCACCATCAACAGCAACATGGGCGCTACCAGTTACGCCTGCAACAAGAATGTGTATTGGCTCTATGACTGTGCGGCGGATTTCTTTGAGGAACTGCCGGAAACGCAGACCGTTGAGCAGGTGGACAGCACCTACCATCGCATTGTCACCACCAGCGGTGAATATTGTGCGTTCTGTTATGGCACCTACAAGGAGGAAAGTTCCGCCCTGGAGCGGCACCACATGGAAACGGCCATCCGCCCGGAGCTGGCCCATGACCGCTTTGTGGAAATGGATACCTGTGCCGACTGCGGCTATGCCGAAACCGCCTACACCGCCGCAAAAGCCGTGATTGCGGACTACTTTGGCGTGGTAGACGGACAGCCCCACACTGTCACCGTGTCCGATCTCTCCGAGGCGGGCGTTACCACTGCCATCCGTTACGGCCACACGGCGGACGGCTGCACCCTGACCAGCGCCCCCAACTACACCGAGGCCGGGGACTATGCCGTTTACTACGCCAGTGGCTCCAGGACGGTATGCCCTGGCCCGGTGCGCCGCCGCTCTGGTGGGGACCGGACTGCTGGCTCTGGTCTGTCTGATCGAGGCCGCCATTTTTTATGGCCGGTATTTCGACTGGTATGGTTGGGACGAGTTGGCTCTGCCCGCCTTGGTTACGCTGATTCCCCCGCTGATGCTTGCCCTTGGCAGCGGCTGGCTACTGGGCAGGATTCGCTCCTATCTGATCTACGCCTGGATGCTGGTACCCTTTGTGCTGATGGTTTTGCCGCTGCCAGAATTTCTTGGCCTGTTGAACGGAAGTATTTTTATGGATCGTCCTTTGACCTTTGACATTCTTGATCCTACATTCTCTTTGCCCATTGGAACCATTGTTACGCAATGTGCTCTGTCCCTTATAGGAATAGCCCTCCTAATGATACGTCCCTTAAATCATAAAATCCGATGAAACTGCCGGACGACGGCAAAAGAAAAAAAGCCGTCGTTCAGCAGTCAATCACCACGCCCCAAAGCGGCGGCTTTGAATAAATCAAGGCCGCCGCTTTCCTATATGTAAGTCTAAACGACGACCCACTAATTTTTGCATTAACCGGCGGCCTTTCGGAGGGAGCCGTTGTGTCGTTACCTGACTTCTGCCAAGTGTGTGCAAGATGTAATCTGTTAAAAAAACTCCGAGCCCCAATCAGGATCGGTTTAGCCTCAGACATGAAATAAAAAATCATGTAAGTAGATATATAATTTCGTGCGCTTGCGTGGCCTTGCGTCATGCAGGCGCTTTTTGTATCCCTACCCTTGGGACACTTTGTCCCAGGGGCCGGCGGGAGCGCCCCCGCTGCCGATCCCCGCCGGGGCTCCGTTCAGATCGCAATTCAACTCCTAACCATCTGAACGGAGGAATTACAAATGACAACCATCAATCTGAAAGACTTTTATCCGTGGTACACCCACGACGAATACATAGAGGTTTCCGAGGAAGTGGCCGAGGAACTCCACACCAGCAGGCGGCGTGAGGCGGCCCATGCCGAGCGGGTGCGCTACAACAAGGCGTTCTATTCTTTGGACTGCGACGATGGGATTGAATATTCGGCCTGCCTGCATGAGCCGACGCCCCAGGAACTTCTGGAGCGGGTGGAACTGTTCGTCCAGCTCTGGAACGCCCTCAACTCCCTGCCGGAGATCCAAGGCCGCCGGGTAGACGCCCATCTGATCCTCGGCAAGAGTTTCCGGCGGATTGCCCGGGAGGAAAGTGTGAGTAAGAGTGCCGTCCGGGATTCCATTTACTGTGGCCTGGAGAGCATGAAAAAATATCTGAGAAAAAATTTCTGATTTGACCGTCCGTTTGGCCCTGTTTTCTGGTGGTATATGAGAGGTAATTTTTGACCTCTCCACAGCAGAATAGCGGTGGCCCCGAGTATATGGGGAGCCCAGCGGCGGGCGCTTTGCATCAGCACCGCAAGTGGGACAGGCCATCCCACGGCCACGATCCGCCGGAGCAGGTCTGGCCGCCTGCCCCTCCGGGCCGCCGCCTCTGCTGTGCGGGGACGCCGCGCCGAGAACTGCTGTCTTATGACGGGCCAAGGAAATGAGCGCGGCGTCCCCAACACTTTAGGAAGGAGACAGACCTATGAACTGCAACCCTGAACTGGCGGCCCTGCTCTCACAGCCGTGGAGCAACAACGCCTGCCGGGGCTATGTCATCTACGCTATGGAGAACTGCGGTTTTTCTCCTAAAGACATCCGGCGTGTGGTGGCAGAGCTCCATGAGGTCTTTGACTTCTGTGTGCTGGAAGAGGCCCAGCAGCACTTTGAGAACAGCCCCTACTAACTGCGAGACAACTTGTCCCATAGTGGAGCAAGGCGGAAGGGCGGCACCCTGGCGGTGCCGCTTTTCTGCGTTTCCCCATTGGACACCGGGGAGGCGGAGTGCGTTGTTTTTATTCCGTGAAAGGAGGACGAAATGGCTGCTGAAATCACCAGAGAGGAATACACTTACCAGATTGAAAACCGTGTTTTTATCGTGACCCCCATTTACAAGGAGAAGGGCGAGCCGCTCCGGGATATTCTGCTGAAGTTGATGCTGGCTGATATTGAGCCGCGCTGACCGCCCGGCGACATCCTTAACACTGTCCGTGAGCAGAGGTATAATATTTGTAGGATAAAACCTCTTGTTTGACGGCAGAAAGGAGGATATTTTGAAACAGTCAAGCAAGAAATTCTCTACCGGAACAGCCGCTCTCTACTGTCGGCTGAGCCGTGATGATAATATGGACAGCGAGTCCAACAGCATCCAGAACCAAAAGAAAATTCTCCAAAAGGCCGCGAAAGACAAGGGCTATACGGACACCATCTTTTTCGTGGATGACGGGATCACCGGCACTACCATGAAACGCCCCGGCTTTCAGAAGATGATCGCCGCAATCGAGGCCGGGTACATCTCGGCGGTGTTTGTGAAAGACCTCTCCCGGCTGGGCCGGAACTACATTGAGGTGGGCAAGCTCACCGAGGAATTTTTCCCGCTCCATGATGTGCGGCTGGTGGCCGTTTCCGATGGCGTGGACAGCGACGAGGGTGAGGACGATTTCACCCCGTTCAAAAACATTATGAATGAATACTACGCCAAGGACATTTCCAAGAAACGCCGGATTGTCAATAAGATGAAGGGCAACGCCGGGATTCCGCTCTCCCCGCCGCCCTATGGCTACATAAAGAACCCGGACGATCCTCGCTTTTGGGTGATTGACCCGGAGGCCGCCGCCGTGGTGCAGCGCATCTATCAGATGACGCTGGAGGGCAGCGGGCTGGCGGAAATTGCCGCCGCCCTCGGTGCGGATGGGATCGTCAACCCCACCTATTACTGGCGGAGCCGGGGCGTCAACCGTTCCGGCAGCAAAAGTACCGTAGAGCCCACCAAGTGGGGCCACACCACCGTCAAAAAAATTCTCACCTTACAGGAATACTGCGGCGATGTGATCAACTTCAAAAGTTACTCCAAATCCTATAAGATCAAACGCCGCATTGAAAACCCGGAGGAAAACCGGGCCATCTTCCTCAATGTTCACGAGCCCATCATTGACCGTGCTACCTGGGAAAAGGTGCAGGCCCTCACCAAAGGCACCCGACGCAAGCGGCCTCAAGTCACGCAAGAGCCCAGCGTGTTCTCCGGCTATCTGAAATGCCCGGAGTGCGGCGGAAACCTCAATTTCCACTTCAACCAGGGCAACCACGACATCAAGTTTTTCAGTTGTCAGAACCACAATTCCGGGCTCCGCAAATGCTCGTCCACCCACTACATCCGGCTGGATTTCCTGGAGCGGGTCGTGCTGTATGAGGTCAACCGCCTCGCCGCCTTTTCCAGTGAGTATGAGGACGATTTCATCAAGGCCATTATGGGCCGCTCTGCCAAGGTTGCAGAAAATGTGAGGGCGCGGAAACAGCGGGAACTGGATGGGCTGTTGGCCCGTGACAAGGAACTGGATATGCTCTTTGAGCGGCTTTACGAGGACAATGTTGCCGGTAAAATCGACGATGCCCGGTTTGCTAAAATGGCAAAGCGGTATGAGCAGGAGCAGGGTGAAAACGGCAAGCGGATTAAGACGCTGCGCCTGGAACTGAAACAATCTGAGAGCAAGCGCATGGACATTGACGATTTCCTCACCACCGTCCGGCGCTATACCAACGCCGCCAAGATCACCAAGCGCATGGTGGGAGAACTCATTGACCACATTGACGTGTATCAAGCGGAAAAGCAGGACGGCGTTACCACTCAGCGCGTCGTGATCCATTACAACTGCATCGGTGCCTTTGATGTGCCGGACCGCCGGAAGATACCGGAGGCCGACATTATCATGGAAACGAGAAAGGGCGTAGCAGTCAGCTACGCCCCGGCGGTGTAAAGGTGGTGTGGGATATGAGAGCATTTCTCTATTGCCGTGTCGCCCATGACGATTCTTTCGCATTGGAACACCAGCGGTTCCTGCTCCAGCTCTACGCAAAGCAGGCGGGATATACCATCATCGGCGCTGCGGACGAATACGGCAGTGGGCTCACATTAGACCGCCCGGCGCTCCAGAAAGTGAACGAGGCCGTTGTCGCTGGCAGGGTGGATGTGGTGTTAGTCCACAGCCTGACCCGGATAGGCCGGAAGTGGGGCATGACCCAACGCTACATTGACCTCCTCACCCGGCACAAGATAAAACTCCTGTGCATCCGAGATCGGCTGCTGTTCGATGAAAACGGCGCTGCCCCAATTTTGACAATAAAAAATGCGGAGTGTCCTTTGTAGGATACTCAGATCCTATAAGGACACTCCGCATGGTCCGAGTGGCGGGATTTGAACCCACGGCCTCTTGGACCCGAACCAAGCGCGATACCAAGCTTCGCCACACCCGGATATAACGTTAAGCAGCGCTATGAGAGACAGAGCTATCTGGAAGCGCTATCAAATATTATAATGATTTTGGTTCTGGTTGTCAAGGAAAAATCAAAATGCAGCTTCACTTATTGGCACGGTGCGATATTCTTCCATTCGTGTTTGTTATTATGCGACCGCTGTGCTACAATATAAAATATAAATCGTTGTTTGGTAGGAGTCTGAAATGGAACTGAACGAATATTTGAACTATCTCAATAGTGGAAAACCGGTGGAAGGCGGTGGAGAAGTCCATCAGTTTATGCACATCGCCAGTCAGGAGGCCTTGAAAATTACCGCCCAGATTAACAGCGGCTACCATGAGCCGGCAGAGCTGCGGGCCCTGTTTTCCAAATTGATCGGCAAGCCGGTGGATGAAAGCTTTACATTCTTTCCGCCCTTTTACACCGACTGTGGAAAAAATATCACCGTCGGCAAGCATGTGTTCCTCAATATGGGGTGCAAATTTCAGGATCAGGGCGGTATTTTCATCGGGGATGAGACCCTGATCGGACATAATGTGGTTTTGGCTACCCTGAACCACGCTATGGAACCGGAGGACCGGGCCACCATGATTCCAGCCCCCATTCATATTGGGAAGCGGGTGTGGATCGGATCCAATGCCACTGTTCTACCTGGTGTGACCATCGGTGATGGCGCTATTGTGGGGGCAGGCGCGGTGGTGACCAAAGACGTACCGGGAAATACGGTGGTTGGCGGCGTTCCTGCCCGCGTGCTGCGGAAAATCGGCAAGGAGGACGCGCGATGAGCAAAAAGGTATTGGTAATCTCCACCAGCCCGAGAAAAGGCGGAAACTCCGAGCAGCTGGCGGATGCTTGCGTCCGGGGAGCGCAGGAAGCGGGAAACCAGGTGGAGAAGGTCACTCTATATGACAAGACCCTTGGTTTTTGCAAAGGCTGTCTGGCCTGCATGAACACACAGCGCTGCGTGATCCGTGATGATGGGGATACCATTGCCCAGAAAATGCTGACGGCTGACGCCATCGTTTTTGCCACCCCTATCTATTATTATGGAATGTGCGGCCAGATGAAGACCCTTCTGGACCGAGCCAACCCGCTCTATTCCGCCGACTACCGCTTTCGGGATATCTACCTGTTGGCTGCGGCTGCAGAAGAAGAGGAGGATACTGTGGACGGCGCCGTTACCGGGCTGCAGGGCTGGATCTCCTGCTTTGAGAAGGCGCGGCTGGCGGGGACGGTCTTTGCCGGAGGGGTGACCGCCGCAGAGGAGATCGAGGGGCATCCCGCCCTGAAGCAGGCTTATGAGCTGGGTGCTTCTATCAGATAAACTGTAGATAACATAAAAAACCGCCCGCCGCAGAATTTTCTGCGGCGGGCGGTTTTTTACAGAAGAGTCCGGTCAGACCCGATAGCGCTTCTGCTTGATATAGGAGCAGTGGAGCAAGGAGTGGGCCAGAGGACTGCCCGGCTCGCCCAGATAGCTGTGATAGATGGTCTGGACCACCGGGTTCTTGTGGCTGCGGCGGTATTCCATACTTTCGTCCTGCTTGTACAGGGCTGCGGCACGGAGGGCCTTGATGTCGGTAAAGTTGCGCACGTCGGCGTGCTGGATGGGCTGGCCGCCGCCGTTGATGCAGCCGCCGGGGCAGGCCATAAACTCCACAAAGTCATACTGGAGGGTACCGTCCTTGATGCCGTCCAGCACCAGCTTGACGTTGTGGAGGCCGGAGGCGACGCACACGCGGACGGTACGGCCGGGCAGGTCATAGCTGGCCTCCTTGACGCCCTCCATGCCACGGACCTCGTGGTACTCCAGGGGGGCCATGCCGTCGCCGGTCAGCTCCTCCACTACGGTGCGCAGAGCAGCCTCCATCACGCCGCCGGAGGCACCGAAGATGGTGGCTGCGCCGGTGGAAATGCCCAGCATCTCATCAAACTGGCCGTCAGGCAGATGGTCGAAGAGCATGCCGGCCTGGGTGATCATGCGGCCCAGTTCCCGGGTGGTGAGGGACACGTCCACAGGCATACAGCCGTTGGGCAGCCGCTGCTCCTCCCGGCGCACCTCGTACTTCTTGGCGGTGCAGGGCATGATGGACACCACAAAAATGTCGTGGGGGTCGATGCCCATTTGCTCGGCGTAGTAGGTTTTTACCAGAGCGCCAAACATCTGCTGGGGAGAGCGGCAGGTGGATACGTTGCGGATCATCTCGGGGGCGTGCTGCTCCATGTAGCGGATCCAGCCGGGGGAGCAGGAAGTGATGAGGGGGAGAACGCCGTCCCCACGCAGCCGGTGGAGGAACTCGGTGCCCTCCTCCATAATGGTGACGTCGGCGGCGGTGTCCACGTCGAACACCTTGTCAAAGCCCAGGCGGCGCAGGGCGGTGACCATCTTGCCCTCCACGTTGGTGCCGATAGGCAGACCAAAGCACTCGCCCAGGGTAACTCGGATGGAGGGAGCGGGGCCCACTACCACATGCTTGGTGGGATCGGCCAGGGCAGCCAGTACCTGAGCGGTGTCATCCTTCTCGGACAGAGCGCCGGTGGGGCAGGCCACGATGCACTGGCCGCAGGAGACGCAGTCCACCTCGTTCAGGTCCCGGTCGAAGGCGCAGCCGATGTGGGTGGCAAAGCCGCGGTCGTTGGGACCGATGACACCCACCTCCTGGGTGGCCCGGCACACAGCGGTGCAGCGGCGGCACAGGACGCACTTGGAGTTGTCCCGCACCAGATGGGGAGCAGAGTCCTCGATCTGGGGATACATGTTGTCGCTGGCGTAGCGTACCGCGTCGATGCCCAGATCACTGGCCAGCTGGCGCAGCTCACACTGACTGTTGCGGGCACAGGTCAGGCAGTCCATCCGGTGGTTGGAGAGGATGAGCTCCAGGGTGAGCTGGCGGGACTTGCGGACCCGCTCAGTGTTGGTGTATACCTCCATGCCTTCAGCCACAGGGTAGACGCAGGAGGCCACCAGGCTCTTGGCTCCCTTGACCTCCACTACGCAGATGCGGCAGGCGCCGATCTCGTTGATGTCCTTGAGGAAGCAGAGCGAGGGGATGTTGAAGCCCGCGGAACGGGCCGCTTCCAGTACCGTGGTCCCGGCGGGAACAGTGACGGGAATATCGTTGATGCGCAGAGATACCATCTTTTCGTCCATGTCCGTTCCCTCCCTTACTGCTTGCTGATAGCGCCAAAGCGGCAGTGATCCATACAGGCGCCGCACTTGATGCACTTGGACTGGTTGATGATATGGGGGGCCCGCACCGCGCCGGAGATGGCGCCGGTGGGACAGCCCTGGGCGCAGCGGGTGCAGCCCTTACACTTGGCAGGATCCACTACGTACTGGATCAGGGCCTTACACACGCCGGCGGGGCAGCGCTTCTCGTAGATGTGGGCCTCGTACTCCTCCCGGAAGTGCTTCAGGGTGGAGAGCACCGGGTTGGGAGCGGTCTGGCCCAGGCCGCACAGGGCGGACTGCTTGATGTGGTTGCACAGCTCCTCGATGGTGTCCAGATCCTCCGGCTCACCGTTGCCCTCGGTGATCTTGGTCAGCAGGCCCAGCAGACGCTTGGTGCCGATCCGGCAGGGGGAACACTTGCCGCAGGACTCGTCCACGATGAACTCCAGGTAGAACTTGGCGATGTCCACCATGCAGTTGTCCTCGTCCATGACAATGAGGCCGCCGGAGCCCATCATGGAGCCGATAGAGGCCAGGGACTCGTAGTCGATGGGGGTGTCAATGAGAGAGGCGGGGATACAGCCGCCGGAGGGGCCGCCGGTCTGAGCGGCCTTGAACTTCTTGCCGCCGGGCACGCCGCCGCCGATGTCCTCCACTACGGTGCGCAGGGTGGTACCCATGGGGACCTCCACCAGGCCGGTGTTGGTGATCTTGCCGCCCAGGGCGAAGACCTTGGTGCCCTTGCTCTTCTCGGTGCCGATGGCGGCGAAGGCCTCAGCGCCGTGGTTGAAGATCCAGGTGATGTTGGCGTAGGTCTCTACGTTGTTGAGCAGGGTGGGCCGGTCAAAGAGGCCCTTCACAGCGGGGAAGGGGGGACGGGTCTTGGGCTCGCCCCGGTGGCCCTCGATGGAGCGCATGAGGGCGGTCTCCTCGCCGCAGACGAAGGCGCCGGCGCCCAGCCGCAGCTCCAGATCAAAATCAAAGCCGGACTCAAAGATGTTCTTGCCCAGCAGACCGTAGTCCTTGGCCTGGGCAATGGCGGTCTCCAGGCGCTTGACGGCGATGGGGTACTCGGCCCGGACGTAGATGTAGCCCTGATGGGCGCCCACGGCATAGCCGGCGATGGTCATGGCCTCAATGATGGTGTGGGGATCGCCCTCCAGCACCGAGCGGTCCATGAAAGCGCCGGGGTCGCCCTCGTCGGCGTTGCAGCAGACAAACTTCACGCCGTCGGGACTCACCGCGTCATGGGTGAACTGCCATTTGAGGCCGGTGGGGAAACCGGCGCCGCCCCGGCCCCGGAGGCCGGAGGCCAGCACGGTGTCGATGACCTTCTGGGGCGGGATCTGCTCGGTGAGGATCTTGCCCAGCGCGGCATAGCCGTCCACGCCGATGTACTCGTCGATGCTCTCAGGATTGATGACGCCGCAGTTGCGCAGAGCGATGCGCTGCTGGTGCTTGTAGAACGGGGTGTCGGTGAGAGAGGTGACCGCCCCCTCCTCGCCGGTATTCTTGTTGAGCAGGCGCTTGACGATGCGGCCCTTGACGATGTGCTCGGAGACGATCTCCTCCACATCGTCCACGGTAACGTGGGTATAGCAGGCACCCTCAGGATAGATGGTGACGATGGGGCCCAGCGCGCACAGGCCGAAGCAGCCGGTGCGTACCACCTTGGCCTCCTTGTCCATACCCTGGGCGACCAGCTGCTTTTCAAACTCCTCAATGACCTTCAGACTGCTGGAGGAGGAACAGCCGGTACCGGTACAGACCAGAATGTGGGAACGGATAAAACTCATCTTGTTTCCCTCCCTTTATTCCGCCGCGCCGATGGTGTACTCTTCCACCACCCGGCCGTTGACCAGATGCTCACTGACAATGGAGGCCACCTTCTCGGGGGTCATCTTCACATAGGTGACCTTCTCCTGACCGGGCACATAGACCTCCACAATGGGCTCCAGCCGGCACACGCCGATGCAGCCGGTCTGGGATACGGTGACGTTTTTCAGGTCCCGCTTGTTGACTTCTTCCAGCAGGGCGTTGAGGACCGGGCGGGCACCGGCGGCGATGCCGCAGGTGGCCATGCCTACCACCACGCGGATGCGGTCGTCCCCGGCGTCCCGGAGATCGATCTGGCTGCGCATCCGGTCCCGGATGGCCTGCAGTTCTGCAAGAGTTTTCATGCTTTCATCCCCTTATGTTCTCGTAACAGCATTTCCTGTTCCTGTAAATACTCCCTGAGCCAGAGAATGATCTCCGGTTCTGCCAGGGAGATCTCGGGCCCCAGCTGGGCCCGGATTTCTTCTGTAGTCAGTTGGAACGAGTTTTCGTCCGCGGTGCGGGTGTAGTGCAGCTCCAGCTGAGGGGCCCCCTGCAGCAGGAGGGTGATGGTCCCGGCCATATCGCCCACCGGGGGACAGTCGATGTGACCGGCACAGAAGCGGGCGGTGACGGTGGTACCCACGCCCTCGGTGCTCTCGATAGTCAGGCTGCCGCCGGTCTGTTCCACCGCCATGCGCAGCAGCGGGATGCCCAGCCCCATTTTGCGGGTGGTGCGGGTGGTGGTAAAGGGATCGCTGACCTGGGCCAGCAGCTGCGGGCTCATCCCCTTTCCGTTGTCTGCAATGACAAAGGCGATGGCTTCCGCTGTCTCCGAAAGGGCGACCTCCAGCACCGAAGCGTTGGCGGTGATAGAGTTCTGGGCGATATCCAGAATATAGAGTGCGATCTCTTTCACATTCCTTCACCTCTTGTGGGCTGCCGGAAGTTATTTATACATGTCCAGAATAGGCCCGACCTGGTCGGGGGTAAGGCGGCCGTAGACGTCGTTGTTGATCATCATGACCGGTGCAAGGCCGCAGGCGCCCACGCAGCGGCAGGAATCCAGGGAGAACTTGCCGTCGGGGGTGATGGAGCCGGGGACGATGCCCAGCTTCTGCTCTACCGCGTTAAGGATGGCAGCGGCGCCCTTGACATAGCAGGCGGTGCCCAGACAGACCGAGATCTGATACTTTCCCTTGGGGTTCAGGGTGAATTGCGCATAAAAAGAGGCCACCCCGTACACCTCGGACAGGGGAATCTCCAGACCCTCCGCCACGATGATCTGCACTTCCTCCGGCAGATAGCCGAAAATCTCCTGTGCAGCCTGGAGAACGGGCATGGTGGCGCCCGGCTGTCCTTTGTGCTCGGCGATGACCTTCCGCAGGCGCTCTTCCTGCTCAGGGGTCCCACGGTAGGGGACGACAGTCTTGCAGTTTGGCATGGATGCGTCCTTCCTTTCTGAAACGAGTGGTTTAGTTTTGTTCTCTTAAAGCAACATTATAGTGAAAAAAAGACATTTGTAAAGACTTTCCATTGTTAAAAATATAAAACTATATAGTTTAAATTGAAGTATTGCACAAAGCGGACAGGTGTAAAAAAAGGCCCTGTTGACACATCGGCGCTTTTTCACTGAATCAGAAAAGATCGATGGGACCAACAGGGAGGGTAGTTACTTTATGGAAAGTATAACACATCTAACTTTGTTTGTAAAGAAAGTTATCCAACGCCGGAATGGCAGGCCAGATACCGGACCACTTCCTGGGGGGTGCATTCCGGCAGATCCAGGGTGTGCTCTGCGCCCCAGACCTGGTCCAGGTAGTGGGCGTCTGAACAGGTCAATAGCTTCAGACCTGCCAGGTCGGGCCGGCGGGCCAGCTCCGGCGGACAGCGGTGAGATAATTCAGCGGCGGTAAAGCCCAGATCGGGGTCCCACAGGCCCAGCACCCCCAGCAGGGAGAAGGAGGGGCGGTCGATGTGGGCAGGGAAGGCGGCCCCGCCCCAGCGGGTGACCAGCTGCGGTACCTGGTACAGGGGGATGTCGGTAGAGCCGGCCAGAAAAGCGGTCTCTTCCCCCAGGATCTCATCGCCGTCGTCCATCAGCAGCTGCCGCCCAAAGCGCTCGGGATTATTGGGAATGGGGGGGAGGTGGTGGGCGATTTCCCGGGAAAAGTCCTGGGCGGCCTCCGGATCGGCAAAGAGGCAGACCACGTGGATCTCCTCCTGGGTGCACAGCTCCATGCCGGACAGGGCGGTCAGACCGTTGGACTGGGCGGCCCGGCAGAAGGCGGCACAGTTGCCGCAGGTATTGTGATCAGTAAGGGCCACGATCTGCAGCCCTGCCAGGGCGCACATGGCAGCCAGGTTGGCGGGGGTCATCTCATCGCTGCCGCAGGGCGATAAACAAGAGTGAAGATGAAGATCATAATAGAACTGCAAGAAGATAACCCCCTTTCATAAGAATAGTATTTTTGCGGGCTTAGGCGAAGTACTTTCCCAGATGGCAGGCGGCGGAGAAGGTATCCGTCCCTATGCCAAGCAGGTTGACCTCCTTCTCCTCGGCTCGGCGGAGAAGATCGGCATCCGGCTGAACGCCTTCGGTGAGGATCACACAGGACACGTCTGCCATCAGCGCTACGGCGGCCACATTCTGGTTGGACATGATGGTAAGCCAGGCGCAGTCCTGTCCTGCCCGGCCCATGACCCAGCTCAGCAGGTCCCCCACATAGCCGCCGGAGATGGAACGCTCCGGTTGGGCCAGATGAAAGACGGTCAAACCCATAGCGGGGATCAGATCTTGTACGGTCATACAGATGTCCTCCTATTACAATATATTTACGGTTTAAGGCACGGCAGCCAGCCGTGTCTTTTCCGTATCGTTGCCTAAGCTGTTAGAATGAGAGTGTCTTGGCCTGATGCAATCCTCCAAGGATCATCGCGTCCGTAACGAAGTCCGTCAGCCAGCCTCTCGTTCGCAGCGTTCGATTTATGCAGGTTGAGCCGCCACACCGGTGCGCCCGTGTCATCAAATAGATTGGATCGGCAATGATGAAATGGTTGGTCGCCAAAGACAAATCCATGATGAGGAGCGTTGTACATGAGCAATGTGGCAGGGATTGATATTTCCAAGGGAAAGAGCACGGTGTCTGTTCTCCGTCCCTTTGGGGAAGTGGTGGCAAAGCCGTTTTCTGTTGGTCACACCGGCAGTGAACTCAAAGAGCTGGCAGACTACTTGAAAAGCTTGGATGGTGAGACACGGGTGGTCATGGAGCACACCGGGCGGTACTATGAGCCGGTGGCCCGCTTTCTCCACGATCAGGGCATCTTTGTCAGCGCGGTCAATCCAAAGCTCATCAAGGACTACGGGAACAACACCCTGCGCAAAGTGAAAACAGACAAGGCGGATGCCAGGAAGATCGCCCGCTATGGGCTTGACAACTGGGTGGAATTGCGCCAACATACTCCTATGGACACGATTCGAATGCAACTGAAAACGCTGAACCGGCAGCAGGGGCTGTACTCCAAGACCAAGACGATGATGAAAAACAATCTCATTGCGCTCCTGGACCAGACCTATCCCGGTGTCAATGCCCTGTTTGACAGTCCCGTCCGAGAGGACGGCAGTCAGAAATGGGTGGACTTTGCCACGGCCTTTTGGCATGTGGACTGCGTTCGGAATATGAGCCTTACTGCCTTTACCGAGCGCTACCGCAAGTGGTGCAAGCGCCATGGTTACAACTTCAGCCAGAGCCGAGCCGTTGAGATCCATGCTGGAGCACAAGATCTGATTGCCATGCTCCCCAAAGATGCCCTGACCAAAACGATGATCCGGCAGGCTATTGATGCGCTGAACGCCGTCTCTGCGTCTCTGGAACGGCTCAAGGCCGAAATGCGTACCTTGGCAGCCCAGCTCCCAGAATATCCCGTAGTCATGGCTATGCATGGTGTTGGAGATTCTCTTGGCCCGCAGCTTATGGCGGAACTTGGTGATGTAACTCGGTTCACCCACAGAAACGCCATTACGGCTTTTGCGGGGGTTGACCCTGGAGCTGACCAGTCCGGCACCCATGAGGCAAAGAGTACAAGAGCCTCCAAAAGCGGTCCGCCAGAACTGCGCAAAGCACTCTTCCTGGTCATGGACTGCCTGTTAAAAACTATGCCTGCGGACGACCCGGTGTACTGCTTTATGGACAAGAAGCGAGCCGAGGGCAAACCTTATCTGGTTTACATGACAGCCGGCGCCAACAAGTTCCTACGCATCTACTATGGCCGTGTAAAGGAGTATCTGGCTTTACGGGAAAATGCTGATTAACCACTTCCATACTCTTTCAATTTGACCGGCGCTTGCGCGGCGGTCTTTTTGTTTTGCTCTCTTTCGCCTCCTACTAAGGTTGCAAACTTTCCTCAATTCCCTGTTGACTTTTTATTTGCAGACTT
>NZ_NFHG01000032.1 GCF_002159265.1 Flavonifractor sp. An82
CACGCCCGCGGCCGCCATGCACCATTTCCGCGGAAGCAGTGCACCATTCCAGCGGTGGTGATGCACCATCATCTGCGGTCAAGCTGCACTTTTTGAGCGGCGTACGCAACTCCTTCCAGCGGATCTCCCGGCGGGCAAAGATCGACGTGTTCGATGACGAGCCAACTGGCTATGAACAGCCGGAACAAATCCAGTACATCCTCCCGAAAAAGAAAAAAGTGGGCCTTTTCACTGCGCTGGCTGCTTTCGCGGCGGGTTCCGTGCTGGCCGGTAGGGGCAGAAAGAAGCATGATGGGCACTGTGACGGCGACTGTGCCAACTGCCCGCCTCACTACGGGTATCGCTATGGGCGATGGTACTACGGAAAAGGCCATCAATACGGCTGCGAATTTGGTGGGAACAAGGGAGACGGAAGTCTGTAAACGGTATAAAATCTACATCGCCTATACAAAGAATAAGGGACCGACTTGACGAAAGCCGGTCCCTTATTCTTTTTCTTGTCCGTGGTTCAGGAGTTCTTCAGCCACTCCACATATTCCTCCAGGGTGATGACTTCCCGGTCGCATTTCTTTTTCATCTCTCTGGCCTGTTCGCTCCAGGCGTAGAACTGCTCGTCGGTGATACGGCCGGCCTTGATCCAGGCAAAGCGCTTCTTGTACTCCTTGCGGTAGGCCTTGAACACCGGATCGTCAGACTGCTTCTTTGTCCACTGCTGGAAGGCCCCGGCCTCCCGGCAGGTCTGCTGGCCGGAGGGCACCGGGCGCTCACAGTACTCCGCGCTGACCCGGCCGGTCTGGGGGAACCAGCGTCCGCAGTTTTTGCACCGCCGGACGGTGATCCCGCGCTCCACACAGCTGCGCAGGGAGTAGTCGATCATGTCCGAAATGTGGAGGGGATACAGGACCGGCGAGCACCGGCCCAGCTCCACCGGTTCAAAGCTGAGGGGTATGGGCCGGAAGGAGAACAGAGACGGGTCCTTGGGGGCATCATAGAGATAGTGGGCCGATGCCTGCTGCTGAGGATCCCTCCCCGCCTTGTCCACATCCAAAACGAGATCAAAGAAACGCTGTACCTGCTGCTGATAAAGCGGGAGCTGTTCCGGGAGGCCCTGCAGCTCCTCCAGCATCTCCTGATCCTCCCTGCTCCCCCGGTCCTGGGTGATCCCCATGCGCCCAAACCGCTCAAACCAGCGCACATACAGAAGATGCAGGTAGATGTGCCGGCTCCCAAGGTCACCCAGATCCATCAAGGTACGGACCCCAGCATCTCTATCATCCCGGTCGATCAGGAGGGACCAGTCCTCATAAGCCCGCTGCAGCAGAGGATCCAGCTCCTTACAGTCGGTTTCCAGAAAAGACAGCAGGCTCTCCAGGAACGGGAATTCCTTGTAGGTCGAGGGAACGCCCTGGACCCCATGGCTATCAAATTGGAAAACCTCTTTTTTCTCAGAGAAGTACATCTTGGCATACCACATATCGGCGCCCTCCCAAATAGACAATCGTAAAAAATTTATAAAATAGTCTTGACAAGGGGGTAGGTTCACATGCTACAATACTCTCGCAGGGAACTGTCAAAATAATCTTACAATAGTCTAACATCCGCAAATCCGATTGTCAACGGGGAATTGGTCCCAAACATTCGGAACGGCACCTTGAAAACCGAATACCCATCACCAGAGACGATACTCCCCAGAGAAGCAGCGCCAGGACGTTGTCGCAGAGCACCGACAATTGAGCGTACCAAGGGGAAGAAAACGCTGTGTTGGTCAAACAAGGCCGCAGGGCAGGAACGGGTATGGTGCATGGCCAGACAGATCTAAAAAGACAGCTCCTGCAAAAAAAGCCGCCGAACTGCTGCAACAGTTCAGCGGCCTGCCGCGTTTCGGAAAACACAGCCTGATCTGTGTCCCAGTTTAACAGAGAGACCTCCGAAACGCAAGAATTTTTTCTCTGAATTTGAAACACCGGAGGTACTAAACATTGAAACTGTCTGTCTACAAATCCTACGACGACCTGCCCCTGTTCCTCAACGCCAGGATGGTGGCGCAGGTGCTGGGCGTGTCCATCTCCACCGCCTACGAGTTGCTCAATGACCCCGGCTTCCCCACGCTGCGGGTGGGGAGCCGTATGGTAGTTCCGAAAGAGAAGTTCATTCAGTGGGCGGAGGGACAGTCGGGAGGTGCCAAATGAGAAAACAGCACTGGCCCAAGCGGGATCCCATCAAGAACTACTTCCCCCTCCCCAACGAGATCTTCTCTCTGGGACTGTCCGCCGGGGCGATCGCGGTCTACGGATTTCTCCTCCACCGGGAGGACCGGAGGACCTACCAGTGCGTGGCCAGCTACCGGACCATCGGAGAGGCGGTGGGGATGAGCGTCAACACAGTGCGCAAGTATGTGACCGAGCTGGAGGACCGGGGGCTGATCCGGACGGAGCGCACCACCGTCACCACCCGGGACGGCCGCACCCTCAACGGCTGTCTGCGTTACTACATCCTGCCCATCCAAATGTCCATCGAACAGTTCTATGCGCGGCAGCTCCATGCAGCTGACCTGGCGCTGGAACGACAGAGAGCGGAACAGCGCATGGCGGCGCTGGAGAGAAAGGAGTGTGCATCCGGATGCTGATGCAGATGATCGACTGCCTGATCGAGCAGGATCCGTCTCTGTCAGCACGGCGCGCCATAGACATGCGGCGGTACATTGTCAACCGGTGGAACCGTACGCACGAGGAGTCTATCGACGAAGACGGGGTGGCCCTGTTCCTCTGCGATGAGAGCCGTGGAACTCTGACAGATGAACAAAGAATCTTTGCGAGAGAGTGCCGTGAGGAGATCAAGGCCTGCTATCGAAATGCGGTGTTCCAGATGTTTCAGTGCGGCGAGATGATGTACCGGCATCTGGTGTCCGGCCCGGAGGAATACTGCCGAATCTTTCTGCCGCAGCACGCCGTTCCCTGCAACAAGCAACTCTCCCCGTGTAGCGGCCTGTGAGGCGCTGTGTGCCCTCCTTCGGGGCAGGGCAGAGTCCCTGCCCCACCTGGGGCTTTCAAGGCGGATTTGGCCCAATTTCGGGCCAGGCTTCAGGACGAGGGCCACGGGGAGACGAAGAGCAGGAGAAAGTCCTGGCGCTTTTGTTGCGCCTGGGCGGTCACAACCGCCCGCAGTGCGGGCGGTTTCAGGGGTTGGAATTGGCGCTGTTCCGACCAACCCGATTTGAGATTGGCGCTGTTTTTCTCAAAAGCCGCCTGAATCCCCGCTGTGACAGGCTTTCGGGCGGCGCTGATGCAATGAGGAAAGGATTTTGAATTTGAAAAAGGAAAATAAGAAACATTCTGTCTGGCTCAGTGAATCCGCCTGGACCGAAGTGGAATCGCGCTACCAGCAAGATAATTGCTCCACCAGAAATGAATTTATCGAAAAGGCCATCCGTTTCTACTCCGGTTATCTGGATGCCGAGCACGCCGACGAATACCTGCCCCGGGTCCTGGCCGATGTGCTGGAGGGCAAGCTGGGGGCACTGGGCAAACGGATGGGACACCTGCTGTTCAAGCTGTCGGTGGATCAAAACCTCATGGGGAATATCCTGGCTGCCGACATAGAGATCGACCCGGATGAGCTGCGAAAGGCCCGGGTGCGGTGTGTCAAAGAGGTTAAGGAGACCAACGGCGAGATCAGCTTCGAAGACACTGTTCGTTACCAAAAGGAGGCTGAGTGATGCCGGGGTTGATCCAGAAATCGGGCTACATCAAGCCGGGAAACGGCGGCGGTCACTACGCCGAATACATCGCCACCCGGGAGGGTGTGGAGCTGATCGAGGCTCCGCCCCCCTCCCATGACGGCGGCGGCTACCTGGAATATATGGCCCAGCGTCCCCGCTCCCACGGCCTGTTCTCCGCCGATGGTCCCGCCGATCTGGAGAAAACCATGGAGGAGATCAACGGGCACACCGGGCCGGTGTGGACCTTCGTCTACTCCCTAAAACGGGAAGATGCCCACCGGCTGGGCTACGAGAACAGCGAGAGCTGGCGGAAGTTATTGCTGGCCCACCAGACAGAATTGGCAACAGCGATGAAAATTCCGCCAAGTAGCTTCCGATGGTGTACCGCCTTCCACGATGAGAAACACCATCCCCACATCCACATGATGGTCTGGTCAGCGGACCCCAAGCAGGGATTTCTAACGGAAAAGGGTATCGAGAACATGCGCTCCCAACTGTCCAATGAGATCTTCCGAGACGAGCTGCTGTCGCTCTACCAGAAAAAAGATCTGTCCTACAGCCAAGTGCGGGACGCGGCGATAGAGGCCATGGGGCGGCTCATCCGGGAGATGGAGACAGGTCTGTGCCATAGTCCAGTCATCGCAGAGCAGATGGAGACGCTGGCCGGAATGCTGGAGGGGCACAAGGGCAAAAAGGTCTACGGCTACCTGAAAAAGCCGGCAAAGGCGCAGGTGGACGCCATCGTGGACGAACTGGCCAAAGTTCCCGAGGTGGCGGAGTGCTACGAACAGTGGAATCAGCTTCGGGACGAGCTGGAGCGTTACTACAAAGACTCCCCCAGAGAACACCTGCCCCTCTCCCAGCAGAAGGAGTTCAAAGCCATCAAGAACATGGTCATCCGGGAGGCGGAGCGGCTCCGGCTGGGGACGTTTACCTTCGAGGATGCCCGCATGAGAGACGAAGTGGATGAGGACCAGGATGCGGTGTACTTCGCCTGGGACTCCGACTGGCAGATGGCCGAAATCTACCAGAGCGCCAAGGAAGTGCTGGAGGAGTACGAAAATCCAGAGGAGGAAAAAGCGGAGCAGGTGCGGGTGCTGGAGCAGCTCTGGCAGAGAGGTTTCACCCTGGCCGCCTATCAGCTGGGCAAGTGCTGGCGGGACGGGCAGGGTGTTCTCCCCGATGACGAGCGGGCAGAACTGTGGTTCCGGCGGGCAGCTGATGCGGGATATGACTTCGCTCAGTACGCGCTGGGAAAACTTCTGCAAAGTCAGAACCGAATGGACGAGGCGGTATCCTGGTATGAAAAAGCGGCGGCGCAGGAGAACTCCTGGGCCGCCTACCGCCTGGGAAAGCTGTATCTGGAGGGGAAAGATGTCCCGAAAGACGTGCGAAAGGCGGTGGCCTATCTCACCGACTCCGCCGAACACGGAAACCAGTACGCCCAGTACGCTCTTGGAAAGCTGTACCTCACCGGACAGAATGTCAAACAGGACCGGGAGCGGGCCTGGGCGTATTTCTATGAATCGGCGGAACAGGGAAATGAGTACGCCGACTTCTTTCTGGAGCACTTCGATCAGGTGCGCAGGCCCAATGTGTTCCTGGCGGCCACCCGACTGCTCCACCATCTGAGTCAGATCTTTCGTGACAACTCGGTGCCGCCCGCCGCCCCGGTGGGACAGCGGGTGGACCGAAAGCTGCGGCGGAAAATCCAGAAAAAGAAGATCGCCATGGGTCACAAGCCGGATGACCATGAGGAAGCTCCCCGGCAGGATATGGGCGGCATGACCATGGGGTGGTAGCAATCACCAACGAAATCGCAGTAAAAAATGCCGTTGAATTTTACAGCGGATCGAGGTATACTAAGGGCAAGAAAGGGGCTGAATACCATGCCGAACATCAAACCCATCTCCGATCTGCGTAATTACACGGAGGTCCTGCGTGACGTGGCAGTGGGCGCACCGGTTTTTCTGACGAAGAATGGCCGGGGCCGCTACGCCATCGTGGACATGCAGGACTATGAGCGGACACAGGCCACCCTCCGGCTGATGAACGAGCTGGCCAAGGGCCGCAAGTCCGGGGAGGAAAAGGGCTGGTTGACGCTGGAGGCCGTAGAAAAACATCTCGGAATCGCAGATGAATAACCTGCATTTATCCGACGAGGTGCAGGCTGATTTGGCCGGGATCAAGTCCTATATCGCAAAGAATTTGGAAAATCCCAGCGCGGCGATCTCCACGGTACGGAACATCACAAAGGACCTCCGCAGATTGCGGGAGCACAGTCTGATTGGCGCGTCCCTGTCCTCGATTGCCGATGTCGAGAGTGACTATCGTTTCCTGGTGACCGGCAGTTACCTCACTTTTTACCGAGTTCTTGACAACGATGTCTATGTGGATCGTGTGCTCTACGGCCGCCGGGATTATCTTCGCATCCTCTTTGGAGATGTGCAGGACGACGAAACAAACGAATAGAGACAATCTTCTCCATAGGGAGAAACGATTTGTCACCGGAACCGTCTGCAGAGATGCAGGCGGTTTTTCTATGGCAGGCATATCAAAATCTGGACCGCAATACAAAGATAAAATCCTGCCCGCAGATGATAACTTTCTGAAAATAGTTGAAGTTTGGGGTGGCTATTGGGCGGAAGTTCGGGTATTGTGTGTTGCTGACAAAGGAGGCGGCACACATGCGAGACACACTGGAAAATCTATACTTTGGAAATATCACCCCCAACGATCAAATCGTCAAATCGGGGACTGCCCTGAAAAAGGCCATGGAACAGTCGGCGGAGTGCGAGGAGAAACTCACCGCTCTGCTGGAGGGCAAAGAAAAAACGCTGCTGCTCCGGCTCATCAACGCGGAAAACGAGATCGGCAGCACCATGGCCCTGGAGAACTTCATCCTGGGATTCCGCCTGGGGGTTCGCATGATCCTGGAGGCCCTGGACGAGGATGATGGCAGTCTGCTCGACCCAAATAAGGAGGAATAGCCTATGGCAAAACGCAGGCCGTCCGGCGACGGCATGGTCCGAAAGCGGGAGGACGGCCGCTGGGAGGGCCGCATCGTGGTGGGCCACAAGCAAAACGGCGAGCCCATCTTCCGGTATGTCCTGGCCAAAACCCAGAAGGAACTGCTGGACAAGCTCCACCGGGACCTGGATGCCTTTCAGGACGTGGAGCTCACCGAAGACAGCCGCATGACCCTGGGCGAGTGGCTGGATCGGTGGATGGAGGACTACGGCGCGGCCACCCTGCGGCCCAACACCCTGCGGAGTTATGAGCAGTTCATCCGGTGCTACATCAAGCCCTATCTGGGAAACAAGATTGTCTCCCGGGTGACCCGCATGGACATCCAGAAGCTGTACCGAAAACTGAAACACGAGGGCCGTGTCCGCGAGCACCCGGAACACGGGCATGAGCTGTCGGACACCATGGTGCTCCGCATCCACGCCATGCTCCACCGGTGCCTGAAGGACGCGGAGGCGGCCCATGTGATC
The DNA here is from genome assembly GCF_002159265.1 of Flavonifractor sp. An82. Lineage (GTDB taxonomy): Bacteria > Bacillota > Clostridia > Oscillospirales > Oscillospiraceae > Flavonifractor. Next base: position 7,216 of record NZ_NFHG01000032.1, read on the forward strand.
GCCCGGAACCCCACCGATGGAGCTGCGGTGCCCAAGGCCAACCATCGTCCCAAGCAGATCCTCACGAAGGAGCAGATGGAGACATTTCTGGCTGCAGTGGAGCGCAACGAGATCTGGCGGGATTTCTTCTACACGGAGCTGACCACCGGCCTGCGCCGGGGCGAGATCTGCGGCCTCATGTGGCAGGACTTCGATGAGAAGGCCGGGACGCTGAAGATTCTTCGGTCCGTGAATGTCCCCAAGGCCGGAGAGCTGGAGATCGGCGAGACGAAGACCAGCCAGGGCCGGCGGACCATTCGTCTGCCGCCCAGCACCGTCCAGCGGCTGAAGGAGCGGAAAAAGCACGCCGTCAGTCAGTGGATCTTCCCGGAACCTCTGGCTCCGGAGAAGCCGGTACGCCCCAGTGCCGCCTACTACTGGATGAAGCGAATCTTAAGAGAGGCGGGGCTGCCTGCGATCCGATTCCACGATTTAAGGCACACTTTTGCCACCCACGCCCTCACCAGCGGCGTGGACGCCAAGACCCTGTCCGGTATCCTGGGCCACACCAACGCCAGCTTCACCCTGGACACCTACACCCACGTGACGCCGGACATGCAGCAGGAGGCCAGCCACATCGTGGGCGGTTTCCTGGAAGATCTCCTGGGGGAAGACCTGAAACCGTGGCAAAGAGACAGGCCGGAGGGAGGTGCCCGCCATGGGTAAGCGGCGTAAAAAGGGCGAGGGCTCCGTCCGCCAGCGGAACGACGGCCGCTGGGAGGGCCGGGTGGTCATCGGCTATGACGAGAAGGGCCTGCCCAGAACGAAAAACGTCCTGGCCAAGACGAAACGGGAGTGTCAGGAAAAGCTGAAACAGCTCCGGGAGACGGTGACCGGCCCCAGGACGGAGAAGGTCCGGCCGGAGATGCCCTTCGGGGAGTGGCTGGACTTCTGGTACCAGAACTATGTGAAGCCCCAGATCCGCCCCACCACCCAGGCCAACTACGAGGCAAAAATCTATCAGCACATCATCCCGGAGCTGGGGAAGATCCCCCTGAACCAGCTGGCCCAGAAGGACCTCCAGCAGTTCTATGCCCGGATGAAAACGGGCGGGCGGCTCATCCGCACAGAGCAGTTCGGCAAGGGCCTGTCCGACTCCATGGTGCGCGGCCTCCACGCCGCCTGCCGGTCCGCACTGGAGAAGGCGGTGCAGGAGGAGCTGATCCGCACCAACCCGGCGGTGGGCTGCAAGCTGCCGCCCAAGCGGGGCCGGGAGATGCAGGTCCTTGGCCGGGAGGAGCTCCAGCGGTTCCTCATCCAGGCCCAGGCAGAAAGTTATTTCGAGCTGTTTCTCCTGGATCTATGCACCGGCCTGCGGCGGGGCGAACTGCTGGCCCTCCAGTGGGACGACCTGGACTTCAAGACTGGGATCCTGACCGTGAACAAGCAGGTCTACGAGGTGAAGGGACAGCTCCAGGTGAGCGTCCCGAAGACCCGCGCCTCCATCCGCAGGCTGGTCCTGCCGCCCGGCGTGGTGGAGGTGCTGCGGGCGTATCGGGAGGCGGTGGACTCCCGATGGATGTTCCCCTCGCCGGTCAAGGAGGACATGCCCATGACGCCGGGCGCGGTGCGCCGGCGGCTCCAGATCATTCTGGAGCGGGCCGGGTGTAAGAGGATCAGATTTCACGATTTACGGCACACTTTTGCCACCTTGTCCCTGGAGAGCGGCATGGATGTGAAGACCCTCTCCGCCATGCTGGGCCATGTGTCGGCCGCCACCACCCTGGACATCTACACCCACGTCACCGGGGACATGCAGAGCGAGGCGGCGGCGAAAATCGACCGGGGACTGGGCAACGAGGTGTTGGAGAATCCTGCTCAGGCAGAGCAGGGTTCAGTCGAAGATTTCCAGCCGGTACTGGGGCGAAAGCGAAAGTCGGGCTCCGGATGCATCACCCAGATCAATGGCCACCTGTTCGAGGGCCGCTACTCCCCCACCTGGCCGGACGGCACCAAGCATTCCAAATGCGTCTACGCCCACACCCGGGAGGCGTGCGAGGCGAAGCTGAAGGTGCTGATCCAGCAGATGAACGCGGAGCGGCAGGCCCTGCGGGACCGGGCACGGGGCATCATTCCGCCGGATAAGCTCACCAAGACGCAGAAGAAAATTTGGACGTATATGAAATTCCACCCCGACGTGACCAACTACCGGGCCATCGCCAGAGGCGCCGGGGTGACGAGGCATACGGCGGCGAAGTGGTATGAGATGATGCGGGAGATGTTGGGGCGGGCGGCGTAAAATGTGGAAGAGGCTGGCATCACACTTTGATACCAGCCTCTTCCTGTGATCCAGATGATCCGCTGCTCAGACCAATGTATCGTCCAGCAGGAAGTCCAAGATCCCAATATTCAGAACGCCGTTGTCATCGTACCACCGTTTCCGGATGTCGTGCCGGACGATGATCTTCGGAAAAGAGTCCCCCGTCAGGGAGAGCGGTTTGTTTTCCGTGACAGACTTTTCCTCCGTCCCAAGAGCGTAGGCGGACTGGATATAAGTCTTTTTTCCGCCGGAAGCAGCAATGAAGTCGATCTCCCGTGCTACCGGGGTCAGTTTTCCTTTGGCGTTTCGCTCATTGCTGTACACGATCCCAATGTCCACTGCGCACTCCCGCACCATCAGCTCATTGAAAATGATGTTCTCCATAATGTGGGTCATCTCCTGTTGGCGGAAGCCGATGCGGGCATTCCGCAGCCCGATGTCCTCACAGTAATATTTGTTAGGGTAATCGAAATAGTTTTTCCCCTTGACATCCCAGCGCTTGCACTCAGTAAAAAGGAACGCGTCCGCCAAGTGATCCATATACGCTTTCACAGTGTTGGGGGAAACCGTATTCTCGCCGCTCCGTTTCTGCTTGGAGTTGATGGTGTCCGCCACCCTGGTGGGGTTGGTCAGCGACCCCACTGAGGAGCAGAGCAGGTCCAGAATATCCGAGAGTACATCCTCCCGTTTGACCTTCTTGCGCTCTACAATGTCTTTCAAATAAACTTCAGAGAAGAGAGAACTCAGGTACTGCATTTTCGCCGCGTCAGTGGGGCGGGACAGGATCAGCGGCATCCCGCCGTAGAAGGCGTAATTTTCAAATGCGTCCTCCTTGTCCCCGCCCACAGCGGAGTAATACTCCGCAAAGCTGAGCGGATGCACCCGGATCTCGTCGCTGCGCCCCCGGAACTCGGTGAGGATGTCTGAGGAGAGCATCCGGGAGTTGCTTCCGGTCACATAGATGTCCAGATTGGACAGGGACTTCAAATCGTTGAGCGTATCGTAGAAGGTGATCTTCTTCCCGTCCGGGTTATAGGGATTCGGCACTTCGTCCGACATCTGGATCTCGTCTACAAAAAGATAGAATTGCCCCCTCTGATTTTCAACGATCTCCCGGACACGATTTGCAAGCTCCAGCGGGTTTCGGTATCGGATATCACGGGTCAGATCCAACTCAAAGGAGAGAATATGATCTGCCGGAACGCCCTCCCCTAACAGATAAGTGCGGAACAGATTGCGGAGGAGATAGGACTTCCCGCAACGGCGGATGCCGGTGATGACCTTCACCTGTCCATCCCACATGAAGGATATGAGCTTGTTCAGATAGCGGTCCCGTTTGATCTCCATAGCGCCACACCTCACTGAAAACTTTTCGGATTTATCATACTACTTTTCAATAGAAATTATACAACTGCTTGCGCGCTGTGGCAAGTGATTTGTGCGGAGGTTTGTAATTTGGGACGTATATGAAGTTCCATCCTGACGTGACCAGTTACCGGGCCATCGCCAAAGGCGCCGGGGTGTCCAGACACACAGCGGCAAAGTGGTATGAGATGATACAGGAGATGCTGGGGCAGGCGACGTAAAAAGACGGCTTGCCTATCTTATCAAATTTTATAATGCATCATCAAAAGTATCGTTCTGCCTTGCGGAGCGCCGCCAAATATCGTATGATGGATAAAAGAAGTACCGGCAATTGCCATGGAGGTGCTGAAATTGAGTATCCAAGAGGCTCTCATCACGATGTTTACCGACGATCCCGTCAACTGGCTCAAATGGGCGGTCGTATTTGCAATTCTGATCGGTGGCTATGCCGTCGCGGTGCCGCTCTACAAAAAGGTCTCCCACGGCGTCAGCTGGGAGCGAAAACGGGACATCGCAAAGAGCAGGGACCACATCATCAAAGCGTCTCTGGTGGACAAGCACCCCTCTGGCGAGGTATCCCGCTACAACTGGCGCGCCGTCTATCGATACACGGTCGCAGACGAAGAGCGGCAGTATGTTGCCCATTTCAAGCACCCGGCAACGCCGCCCCTGTACCTGTATCTCTATTATGTCGATGATCCTGACAAGCTGTTCTCCTGCGAGGAGTACCACTATGAAAACCACAAGGGGCTGCTCCTGTTTCCGGTCATCTTCCTGCCTTGGATCTTGGCTTGCATCGCCCTCGTTCTCCTGGGCGTAGACCTGTCGGGGTTTTGAAAGGCATATCAAGGCTTCCGAATGCTCAAAAGAGGTTGGTATCACATTGTGATACCAACCTCTTTTCTCAAGGTCACTTCTTACTTTTCCTCTCTCAACCCCGCCAGTTGGCCAGTGGATAGGAGCCGTTTTTCTCTCGGTATTCCTGTAGCAATTGTCGTTCCCTTTCTCCTGCGTTTTCGCAGGCTTCGTAAGCAAGTAGCAAAAGTCCGCAGTCCGAAATCTGCCAGACGGCCCGTCCGCCCGCATGGATATTTCCATTTCCCCGTCCATAGTCCATGTACTGTTTTAGCCTCTGCCGCAGGCCACGCTTTCCTTCCGCTTTTCCAATATACAGGATACTTTGGTCGGCACATCCCTCATATTTCTCCTGAAGCTTTTTCGCAGGATAGATTTTCGCCTTAGGGCGGTACTCCTGTTCCGAGAAACGGATTGGCATTCCCTCAGGAGCCAGTACCCAATAGACTCCTGGCACCTCCGGAACAGCACGACAGCCGTCACAACAGAGTTCTTGCAGTGTAACGGCGGGAGCCGCTGTAGGACAGAGCGCTTTGAGCCGACGAAACAGGCGCAAAAGGACTCCTTCTGCGATGCTTTGACTGATCAGGGAACCCTCGCAAAAATGGTCTCTGCGGAAATGCCATGCGATACAGGCCAATACACACAAATAGGGCTGCGTCTCCAGCCATCCCGGAGGGGCAATCGCGATATTCCGCTCCTCGAGGCCCCATTTTTGGATCACCTCGTGATAATTCTGGATCACCAATCCCACCTGGTAGGTTCTGTCTACAAAATCATGCAAATCGCGAGAGAGTGTTTCCTGCCCAGGACTACGGGAATACACGGAATAACGGCGGCACCAACGCTTCTTTTCATCCGAGGTCTCGATTTGCTCCAGCAATTTGATCACCCAGTCTAAAAACAAATCTTCTGTCATAGACGCATCTCCCAATATTCAATTGTCGTTCATTCCAAAAGGAATCGTGAGCAATTTCTTTTTATATAGGCTCTCTGTCCTGATGACCTCATCATCTGTCACAGTTTTGGGCAATATCTGCAAAATGGAGAACTGGAAATCGTGGTAACGTTCGGGGTAGGCGCAAATCAGTTCTTTCATCAGCTTATTATTGCCGTGCAGGGAATCCACATAGCAGGCCCACCGCCCCAGCAGTCCATCTTTTCCATAAGCCGATCCCACATACTGTTTTCCCGTCTCCCGGTCAACGATGAGATAAATGGCGTTGACGGAGGACAGCGCTGTGTGCCACGCCTCATAAACGGTTGAATTTTCAACGATTTCCTTCAGTTCATCATATGTAAGAATCAGATTTTCAAAGCCGGAAAAGACTTTCTTTTCATCTGCCTGAATTGCCACAACAGGCTTTTCGGTCGTTCCCTTCTGATGCCACATGCGCGCAGACTTCCCCCAATCGATGATCAGTCTGCCCTCATATTCTTTCAGCAAATCGAGGGGTTCGAGATGAAAATATGCGTTCTCGCCCTGGAATTCTCTGGCCTCGATTTCCGGGACACCCTTCGGGATCATATCGGGCGTATCCGGAACAGCAGCACCTACTTTATAGCAGGAATCCAGCTTACAGAGAGTCCCCTGGTCGCTTATAAAGGTCACCCAATAATCGTACCCTTTGCTGAATCCAGATTTCTGATGACAGGTATATTCATATACCACATTTGCTTTATAACACTCTCGAAATCCACGATCTGTCAGTGCATGACGAATCAATTTGACTTTTGAGGGATCCAGTCCTACTTTTCTCAATACGTCCGAGAAATAAAAAATCGCCATTTTATATCTTCCTCCGCATATAAACTGTCAGAGTCGAACTTATCACCAAGGGTGATATCGTCATGAGCTCACTCTCCTATCCGAAAACAGCTCTTTCACTCCTGTCGCTGGGCGATGAAATCCGAGATGGCCTCCACCGTTTAGGCCTGTTGTTCCTCCGCCGAGATAGCGGCGGGCAGGTCCCCCTCCTGAGGTCCGTAGTTACCGAACTGGGCGTGATTGCCGCCCTCAATTTCCACCACGTTCTCTGTGTAGTCGATCTTGTCCTCCACACTCTGGTTCAGAGAGCCATAGACGGTGAGGGTGTCGGCGGGCGGATAGTCGCCGTAGAGGTAGGCTCCCAGCAAAATAAGGCCGTCTACCTCGTCCGGGTGCTCGGAAGCGAACTGGGAGGCCATGGCCCCGCCCATGGAGTGACCGGCGATGTACCAGTGCCGAATGTCCGGAAACTGGGCCATCACATCTTCCGCTGCGTTCACGTCGAAAATAGCCAGGTGGAAGGGCATCTCCACCAGAATGCAGGTGAGGCCGGTCTGCCGGAGTTGGTTCAGCAGGGGCAGATAGGCGGAGGCCTCCACCTTGGCCCCGGGGTAGAAGATGATCGCGGTGTCCGTGGGATAGGATGGGGAGAGGATGGTCAGATCATCCCGAACCTCCAGATGCTCTCCGCTGGCCAGTACCTCCAGGGCCACGTCCTCCGCTCGGTAGTAGTCGGACACGTACCAGAAAAAGCCGCCCGCCAGCAGAATCAGGACCGCCAGCAAAATACCGACGGCGATCTTCCACTTTTTGCGGCGGGGTTTTGTCTCTGCCGTCATCGCAAGCCCTCCTCCCTCTGCCGGATCACTGCCGCAATGGTTTCCGCCGCGATGCGGGAGCCCAGCTCATTGGGGTGGACGCCGTCGGCGGCGTAGAGATTCTGGGCGTCGGACAACTCATAAAACCGTCGGCCCACGTCGGCGATCAGGGTGTTATTTTCCTGTGCCGCCCTGTGGTAGGCCTCGGACAGCGTTCGGGCCATCTCGTCGTAGTCCCAGCCCTTGCCCGTCAGCTTGGCTCCGCCCCTCTGATAGGCCCAGGTAGCAAACAAAATGGGGACCGCTCCGTTTGCCCGGATCTGCCGGCAAAGCCCCTCCACACTGGAAAAGAAGCTCTTGGGGGCGGTGATGGGGCCGTGGCTCATCTCCTGGAGCACCACATAGTCCCACTTCTCCGTTTGGAGCGCCGCCTGGGTCTGACTGCCCAGCCTGGTGCTGAGGTTCAGCTGTTCCGACAGCCGCGCCCCGCCCCGGGTGTGGTGGACCACCTCCGCCCCGGTCAGCTCAGAGAGCATCTGAGGCATATTATTGGTGGAGATAAAGCTGTTGCCCAGCATAAGGATCCGCATGGCACTGCTCCTTACTCGTTTCTTTCACTGTTTTCCACTGCCATTATACACGGCCTCGCCGAGAGGGACAAGGCCGGGAAAGTGCAGCCAAGCCTATCAGATTTTGCGACGCAAGATTCAAAGATAAGATTGCGGCCGTGCGCGGTAGTCGAAAAGGGGTGGTCATGACCCCATATTTGAAAAATTGTGCAGTTTACCTTTGCCTCTTTTCGTAACGAATCGTGGCGGAGACGGACCAAAAACTATGTCTACAACGAAAATTCAAAACAAATCCCCAAAAGTGTGTTGACCACATTTGAGACCATATTTGTGCAGAACGTTAAACAAATTATCGTTTGAAAAGTCATGAAAACCGCCTCAAAACTGATGTTTTGAGGCGGTTTTTGGTCCGAGTGTAATTATAGGACTTGGAAAAATCCAGTCATATCAATGGTTTTAATGCAGCGAGCAAGAGGTTTTTATAAAACAAAGAAGGACAACATTGGTGTGGGTTTATAGCATTATCTGATAAAATGTAAAATAGCATGAGAGTTCCTCAGACTACCCACGATTGCTTTCAAGGAAATTCTACATTATAATTATCTATCATATCGTTCTATGTAAAATGTAGGTGATTTAAGTGTCAGAGTATTTAGCTTTTATTGAACATTTGAACGAGGAACTGCGTTCCGTTGATAATTATACTCGTGATGATGTATTTAATGTATTTGAGAAATATGTAACCAATAAAGCTAAATTGCGTAAGGCTATTGACTTTGGGTTGTTGTATTACGACTATACAAAATTCAAGACACTATTTGAAGGGACATTGTTTGAAGACGGGCTCTCTTTGATTCTTCAATTGTATGATAGTGCTTTAAAGCAGAACTATTCGGAAAGTATACGGCTTTTTAAAGATTGTTACCCAGCTATTGCTCGTGGATTTGCAAGTAGAGCCCAAATTATATGGACAAATAGAATTGATACACTCCCAGATAGACTGGATTTATTTGCAAAATCTGCGTTTCAGTTAATCGGAGATGGTATTGAGAACTCACTAAAGCCATTCTTGGAGTTCTTGGACTCTGTATACTGTGTATCTCACAATAGGCCAGTAGTTAAGAAAAAATTGGGCGTCATAGTCGATTGTCTGACATCGCGTAGCGGGTTGTTCAAAGATTTATATAGAACTTTATTTTTTGATATTACGGTTTCTCAATGGAGAAATATCGCAAATCATGGAAGTTATGCATGTACTACTGATGGAAAAATTGAAATATATTACGGAGAAAAAAACAGTATTACAAAATATATTGGGCGGCAAGAATTAGAAATGGTATTGACTACTCTTGATACTCTATTGTATATGCATAAAACAGCATACACATTGATTCATATAGACCACATTGATTGTCTTCCAGTCATGGAAAAATACCATGAAACCACAAACGATGATCTTGTTATTCAAATAGTCGAGACATCTTATGCTTATGGGTTAGAGGCATTTTTAATAGAAAAAGAAAGTTGGAATATTGCAGTTTTAATTAGAAAGCAAGAATTGACACGACAAGATATAGAGCAATACTGTGCTGTAATTGCAGCTATTCTGTCTGGTGAAAAGTTTTCTGTTCTGATTTACAATGGGAAACAGGTACAATATCAATTAATATATAACCAAAGACGCGCGGAAATATATAAATATGTTGTTCGTGGTGAAAACCACAATATATAGAATATAGAAGGAATGACCTCTGTCGCGGTTTTAACTGTGAATAGAATTATTATGATAGCATTATGGTAGACATTTAGGCGAAAGAAGGGTCTATCATGCCAAAGCAATATCCAGATGAGATCAAAAAGCAAGTTGTTCTGTCCTACCAAAACGGAATTTTGATACCTAATCTTAGTCGGCGATCTCAAATATCTCAAAGCACCCTGTGCCACTGGATGAACGAGGTTTTTTCTATAAAAATATTCATTGAGAATTACGCCGCCCAACGGACTACGGGCGGCGTTTTCATATATCTCAATAAGAAAAGAGAGGTGCTCCCCCACAGGCCAGCCTTCGGGCTGGCTTTTTCTATTTCACAACGAAGTCTGCAAATAAAAAGTCAACAGGGAATTGAGGAAAGTTTGCAACCTTAGTAGGAGGCGAAAGAGAGCAAAACAAAAAG
>NZ_NFHG01000033.1 GCF_002159265.1 Flavonifractor sp. An82
GTGACGACGCTGCCCTGCTGATCTACAATGCTCTGGACATCGAGATGATCCAGAAGTACGAGGACGGCTATGCTCTGTCCTACGCTGATCACCGCACCATCCTGTCCGCTATGTACGGCGTGTACAAGGTGGAGGGCGTTGTGGTTGCCAACGAGTGGGCCATGCTGGACGACGACAGCGACACCGCTCTGAAGGAAGGCCTGACCACCATCTACAATGCTGATGGTATCTTCTCCACCACCACCAGCACCTCCGTCAACGACAAGGACAACAACGTCAAGACCGCTACCTTCGAGGTTTCCACCCCCGTTGATATGCTGGGCAAGACCGTTACCCTGTACGTGAAGAAGGCCACCATCCTGGAGAACTCCACCGTTTACGGTGAGGCCATTGTTGCTGCTGGCAACAACGTGATCACCACCGGCAACAAGGTCACCGGCGGTACCACCCGTGACGACAACTCCCTGGCTTCCCTGCTGAAGGGCACCGGCCTGTCCGTGGACAAGAACACCGAGTACTACCACAACTACGAGGAAGTTGCTCTCGACAGCACCAAGACTGCCGATGTCATGAACGTGAAGGGTGCTACCCTGACCGTCATCGACAACGACAACGACGGCTACGTGGAGTACGTCCTCTCCCTGGAGAAGACCCTCTCCGAGATCTCCTCCTACAACACCAGCAAGGAGACCCTGACCGTTAAGGGCATGATCACCGAGGACTTTGCCAATGTGGTGGGCTATGAGGACGTGGCTAAGGACGACATCGTCCTGGCTGTGACCTACGGTGGCCGTACCTATGTTGAGAAGCCCGAGACCGTCACCGGCGAGATGGAGTACTACACCACCAAGGTCGTGACCGACAAGTACATGACCGTGGACGGCACCGACTACTATGAGGATGGCCTGACCAACAAGTCCGGCGCCACCAAGTTCAAGGTTGATGAGTGCGAGATGCCCGGCGGCGTGCAGTTTGACGCCACCTACATCTTCTATCTGGACGAGTATGACAACGTGATCGCCTTCGAGGAAGTCGAGGCCGCTGCCAAGAACTACGCCCTGATCACCGACTCCGCCTTCTCCGTCAACGGCCTGACTCTGACCGCTGAGGTCGAGCTGCTGCTGTCCGACGGCACCACCGGCACCTATGACGTGAACTGGACCGCCACCCGTAACAACCTGTTCGGTAAGAACGGCGACGAGAGCCTGAAGAACTTCTTCGGCACCAGCGACGGCCGTTATCAGGCCAATGGTTACCGTCCTGCCGGCAGCGCTTCCGGTGTCCTGGTCACCTATTCCTTCAACGAGGATAACGAGGTCACCCTGGGCGAGCCCGACGTGAACCTGTCCGCTCGCAAGCAGACCAGCCCCACCCTGATCACCAGCTATGATGCTTCCAACTACGACACCGCCAACGTTGCTACCCTGAATGCTGCCATCAGCAAGGGCGACACCTACTTCGAGGTGGACGGCAACGGCACCAACTATGTCTACTCCTATGTGGACAATGACAAGGATGTCCAGGAGAAGGCTGTGGATGTCAACAGCGACGTGAAGTTCGGTATCGACGACGAGACCGTGGTGTTCTTCTGGGACGGCAGCGACGCCAACGTGGCTATCGGCTACGAGAACCTGTACAACACCGAGAAGTTTACCTCCGGCTCCTCCCACAAGGTTGACGTTGTCATGTACAACCCCGAGGCCTATGACAACGGCAAGACCGGCGTGGCCAACGTGATCGTTGTCCATGGCGACTATGACGCTGAGAAGGAGACCCACTACGCTCTGGTTCTGGATACCTACCGCCAGTACAGCACCTACAATGTGTACAACGTCATCCTGGAGGATGGTACCATCACCACCCTGAAGACCGAGACTCCCAATACCATGACTGACGGCGTCAACAACATGGTCTACGAGTACTCCACCGACTCCAAGGGCTGGACCACCTTCACCAGCGTGTTTGGCGGCAATAACGACAAGAACGAGTACCTGGTGGACGGCAATAAGGTGCTCACCACCGTTAACGATGTGGATCTTGACAGCAGCGGCGACCCCGTCCACAACATCGCCTTCGGCTATGTGTACGTGCCCTACGCCAAGTGGGTTGAGACCTATCACGCTTATGGCACCAGCACTCCTAAGGCTGTTGCTTGGGATGCCATGCTGGCTGACCGCAATGCTGACGTGATCTTCAACGCCTTTGATGTGGATAAGGATGACGAGACCGCCGATACCATCGCCTTCGAGAACGGCCAGCAGGCTGTCATCGTCTACGACAAGGATCTGCGCGTGAAGTGCGCCTGGGTCATTGCCGACAAGGATGACGACATCGTGATCCCCGGCGATACTCAGAACGACCGCATCACTTCCACCACTGTCAATGGCTTTAAGACCCGCAGCGCTGGCGATTATGCCACCATCTCTAAGGCTGTTGCCAACGCCACTCCTCTGCCCCTGTCTGCCGATCAGGCTGGTCAGGCTACTGCTACTGTTGTTCTGACCTTCGACAGCGCTGTGGATGCTTATCGTTCCGGTAAGTTCATCGACAGCGACATGGCTAAGGATGCCACTGACGCCGACCTGACCACTTCTATGAGCACCACCGTTGCTAACGGCGCTCTGAATGACGGTAATGTTATCGTGGTCAAGACCTACGATAGCGCTACTAAGGTCGCTATGTACTCTGCCTACATCGTTGAGATTCAGTAATTCTCAATCGCTTCAGTAAGCAGCTAAGAGCCCCCGAACCTTTGGTTCGGGGGCTCTTCTATTTTGATAAGTAATTTTATTTAATCGCCAGGTAACGATATTCTTCCCCCTGTTTATTGGTCACAGGATAGTAGTCCTCATCATTGAGTCCGATGCGGATGAAACCATAATGCACTTGAAACCCATTGCTTGTCACAGCCAGCATGGTCTGATTGTCTTCCTGACTGATATAGGGCTTTCCCTCAAAGGTCAGCAATGCTTCCTTGTCGCGGCAAAACAACAAAACCAGCTTAGGCTTGCTTCCAAGGGAGATTTGACGATTTTCTCCGTTGTTACCCGTGTAGCTGCCCCATACCACCTCCGCTTTTTCCGTCAGCTTTTGGTCCGTGTCTGTCTCCACCCCCTTGATAGCCTCATCGATCTTCTTCAGGTCCTCATTGAAGTCCGTCCGCAGGAAATTGTCCTCCGGGGCCCACTGGTGGAACCCATAATTGGATGTGTAAGTTGCCATTATTATCCCTCCTCGGCTGTGGCCGGCGGAGGGCCTTTTGTTGCACGGCCGCAAAACGGGCGGGCGGCCGTAAAGGCCGCCCCTGCTGCCCGACCTTCCCCGGTAGGGGCCGACATCCCAGGGTGGCTTCTCTTGCCCCTTTGGGGCAATTCACCGTCTGCCCACATCGGCCCGCTGTGCTCCGCTCCAGTTGACATTTGTATTACATTACGGCCCAAAATGTTGACGGCGGCGGGAATTGGGGTATCATTAAAGAGAGAGAATCAGGAGCATTTTGCTCCTTTCCATGACCCCTGAAGGAGGAATGCACCATGCGAACATGGAAACGGAGGTTGGCGCTGGCCCTGTCGGCGCTGACCCTGTCCGGGCTGCTGCCCCTGCCCGCCTCGGCGGCCAGCAGCGATTTTGTGGACGGTGACCAGATCACCCACACCGAGGCGGTGGACGTAATGACTGCCCTGGGGGTATTTCAGGGCAGCGGCGACGCCTTCAGCCCCAACGCCACCCTGACCCGGGAGCAGGCGGCCAAGATCCTCTGCGCCATGCTGGGCGGCCTGGAGGAGGCCGGACAGCTTTACGCCGGGACCCAGCGCTTCTCCGACGTGCCCACAAGCCGCTGGTCTGCCCCCTATATCGCTTACTGCGTCCAGAACAACATCCTGGCCGGAGACGGCAGCGGCCGCTTTTATCCCGAGCAGCCCCTTACCGGCGCGTCCTTTGCCAAAATGCTGCTGGTGGCGCTGGGGTATGACCCGGCAGCCGAGGGCTACACCGGCGGAGACTGGATGCTGAATGTGGCCTCCGCGGCGTCGGAGCTGGGTCTGGCCTCTCAGGACCTGGATCTGACCCGGAGCATCAGCCGCCAGGACGCGGCCCTGATGTGCTTTCAGGCCCTGACCTGCGATATGGTCCGCTACCAGGGCCGCAGCGACAGCTTTACCAACCGCCCGGTGGTGGGTAAGGTGGACGGCTATTACGATCACGACTACAACGGCAGCAAGGACGGCATACAGCAGTTCTGCGAGGCCTATTTCCCAGACCTGGAGCTGACGACCGCCTACGACGGTTTTGGCCGTCCCGGCAGCGGCTGGCAGTGGAAGGGCGAGAAGGTCCATTACACCCCCCACACCCCCGCCGCCGTGTTTTCCCTGTCCACCAGCGCCCAGGAGGTGGCCGACACCCTTTCGGCCTGCTCGTTTAAGGATACCTACCTCTATGGCTCCAGCGAGCGCATTACCAACAGCAAGAAGATCACCTTCAACGCTGCGGCCAACCTGACCTACTCCGGTTCCGGCGAAAGCTCCACCCAGACCGCATGCTGGATCAACGACCAGACCACCGCGGACTTTCTGGCCCAGTTTACCGAGAACGGGCGGCAGGTGGAGATCTACACCGGGGAGAAAAATGCAATTACCGACATTGTGGTCATCACCTATCAGGTGGACACCCTCTCCGACGTGACTGTGACCTCCGGCATGACCACCTACACCATCGGCGGCGCAGGCTATGTGGACTATCTGTACTCCTCCGCCGACACGGCGGTGCTCCACGGCGAGGTAAAAGCAGGCGATACCGTCACCTGCGCGGTGGCCGACGGCGTGGCCCACATTTACCCCACCCGGCAGGTAACGGGCACCCTTACCAGCCTGTCTGCCGATCAGGCGGTCATTTCCGGCGAAACCTACCCTCTGGCCACCGGCGTATCCGGCGTGGCCGCGCTCCAGCCCGATACGGACGGGGTTTTCTGCCTGGACCAGTCGGGCAGCGTGGTGGCTGTGCGCCCGGAGGAGCCCTCCTCCGGCTACGCCATGGTGCTGGGTATGGCGGGTACCCTGACCGACGGTCAGCCCTCCGTTACCGCCCAGCTGCTCCTCTCCGACGGCACGGTGGGGCAGTTCCCGGTGGCTCTGCAAACCCTGACTGCCGCCGACCTGACCGCCGGTGCTCCCTATGGGAAAAACGGCTCCTTCGGCCCCAACGCCGCCAATAACCCCGCCGGCGTGATCCGGGAGGGAGCGGGCTATGTGTCCGCCTCCGCCGTCAGCCTGGAGGTGGGGGACGTGGTGATCCGCAATACCAACCTTCTGGTCTATGACGCCAGCGCCGACGGCCAGGATTCCAACGGAGAGAATACCAGCCAATCAGTGGCCGCCGCTGCTGATCTGTCCGGCATCCTGGCCTATACCCGGCAGGGGAATACCGTGGCCCTCTATCCTCTCCCCGACGCATCCGACAGCATGACCGCCTATGCGCTGTATCAGGAGAGCGGCCTGGACGTCTCCGCCATGGGGGGCAGCAGCCAGACCGGCCGCCAGTACAGCCTGACCCTGAACAGCAATACCCTCTTTGTGATCTACGACCCCGCCGTTAAGCAGGCGGTGTGCTATGAGGGCATTGTCAATCTGCCCGCCCATGTGCCCGGTATGGACAATGCCGATGTGGTGATCCGGGCCTATGCCGCCGACGCCGGCGAAGCCGCCGTCATCTTTGGTACCGCCAACTGAATAGAGAGTGTGGAAAGGACGTGCCCTCCGGGGCACGTCCTTTTTTATGCCTGTGCAACAAAAAGCCCTCCACGGGCGATAGCCGAGGAGGGATAATAATGGCAACTTACACATCCAATTACGGGCTCCACCAGTGGGCCCCGGAGGACAATTTCCTGAGGACGGATTTCAATGAAGACCTGAAGAAGATCGATGAGGCCTTGGGGGAGAAGGCGGAGCAAAGCTCTGTTTTGACATTAGCCACAGAAGTACAACAAAAGACTCAAGCAGTTGAGGGACAGTTTACCGGCGATGGAGCATATACCAAAACCATCAATCTGGGTCATAAACCGGTTGTGGTTTGGTGCTGGTCTGATATCTCCAGTGGGTTTTCTGTCCAAAATTATAGTCAGGGCAGTATAGAGCTTGCAGCCAGCGGTTTTACCGTGTATAAAAATGATAACCAAAACACCAACCAATCCGGCCGCAAATATACCTATCTGGCTTTTTATAGGTAAAAGTAAAAGCGTCCCCCTGAAAAGGGGGACGCTTTTGCTGTAAGAGATTGCTTACTTCACGAAGGTGTAAGCATAGTAGGTGCTCACAAGGTTATTGTTGACCTCAATAACGATGTAGTTACCCTCGGCAATGGTCACACCAGCGTTAGCCCAGTTCTGGGTGGTACCAGACAGGGCGTTATTACCCTGGGTAACGTTGCCGGTCAAAGCAGCAGTCTTGCTGCCGAACAGGCCAGCATTGCCCCAGCACTCGCCATTGCCCAGATTCTTGGCGGTCAGGGCAATCTTGTATTTCTGAGAAGAGTCGCTGTTCATCTTGATGGTCTCAGCGTTCTCAACAGCCTTGGCAATGGTGGAATAGCCGGCAGAGGGCACATACTGAGTAGCGTCGTTCACCACAACGGAAGCCAGCAGGTCACGGCCGTCATTGTTGCCGCCGGGAGTCACATCGGCCTCCATCTTGTAGGTGTCAGTGATAAAGGCCACAACAGCCTTCTTGCTCTCGTCGAACACGACCCAGCCGTACTGACCGGAGGTAAACTCAGTCTCAGCAGCGGTATCGGCATCGTAATCGGTGTTGTCCACATCGATGACCAGAGCCTTATCAGCGTAGCGGACCCAGTAGTTGTCCAGCAGAGCGGTCTGGTTGACAGCCTCGGGATCGTTGGCATCCAGATCGGCAGCAGTGCTGAAGTCGTAGACCTTCACATAGTCGGTGCGGTCGACCACGATCATACCCAGGTCAGCGCCGGTGTCGGTGGAGGTGGGAGCAGGCTGACCAGCATAGTACTTATCGGTCACAGGAGTCAGCTTATACAGGTCGCCGTCCTTGGAGTAGGTGACCAGAGCGCCAGCATATCTGTTGGCAACAGAGGAGCCGTCCTTGGACTGGATCTCAAAGACATTGCCCTCTTCGTCGATGGCGGTGTAGGTGTAGATGCTGCCGCTCTTGTTGTAGGTCTTCATCAGGAAGAGGTAGTCCTCGCTGCCGAAGGAAGCCTTAGTGGTGTAAACCACAATGACCTCGGCCACGTCGGTGGCGTCGTCAAAGGCAACCACGGATACCTTAGTGTTCACCTGATCAATACCGGAACCGCTGCCAGCCTTGGGAATCAGGTTGGCCATAGCGCTGTAGCCCTTGACCACATTGGCCTTGGAGCCGTTATAGTAGTAAACAACGGTGTCCTCGTCAATGCCGTAGCTGCCGCGGTGATCGGTAGCGTAGTTACCGCCGTAGGTGTAGATGAGGTCAACATCGCCCTTCTCCAGGTCAGCGCCCAGAATGGCAGTGGTCTTGGGCTGCTGAGGAGCAAAGAACCCATTGACATTGTAAGTGGTGGAAGTACCATTCACCCAAGTACCCAGGTCCAGACCAGCAGGCTGGAAGGTCACTTCCTGAGTGTCCTCGTCAATGGTGTAAGCCACCAGGTTACCGGCGGCATAACCGCGGTCACCCTTACCCACCTGGCTGATATCGTCGGAACCCATGAACTTCAGAACGGCGTCCATAGCGTTGTCGTCGTTGATAGAGCTCTTAAACCACTTCTCGATAGCGGTATCACCGTCATTATCATCGGCCATAGCCTCGAACTTGGAAGCGGTAGCATCCATATCGACGTCATAGATCTTGGAGGTGCCGTCAGCCAGCAGCAGCTTGATCTGACCGGTGGTGGTCAGGCCGTTGATGGAGTAGGCGGAATCCAGAGCCAGAGCGTACTGGGTGGGAGCGCCCTCGACCTCACGATAGGCCAGGATGTTGCCGAAGTCGTCCAGGAAGAAGTCGTAAGTAGCGTCAAACTGCACGCCGGTAGCGGTGGCGCAGTCGGTGAGCACAAACTTGATGGTGTTCTTGTTGCTGACGCTCAGAACCTTCAGCTCGTCCTCGTTGTACTTCTCGCCCTCAACCTTGATGTAGTTCTTGGAGGGATCCTTGCTGGTGGCGTTGAAGAGCTCCATCTCGCCGGTAACGGTCTTGGGATACTCAACATAGGTGCGGCCGCCGTACTGGACAACCAGAACCACGTCGTCCTTAGCCAGATCCTCGGAGGTGACGATCTCGTCGTTGTCCACAACGTCGTCGCCGGGCAGGCCGTACAGAGTGGTGGTGTCGTTCTTGGTGCTGACAGCGGACACATAGGTCAGGTCCTTCTGCAGGGAGAGGACATAGTCCACATAGCCGTCGTTGTCGTTGTCGATGACGGTCAGAGCAGCGCCGCGCACGTTCATCACGTCACTGGTATCGGTGTTGTCGATGGCGACTTCCTCGTAGTTGTGATAGTACTCGGTGTACTTGTCAACGGACAGGCCGGTGCCCTTCAGCAGGGAAGCCAGGGAGTCGTCGTCCTTGGTGGTGCCGCCGGTGACGCGGACGCCAGTCTCGATGACGTTGTTGCTGGAGGCAACAATGGCATCACCATAAACAGTGGAGTTCTCCAGGATGGTGGCCTTCTTCACATACATGACAACGGTCTTACCCAGCATATCAACGGGGGTGGAAACCTCGAAGGTAGCGGTCTTGACGTTGCTGTCCTTGTCGTTGACGGAGGTGCTGGTGGTGGTGGAGAAGATGCCATCAGCATTGTAGATGGTGGTCAGGCCGGTCTTCAGAGCGGTATCGCTGTCATCGTCCAGGATGGCCCACTCGTTGGCGGTGACAACGCCCTCCACCTTGTACACGCCGTACATGGCGGACAGGATGGTGCGGTGATCAGCGTAGGACAGAGCATAGCCGTCCTCGTACTTCTGGATCATCTCGATGTCCAGAGCATTGTAGATCAGCAGGGCAGCGTCGTCACGGCTCAGCTTGTCGGTGACGGGCTTGGTGTAGTTGCGGAAGATGCCCAGCTTGGAAGCCAGAGCGATGGTCTTGATCTCCCACTGAGAACCGGTCAGGCCCTCAACAGCGGGATCATAACCAGCGGCGACCAGCAGCATCTTGGCGGCCTCAGTACCGGTCACGCCGGTGTTGGGGTCGAAGGTGTTGTTGCCACGGCCGGCGATGATGCCGGTGGTGTAGCAGAAGTTGATGTGGCCCTTGGCCCAGCTGTTGCTGATGTCGGTCAGGCCGGTGGGGGTGTTCTCGTACAGATCACCCTTGTCAATGCCCAGGTTCATGATGACGGAGATCATCTTCGCCATCATAGCACGGTCCACGCCCTGGGTGGGAGCGTAGTAAGAACCGTCCTCCATGCCGTTGATCACGCCCAGGGAAACGAGCATGGAAACGGCATCCTTGTTCACGATCTCATCCTTATCGGTGAAATCGTTGTAGCCCGCAGCGTTGGCGCCGACAACCATCATGCCGATCAGCATCATGACGGCCAGAGCCAGGCTGAGAACTCGCTTGAGGTTTCTCATTCGGAATTCCTCCTTATTAGATTTGGCCCGGGAGGCAAGGGAACATCCTCTCCTCCCGAGTCTGGACTTATCATAATCCATCCCTCCCGCCGAGTCAACACCCCCGGCGGTTTTGTAACATAAGCGTAAAATAAGAGGGCGAATGTTACAGGGGCGGATTCAGGGGATGGGCCCGGCTTTTACTCCAGGAGAAGGCGATAGACGGCGTCCTGGACGTAATCCAGCTCCTCAAAGGTGGTGAAGGGGCCCACGGAGAAGCGGACCGCCCCCTGGGGGAAGGTGCCCAGGGTCTGGTGGGCCAGGGGGGCACAGTGGAGGCCGCACCGGGTCTGGATGCCGTACTCCTGCTCCAGCCGGAAGGCCATCTCGGCGTTGTCGGCCTTCAAAAAGTCGATGGACACCACGCCGGTACGGTTGGACGGGTCCCGGCTGCCCAGCACCCGGATGCCGTCCTCCTCCAGCTCCATGAGCCGTGCCCACAGGTGACCGGCCAGCTTATGCTCTCTGATCCGGAGGGCCTCCCCCTCCCCTTCCAGATAGTCCAGGGCGGCCCCCAGGCCGAAGATGCCGGGCAGATTCAGGGTGCCCGCCTCCAGCCGGTCGGGCAGGAAGGGGGGCATATCCAGAGACTCGGACATGCTGCCGGTGCCGCCGGAGAGCAGCGGCTCCAGCTCACTCGCCAGCGCGTCGGTGATCACCAGGCCGCCGATGCCCTGGGGGCCCAGCAGCCCCTTGTGGCCGGGGAAGGCCAGACCGTCAATGGCCATGGCGGTCATATCCACGGGGATGGCCCCCAGAGTCTGGGCGGCGTCCGCCAGGAAGAAAATGCCCCGCTCCCGGCAGAGGGGGCCAACCTGCTCAATGGGGAAGCGGGTGCCCGACACGTTGGAGCCGTGGCAGAGAATCACCGCCCGCACGTCGGGGGTCAGCCGATCGGCCAATCCCTCCAGAATGAGCTCCCCCCGGTCGGTGCAGGGCAGCAGTTCCACCGTCACCCCCCGCTTTTTCAGCTGCTCCAGGGGGCGGAGGACGGCGTTGTGCTCCATGGGGCTGGTGAGCACCTTGTCTCCCGGCCGGAGCAGACCCTTGAGCAGCATATTCAGCCCCGCCGTGGCGCCGGGGGTAAAGACCACGTTGCGGGAGCCGGGGCCGTTGACCAGGGAATTGAGCTTCTCCCGGATCTCCAGCACTCGCCCGGCAGCGTCATAGGCCTGCTGATAGCCTCCGCGGGCAATGTTGCAGCCGATGTTGGTAATGTAATTGGCCATGGCCTCCCCCACGCCGGGGGCCTTGGGATAGGATGTGGCTCCGTTGTCCAGATACACGCTGCGCATGGCGGCGGCCTCCTTACTACCTTATAATATAGAATATAAAAACGGGGCGGACCTATGGCCCGCCCCTCTGCATTCAAAATACGGTCTCCACCGGCAGGCGGACCTGATAGTTTTTCTGGTCCAGCCGGGGCAGCAGCCGGTCCAGCAGGTCGGCGGTACCGGCGCCGTCGTCCAGCAGCAGGCGCACGCTGCCGCTGCGGCTGTCAAGGGCGCTGAGCAGGGCCGAGCTGCGGTTATAGGCGGTACGGCTGTCCTCCAGCTGCCGGAGCTGGGGGGTCCAGCAGGCCCAGCCGTCCCCCTCCAGGGCTGCGGCCACATCGTTCCCCGCCGCCTCCAGATAGACGGCGTGGGGCTGGACCCGGATCAGCCGGGCCAGCAGGGCGGAGCCGGTCTCCAGCTCCTCCTCCACCTGGGAGAGGGTGGTGCCGGTCACGCTGAGCCCCACCAGATGGCCGCTGCCCACCATGCGGCGGAGGGTCTCCCCGCTGTCCGCCAGATCCTCCGGGCGGAAGAGGAAGAGGGCACGGACTCCGGCCTCCTCCAGCTGGTCCAGAATCCCGTTCAGATCCCCGCCCCCGCCGCACAAAAAGGACAGGTAGAGGGTCTGGGCGGTCTCCGTGGGCTCCGGAGTGGTGTTGGGCCGAGTGGGGGTCTGGGCGGAGGGCTGGGGGCTCTCCGGATTGAGCTGATTTAAGTAGCGGTTGTAGCGCTCCTTCATGGAGCTCTCGGCGTACTGGACGAATTTGGTGCTGTCCAGCCACTCCTGGCCGTTGGTGATGCGGATCAGGGTGCCGTAACTGGTGGGGGTATAGCTGTACCCCAGGCCGAAATAGGCACACACCGACGCCACCGGCACAAAGATCCAGCCGTTGCGGGAGATGGCCCGCATACTCAGGGTCTGGCCGTCCCGGTCCACGCAGGTGCCCTTGTTGATATCAAAGGTGAGCATACCGTTGAGGCTGTACAGGGTGAGCCGGTAGTCGTCTCCCTCCCGGATCTGCCCGTAGCTCACCCCCAGGTTCACCCCGGTCACCGTCCAGTCAAAGGCCGTGTAGGGTACGTACAAAACGCCGCCGATCCAGGCCGGCATGGCGTTGACCGGCAGGTCCACCATGACGTCGTTTTCCGCCAGCAGGTAGATGGCCACGTTGTCCGCCCGGGCGGTGCTCATCAGCCCGGGGCCGATCACCAGCAGGGCCGCGCACATCAGCGTCAGCAGCCGCTTTTTCCAGCCCATACCCACACTCCTTTCCTGTTTGTCTCGTAGATGTTAGTTATTATATCATGCTTTCCCCCGCCGGTAAAGCCGCTTGCACCCTCACCCGGGGACTGGTATAATGGTGCCGGTTTTAATGGAATTTTAAGGAGGGCTCAATCCCTTCTTTACCGGGTGTGGGGTATACTGGTACCACGGAAAGGATGTGAGCCCATGGAAATCACATTGGAATTGGTGGACCGGCTGCGCAAACGGGCCAACGTGTCCTATGAGGAGGCCAAGGCCGTGCTGGAGGAGGCGGAGGGCAACCTGCTGGACGCCCTGATCCTGCTGGAACAGCGGGGGAAGATCCGCTCCGACGGCGGGGAGAGCGCCCACTACTCCACCAAATCGGGGGAGGAGACCGCACCCCCCTCCCCGGAGCCTCAGGCCCAGAGCTGGGAGAAGGAGGAGCAGGGCGGCGTCTGGTCCCACATCGGCCGCGCCCTGACGGAAAACCGGTTTGAGATCTGGCGGCGGGGCGTCTATACCGACTCCATTCCCCTCATTATCTTTATCCTGCTGGTGGTGCTGGCCTTCTGGATCACCCTGCCCCTGCTGGTGATCGGCCTGCTGTGTGGGTTCCGGTACCGGTTTGCCGGGCCGGATTTTGACGACAACGCCGTGAGCCAGGCTGTCAACCACGCCGCCGACGCCGTAGGGGACGCCATGGAGCGGGTGCGGGCCGAGGCCGAGCAGGCCGCCCACAAAAAGCAATCCAAGCAATGAGGTGACATGCCATGGAGGAGCGTATCCTGCTGGTGGAGGACGAAGAAAAGCTGGCCCGCATGGTGGAGCTGGAGCTGAACTACGAGGGCTATCAGGTGGAAAAGGCCTTTGACGGCCGGACCGGGCTGGAGCTGGCCCTGTCCGGCCGGTTCGACCTGATCCTGCTGGACATCATGCTGCCGGCCCTCTCCGGCATGGAGGTGCTCCGCCGTCTGCGGCGGGAGAGTCAGGTGCCCGTCATCATGCTCACCGCCCGGGACACGGTGGTGGACAAGGTGTCCGGGCTGGACATGGGAGCGGACGACTATGTGACCAAGCCCTTCGCCACCGAGGAGCTGTTGGCCCGCATCCGGGCCGCCCTGCGCAAGCGTCCCGGCCGGGCCGAGCCGGACAGCCGTCTGTCGGTGGGGCCTCTGTCCATGGACGTGGAACGTCATCAGGTGACGGTGGACGGCAAGGACGTGGCCCTCACCCGCCGGGAATTCGACCTGCTCCACTGCCTGCTGGAACACAAGGAGAAGGTGCTCTCCCGGGAGGAGCTGCTGGAGCAGGTGTGGGGGTTCGACTTTCTGGGCGAGACCAACACCGTGGACGTATACATCCGCTTTCTGCGGACCAAGCTGGACGAGGCGTTCCACATCAAACTGATCCACACCGTACGGGGTGTGGGCTATGTGATTCGGGAGGAGTCAGAATGAAGGTTTCCGCCATTGTCTACACCAGCAACACCGGGTTCACCGCCCAGTACGCCACCCTGCTCTCCCACCAGACCGGGCTGCCCCTGTACCGGCTGGAGGAGTGCGATCTGCCCGGGAGCACCCAGGTGCTCTTTCTGGGCTGGCTGTGCGCCGGGAAGATCCAGGGCCTGAAGGGGGCCATGGGCCGCTTCCAGGTGGCGGGGATCTGCGCCGTGGGTCTGGCCCCCCAGGCCGATCCCGCCAAGCTGGCCGGGGACAACCGCTGCGGGGGGCTTCCCCTCTTTTATCTGCGGGGCGGCTATGCCCCCGCTCGCATCAGGGGCAGATACAAGATGATGATGGCCATGATGAAGGCCATTCTCTCCAAAAAAACAGACCGGGAGTCCCAGGAGGCGCTGAAGGCCATCGTGGGGGGCGCCGACTGGGTGGACACTGCCCAACTGGCGCCGGTGCTGGACTGGCTGGAGGGGTAAGGGGACATGGCCGATAAGACCACCCGGCCACCCGGCCGCATCAAGTCCTCCATTGTGGCCCGGCTCAACGCCCGGCTCTTTTTCCGGCTGCTGGGGATCTACCTTTTTCTGGACCTGCTGCTCATCCTGCTGTTCTGCGGCGGGCTGCTGGTGTGGTCGGAGGGGCAGGCCGCCCACATTGCCGCCCAGGTGGAGGAGCAGGGGCTGCCCGCCCCGGAGGACGAGGCCTGGACCCAGGCGGCGGGCTTTACCCTCGTTGACGGTCCAGCTTCCGCTGAGGGTTATGCCCTGCCCGCCGTCCTGACCGACCATCTGGACCCGCCGGAGGCGCCCCGGTATTTTGTGCCGGGGGACCTGGACCCTATGCGGCTGTTTACCTTCCGCACCGGCGAGGCCACCCGGTACATGATCCAGTTGGAGCAGGAAGCAGGGCCCTACACCCTCACCCTGGACCTGACCCGCCCCGCCCGCATCTTCTGCTTTGCCGCCCGGGTGGTGGTATTCTGCCAGCTGGTCAGTCTGGTACTCAACCTTTTCAAAAACGCCGGCACTATCCGCCGCACCCTGCGGCCCATCCAGGAGCTGGCCACCGCCGCCAGCCGGTTGGGCAGTTCCATGTCCCCCGAGGAGCTCCAGGCCCTGGCGGGCAAGCTGGACGAGATCAACGCCAGCCATCTGGACCGGCGCATTCCGGTCACCGGCACCCAGAAGGAGCTGAAGACCCTGGCCCAGGCCATCAACGCCATGCTGGACCGCATCAACGAGGCCTACCGCTCCCAGAGCCGGTTCGTCTCCGACGCCAGCCATGAGCTGCGCACCCCCATCGCCGTCATTCAGGGCTATGCCAGTCTGCTGGACCGGTGGGGCAAGGACGACCCGGCCACCCGGCAGGAGGCCATCGACGCCATCCGCCAGGAGGCCGACTCCATGAAGGCCCTGGTGGAGCAGCTGCTCTTCCTGGCCCGGGGGGACAACGACTCGGTGCGCTTCCAGCCCCAGCTGTGCGACCTCACCGAGGTGGCCGCCGAGGTGCTGCGGGAGACCGAGATGCTGGATCAGACCCACCGCTTTGAGGGCAAATGGCTGTGTGCTGTACCGGTGGTAGCCGACGAGGCTCTCCTCAAGCAGGCCCTGCGCATTCTGGTGGACAACGCCGTCAAATACACCCCGGCGGGCGGTCGCATCGCTCTGTCCGCCCAGGGAAAGGACGGCCTGGCCCGGCTGACGGTATCTGACGAAGGGCAGGGTATCGACAAGAACAGCCTGCCCCACATCTTTGACCGCTTCTACCGCACCGACGAGAGCCGGGCCCGCCAGACCGGCGGCACCGGTCTGGGCCTATCCATCGCCAAGTGGATCGCCGACCGCCACAACGGCTGGTTCGAGGTGGTGTCCTGGCCGGGGGTAGGTTCCCGCTTCACCTTGGTGCTCCCCCTGGACCCCATGGCTTCCGCCCCGCCATCCTAGTCTTTTTTCATCCCCGCTCCGGCGGGGATGTTTTTTTGCAAAAAGGCGGGAACTTTCTGGCAGGGGCCGCCGTCCAATAGAGCGATCACAAAAAAACATAAAAGGAGTACTTCCATGAATCATCGTTTCATCGCCCTGGCTCTGGCCGGAGCCCTGACCTTTACCACTCTGACCGCCTGCGGCGGAGGTAATACCCCCGCTCCCGAGTCCTCCGCCCCCGTGGTGGAGAACAGCGCCTCTCCCCTGCCTGAGAGCTCCGCCCCCGTTACCGAGGAGAGCCCCGATGCCCTGCCCGAGTCCTCCGCTCCCGTGGAGGAGAGCAGCGAGCCCTCTGCCGCTCCCTCCGCTCAGCCCACCACCAAGCCTACCGCTACCCCCAAGCCCACGAACAAGCCCACCGCAACTCCCAAGCCCACCGTGAAGCCCACCC
>NZ_NFHG01000034.1 GCF_002159265.1 Flavonifractor sp. An82
GCAGGGTGCCCTTTTCAAAGGGCGGCCCTGCTGGGGGAGGCAACCGCAGTTGCCGGGGGCAAAGCCCCCACACCACCCCGTAGGGCGCAAATGCGCTTTTGATGGCCGTAAGGCTGTCAAAAGTGCTTTTGCGTTACTTTCGCAGAAAGTAACAAAGGCCCGCCGCTTGCGCGGCGGAAAAGGAAGGAGGGATTGATTTGAAAAGGACGATCAGCGCCATGGTGGGCCAAGGATCAGTGAACCATAACAGCAGAAAATTCCACGCCAAGAACACCGATCCGGAACGCTCCCATTTGAATGTCACCTACTGCCAGGAGAATATCAAGACGGTGTACCATGAACTCTTTGACGAGGCTCTGGAGCGCTACAACGCTAAACAGACCAGGGCCGACAGAAGGATTGAGGATTACTATGAGAAGATCCGCTCCGGCAAGCAGGAAAAGCCGTTCCACGAAATCATTCTGCAAGTGGGCAATCGAGACGATATGAGCGCCGACAGCGAGGAGGGGCAGCTGGCGGCAGCGGTTTTGGACGAGTACATGAAGGGCTTTCAAGAGCGCAATCCCCAACTCCGGGTGTTCTCCGCCCACCTCCACATGGACGAGGCCACGCCCCATCTGCACATTGACTTTGTTCCGTTTACCACGGGGAGCAAGCGAGGGCTGGACACCAGGGTATCTCTGAAACAGGCGTTAGCGGCCCAGGGGTTCAAGGGCGGCACCAGAGGTGACACGGAGTGGAGCCAGTGGGTGCGCTCGGAAAAGGAGCGGCTTTCCCTGGTTATGGAGCGCCACGGGATTGAGTGGGAGGACAAGGGAACCCATGACAAGCACCTGTCTGTACTGGACTATAAGAAGGAACAGCGGGCAAAGGAGATCGCCGTCCTGGATACAGTCAAGGCGGAGAAAGAAAGCCTAGTAGAGAGCCAGGAACGGCGGCTCAAAGAACTGGCCCCGGCGGTAAAGAACATGGAGCGGTTGGCTGCGGACTTCTCCGCCGACCCGGACGAGATTTTGCCGGAGCCGGGAACGCTGGAAACAGGCCGGGCCTACCGGGAGAAAAAGGCCAAACCCCTGTTGGCCCAAATCGTCAAGGTGCTGCGCTCCCTGTATCTGGCCTATGTGGAGCTGCGAGGGAAATTTGAGCGCCTGCAAGGGGACTATGGCCGGGTGAGGGAGAGCAACGCCCGCCTGTCTGACCGATTGCAGGAGGTAAAGCTGGAGAACAAGGCCCTGCGGCAAGTTTCCGCCGACTATGAGCGGGTCAAGCGGGTCTTTGGCCCGGAGCAAGTGGCGGTAGCAGTACAGGCCGACAAACAACGGGAACAGGCGGAGAGAGGCCGCAAGCGGCCCCGGCGCTCTGTTGATCGGGGGGAGCGGTAAAAGTAAAGGATTTGTTTTTATACTTGATTATTCCATGCGTTTATGATACGCTAATATAAACATTAGAGGTGAGGTGGAAAGATGATTAACTTTTCTTGCAAATAAATTGGAATATACAGTGATACTGTGTTTTACAGTACCATTGTACCCATTGCAAGAAAGTTAAAAGTCTATTCACTCGATTATATCGTAGGCGTATCACTCTTGATAGGGGTGGTACTATTATGCTGTGACGAGCTGCAAGAATTGACTTTCTTGCAGCTCTTATTTTATGTTCTTGATCCCTGGAATAAAGGAGGAATGCGATATGTCGATGATCCGAGTCGAGAACCTTACCTTTGCCTATCCATCCAGCTATGATAACATTTTTGAAAATGTCAATTTTCAAATTGATACAGATTGGAAACTTGGGTTTGTTGGAAGAAACGGTAGAGGGAAAACAACTTTTCTAAATCTCTTGCTTGGAAAGTACGAATACCACGGGAAAATACAAGCCTCTGTGCAATTTGATTACTTTCCATATCCTGTGAACGACAAAAACAGATTAACTACGGATATTCTCTCGGAAGTCTGCCCGCTGGCGGAAGAGTGGGAGCTGTTGAGAGAACTATCCTATCTGGAAGTCCGTGATGATGTACTTTGGAGGCCATTTTTTACGCTTTCCAATGGAGAGCAGACCAAGGTGCTGCTTGCCGCTCTATTTCTGAATGAT
The DNA here is from genome assembly GCF_002159265.1 of Flavonifractor sp. An82. Lineage (GTDB taxonomy): Bacteria > Bacillota > Clostridia > Oscillospirales > Oscillospiraceae > Flavonifractor. Next base: position 2,095 of record NZ_NFHG01000034.1, read on the forward strand.
GGACACTTTTTACTGATTGATGAACCGACAAACCATTTGGATATGAAAGCCAGAGAAACCGTTTCAGCATACCTGAAACGGAAAAAGGGATTTATCTTAGTCTCTCATGATCGCTGTTTTTTAGATGGCTGTGTTGACCATATCCTGTCGATCAATCGGTCAAACATCGAAGTGCAAAGCGGAAATTTTTCTACTTGGTTCACCAACTTCCAGCGTCAACAAGAATTTGAACTCGCTCAAAATGTGAAGCTGAAAAAAAGCATTGATAATATGCAAAAGGCCGCTAAAAGAACTTCTGTCTGGTCAGACCGAATTGAAGCGTCAAAATATGGGAACGGCCCGGTTGACCGAGGGTATATTGGTCACAAATCTGCCAAAATGATGAAACGCTCAAAGGCTATCGAAGTGCGGCAGCAACGGGCAATCGAGGAAAAGTCCGGCCTTCTCAAAAATTTGGAAACCGTAGAAGATTTGAAAATCGCTCCGCTTCTCTATTTTTCAGATACCTTAGTGACTTTCTCTGATGTTGTACCAATTTTTGACGGAAAAGATGTTTGCCAGCCAATCTCGTTTACAGTAAAGCGGGGAGAACGCATTGCCCTTGATGGGAAAAATGGTTCTGGAAAAACGAGCATTCTCAAGCTACTGGTCGGGCAACAAATAGAACATCGTGGGACGGTTGCAATGGGTTCTGGCATGATATTGTCCTATGTACCTCAAGATACTTCCATGCTGAACGGTTCGTTATCAGAGTTTGCGGAAGCCAATCGTATTGATGAAAGTTTGTTTAAGGCAATCTTACGGAAAATGGATTTTTCACGAATACAGTTTGAAAAGAAAATGGAAGATTTTTCAGCGGGACAAAAGAAAAAAGTGTTGATAGCAAAAAGCCTTTGTGAACAAGCACATCTGTATGTGTGGGATGAACCTCTTAACTATATTGACATCTATTCCCGAATGCAAATTGAAAATCTGATTAGGGAATTTTCTCCTACAATGATCTTCGTAGAACATGATCTTGCTTTCAGAAATACGATTGCTACAAAAACAGTATATATTGAAAGCACTCCCGGTCAAAGCTGTCAATGGTCAAGATGAACGGCGCATTTCATGCGCCGCCATTGACAGCCCTGCCCGGTCTTGCTCTGCGGTTATCAAGGCAGGCAAGCCCCAGGGGTGCTTGCCTGCCTCCTTTGATTTTGAGTGGAGGTCAGTGGCCGAAATTGGCCTCAAATTGAGGCCAATTTCGACAGGTACTTGCAAAGCCCGGAACTCTTGCAAACTCTGGTTTTCTGTGATACTATTTTGATACTAAGAAAACGAGGTGTCCCAAATAGCAGGTGAAATATTAACATATTTGCGAAAGTTTTTCCTGTAAAACCACCTCAAATACGCCCCCATATATTTGAATTTGCCGAGTGGGAATGATTTCAGAAACCTGGAAAAGCCTGATATGACTGGGTTTTTGAAGGGTTAATGCCCTCTGTGGCAACGATTTGGCAACACTTTTTCATTATTCATAAAAAGAGAGCTAACTGATTTTGATTAGTCAGTTAGCTCTCTTTTTGTTTGTAGTATCTTTTACGGTATATAGACTCTGCATATTTGGCTATCTAAAGCGATGGGTAGCCATTCAAGTTTTTGATATCTTCGTGTTAATTCCATACCCCAACAGGTGGCAACAGAGTCTATGGCCTTTTGAATATTATCTTCGGTAAGCTCGTTTTCTGACATATGCTCATTCTGTTGATATATTCTACCATTCCATTCTTCACTATTTATTAGGAGCAATTTTCTTTCTTCAAAAGGGAGTGTTGCTGGAATTTTTTTATTAAGTCGATATTTAGCCAATTCCCAAATATGCATCACTCTTTGCTTCGGATCACTCTTTTCCCTATCAAGAGCTGCTCGCAGTTGTGTTAAAAAAGCTTGCTCATGAAGTTCTGGTTGCTTCGACCAATAATCACTAAGCGCTTGGCTTTCCTTTTGTTGGATTGCTTCAATGCGTTGATAATCTTTATCATTGTATGTAACGACAAAAGGACTTTCAGAAAGTGTTGGCATATTGCCGTACCATGGTTGGTCTGCCACAGGAGCTTTTACAGAGAAAATTGCTGACCCCATGCTGTAATCTTGTTTGGATATTTCTTGATATTTAGTTACCCATGAATCATTCCGATAATAAATATTTAGCAAATAGAGGGCAGCTAAAGCGTGAATAAAAGCTTTAATATTGCCCTTTTGTAAAGAGGAATACCTATCGTGTTTAACAGCTTGATAAGCTCTTTCCCAATATGTTCCTTGTCTCTTGTGAGCTTCCTTTAATGGTTTAAGTATCCTATTTTCGTCCTTGGTAAAATTGAAGAATGGAGCAACAATAAGCACTTCTTTGTTATGAGTTTGCCACTTTATATCGATCAACTTTAAGCAATCTTCGTCAAAAAGGATACTGGTGTCTCCTCTTGGCTTCGTACCACCATTATCAAAATATAACTCTTTAGATAGTGCTTCAATTTGAACGCAACAACGAACTAATAAATCTGAGATATGAGGAGAAAACACTTCCAATTGAGAATTGCATGACTGTGTAACAAGTTTGCCCTTACTATTTACCAGTACTTCATCAGTAAAGAAAATATATTTAGATACTTCGATTGCTTCTTTTTCAAGATTTAAATATGTTTGCCAAAAAATATCAGTTTTTTTCATTAGGATGCTCTCCTCTCTCATCAGAAAATACATCAACAAGTATATTGCTGAGTTCCTGCGAGGGCACCTTCGTATAGGCTTGGTCCTTGTCGAACTCCGGATAGTGGTAGCGCCACTTGTCGTAATCCTCTTTGGAGATTTCGCCTGCCTCCAGCATGGCAGCGGCCTGTTGCCAGGAACAGAGCATCTCATGCAGCCGGGCGGCGTCCTTGCTCTTCCGCACATCAACTTTCAGGCAGACTTCTCCATCTGTCTCGCTGATTTTGAGCCCATAGTTGTCCTCCAGGGTAAACAGGGTGTGCATGAGCCCTACATAGGAGTCTATATCCGGGACGGAGAGGGCATGGGGCGAGACATCCAGTACCTGGGCTAAGGCGGCGGTAAGGTCCGCCTTAGGGGTTCTTGCTCCTGTTTCGTACTGTGCCAGGCGCACATCAGCGGACTTCTCCGGGAAGCCCAGCGCCATACCGAGATATTTCTGTGTCATCCCCCGTAGGAGACGGAAAAAGTGAATCCGTTCGCCAATCGCCATATCATCCACTCCAATCGTTGGTTGTCCTTACGAAAAGCGTAGCAGAAATGCTTAGTAAAGTCAAGAGAATCCTAAACAATTTCATTTAATTTATTTTGCGTACTCTGATTGACACAAGCTATTTTGCTTAGTATAATGACAATAGGCTAAGCATAATAGCTTAGATTCAATAAATAAAAAAGAACTGCCGCAATTCCTGGTTATACATCCGGGAAAAAAGTGGCGGACGAAAGTGAGGAGGCATTTATGGAACACAATATCCAGCCGCAGCAGCCATCAATGAGGAAAGGAAGGTATTTTCAATGCAGGCACAAAACTTTATGCGTGTGGAGGAAGTGGCCCAGGAGCTGGGCATCTCCAAGTCCCACGCCTACAAGGTGATCCACAAGCTCAATGCCGAACTCCGTGAGAAGGGCTATCTGACCATCTCCGGGCGGGTCAATCGTAACTTTTTCATGGAGAAGTTTTGCTATGGCAAGACGGGAAAGGAGGGCTAATCATGGCAGTCTATAAGGAAGAAAAGACAAACACCTGGCGGGCGGTCTACCGCTATACTGACTGGAACGGCGAGCGCAAGCAGACCCAGAAGCGGGGCTTCAAGACCAAACGGGAGGCACAGGCCTGGGAGCGCGAACAGCTCAACAAGACCAGCGCCGACCTGGATATGACTTTTAAGAGCTTCGTAGACCTTTACACGGCGGATATGAAAACCCGGCTCAAGGAAAACAGCTGGGCCACCAAGGATCACATCATCCGCACCAAGCTGCTACCCTACTTCGGCAAGCTGAAAATGTGTAACATCACTGCCCAGCAGATTATCACCTGGCAGAACGAGATGCTGAACCACAAGGACGAGAATGGCAAGCCCTACTCTCCGGTGTACCTGAAAACGGTCCACAACCAGCTCAGCGCCATCTTCAACCACGCGGTTCGGTACTATAACCTCCGGGAGAATCCCTGCAAGAAGGCAGGTAGCATGGGCAAGAAGAAAAACCGGGAGATGATGTTCTGGACCAAGGAACAGTACCTGAAATTTGCTGAGGCGATGATGGATAAACCGCTGTCCTTCTACGCCTTTGAGATGCTCTACTGGTGCGGTATCAGAGAGGGGGAGCTGCTGGCCCTGACCCCAGCGGATTTTGACTTTGAGAAGCGCACCGTATCTATCAACAAGTCTTACCAGCGGCTGAACGGTCAGGATCTGATTACCACTCCCAAAACCGAAAAGAGCAATCGGGTCATCACCATGCCGCAATTTCTGGCCGAAGAAATCCAGGATTACATCAAGATGCTCTACGGGATCGGACCGGATGACCGGATGTTCACCGTCACCAAGAGCTATCTCCATAGGGAGATGGACCGGGGAGCCAAAGAAGCGGGGGTACCGCGCATCAGAATCCATGATATTCGTCATAGCGCGGTTTCACTTCTGATCGACATGGGGTTCTCTGCCACGGCCATCGCAGACCGGGTGGGCCATGAGAGCATTGACATCACTTACAACTACGCACATCTGTTTCCGTCAAAGCAGGCGGAAATGGCGGATAAACTGAACATGGAAAGGGGCAATTAAAAATGTCAGCAAAGAATTTGGACAAGCACAACCGTTGGAGGAACAAGACCGTGGCTTTCCGGGTCTCCCCGGAGGAGGACACCCAGATCGAGACGGCGGTGAAGCTCACTGGTTTGACTAAACAGGATTACATCGTCCGGCGGCTGCTCTGCCGGGATGTGGTAGTCCAGGGCAACCCCAGGGTCTATAAAGCACTGCGGAACCAGCTGGCCGCTGTGCTGGACGAGCTGCGCCGGATCGAGGCCGGACAGGGTGTAAACGACGAGCTGCTGGACACCATCCAGATGATCGCTACTATTATGAACGGGATGCAGGAGGATTTCGCCTATGATCGATGAAAAAAAGAAAATGACCGCCCAGGGCTCATCTGTTGGCGCAGATGATGGGCAGTCAATCTCTCAAAATTACAAGACCACTATACCAGACCCGGACGAAAAAAGCAATTCCCCGGAAAGAGATTTGGAGGAACTTTACCAGAAAATGCGCCGCATGAGCGACCCGGCCTATCTGCATACTGTGACCTTGGACGAGCTGATGGACAATGTGTTCGAGGGCAAGTCTGCGGTGATTGAGAACCTGCTCTATACAGGAGCGTACATCCTTGCCGGAGCGCCGAAAATCGGCAAGTCCTTCCTGGTGGCGCAAATCGCCCACCATGTCAGTACCGGGCAAGACCTGTGGGGCTACAAGACCCATCAGGGGACTGTTCTCTATCTTGCTCTGGAAGATGACGAGAGCCGGTTGCAGCGCCGGATGTTCCGAATGTTCGGAGTGGAGGGGACAAGCTCCCTCCACTTCGCTACCAGTGCCAAAATGATTGGCGGTGGCCTGGATGAACAGTTAGAAAAGTTCGTCCGGGAACACAGTGATACCAAGCTCATTATCGTGGATACCCTGCAAAAAGTCCGGGAGGCGGTGAGTGACAGTTATAGCTACTCCAGCGATTATGAGGTAATCGGCAGGCTGAAACAATTTGCCGACCGATATGGCGTCTGCGTCCTGATCGTTCACCACACCAGGAAGCAGCCTGCGGGAGACAGCTTTGAGATGATTTCCGGTACAACCGGCTTGCTAGGCTGTGCGGATGGGGCGCTCCTGATGCAGAAGGAGAAGCGAACGGATAGCAAGGCTACCCTGGAGGTGGTGGGCAGAGACCAGCCGGATCAGCGGCTGTATCTGAGCAAGGACCAAGAGAGCCTGGTTTGGGGGCTCGACCATGCAGAGAATGAGCTTTGGAAACAGCCTCCAGATCCGGTACTGGAAGCCGTGGCAAAGATCGTATCCTCCGAGAACCCCAAATGGGAAGGCAGTCCCACCGAGCTGGCCCAAGCGATTCAAACGGATATGGCGGCGAACCGTCTTACCAAGCATCTGAATGTGAATGCCAGCCGTATGTTGGAAGAACATCAGGTAAAGTACGAGAACAAAACCAAACACGCCGGACGGCGAATCCGGCTGACCTACATGGTGGTGGAAGCACCTGCGTTTGAAGTAATCGAGTAAAGCGCGACGCTTGCAACGGTCGCGACGGTGTTTTGAGGGGTGCTCCCAGCACCGTTGCGACCGTCGCCACCGTCGCGGAAAGAAAAAGATGGGGTGGTATTTTGCCACCCCATCTTCAAGGAGGATGCCCCATTTTAGGGCACCCTAAAAGTATCAGAGGATGTCGCGATTCACGACACCCTATGCCCCGAAACAGGGCACCGGGTACAGGGGCAAAAAGCGTTCGGAGAACGCGCAGCCACAGAATAAAATTCTGTGTTCAGAAGGGGCTTGGGGGCGCTGCCCTCAACAAGCAGACGGCAGGAAATGTGAGTGTGTATTAACACTCGCATTGCTTGCCGGATTTGTGTGTGGCTATCCACACGCATTGCTTGCCTGTATCTAAAACAACCGAAACGGCCCTTGTGCCGCTGCGGAAAATCAACTGAAATTCAAGTATTGGGAGGTAACGAGTATGAGAAAGATTTTGTCCTGTGAGTTCAACCCGGACACTGCCTGCGTGGAGCTGTGCCTGGATGACGGGACGCTGCTCTCCATCGACTGCACCGCTGTGGAAAATGAGGTGGCAAACAGTATGTATCAGCGGTCGGAGCTGGACTGGCTGATCTATAATGATCCGCTGTCCTATGCCGAACTGATTTTGAATGGGGACCCTGAATTGTATCTAAAAGCAGTAACAAAGAAAACCCCGTTAGATTGATGGCAAAGAAAATCCGCCAGAAGCAACACTCTAAAGGGTGCGCCTCTGACGGATTTTTTACATCTTATCAATCAAAGCAAATACAACAGCTTGCTGTTCTTCGCTCAATCTTGACCAGCGTTCCAGAAGCTTTTTCTGCGCCTCAGTCAAGGAAACAGGTGCATCTTCTTCGGCAAATAGTTGAGATAGCGTAATGCCAAAGGCTGTGCAGATTTTCTCCAGGGATGGAATGGTCGGAACCATGTTCTTGCGATACCATGAGGAGATCGTGGATTGCGGCAAACCGGAGCGTTCTGCAAGCTGATACTCTGTCCAGCCCCGTTCCTCCCGATACGCGGTTATAACCGAGAGAATATCCTTCACCTGCAGCACTCCTTTGCTTGTGTTCTTCGTAAATTATACTTTGATAAATCGTTGTGATTTAATCATTTATATCGTATAATTTTAACGACAAACACAACTACGAAGGAGGGAGAAATTTGGGCGGAAAAAGCTGTTTTTTCATCGGGCACAGGGAGGCATCGGAAGAAATTTATCCGGCATTGCATGCAGCTGTGGAGCAGCACATTGTTGAATATGGCGTCACAGAATTTGTTGTTGGTCACTACGGCGGATTTGACCGCCTGGCAGCGTCAGCAGTCAAAGAAGCAAAGCGTTTCTACCCAGAAGTTAAGCTTACTTTGCTGCTGCCATACCATCCGGCAGAGAGGCCTATTCCAACGCCAGATGGGTTTGACAGTACCTTCTATCCTCCGGGGTTGGAAAGTGTCCCGCGCAAGCTCGCAATCGTGAGAGCAAATCGCTATGTTGTAGATCATGTAGACTATCTTATCGCCTATGCCTGGCACCCTGCCAGCAATGCACGGGCGCTGGTGGAATATGCAAGAAGCCAAAAGCAAAAAGTACCTATTTTTATAACGATGCTAAAGTCCAGTAATCAGGAAAGAGATTTTCTTTAGAATCGTGTCGTTTTATTGATGATTTGAGAGTTCCATAGTATAATGATACATGTTTGAATATGGCCAACAGTGGAAGGGGATAAAATGGCAGTCAGCTACAAAAAACTATGGAAACTTCTCATTGATTTAGATATGAAGAAGAAGGACTTACAACAAGCGGCGGGAATTAGCTCTGCATTGATTGCAAAAATGGGACGCAATGAAAATGTATCAACGGATTCATTAGCGAAGATCTGCATGGCATTACATTGTGATATCGGAGATATTATGGAAGTTATTCTGACTTCTGATGAAGAATGTCGGGAAGAAGGTGTATAATTGTGACTGCAAGGATCATAAATGGAGAAACTAAAGGAACTCTGACCAAGCAGGAAAAAGTGGTTTCTCTTTTCAATTTCATTAAAGAATTAAATAAGCTAAAGCAGAAGGTAGTGCTCAATGTTTCGGATTATCCTTGGTGGCGTTCGATAGCATCTTTTCCTAATGATGAGGAAAATATCAGAACCTATTATCGAGATCGCGTAGAAGATGATGAGGTGGAGAATGCTAGCAATATCCTGTTGTCTGTGCATAAGCCTGAATTCCAACGCTGTCCGGAGCCTGATGCTTTGCTTAAAGAATGGTTGGAACCGGGATGGGACAACTATCGAGATGAAGCGAAAACAAAGGAGTTTATTCTTCGTCCCTTCGATCAAACGGAATTTTCAACCCAAGCTATGGAGGATCTTCCGCGACGCATCGGTGAGGAGGACAGAACTTATAAAGAACTTTTTTCTGACAACGCAGAACGGGTGAGCACATATACAACATGGGCAGACAAGCGTAATGCTTGGGCTGAACATCAGAAGGTATTGGCTCGAACAAGAGATTTTTTCTCAGAACTTTATAAAATTTGCATCGATCTAGAGCGAGACTCAGAGACATTAGAGTTGGTAGTAGCAGATGGTTTTATGTGTGAGCGGACAATTTCGGAGTTAGAACATCCGATTTTGACTCGGCGTGTTAAAATTCGCCATGATGCTATTGAGAATACCATTTACATAGAAGATACCGATGTCGAAACGGAACTCTATACAGTTATGTTCCAAGGCATGGACGGCATCAATTTAGCATCTATCAACCATCTGCGCGATGACCTCCACCAGAATGATTACCACCCCTTAGATCGAAATGACCTGCCCGTATTTTTTAAAATGTTTGTCCATCAACTTTCATCAGAAAGCCTTTATTCTGAAGACGGCGTTATAGCTGGTTGGCAGAAAAAAGAGCGAATGCTACTTTACCGGAATCCTTGTTACATCCTGCGCAAACGTATGGATGGCACCTTAAAGGCGATTGAGCAGATTATAGAGCATGTTGGTGAAACTGGTGAAGTTCCTGCTCCTATTGGAGATATTGTGGAAGGTGGAAAAATTGATATCCCAGAAGATGCTGGGACACCGTCCATTGAGGAGCAGTTGGCTGCTGTCGGTGGTGAAAGTGTAGATGTTTTGCTGTCAAAAGAGGCAAATAAGGAACAGTTGGAAATTGCGCGTCGCATTGAGAGATACAATGCAGTTTTGGTACAAGGGCCTCCTGGAACGGGTAAAACTCATACCATAGCGAACCTGATGGGGCATTTTCTGGCTCAGGGAAAGAGTGTTCTTGTTACCAGTCAAACGCAGAAAGCCTTGAGCGTTTTGAAGGAGAAGGTAGCTCCTGGTTTGCAAAGTCTGTGCGTTTCCGTGCTGGATGACTCCAATGTAGATATGGAAAAGTCCATTGACGGGATTACCAGTTATATGGCACACACCACATCCTTTGAAGTCAAAAGAGAAATGGAAGCGCTGGGTCAGGAACGAAAGGAAATTATTAGTGAACTTGCTGCGGTGCGCAAAAAGCTGTTTGCTATAATCAACCAAGAATGCAATTGCATTGTTTACAACGGAGAGGAGATTTCTCCTTCTGCCGCAGCTGCTTATGTGCAAGAGAACAGTGAAAGCCTTTCTTATATTCCTGGATCTGTACAGCTCTATGAGCCGTTGCCGCTCAGTTTTACAGAATTAACAGAGCTATATCGAAGCAACAACACCATCAGTGCGCAGGATGAAGCGGAGTTTGAACATGATATTCCTGATCCGGCAGAACTGATGAGTCCAGAAGAGTTTGAGCAAAAGTGCAATGCCTTGGATTTTGTAAGAGCTCGCTTGAATACTATTTCTGAGAATAACCATTGGCAGATTCAGAATTTGGTAGCAGAACATAAAATTCTGGTGAACGGCTCATTCGGACAGTTTGTGGTAGAGTACCCATCTGCACAGGCTGTGGAACAGCTGAAACAATATGTTTCTACATTTTCAAGGATAGAGCCCTGGATGCAGCATTGTGCTGTTGATGGTAGAAAAGGTGGCACATACAAGGAACTCTGGACCCGTTTGATTGAGCAAATTGAGACAACCTGCGCCTATGCGGAGAAACTGGTTGCTAAGAAATTTGGTAAAGAGATCGTCATTCTCAATACAGAACCGGAGTTTTATAATGCTATGCAGCAGCTTCAGGATAAGTATAGTCAAGGAGGGAAGATTGGAAAACTCGCACTTTTTCTGAACAAGCAGTTGGAGGTTGCTCTAAACGGGGCTACCATCAATGGTCAAAAACCGCAAAATGCAGAGGACTGTAATTTAATTCTCTGCGTCCTGGAAATGAAGTCTATGCGAGAGCAGTGCGCTTCTTACTGGAACGATTTGATTGCTAAACATGGGGTACCAATGTTTCAGGAACTTGATCGGGATGATCCAGAGCGTGTTGCTGTAAACTATATTCCTTTGATTCAGCGTTACTTGGAATGGTTTAGCAATGAATACGAAGTCCTGACAATGCGTATGGCGGAGGTAGGGCTTCCCTTTGATACCATCTTCCAGCATAACCCTCTTGATTCAGAGATTACGTCAGCTGAGAAGATTTTGTTGGCATTGGAACATGAAATTCCGGAGCTTTGTGGGGTTTTCGAAGTAGTAAAGTCTATGTCTGACATTCAGACTGCTCTGCAAAATAATCGGAATATTCTTCAAACCGGCAAGCGAGTATATTCGGATGAATGCAGGGCGATCCTTTCTGCCGCAGAAGCATATGATATTATGGCATATAGAAATGGCTATGCACTTCTGGAAAATACATATGCTAAAACCATCCTGAAACAAAAGCGAGAAGAATATCTGAGTAAATTGACCCCGGTTGCACCGCAGTGGGCTGAAGCTATTCGGAAACGGGATGGCATTCATGGCGATGCTACACTCCCCGGAAACATTGAGGACGCTTGGCGGTGGAAGCAGTACTATGGGATTATTGAAAAAATCATAGAAGAACCTTTTTCGGATCTGCAAAAACGGAGTCTTTCTCTCAGCAAAGAATACCGTGAGGTTACAGCAAAGTTTGCGGAGAAATCGGCTTGGCATCACTTACTGCGCAAAACAGAACATGATATCAGCATGAAGCAGGCGTTGCAGGGATGGAAATTGACCGTTAAGAAAATCGGAAAGGGTACCGGAAAAAATGCTCCGATGTACCGTGCAGAAGCTCGTAAACTGATGGTGAAGTGCCAGGAGGCTGTCCCTGCATGGATCATGCCTATCGGCAAAGCATTGGAAAGTCTGAACCCTCGTACCAACAAATTTGACATCATTATTATCGATGAGGCAAGCCAATCGGATATCTCTTCTCTGGCCATTTTGTATATGGGCAAAAAACTGGTCATTGTAGGTGATGATAAACAGGTCAGTCCTATGGCTGTTGGCGTTCAAGTTGATAAAATGAATGTTTTGAAGGAAATGTACATTGCCGATAAAATTCCAAATGCCCACCTGTATGATGCAAAAACATCCATTTACGACATTGCGGCCACAACCTTCCAACCGTTGATGCTGCATGAACATTTTCGATGTGTTCCAGAGATTATTGAATTTTCCAACTGGCTTTCGTATGATTTCAAGATCAAGCCTTTGCGGGATTGTAGTAACAGTATTCTTCTGCCTGCTGTGGTCAACTACCGTGTGCCAAATGGCGAACGAATTGGAAAAACGAATCCCAATGAAGCAAAAGCAATTGTCGCTTTGCTGAAAGCGTGTATGGAACAGCCGGAGTATGCAGGAAAATCCTTTGGCGTCATTTCGCTGCTGGGTGATGAACAGGTTAAAAAGCTACAAGAAGAAATTTTCAGACAAATTGATGCCAAAGAATGCAGTGAGCGCAGAATCTTGTGCGGCAATGCATCTCACTTCCAGGGAGATGAAAGAGATGTAATCTTCCTGAGTGTGGTGGATTGTGCAAATGGTCAGGGCCCTGTTGCAAAACAGACTTTCGGTGTGGATGATGCTTATCGCAAACGCTACAATGTCGCAGCCAGCCGTGCGAAGGACCAGCTTTGGGTTGTAGACTCACTTGATTCTGCAAACGACCTAAAACCTGGCGATATTCGCAAGATGTTGATTGATTTTTCATTAAATCCAGAATCAATCCATATGCTGAATGCTAAAATCGAAGAGAAAGCAGAATCTCCATTTGAAGCTGCTGTTGCCAAATACCTTGCGGTTAGGGGGTATCATCTGGTGCAGCAGTGGGAGGTCGGTGCTTATCGCTTGGATATGGTTGCCGTATGCGGGAGAAAGAAGATTGTGATTGAATGCGATGGTGAGCGTTATCATAGCGGAGAGGATAAGATTCGCGAAGATATGGAACGTCAAACAATCTTGGAGCGTTTGGGCTGGCGGTTTATCCGAATTCGCGGCAGCGAATACTATCGAAATCCCGAAAAGACCATGGAGCGGGTTGTAACAGCACTGACTGATGCAGGGATTGAGCCAGAGGATGCTGGAACTTCCCAGCAGATAGATGGACGAGATACAGAACTGTTGAAGCGCGTAAAACAGCGAGCATACTCCATTCTTCATGAGGACGGTGAAGTATCTGAAGTTGAGATGGGTACAATTGCAGCTGCATTGGACCCCAAAAACGATATAATCAGTGCAGTCCCAGAAACTCCAGATAATGCGAGTACCATACTGTTTCAAGGGAGGCTCCAAAGAGAGCAAGATTCAAATGGATTAGAGCAGCTATCCCTCTTGGAAAAGCAACCGACAGGGGCAACAGAACCCAAACAGCGTGAAAGTATTTCTTCTTTTCCGTCGTATCAAGCGGTTGATATTGATGTCTATATCCAAAAATATCTGCCAAACGGTTTTAAGGAGATGGTAAAGGCAATCTTGGAGGTAGAAGCTCCACTTTCTGAAGCGTTATTGCTGAGCCGTATTGTTCAGTGCTTTGACCGCAAAAGAGTTACAAGTAGTGTATGGAATGACTACGAGTTGAAAATGCGAGGTTGTCAAAAATATGGGATTATTCGCAAAAAAGGATTTTTGTACTTAGATAGCAGCCGAGATATTCAGTTCCGAGTACCAGGGGATATTGCCCGGCCAATTGAACATATTGCTCCTGAAGAATTGGCTGCGGGAATGTTTGAAATCCTTAAGTGTAATGGACTGATGGAGAAAAAAGATTTGTATCGTGCTTTGGCGGGACAGTGTGGCGTACATCGACTTGGAAAATGAATACGCCGCCTGAAACGGTGCCCTTAGACCGCACGAATGGTGCACTCAGACCGCTGAAATGGTGCATGGTCACCGCAGTCATGGTGCATTGACAGGATGGCCAC
>NZ_NFHG01000035.1 GCF_002159265.1 Flavonifractor sp. An82
AGAGCGGCCTTCCCAAAACGGCGTCCTGTTACGAGAGCATGTTCCAGGGGCTTGTCAGGAAGTACAACAAGCACCACAAACCAGAAGAAGCCCTGCCGAACATCACGCCTCATACCATGCGGCACACTTTCTGCACTCGGCTTGCCCAGGCTGGAATGAACCCCAAAGACCTGCAATACATCATGGGCCATTCCAACATCACCATGACGCTGAACTATTACGCTCATGCGGATTACGCCTCTGCGAAGGCGGCGATGGACAAGCTGGCGGCTTAGTAGTAAGGCCGGTTTTCTACTACGGTTTTACTACTTTTGACCGCCAAATGAGGCTCCGATATGCCATGATATGCGGGGTATCTTCCGAAACGCAAAATGCCGGAAATGCTTGATATTCCAAGCAATTCCGACATTTGCGAAGTGGTGCCAAGATAATCAGAAAATCGGTAGAACTTTCCGCAGAAAAGTTATCTATTTGGTGGGGCCGATACTTATGTTTGCCCTTACCGATGCTAAAAGTCCATCACCGACTTTGCATAATACCAGAGAGGTAATCAAGCAAAAGAACCCGCACAGTTATGGTTACATGCCACAACTGTACGGGTTCTTATCATTTAGAATAGATTCTTTCCACTGAGATCATCTAACGATAGTATCGCTTCTTGAAAATGCATTCAATATGTTGGGTAATGCTTTGCACTTCATTAGCCAGAACTGGCCACGCCTATCTTTATTTTTAAAGAGACAGAGTCTTATGGAGCATTTTATTCATCATAATTATCATCATCGTCAATATCAATACGGAATCTAAACTTCGGCTCAGTCTTTGACCGTCGGACCACGCCCGTAGGCTCGGAAATCTGAGAATCGGCTCGAAAAGCCTGCCCTTCAATAATCTTCATAAATTGATCCACCACATGATCTATGGCAGACGAATCCTGCTGAAAAAGTCCCCAATTCAAGCCCAAGAAGTTACTGGCCCCCATCAATGTATAGGCCAACACCTCGGTATCGATGTCCTGATAAATCTCACCATTGCTTTTCGCCTTGTCCAGGCCCTGCTTGTAGGCTGAGCAGAATGTTTCGTAATACTCCTGGAACAGGTGATAATCCACGTACATAGATTCCCAGATGATATGGTACATATACTGGTTTTCCATGGTAAATTTCAGCCATGCCCGCATACCGACACGTTCGGCCTCCAGCCGGGTCTCACAATCCTTGATGGCGCGGCTAAGATATTTTCTGATCTTGTGGCTGCATTGAAGCAACAAATACTTATATAGATTATATTTGCCGTCAAAGTACAGATAGAATGTACCAGAAGCAACACCGGCCAGGCTGGTAATTTCATTAATGGAAGCGGCGTGATAGCCCTTTTCATAAATGACTTGCGCAGCGGCGCTGAGAATATTGTTCAATGTAGCGCGCCCCCGCTTGGTGCGAGGCATGTTTACAAGTTCTTCCTGCATACGACGAAACCCCTCTAAATTTCTGCCGGGCCAACAATGCCCCTGTCAAAATCCTGATCGTAGCAATCCGAGCTACTGTAACTGTGGAGGTCAGGCAGGCCAGATACAGGTACATAAGCATTGTCGGTTATTAACATGATCTAAAAGTTTAAGTATATTATAGCGAACTTCAATAATTACTGCAACCAGCAAGAGCAAAAAACCAGTTTTCGATGGTAATGACATTTTAAAGAAAAAGAGCTTGGTATATTCCACACTTTTGGAAAGCAGCTGCAACACCCATACCGCGGATAAAAATAGCGCCAGTGTTGATGCGTGCTTTTCTCCTTTCAAAACTCTGCGGCCATCTGGTGTAACGTCGTTTTACAGCTCTCGAACCTTGTATGCAGTCTAGCAGTTTTACACCAATCACAAAAAGGCAAAAGCAGAAAACGGATGCATTAGATTTCAATGTATCCGTTTTCTGCTTTTCCTATGTTACAGAAAGTGCTCTGTTATGAGGACAATTAGACGATCGTAAATGTCGTCTTCGGATTATTGATAAAGCCCAGCGTCAAGGCAGCAAACAGAACCGGTTTTTCATACATGGATGCATGCCCACAGCCAGGGATCACCACGTATTCGCAATTGGGTATCCGCTCCACAATACGCCGCTGCTCTTCCATAGGCGTCAGGTAATCCTCCATGCAGGAAACTACCAGCGTGGGGGTCTGAATCTGATCCAGCTGATCGGTCACATCAAAATCAGACGAGCTGTTGGTCAGGCGCACCATAGCCTGCATAAATTCCTGATTGGAGAACACAGTCTGGAGCACCTTGTGCCGCTGTTCCATCCAAGTATAGTGTTCCCGATAGAATCCAGGAGAATAGATCACAGGGATTGTGGTCATATAATAGGCCTCCGCATTATCGGCGGCCAGATTCCACGCCTCACCGATGTCACCCAGCCAGGGACCTGTGCGCGACGTGGTATTGAACAGCACCAGCCGGTTGAGCCTGTGGCCATATTTGATGGCAAACCGCTGCGCCACCTCGCCGCCGTATGAAATCCCCAGCATGCTGACCTTCTCAATTCCAAGCTCATCCAACAGTGCCAGAACCACCTCTGCCTGAATCGCCTGAGAGAAGGGGCCGTCCATTTTGCTGCTCTTTCCCTGATCCAGCATATCCAGCAGAATCAGTCGGTTATTGGCGGAAAAAGGCTCCACAAACTCCGCCCAGCTGCCGCAGGACATCATAATGCCATTGAGCACTACGATGGGTTCCCCGGCGCCGTATTCCTCGTAGTGGATAGATTTATCCTGAAAAACAAATCGCGCCATGTTTACCTCCGTCCAAGAATGCCGACTTCCACTGCCTGATCCCACAGCTGCTCACGGAATTTGGGATGCGCAATCTCAATAAGCCGCGCCACACGATCCCGGATGCTAGTACCGCGCAGTTCCGCCACACCGTATTCCGTCACAACCCGGTCCACATCATTGCGGGACAGCGATACTGCCGCGCCTGGCATTAGCTGCGGTACGATCTTGGAAACCTCTTGCTTCTGGCCGTCGGGCCCCTTCACCATAGCGGTGGAATACAGGGCAATAATGCTCTTTCCGTTTTTGGACATCTGCGCGCCAACCGCAGTGTCGGACTGGCCGCCGGTGCCAGAGAACTGCCGGGAGCCCAGAGACTCCGAAGCGCATTGTCCAGTCAGATCCACTTCCAGGGAGGTATTGATGGACACCTGGTTATCATTCTGTGCGATCACATAGGGATCGTTGACCCATGCACCATCCATAACTGCCACAGCAGGGTTATAATCAATAAATTCATACAGCTCAGGAACACCCATAGCAAAGGTAGTGACCATCTTTCCCCGATAGGTCTGCTTGCATTTGCCGTTGATTACGCCCATTTTAGCCAGGCGCATCATGCCACTGGTGAGCATCTCAGTATGTACACCCAGATCATTTTTCTGCTCCAGAGCTGCGGCTACGGCATTGGGAATACCTCCAATTCCGAGCTGAATGCAGGAGCCATCAGGCACCATCTCCGCGATCAGCTTGCCGATCGCCGCGTCCTTTTCGCTAAATGGTGCGTCCGGAATAACAGGAGGAGCATAATCCGCACGAACCAGGTAGTCCACCTCACTCACCGGCACCTGAAGGTCGCCCAGGGTGTAGGGCATATTGGGATTAACTTCCAGAATGACCAGATCAGCCGCTTCCAGCATTCTCTTCTCATAGGTATTGGACAGAGACAGAGAGACGTATCCGTGCTTATCCGGCATAGAGGCCGCACCCACATAGATGTTCGGCTTCACAAACTGCAGTCGCTTGGTACAGGCCAGGTGAAGATGGTTCGGGATATACGCCATATTCCCGTTTGCATGTGCCTTGCGCATCTGAGGCGCAAAGAACCAGCCATCCACTTCAAAGGAATCCACATATTTCGGATCATAGATCTGGGACGGGTGGGTGGGAAGACAATTGGTCACCTTTACGCCGCGAACACGATCTGCGATCGTGTGCAGCTGGCCCATAAACAGCCCCGCCTCCGCAGCGCCTAGTCCGGTTACAATGACGTCACCAGACTTCACCATTTCCAGCGCCTGCTCAATGGAAATATACTTATCCTCATACTGCATAATGGTTCACTCCTTATCCACACAGGAGATAATGTACTTCATAATAAATCCCAAAACAGCCAATCCGAGATAATCTCGGCCGTAAATACGGGGCACAGTATCCCAGAAGAAGGCCTCGTCGCTTTCTGTATCACACAGCTGCTTCCAGCCCAGCACTGAGCTCTTTAAAATGGAGACCAGTTCGCCAGCGGAACCGATCACAGAAATAGTCTCGCCCTGTTCCGGAGGACACAGTTTTACATAACCTGTTCAGTGTAGAGGAAGGAGGCCCAGCGCGGCCCTCCTTCCTCGCAGATCCGCGAAGTTATGCTATCCGCGGCAACACACCGTAGTTATGTGTGCTGAGAACTTAGCCGGCAGAGAGCAGGGTCTCCATGCTCTGCAGGCCGTCCACCAGCTCCCAGCCGCCTTCCACGTCAGGATTGATCTTGGACAGGTTCATTTCCTGGGTGCCGACGCGGTTGCCGTCAGCATAGTCGATCTTGCCGCCGAAGGGGTTCTGGATGGGGCCGCCGGTCTCCAGCGCATTCATGTAGTTCTCCCAGGTGATGTCCTGACCCTCGATGCGGCGCAGGCCCTCGCAGAAGAAGTGAGCGGCGATCCAACCGGTCTGAGCATAAGCGTTCATGGAGTAGCTCTCGTCGATCTTGCCGACCCACTCCTGATACAGGGCCAGAGCCTCTTCGTCATCATAAGCCACCCAGCCGTTGCCGTACACGTCAAACTTACCAGCGATATCGTCTGCTACCAAGGGAGGAATGGCGGAGGACACGTTCACGTAGGTGGTGATAACAGGGGCGGTGTTGCCCTGAGCCGCCAGCTCCTTCACGATAGTGGGCATGGTAGCCTGGATGGCAGCGCAGATGATAAAGTCAGCACCACTGTTCTTAATGGAGGTAACCGCAGCGGACACGTCAGCGGAGCCGGCAGCAACCTGCTCGGCAACGTAGTCAATGCCCAGCTCCTTGCACTTCTCCTCCGCGCCGGTGAGCATGTCTTTGCCGGCGTCGTCGTTGGTGTAAATGATACCAATCTTGGTTGCGTCAAATGTACCTACGCCTCGGGCCACCATGATCTGACCCTCAGTGGTGTAAATGGGCTGAACGGGGAAAATGTTATAACCTTCCTCGTTGGTGGTGGCATTCTGCGCATACAGCTGGCCGATGCCGGTGGCAAAGTACACAGCGGGGATGCCATAGCTCTTCAGGTCCTCAATGGTAGCGCCAACTACGGGGGTACCGAAGTGTCCGACGATAGCAAAGACCTTCTCGTCCTCCACAAAGTTCTGGAGGGCGGCCTTACCCTTTACGGGGTCAAACTCGTCATCAGTGTGCAGGAACTCGATGGTTCTGCCATCAATACCGCCTTCAGCGTTGACCATGTCCAGATAAGCCTGGATGCCGGCGTTAAAGGGCACGCCCACAGGAGCATAGGAGCCGGAGGTAGCCGCAGAGTTCGCAATCAGAACGGTGGTATCCGTCACGCCCTGGGAATACTTCACGCCACCGGATTCTCCACCGGGATCAGAGGTATTGCTGCCGGAATCCTGTGAACCGTTGTTGCCGCAGGCCGCCAGGGACAGAACCATAGTCGCCGTCAGGAGCAGGGAGATAATCTTTTTCATTTCAGTTCCTCCTGTTCAATATGTTTGTGTGGACGACTCCACATGGGGCACAAAATCATATATTGGGGGCCGCTCAGCCACCCAGGTACGCCTCTACCAGCTTGGGATCGCGGATCAGTGTGCTTGCCTCGCCCGAGATGTTGCACTCTCCTACCTCCAGAACGTAGCCGAAGTCCGCAATCTTCAGCGTCTGAAGGGCATTCTGTTCCACGATCACAACGGTAGTTCCTTCCTCTTTGATCTCTCTGATAATTTCAAAAATATCTCGCACCACCAGAGGCGCCAGACCCAGAGAAGGTTCGTCCAGTAGCAAGATCTTGGGATTGGACATCAATGCCCGTGCGATTGCCAACATCTGCAGCTCGCCGCCGGAAAGCGTGTAGGCCAGCTGACGCTTGCGCTCAGCTAGACGGGGGAAGTAGCGATAGCACCGCTCAAAACCCGCCTGAATGACCTTTTTATCCCGCACGGTAAAGGCACCTACCTTCAGGTTCTCCTCTACTGTCAGATCACCGAAAATCTGACGGCCCTCCGGAGACTGTGCAATGCCCAGACGGGCAATTTTCTCCGTATCCATGTTGGTAATGTCTTTGCCGTAAAACTCGATCTTTCCTTCTGCAGCCGGAGTCAGGCCGGAGATGGTACGCAGTGTAGACGTCTTTCCCGCGCCGTTGGCACCTAGAAGCGCCACAACGCTACCCTCGTACACCTCAATATCGATCCCCTTAACCGCTTCAATGGCACCGTAGCGAACCTTAAGGTTCTTAATGGAAAGAGCTGTCTTTTTCATTCGGGCTCCTCCTCACCAAGATAGGCTTCCTGCACCAACTTATCTTTCTGGATCTCTTCTGGCGTCCCGCAGGCCAGGAACTGGCCGAAGGAAATCGCGCAGATACGGTCACAGATGTTCATGACAAGGCGCATGTCATGTTCCACCAACAGGATGGTGCAATGATAGACATCCCGCACCTGTCGGATGGTCTCCGCCAGTTCGGCCGTCTCCGAATCGTTCAAGCCGGCCGCGGGTTCATCCAGAATAATCAGTTTGGGATTGCACATCAGGGTACGAGCAATCTCCACTTTTTTCAATACGCCGTAAGGCTGTCCACCCGCCAGGGTATCCTTTAGATCTGCGATACCCAAGAAGTCCAGTGCCTGCTCCGCCTTGGCACGCATCTCCCGCTCCTCGCGGCGAGCCCTGGGCAGGCGCAGAGCCTGCTCAAATATTGTGGCTTTAAAATCAGTATGGGCACCGATCAATACGTTGTCAATCAAGGAAAGTTCCTTAATGACCTCTACGTTCTGAAAGGTACGAACCAGGCCCAGCCGAATGATCTCGTGAACCGGGCGACCTACCAGATCCACCACGTCACCGTTTTTGCAGCGGAACAAAACCTCGCCCCGATCGGGATGATAAAACTGTGTAATACAGTTAAAGGCAGTGGTCTTGCCTGCACCGTTGGGACCGATCAATCCGAAGATCTCTTTCTCTTTTACATAAAAGGAGAGTCCCTCCACCGCTTTTAAGCCGCCAAACTGAATAGACAGATCAGTAATGCTCAGCGCCTGCTGATCAGGTAACGTGTTGGCAGCACGATGCGTCTTAGACATCGCTGGCCCCTCCCTTCTTCTTTCCACGGGTAAAGAGCTTTTTAATATCGTTGCACAGGCCAACTACTCCGTTGGGATAGAACATGACGACCAGGATGATGAGTACGCCGGTAAAAATGTAGGCAATGCCGTCAATCTTACCAATCACCGGGATCCGCTTCAGCAGCAGGTCGGGAACCGCAAATACGATCAACGCACCGATTACCGTTCCATAAATGGAGCGCAGTCCGCCGATGACCACTACGGCCAGAATGTTCAGCGAAAGCATCATGGTCCAAATAGACGGATAAGAGAACTTTACGAAGTGCATGTACAGGGCGCCGCCCAAAGCCGCATAGGCAGTGGCAATAGCAAAAACGATCAGCCTGTATTTCAGCAGATAGATACCCATAGCCTGCGCGGCCACCTCACTGCCTCGCATAGCGTGCAGGGCGCGGCCCATCTGTCCGTTGACCAGATTATGGGTCAGCATCATAACCAGCACCAGAACTACCGCCAGCAGAACAAAGGTCATCTCACGGCTGAGAGACACACCGAAAAGCTTGGGATAGCTGGCAGTCAGGCCGGAAAAGCCATTGGTGAACTGATCCAGCTCCTCAAAGGTCTTACGCAGGATCTCAGATACGCACAGGGTTGCGATAGCCAGATAAATACCCGCTACCCGCAGGGAAACGAATCCGACCAGAACACCGATAAACGCGGCGATGATCACCGCAACCAGAAGTGCCACAATAAAAGGAGTCCCCACGGAATCTGTCAGGTACCCGGATATATAGGCTCCCAAACCCATAAAGCCGGCAGTGCCCAGGGAGATAAGACCAGAATAGCCCAGCAGAAGGTTCAGACCGAGGGCCACAATGGAGTAAATCAGCACACTACCAAGATTGACTACAAAAGAACTGGGCATAATGCCGCTGTTGGCCAGCAAGGGCAGCAGGCAGATCACTACGCCAAACAGGATGTAGCGGATGTAGGGGGTTTTCAAAACCCCAGGAGCAGAACGCACAGGAGTCGCAGACGGTTGTACGGTATTGCTTTCCTTTTTCATTGCCGTCCTCCTTCTCAGACTTTTTTGATTAGTTTCTTGCCCACCAATCCCTGAGTCCGGAAGACAATAAACAGCAGAACCAGCAGGTACATAAGCTGTCCGCCCCACACAGAGGAGACATACAGCGTCAGCAGGTTGGTTCCAATGGCGATAATGTACGCGCCCAGCACCGGACCATAAAAGGTCTGGAATCCACCCAGAACGCAGGCGATCAGTGCATTGACCTGCACAGAGTCCATAACATTGGGTGTAACAGAGGTGGTCGGCGCAATCATCACGCCGGACAGACAGCCCAGGCAGGCAGCCAGCGCCCACGCAAACAGGGTCACATTCTTGGTGGGAACGCCCATCAGACGGGCCACAGGCTCATTGGAGGCCGTGGTACGAATGGCAATGCCCATTTTGGTCTTTTGCAGGACATAAAAGAGGATCACCATCAGGATGATACCCAGCAGAATGTTAAAGAGACCGTTGTAGGTCAGATAGGCTCCGCCCAGATTCAGCTCTCCGCTTTCAATAAAGCGCGGCAAACTGAGCGGGTCCACGCCGAAGAACATGGGCGCCAGGCCTACAAAGACCATAATTAAGCCCAGTGTAATGATCTGCTTAGCAATGGGTGAAACCTTCTTTGCCCGCCGGATAATGAAAAAATCCACCAGACAGCCCAGTAAAACAGCGGTACAGAGGCCGCACACCGTAGCCATCCATAAGGGGAGCTTCAAACCCGCCACCAAAGTGGCCACCACATATGTATTGAACATCCCCATCGAGCCCTGGGCAAAATGCGTAATGTTGCTTGTTCTAAAAATGATGATGATGCCCAGCGCTGCCAGTGCATAGACGCCGCCGGTTTCCAAACTGCGAAGTACGACTTGGATGAAGGTGCTCATAGATTGTTTACCCCCATTGAATTACATTTGCCGCCCACGTGTAGCCGATACCTGCGGCAATCATGACGACCGTGTCGCCATCCTTTACTTTCCCCTGCTCCAACGCCAGTTTCAGAGACAGGATCTGATCAATCTGTCCAACATGTCCGTAGTTCTCCAGGTAGATTGTCTGATCCTCCGTAAGCCCCAGATCCTTCAGCATACCCAGGTGGCCGGAACGCTTAATATGAAGGATATCCAAATAATCGATGTCCGCCCGGGTCTTTCCAGACTTGCGCAGCGCTTCGTCAATGCAGTGCATCCAGTTGGGCATGGATTTCTCATTCAGCAGCTCCTTCATCTTTACCGCATCCATCAGGCGCAGCTTGAAGTGCTCATCCACATTCTCCTGGGTCACAGGATTCTTGATTCCACCTATCGCGCCGCCGGCCGTCCACACGATGGAACCGTCACTCATAAGATGGGTGCCCAGCAGCCGATTCTTGCCGTAATTCTTCTTCAGCAGAACCGCACCGCCACCAGCGCTCAGATTAAACATGAACGACACGTCATTATCTGTAAAGTCAATCAGGTCACAGTTGCGGTATCCGCCGCACACCAGAACCGTATTGCACTCATCGTCTGCGATCAGAAGATCCTTCGCCATTTTCAGTGCCGAAACACTGGTGCAGCAGCGATTCTGTACATCGATACCCCAGGCGTTACGAGCTCCGATCCGATCCTGCACATAGCAGGCAGATGTTGTAAGCGGATACTCCTTCCACTCTTCGGTAATGCAGAGAATCGCATCGATTTCCAGGGGATCGACCCCAGTATTCTTCAGACAGTCAAGGGCGGCGAGCGCTCCCATCTCCTGTGTGCCATCGCACGGATCGTCGCTCGGCACGTACTTCTGCACAATTCCCAGCTTATTGATTACCGCATCTTCCGACCAGTTTCCATTAGTTGCGGCAGATATCTCGCTGGCAGTCATTATTTTCTTCGGCAGATAGACTCCAATTCCAACGATTCCTACATCCGGCTTGCGTTCCATATTAAAATACCCCCATCCATACTTTGTTCACAGTGTTATTGCCTGGTTTTCCAATTATATGGTGCATTTCCAGGCGAAATATGAATGACAAATTATGTTGAAGGGTCGTTCAGTATCCCCATTATAATAATCGCTCACTATTTTGTCAATAGTATAAAGGTTATATATTTTTGTTTTGTACATTTAGTATATTTTATGCTTGACAAAGGAAAAATGCAGCGCTATATTCTATGTGAAGGGTGATTCAGTAATATTATTTTGTTTGGGAGGCTTTTTTATGGCTAACGGGTTGACAATGCAGCAAATTCAGGTCGGAGATGTCTCTACTTTTACCAAAACTGTCACAGAAAGTGATATTACACTGTTCGCCGGATTCAGCGGCGACTTCAATCCCGCCCACATCAACGCCGTAGCCGCCGAACAGAGCATGTTCGGTCGGAGAATTGCTCACGGTATGCTGTCTGCCGGTTTTATTTCCACAGTTCTGGGCACTCAGCTGCCTGGCCCTGGCACTATTTACATGGCTCAGGAGCTGCGCTTCGTAAAGCCGGTATTCATCGGTGATACTGTAACCGCAATCTGCACTGTCGTAGAGCGGAACGAGGAGAAAAACCGCCTTAAGCTGGAGACCGTGGTCGAAAATCAGAACGGCGAAAAGGTAATTACCGGTTTCGCCACTGTAATGCCGCCCAAGGCCTAACGGATACACGTTTCATTTTTATATGACAGGAGGACTTTTGCTGCTATGAAAGAAGTCTATGTTGTCAATTGCTGCCGCACCGCGGTCGGCTCCTTCGGTGGAAGTCTGAAGGACGTACCCGCTGCCGATCTGGGCGCCGTCGTGGTGAAGAACGTGCTCAGCCGTGCCGGAGTAAAGCCTGAACAAGTGGACGAGCTGATGTTCGGCTGTATTCTCACCTCATCTCAGGGGCAGAACATGGCCCGCCAGGTGGGCGTGAAGGCCGGCCTGCCCTACTCCGTCCCCGCCTACACCGTTGGTATGGTGTGCGGCTCCGGCATGAAGAGCGTCATCGAGGGCGCCCGGGCCATCCTGGCCGGCGACGCCGACATCGTCGTAGCCGGCGGCACCGAGAATATGTCCGCAGCTCCCTATGCCCTGCCTGCTGAACGTTGGGGCGCCCGGATGGGTGACAAGAAGGTCGTGGACACCATGATCAAAGACGGCCTGTGGGACGCCTATAACAACTATCACATGGGCACTACCGCAGAGAATATCGCCGATGTGTGGGGCATCACCCGCGAGGAGATGGACGCCTTTGCCGTGTCCTCCCAGAACAAGACCGAGGCCGCCCAGGCTGCCGGCAAGTTTGTGGATGAGATCGTGCCCGTGATGGTCAAGAAGAAGAAGGAAATGGTGGAGTTCAAGGTGGACGAGTACCCCAAGGCCGGCGTGTCCATGGAGGGCGTGTCCAAGCTCCGCGGTGCCTTCCCTGTGGGCCCCGAGGGCGTGGAAGACGAGATCGTCCACACCTTCGAGGTCACCCAGGTCCACGAGGCCGATGCCAAGCAGCATGTCCAGCGCGTCACCGCCGCCAACGCCTCTGGCATTAACGACGGCGCTGCCGCCATCCTTCTGGCCTCCGGCGAGGCTGTTGAGAAGTACGGCCTGAAGCCCATGGCCAAGCTGGTAAGCTGGGGCCAGGGCGGTGTCGATCCCAAGATCATGGGCGTGGGCCCCGTACCTGCTTCACGCCAGGCTATGGACAAGGCCGGTCTGAAGATCGAGGACATCGATCTGGTGGAGGCCAACGAGGCCTTTGCCGCTCAGTCCATTGCCGTGGCCCGCGAGCTGGGCTTTGATCTGGACAAGGTCAACGTCAACGGCGGTGCCATTTCCATCGGTCATCCCGTGGGCGCTTCAGGCGCTCGTATCATCGTCACCCTGCTCCACGAGCTGGCCAAGCGTGACGACGCAAAGAAGGGTCTGGCCACTTTGTGTATTGGCGGCGGCATGGGTGTTGCCACCATCTTTGAAAAGTGTTAAATACGCTACCCTCCTTTCCCCTCAAAAGGCCAGACTTTCCCAGTCGGAAGTCTGGCCTTTTTGGTCTTCTGGCGCCCTCGAGAATAATCCGCCTTTTAAAATCCGAATCAAAATTCAGGTTTCATGTTGATATTGATGATGACAATTTTTAATGAATGACCCATGCAGACTGAAATAGGATGAGCAAAAGCGGACAGCGCCTCATCTCTGATGTCGAACCGTAAAACTGCGTCAGGGGGAGTTTTCTTAAGTTCCTCATATATAGCAGCTTTTCGAGATGTGGATATAAAGTAAATTGAGGGTGATCGACATGCGTTCCAATAACATTCGTTCTTTTCCCGCCGTCGACAATTCAACTCACTTTCTTTCTCTGTTGACCAATACCCCATTTGAAGGAATTCTGGCTGTGGACACACATGGGATCATCCGGTTTGTCAACGACTTTTTTGTAGACCTGATCCAGCAGGAACGCAGCCAGCTTTTGGGTGCGCCTATCAGCAAGGTGCTCCCGGATTGCCGTCTGGGGGACACTTTGGCTCGAGGCTATTCCGAGTGGGGCGACCTGCTTACCATTCAGGGTAAAGAAGTTTACACCTGCCGCTTCCCTTTGACGGAAAACGGCATACTGGTGGGTGCCATGCTGAAAACCGTCTTTCCCGACATGATGGTGGGCCGATCCATTGCAGAGCATATGATATTTCTGGGCAGGGACGTGCATCCTATCCCCCCAGCCAGGACGCTTTTTACCTGTATGAGCATCGTCGGCGAAACAGAAAGTATGCTCTATGTCAAAAAACTGGCCCGTCGGGCTTCACGCACCAGCTCCACGCTGCTGATTACCGGCGAGAGCGGCACGGGAAAGGAGATCATCGCTCAGGCGGTACATACCCGTTCCGTACGCCGGGATGCGCCTTTTATCAGCGTGAACTGCGGCGCTATTCCCCGGGATCTGATTGAATCGGAGCTTTTCGGCTACGAAAGCGGCGCATTTACCGGCGCCAAGCGGGGCGGCAGCCCTGGGAAATTCGAACTGGCCAACGGCGGGACAATCCTGTTAGATGAAATCGGCGATATGCCTCTGGATATGCAGGTCAAGCTGCTGCGCGTACTTCAGGAGAAGGAGGTCTGGCGGGTGGGCGGAGCGGCTCCTGTCAAACTAGATGTTCGGGTGATGGCCTCCACTAACCGGGATCTGCTCCAGATGGTGCGCGAGGGCGCCTTCCGCCAGGATCTCTATTACCGGCTGAATATCCTGTCCATCCATATGCCGCCTCTGCGGGAACGGTTGGACGATCTGCCCGACCTCATCCAAAGCCTGCTCTGTCGGATTAACCAGCGCATCGGTTCCCACGCCTCTGGCATTACTCCGGAGAGTATGAAGATTGCACGCCGCTATTCCTGGCCGGGAAACGTGCGGGAATTGGAAAACGTGCTGGAACAGGCGGTAAACTGGAGCAATGATTCAGTGATCGATTTTTGCCGCATCCCCAACCATTTTTGGGAGGAGTCTCCGTACAACAGCGAAATAAAACGAAGCAGTGAACCTGTAATCCTACAACAGGAGCTTGGCCGGAAGGAGCGGGAACTGCTGGAATGCACTTTACAGGAGGCTGGCGGCAACCGCAGCGAGGCCGCCCGTATCCTCGGCATTTCCCGCTCAGCGCTATACCGCCGACTGGAAAAATACAAGATGTAAATATGCCCTTAGAGTGTGCCCCGGCGTTGTTCCCCTTTCGTCCGCTTGTCCGGTCAACTCGGGACAGTTGTACCGTTTTTAATACAGGAACAAGCGGCGTACCCCCGTATTTCCCTTGAAAAATCAGCACCGTGCTATTTGGCATATAACTTGCTCCTTTTTTATGTAGGCTCTAACTGATGAAAAGGAGGGAGTTATTTTGTCCAAACTGTCCAACAAAGTCATTGGACACTTCAACCCTCAAGATCTTTACCGCGGAAGCAGTGACGGAAGTCTGCCACAAGGCGCTTCAGATATCATAAGCTGTTCCATATTCAGCAGGAAAGCCTTGGTTGGGCTGTCTAACCTCTTTAAGCAAGGGAGGTTTTTATGAAACTTCATGCGTCCGGGGAGGACTATCTGGAGGCCATCCTTGTTCTCCATAAGGCAGACGGATACATTCTGTCCTGTATCGAGCCATACGGCCGGTGCGCCATGACCTCCCCTCCGGGAGCGAGCGATCTACACCTGGCCGCAAAGCGGACGCGGCACTCTGCGGGCGATGACATACAGGCAGGTCAAATATACTCGCGCATTGGACGCCCGCAAAGCATCGTGCGCCGCACCCATCAGCATGGGCCGGGGTGAAATTCCCGTGGAGCTGTGCCAGCAGCCATCCGTTTTCTGCCTCTTATTTTTTGCAACACCGTCCTCTGAAAGGGGACGCGCAAATTTTTAGTCCAACGGTATTAAGTCAAGAGGGGGTGACGCAAAAAAATTGAACAAAAAGGAGCAAGAAGTGGAATGCAGGTAGCAAAAAGGCAACACCAACCTAAGCCCTGTCCCCTGAGTTTTTGAAACAGAGCGATTTCGTCAGAGCGGCAAGCGGTTCGCTCAGCCCTCCGGCGGGATATACAGGCGGTTGTCTTTCAGCAGCCTAAAGACCAACCGAACCAGTTTTCTGGCAGTTAGTGCGAGTGCACGTTTGTGCTGGTACTTGTTGACCTCATGGTACTTGAGGTCATAGTAGCGCCGGAACTCGGAGTCGCATCTTCTCACAGAGTTGGCGGCTTCCAGCAGGTAGTAACGGAGATAGCGGTTGCCGGATTTAATCATCCGGGAGTGCTCCGCTTCAAATTCACCGGACTGGTGCTGGGTCCAGACAAGGCCGGCAAACTTGGCGACAGAGGCTTGGGAATCGAAACGGTGGATATTGCCAATTTCAGCGATGATACCGGCGGAGTAGACCTTGCCAATGCCGGGAATGGAGGTTAGGGTAGGAAAAATGTCAAGCGGAGCACCGTGAAGGGCCGGGAATACCTGATGTCCGTCCTGAA
Source organism: Flavonifractor sp. An82 (assembly GCF_002159265.1). Taxonomy (GTDB): domain Bacteria; phylum Bacillota; class Clostridia; order Oscillospirales; family Oscillospiraceae; genus Flavonifractor. The sequence goes on from NZ_NFHG01000035.1 coordinate 15,327, forward strand.
AGAGGACCCCCTTGGGTCCCGGAGCATTGACAGCGTGAAACTGTCGGAC
>NZ_NFHG01000036.1 GCF_002159265.1 Flavonifractor sp. An82
AATTTGACCGGCGCTTGCGCGGCGGTCTTTTTGTTTTGCTCTCTTTCGCCTCCTACTAAGGTTGCAAACTTTCCTCAATTCCCTGTTGACTTTTTATTTGCAGACTTCGATGGTAAAAAAAGGCGCGTTACAGAGAAAAAGTTCTGCAACGCGCCCAGCAGGCTCATTTTTTGACAGAATCGCTTTGGCAACGGCGGAAGGGGGGCGGCAGATAGTCGTCGGCCTCTTCCTTGCCGGCCATGGAGCGCATACGCTCCCGCACTTTAAAGATGCAGTCGTCCACCGAAGCCCGTCCCAAAATCACGTCCTCCGCGAAGGCGTGACAGGAGGGAGCTCCGCAGGAGCCACAGTGGAGTCCGGGCAGATGGGATTCCAGTTCCTGAATCCGCAGCTGTTTGTTCAGTGCGGCTCCCAGATCCTGGTCCAGCACAAAGGTAGGTAAGTATTGCAGTTCCTTGTCCCGGCGGACTACCTCCCGGTCCTCCCCCTGGTACTGGAAGCGGTTGCAGGAAACCGGCTGCCCCTTCATCAGGCTCTTCAGCCGCATCTTGGCGGCGTATGGATTCTCTACGTTGAAGCAGCCGCCCACGCACCCCTGGGTGCAGGCGGAGAGCTCCAGAAAATCAGCCTCAGGGAGGCGGCCGTCCTCGATCTCTTCCAGCATGCGGATCACGTTGTTCACACCGTCCACAGCCACGCAGCGGTTGCCCAGCCGGGCGGCGCTCTCTCCGCCGCAGGAGGCCCAGCCCATGCCGATGATGCCGGCAGAGGACATGGGCTCCACATTTTCCAGGTGCTTCATGGGACTGAGCAGCCGCAGGTAGATGTCCCGGATGGCAAAGGCGCCATCCAGCACCGTGTGGTTCAGACCCTCCGATTCCCGGGCGGCGGTCACCTTGGAGGAACAGGGTACGATGGCGAAGACGCCGATCTTCTCCGGCGGCAGGCCGGTTTCCTCCACGGCTTCCCGGCGGGCCAGAATGGCCGCCAGCTCCATGGGCAGGATGGTACAGGCCACGTGGCCCATCAGCTTGGGAAAGCGCATGCGGATGAGCCGGAGCACGGTGGGGCAGGAGGAGGAGATCTGGGGGGTGACCGCAGGCGGACCTGAGCGAATACACTGCCGCTCGAAATCGGAGAGCATTTCTGCGGCCTTGGCCACCTCAAAGACCTTATGGAAGCCAATTTCCAAAAGCGCGTTGAGGATAATGTCAATGTTGTCCAGATTGTGGAACTGACCGTAGAGGGCCGGTTCCGGCAGGGCAACGCAGTACTCATACCGGGTCAGCACGTCCAATCCGTCGCCCACCGACTTGATGGCTTTGTGGGGGCAGATGCGGATACACTCGCCGCAGTCGATGCAGCGGTCGGGCAGAATGGTGGCCTTGCGGCCGCGGACGCGAATGGCCTCGGTGGGACAGCACTTGATGCAGGAGGTACACCCTCTGCAGCGCCGGTTGTCCAGTACCACGGAGTGCCTCATAGCCATGGGACTATCCTACCTCCCTTCGCCAGAGACAGTACTCATTGGGGTACCTTGATCTTGACCGTGACGGTGGTGCCCTTGCCCACCTCGGTGTCGATGGTCATCTCATCGGAGTAGCGCTTCATGTTGGGCAGGCCCATACCGGCGCCGAAGCCCAGCTCCCGGGCGGTGGAACCGGCGGTGGAGTAGCCCTCCTGCATGGCCTGCTCCACATCGGGGATGCCGGGGCCGGAATCGATCATGCGGATGACGATCTGATCGGCCTCAACCTCCACCTCGGCCTGACCGCCGTCGGCGTGGATGACCATGTTGATCTCGCCTTCATACATACAGATGGAGGCTCTGCGGATGACGTCCTGGGGCAGACCCAGCTTCTTCAGGGTCAGCTTCATTTTGCTGGAGGCTTCGCCGGCTTCAATCAGGTCGCCGCCTTCCACGGGGTACACAAGTCTAATCGTTTCCATCGCAATTCCCTCGCAATCCATTGTAGTAAAGCAGACCACAGGCCTCATACATGCGCTTGGGGCAGGTCATCACCACGATGTCCCGCTCCTCGGCCAGATTGATGATATCCTGTCCGGGCACTTTGCCCCGGACAAAGACGATGCATTTCATCTCCACCATGTCCGCCGTGCGCACCACCTGGGGATTGACCAGTCCGGTGAGCAGCAGGGCCTGGTTTTTGACAAAGGCCAGCACATCGCTCATGAAGTCGCTGCCGCAGGCGGACGTGACCTCACGGTCCAGGTGCTCCTCCCCCCACAATACTGTGGCGTTCAGAATCTTCTTGATGTCGGAAAGCAGCATTGCCTTCTCCCCTTCCGTGGGAAAACTAAACTCTCAGTTTATGGGTATTGTACCACAAAACAGGCCGGAGTGCAAAGGGTTCCTTGAAACATTCACAAACTTTTTCTGGCCGACCGATTGGTTTTGGTCATTACACGCTATTGACATTATGGGAGGTTCGTGTCTATAATAAACTTTATCAAGATAAAGCGGTCAAGTGCAAGTGCCGCGAAAGTGCCGCGATCTTGGGTTTTTATTTCAAATTGGAATCAAGGAGGCCATCTATCATGGGTAACGAGCGAGTGTACAATTTCTCCGCGGGCCCGTCCATGCTGCCGCTGGAAGTACTGGAGCGTGCCGGATCTGAGATCACCAACTATCAGGGTTCCGGTATGTCAGTCATGGAGATGAGTCACCGATCTAAGGTATTCCAGAAGATTTTTGACGACACCCAGGCCAAGTTCCGCAAGCTGATGAACGTGCCCGAGGGGTACAAGGTGCTGTTCCTGCAGGGCGGCGCCTCCGCCCAGTTCTCCATGGCGCCCCTGAATCTCATCGGCAAGACCGGCAAGGCCGACTACGCCGTCACCGGCAACTTCTCCAATATTGCATATAAGGAGGCCAAGAAGTACGGCGAGATCAATCTGGCCGCCTCCTCCGCCGATAAGAATCACACCTACATCCCCACCCAGGACCAGCTGAAGCTGGACCCTGAGGCCAGCTACTTCTATTACTGCGCCAACAATACCATCTACGGTACCGAGTGGCAGTATGTCCCCGAGACCAATGGGGTGCCCATCGTGTGCGACATGTCCTCGGACATCCTGTCCCGTCCGGTGGATGTGAGCAAGTACGGCATCATCTTTGCCGGCGCTCAGAAGAACATGGCCCCCGCCGGCCTGACTGTGGTCATCATCAAGGAGGAGCTGGCCGGCAACGAGCTGCCCTACACCCCCCTCATGATGAACTACAAGACTATGATCGACAAGGATTCCATGTACAATACCCCGCCCTGCTGGTGCATCTACATGCTGGGCCTGGTGCTGGACTGGCTGGAGTCCAAGGGCGGTATCCCCGGCATGGAGGCCATCAAGCACGCCAAGGCCCAGATGCTGTACGATGTGGTGGATAACTCCAGACTGTTTACCTGCGCCGTGGAGCCTGGCTCCCGGTCTGATATGAATGTGGTGTTCCGCACCGGCAACGATGAGCTGGACGCCAAGTTCATCAAGGAGAGCGTGGAGGCCGGCTTTACCAACCTGAAGGGCCACCGCTCCGTAGGCGGCATGCGCGCATCCATCTACAACGCCATGCCCACCGAGGGTGTGGAAAAGCTGTGCGACTTCATCAAGGCCTTTGACAAAAATAACTGACAGGAGGCAACACCGAAATGTTTCGTATCAAGACGCTGAATAAAATTTCCCCCGCCGGCCTGTCTGTGCTGGATCAGACCCGCTTCTCCGTCAGCGAGGATGTGGAGAACGAGGACGGCATTCTGGTCCGCTCCGCCGACATGCACGAGTATCAGTTTCCCGACTCCCTGCGGGCCATTGCCCGTGCGGGCGCCGGTACCAATAATATCCCCATCGACCGCTGCTCCGAGGCGGGCATCGTGGTCTTCAACACCCCCGGCGCCAACGCCAATGCGGTGAAGGAGCTGGCCCTTTGCGCCCTGCTGCTGGCTTCCCGTAAGATCACCGCCGGCGCTGAGTGGGTGAAGGCCCAGGCGGGCGCCGGGGCTGATGTGGAAAAGGTGGTGGAGAAGGGCAAGAGCCAGTTTGTGGGTCCTGAGATCGCCGGCAAGACCCTGGGCGTCGTGGGCCTGGGCGCTATCGGCGTGCAGGTGGCCAACATCGCTACCAAGCTGGGCATGACGGTGTACGGCTACGACCCCTTCCTCTCCGTAGACGCTGCTCTGTCCCTGTCCCGTATGGTCCACCGGGCTATGGATCTGGAGACCATCTATAAAAACTGTGACTACATCACCCTCCATGTGCCTCAGACCCCCGAGACCCGGGGCATGATCAATGAGGACGCCATCCACATGATGAAGGGCGGCGTGCGCATCCTCAACCTGGCCCGGGGCGGTCTGGTCAACGACGACGACATGCTGGCAGCTCTGGATACCGGTAAGGTGGCCGCCTATGTCACTGATTTCCCCAACAACAAGATCCTCCAGGGCAAGAACGTCATCGCCATCCCCCACCTGGGTGCCTCCACCCCCGAGAGCGAGGAGAACTGTGCCGTCATGGCCGCCCAGGAGCTGAAGGATTACCTGGAGAACGGCAACATCAAGAACTCCGTCAACCTGCCCACCCTGGTGCAGGAGTGGAGCGGTGTGGCCCGGCTGTGCATCATCCACCGGAACATCCCCGGTGCCATCGCCAACATCACCGGCCTGCTGTCCAAGGACGGGGTCAACGTGGAGAACATGACCAACAAGTCCAAGAAGGACTATGCCTACACCGTGGTGGATGTGGGCAGCCGCATCAGCGAGGCGGTGGCCGACGAGATCCGCGGCCTGGAGGGCGTGTTCCGGGTGCGGGTGCTCAATCATTAAGGATTGACAAGCGCGGCGAAACAAGTTAAAATTTAGCGTGCAAGGGAGCTCCCGCGAGGGGGCTGAGAGGAGGGGCCAGTCCCTCGACCTGACCTGATTTGGGTAATGCCAACGTAGGGACGCAGCACCATTTCCGTGCGGAGTCTCCTCCGTCCGGAGGAGCATCATTTTACGTACAGAGAAGCGGCAGGTCCCGTGGGGACCTGCCGCTTTTTGCGTGCCATCTACCAAGAGAAAGAAGGAACAGCCATGAAATGTGTATTGACCATCGCCGGCAGCGACTCCAGCGGCGGCGCTGGCATCCAGGCCGATCTGAAGACCATGACATGCCTGGGAGTGTACGGCATGAGCGCCATCACTGCCCTCACTGCCCAGAACACCACCGGCGTCCGGGATGTGCTGGAGGCCACCCCGGAATTTGTAGGGGAGCAGCTGGACTGCATCTTTGAGGACATCCGGCCCCAGGCCGTGAAGATCGGCATGGTGTCCTCCGCCCCCATCATCCGTGTCATCGGCGCCAAACTGCGGCAGTACGGGGCGGAAAACATTGTGGTGGACCCGGTGATGGTGTCCACCAGCGGCTCCGCTCTCATGCAGGACAGCGCCCTTACCGCCCTGATGGAGGAGCTCTTCCCCCTGGCTGCCATCATCACCCCCAATATTCCCGAGGCCCAGCGGCTGTGCGGCTTTGCCATTGAGACGGAGGACGACATGCTGCGGGCCGCCGAGACCATCGGCAAGACCATGCAAGGGGCGGTGCTGGTGAAGGGGGGACACCGGACCGATGACGCCGACGACCTGCTGTGGCAGCAGGGGCAGGCACACTGGTTCCGTGCCCCCCGGGTGGATAACCCCAACAACCACGGCTCCGGCTGTACTCTGTCCTCCGCCATCGCCTCCTTCCTGGCCCTGGGTGAGGACCTGCCCGGCGCGGTGGTCAAGGCAAAAGGCTACATCACCGCCGCCATGGAGGCCAGGCTGGACCTGGGCCAGGGCAGCGGCCCCCTGTGGCACAACTACGCCGTCCCGGCGGGCGGCGGCTTCCGGCAGGGGAGGGAAGAGGCGTGAAGCAGCAGACCGCAGTCAAAAAGCTGGCCATCGCCAGCCTGCTTACCGCCGTGGCGGTGGTGGGCAGTCTCTTCTCCTTTCCTGTGCTGGGCTCCCGGTGCTCCCCGGTGCAGCACATGGTAAATATCCTGTGTGCTGTCTTCCTGGGGCCCTGGTACGGCCTGGCCTCCGCCTTTGCCGCCAGCCTGCTGCGCAATCTGCTGGGCCTGGGCACCCTGCTGGCCTTCCCCGGCAGCATGGTGGGGGCGCTGGTGTGCGGCCTGACCTATGCGGGCACCCGCAATCTGGGTGCCACCTGTGTGGGTGAGGTCTTTGGCACCGGCATCCTGGGCGGTCTGGCGGCCTGGCCCATTGCCACCCTGATTCTGGGACAGACCGCGGCGGTGTACGGCTATATGGGCCCCTTCCTGATTTCCACCATCGGCGGCTCTGTCATTGCCGGTGTGGTACTCTTTGCCCTGAAGCGCTCCGGCGGCCTGGACGTGATGCAGACCGTGGTCAGGCGGTGAGGAGCATGGAACGGATGGAATTTGCCGCCATGCTGGCGGCGGTGCGGGAAGAAGCGCCGCTGGTCCAGTGCATCACCAACATCGTCACCGTCAATGACTGCGCCAATATTCTGCTGGCGGCGGGAGCCTCCGCCACCATGGCCCACCACCCCCTGGAGGTGGCCGACGCCGTGGCCGGGGTCCAGGCCCTGGTCCTCAACCTGGGGGCCGTGGGAGACCGGGAGGCCATGCTGATCGCCGGAAAAGAGGCCAACCGGTTAGGCGTGCCGGTGATCTTCGACCCGGTGGCCGCCGGTTTTACCGGCCTGCGGCGGGAGACTGCCCGCAGATTGCTGGAAGAAATTCAGTTTGCCGTCATCCGGGGCAATGCCTCTGAGATCCGTGCCCTCACTGAGGACCGGGAGGGGGGCAGCGGGGTGGACGTGGCCGCCGGCGACGCGGTCACCGAGTCCGGCCTGCCCCGGGCGGCGGAGCTGGCATCCACCCTGTCCAAACGGACCGGGGCGGCGGTCACCCTCTCGGGGGCGGTGGACGTGATCGCCCGGGGAGACCGGGTGCTCTTTCTCCGCAACGGCAGCCCCACCATGGCCCGGATTACCGGCAGCGGCTGCATGCTGTCCGCCCTCACCGGGGCCTTTTGCGGGGCCAGCCCGGACAAGCCCTTTGAGGCTGCCGCCGCTGCCGCCGCCAGTATTGCGCTGGCAGGGGAACGGGCGGAGGAGTTGCGGCTCAAAAAGAGGACGGGCAACGCCACCTTCCGCATTGATCTCATCGACAGCGTGTTCAACCTGACAGAGGAACAGCTGATACAAGGAGTGCGCTATGAAGTTTACCAAGGATGAAATTCGGCGGGGCATGACCCTCTACGCCGTCAGTGACCGGAGCTGGCTGGGGGAGCGTACCCTGGCCCAGGTGGTGGAGAAGGTGCTCCGGGGCGGAGCCACCTTCCTCCAGCTGCGGGAGAAGGAACTGGACCGGGAGGCCATTCTGGCCGAGGCCAGAGAGATCCAGGCCATCGCTGCCCGGTATCGTGTGCCCTTCGTCATCAACGACAGCGTGGACATTGCCCTGGCCTGCGATGCCGACGGGGTCCATGTGGGCCAGACCGACCTGATGGGCCGGGATGTGCGCGCTCTTATCGGCCCGGACAAGATCCTGGGCATCACCGCCAACACGGTGGAACTGGCAGTGGCAGCCGAGAAAGCCGGAGCCGACTATATCGGCGCCGGCGCGGTGTTCGGCACCACCACCAAGCAGAACGCCAAGAACCTGAGCCTGGACACCCTGAAAGCCATCTGCCAGGCGGTGTCCATCCCGGTGGTGGCCATCGGCGGCATCAACGCCGACAACCTGCCCCGGCTGGCCGGAACCGGGGCGGCGGGGGTCGCCGTGGTGTCCGCCCTCTTTGCCCAGAAGGACCCGGAGGAGGCCGCCCGCCGTATGCGGGCTCTGGCGGACAAGATGGTGGCTGCCCGTGGATAAAAGGTTCTGTATTTTTGATATGGACGGTACCCTGGTGGACTCCATGCCCATCTGGAAGTCCCTGGGCAAGGACTACCTGGAGGCCAGAGGTCACCACCCCACCCAGGCCCAGCTGGCGGCTATGGGCCCCATGACCATGCTGGAGGGGGCGGCCTTTCTCATGGACACCTTCGGCATCGAGGGCCCGCCGGAGCGCATCATCGGTGAAATGCATGAGGTGATGGATGAGCACTACCGTACCGACATCCCTCTGAAGCCGGGTATCCGGGACTATCTGGAGGAATTGAGCAAACGGGGCGTCCGGATGTGTGTGGCCACCGCCACGGCGGAGCCGCTGGCCCGTGCCTGCCTGGAGCGGCTGGGGGTGGCCGGTTATTTTGACTTTATCCTCAGCTGTGAGACGGTGGGGAAGGGGAAGACCCAGCCTGACGTGTATCTGGAGGCTGCCCGACGCATGGGAAGTACCCCGGCAGAGACCGCCGTCTTTGAGGATGCCCTTTACGCCGCCCGGACGGCAAAAGAGGCGGGCTTTTACACTGTGGGCATCCCGGAGGAGGCCTACGCCCAGGACTGGCCCGCCCTGTCTGCCCTGGCGGACGAAACGATCTTGGATTGGAGGAAAGCCTTATGACCGTGACCCAGCGGCTTTATGAAGCGGCAAAGCCCATCTGGCAGGCCTGCCACGACCACCCCTTTGTGAAAGGCATCGGGGACGGCACTCTGGATCAGGAGAAGTTCCAATACTTTCTGCTCCAGGACTATCTGTATCTCTTTGACTACGCCAAGGTATTTGCCTGGGGCGTTGTGAAGGCCCAGGACCCCGAGCTGATGCGCTTCTTCTCCGCCAACGTGGACGCCATCCTGGGGGGCGAGATGAAGACCCACCGGGCCTACATGGCCAGGCTGGGCATCACCGAGGAGCAGGTGTTCCAGGTGAAGCCCGCCCTGCCCAACCTGTCCTACACCAGCTACATGCTCTCGGCAGCCGCCGCCGGCGGCCCGGCGGAGATCGTGGCCTCCATCCTGGCCTGCTCCTGGAGCTACGCTGAGATCGGTGCCCGGCTGGCCGCCATCCCCGGCGCGGCAGACCACCCCTTCTATGGCGAGTGGGTGCGGGGCTACTCCAGCGAGGAGTACCAGAGCACCAATGACGCCCTGGTGGCCCGGATGGACCAGCTGGCCCAGGGGTGTACCGAGGTGGAATACCAGCGGCTGGAGGACATCTTCGTGGCGTGCAGCAAGTACGAGCTGGGCTTCTGGGAGATGGCATGGAGGCTGGAACCGTGAGTGCCCTGGAATTTCGTCAGGTGTCCTACCAGTACCCCTCGGAGGACTTTGACATCATCGACAAGCTGTCCTTTCAGGTGGAGCCGGGGTCCTTTCACTGCATCATCGGGGTGAGCGGCTGCGGCAAGAGCACCATTTTCCGCATGACCAACGGTCTGCTCCAGCCCAAGGGCGGAGAGATTTTGGTGGACGGCGCCCCAATTGGGGGGCGGAAACGGTACTGCGGGTACATGCCCCAAAAGGACCTGCTCTTCCCCTGGCGCACCGTGGGGGAGAATGTGGCCCTGCCCCTGGAGATCGCCGGGGGCCTGTTCAAAGCTCAGCGGCGGCAGCAGGCGGAGGCGGCTCTGGCCGACGTGGGGCTGGAGGGCTGCTTTGACAAAATGCCGGGGGAGCTGTCCGGCGGTATGCGCCAGCGGGCGGCCTTTGCCCGCACCATGCTGACAGGCAGCGACCTGCTGCTGCTGGACGAGCCCTTCTCCGCCCTGGACTTTCTCACCCGTATCTCCATGCAGGAGTGGCTGCTGGACCAGTGGCAGCGGCACAAAAAGACCATCCTCTTCATCACCCACGACGTGGAGGAGGCGGTGTTCCTCTCCTCCAGTGTGCTGGTGGTGGAGTCCACCCCCATCCACACCCTGACCGAGATCCCGGTGCCCGCCCCCTTCCCACGGGACCGGTCCTGTCTCAAGCGTCCGGAAATGGTGGAATTGAAGGAGCGGCTCATCACGCTGCTGAGAAAGCAGGTGGCGGTATGAAAAAAGCCTGCAAGGCCAATCTGCCAGCCCTCATTTTCTTGCTGGCGCTCATCATGATTTGGCAGGCGGGGGCCATGGGGATGAATGCCTCCTACATCCTGCCCACACCCATCCAGATTTTGCAGCGGATGTGGGAGCTGCGGGAGCCCCTCTTTACCGTTCATCTGCCCGCCACCATGACGGTGACCGCCGTGGGCCTGGTTATCTCCCTGGTGCTGGGCCTGGCCCTGGCGGTGGCCATGGATGCCAGCGACATGGTGCGGCGGATGCTCTACCCCGTGGTGGTGGTATCCCAGACCATCCCTACCACCGCCATTGCCCCTCTCTTCGTGCTGTGGTTCGGCTACGGCATCTGGAGCAAGGTGCTGGTGACGGTGCTCATCACCTTTTTCCCCATCACCATTACGGTGTACGACGGCCTGCGCTCGGCCAAGACTGAGATGGCCGAGCTGCTCCAGACCTATGGAGCCACCCGCCGGGAGATTTTCTGGAAGATCAAGGCCCCCTGCGCTCTGCCCTACTTTTTCTCGGCCATCAAGATGGCGGTGCCTATGAGCATCATCGGCGCGGCCATCGGCGAGTGGCTGGGGGCCCAGAGCGGTCTGGGTTACTTCTCCCGCCGTATGATGACCCAGCTGGACGGGGCGGGAGTGTTTGCACCCATTGTGATCCTGTCGGTCACCGCCATGATCGCGGTGGGCATTGTGGCCCTGCTGGAGCGGAAGTTCGTCCGCTGGCGGGGAGAATCCTCATAAAGAAAGGAAAGATGGATATGAAGCGAATTGCCACCCTTGCCCTGGCCGGGGTCCTGCTGCTGGCCGGCTGCTCCGCCCCTGCCTCCGACGAGCAGGAGACCACCACCGGCGGCCAGGAGCTGCGGGAGATCAGCGTGGTGTTGGACTGGTACCCCAACGCCCTCCACGCCTTCCTCTATGACGCCATTGAGAAGGGCTATTTTGAGGAGGAGGGTCTGAAGGTCAACATCCAGTTCCCCTCCAACGCCAACGACGCCATTTCCCTGGTGGCGGCGGGCCAGGCGGAGATCGGTCTGTACTACCAGCAGGATGTGATCATTGCCCGGGCAAACCAGGATGTGCCGGTGAAGTCCATCGGTGCGGTGGTACAGGGCCCCCTGAACATCGTCCTCTCCCTGAAGGACAAGAACATTACCTCTCCGGAGGACCTGGTGGGCAAGACCATCGGCTATGCGGGCACTGAACTGTCTGAGGCCCTGATCCATTCCATCATGGCCTATGTGGGGGCTGATTCCAGCGATGTGACCCTCATCGACGTGGGCTTTGATCTCATGAGCTCCATGACCACCGGCAATGTGGATGCCACCATCGGCTGCCTGGTGAACCACGAAGTGCCCCAGATGGAGGAAGAGGGGTTTGAGGTCAACTACTTTGAACTGGACGACTACGGCGTGCCCACCTACTTCGAGGGTGTGTTCCTGGCCAACGATACCATGATTGAAGAGGAGCCGGAGGTGCTCAAGGGTTTCCTGCGGGCCTGTGAAAAGGGCTTTGACGATATGCAGGCCGACCCGGACGGGGTGCTCCAGATCTTGTTGGACAACCAGAACGAGGAGAACTTCCCCCTGTCCCAGACCGTGGAGCAGAAGAGCATGGACACCCTGCTGCCCATGATGGAGACGGCGGAGGCACCCTTCCTGACCCAAAGTGCGGAATGCTGGCAGGAGAATGTGGACTGGCTGCTCAGCGAGGGCCTGATCGACCAGGCTCCGGCGCTGGACCAGCTGTATGTGGATCTGCTGGCCGAATAAAGGAAAATCGCCTGCTGCGTGAGCAGCAGGCGATTTTTTCTTATCTTCTTCTGCGGCGTCCGCTGTAGCGGGAACCGCCGCTGTAGGAGTAGCCGCCCCGGCGGCCTCTCCGCCGCCCGCCAAAGAGATGGCGGACAATGAGCAAAACGATAACCACCAGCAGGACCACCAGAATGATCTTGACCCACAGCTGGGAGAAGAACTTCTGGATGCGGTCCATGTAGTAAAGCAGCGGGTCGGCCTCCACGCTGATGCTGGCCACCAGGGGGAGGGAGCCGTACTCCTTGCCGTTAAAGGTGGCGGTGATGGTGCCCAGCACCTGCCCCTTTTCCACGGGAGCCTCTACTGTGTCAGCATTGCGGGTGTAGGTGAATGTAAAGTCCTCGGGGGAGACGTCGTTGGGCAGCAGGGCGGTAATTTCCCCCTGAGGCTCCAGAGTTACGTAGTTGGTGCCCTTGCCCAGAGTGACCTCGATCTCGGGAATGTCCCGCTTGGTGGAGTCCAGAATGGTCTGGGTGGAGAAGTTCTTGAAGCCCCACTCAAACATCCGGATGGTCTCATTGAAGTAGATGAAGCCCTTGCTGCCGGAGGTGTTCGGCTCCCGCTCACAGCCCATGACCACGGAGATGAGACTGCGGTCATCCTTGGTGGCGGAGGCCGCCAGGCAGTAGCCGGACTCGTTGGTGTGGCCGGTCTTGATGCCGGTGGCGTAGGAGTAGAGGTAACCGGCCACATTCCAGTTGGAGATCAGGGCATTGGTGGAGTGGACGGTGCGCACCTCGGGGTGCATGTTGGTGGCGGGCATGTCGTAGCTTTTGGAGGAGACAATGGTGCGGAAGGTCTCGTGCTTCATGGCCTCCTGGCACATGAGGAAGATGTCATAGGCGGAGGTGTAGTGGTCGTCGTCATGGTAGCCGTGGGTGTTGGCAAAGTGGGTGTCGTTCATGCCCAGCTTTGCGGCCCGCTGGTTCATCAGTTCCACAAAGCTGGCCACATCGCCGGACACCGCCTCGGCCATTACGTTGCAGGCCTCGTTGGCGGAGGGGATGAGGGCGGCATAGAGCAGGTCGATGATGCGGATCTGTTCCCCCTCCTTGATGTCGGCGGTGGAGGCGCCGGCGCCGATGCCGGTATGGAGGGCGCTGCTGGCGGTGACGGTCTGCTCCAGGGTGAGCTTCCCCTCATCCACCGCCTCCAGGGTGAGCAGACAGGTCATTACCTTGGTGATGGAGGCGGGATACATCTTCTCGTGGGCGTTCTTCTCGTAGAGGATCTCGCTGGTGTTGGGGTCCACCAGAACGGCAGCCTTGGCGTTGACGTCCATCTCGTCCAGAATGGCGCTGCCGCTGCTGGCGGAGGCGAAGGTGGTGAGCAGGCCGGCCATCAGTGCCAGAGCCAGCATCCAGGAGAGCAGGCGTGATTTTTTCATAGGAAACTCCCTTTTTCTATGATATAATATAAATCAATTATAGCAAACACCGAACCTGGAAGCAACGGGAAGGCGGTTACAAAATCATGAAGATTTCCAAACTGGAGCTGATCTCACTGCTGCTGGCTGCCGCCTTTGCCGCCTTTGCGGTGGGCTGGTTTCTCCGGGGTGCCTCCAGCGCCCAGCCGGTGCAGGTGGAGACACAGGACTTGCTGGCCCGCAATACCCCGGTAGTGGTGCAGGCCACCCCGGCGGCAGAGCCGACGCCCCAGACCTCACCGGAGGCGGCTGCGCCGTCGGCGGAAGGGAAGATCAATCTGAATACCGCCACCAAGGAGGAGCTGATGACCCTGCCCGGCATCGGAGAGAAGCGGGCGGCGGATATCATTGCCGACCGGGAGGCCAACGGCCCTTTCCGCATCCCGGAGGATCTGACCCGGGTGAGCGGCATCGGCGAGGGCATTCTGGAGGGCCTCATCGATTTCGTAACGGTTTCGTGACAAAGTCTGCAAATAAAAAGTCAACAGGGAATTGAGGAAAGTTTGCAACCTTAGTAGGAGGCGAAAGAGAGCAAAACAAAAAGACCGCCGCGCAAGCGCCGGTCAAATTGA
>NZ_NFHG01000037.1 GCF_002159265.1 Flavonifractor sp. An82
CTTGAATACTCTCTGGTACTACCTTGTACTACCATGCACTTCCTCAGACTCTTATAGTTTGGCAGAGCCATTTTACCCTGACAAGCCGCCGACTGTTTTTACGCTTACGTATTAAATACATATTGCGGTATTTTTAAAAATTCATCAGCAGAATAATCATCCTTAAGCAAACAGTTTTTTTCACAAGCTTCATTTTTATATCTGCAAGAAGTGCACTTTGAGTAACCAATTGCCTTTGCCATGTTTTGAATCAAACTATTCCAGTCAGGCATTCCTTCGACATTGCAAGAAACTCCCGCACCAACGAAAATAACCAATTTTCCTTGTTCAGCTTTTTCTCGAAAAAGGCCAATATATTCAAGCAGTTCTTGATTGCTCATTATAAACTCCTTTTTTGTAATAATCTTGTTATTTAGTCTTATTCTTGTTGTTTGGCTTTACTAATCGTCCCGCGCGCTTTCAAATAGGGATCAGCAGCGATTACTTTGGCAATAGCTTCATTCTTTGCCACAAAACCACTCCCTAACTACCCCCAATAAGCTGGAGTTTATTTGCTTATGGTTCAGCAACTTTATTGTGCTGAACCATCCGATAGCACCTCACCAAATCCAGCATAAACTCCGGAAACAACCATGCCCGGAACATCTCTGCTATCTCTGGATGCGCTGTCGTCCCGCCGCCCTTGCCGCGGCTTGTCTGCATCCCCATCGCCTGCGTCGTGTTGATCCACAGGGACGGTGTCAGTGTAGTGCCGGTGGTCTTGACCGTATGGATCAACTCATCGCAGGCGACCTCTTGAAATCTGGGGTTGTAGATCTTCTCCCACATCCGCAAGTATTCGATGGTGGTGTTGCTCCTCATCCAGCTCTGTATAAGATAGCCGGGACTGGAGGATTTCTTCTCCTTTGCGATTTCCGTCATGGAGACATAGGGGTTCACATGGACCTGCTCGGCCCGCATCTTCTCACCCAGCGGTGAGGGGAGAAAGCCAGGGATCTTCCGCGTGTCCAACTGCTCAAACAGCTTTTCAGAGAATTCATCTGCCTCTGCTTGGGTGATGAATCCTTTTTTCACCGCCCGCCGCAAAACTTTTTCCGTAGATATCTCATAAGTCCACAGCGCCTCGATTTGCGCTTCTCTGTCTGTCATGGCAAACACCCCTCTCCATGTAAAAGTGCTGATAGGGATATTATACCAGACAGCCCTCTGCAAGGATAGCCTTAATTCGAGAGCATCTCGAAATGTTCCGCACATTGTAGCTCAATCTGTAAACTGCCATCAGACTGAACCAAAATAACATCGACCTTGTTTTTGATCTCATCTCCGTCAAATGTACTCAGTCCCAACTTCTCACAAAGGACTTCCTTGATCCTGTCCTCCGATATGGAAGGCGAATGCTGACAGAACTTTTTTCCGTGTTCAACCCGATTGGCACAACGCCAGACGATCTCGCCGGATGGCCGGGTAATACGGCGGTAATTATGGCCACATTCCGCGCAAACCAAAAGGCCGCTCAGTACACTCTGCGAGTTGTACCGGGTGGCCTTTCTCTGATGGGTATCCTCATCTATATTGCTCCGCCGGCTTTTCTCTCCCTGCACCAAAAAGAAGTCGTCAAAGCCGACGATGTAGCCGATGTACTTCTGATTGGAAAGCAGATTGCTGAGAACTGGCTGTGTCCAGCGATCCTTGCCTTTAGGGGATGGAATATTACTCTTGAACAGAAAATCAGCAATCCCGCCCAGGCTCATGCCGGAGAGGTATTGCTGATAGATCATTCTCACGATATTTGCTTTTTCCTGATCGATGGCCACATGGCCATTTGGCGCGATATAATATCCGTATGGGACGCCCATGGCGAAGATGCTCCTCTCTGATTTTTAATGTTACTTATATGAAAGTTTTCTCTAAGGCATCATAGAAAAGTCAAGGATATGTGGATTATAAACTTGTGAAAGGGCCACAGAACCTGATATAATCCTCTGATTTTACTGTTTCTGGAAAAACAGCGCCCCTGAAATAGAAAGAAACCTGCTTTTGACCTAAATCAAAAACAGGTTTCTTTTCTGGTCCGAGTGGGGAGACTCGAACTCCCGGCATCTTGCTCCCAAAGCAAGCGCGCTACCAACTGCGCTACACCCGGATATGGAATTTTCCAACTGTGGTCAAATATGGGGTCAGCGCCGGTTTTTGACCAGTTCCCGGCGAGGGGCAAAACTCCGTCAGTCTTAGCGTCCCAGAGCTTTCCGGGATTTTAAGAAAGTGCGGCTCGAACTCCGGCCTCACGCTCCCAAAGCAAGCGCGCTACCAACTGCGCTGCACCCGGTTATAAAACTGTTGAGCAGTCCGGCAAGACCAAGCTTGAGTGGAGGAGTGCTCAGAAAAGGATCTGGGCATTTGCTCATACCCATACCTGCACAGTGAACATTATTATAATATATGCTGGGAAGGATTGCAAGAGCCCATTTAAATATGATATGATGCTCCTTGCGAGGTGAAGTTACTGATGCGAATGCGAAAAAAGCCCAATCTGGCGCCGCGGATGGAGCGCTGTGCCCGTGTATTGATTTCCGATCCCAAGGCCCTGCGGGGCCACTGGCAGAGTCTGATGCCCCAGGCAAAGGAACTTTTCCTGGAACTGGGTTGCGGCAAAGGCCGCTTTACCGCTGAGACTGCGGCGCAGAATCCCCAGGCCCTCTATATCGCGGTGGAACGGGTCCCCGACGCCATGGTCATTGCCATGGAGCGGGTATGTGCCATGGACCTGCACAATGTCTTTTTCATTGACGGTGATGCCGCCGATCTGACAGAGATTTTCGCCCCCAGCGAAGTGGACCGTGTCTACATCAATTTCTGTGATCCCTGGCCGGGCAACCGGCACGCTAAACGCCGGCTTACCCATCCTGATTTCCTGCTGCGCTACCGGCAGGTGCTCTCCCGCAAAGGGAAGATCCACTTCAAGACAGACAATCATGATCTGTTTGAGTGGTCTCTGTTCCAGTTTCCCAAGGCTGGCTTTCAGCTCTCCCAGGTCACAAGAGATCTCCACGCCAACGGTATCTGCGGCGTTATGACGGACTATGAGGAAAAGTTCCACAATATGGGTACTCCCATCAACCGGTGTGTGGCCTCCGTGGGACCCTTGCCGGGTTCTTGCGAACTGTAAGATTGCAGCTTTCGTAAAGAACAGGCTTTATGCCGCAACAGGAAAGCCCCTGCAGAATATCTGTTCCTACAAGGATGGATATGCTGTAGGGGCTTTTTATGATCTGGTTCCATTTCCAGAGTTATGAGGCACACCTGAACCTATTGACACACAAGAAGTTTGGGAATATACTTAACGAAGTTAAATAGTTGGAGGAAACTATAGTTATCATGGAATGGACCGATATGATGCACTACCAACAGCAGATCCAGAAAGTGATGCGTTCCCTGAGCCCTGTGGGCAAATCTATGCTGACAGCCAGTGAATGTGAGCTGCTGGCACACCTGTATCTGAAACCTGAGCAAAACACCCCCGTTCTGCTCAGTCAGAGCAGCGGTATGAAAATCGAGGCGGTAAGCCGCTGTCTGAAGTCGCTTTCCGAGAAAAACTGCATCACAAAGCGACGGCAGACAACAGATGAGCGAAGCTATCGGTTGTTTATGACGGAAACCGGTCTGGCCGAGTTGAAGCGGGGATATGAGCGCATTTTGCAGCCCTTCTACGACCTTTGGCGGGGCTCCAGTGAAGATTTTGAGGCATTCATGTATTATGCGGACAGACTGGCCGCACAGATTGAGAAAGGACAGGAAAAAAGTCGTGACCATGAGATTCTATGACGCGCTGCAAATGGACCCCTCTGTATTGAAGCGGAAAATCTCCGCTTGTGATACCGGGAAGGAGAAGGCATATTACTGGACCGCCATAGCTGTGCGCTCCGTGCTTATCGTGGCCTTTGCCATTGTGTTTATCAGCCTGCTGTCCGGTGTGTTTGGCGCTGACAACACCCCCCTGGCGGTGGCACTGTTCTGTATGATGCTGGGCATCCGGTTTGTCAATTTTGAATACTGCATTGGCGACTCTCTCGTAGCGCTGGCGGCGGTGCTGGCCATTCTGGTTTTGGTCCCCAGCGCAGCGGCGGTGGTTCCGCCGGTGCTGCTGATCCCCCTGCACTTCGCGGCCTTTTTTGCCCTGCTTTATATGACCACTCAGCGGCCGGAAATGGGCAACGGCGGCCTGTACAGCTTTGCCTATATCTATCTGACGGGCAACCCGATGATGGGAGAGTCTCTCATCCGCCGGGGACTGATGGCGCTGGTGGGCTATCTGATTTGCGGCGCCATCCTGTTTGCCAAGCACCGCCATCAGCACAAAACCACACGCTTTCATCATGTGATGGGGAAGTTTGACCTTTCCCAGCCGGTCCACCTGTGGCAGCTGCGTATGGCCCTTGGCGTGAGCCTGGTGATGACGGCCGGGCAGGTGTTTGGTGTGGAGCGGTTTATGTGGATGGGATTTGCCTGTGCTTCGCTGCTGTCCCAATACCCGTACTCCGGCAGCACCATCGCCCGGTTCCGCCAGCGGCTGGTGGGCGCGGTGGCGGGCTCCTGCGCCTTTTTTTGCTCTATCTGGTGACGCCTGAGCCCTTCCACCCGTTGATGGGGCCGCTGGGCGGCCTGTGTCTGGGCTTTTGTACCGATTACCGGTACAAAACGGCCATGAACTGCTTCGGAGCGCTGATGCTGGGCACCGGGATCTATGGGCTTCAGGGCGCGGTGCTCCTGCGCATCGTGGACACCCTTCTGGGTGTGATATTCGGCTTGGTGATTGCTGCGCTGTTCCACCGGCTGGCGGCGGTGAGGCTGCTGCGGCCGGCAGACGCTGACAGTTAAGTCAGATCAGAAAGGTGTGATCCATATGCCGATGCTTGGTGCCGTTCTCATGCCCCACCCGCCGGTGCTGCTGCCGGAAGTGGGGAAAGGCCGGGAGGGGGAAATCAGTGCCACCGGCCGGGCCATGGATACCGCCGCCGCGGAGGTGGCCCGATGGAATCCGGACGTGCTCATCGTAGCCTCACCCCACACCATTTTGTACGGGGACTACTTCCACCTGGCACCGGGTGGGGGTGCGGCGGGTTCCATGTCTGCCTTCGGTGCGCCCCAGGTACGGATGGAGGCAGCATACAACGTGTCTCTGCGGGATGAAATCGTGGAGCTTGCCCGGGCCGACGGCCTGGAGGCCGGAACACTGGGGCAGCGGGACCCGGACTTGGACCATGGGGTACTGATCCCGCTCTATTTCCTGCGAAAGGCCGGAGTCCGGTGTCCCATCGTGCGTATGGGGCTGTCCGGATTCTCTCCGCTGGACCACTACCGTCTGGGCAGATGTGTGGCACGGGCGGTGGAAAGGCTGGGCCGGAGGGCGGTGTTTGTGGCCAGCGGCGATCTCTCCCACAAGCTGAAGCCGGACGGCCCTTACGGTTTTGCACCGGAGGGTCCGGTATTTGACGAGGCGGTGACGGCGGCCATGGCCTCCGGGGATTTTTTAAAGTTCCTTACCATGGATCCGTCTCTCTGCCAGCGGGCGGCGGAGTGCGGCCTGCGCTCCTTTCAGATGATGGCGGGGGCGCTGGATGGATTGGCGGTGGCGCCTCGGCTTCTGAGCCATGAGGGCACCTTTGGCGTGGGCTACGCGGTGGCCCTGTTCCCGGTGACGGGGGAGGATTGCGCCCGCTGCTTTGCGGATGCCTGTGAGAAAGCCAGGCGAGAACGCCTGGATCAGCACCGCGCCGAGGAAGATCCCTGGGTGAGACTGGCCCGCCTGTCGCTGGAGACCTATGTGCGTACCGGCCGGCCGTTGGAGGACCTGCCTGATGACCTGCCGGAGGAACTGACCGGGCAGGCTGCGGGGGCCTTTGTATCCCTGCATGTGGATGGCCGTCTGCGGGGCTGCATCGGCACCATTGCACCCACTCAGGTAAATGTGGCCCGGGAGATCGTGCAGAATGCTGTGTCGGCGGGTATCCGTGATCCCCGCTTCCCGGCGGTAGGGGCCTGTGAGCTGGATCAGCTGGAATACAGCGTAGACGTACTGGGCCAGCCGGAGACGGTGAATTCTCCCGCTATGCTGGACCCCAGACAGTACGGTGTCATTGTCAGCTGCGGGCAGCGGCGGGGGCTGCTGCTGCCCGACCTGGAGGGGGTGGATACGGTGGAGCAGCAGCTGGACATTGCCCGGCAGAAGGGGGGCATCCGCCCGGAAGAGCCCTGCCGGATCCAGCGGTTCAAGGTGGTGCGTCATCTGTGAGCGTCAAATGTGAACTCTGCTTTCATTGCTGCAGGCTGGAGGAGGGACAGACCGGCCTGTGCCGGGCCAGAGGCAACCGGGGCGGGCAGGTGGTTCCCCTCAACTACGGCAGACTGACGGCGCTGGCCCTGGACCCCATTGAGAAGAAGCCTCTGCGCCGGTTCCATCCCGGCAGTATGGTGCTGTCGGTGGGCAGCTTCGGCTGCAATCTGGATTGCCCCTTCTGCCAAAACGCCGGGATCGCCGGGGCGGGGGAGGAGAGCGCTACGCAGTTCTGGTCCCCTGAACTGCTGGCGGAGGAGGCGGTCCGGCTGAGGAGCCGGGGCAACATCGGTGTAGCTTACACCTACAATGAACCCCTGGTGGGCTACGAATATGTGCGGGACTGCGCCGCCCTGGTCCGTCGGGCAGGTATGTATAATGTGCTGGTGACCAATGGAACGATAGGGGCGGAACCTTGGAAGGAGCTGCTGCCGCTGATAGATGCGGTAAACATCGACCTGAAAGGCTTTTGTGAGGGCTGGTATCGGACCCTGGGCGGGGACCTGGAGGCTGTCAAGCGGGCCATCGTGCTGGCCGCCAGTACTTGCCATGTGGAGGTGACCTCCTTGATCGTACCGGGCGGAAATGATGGGGAGGAGGAGATGGAGGCGTTGGCCCGCTGGCTAGCCTCAGTCGGCCCCGACATTCCGCTGCATGTCTCCCGCTTTTTCCCCCGCCGCCGTATGACCGACCGGCCGGCCACGCCGGTGGAAACGGTCTATCGTCTGGCCCGCATCGCACAGGCGCATCTGAGGTATGTGTATACGGGAAATTGCTGAGGGGGATACCTATTTTATATTAGAATGGAACGCGGGATACTGTTCGGATGGAGACGAACAGTATCCCGCATTTTGAGAAAAGAAAAACGGAGCAAGCGTAACGCTTGCTCCGTTTTGGCGGAGAGAGAGGGATTCGAACCCTCGAGACGCTATTAACGCCTACACGATTTCCAATCGTGCGCCTTCGACCAACTCAGCCATCTCTCCATGGTGAGTGCTCTACTGCATCGCTCGCTTGGGACGAGCAACGGATTATATTATAGCAGGTTTTTTGCCTACGTCAAGAGGTAAAACGAAAAAAGTCAAAAAATTTTAGCAGACCATGGAAAGCGGCGGGAAGCGGGGAAACAGGGCTACATAACTAATATAATAAGGTTAACCGGATGGGCCGGTGGCAACGGGAAGCAGGAGCAGGAAGAAACGCCCCGAAGGAGTAAAAAGGAGGGAAGAGGGGCACAGCTCTTGTTTCTTTTTGTTATTATTTGTATCCAGTTATGTCGACAAAAACGGCAAAAAAGTTGCGACAACAAAAAATATTTTAAGTCTGAAACCATTGGGGCACAAGGGATTCAGAAAATCATGCAAAATTTCCTATTGACTTTTTGAATGCAAAGAGGTTACAATACGGTTACAAAACAGTGACCAACAAGTAACAGTCTGTAACAGGAGGATTCCTAACAATGAAAAAACGAGCCCTTTGCGCGCTCGCGAGCCTGGTCCTTTGTGTGTCTCTGACCGGCCCTGCGTACGCTGCTGAGAGCGGCGTCAGCTTTGAAGTAAACGGTACGTCTCTGGTGACTGAGTTTGCCAGCAAAGTAGAGAATGGAACGACGTACGTGTCTTATTGGCCCATCGTGCAGGCCCTCTATCCCGAGGCTGTCGCCGTATGGAACAACGGCCAGGCGGAAGTGACCGCCACCGGCCTGAAGCTGGAAATGAAGCCTGGAGCCAAGTATATTGTGGCCAACGGCCGCTACCTGTATGTGGCCGACGGCGTGAAGCTGGAGAACGGCACGGTCATGGTGCCGGTGCGGACCCTGTGCCAGGCGCTGGGCGCCCAGGTCACCTGGAACGGCGATGACAGCGTGATTGCCATCACCTCCGGCAGCGGTCCCATCGCTTCCGGTGACAGCTTCTATGATCAGGAGGATCTGTACTGGCTCTCCCGCATCATCTATTGCGAGAGCGGCAACCAGTCCATGGAGGGCAAGATCGCCGTGGGCAACGTGGTGCTCAACCGCGTGGCCAGTCCTCAGTTCCCCAACACCGTGTACAGCGTGATCTTCCAGCGCAATCAGTTCACTCCGGCCTCCAACGGTCGGATCCAGCGGACGCCCCCCGCTGACTGCGTGATTGCTGCCAAGCTGGCTATGGAGGGTGTCAACACTGCAGGCAACGCCCTGTACTTCATCAACCCCTCCATCTCTTCCAGCAGCTGGTTCAACCGCAACTGCACCTATGTAGCCACCATCGGCGCCCACGCCTTCTTTGCGTAACCAGAATCCCCGCCGCGTATCTGCGCGGCGGGGATTATTTATGCAGTCATCGTGGAAAAGAAAATTTCAAAAAAACATTGACAAGGACGACGGCCTATAGTATAATCTTTTTTGCATTTGACCTGGACAGGACGTGGAGAGATGTCCGAGTGGTTGAAGGAACCGGTCTTGAAAACCGGCGATGTGGAAGCATCCGTGGGTTCGAATCCCACTCTCTCCGCCACACTTTTCATATGTCAAATTCATTCGGCACGCAGAAGTACCCAAGTGGCCGAAGGGGCTCCCCTGCTAAGGGAGTAGGGCGGGAAACCGTCGCGAGGGTTCAAATCCCTCCTTCTGCGCCAACAAGCCGCAAGCAATTTCGCTTGCGGCTTGTTTTTTATTCATTCAGAACTGGTTTGAACAGAGACAGGAACGCCGATCCCGCGCTGGTCCAGGAACCAGAGTTCTCCGGTAAAGCTGCCGTCGGCCTGGGGGGTAAGGGTGGTATAGGTCGTGCCGTCCTGCTCCTCATCCTGACGGATCAGGATGCAGGCTGTGCCCTCCGCCAGAGGGAGCTGGCAGCTGCCGTCGGTGAGGGCCAGGGCCTCGGCCTCGGTCAGCGTAGTCTGGTCCAGAAGAGCCCCGTTCTCATCCAGCTGGAAGAAGGTGCAGGACATTGTGCGGGGGATCATCTCCATACGCAGTTCAACAGAGAGAGTATCTTTCGTCGTGGCACCGTTGAGGGTGGAGGTATATTTGGTTTCTTGCTTGAGGATAAAGCCGCCGCCGCCGTAGGACTGTCCCCGGGTCAGATAGAGGGAGCCGTCTTCCCGCTGGTAGACCTGGCAGGCTGTCCAAATGTAATCCTGCTGGCCCAGCGCCGGAGTGGCGGGGGCGCCAAAATACAGGGTGCCGGAGAGAGTTTCGGTGTTGCCGTTATCGGTGATATGCATATTGTGGGCCATGTGAGCCACATCGCTTTGGACGGCGACGGTAGCGGAATAGGGGTCATCAGGATCGGTAGGGGGGAGGAAGTCAAAGAACAGAGCCTGCCCTTCCAGATCGGTGAAGGAGTATCTGCCGTCGCTCTGAAGCTTGGCATTCAGGATTTTGAGGTCTCCATAGGTCTCCCATTCCTGGGCAAAGCTATTTTCTGTTAAGGACCGGTAGACCATATAATAGCCTACCCAGCGGTCCTGGGTAGGACTCTGGGCCTCCGGCCGGGCCAGGCTGACCGGCCGGAGCAGCACCAGCAGCAGGACAACGGCGATCCCCAGAACGGGGATCAGGAGCCGGCGGTCAGGGCGTCTCTTTGCTGTCATCATCCTCATCCTCCAATCGTCCGTCGAAGCGCAGGATATCTCCCACGTCGCAGTTGAGGTAGTAGCAGATTTTGTTGATGGTGTGGAAGCGCACGCCGTTGGCCTTGCCGGAGCGCAGGATGGACAGGTTGGCCTCGGTGATGCCAACCTTGGCGCACAGTTCCTTGGCGGTCATATGGCGGTCTTTCAGAATTTCGCTTAAATGTACAGTAATGGCCATGGCGGCACCTCAGATGATGGACTGGTTATCCTCCTGGAGCGCCTTTCCCTGCTGGAGGCAGCGGCACAGCAGATAGAGAGCAGCGGCCAGCACCAGGGAGGACAGGGGGATATACACCCGGAATTGGGATTGAAGCAGCCAGGGGAGGAAGAGAAGTTGGAGCAGATTGCGCAGAAGGGTGAGCAGGGCGGACCATACCACCGTCTGGCGGCAAAAGTCTGCGGTGATGCTGCATCGCTCCACGGACTCCCCGCTGAACAGCCCCTCTTTCAGCACGGCGGTAAGCAAGGCGGCCTGAGCCAGCAGAAAGGCGGTAAATAGATCGGCCGCCAGAGATGGAATGAGCAGAATAAATTGGAGGATCAACCCGCCGATCACGGCATCCGTCATGCTGTCCACCATGGGGAAGAACTCTGTGCCGGAGGCGCCGGACAGGGCCTGAGCAGCCTGACCGGCAAACCCGCCGATGCGGCTGAAGGCGGTGCCAAAGGCCGCCAGCAGGGCGCAGGCCCACAGCAGGACGCGGAGCACTCCGGCCAGCTGCCCGGTCTCCTGTCTCTCCAGGCGGCGCAGCACCCGCAGGACCAGCCAGGCCACCGGCAGAGAGCAGTAGACGCACAGGGAGGCAAAGGGCCAGGTCTGGGGCAGGACCAGGGGGAGCAGGGTGGGATTGACGGAGAAAAACACCATGCAGAACCCTACCGCGCCGGTGAGGGGGAGCAGCCAGTCCTCCCACACCAGAGGTCCCCGGCCTCTTGGCAGTACCAGAAGCAAAAGAGGCAGAAGGACGATTGCCAGGGTGATGGCCCAGGCCCCCAGGTTGCCCCAGGGACCGGCCAGGGAAAGCGCACGCAGCCCCTGGCCCGGCGCGGACAGCAGGTCCGTCAGACCGCTAGGGTCGGCAGCCTGTATAGCCAGCCCCAGCAGGGCTCCCGCCAGAGCGGCACACAGCAGGATCACAATGTGCTTGCGTGTCATGTCCCTCACCTCGAATTATTGTTTTATTTAAGTTCGTCTTGAGCATATCAGATAAATTATTGTTTGTCAATAATTTTTGAGGTAAAAAGAAACTCCGCAGCATGCTGCGGAGTTTCTTGGTTTCCTGGGTCACAGCCCGGCGCACTGGGCTTCGATGTCGGCCTCGCAGTCCTTCATGGCCTGGAGGGTGCGCTCCAGCAGGTCGTTGAGCTCCCAGCCCAGCATCTGGGCGCCCTGGGCGATGGTCTCCCGGGAGCAGCCGGCGGCAAAGCGCTTGTCCTTGTACTTCTTCTTCAGGCTGGACAGCTCCATGTCCTGTACGCTCTTGGAGGGACGCATCAGGGCGGCGGCGCCGATGAGGCCGGTGAGCTCGTCCACAGCGAAGAGGACCTTCTCCATCTGGTGCTCCGGCTCCACGTTGCCCTCGGTCATGCCCCAGCCGTGGCTCACCACCGCGTGGATGAGGGCGGGGTCAAGGCCCTTTTCCTCCATGATCTCCCGCACCTTGACGCAGTGCTCGTCGGGGTACTGCTCAAAGTCCAGGTCGTGGAGCAGGCCGGCGGTGGCCCAGAAATCGGCCTTATTCTCATAGCCCAGCTGGCGGGCAAACCAGCCCATGACGGCCTCCACCGTGAAGGCGTGGCGGAGGTGGAAGGGCTCCTTGTTGTATTCCTTCAGCAGGTCCAATGCCTGCGCGTGGGTCAGTTCCATAGCGGACAGCCTCCTTTTTCTGCTTTGCTGCATTATAGCACAGAAGTGTAGGCAATGCAAAGCCCGCCGGACCTGATTGGGTACGGCGGGCTTTCCGGTTCACGGCTGTACCGGCGGAGGCAGAAAGGTCTGCCCCCCGATGCCCTCCAGCGGAAAGAGGGGGGCATGGTACCGGGCGGCAAAGTGCTCCAGCCGGTCCAGGGAGTCGATCTGGCGGTACTGAGCGCTGATGCGGTCCTGAACGTGGGCGGGCAGGTGGTCAAAATATTCCTGCGCCCGTGAGTCATGGCGGAACAGCACATAGAGATCGGTGTACGGTTGGCGCATACAATCACCCCGCACCTAGTATGCCGGATTGGATGAGCCGCTACACCAGAAAAGGTCTGGAAATGCCTTTAAAAATTCCATGCCGATTTCAACAGAGCCAGGGCGGGGGCCATATCCTCGGCGGCCACCCGTGTGTAGCCCCAGATGAGGGCCGGGGGGCGGTCGGCAGGAGGCGGGGTCAGGTCGCAGATGGAGAGGGGAGAGACCCCCACGCCCACCTCCGCCGCCCGTGCGGCCAGCTTCCCCTCGTTCGACCGCTTGTCCATCCACAGCAGCAGGTGAAGACCGGCGTCGCCTCCTGCAAAGGAGCCCACCTGGGTGAGGCCGGTATCCCGGGCGGCGGCCAGCAGGGCCTCCCGCCGGGCCTTGTATCGGGTGCGGGTGCGGTTCAGGTGCCGCTCGAAGTGACCCCGGTCCATGAAGCGGGCCAGGGCGTACTGCTCAAAGGAGGGAACGGTGGAGGAGTAGAACCAGAACTCCTTCCGCCACCGCTCCAGCAGGTGGGGGGGCAGCACCATGTAGCTGATACGCAGGGAGGGAGCCAGGCTCTTGGCGAAGGTGTTGAGGTAGATGACCCGCTCCATGCTGTCCAGGCTTTGCAGGGCGGGAATGGGGCGGCCGGAGAAGCGGAACTCACTGTCGTAGTCGTCCTCCAGGATGTAACGCCCCGGCTTCTGGGCGGCCCAGCGCAGCAGGGCCTGCCGCCGGGTCACCGGCATGATGATGCCCAGGGGGAAGTGGTGGGAGGGAGTGACATGGACCACCTGGACCTTGTGCTCGTCCAGGGCGTCCACCACCAGACCCTGGCTGTCCAGGGGGATGGGCTCCACCGAGACGCCGCAGCTGCCCAGGATACGGTGGGTCTTGGTGTAGCCGGGATTTTCCACCCCGTAGCGGCCCTCCCGGCCCAGCAGCTGGACCAGCAGGTTGGTGAGTACCTCCGATCCGGCGCCCACGATGATCTGGGCCGGATCAGCCCGGATGCCCCGGAAGCGGTACAGGTGGGCGGCAATGGCCTCCCGCAGCTCGGGCACTCCCTGGGGGTGGGGGGTGTTGAGCAGGGTATCCTCCTGCTGGGAGAGTACCTCCCGCATCAGCTTGGCCCAGGTGGCGAAGGGGAAAAGGGCAGTATCCACCGCGCTGGTGGAGAAGTTGTAGCGGAAGACGGGCCGGGCGGTCTCCTCGGTTGGGGGGAGGGAGTGACATGGACCACCTGGACCTTGTGCTCGTCCAGGGCGTCCACCACCAGACCCTGGCTGTCCAGGGGGATGGGCTCCACCGAGACGCCGCAGCTGCCCAG
>NZ_NFHG01000038.1 GCF_002159265.1 Flavonifractor sp. An82
GGGGTAGGGGGCGGCTCCGGCCCCTCGGGGGGCTCAGGCCGCTGATCGCCCACCGTGTCCGCGGTGTGGATCAACTGCTCCAGACTGTTGGAAGGGCGGGCGATCACACGGGTACTCACCACCCGGTTGACCTTACCGGCGGCTATTCTGGCGGCGTCCACAGCGGCTTTCACCGCGCCTACGTCGCCCTGCACCTTGATGAGTGTCCAGCCGCCGCCCTTGGTAAGCTCGTAGCCCACCAGTTCCACGTTGGCCGACTTCACCGCGGCATCCGCGGCCACCACACCGGCGGCCAGGCCCTGGGTTTCGATGAGTCCCAAACTTTTCTGCTGCATATGTTCACCTCCTGTCCAGAGCCTTCAGCGGCAGCTTCTTTACCAGCCGCGCCGCATTGGCTCCCAGTGCCCGGGCCTGAGCAGGCCCGGCTTGGGCAGAGATGCGGAATAAGGGCTGATCCTTCTCCAGCTTGCTGTAGTGAAGGACGATCCACTGGTCATCGGCACCCACTCCCACCTCCAGGTTGGAGCTTTGTGCCGCCTCCCAGGCCAGGGTCAGGGCGTTTCCGCTCTGCATCTGGTCCAGCTTCCAGGGGATGCTCTCCTCCTCCATGCCCAGTTCCACCTCCCGAAGGACCTGGCGGTTTGCCTGGGCCGTATGGAAGAAGTGGATCATGGGCTTGCGGATCTCATGGGGCATGGGCATGTCAGGCTCCCCCTTCCGTCAGGGAGAGCACCAGGCCGGTGGCCACCGCGTTGCGGGGGCCCTCGGTGCCCCGGATGTTTCCCCGGCCGGCCACCACCTTGTACTGAGACAGGGCGTCGGTGACCATCTGAGGCACCTCAAAGTCCAGGGCCGAACCGCCTACCAGCACCACGAACTGGATCTCCCGTACGTTGCCGGTGGGGCTGACCCGGGTCAGAGCCCGGATGGCGTTGGTGACAAATACCTTCTGCTTGGCCTGCTGGCGGATGAGCTTAATGCGCTCCATGGACAGGTCTCCTTCCAGAGGGATGAACTTGCCCTCCTTCAGGATGACCACCTTGGCAAACAGGTGGGGGTCCAGGGGCTGCTGGAAGAACTCCACGGTTCCGTTTTCATGGCGAATGTGGAACAGGCTCTCCACCTTGGCCAGGGGATATTTCTTGATGTCCTCCGCCGTGTCGAAGTCGGACAGACCCATCTCCGACTGGATCAGCAGGGTGACCATGTTGCCGGCACCCGCCAGATGGATGGAGTGGATCTCGCCCTCAGCGTTGATGATGGACGCGTCGGTGGAACCGGCACCCATGTCCAGGATTGCCAGGGGCTTGTTGGTGCCCGGGGTGGTCAGCGCTCCCCGGATGGCCATGTCGGCCTCCACGCCGCCGACCCGCACCGGCACGTTGATCTGCTGGGAAAATTCCTTGGCGATGGCTTCCATCTGGAGCCGGTCGGCCTTGACCATGGCGGCAATGCCCACCGCATTCTCCTGGGAAAATTCATTGGCCAGGCCGCCCTGCACCTTCTGGGGGGTAAAGGTATCCACCGCCAGCAGGTCCTGGATCTTGATGTCTCTGGGATGCTGATTGGTCAGGTTGGCCATGACCTGGCGAACCTTCTCCAGCATGCCGCCGGCGTTGGTGCCGGGCTCTCCCCGGACATCCTCCAGGGCGGGGATGGACTCCACTGCCTTCATGATGCGTTCAGCGCCCGCGTCCACATCCACCTTGACGCTGCGGTTGGTCCCCATCAGCTCCATGGAGCCGGCGGGGATCTTCCGCTCTTTTACGTCGCCGGCGGGGGTCTTGATGACCACTGCGGAACGGTTGCCGATCAGTGCCCGGGCGATGGGCACCACCTGACGGGTCTCTTCCGAAGACAGCCCGAACAGAGTGGCAATGCCGTAAGGATTGGAGAGCACCTCCACCACGCCGCCAGCCGAGGCAACCTCCACCGCAGAGCGCATGCCCAGGGGAACCTTGTCCACCAGGGCTACCTCATCCACGATGGGGATCTTCCGGTCCAGCCGGTTGTGGATCAGCACGCCGTCATCCCGCTGCACGATGGCTGCGGTGACCTGGCGGGTGCCGGTGCTGCCCCGGTTGATCAGACGGGCGGCTTCCTCAAAGTCCACAGACTTGGGAATGACCGCAATGTAGTCCTTTCCGCCGGGTGCACGCTCCAGCTCCGTTACCAGAATGGTTTCGCCCACGCCTACGCCCATGCCGCCGGGAGTGGCCGGATTATGACCGATCATGGTGGACTCGGTGATGATGGTCTCGGTAATGGTCTCCATGGCCACATCGCCGATGACGGGGGCGGCCTCATTGAGCCGCACCTCGCTCAGATCCTGAATGGTATAACCGGCCTTCTCCAGGGCATTGTTCAGGGAGTGGAAAATACCATTGATATTCTGCCGGGTACCCTTGATTCCCGTGGTGGGCACCGTACCGCTGGCCAGAAACACGGCGCGGCCGTTCTCTATACGGGCCAGAGCCGTTTCCGTGGTCGCATTACCAATATCGATGCCTGCGACAAGTTTCATGGGGCGCCTCCTGACTCTGGTAAGTAAATTAGAATTTCTTCAGTCTGCCGCGCTTCTCGTAGACTTCGGCAGCCTCACGCACCAGAGTAGCGGCGGTCTTGGCACCGTACTTGCCGTCCAGCTCATTGGCGATCTCCAGCAGCTCCTCCTTGGTGGAGCGGTAGGGACGCAGAGCGTTGTAGATCTCAAGCAGGCGCTCGTCGGGCACGGCGATGAGCTCAGCGGCCCGGCGCAGGTTGCCGGCAAAGGCCTCACGATGGACGGACTCGGCCACCTGAGCCTGCATCTCCAGGGTCTCGGGGGCGATACGCATATCGTCGGCAGTCAGCTCACCGTTGATGACCTTCTCATAGCTCAGAGAGGTGAAATCCTTGCCGGTGGGAGTCTTGATCTTGTCGGCCATGCTCTCGGCCAGGGGGTAGTTGGCGGCGGTGACCTTATCGCCGTTGCCGCAGCAGGCGGCGGGGGCGGCGGGAGCGGAGGTGCCGTTCTTCATGGCAGCCATGACCTGCTCCACGATCTGCTTCATCAAAAGTTCCTGATCCATAAACTTGCTGCCTCCTTACTGGAACGAGACCGAAACGGCCTGCGGCTTCTTGTTGTTGTCCACCAGCTCGGTCTCCTTGATGTGGAGCAGAGCGGACAGAGCCTGGTAGGTGGGGCGGGCCATCTGATCGTTCTTGGTGGGAACGGGAGTGGGGGCCTCACCCTTGGCATACTTGGCGGCGTTCTTGCCGATCTTGCGGTAGGTCTCCAGGTCGATCAGGGGCGCCTGAGAGAACAGCTCCAGGTTGGACAGGGGGGGCAGGTCCTTCTGGTGAATGACCGTAGTGCCCTTGGACTGGATGCCGATGCCGATGCCGGAGCCGGAATACTCGGCGGCGTCATGGGCGATGAAGGAAACGTCGGAGGTGCGGTACACCTTGATGACGCGCCACTTCAGGCCCTCCTCCTCGATGCCGGCGATGATCTCGCGCAGCACCTTGTCGTGGGGCAGGTCCACGATGGTCTTGGTCTGCTTGGTGCCGAAGGCGGGGGCCAGGCCAATGACCACCTCGTCGGCGGCGGAGCCCTTGCGGGCCTCTCCATCCTCAGCCACGGTCAGCTTGCCGGCGGCGGGAATGGTGGAGGCGGCGGGGGCGGCGGCAGGCGCGCTCTGAGCGGCGCCCATCTCTTTGAGAACTTCTTCAATCACACTGCGCAGAGTGTTTTCATCAAACGTCATGTTGCTTCACCCCTCTTAGATGTCTTCCGGACGGATGGCGTTGGGAATGTTCTTCAGCTGGTTCCAGCGCTCTTCGCTGATCTGGTAGCCGGTCATGGGCCCGTGATACTCGTTGGGCACGTTGACGGCGGACAGGACATGGAAGTCCTTGTCGAAGATGGAGGCGGTGTGCAGGTAGTCGCCGGCCACCTTCTGGCGGAGCATGTTGTACACGTTGTGGGCCACGTCGGGGAAGCCGGCGCGATCCAGAGCCTTCACGAAATCAACGCCGGTGACCTTGCGGGCCATCATGTCCTCGATAGCCTTCAGATCCTCGTTGACGTTACGCTGAGGCATGTCGTTGGAGCCGTTGGCGTAGGTAGCAGCCTCCACCTCGGCGTCGGTGATCTCGGGCAGGCCCAGCTCACGGAACATACCCTGCAGGGCGCGGGCGGCCTTGTTGCGGGCCTTGAGCACGTCCTCCTCGCGGACGGGCTGCAGACCGCCGTCGATCTTCATGTCGCGCTGGATGATGGTCCAGTCGTCGTAGTCCTCGGCGTCCCAGTTGGAGCCGGCGAACATATTGTCGTAGTTGGGGGTGGCAGAGTAGCCGGAGCAGATGTAGTCGGTGCCGGAGAAGAGCTGAGGCACGGTACGGGCCACCCGGCGCAGGTCGGAGTGGGTGAAGGTCTGGTCGTTGGAGGTGGTGGACTCCAGGTCCAGCAGCATGGCGATCAGGTTCTCAGCGGCCACGGCGCGGATACCGCCGGGCACACCGGCGGGCACGCCGATACAGGACACGGAGCCGTTCTGGGTGCCCTGCACGCCGGCGCCCTTGGTGACAGCCAGGCAGCGGGCCTCCAGGTACAGCATGGACTTGCCCTCAGCATAGCCCATCTGGACCTCGGAACCGGTACCGGAGGTGAAGCGCATCTTCAGGCCGCGGGAAGCGTAGCAGCTGGCCAGGAACGCCTTGGAGTAGGGGGTGTCGTCGCCGTCCATAAAGACGGGCTCGGTGCCGTAGACGGAAATGGTCTCGGCGTAGGTGGTGAAGCCGCGCATGCCCAGCATGAGCTCGGTGGCCTCTTCCAGGGCGCACTGGGTCATGATGCCGGGACGGCCGGCCTGGGCACCTACGAACAGAGCCATGGCGTTGAAGGGAGCGTAACGAGCCACGGCCACGGTGGTCTCCATCTCAGCAAAGCCACGGACGGCAGCCTCGGCGGCGTCGGCGGCGATCTGGACGGGGTTGTCGCGGACGTTGGTGACGTGGCACTGGTTGGCGGGCATCATACGGGCACGCATCTTGGTCATGCCCATCATGATCTCCACGATGGTCAGATTGCCCACGACCTCAGTCAGCTTGGCGGGGGTGAGGGACAGGGTGACGTCCAGCACTTCCTTACGGGAGACGTTGATGTCCACGATCATCCGGGCGATGTCCAGAGAATCCATGGCCATGGCCTTCTCGGCGTTCTCCAGGCGGATGGCGTGGTCAGCGATAAAGGTATCCAGCATGTCGAACTCGGCACGGGTCTTGCCGTCCAGCTCGGTGATCACACCGTTCTCGATCTTGATGCTGGGCTTGGGGTCGAAGGGGCTGTTCATAGCGATCAGGCCCACCTCAGGCCACTCCTGAACATAGCCGTCCTGGTTAACCGGGCGGGCGGCCAGTACTTCAAAACGCTTTGACTTCATGTAACTGACTCCTTCCCGTTAATTAGATGATGTAGGGGGTGGTGGTGCTCTTGAGCTCCTCGTCGGGGGCCAGGGTCTTGAGCAGCTGCAGGCCCACGTCGCGGGCGGCGATGACAGCCTGCTTCACGGCGCCGGAGTCACCGGAGAAGAAGAAGTTAACCTCGTTGGAGAAGCTGGTGCCGCCGTTGCCGGGAGTGGCGATGGTGACGGCGTCCACGGTAGCGGCCTTGGAAGCGGTATCCGCCAGGACCACGCCGATGCCGGCGGGAGCGCCGACGGTGATGCCGAAGGCCTTGCCCAGAGGAGCGCCCCAGACCTTGTTCAGGACGTAAGAAGCGCGGGCGCTGTACTGGAACTCCAGGTGACCGGCGCTGTTGCCGTACACGTCGCCCATGGTGCGGGGGATCTCGCGCAGGCAGACCTCAACGGCCCGGCGGGCGTCGGAGACGTCCTCAGCACCGAAGATGATCAGGGAGCCGTGGCCGGCGCCGCCCTCGGTATCACGGGGGCACTCCACCAGCAGGCACTCACTGTTGGTAGCCTTGACAGCCTCGTCAGCGGCAAAGATCTGGGGGCCGGCGCCCACGCGGTCGCTGATGATGCCGATGGCACGATACTTGGGATCGATCTTCAGCTGCTCGTGCACCTGATGATCCAGGTTGGCGATAACCAGGCCGATGGTGTGGCCCAGAGCGGTGCCCACAAACTCAGTCAGGTTGCAGGCGGGGGCCGCCTCGCAGCACGCCTCGTCGGCTGCGGGAGCGGGGGTGGTCTCAGTCACGCCCATCTTCTTCATGACTTCGTCCATGACCTTGCTGATCAGCTCGTCTTTCATGTGTTAACCCTCCGAACATTTTATAATTTTGAATTCTTGGGGGAGTCCCTTCTTACTTACAGCTGATTGGGCAGAATCTTTTCCACATCGGTGTGGGGTCTGGGGATGACGTGGATGGAGACCACTTCTCCCACCTTCTGGGCCGCGGCAGCGCCGGCATCGGTGGACGCCTTGACTGCGCCCACGTCTCCGCGCACCATAACGGTGACCAGACCGGAGCCGATCTTCTCGTAGCCTACCAGGCTGACATTGGCGGATTTGACCATGGCATCGGCGGCCTCGATGGCGCCGACCAGACCTCTGGTCTCAACCATTCCCAGAGCTTCCTGTTGCATACTACTACCTCCTTCATGTGGCCAACGCCGGTCTCATAAAAGAAACCGCGCGCTATCTGAGGGGATTATACCTGACTGCCGACACTATTTTCTTGGCAGACCGCAGTGCTTTTTTGTCTGTTTATCCCAAACCATCCGGTCTAAAAATCACCCATTTTCCAGTCTCTCCCTACCCTCTCAGCAGCTGTATTTTTTTGTTTTTCCGCCCGGCAAGGACAAAAAAGTCCACCTCGTATCTCACAGAAATACGAGGTGGACTTTTTTGCCCTCTCTTCCAAACAGGCTCAATAGCCCGACAGCTTTTGAAGGATGGCTCCCACACACTCCGCCGTGGCAGGACGGGGATTGGAAGCGGTGGTAACGTCGGCCAGAGCCGCAGAGATCATCTCCTCCCGGAGATCTCTGATCTGCTCCGGGCTGCTCCCCCACTCTTTGAGGGTGGCAGGGATCTTCAGGGTCCGGTTCAGCCGCTCCACCTCCCGCAGCAGGTTGGAGACACCCAGCCGGACGCTGGGGGCAGGCAGGTCCAGGGTTTTTGCCAGGCGCTGGTACTTTTTTGCCGCCACGGTATACTCCCCGTTGCGCACCCCAGCCAGATTGGCGTTGAAGCTGATGATGTGGGGCAGCAGCATGGCATTGATCCTGCCGTGGGCAATGTGGAGCTTCCCGCCCACCGCATGGGCCATACCATGGGTCAGACCCAGGCCGGCGGAGTTGAAGGCCAGGCCCGCCATACAGGACGCGTTATGGAGCTTCTCCCGGGCCAGCAGATCGGTACCATCCTGGAAGGCCAGGGGCAGGAACCGAAATACCAGAGAGACCGCCTTTTCACACAATGCGTCAGAGAAATCATTGGCGCCCTTGGACACATAAGCCTCCATGGCGTGAGTCAATACGTCCATACCGGCGTCAGCGGTAACGGAGGCCGGCGCGGACACCGTCAGCTGGGGATCCAGAATGGCCACCGGCGGGCGGAGGGCCTTACTGTCCAGGGGATATTTGATGCCCTTGGCCCGGTCAGTGATGACAGCATACTCGGTCACCTCAGAGCCGGTGCCGCTGGTGGTGGGTATGGCAAAGCACTCCCACCGGTCAGTATCAATATGAAGTGTCTCCTTGGCAACTGCCCGGATAGCCTTGGCCGCATCAATGGTAGATCCGCCGCCCACTGCAATCATGGCTTCCGCCCCGCAGTCACGAAGAGCCTCCACGCCGGCGGCCACCACCTCGATGGGCGGGTCGGGCACAACGCCGTCAAAGACCGTCACCTGACAGCGGGTAAGATAGCTGGCCACCTTATCCGGCACACCCATACCGGCCATAAAGCGATCGGTAACGATCATAACGCGCTTATCCTCCAGCTTACGCAGTCGCTCCAGCGCACCCTCGCCAAAAAAGATCCTGGTGCTGAAACTGAATTCCTTCATGTTTTCACACTCCCTGGCGGCACCTGCACCGCCCGGTGGCGTCAGCAGCCGCTGCTCTGATCTCCGGCCTTGCGATTACGCTCCCGGAATTCCGTAGGAGTAACTCCCACCTTCCGTTTGAACGCCTTACTGAAATAGTTGGTCTCTCCGTAAGAGAGCTCATAGGAGATGTTGATCACCGGCATGTCGGTATCCAGCAGCATCTGCTTGGCCAGTTCGATCTTCCCGTCGGTCACATAGGCGATGTAATTCTGCCCCGTCAGCTTTTTGAAAAATTTGCTGAAGTAGCAGGAACTCATACTGGCATACTCGGCGGCCTCGTCCAGGCTCAGGCCCTTGCGCACATTCCGGTCAATGAAGTTGAGGATCTTTTGCCCCCCCTCCACCTCATAGAAGTTGCTCTCCTCCATGGCTTCAAACATCATATCCAACATGGTTTCCAGCGTGAGGTAGCTTTCATACTTCCGTCCCTGCCGGTCAAAACGGACGCGGAACTGCTCCAGGCATCGATTCAGCTTCCACTGCACTGCCTGTCCAAAGGGAGCGCCAAGCTCAGCGATCCCAGCAGCAAAATCCACTACCTCGTTGCGAATCGCCTCTACATTATCCCCATCCCGGTAGAGCAAATCAAGGTATTCTCTTGTGGTCTGGATGCATTTTTTATATTGAAATCCCCGCAACTGCTCCATCAAGCGGTTCAGATATCGTTTCCGGCGGCTGTCATCGGCTTCCGGCTGGGGGGCGCTCCCGCTGTTCTTTCCCATCAGCGCCTTGGCCGCCGCCAAAATCCACGCCGGCCGGCAGGGCTTCAGCAGATAATCTCTGACCCC
This sequence comes from Flavonifractor sp. An82, assembly GCF_002159265.1. Classification (GTDB taxonomy): domain Bacteria; phylum Bacillota; class Clostridia; order Oscillospirales; family Oscillospiraceae; genus Flavonifractor. The sequence goes on from NZ_NFHG01000038.1 coordinate 8,854, forward strand.
CAGACGCCAGATATTGCGGGACACATGCTCCTGTTCCCCGGAGGAGATCACCAGAATCGGGCTGTCGGGCGCCAGGTTCTGGGCTGACGTGATTACATTGCATTTGGCCAGACTGAACTGAGGAATATCAGCGACGAACAGATCCACTCCGCCCTTTTCCAGGGTGGCAAGAGCCTGCTCCGCGCCGTCAGCGTGGAGAATCTGCACTTCATCCAAACCGGCAGACAGGATCTCCCCTGTGATCTGCCGTTCCAGATCATTGTCGCTCCATATGAGAATCTGTTTCATCTGGCCTTCCTCCTACCGCACACCATGTGCGGGCGTATCGACTCAGAACGTTCCCCGCTTCTCCAAAGGCAGGCGAATGCGAATAATGATCCCTGTTTGTTTATCTTCACGGGCACACACACTCAGCCCATACTTGTTCCCAAACACATGCTGCAGGCCGCTGTTTATGGTATGAAGAGAGCGCTCTCCCCCTCCCTTGGACGTGCTGAGCAGGTGCGCCCACTCGTCGGAAGACTGGACCGCCCCATCACACCGGATCTGGAGCTGGAATGCATCCCCGTCCTCCTGACCGTAAAACTCCAGTCTGAGGGGAGATGCGTTTTCCTGTCCGAAATCATCCACAATATGGTCCAAAATCTGCCGCAGAAGCATATACGGGCACGGAATACCCCAATATCCCGCGGGCACCGACATGGTAAAGTCCAACTTGTCTCCTACCCAGGCCTTTTGAATCCTAAGCAGGGCCTCCATGTAGCTGAGTTCCTCTCCCAGCGTGGAGATCTTCTTCTGGTTGCCCATCTCATACCGAATGACATCAGCAAAATCGTAGGCCACCTGTTCGGTCTTTTCCGCCTTTTCCTCGTAGGCCAGGCGGGAAATAATGTTCATCACATAGAAGAAATAGCGAAATTCAGAGCTACGGTATACTGCCGCAGCCTCCTGCTTGCGGATCACATTCTCCAATTCGGAGCGGGCGGCACGCTCCTCCGTGAGCTGCTTGTCCTTCTCCTCCAGAGTATCCTGCATTTTCTTTCCGCTCTCGTTCTCGGTCAGAGCTACGATGATATCCCTCAGGATCTGCACGGTGGCCTCCACCTTTTCATAGGAGACGGTCTCCATCTTCTCGTAGAGCTCGTTGATCTGCTCATGCTTCCGCCAGTTGCTCTGGTGGGGCAGGATGTACTCCAGCTGCTCGGCCTCTTCCTCACACACACGAACCTGGCCGCCCAGCACGGCTCCCATATAGGTTCCGTTGATGATCAGCGGTACCGCAAAATCCACCAAATCAGCATGACAGCGGTAAATATACGGCTGGCCTGTAATGGCCGCATGCAGCCCGCCGTGGGCATCACATTGGGCACACATTTCTAAAAATCCCTGGACCTCCCGCACTTTCATGCAATGATCCGTAAATCCGCTGTATCGCGTAATGGGATTTCCCTTGTAATCCACCGTCACAGCTCCGATTCCCATCGCCCTGGAGCAGTTGTCCTGAATGGACTGGAGCAAATTGATGTCGATCATGTCAGAAATTTTCTTTATTTCACTCATTATGTTCTCCCCACCGCATCAAAATTTGCAAGTCGGGCATTTCTCCAGGTTCCACAGTACAATGGTGCTCCCCAAAAAAACGCCTTGCGTTTTTGGCCGTTTACCCGGCAATTTTGTATCTTGTTATGGCAAAATAGTCATGCACAGCAAGGCAATTTTATGCTTGTAAAATAGCATTATACCCAGCGGTTTTCAAGGTACTTTTTTGCCCAGTTGCTTCTATTTCGTGTTATGAGTGGCAGAATCTGCCCGTCGCTGTGCGTAGCCCATAATATCGTCTCTTATTTTCATGCATATAAAAGCAGCCCGGGCTGTGCCCAGGCTGTCAGCTTATCAGACTGCTTTCCATTGGAAAGCCTGTCGCGTTCCGCCGTCATCTCCGGGATCATTCATCTATGGAACGGCCCGTTTATGAAACAGGCGGAGGAATTGTCGTTATCCGTCTTGGGATGGATTGTCCGCAGGCTTGGTCAACAGCAGTCCCTGTTCCCCCACATCTACCGTACCATCTTTCAGGGAAATAAACGGTGAAAACTCCGCAGTCTCCTCCCCGTAGGACAGTCGGATGGTGGCATCGGCAAAAATATCGCTGGCATTGCACTGCAGGATAAAGGGTTTACAGTCAGGATCTTCATAGAGGAGAACTGGGTCCATGGTTTCCATATCATTGCGGTACAGGGATAGCTCCATACCAGCGTATCTGGGTATGACCAGATAAAAATCACCGCTGGAGATATAGTGGACCGGCAGCTGATCGCTGTCCAGATACTGCGCCGTATAATCGTCCAGATCTTCTATCTGCTGATAGCCCAGGTAAGCCACAGCATAGTACTGCCCCTCTTGGAAGGGTATAGCATCCTGCTTACTCGCCTGAGGCTGCTCGGTACATCCAGTGCACAGGCCCAGCAAAAGCAGCAAAGGCAATAAATATAATTTTTTCATACAATTCTCACCTCCACAGCTGTTTTTTCTTCATTATATCAGGAAATCCTGATCATTACAAGGCGATTCCCATATTACAAAAGCTGCATTCCTTTTCCACAGCTTTCTTTCTTCAAAAGAACGGCAAAACAAAAAAAGACGGACTTCCAAAGAAGTCCGTCTTTGTGTTGGCGTTACCTATCTTCCCGGTCCGTCTCCAGACAAGTATTTTCGGCGCAGGTGAGCTTAACTTCCGTGTTCGGGATGGGAACGGGTGGACCCTCACCGCAATCAACACCAACTTACTTTCTTTTGAAAAAGAAAGTAAGCAAAGAAAACTTCCATTGAACTTTTCTCTCCTTACCGTCTTTCTCAACGATAAGTCAGTCTATTTAATTTAAAACTCCCAATTCCCTTTTGTGTTTCCGGGTCAAAAATTTTTCCCGGTGTTCCCACCCCCTGCGGGGGCGGGAACACACAAAAGAATTGGGACATTTAAAATGGTGACCCGTGCGGGAATCGAACCCACGTTTGCGGCGTGAGAGGCCGCCGTCTTAGCCGCTTGACCAACGGGCCATTGGTGCGCCTTCACGGATTCGAACCGGGGACCCACTGATTAAGAGTCAGTTGCTCTACCAGCTGAGCTAAAGGCGCATCTCACAGTGCTTCGTCAGCACCCTCAAAACCGAACAATGCAGTCTCCAGTACCAGGCAAGCGCCTGCAATCATCATGTTAAGGTCAAGCCCTCGGCTTATTAGTATCGGTCAGCTACACGCGTTACCGCGCTTCCACCTCCGACCTATCAACGTCATAGTCTACGACGTGCCTTACTCCCGAAGGATGAGAGATCTAATCTTAGGGAGAGTTTCACGCTTAGATGCCTTCAGCGTTTAT
>NZ_NFHG01000039.1 GCF_002159265.1 Flavonifractor sp. An82
CCAGAAATGTAAAATTCCAAAACCATAATGAAAATGCAGACCGCCATCTCTTTGCCTGTGCGCTGAGATGGCGGCCTTTTTATGCGCCGAAAGATTTTACGGTTACTTTCAGGCGGCGTATTCAGCCAGAACGTGGCGGACTGATCTCTCCGCAAATCAACAAGCCCGCGCCCCGTTTCCGATTTGGAAACGGGGCGCGGGCTCTTTTTTTCTCAGGTACAGGGCTGCTGCCGCCCCGTGTGGTCAATGGTATAGTCGGTGCCGCAGGTGCCGGGCAGGATGATCTGGGAGATGGGCACAAAGGTATAGCCCTCCTGGAGCAGGCACTCAATGATGCCGGGCAGCGCCTCCGGCGTGTGGATGGCGGCGTTGTGGAAGAGCACGATGGAGCCGGGGCACACCCGACTCACCACCCGCTGGGTAATCTCATTTGCCGGGATCTCCTTCCAGTCCAGGCTATCACTGTCCCATACAGCTTCAAGGCCTTGTTCAGTGCGGGCATTGGGACACCACAGCTAAATTAGCGCCATGGTAAAGAACTCCCGGCCATCAAGGCCGGGAGTTGCAAATCAGTAAAACACTTCACTTCGCTCATATCTTATGAGAACATTTTTACTCCACATCAATTTAAATACTTATTGATATAATATGCTTTTTGGGCAGCCTTTTCATTACTATAATATTTCCACAGAGAGTCTAGCACTGCAGTATCTGCTCCAATTGCCTCCAGTTTGGTTCTATATGTGGCTAAGATAGTTTTCACTTCCTGATCGGTAACAACCTCCAAATCATAGCATTTCATCAGTCCATTAAGGCCTATTTCCTGCAGCTTCTGGGTGGTACGCTGCTCCGCATCCAGGCTGTTCCACTGGCTTAATGCCTCCTGTTTCATGCTGCCCAGCTGCGCCATCAAATCCACCTGGCAGGCATATAACTCAGCTATGCACTTCTCCACCAACGCATTTGCCTGACTCTGCGTCGAACCTGTCTGACTTTGCCCGCCCGGCTTTAGTGATTCACCGGGTACAGCCGACTGACTCGGTTCTTCTGTAGATGCCCCATCCGACGACACAGCATCCTGAGCATCCGCATTCTCAAGACCCAAAGCCGTCTTGATCTCATCTGCGCTGGCAGTTCCGTTCAGCAGCGCCTCATTTTGTTCCTTTGTCGGAGCAAAGACGGTAATATCATAGTCCGTTAGACTATCCTCCAACTTTTGTTTGGATTGCTCCATATTTTTCAAAATAGTGTCCTGATCAGTTGTAAGCGCAGTATAGAGCGCCCCTACATTTTCTCTCTGCCAGACAAGTAGCCCTACCACTGCTACCAGCAGGACCAGCACTACAATCAATAGGACTTTTTTCCAACGTTTCATAGTGTACTCCTAATTTCATACTTGTTAAAAACGCCCCGGGTTATCACCCGGGGCGTTCCCTTTCGATATCCGCCTATTTATTATACACCAATTAGGACCTGTTCGGAAACAGAATTCTGTCGTTCCTCTACACTTTCTTCATAAGTTCCCACACTCTCAAGCCGTTCGTGGTCTTCCTGTGTAAAGCGCTCTGCTTCAGCATTCACCTCTGCCGGATCACGGTAAGTCGGTACCAGCTTGCGCATCAGTGTAATAAGCTGATCATTGCTGCTCTCTGCGGAAATCATTTTATCCAAGGTAAGCAAGGCCCCCATGATCTCCTCCGGTGTGATAGGCCGCTGCTCTTCCACAAAGATCTTCTCATTGTTTGTTTTGGAAAGATGCTCACTCTTCATCAGCAGCTCTTCATACAGCTTCTCGCCCGGACGAAGGCCGACCTCTTTGATCTCAATGTCCTTGTACGGTTCCAGGCCAGACAGTCGGATCAGGTTTTCCGCCAGCGTCAAAATTTTGACCGGCTCTCCCATATCCAGAACAAAAATCTGACTTTGTCTGGCCATTGCACCCGCTTCCAGCACCAGCATAGCAGCCTCGGGAATGGTCATAAAATAGCGGATGATTCGCTTATCCGTCAGCGTCACCGGACCGCCCTCTTGGATCTGCTTCTTGAAAAGGGGCACCACAGAACCATTGGACCCAAGTACATTGCCGAAACGGACTGCACAATACTCCGTACTGCTGTTCCGACGGCTCTGCAGAATCATCTCACAGAACCGCTTGGTGGCTCCCATAAAGTTGGTGGGGTTTACCGCTTTGTCTGTGGAGATCATGACAAACTTTTTGGTGCCATACTTTTCAGCCGCTCTCACTACATGGTAGGTTCCAAACACATTATTTTTGACGGCCTCTGCCGGACAGGCCTCCATGAGCGGAACATGCTTATGGGCAGCGGCATGGAATACCACATCAGGACGATAGAAATCAAACAGCCGATAGATCCTCTGCTTGTCCCGAATCGATGCAATTTCCACCCGGAGGTCCAGAAGATCTTTATAATTGCGGCGCAACTCCTGCTGAATGTCATAGGCATTGTTCTCGTAAATATCCAGAATAATCAGCGTCTTGGGTTCATAGCGTGCAATCTGGCGGCACAACTCGCTGCCGATAGAACCGCCGCCGCCGGTCACCAGGACTACCTTGCCTGCCAAAAATGCAGAAATAGACGCCGTATCAAGGCGCACAGGCTTCCGCCCCAGCAGATCTTCCACCTGGACATCTTTTACCGCAGACAGGCTTACCTCGCCGTTAAGCAGCTGATACAGGCCGGGCAGCACGCGCAGTCGGCACCCCGTCATCTTGCAGATATTGAGAATGTCTGCTTTTTCCTCCTCCGTGGCAGAAGGAATGGCCACGATGATTTGCGTGATATTATACTTCTTCACGCAGCTTTCAATCTGGGCGCGACCACCCTCAATCCGGACACCATCCATATATTTGCCCGTTTTTTGGGGATTGTCATCAATAATGCAGCAAAGCCGTCCCTCTACGCGCTGGCTGCAGGCAAGCTCACGGGCCAAGACTTGTCCCGCAGCCCCTGCGCCAATCAGCATAATCCGCTCACTGCTGGGCCGGCGGGTCTGCAGATATGCATTGAACATATTCCAGAACCGCAGTGCACAGCGAATCCCCACCAGTGCGCACAATTGAAAGACCAGCATCAGGAACCAAACGCTTCTGGGCAAATTCACCCTGAAAGCCAGACATCCCAGGAAGGTGACGACAAATGCCAGCACCACAGAAAAAGCCATCTTGGCCACATCCCGCACATTGACAACGCGCCAGATAAAGTGGTACATCCTCCGCAGCGAAAAAACCACCGTTGTACCGATCACCTGAATCAAAAAGCACCAAAGATATGCATTTAGATAGCTGCGCGGAATGCTGCTAATCAAAAAGTCAAACCGCACCAGCAGCGCCAGGATACCTGTAAGCCCAATCAAACAGGTATCGACCCCAAAAACAACCAGGGTCCGCCAAGGAAACACCATATGCCTGTTTGCCATTCTCTCTAACCCTCTTACTCTCTCATATTTTTCTGCCGCACAACCAGCTATTAACCCATGTTAAGCAGAAAAATGGCACTTTTTTGTGCGTTTACATTATACGCGGTTTTATTGCCTATTTCAACCCAAAGTGCCAGTGATTCACAAAATAAGATGTTATTGTGTAAAATTTGTGCACAGCGCCCTATATGTGTGAAAAAAAGCTTCATAGTTTCAGCAGGCATTACTCCTATGTACAGCTCTGTAAAGGATATATATCATACTTACCAGCAAAATACCTATGCAGCTTCCTCCAAAATCGATCCATACGTCTGTAACCAAGCTCCCCCGCCCCGGTGAAACAAGCTGGATGCTTTCATCTACCAAAGCTGTCATCAGACAAAAGCTTGCCCCAGCAAAGATACTGCTGCCGATAGGCTTGTTCAGCCCCCACAGAAGTGATGCTGTCCAAAGTACACCAAGCACCAGAAACTCCGTCATATGTGCTGCCTTGCGGATTAAGATATGGCCAAGCTCTGTGGGAATATGCAGAGCCTGAAAAATCGGTTCAAAACAGCTAAGAACCTGAAGGCTTTGATTTGCCGACTCAGCAGCCGGCCTGCATGAGTTGCTCCAGATAAAGAGACTCCAAATCAGCACCCCCAGAAAAAGAAGGTAGCGCGCCTTGCGTCGATGCTTTCGCTCTGCTTTCACAATGAACTCCTTTCACAACATGCTGTCGTCATACCGTCATTTCCCCTTACTTGTGGCTGCTATTCCGTCCCCAGCCCATGAAAAAGGCGCTTCTATAGGGGACTGTTTCAGAACGGATCTGACAGTCTCCTATAGAGCGCACATTTCACACCGGAAACGAACTGTACTTATCTACTTGGTCGGCAAGAAAGGGCGCAGCGCGGCATTCAGCTTCTGTCTCTGATCCGCGCCGTGATACATCTGAATCAGGTGGAGCGGCGGGCGCTGCCCCAGCTTACGCTGCTTCCGGTAACGGAGCAGCAAAGCCACCGGTGCCACCGGCAGCAGCAACGGATACCGTTTGCATGGCGGCCAATGGACCTGGCAGGCTGAGACCCCGATACGAAGAAAGCTGGATATTCTCCCCTTTGCCTGGGGATTGGTAAACAGGCGCTGACCATACCGCTCTTCTTTCTTTCCAAAATTTCCGGTGCGGAGCATATCCTGCAGCAGCGCTTCACACAATGCAGCATCCGCATCCATGCACCAGGGTGCATCCTGGGCCGGGAGGGAAAGATAATCTACACAAATACGGGTAATTACTTTGGTAAACACCATCAAGCCAAAGGTATGTAGCAGCCCCGACAGCTCGTTCCAACATGCCGGGGTCAGTTCCCTGTGTACAAATACCGCCCAGTCACACAGCTGGCGCAGTCCCAAGCCGGTGTTAATAATATGTTCCAGCTTATGCAGCAGCAGGACCACCGCCCTGGGGCATGGCGGCAGCATGGGTATCCCGTCTACTATTTGAGGGTGCCGGACAAATGGCTGCAGGTAGGCTCGGATCTTATTGCCCACCGCAGAATTCGGCACTCCATTTGGTTCCCAATGCAGTTCTACCACTAGCTTACCCTTTGCCATGGAATCATGACAGTGATGGTGATCTGCAGGCGGCTGATAGCCCAGTTTTTCCAACAGCCCGCGTATTGCTGCCCGGTCCTCCGGCGCTGCCAACAGATCGATATCTCCCGCAGCCCGCAGTTGGGGATTGGGATAACTGATTGCGGAAGAAGTGCCCTTTAAAATGACACAGGAAATCCCCAAAGAACGAATCTGATGCAGAACTTCGCCTTGCTCCGTCAGGATCTGCTCATTCCACCAGAGTGTGGACAGCGCCTGTCGTTTCCACTGCTCCAAAAGCGCCGGCGGCATTGCCGCCCGCTCTTCCCCATTCAGGCAGTCAAAGATCAGCAGTGTAAGGGCCTGGCTCCTGGACTCATCGTAAAGGGCCTGCCAATCGATATTCTTTGGCAGCGGCTCGGCATGTGCCGAGAAAAGCGCACGTCCCGTTAAATACAGTAAGTGCTGATATGTCTCTTCCATGGGAGCTCCTTTCTGGCCCACCTTCCCACATGATAACAGCATTTTGCTGTTTTTTATTATACCAGATTAAGCATGGGATGAAAAGTCCAAGAGGTTCCTGGATTCTATCTCGCCATTGTTGCAGCACAAAACCGGATATTGATGTTTCAGATCTTATGCCTGCAATCCTGCTACATCTTCCGCACAGTATAAAATTCCTTCTTTATGGTCGTGCCTCTCTCTTTTTCGGCTTTTACAAATCGCCAAACCCGCGCAGCCGGCATGAGCCATTTATGCCGGTGGAAAAAGGGCGAATACAGCTCGCACCATTTTTCCATATGCGCTCTGCTGGGGAACAGCCGTCTCAGAATATATCGGAATTTTACGCCGGCGGTAATGGGTTCGCCCTCCGGCTGCGTTTTCCGAACGGTATTTCTCCAAATATTTTCTATCCTGCCATAGGTATGATTGAACGACAATTCATGCAGTATTTCCCATTCCTGCTCTGTCAAGTCCGTTTTCTTCCGCGCTGGATCGAAGAATTTGTCCGCCAGCAGCCGCATCTGTTTCTCAAATTCCAGCAGGCCGATTTTTTGCAGTTCCTGGTCCAGATATACTCTGTCCAGCTTACCCTTTGCCCGGTTATATACGTACACATCAAGGAGGGCTCGCAATCCGGTTCCGCTGTTGCTGTAGTGCTTGTACATATGGGCCAGCAGGTAGAGATAGAAATCCTCGTCCGTCATACAATACTCATAGGCTTTGCCCGGCGCCAGCTTCAGCCGTTCCCGCAGCGTCCGGTAATACTCCGCCATTTGAGGCTGCGCAGTTTTGTTGAATAAGGCCACATGCATCTCAAAATTGTAGACAGGCGCTTTGTGGTACTCATCATGGTTTCCTTCCCCATAGCTTTCCGCTGTATATCCATGGCCCACAAACCACTCCCGCACCTCTTGACGGTACGCACCATCAAACAGGATGTCGTTGTCCGACATCTGCCGGCTACCCAGTTCCGGGTACAGCGGCGTCAGAATGACCCCTTTCAGCGGCAGGTGCCAGATCCCTTTCTCCTCCAGATAGGCAAACAACTGCGCCCGTGCGCCGTCGAGCAGCATGATCTTTCGGATGGCCTTGTTTCTGGATTCCGCCCAGGCGGGCAGTATCTGGTCGGGATCCGGGATTTCCGGCCCATCCACCTTCTTCATTTGCTCCAGCGCCAGATAGGTCAGGGCATTCAAGCTCTGGCTGCGGCTCAGTGTATAGACCTTTTTCAGATCCATGGCTAACACGCGCGACGGGTCCGGCGCTTGCTTATGAATGCCGCAGGCCGTCAGATACAACATGTCCCATGCCGCCCTGCTCCAGACGCTCTTGTCGGTTTTACTCGATCCTTTCAATGTGACACTCCTCAAGTCAACTGCAATTGGTCGTCTACCCGCCAGATCTGATCGCAAATCTGCAGCGCCGCCGGACGGTGGGTTATGATAATCACCGTCCGCTCCGTCATGGCCCGCAAATTGCGCAGCAGCTGGGCCTCGGTAGGCTCATCCAGGGCACTGCTGCACTCGTCCAAAATCAGAACAGGACTACGGGAAAAAACGGCCCTGGCAATGGCCAGGCGCTGCATCTGGCCTTCCGACAGTCCCGCGCCCCGCTCGCCCAACTCTGTGTCCAGGCCGTGTTCCAGTTCCCGGACAAATTCCTCCGCACAGGCAACGGACAGGGCCTGCCAAATGGCCGGGTCATCCTGACGCCGGTTATGGTCGGCAAAGGCAACCATATCCCGGATGGTCCCCTGCATCAGATAATTCCCCTGCGGGACATAGGCAAAAAGCCTCTGCCATGTTCCATCCAAGGGCACCTGCTCATGGTCCAGCTGCAAATAGCGCCGCCCCGCGTCAGGCTGATACAAACACATCAGCAGCTTCAGGAGGGTACTCTTTCCGCAGCCGGAAGGCCCGGTCATGGCGACATAGTCTCCCTTACGGATGGAAAAATTCCAGCCGGACAGCACCTGGTTCCGGTTATTCTGCTCTACCGCGCCCGGGGTTCCGCAGCCCTGACTCCGGTAAGAAAAGGAGATATCCTCCAGCACAAGCTTCTCCAGCCGATTCTCATAGACCTCCAGTACCTCTTCCACCGTCTTTTTCTGCGGTACGGAATCAGCCCCGGCTTCCGCTTCCAGCAGCCGCTCGGCGCTGGATATCATGGCATAATAGCGCGGCAAAACCCCACTGAGATTGGCCAGGGGCGCTTGCAGCTGTCCAATCAGCTGCAGAATGGCCGTGAAGGTTCCGTAGGAGATGGTACCGGTCAGAATACCGTAGCCGCAGTAACAGGCTCCCGCCACATAGACCGTATTCATCAGAGCGCTGAAGCCGGTATTGCACAGGTTGGAAAAACGGTTGCGGCGCAGGCGGGCCGCCTTATGCCGCTCCATGTGCGTTTCAGCCTGTTGGAGCGCCATGGGTTCCACGCCGTAGGACCGCACCACCAACATGCCCGAAAAGCTCTCCTGCAGGCAGGTGAGCAGAGCACCGTCCTCCTCCTGAACCTGCTTGTGCAGCTGCTTCATCTGCTTCCGGGAGAGGTAGGACAGCCCGATGAGGGCCGCGGTCCCGGGAACCAGCAGATAGAGAAAGCGCGGCTCCATAAACAAAATGGCCGCTGCCGCGCCCACCAGACGAATGAGCATCCCGCCCAGGTCAGGCAGCAGATTGGTCATCCCGCCGGCCACCACCACCGTGTCATTGGTCAGACGGGTCATCCACTCGCCGGAGTGCACCGCTGAGACATAGCCGTAGTCCTGTCGGAGCAGGGCATCAAACAGGCGGGTCTTCCACTTGTTTTCCAACTCCGCGCTGATGCGCTCCTGTAAAAACCGGTTCGCCGCCCCCGCGGCCACACGACCACAAATCAGCCCGATGAAGAAAACGGCCTTGGAAAAGAACAGCTCCTTCTGCTGGGCTACCGCCGCGTTGATCAGGTCCCGCAGCAGCAGGGCTACCGCCACATTGATAAAAGCAATAGCTGCCCGCATAAAAAGAAGCAGGCCAACCTTCCATCTTGTCCCGCCTGCCGTCTTCCAGAGCTCTGTTATCGTACCTTTCTTATCCATGCTTTCCCTCTGTGCACCAAATATCTGATGGGGTACAGCCCGCCCCACAGGGCCACATACAGGCGGTAGCGCCAGTCCGTCACAGGGAAGTGGCGTTCTTTCCGGTAGATCTCGGTGACCACGCCCAGCATCCACTCCTGAGGTACCCGTTCGGTACCGTAACGGTTGTCCCCCCGGGTATAATAGCAGTTCTTCCCCACACGTACCACCCGGTGCATCACAAACTGCCCGGAGGGCCGCCGGTACACCGGCAGGTCACCCCTTTTCAGCGGGCCCTCGGCCCTGCGAATGACCACACGGGTATCGTGATCAAACAGCAGGGGCTCCATGCTGTCCCCGGATGTCATGGTCACCACCGGATTGCCGGACAGGATCTCCCGCTCCAGGGGAGAAACCGGCTTACTCATCCAGCAGGCCGGTGGCACGGAGCTGCTCCAGTACCCGGTGCACATGGGCCGCAATGGTGTCCCGGGGGGCGTCGTACTTGGCAAACAGCCCGTCCACCAGCTGCTCCTCCGTGGTCTCCTGCTCCAGCATCCGCAGCAGCTCCATCACAGTCTCATTGCTGCGGAGCATGCCGCAAAATACATCTCCGGCTTCACCAGAGGCCACCGTAACGTACTGGTCGCCAACTTTATGAGAGAGTAATCCTGCTTTAATCTTCATATTCTTCTCCTGTCAATCTATGATGGAAGTTCCTGGCCGGTCAGGTTCTGAACCGCCAGAGCCACCACCTCACGGGATATGGTACAGCCCATGGAGTACACCGGCAATTGGCTCAGACGCTGCACCAGCTCCAGCGTTTTCATCAGCCCGGCCCCATCCTTCGGGCGGTAAGTCTGATTCAGCAGCATGGGATAGGCCTCCCGTGGCGACAGCCGCCGGATGTGGTTGGCCTCAGCCTGATGGAGCAGTACAATGCCCGCCACCGGGGCGGAGCTGTTCTCCTGCAGCCCCTCTTTCCCCGCGAAAGGCGTGCCGTACACTGTAACCCCTTCGGATGTGACTTTCAGCAGGGGCTTGTCATCGTTGATCATCCTGACAGCGTCGCCCAGCACCTCCCGCCACAGCCTGGTATGGGTGGACTTGCCCGTACCGCTGGGGGCGGCAAACAAATAGCCCCGCTGCCGGTAGGCCAATGCGGAGCAGTGAAACAAAACCACATCCCGGGCCACAAGCCGCTCACAGATGGCCCGATATACCGCCAGGCTCTCCAGATAGGAGGCAGGCCACGGACCGCCGTCGGTCTGCTCCCGGGCAACATCTTCTTTACTTATCGTAATAAGCTCCCCTGATTTTTGCGTCCAGTAATCCCAGCAGAGGGCTTTGACGTATTCATAGCGGTTGTCCACGGTAAATGAGTATCCTGCTAATGAAAGATGAAACATGGTTGTCCTTTTATCCTTCTCTTATGGTGAAACAATAGGGAAGATAGTCGTAGAGGCGCTGTACTTTTGCACAGCACCTCTATCGGATACCTTTCTGTAGAAACGGGCGATTTGCTAGAAGGCCATAATTATTACTCGAAGTCAACCGATCCCTCGTTACCGCCGCCAAAACCCGGATCCGGAAGTATACCCGCACCACTGGTGGTAATAATATCCTCGCAGTCAAACCCGATCACTTCCAGAACGGGCTCCTCATAATGAATACGCCGCCTGAAACGGTGCCCTTAGACCGCACGAATGGTGCACTCAGACCGCTGAAATGGTGCATGGTCACCGCAGTCATGGTGCATTGACAGGATGGCCAC
>NZ_NFHG01000004.1 GCF_002159265.1 Flavonifractor sp. An82
CAGAAGACCATTGATCACCTGGTGGACCAGAGATCCATCCAACAGATCTATTCCGATTCCTACTCCATTGACCGGCATTTGAAGAGCACCTATCTGGTGGATCAGGGTAAAATCATATGTTTGCATAATATATCAGAAGTTTCGTCACTTAACTCTTGAAGTCCGGGCGCTATTACTTTGTTGAAAAAACCATCAGTGTCGTCAGGAAGAAAGTGAGTGAGCAGTTTATCTTGGAGAGTAAAAACATGACATTTGCAGTTTGAGGCATAGGTAAATAATCTGTTTAAAAGTGAACTATAAATGTCATTTCGTTGGGGACACTGAGTCATCGCATATGTTACGCACGATTCGTGTTGTTCCTGAGGAGTCTTCCCTGTATCGTTTCGGAAACTACGATAATAAGGGTGAGAACTCGTGTATACCTGATATGAACGAGAAAAGAGCGTCTTGCTATCAGAGAGAAGATGACAAATTACATCTTTTGACATTGTACATTGTCTATTTTTAAAAATAAAGTTTGCTTTGCAAAGAAAATGTGGCCTTATGTCAGAGGAGCGTTGGGATGTGTAGCCACAGGCATTCCAAAAGGATTCTCTTGCAGAGGTAATTTTATTAATTTTATCGGCATCGGTTAATCCATCTTCCTGGTCCTCTTGAAAAAAACCTCGCCCCCAAGGGGTAAGGGAAATGTTATCAGAATCGGAAAACGGATCGTCTAAAAATTGTGGTTCTTTTTGCATGGCTTTACCCCCTAAAATTAGTGAACGACAAACAAACGGGCGAATTAAGAGCGGAAATAATGGGAAGTGGAAGAATAAAATGAACAAAATAGCGTAAAAAAGATTTGCAATACTCAGCCGCCTGTTTCGGTACCAGCAAAGGATCGATGGTATCCTAGGACGTAAGCTCTGGTTGGAGCGAATGTCAATTGGAAGGAGCAACGAAATGCGAGAGGCGGTTACTTTAGATATGAAAAAAATACTATGCACATTTGCTTGTTCGGCGCAGGCCGATGAGCCCTATAATGTAGCAACTGTGCGGGTTCCAAATAGGCAGATTCGGAGCTTGCGCAAACGCCTAAGGGGATCCGAGAACTGGCAGATTGCAGATGGAGCTATCTATCATGTTTCCGGGGTTTCCGTTCCAGCAATCGCGTCCTGGGGCGATATGATGACCGTACGGGTTGCGGGCCGGGATCGACGCTATGGTATCCTACATTTGGATTACTTCGGAGTACGATATATTTTTGCTATTCCGGCCAGGGTAATGGGAAGCACTTTTGAACTACCGGGGTTTGACTTTAATTCGACAGAACTTCAGTTGCTCCGACTCATGGCGAGTGAATTGCGGGGTGTTGAAGATTCCCACGAGGTGCTGATTACGATGAAGCACCCTGCCCTTAAGACAGCAAAAGTGCAACGAAATGAGTGGCGTGAGGTTACAGTCGACCAGGAGAAGCTGCTTGATTTATTGTATCAGGAGCCATTGTTGCTACAGGTCATTGTGGCGGCAGTAGATGTGCAACTGCGCTCCTTCAAGCGCTTGAAACAGGCTCCTCTGGGTGTATACCATTTTCAAGTTACAAAGGGAAGTACCTGTGCAGATAGATGGCTGAGTCAGGTCTTACAAGCGGTGACTTTTGTCAATGAGAAGGGAAGATATGGAATGGGTCCAATCGAGATAATGATGCAAACACAGGCTGATTCAAAGGTATGTAGATATTTTCCAGATAGACTGGTGGTGGTGCGGACGAGCACGACATCGCATCTTAGACCACTGTTGGATGAAATGGAACTGGCGGAAGCGAATAGAAAGGCGGGTTGGAATAAGATGGAGAAGTCTATGGGAACTCCGATTGTAATATCGCAGGGCCTGCTTCACTGCCGGAAAGCTGTGGATTTCCTTGTCCCCGCTGATATTACGGAGCTTTCCGGCGAAGAGCAGGACCTGCTTAGGGCGGCTGCAGCCCAGGTGCTAAGCAGGGGAACAGCTAGGAATGTTTTAGAACAGTGGGAGGTCAGCACATCTGGAATGTATGCATACCGCCTCGATTGGTTTCAGATTTGGCGGGATATTTTAATCAAAAATATTGTGCAAACATGGTTTGGCGACAGCCCATTATGGCAGAGGGCGCAGCAGCTGTTGCACAAGACACAGCAACAGCAGGAACGAGAGGAACGTGAACGGGAAAAGAAAATCGCAGATGCGGTGGAGTTGTTGGGGGATCCTGACCGATTCAAAAATCAAATTTTAACAGAGCGACCAGAGAGCAAGGAAGAGGCTGAGATGTGCCTAAGCAGTGATGCAGTTGCGTTCCGAATCACTTTTCAGAAGGGGGCGGACAAGGGAAGGACGGCACTTGCATTTACAAAGGGCTCACTCCAGAGATTGTTGCGAGGATATGGATGCAGCGAAATGTACTACGAGGCAGTGTTGTCTCGCTGTGAAAAATTGGGATTATTAGATGATAAAAATCGCTCAATTACGTTGGGGAAGGAAACATTCAATGCTGTGACAATTTGGGTGAAAAGTGATGAAGTTTTAAAATTTTAAAGTTGTTTCGATTGAAATGAGGTGTGAATGTGCTCTTACATAGTACAGCTGCGACTGCTGGCATACTTAAAAATTTGGGTGTCGACAACTTGTACGACTGGCAGAAAGAAGTGCTGCATGAAATTTATCGAGGCAGTGATATCTTCCTGCAGCAAGCAACCGGGGGTGGGAAGAGTTTGGTATACCAGCTGCCTGCTGCGGCAGAGGTGGGGCGAGCGCTTACCATTGTAATTTCTCCATTGAAAGCACTTCAAGCAGACCAAGTGGCCAAATTAAAGAAGAGTGGAATCCGTGCTGTTGCGCTCAACGGAGACCTCTCAGATGCTGAAAGGAGGAGAGTGCTAACGGACTTGCCGGACACGGCGTTGTTATATTTGGCTCCTGAGCAACTATGGGCAGACGATTTGAGGGGGGCGCTGTGTCGGTGCCACATTGAACGCGTTGTCCTGGACGAGGCACATATTTTACCACAGGTAGAGCTGAGTTTCCGAAAGGCATATGCGGCTATTGGAGAATTCCTTTCCAGCCTGCCGGTACGGCCTCAAATTGTTGCCTGCAGCGCAACAACCACGCGGCGAGAGCGTAAATGGATCATACAATCTCTGGGTATGATTGAGCCGGTTTTCTTTATCTATCCCATGCGCCGCGATAATGTTCATATCGAGGTCAAGAAAATTGAGTGTCCTCCCAAAGAGCGTGGCACCGACTTGGAGAGTGTGATGTTTCATTGTGTTGAACGGGAACTACGCAGATGGAATGGAGAGGGTGCGGTTATTATTTACTGCCCGACAGTCAGACGGGTCAAGAAGCTATGCAAATGGTTAAATGGACGTGATTGGGCCACGATACGTTATACCGGGAAGATGTCCACAAAAAAACGAATGCAGGGGCAGACTGCATTTCTATCTGGAACTGCGCAAATCGTTGTTGCCACAAATGCATTCGGCCTTGGCATTGATAAATCAGATGTAAGA
The DNA here is from genome assembly GCF_002159265.1 of Flavonifractor sp. An82. Taxonomy (GTDB): domain Bacteria; phylum Bacillota; class Clostridia; order Oscillospirales; family Oscillospiraceae; genus Flavonifractor. Next base: position 3,528 of record NZ_NFHG01000004.1, read on the forward strand.
CTGGTGATTCATGCTGGACTACCGCTGACGTTAAGTGGTTATGTTCAGGAAATCGGGCGTGTTGGACGGGATGGAAAGAGGGGAAGATGTGTTTTATTTTACACAGGAGGAGATATCAAACAAAATGAGCGGATTCTCAAAAAGGCCGGGAATGAAAAAGCGCAGAAGCGGGGCTTGAGAGGACTATATGCGCTCCAAAAGGTTCTGAAGTCAAATAAATGTATTTGGCACGAGGTCGAACGGTACTATGGGCAGAAAAAGGGTAAACGATGTGGTCATTGTTCACACTGCCTGGCAAAACAAACTTGAGGGGGCAAGCAATATGTCGGAAACTAGAGCGGAGCAAACGCAAGATACGAGAGTGGAACTACCAATGGTGCTCACTGTAGCCGAGCTAATCAAAGTCCTAAGGATCAGCAAAGGCGCTGCCTATGCCTTAATACGGTCAGGGCAGATTAAGGCACTGCCCATTCCTGGGCGTATTCGCATCTCGAAGTATGAGGTGCTGCGATATTTGGGAGGTCCTATAGAAGCGTAACCATAATCGAAAGGGGGCTGCCAGCCCCCTTTCGATTTGAAAAGGAGGATAAAAATGAAAAATAGTAAAAGTAGCCGTAATGCACCGGGAGCCGGGACGATTCGGAAAAAAGTAGTGCGAAGAGGTGGTAAAGAGTATAGTTACTGGGAGGCGCGGTACACGGTGGGGTATGATCCCGGTACAGGCAAACAGTTGCAGCGATCTATAACTGCAAAAACCCAGCGAGAAGCGGCACAAAAGTTGCGGCAGGTGACGTTGAAGTTGGACCAGGGAACCTATCATGCCCCGTGTAAATTAACGGTGGCCCAGTGGCTGGATATGTGGGCGGCAGATTACTTGGGAGATGTGAAAAGGTCTACCGCTCACCTCTATCGAGAGAACATTCGACTATACCTGAAACCAGCATTGGGAGCAGTCAGATTAGAGGCACTGACAACGCCTGCAATCCAGAAAATATATAATCGGTTGGTAAGTACTGAACGAGATGGGCAGGGGTTATCACCTAAAACCGTGAAAAATATTCATGGAGTATTACATCAGGCGCTTCAGCAGGCAGTAGCCATCGGATATCTGAGATTCAATCCGGCAGCAGCATGTACACTGCCGCGCATTGTGAAGAAGCAAATCAAACCTCTGGAAGAAGATCAGATTGCCCGCTTTTTGGAGGCTATACAAGGTCACCGGCATGAGATCCTCTATAAGGTGGCGCTATTTACCGGCATGCGGGAAGGGGAAGTTTTGGGACTGATGTGGGATTGTGTGGACTTTGAACACAATACCATAACGGTAGACAAGCAACTGCGCCGAGCGCAGGAAAAAGGAGGAGAATACTATTTGGCGCCACCCAAGAACAACAAAGCCCGTGTAATTACAGTTGCGCCATCGGTCATAAAGCTGCTGCGTGTGCAACAGAGAAGGCAGGCCGAACAGCGCCTGGCATTAGGGCCGGTCTGGAAAGGAAGCGGCTTGGTCTTTACAAATGAATTGGGTGATCGGTTGTCCTATCGAACAGTCTATGATTGCTTTAAGCGGATCGCGGCAAGTATAGGCTGTCCGAAGGCCAGATTCCATGACCTCCGCCATACCTACGCGGTGATGGCCTTGGAAAGCGGAGATGATATCAAAACAGTGCAGGAAAACCTGGGGCATCACGCCGCATCATTTACGCTTGATGTATACGGGCACATCACGGAGAGGATGAGACGGCAGAGTGCGGAGCGAATGGAACGCCTGATTCAGACAGTCTCGGGCGGATAAGGGAAAATCAAAGGGAAAACATGCTGTAAAAAAATAAAAAAGCCCTGGAACCTTTGTGGTTCCAGGGCTCATACCTGGTGGACGATACAGGACTTGAACCTGTGACCTCCCGCACGTCAAGCGGATGCTCTACCAGCTGAGCTAATCGTCCGAACAGCATGGACTATTATAGCGAAAAGGGGATAGCTTGTCAATACTTTTTTAAAAAATTCTCTTTTCAACCTGCCCGGAGACTGTTATACTCTGACTAACAGTAAGACAGTATGACTGGAGGTAAGACTATGGCAGGACGGGTGGTGCTCATCACCGGCGGCAGCCGGGGCATCGGCGCGGCGGCGGTCCGGCGGTTTGCCGCCGGGGGAGACAAGGTGGTGGTCAATTACTGCCGCTCCAGAGAGCGGGCGGAGGCCCTGGCGGCAGAGATCGGCGGGTGGGCAGTGGAGGCCGACGTGTCCGACCCGGTCCAGGTACGAAATATGGTTGACAATGTGTTGGATAAATTTTGTCAACTTGACATTCTGATATGTAACGCCGGCATTGCCCAACAGAAATTATTTGGCGATCTGACGGACGAGGACTGGCGGCGGATGTTTGCCGTCAATGTGGACGGCATGTTCTATGCCATCCGGGCGGCGCTGCCCCATTTCATCCACCGGAAGGCGGGGCGTATCCTGACGTTGTCTTCCATGTGGGGGCAGGTGGGAGGCTCCTGTGAGGTGGCCTATTCCGCCGCAAAAGCTGCTGTCATCGGGCTTACAAAGGCTTTGGCCAAGGAGTTGGGACCCTCCGGAATTACCGTGAACTGTGTGTCTCCCGGAGTCATTGACACCGAGATGAACGGCAACCTGAGCCCCGAGGATCTGGCTGCCCTGGCGGAGGAGACCCCTTTGGAGCGCATCGGCCGGCCGGAGGATGTGGCGGAAGCCCTGTGGTTTCTGGCTTCCGACGCCGCAAACTTCATTACGGGGCAGATTTTGTCTCCCAATGGCGGACTGATCATCTGAAATTGCCTGCTTGCGTTCACAAATTGTTCATGATTCACACAAGGACCCTCCCTGAGCGGAGGGCCCTTGTGCATTTTTGAGGTTGACAATTTCCGACGACACGCATATAATTGTCAACAACTTCTCAAAGGAGGAATTACAATGAAAAAGTCTCGCATCCTGTCTCTTGCGCTGGCGGGTGCTCTGAGCTTCTCCATGCTGGCCGGCTGCGGCGGCGGCACCCAGGGCGGCTCCGCCAACACCCCTTCCGGTGGTAATGAGACCACCAGCGGCAACACCGAAGGCGCCATCAAGATCGGCGGCATCGGCCCCCTGACTGGCTCCGCCGCTGTGTACGGCCTGGCCACCAAGCAGGGCGCCGAGATCGCCATTCAGGAGATCAACGCTCTGGGCGGCCTGCAGTTTGTTCTGGATTCCCAGGACGATGAGGGCGACACCGAGAAGGCTGTCAACGCCTACAACAAGCTGATCGGCGACGGCGCTCAGATCATCTACGGCTGCACCACCACCAACCCCTGCGTGGCCGTGGCCGCTGAGACCTATGCCGCCCGCTACTTCCAGCTCACTCCTTCCGCCTCCTCCACTACCGTGACCGAGGGCAAGGACAACGTGTTCCAGGTGTGCTTCACCGACCCCAACCAGGGCATCACTGCTGCCAACTACATCAAGGACAACAACCTGGGTACCAAGATCGCTGTCATCTACAACAACGGCGACGCCTACTCCACCGGCATCTACAACTCCTTCCAGGCCACCGCTGAGGAGATCGGCCTGGAGATCGTCACCGTGCAGACCTTCCCCGACGACAGCAACACCGACTTCAACGTGCAGCTGACCGCCGCCAAGGACGCCGGCGCCGACCTGGTGTTTATGCCCATCTACTACACTCCCGCTTCCCTGATCCTGTCCCAGGCCCAGGCCATGGGCTATGAGCCCACCTTCTTCGGCTGCGACGGCATGGACGGCATCCTGGACCTGGAGGGCTTTGACGTGTCTCTGGCCGAGGGCCTGATGCTCATGACCCCCTTCAACGCCTGGGGCGAGGATGAGCGCACCGTCAACTTCGTGACCGAGTATCAGGAAGCTTACGGCGGCATCCCCAACCAGTTCGCCGCTGACGGCTACGACTGCATGTACGCCATCTACGAGGCCTGCACCGCCGCCGGCATCACCGCCGACATGAGCGCCCAGGACATCTGCGAGGCCCTGATCGCTCAGTTCACCTCCGCTGACTTCAGCGTGGACGGCCTGACCGGCACCGGCATGACCTGGTCCGCCAACGGCGAGGTCTCCAAGGCCCCCGTGGTGGTCAAGGTTGAGGGCGGCGTGTACGTCACTCAGTAATGTGAATCGGAATACCACCGCTTGACAGGGACCCAGAAGCGGGTTGCCGGGGGGACCCGGCAGCCCGCTTTTCCCCATGTATCCCCAATCGGATGTATGGTGGAAACATCGGCAGCCCTTCCGGACCGCCGATGTTTCTGCCATACACAGAACAGAGAAAACAAGTAGAGAGGTGAATGGTTTGAGCTTCCTCAACAATCTGATCACCGGTATCAGCCTGGGCAGCGTCTACGCCATCATCGCCCTGGGCTACACCATGGTGTACGGCATTGCCAAGATGCTGAACTTTGCCCACGGCGACGTCATCATGGTGGGCGCCTATGTGATCTTCTTCGCCACCGGCAGCTTCGGCCTCAACCCCATCGTGGGCATCCTGCTGGCCGTGGTGGTATGTACCGTGCTGGGTGTGGTCATTGAAGGCCTGGCCTACAAGCCCCTGCGGCAGGCCACCTCCCTGGCCGTGCTCATCACCGCCATCGGCGTCAGCTACTTCCTGCAAAATGCCGCCCTGCTGCTGTGGGGGGCGGACCCCAAGGTGTTTACCTCCGTCATCCCCGAGGGTTCCCTGCCCATTGAGGGCGTGAACATCACCTATGTGTCCCTGGTCACCGTGCTGGCCTGTATCGTGATTATGCTGGCCCTCACCTGGTTTACCACCAAGACCAAGATGGGCAAGGCCATGCGTGCCTGCTCCGAGGACAAGGCGGCGGCCCAGCTCATGGGCATCAACGTCAACCGCACCATCTCCATGACCTTTGCCATCGGCTCCGCCCTGGCGGCCATCGCCAGCGCCCTGCTCTTCTCCAGCTACAAGAACCTGATCCCCACCAGCGGCTCCCTGCCCGGCATCAAGGCCTTTACCGCCGCCGTCTTCGGCGGCATCGGCTCCATCCCCGGCGCCATGCTGGGCGGTATCCTGCTGGGCATCATCGAGACCTTCGCCAAGGTGATTAACACCAATATCTCCGACGCGGTGGTCTTCGCCGTGCTCATCATCGTGCTGCTGGTCAAGCCCGCCGGTCTGCTGGGCAAGACCGTCCGCGAGAAAGTGTGAGGTGGCCGATATGAAGAAACTCTCTCCCGGCCGCAAGCGGCTGGTCAGCAACAGCATTACCTACGGCATCGTGATTGCCGCCTTTATCATCCTGCAGGTGTGCAACGCCGGCGGACTGCTCTCCCCCTCCATCCAGGGCCAGCTGGTGCCCATCTGCGCCTATGTGGTCATGGCCATCGCCCTGAACCTGGTGGTGGGCATCTCCGGCGAGCTGAGCCTGGGCCACGCCGGCTTTATGAGCGTGGGCGCCTTCTCCGGCGTGGTGGCCGCCCTGTCCCTGCAGAATGCCATCCCCAATGACGGCCTCCGCCTGGCGGTGGCCATGGTCATCGGCGCCGCCCTGGCCGGTGTGGCCGGCGTCATCGTGGGCGTGCCCGTGCTCCGTCTGCGGGGCGACTATCTGGCCATCGTCACCCTGGCCTTTGGCGAGATCATCCGCAACATCTTCAATGTGCTCTACGTAGGCGTGGATGAAAACGGCCTCCACTTCTCCCTGCAGAATGAGATGGCCCTCAATCTGGCCGAGGGGGGCAAGTCCATCCTGAAGGGGCCCATGGGCTTCACCACCAACGTGAAGCTGGCCACCTTCACCGCAGGCTTTATCCTGGTGCTCATCACCCTGACTGTGGCCCTCAACCTCATCAACAGCCGCTCCGGCCGGGCTATCATGGCCCTGCGGGACAACCGCATTGCCGCTGAGAGCGTGGGCATCGGCGCCACCAAGTACAAGCTGATGGCCTTCGTCACCTCCGCCGTGCTGGCGGGCGCTGCCGGCGTACTCTACGCCATGAACTACTCCTCCATGGCCCCCAAGAAGTTCGACTTCAACACCTCCATCCTCATTCTGGTGTTCGTGGTGCTGGGCGGCATCGGCAACATCCGTGGCTCCATCATCGCCGCCGCCTTCCTCACCTACCTGCCCGAGCTGCTGCGCAACTTCAACCTGGATGAGTACCGGATGCTGGTGTACGCCATCGTCCTGATCCTGGTGATGCTGGTCACCAACAACCCCACCCTGCGCAGCCTGTTTACCTTTGCCGGGCGCAAGGCCAAGAAAGAAGAAGCACAGAAGGGAGGCGCGGTACAGTGAACGAACGGCTCAAGAACAAGCAGCCCACCAAGATGGTGCCTGTGCCCAGCCATTCCATCGTCCCCGAGCGTGACGTGGATAAGCCCCCCATTCTGGAGTGCCAGCACCTGGGCATCGATTTCGGCGGTCTGACCGCCGTCAACGAGTTCAACCTCACCGTGGGCCGCACCGAGATCGCCGGCCTCATCGGCCCCAACGGCGCCGGCAAGACCACGGTGTTTAACCTGCTGACCAAGGTGTACCAGCCCACCCGGGGCACCATTCTGCTGGACGGCAAGGACACCCACGGCATGAACACCGTCCAGGTGAACAAGGCGGGCATCGCCCGTACTTTCCAGAACATCCGCCTGTTTGACAAGCTCACCGTGGAGGACAACGTGAAGATCGGCCTCCACAACCAGGTCCGCTACCCCATGTGGAGCGGCGTGCTGCGCCTGCCCAGCTACTGGAAGAAGGAGAAGCTGGCCCACGAGAGTGCCATGGAGCTGCTCCACATCTTCGACATGGAGGATCTGGCCAACCACCAGGCGGGCAGCCTGCCCTACGGTGCCCAGCGCCGGCTGGAGATCATCCGCGCCCTGGCCACCAACCCCTCCCTGCTGCTGCTGGACGAGCCGGCGGCCGGCATGAACCCCTCCGAGACCGCCGATCTGATGGAAAATATCCTGAAGATCCGGGACACCTTCCAGATCGCCATCATGCTCATCGAGCACGACATGAACCTGGTCATGGGCATCTGCGAGGGCATCTGCGTGCTCAATTTCGGTCAGGTCATCGCCAAGGGTACCCCCGCCGAGATCCAGGCCAACCCCAAGGTGGTGGAGGCCTACCTGGGCAGCCAGAAGAAGGAGGGCTGACACCATGCTGAAGGTCAACAACATCAACGTCTACTACGGCGCCATCCACGCCATCAAGGACGTGTCCTTTGAGGTCAACGACGGCGAGATCGTCACCCTCATCGGCGCCAACGGCGCCGGCAAATCCACCACGCTCCAGACCATCTCCGGTCTGCTGCGCTCCCGTACCGGCTCCATCGAGTTCATGGGCAAGGATATCGGCAGCGTGCCCCCCGACAAGCTGGTGGCCCACGGCCTGGCCCAGGTGCCCGAGGGCCGCCGGGTCTTCCTCCAGATGACGGTGGAGGAGAATCTGGAGATGGGCGCCTTTACCCAGCCAAACTCCACCATTGCCCCCAATATGGAGCGGGTGTACGCCCAGTTCCCCCGGCTGAAGGAGCGCCGCCGTCAGGTGGCGGGCACCCTGTCCGGCGGCGAGCAGCAGATGCTGGCCATGGGCCGCGCCCTCATGTCCAACCCCAAGCTGCTCATGCTGGATGAGCCCTCCATGGGTCTGGCTCCCATCCTGGTGGAGCAGATCTTCGATATCATCAAGGAGCTGCACAAGGCGGGCACCACCATCCTGCTGGTGGAGCAGAATGCCCAGATGGCCCTCTCCGTGGCCGACCGCGGCTACGTGCTGGAGACCGGCAAGGTGACCCTCACCGGCCCCGGCAAGGAGCTGCTGGCCGACGAGGGTGTCAAGAAAGCCTACCTGGGCGGCTGAGCCCAAGACAAAAAAGGAGCGTCCCGCCGGGACGCTCCTTTTTCCTTTGGAGATCGAAAGATTTAACATTTTTTTGCTTTCTCTCCTTGACACACAGTGCTAGAATAAAACTATAAAATGGACTGTTATGGACTGTGACAGGAGGGACATACAGGAACATGCCAAATTACTACGCGCACCTGAAGTTTGGAGATAAAGTCCTGGGCGGCCTGCCGGCGCCGCTGGCTCAGGCCATCGACCGCGAGCGGGAGGCCTTTGACCTGGGCTGCCTGGGACCCGACCCGCTGTTTTTCTACCAGCCCATCCGCCCCAACGCCGTGCGGCGGGAGGGGGTGCGGATGCACCGCAATTCCGCCCTGCCCGCTGTAGAGCGGCTGCGCCAGGCCATTGAGGACCAGGTGCCCATGTCGGTGGGCTACGGGGCGGGCTTTCTGTGCCACCTGGCTCTGGACAGCGCCTGCCACGGCTATGTGGACGAGCGCTCCGCCGAGGGCCCCATCTCCCACATGGCCATGGAGGGGGAATTTGACCGGATGCTCATGGCCGGCGACGGCCTGGACGCCGGCAGTCAGGCCCACCTGCCTGTGCCCCCCCACAAGGAGAGCCAGGTGTGGGACGCCGCTGCCTGCGCCTATGTCCACGCCTCCCCCCGGCAGGTCCGCCGGGCCTACAAGGCCATGAACTTCTATCTGGACTTCTTCGCCCGCTCCTGCGGCACCCGCCGGGGCAAGGTCATCGGGGCGGTGAGCCGGATGCTCCCCATCCAGTCTGCCAAGGATGTGGCCCTGAAGGAGACCCCCCATCCCGCCTCCCTGGAGAGCAGCGCCCACCTGGACCGGCTGCTGGAGGGGGCGGTGGACGAGACCACCCGTCAGATCGACGCATTCTTCCAGGCCATCCGGGAGGAAGCCCCTGTGCCCGCCTGGTTTGACCGGGATTTTAAGGGCACTCCCCAGGCAGGGGAGCGGAGCTGGAACGCCGTACACATCGGCGCCCTGTCCTGACAACTCCATAGAGAAGCTTTGGGCGGCCCTTGCGGCCGCCCGTTTTTATATGCAGGAAAAATTTTAAAAAAGGGATTGACAACATCGGTTAGTTGGTGTAAACTCATACCCACCGAAAGGGTTAGCGATTGCTAACTAAAGATGAGAGGCGGGACAGCCGCCGCTGGAGGGAGGAACTATGATGCCGCTGACATTGGCAGGCCGGGGAGAACCGGTGACCATCCGCAAGATCACGGGAAAGGATGAGATCCGCCAGCACCTGGCCGAGCTTGGTTTTGTAATGGACGCCACGGTCACCGTGGTCAGTGAGATGGGCGGGAACCTGATCGTGCAGGTCAAGGACAGCCGCATCGCCCTGGACCGGAACATGGCCGGACGAATCATGATCTGAGAGGAGCAGCGCAATGAGAACTTTGAAGGACGCCAAGGTGGGGGAGACCGTTACGGTGGCCCGCCTCCACGGCGAGGGTGCGGTGAAGCGCCGCATCATGGACATGGGCATCACCAAGGGCGTGGAGATCCATGTACGGAAGGTGGCCCCCCTGGGAGACCCCATGGAGCTGAGCGTGCGGGGCTATGAGCTGAGCGTACGCCGGGCCGACGCAGAGATGATCGAGGTGGGGTAATATCCCCTGTGCCGTCGGAGGACGGCGTTTTTTCAGAATAGCGGTTAGCTATAGCTAATTGAGGAGGGAGCAAGAAGATGGAGTTGAAGATCGCGCTGGCGGGCAATCCGAACTGCGGTAAAACCACCCTGTTCAATGCCCTGACCGGCTCCAGCCAATATGTGGGCAACTGGCCCGGTGTGACGGTGGAAAAGAAGGAGGGCAAGCTGAAGGGCCACAAGGATGTGGTCATCCAGGACCTGCCCGGTATCTATTCCCTGTCCCCCTACACCCTGGAAGAGGTGGTGGCCCGGAACTATCTGGTGAATGAGAAGCCGGACGCCATCCTGAACATTGTGGACGGCACCAACATCGAGCGCAACCTGTACCTCACCACCCAGCTCATCGAGCTGGGCATCCCGGTGGTGGTGGCTGTCAACATGATCGACCTGGTGCGCAAGAACGGGGACGTCATTGACCTGCAGAAGCTGGGCAGCGCCCTGGGCTGCCAGGTGGTGGAGATGAGCGCCCTGAAGGGCGAGGGCGGCAAGGAGGCCGCCCAGAAGGCGGTGGAGCTGGCCAAGAGCCACAGGGCCGGCGAACTGCCCCATGTGTTCACCGGCAGTGTGGAGCACGCCATCGCCCACATTGAGGAGTCCATTGCCGACCTGGTGGAGGAGCGGTACCTCCGCTGGTACGCCATCAAGGTCTTTGAACGGGATGAGAAGGTGCTGGAGCAGCTCCGCCTCACCGGCGAGCTGAAGGAGCACCTGGAGGCCCACATCGCCGACTGTGAGCGGGAGCTGGACGACGACGCCGAGAGTATCATCACCAACCAGCGCTACTCCTACATCAGCTCTGTGGTGGGCAAGGCCGTGAAGAAAAAGCGGGCCGCCCACTCCATGACCACCTCCGACAAGATCGACCGCATTGTCACCAACCGCATCCTGGCCCTGCCCATCTTTGTGGCGGTGATGATCCTGGTGTACTCCATCGCTATGGGCGGCAGCGCCTTTGCCATCGGCACCCGTGCTACCGACTGGGCCAACGACGGCCTGTTCGGCGACGGCTGGTTCGTTCCCTTCACCGCCGACGTGGACGCCTGGGAGGAAGATTCCGGCGCCTGGGAGGAGGCCTCCGCCATGATCGAGGGCTATGAGGCCGGTGACAGCGAGGTCTACTTCTACGACGACGAGACCGGCGAGACCACTGTGGTGCCCGTCACCCAGGAGGCCTATCAGGCTGCCCTCCAGGTGTCCGAGCCCGATCCCAACGACTACGGTACTTGGGTACCCGGTATTCCCGTGCTGGTGGAGGGAGCCCTCACCTCCTGGAATACCCATCCCGTGGTCCAGGCCCTGATCCTGGACGGCATCATCGGCGGCGTGGGCGCCGTGCTGGGCTTCGTGCCCCAGATGCTGGTGCTCTTTCTGCTGCTGGCCCTGCTGGAGGACTGCGGCTACATGGCCCGGGTGGCATTCATCATGGACCGGATCTTCCGCCGCTTCGGCCTGTCCGGCAAGAGCTTCATCCCCATGCTGGTGGCCACCGGCTGCGGTGTGCCCGGCATCATGGCCTCCCGTACCATTGAGCAGGAGCGGGACCGGCGCATGACCATCATGACCACCGGCTTCATCCCCTGCGGCGCCAAAATGCCCATCATCGCCCTGTTCGCCGGGGCCCTGTTCGGGGGCTCCGCCTGGGTGGCTACCTCCGCCTACTTCATCGGCGTGGCGGCGGTGGTGATCTCCGGCATCATCCTGAAGAAGACCCGGGGCTTTGCCGGTGACCCCGCGCCCTTCGTCATGGAGCTGCCCGCCTACCACGCCCCCGCCGCCGGCAACGTGCTGCGGGCCATGTGGGAGCGGGGCTGGTCCTTCATCAAGCGGGCGGGCACTGTCATCCTGCTCTCCTCCGTCATCCTGTGGTTCCTCCAGGGCTTCGGCTTTGTGGACGGCGTGTTCCAGATGGTGGAGGACAACAACGACTCCCTGCTGGCCGCTGTGGGCCACGCGGCAGCCTTTGTCTTCGCCCCCCTGGGCTTCGGCACCTGGCAGGCCACCGTGGCGGTGGTCACCGGCCTCATCGCCAAGGAGGAGGTGGTCTCCACCTTCGGTGTGCTCTTCCCGGGCAACCAGACCCTGGAGATCGCCGCCCACTTCACCGCCATCTCCGCATACTCCTTCATGATCTTCAACCTGCTGTGCGCCCCCTGCTTTGCTGCCATGGGCGCCATCAAGCGGGAGATGAACAGCCCCAAGTGGACCTTTGCCGCCATCGGCTATATGTGCGGTTTTGCCTATGTGATCTCCCTCATCGTCTACCAGATCGGCGGGCTCATCATGGGCCTGGTGCCCTTCGGTGTGGGCACCGTGGCCGCCCTGATCTGCCTGGCGGGCCTCATCTACCTGCTGGTGCGCAAGAATAAGTACGAGGAATCCGACGTCAATCTGCGGGCGGTGGCCGCCGCCAAGTAAAGCGGCCCGCCCATTCCCATCCAGAAAGGAGCAGTTACTATGCTATCCACCATTCTCATCAGTTTCGCCATTTTTGCGGTGTGCGCCGCCGTCACCTACCGGGGCGTTCAGAATCGCCGTCAGGGCAAGAGCAGCTGCTCCTGCGGAGGCTCCTGCGGCAGCTGCGGCTGCAACGGGGCGTGCCACGGTACCCATGAGAAATCCACCGCCGGCTGAGGAAGGAGAGACTATGGAGCTGACCAACACCAACATCCGTTATCTGCTGACCATCTACGACCTGTCCAAGGTCCGGCTGGAGGTATCCTCCAAGGACATTGCCCAGTCGCTGGCGGTCTCCCGGGCGTCGGTGACCAGTATGATGTCCATCCTCATCGACAAGCGTCTGGTGGATAAGGAGCGCTACGGCAAGATCCATCTGACCGGCCTGGGCCGTACCCTGGCCCGGGAGCTGGCCGGCCAGGCCGACCGGCTGGCCATGGACCTTCAGGCCCGGATGGACCTGTCCGGGGAGGAGGCCTGGAAGGCGGCCTGTGCCGCCGTGTCCGAGCTGCCCCACCGCTGCTTTCAGGGACCGTGCCGGATCGCCGCCCTGCCTGCCTGATCTCCTTTCCCTCTCTGCCGCCGCCCGCCGGAAATTCCGGCGGGCGGCGGCATTTTTTGGCATTGTGAAATGATTTTACAAAAGAGGGAACCATTGCACTGGACATTTCGTCCAAAGTGAGAGATAATGGAGAAAATTAACCAAGGTAAACCAATGAAGTTTTGGAAGGAGAGATACGGAAATGAAGCAGATGCGGAAGAGATTGATGCGCCTGCTGTCCGCGGGTACCGGTCTGGCCCTGCTGGCAGGCATGCTGCCCGGGGCTCTGGCGGCCACGTCGGTTCTGGAGTATGAGGTGGATTCCGACGATGTGCTGGAGATCACCGACAAGGCTCTGAATGACTACTGCAAGAAAAAAACAGACAGCAACATGGACTACATTTACTTTACCGACCTGCCCTCTGCCAGTAAGGGAACCCTCTATTACTGCGACAATTATGAAAAGAAGAATCCCATTGAGGTCGAAGAAAATGAAGATATCCCCTATAATGAACTCTATTACTTGCTCTTTGAGCCGGATGAGGACTTTGACGGTACCGTCACCATCCCCTTTGAGGGTGAGTCGGTCGGTGAAGATGCCTATTGGGGCGATCTGGTCATCGAGGTGACCGGTGTGGGTTCCTCCTCTTCTTCCGGCGAACTGACCTATGAGATCGACGGGGATGAGACCCTGGAGCTGGATGTGGACGAGTTTGACCAGTATGTTTATGACCATACCCAAAGGGGCGAGGAGGTAAAGGAGCTCTGGTTCACCAGCCTGCCCTCCTCCAGCAAGGGTACGCTCTACTACGACTACGGTTACTCCAGCCAGAAGAAGGTCCGCGAGGACGACGAATATGACCATCGTGACATCGACTATCTGACCTTTGTGCCTGAGGAGGACTATAAGGGTACTGTTACCCTGTCCTTCCGGGGACTTTCGGACAGAGATGAGTCCTTCTCCGGCGACCTGGTCATCAAGGTGAACGGCGGGGATAAGGTCACCGGCGATGTGACCTATGAGGTGGAGGTCAACGATACCGTGGACCTGCGCTACCGGGACTTCAGTAACTACAGCGTCGACGAGACAGGGGACGACGTGGACTACATCTGGTTCACCGACCTGCCCTCCTACCGTGAGGGTACCCTCTACTACGATTACGACGACCGGTATGAGGACGGCACCGAGGTGGACGAAAACAAAGACTATGACTATGACGAGATCGATGATCTGACCTTTGTGCCCTACAAGGACTTTGAAGGCACCGTCACCATCGGCTTTGCCGGCAAGGCCGACAACCGGGAGACCTTCTCCGGCGAGCTGGTGATCCAGGTGGGCGACGCCTCCGACGGCGACATCACCGTGAAGCTCCAGGCCGCCAACGGCGCCGACCTGACCTTCCGGGCGGATACCTTCAACCAGGCCTGCGTGGAGGAATTTGGGTCCAACCTGGACTACGTCATCTTCGACTACACCTCCGGCCGGAGCGGCTACCTCTACTACCAGTACGGCCAGTCCAACGAGAGCGAGGTGGAGAATGCCCGGTATTACCGCTCCTCCTATCCCAGCCTGGACCAGATCACCTTTGTCGCCGGCAGCGGTACCGGCAGCACGGTACGTATCCCCTTCAGCGGAAAGACCACCAATGGCAAGACCTTTGACGGAGAGGTGGAGATCACCTACGTCACCCTGAAGGATCCCAGTGTTATTGTCTACACCTCCAACGGCCTGGGTGTGAAGTTCAAGGACAGCGATTTCCGGGCTGCCTGCGCCTCCCGTGGGGGCCAGGCCCTGAGCACCGTCCGGTTCCTGGAGCCCGAGCTGACCGGCGGCAGCCTCTATTACAGCTTTACCAGCCCCATGCAGTACCGGGGCCCCGTGGTCTCCAGCGTGGACTATTCTGCGGGCGGCCTGTATTCCCTCAGTGAGATCACCTTCCTGCCCAAGGCGGGCTACACCGGTATGGTCTCCATTCCCTACGTGGGCACCGATACTGCGGGTATCACCTATGACGGCACGCTGAACATCCTGGTCAGCGCCCCCACCACCAGCCGCTTTACCGACATGGGCACCTACGGCTGGGCCCTGCCCTCCGTGGAGTTCATGGCCGCCTACGGCATCACCACCGGCACCGGCAACGGCAGCACCTACAGCCCCGCCGGTCCCATGACCCGCGGTGACTATATCCTGATGCTGTGCCGCACCTTCGGCTTTACCACCACCCAGACCGGCAACTTCACCGACGTGCCCGCCGGTATCTACTATGCCGATGCCCTGGCTGCCGCCAAGGCCCTGGGTATTGCCACCGGCGACAGCAACGGCGCTTTCCATCCCGGCGATCCGGTGACCCGGCAGGACGCCATGGTGTTCCTGTATAAGGCCATGGATGTAGCCGACAAGGATATGCCCAGCGCCAATGTCAATGTGCTCAACCGGTTCTCCGACGTTGCCTCCGTGGCGGAGAGCGCCAAGCCCGCCGTGGCCGCCATGGTGCAGGCCGGCGTGATCCAGGGCAACGGACTGGGCCAGCTCAATCCCAAGGGCACTCTGACCCGGGCGGAGATGGCTACCATCCTCCACCGCGCCGTTACTCTGTGATTCTTACCTGATGCTGAAAGGCTGGGGCCGCAAAGCGGCCCCGGCCTTTTTGTGCAAAATATGCCGGGAGGAAGGCTTGAAAAACCGACTTGGGGTATGATATAGTAACATTGTATTGGTATCGGCTGCATCCCTTCGGATGTGGTCGTTTTTTGAGACGAAAGCGGGAGGCGCGTATCCTTTGTTTGACGGACTGCTCTTTGATCTGGATGGGACCCTGTGGGACTCGGTGGACGCCATCTGCCTGTCCTGGAACAGTGTGCTGGAGCGGCGCAACCCCCAGCTGGCGGGACTGGTGACCCGTGAGAATGTCACCGGCTGCATGGGCATGCTGCTGCCCGACATCGTGAAGAAGCTGGTGCCCGATATTCCCAAGGAGGAGATCCGCCCTCTGCTGGATGAACTGCTGGTGGTGGAAAACGACTATGTGGCCACCCACGGCGGCGTGCTCTATCCCCGGGTGGAGGAGACCCTGGAGCGACTGGCCCGGGACTATCCCCTGTTTATCGTCAGCAACTGCCAGGACGGCTACATCGAGGCCTTTTTCCAGGCCCACGGCCTGGGGAGGTTTTTCAAGGACTATGAGAATCCCGGCCGCACCGGCAAGCCCAAAGGGGACAATATCGCCCTGATGGTACAGCGCAACGGCCTGAAACATCCCCTCTACATCGGGGACACCCATGGGGACTACAACGCCGCTACCCAGGCGGGGGTGCCCTTCCTTCACGCCGCCTATGGCTTTGGTCACATCGACCGTGAGGTGCCCCGAGTGGAGGCCTTTGAGGATATTCCGGCGGCGGTGGAGCGGCTCAGCCCGCCGTAATATGGATGCCGCCCCCTGAGAATGGATATTTGACATTTTAACAAGGAGGACATCACCTTGTCACAATACGAATCTGAAATCAAGCGCCGCAGAACCTTTGCGATCATTTCTCACCCCGACGCCGGTAAGACGACCCTGACTGAGAAATTCCTGCTCTACGGCGGAGCCATCGCCCAGGCCGGTCAGGTCAAGGGCAAGAAAAACACCCGTGCCGCCACCTCCGACTGGATGGAGATCGAGAAGCAGCGCGGCATTTCCGTCACCTCCTCCGTCATGCAGTTCCAGTACGAGGGCTACTGCATCAACATCCTGGACACCCCCGGCCACCAGGACTTCTCCGAGGATACCTACCGTACCCTCATGGCTGCCGACAGCGCCGTCATGGTCATCGACGCCGCCAAGGGCGTGGAGGCCCAGACCCGGAAGCTGTTCAAGGTGTGCGCCATGCGGGACATCCCCATCTTCACCTTCATCAACAAGATGGACCGTGAGGCCCGGGACTCCTTCGAGCTGCTGGAGGAGCTGGAGAAGGAACTGGGCATCGAGACCTACCCCGTCAACTGGCCCATCGGCTGCGGCAAGGACTTCAAGGGCGTGTACGATCGGGGCAGCAAGAAGATCATCCACTTCACCTCCAACGGCGGCGCCAAGGCGGCCACCGCCACCGAGGTGGAGCTGGGGGACCCCAACCTGGACGGCCTCATCGGAGAGCGGCTCCATCAGCAGCTGGTGGATGAGATCGAGCTGCTGGACGGCGCTGCCGCCGAGTTCGACCTGGACCGGGTGCGCCACGGCAAGCTGTCCCCCGTGTTCTTCGGCTCCGCCCTCACCAACTTCGGCGTGGAGCCCTTCCTGGAGCACTTCCTCCAGATGACCACCGCCCCTCTGCCCCGGAAGGCAGGGGAGGAGATCATCGACTCCATGGACGACAACTTCTCCGCCTTTGTGTTCAAGATCCAGGCCAACATGAACAAGGCCCACCGGGACCGGATCGCCTTCATGCGCATCGTCTCCGGCAAGTTCGAGGCGGACAAGGAGGTCTACCACGTCCAGGGCGGCAAGAAGATCCGCCTGTCCCGGCCCCAGCAGCTGATGGCGGCCGAGCGGGAGATCATCGAGGAGGCCTATGCCGGCGATATCATCGGCGTGTTTGACCCGGGCATCTTCTCCATCGGCGACACCCTGTGCACCGCCTCCAAAAAGTTCAAGTTCGACCCCATCCCCACCTTTGCCCCCGAGCACTTCAAGCGGGTGCGCTCTCTGGACACCATGAAGCGCAAGCAGTTTTTGAAGGGCATGGAGCAGATCGCCCAGGAGGGCGCCATCCAGATCTTCAAGACCCCCTATTCCGGCATGGAGGAGGTCATTGTGGGCGTGGTGGGCACCCTGCAGTTTGACGTGCTGGAGTACCGGCTGAAGAACGAGTACAACGTGGACCTCTACATGGAGGGCCTGCCCTACGAGTACCTGCGGTGGATCGACACCGAGGACGGCCAGCCGGTGAAGGAGGAGGACCTGAACCTGGGTACCGACACCAAGCTGGTGGAGGATTACAAGGGCAACCAGCTGCTGCTCTTCGGGTCCCAGTGGGCCATCAACTGGACGGAGGAGCGCAACAAGAACCTCACCTTCCACGAGTTCGGCGGCACCAACTTTTGAGTATTCGGCGGCCCGCGCATTGCGCGGGCCGCCTTTGCGCGTTTTGGGAAAAAGCCCGCAAACCATTGGGAGAGCAGGACTCGACCAACGGTCGAGGGGGAAATAGCTCCTCATTTCTTGACTTTTTCCCGTCGGGCGGGTAGGGTGTGTGTCGGGCGGTTCGCCCAAGATCGGAGGTCCTTGCTTTGGATGAAAAGAAAACCTTTGGCGCCTATATCCGCCGCAAGCGGGGGGAGACCGGCCTGACCCAGCGGGAGCTGGCCCAGGCGCTCTATGTGACGGAGTCCTCGGTGAGCAAATGGGAGCGGGGCTTGTCCTACCCTGACGTGTCCCTGGTGCCTGCCATCTGCCGGCTGCTCCATATCTCGGAGCACGAGTTCTTCACCGCCTGTGACGACGATGAGGCCAGCGCCCAGGCCAGAGCCGCGGCGGTGTGGAACGGAGTGGTGAGGGGGACCCGTATTTTCTTTGCCGCCGCCTACCTCACCGCCCTGATCCCCTGCTTTATCTGCAACCTGGTCTTTGAGGGGCGGCTGAGCTGGTTCTGGATCGTGCTCTTCTCCCTGGGGATGGCTTTTTGCGTGACCAACCTGCCCTTCCGCCTGAAGAAAAACAAGCTGCCCATCTGCATGGGGGCCCTGTCGGCCTGCCTGTTGCTGCTTCTGGTATCCTGCTGGGGGGTGACCGGCGGCTCCTGGCTGGGGGGCGGGCTTGCCATCACCGCAGCCTGTCTGGCCCTGCCCTGGGGTCTGTGGGCGGTCAACCGCTTTTACTCCGGACACCGCCTGCCGGCCTTCCTGGCCCTGCTGACGGTGTGGCTCTTCGTGCTGCTGGCGGTGATCTCCCTGGCCACCGGAGGAGACTGGCTGCTCAGTCTGGGATATCCCATTGCCGCCTTCGTGATGGCCCTGGTCTGGCTGCTCTTTGTGATCCTCTACTGGCTGCCAGCGGGGCCCTGGCTGAAGGGGGGGCTGGCCGCCCTGGAGATCACCTTTGTCATTCCCCTGGGCAACTGCCTGGGCGCCTGGCTGGTGCCCGAGCAGAAGGTGCCCACTCTGGCCCAGTACTTTGCCTGGCAGGTGCTGGTGACCCACGCCGACGTGGGGGGCTTCTCCTGGATCAATGTGCTGGTTTTTGCCATCATGCTGCTGGCCGCCCTGGCCCTCGTGGGGGTGGGGGTGTGGCTGGAGCTGCGGCGGCTGCGGCGAAAAAAGAATAACGGGAAATAAAAAGAGGCAGACACTTGGGTGTCTGCCTCTTTTTTGATTCACTTGACGTCCGCAGTGGCGCGCCCCTTCTTCCGTCGGCGCAGGAGCAGGAGGGCCGCAAGCAGGACCAGCAGGCCGCCGCAGACGGGCAGGATGATGAGCAGGGGGTTGAGGGCAGGCTGGTCCAGCAGGGCGATCTGCCCCTGGGCGGGGCCCTCAAAGACCAGATAGCTGCCGTCCAGCTGAGCCTCCACCACCTGCCAGCTGCCGTCAGCCTGCCGGATGGCCGCCTGCGGGCGGTCAGTATCCGCCGCCCGCAGACGGAGGGTCACGGTGTCGCTCTGGCAGTGGGTGACGGTGTAGGACCAGCTGCCCATGCTCTGCCGGCCCGACAGGGTGGGAACGTCCTCCAGGGACTCCAGGTCCAGGGTGGACTCCGGCGCGAAGGCGCCCTCCGCCAGCAGGACGGGAAACTCTCCGCCGGAGGAGAGGGTGGCGGTGGGCTGGGTGAACTGGGCCTCCAGCACCATGGAACGGGTAAGGCCCTTCACCGGGAAATCGGGCCACACACCGTATTCCCCGTCCTTCTCCGGGGGCTGGGGCACTTGACTCTGGTCCAGATCGTCCCCGTAGGAGAAGGGGATCTCAGCCACCGTTTGGCCATCCACCACAAAACGGTAGGAGAAGGTAAGGAAGTCCGCCGGGATGTAATCCAGCTGGGAAAAGGACGTAAAGTCCAGACCCTCGGCCTGACCGGTGACGTCCACCCCGTCCAGGCCCGCCAGATCCTCCAGCAGGTAGCGGTTGCCGGTAAGGGCGTCCTCCGACTGACCGGCGACGGCCCCCCGGTACTCCCCGTCCCCCTGGGCCCGCACCATGGCCCGGCAGTCGGTGAGGGTGCCGCCCAGACCGGCAATGCCGCCCAGCCAGCTGCCGCCGTCCAGGTCTACCAGGGCGGCGCAGCGGAGCACGGTGCCGTCGGTGCGGCCGGCGATACCGCCGCAGTAGTCGGTGCCGGTGGTGACGGACCCCCGGGCAGCGCAGTCCACGATGGCGCCGGTGGTACACCGGCCGGCAATGCCGCCGCCGCAGTCGTTTTTCACGGTGACGGCGCCGTCAAACCGGCAGTCCCGCACCGCCGCCCGTAGGGTGGCATATACATCAGCCAGAAGCTTCAGGTCCTCCACGTCAAAGGTTTCCTCCGGATCGTCGGTGAGTTCAGCCCCTACCGCGCCTACGATACCGCCTACGTTGGAGTCCCCATCCACGGTGCAGGAGGCGGTGCAGGCGGCCACCACGCCGGAGCCCTGGGTGGCATCCTGGGACAGATCGGCGGTGGTGAGCTCCGGTTCCTGGCCCAGTTGATAGATGGCTTGGCGCACCTGGTCCAGGGCCCCGGTCACTTGTTGGGCGGAGGCATGGAGGGCCTGGTTGTCCTTCCCGGCGGCCTGGGTCATGCTGTCCACCCGGTCCTGGATCACATCCAGCTGGCCGCTGATATCCTCCGCCGCGTCCTGGGTTTTGCTGCCCAGGGTGTCGGAATAGTCCTTCAGCAGGCCGCGGACGGCGTCAGCCTGGGCGGTAACGGCGTCCAGGTCCTGTTTGGCGTTCTGGGACAGAGTGCGCCCCGCCTCCACCAGGCGGCTGGCGGCGGCGTAGATGGCGTCGGCGGCTTTATCGGCATCAGCCCGGATGGCGTCCACCTCATGGGATGTGTGTTTTCCAATGGCTTCCCAGCTGCGGAGCAGATCGCCTGCCAGGGTGGGCAGGCGGTTCAGGGCCTTCTGGATGGCGGACAGGTGGCCCGCTGGGTCCAGGGTGGGGAAGGGAATGGAGAGGGCTCCCTCCAAATCCAGATGAAGCAGACGGTCGGCTACCTGCTTGAGGTAGGTCTTTATGTTATTCAGTTCATCGGACATGGCCTTCAGGTGGGTACGGATGGTTCGTACCTGGCTCTCTACCCCGTCGATGGCGTCCTCCAGAGCGGCGGCTGCCTTGGAGAGGGCGGAGTCGGTGCTGTCCAGCAGATCGTCCACGCTGCGGCGCAAAGCGTCGGTCTGCTCCAGCAGGGTGTCCAGCTCCGTCCAGGCGGTATCGGAGAAGGTATCCACATGGCTGCGCAGACCGTCCAGCGCAGTTCCCAGGGCGGTGATCTCCTTGTCCAGGGCGTCGGTCATGGCCTGGTAGTCATCCAGCCCCTCCTTCCCGGCGTCGTTCACCCGGTCCCGGAGTCCGCCCACCGCCTCCTGGATGGCCTGCGCATCCTCGATGCCCCGGCCTGCTATGGCGCTGATCTGGTCGCCGAAGTCCTCCATTGCGCTAAAGAGGGTATCCAGGCTGCTGTTGAGGCTGTCGGTGGGGGAGGGGCCGTAGCGCACCTCCACGCTGGGCTCAAACTGCCCCACGATGCCCCCCACGTCCTTCCGGCCCAGGATGGAGCCGGTGTTGGTGCACTGGGAGATGTAACCGGACTGGAGCCCGGCAATGCCGCCGGTGTTGTAGCCCAGGTGCTGGTAGCCCACGGTACCGGCGTTGGAACAGTTGGAAATAGTGCCCCGGGACAGCCCGGCGATGCCGCCGGAGTTGGAGGGGGCCTCCTCGTTGGGGTCGGTGTTGACGGCGCCGGTGTTGGTGCAGCTTGTAATGGTGCCCAGGCTCTGGCCGGCAATGCCGCCGGCGTTGCTGGGGGCGGACACGGAGGCCTGATTGATGCAGGAATCCACGGTACCGGTCTCCGTGTTGAGACCTACCACGCCGCCCACGTCCGCCTGACCAGAGACCGAGCCCTTGGCGGTGCAGTCCCGGACGGTGCCGCTGTTTTCACCGGCGATAAGCCCCACCTGCCCGGCGGTGCCGCCGGGGGACAGGGTACCCTCCACAATTAGGTCCTCCACCAGGGCGCTCTCGGTGAGGGTGCGGAAGAGGCCCACCTTGGAGCCTTTGTCGGAGAAGGAGAGGCCGGTAATGGTGTGGCCGTCGCCGCGGAAGGTGCCCTGGAAGATGGGAATGGGGGAAAAGTCGGTGCCGCTCAGGTCCAGGTCGGCGGTAAGCTCTACTGTCACTCCCACTGACCAGGTGTCTTTGGTGCAGCTACGGGCGAACTCCTGGAAGTCGGAGAGGGTGGCGATGCTCACCGTCCCTGCCGCCCCGGCGGGAGGCAGCAGGGAGAAGAGGAGGGCGGCGGCCAGCAGCAGGGCCGGGATACGTTTGGTTCGGTTCATGGCTGGTCCTCCTCTTGGTCGTCTTCGGTCTGAATCTCCTGATAGTTGCTCTCGATGAGGGCGTCCACGCTGCCGTGGATCACGCCCTTGAATTCGCCGTCCACAAAGCCGGACACATGGCCCCGGACATGGCCGTCCAGCCGCATGGTGCCCTTGTTGAACCGCTGGGACCGGTCCCGGTTGAGGGTGATGGCGGTGCGCTCAATGAGGGCGTCCCCCAACAGCAGCAGCTGGGGCAGCACGGTCATGACCAGGAAGATGGAGGTGACGGTGCCCCGGCCCAGGGTGAGGCCCACCGAGCCGATGGTGGCGTCGGTGGAGATGCCGCCGATGAGGAAGCCGGCCACCGCCATGATGGAGCCGGAGGTGAGGATGGTGGGGAAGCTCTGGCTCAGGGCCTCCACCGCCGCCTGCCGGGGTTCCATCATGGTTTTCAGCTCCAGATAGCGGTTGGTGATGACAATGGCGTAGTCGATGGTGGCCCCCATCTGGATGGAGCTGACCACCAGGTAGCTGAGGAAGAAGAGGTTGGTATTGGTGAGGACGGGGAAGGAGAAGTTGATCCAGATGGAGCCCTGGATGGTGAGCACCAGCAGCACCGGCAGACCGGCGGACTTGAAGGTAAAGAGCAGGATGACCATGACGAAGAGGGCGGTGAGCACGCTGATCTTCAGGTTGTCGCCGGAGAAGGAACTGGCCAGATCAAAGGCGTTGGTGGAGTTGCCCACCAGCACCACGTCGTCATAGTAGTCCCGGCCAATGGCCCGGATCTCATCCAGCAGGGCGTAGGTTTCTTCCCCCTCGGTGGGCACGTCGGCCACAAAGACCATCCGGGACCAGTCCTCGCCCTGAAGCTGCTGGAGCCCCACATCCAGCTGCTCCTGCAGGTCCTCCACCTGTTTGGCCTGGTCTCCGGTGAGGCTGATCACGCCCTTGTCCTTCTGCTCCAGCAGGAACTGGAAGATGTCCAGCAGGGGGACAGAATAGTCGTCCGGGTTCTGGAAGATGGCGCCGTACTCCTCCACACTGAGGCCGTAGGCCTGGAAGAGCAGCCGGGCCAGCTCCACATCCACGCCCGCCAGCTCGGCAAACTGCCGGGGTGAGATGTCGTCGGTGAGCATCCGGCCCTCCTCCACCTCGATGTTGGCAAGGCCGGTGACCTGGGTCACCTGGGGCAGGGCGGACACCCGCTCCAGGATGCGCTTTTCCTTCTGGTAGTCCCCCCGGGGTACCAGCATGGCGATGGTGTTCTTCTTGCCGAAGGTGGCCGTCACCTTTTCGTCGGCCAGCTGCCAGTCAGGCTTGTTGTCAAAGTCGGCATCGTTGGTGTCAAAAACGTAGACGCAGCGGCTGGACAGCACCGCTCCGGCGATGACCACCACCAGAAAGATGGGGGGCAGGATAAAGCGCAGCTTGACCACCGCCTTGCCCCAGAAGTTGATCCTGGGCACCAGGTTTTTGTGGCGGGTGCGGTCGATGGGCCCCTGGAACACCATCAGCAGGCCGGGCATCAGGAAGAACACGCACAGCATGGAGCACACGATGCCCTTGGCCAGCACGATGCCCATGTCGAAGCCGATGCGCAGCTGCATGAGCATCAGGGCCACCAGACCGGAGATGGTAGTCAGGCTGGAGGAGGAGATCTCCACGATGGCCTTACTCAGGGCGGCGATGTCGGCCTCCCGGGGGTCCAGGCCTCCGTCCCGCTCCTCCATGTACCGGTGGCAGAAGATGATGGCGTAGTCGATGGCCAGGGCCAGCTGGAGCACCACGGCGATGGAGTTGGTAATAAAGGAGATGGTGCCGAAGATGAAGTTGGTGCCCATGTTGAGCACCGCCGCCGCCACAAACACGATGAGGTAGACGGGCACCTCCATATAGCTCTTGGAGGTGAAGAGCAGCACCACCACGATGACCGCGGCGGCGATGGCCAGGATGACGGTCATCTCCTTACGCAGGGAGGCGGAGGTATCCCGGCCCACCTCGGTGGATACCGACAGGTCGTAGCCCTCCAGGGTGTCCTCCACCCGGTGGAGAGCGGCCACCGTCTCCGGGTCGTCCGCCTCCCCGTCAAAGGAGATGGCAAACAGGGCGGCCGAGTCGTGGTAGTGGTCGGCGGTGTCGTCAAAGGTTACCTGGGACACCCCCTCCACCTGCTCCAGCCTGGCGGCCAGGGCGGCGGCGGCGTCATAGGTCACGTTGGACACCATCACGTTGGCGGTGCCCAGAGTGACGAACTGCTCCTCCATCAGGGTCAGGCCCCGCCGGGTCTCGGTGTCTGCGGGCAGGTAGGAGGTGATGTCGTTGTTCACCTGCACCTTATTGATGGAGGCGCCGCAGAAGATGAGGGCGGCGATGAAGATGAGAAAGAAGGCCTTGCGCTTGTCAACGATGAAGCGGGCCAGCTTGGTCATGGGGGTTTCGGTTTTCTGTTCCGGCTGCATAATCAAAGTCCTCTCAGCTGTGGGGAATGAAACGGTCCAGGTGCTCCAGCAGCACCGCCTCGGGCACCGGGTCGGGGCTGAGCAGCCACCACCGGACCAGGGAGAGCATGGCACCCACATAGAAGCGGGCGGCGATGCGGGGGTCCAACCCCGGCAGGGCGTCGGGGAAGGGGGGCTGGCTCAGGCGGCGGGCCAGCTCCTCAGCGGCGGTATCCTCCAGCAGCCGGGTCTGGGTGTCCGCACCGCTGGCCATGCAGGCCCGGTAGAAGCCCTTCCGGGCGCTGAAGAAGGCCAGGGTGTTGCGGGCCGCCGTCAGAAAGAACTGGCGGGGGGTGGGCGCGTCCTGGGGGACGCAGGCGGCGATGCATTCCCGCTCCACCTGGACCATCAAATAGTGGAGCAGCTCCTGCTTGTCGTTGAAGTGGGCGTAAAAGGTGGTGCGGTGGACCATGGCCCGGCGGCAGATGTCGGTGACCGACAGCTCCTGGAAGGGCCGCTCCTCCATCAGCTCCACCAGAGCCTGGGTCAGCTGACGGCGGGTCTTGCGCTGGCGCAGGTCCAGATCCTTCTCCTGTTTTTCCTCCATAGGGGACCTCCTCCTTTTCGTTGGCTGGACCAGCATACTACTTTACGCTACACTTGTCAAGATAAAATACAGATGTCGATTATTAAAAGGGGACGACGGATTTCAGGTTGCTTTTTCCCTGCGGGACCGCTATAATGGGGGCATATAGTTATGGAAACCAATGCAGTCGACGGAGGAAAAGCTATGAAAGGAAAGAGAATTGCCGTTCTCGCTCTGGCCGCGGCGATGACCGTGTCCCTGCTGGTGCTCCCTGCCGGGGCGGTGAGCTTCACCGACATGGAGGGCCACTGGGCCCGGGAGGACGTGGAGTATCTGGCCGGACTGGGCGTCATCAACGGTACCAGCGCCACCACCTTCTCCCCCAGCCGCCAGATGACCGCCTGCGAAGCGCTCCTCTTCTGCTCCCGTACCACCGGCGTGTCGGCTGCGGATAAAAAGCAGATCGCCGCCGACCGGGCGGAACAGCTGGGCCAGATCCTGCCCGAGGAGGTATACAGCTGGGCGGCGGAGGAGATTGCCGTCTGCCTGGAAACCGGCATCATCAACGAGTATGAGCTGGAGGCCATGTGCACCTCGGGTGCTCTTCTCAAGTCCATTACCCGTGAAAATCTGTCCATGTACCTGGTGCGGGCCATGCAGCTGGAGGCCATGGCCAAGAGCCTGACCAGCTATTCCCTGAACTTTGCCGACACCTCCTCCATTGCCGAGGTGCTCAAGCCCTATGTGTACCTGCTGAGTACATACGGCATCGTCCAGGGCAACAGCGCCAACCAGTTCATGCCCAAGGGCAGTCTGACCCGGGCAGAGATGGCCACCATGCTCCGCCGGGCCATGGATTTCACCGACGCCCAGGGCATTTATGCCGAGCTGCCCGCCTACACCTCCTATCCCTGGACCGGCGGCGTCATCACCTCGGTGTCCACCGCCAGCGACGGCACCACCGCCATGGTGATTTCCAGCAACATCACCGGCGTCAGCAGCGTGACCCTGCCCGCCGCCGCCCCCATCTATGAGAACAACATGCGCACCACCCCCACCGCCCTGCGGCAGGGGCAGTATGTCCGGGTGAATCTGGACAGCGCGGGCAATCCCCAGTCCGCCCGACTGGGGGGCGCACTTACCGCCCTCAGCGGCACGGTGTCCACCATTGACCAGGGCAGCATCTCCCTCCAGGTGAACGGAGCCAGCCGGCGGCTGACCATCGACCGCTTCACCAAGGTCCAGGTGGACCAGCTGGCGGGGGGGCAGGAGCTCATCGACCCGTCGGCGGGCTACACCCAGGCCCAGTGCTGGGTGGACGGCATGGGCCACCTGGCGGAGCTCAAGCTCACCGGCGGCACCACCTCCTCCTCCCAGGGCGTGCTCCAGAGCATCACCTACGGCAGCCCCACCATTCTGCTGATGCAGACCGATCAGGGGCAGAGCATCAGCTATCAGCTGGATCTGCTGAACCTGCCTGCCATCCGGCGGGACGGCAAGACGGCCACCATCGACCAGCTGCGCAGCGGCGACAAGGTCATCGTGGTGGTCAGCGGCAATCAGGTGCGTGAGATCCAGGCCACCGCTCAGTCGGAGCCGGAGACCACCCCCGACGACACCCAGCTGACAGGAACCATTACTCAGATCGACACCAAAATGGATCTGCTGACCGTTCGTCTGGAGGACGGCAGCAAGGTCAGTGTGGATGTGTACGACGCCCGGCTCATCACCAGCTCCGGCAGCTCCACCAAGCTGGACCGGCTGGAGGAAGGGGACCGGGTGCAGGCCTACGGCCAGTACCACAAGGACCAGTTTATCGCCACACTGGTGGTTATCCTGTAAAAACAGAAAAGAGCGGGGCCCGGAGGAGATGATCCGGGCCCCGCTCTTGACTTTTGGGGCATAAATGCATAAAATAAGTGGAACCCATGTAATTCTGAAACAAAGGATTGAGATAAAGTATGGCACAGGATAAAAAGCAGGTGGAACAGATCACCGATATGGAGGTGGACTTTGCCAAGTGGTTCACCGACGTGTGTAAAAAGGCGGAGCTCATCGACTACTCCTCCATCAAGGGCGTTTTCATCTACCGTCCCTATGGCTACGCCATCTGGGAGAATTTCCAGAAGATCCTGGACGAGAAGTTCAAGGAGACCGGCCACGAGAATGTGTACCTCCCCATGCTCATCCCCGAGTCCCTGCTCCAGAAGGAGAAGGACCACGTGGAGGGCTTCGCTCCCGAGTGCGCCTGGGTGACCATGGGCGGCTCCGAGAAGCTGGAGGAGCGCTACTGCATCCGCCCCACCAGTGAGACCCTGTTCTGCGAGCACTACAAGGATATCATCCACTCCCACCGGGACCTGCCCAAGCTGTACAACCAGTGGTGCTCCGTCCTGCGCTGGGAGAAGACCTCCCGTCCCTTCCTGCGCCACCGGGAGTTCCTGTGGCAGGAGGGCCACACCATGCACGCCACCGCCGAGGAGGCCATCGAAGAGACCGAGCGCATGTTCAACATCTACGCCGATTTCTGCGAGAACTACCTGGCCATGCCCGTGGTGAAGGGCCGCAAGACCGACAAGGAGAAGTTCTCCGGCGCCGAGGCCACCTACACCGTGGAGTGCATGATGCACGACAAGAAGGCCCTCCAGGCCGGTACCTCCCACTACTTCGGCGACGGCTTTGCCCGCGCCTTTGACATCACCTTTGCCGGCAAGGACAACCAGCCCCACCACCCCTTCCAGACCTCCTGGGGCGTGTCCACCCGCCTCATCGGCGGCGTCATCATGACCCACGGTGACAACAACGGTCTGGTGCTGCCCCCCCGCATCGCCCCCACCCAGGTCATCATCATCCCCGTGGCCCAGCACAAGGCGGGCGTCCTGGAGGCCAACCAGGCCGTCATGGACCGCCTGAAGGCCGCCGGCATCCGGGTGAAGATGGACGCCTCCGAGCAGTCCGCCGGCTGGAAGTTCGCCGAGTACGAGATGAAGGGCGTGCCCCTGCGTCTGGAGATGGGTCCCAAGGACATGGAGAAGAACCAGTGCGTGCTGGTCCGCCGGGACAACGGCGAGAAGAGCTTTGTCTCCCTGGACAACATCGAGGAGACCGTCAAGACTATGCTGGACGCCGTGCAGCAGGGCCTGTACGACAAGGCCAAGCGCAACCTGGACGAGAACACCTACGCCTGCTCCTCCCTGGAGGAGGTCAAGGAGAAGATGGCCACCCAGGGCGGCTTTGCCAAGACCATGTGGTGCGGCGATCTGGAGTGCGAGCTCAAGATGAAGGAGGAGGCCGGCGTGTCCTCCCGCTGCATCCCCCTGGAGCAGGAGCACCTGGGCGATGTGTGCCCCATCTGCGGCAAGCCCGCCAAGCATATGGTGTACTGGGGTGTGGCCTACTAATTCGCAAAAGCTGTGAAATAGCCCTGAAATGGCTATATTTACATGCATTAAATTCGGAATTTTGCCTTGTGATCCGGAAACGAGTATGTTAAGATACCCCCTGTCTTACGGCAAACCCGACGAGAGTCGGCGGCGCTGCAGGGGGAGATTCCGGATGGGAATACCACCAGGGGTGGAGCTCTGCAGTGAGCTCCGCCCCTTTTTTTCGGGCAACAATCACAAGGAGAACAATTTGCATGAAGAAACAGATCTTGTCCCTGCTGCTCACCGGTTCCATGGTGTGCGCCCCTGCCGCCATGGCCGCCCAGCCCGACCAGACCGCCGGCACCTGGTATGACGACGCCATGTCTGTGTGGGCCCAGCGGGGCGTCCTGAAGGGGGACGGCACCGGCAACCTCAATCCCACCGGTTACATCACCCGCGCCGAGCTGGCTGTGATCCTGGACCGGATCATGGATTATCAGATCGCCGCCAGCAACAGCTTTGCCGATGTGGCTGACGAGGCCTGGTACACCGACGCGGTGCTGAAGGCCTGCTCCGCCGGCGTGCTCCAGGGCGACGGGGTCCATGCCCGGCCCGGCGACACCATCACCCGCCAGGAGGCCATGGTCATGATGGCCCGGGTACTGGAGCTCACCGGCCGCAGCCAGGGCGTGAA
Source organism: Flavonifractor sp. An82 (assembly GCF_002159265.1). Classification (GTDB taxonomy): domain Bacteria; phylum Bacillota; class Clostridia; order Oscillospirales; family Oscillospiraceae; genus Flavonifractor. The sequence goes on from NZ_NFHG01000004.1 coordinate 32,622, forward strand.
CGCCTTCCGGGACGCCGGCCAGGTGGCCGACTGGGCCAAGGACTCTGTGGGGGCCATGGCCCACGCCGGCTACGTCCAGGGCAGCGGCGGCAACATCATGCCCACCAAGCCCATCACCCGGGCCGAGGTGGCGGTGATGCTGGACAACATGTTCGCCGAGACCTTTGATAAGGCCGGTACCTACACCCAGGACGTGGACAGCTCTGCTGTCATCAGCGCCGACGACGTGACCCTCCAGGGCCTCACCATTGCCGGGGACCTGATCGTGGCTGAGGGCGTGGCCGACGGCCATGTGGTGCTGGACGGGGTCACCGTGGAGGGCAAGCTCATCATCCGGGGCGGCGGTACCAACTCCGTGGTGATCAAGGGCGACTCCAAGGTGGACATGGTTACCGTGGCCCGTCAGGGCGGCGGCGTCCGGGTCTCTGTGGAGGGCAACGCCCAGGTGGGCGAGCTGATGGTGTCCGGTCAGGACCAGCAGGTAAAGGTGGACGGCGCGGTGGAATCTGTCACCGTCATCGGCGCCGACGCCAAGCTGGAGGTCACCGGCACCGTGGGTATCCTCACCGTCATGGAGGAGGCCTCCGACGCTGCGGTGACCGTGGCCAAGACCGCTGTCGTGAGCGATCTGACCGTGTCCGGCTCCGACGCCGCCCTGGCGGTGGCGGGCAAGGTGGAGCAGGTCAGCGTCACCCGGGAGGCGGATGGCGTCTCCATCCAGACCGAGAAGGGGTCCAAGATCGACTCTGTGGTGACCTCCGGCTCCAACACCACTGTGGCGGGCTCTGGTACCGTCACCAAGGTGGAGGCCGCCCCCAATGCCAGCGGCACCACCGTCAGCACCAGCGGCACCAAGGTGGAGAACAACAGCGGCGACTCGGTCACCATTCCCGGCGGCTCTGTGGACGCCGGCCAGTCCGGCAATACTTCCGGCGGTTCCAACAACGGCGGCGGCTCCGGCGGCGGGTCCAATAACGGCGGCGGTTCCGGCGGCTCTGACAACGGCTCCGGCGACGGTGAGGACAATGGCGACGGCGACGGCGATATCGCCGGAGACCAGGAGCAGGCCAAGCAGGCTCTGAAGGAGCTGGTGAAGAACGCCCAGGCCTATGACGGCTATGAGGACCAGCCCGACGGCATCTGGGTGTATCAGGGCAACTTCACCACCAGCGAGAGCGGCGACGAGATGACCGTCAGCGGGGCCTACACCATGACCCAGGTAGCCGACGGCACCGCCATGAACGATATGGCCCGCTTCCTGGGTGCCCTGTACCGCCAGGATAACGGCGCCGCCGTCCAGAGCATCTCCTACAACGGTGAGACCTACACCTGGGACGCCGAGCGGGGTCTGCTGGGCTCCAACTGGGTGAAGGACCCCAGCAGCGAGGAGAACAGCGGCAACACCCTGGTGTCCGTGCTGGTGGCCGACTTTGCTGCCAAGGGGGCCGTGGGGGAGATCACCCTCAACGGCAATCATGAGGCCGCCATTACCCTGAAGCTGGACCTGGGTGTGGTGGTAAACAGCGGGGCGGAGCTGACTGCCGCCCTGGCCAGCCAGGTGGAGTCCATCCAGCTGGGCGGCTCCTTTGAGGTGGAGCGCCAGATCTCCGTTAACCGCCCGGTGGCCATCGACGGCAAGGGTCACACCATCACTGCGGCCGAGGGCTGGACCGGCTCCGGCAATGCCGACAAGCACCTGCTGAATGTGGGCGGCGTGGCCGAAGGGGTGACTATCCGGAACCTGACTCTGGACAGCGCCAACCGGGCCGCCGGCATGCAGGCCTACACCTCCGGCGCTGTGGTGCTGGAGCAGGTGACTCTGCGGGGCAGCAACGCCTCCGGCCTGAATGTCAACGGCTCCAACGTTACGGCTAACGGCCTGTCCATCTCCGGCAGCGCCTGGCAGGATATTGACCTGTCCAAGGGGTCTGCTGTGGAGCAGGGCGCGGTGCTCACCCTCACCGACGCCAATCTGGAGCACTTCCTGGCTATCGTGGAGGATGTGAAGAGCGAAGAGGACCCCGCCACCGCCCAGGTGACCCTGGACGGGACGGCTCTGAGCTCCGTGCTCCATGTTCAGGACGGAAAGCATAAGCAGGTCTTCCTGCTCAACGCCCCTCTGGTGGGAGCGGTGACCGAGGCCGGGGAATACACCTACGCCGACGGATATACCTATGCCGGTTCCTATGAGTCTGTCTTTTCCGGCAGCACCCGTGAGGATGTGGCGGTGACCATCACTGCCCGGTACGACGACCTGTCCGCCCTGGCCGACGGCTCCGCCATGAACGACATGGCCCGCTTCCTGGGTGCTCTGTACCGGCAGGACAATGGGGCCACCGTGGCCAGCATCACCTACGGCGGCCAGGTCTACACCTGGGCCAACGGGGAGAACGCCTCCAACCTGGGCTCCAACTGGGTAAAGGACCCGGAGAGCCCCGCGGGCCAGGGCAATACCCTGGTGTCCGCCATTGTGAGCGCCTTCCAGGAGGAGCCCGGCGAGACCTTCCCCCTGGAGCTGACCCTCACCGATGCCAGCGGCCACACCATGACCCTGACCTTCCAGGTCACCATGGACGGCCAGGCCTGAGCGATGTGAAAAATCCCCCGGCATCTTTTGATGCCGGGGGATTTTCGGTTACAGGGTGTCCACCTGATAGCCCAGGGTGCGGCTTTCGCCGGGGGCCAGGGTGATGCAGAAGGCCTTGTCCTTCAACTCCGGGCCCTCGCCCGCCACGGCGGGGACGCCGTGCCAGGGTTCGATGCACAGGTAGGGGGCCGCCTTGCCCGGGGTGGACCACAGAGCCAGTACCGGGAAGCCCGGGAAGGTCATGCGCACCCCCTTGCCGCTCTTCCGGCTGCGCAGGCGCACCGACTGGGACTTGAGGCCCTGGAAGACCAGGGTATCCATCTCGTCAAAATAATGGTAGGACAGGGGGAGCACGTCGGTGTCCTCCAGACAGGGACGGGTGCGGCTGGGGTCCAGACCGTTGGCGTCGGGCACCAGGGTGGGGCAGGTCTCCTTCTGGTCAAAGAGCACCTCATAGTCGGTGAAGGACTCCCCCTCCTCCAGAGGACAGCGGAAGCCGGTGTGGGCCCCCAGGCAGAAGGGCATGGGCCGCTCCCCGGTGTTGGTGACGGTGACGGCGGTGGCAAAGCCGGTGCCGGTGAGCTGCTGGCGCACCGTCAGCCGGAAGGGATAGGGGTAGAGGGCCAGGGTGTCTTCACTCTCCCGCAGCTCCAGCTCCGCCCAGTCCTCACCCTGGCCGGTGACGGAAAATGTACTGTTGCGGGCAAAGCCGTGGCGCTTCATGGACACTTCCTTGCCCTCAATGAGTACCTTGCCGTCCCGCAGCCCGCCCACGATGGGGAAAAGGAGGGGATTGCGCCCGGCCCAGTAGGCCGGATCTCCCGTCCAGATGTACTCCAGACCGGCCTCGTCCCGGTAGGAGATCAGCTCGCCGCCCTGGGTGGTTACCCGGGCGGTGCGGCCGCCCCGCTTCAGTTCCAGTTCCATCTTACGCGCCTCCTTATCATTCTCATCAGCATTATACCGGCCAAAGTTTGGGAATTCAAGGCTGAAGCGTTTGACATGGGGCACATTCGGGGATAAAATAGATAAGACTTTGAATAGGAAGGAGCAGCCGCTATGCTGTTTGCGCCATACGAGCGTGTCCATTATGCCCGCTCTCCGCTGGTGGAGGTCATCTGCCAGCTCCGTTTCCCCACCATCCTGTCCATCGGGACCAATGAGCCCGCCGCCTTCCAGGAGGCCATCCGGAAGGATTTTCCCAAGTATATGACCCGGCAGGAGCAGCTTCCCCCCAAGGTGGTGAAGAAGGGCAACGCCACCGCTCTGGAGCCCCAGAAGCCCATCACCAACTACCACTTTATTTCGGAGGACGGCCGGTGGAAGATCAACCTGACCCAGAACTTCATCGCCCTGTCCACCCTGACCTACCAGCGGTGGGAGGACTTTGCCATCCGGCTGGACCAGGCCCTGGCCCAGTTCATCCAGATCTATCAGCCTGCCTATTTTGAGCGCATCGGCCTGCGCTACGTCAACGCCATCTCCCGTAAGGTTATGGGCCTGGAGGATCAGCTGTGGGACGATCTGATCCAGAGCCAGTACCTGGGCATCCTGGGCGAGCCCGACGTGGAGGAGAGTGAGATTGTCAAGTGCGCTCTGGACGTGGAGACCCCCCTGGTGGGCGGCTACCGCATGAAGCTCCACGCCGGTCCCGGCCTGGTGGGGGCCAACAACCCCCAGAACCCCAACCAGCCCAAGGAGACCCGGTTCATTCTGGACAGCGACTTCTCTGCCGGCGGTCAGATCAGCGCCGACGGCGTGCCCGAGAAGCTGGAGAAAATGCACCGCTACGCCGTCTGCCTCTTCCGGGGTGCGGTGACTCCCACCCTCCACGAGGCCATGGGCCCCACCCTGGTGGCCGAATGACCGGGGAAATCGCCATCCGCCCCGCCCGGCGGGAGGAACTGGAGGAGATCTGGGCCCTGGTGGGCCGGGCGGTGGTCCATATGAACCAGCTGGGCAATCCCCAGTGGGGGGAGGACTATCCCACCCGTGACTTCTACGCCGGGGACATTGACCGGGGAGAGCTGTACGCCGCCGTCATCGACGGCCGGCTGGCCGGGGTGGCCTGCGTCAACACCAGCGAGTCCCCCGAGTACGATCCCCTGCCCTGGACCACCAGCCGCCCGGCGGTGGTCATCCACCGCATGGCCATCGACCCCGCCTTCCAGCGCCATGGGGTGGGTTCCGCCCTCTTTGCCTTTGCCGAGGGGGAGGCCCGCCGCCGGGGCATTGCCGCCATGCGCATCGATACCTATTCGCTGAATGACCGGATGCAGGCCCTCATCCGTAAAATGGGCTTTACCAAGGTGGGAGAGATCCACCTCCACGGCCGGCCTCTCACCTATCCCTGCTTCGAGAAGGCCCTTGCAATTTAAAGAACAGATATCTATAATAGACAGGTGTCTTGACAGCAAAGGAGGAACGGCCATGAAACGGCTGCTGCTGGTGGTGGACTACCAGAAGGACTTCGTAGACGGCGCTCTGGGCTTTGCCGGGGCGGAACGGCTGGACGGTCCCATCGCGGAGAAAATCGCCGCCTACCATGCCGCCGGCGACGACGTGGCCTTTACCCTGGATACCCACCAGGAGAATTACCTGGATACCCAGGAGGGGCGAAAGCTGCCGGTGCCCCACTGCCTTATGAACTCGGAGGGGTGGCAGCTCTACGGAAAGACCGGACAGGCCATGGATAAAAGCCGGGATATGGTGGTGTGCAAGCCTGCCTTCCCTTCCCTGTGGCTGGGCAACTGGCTGAAGGGGCAGGGCTATGACCGCATCGAGCTGGTGGGGCTGGTGTCCTACCTGTGCGTGCTGTCCAACGCCATCGTGGCCAAGGGGGCGCTGCCCGAGGCGGAGCTGGTGGTGGACGCGTCCTGCACCGCCGGGCCGGACCCCGTCCTCCATAAAAACGTGCTGGACCTGATGGAGGCCCTGCAGATCACGGTCATCAACCGGGAGGTTACAACACCATGAAGCAACATATGAACTACACTTTGCTCTGCGACTTTTACGAGCTTACCATGGGCAACGGCTATTTCCAGACAGAGGGCTACGCCGAGCAGATCTGCTATTTCGACGTATTTTTCCGCAACGTGCCCGACGGGGGCGGCTTTGCCATCGCTGCCGGTCTGGAGCAGGTCATCGACTATGTGGAGCGGCTCCACTTTGACGAAGAAGACATCGCCTATCTGCGGGGCAAGGGCTGCTTCTGCGAGGGCTTTTTGGAGTACCTGAAGAACTTCAAGTTCACCGGCGACATCTGGGCTGTGCCCGAGGGCACCCCCATCTTCCCCCGGGAGCCCTTCCTCACTGTCCGGGCCCCCGCCATCGAGGCCCAGTTCATCGAGACCTTCCTGCTGCTCACCCTGAACCACCAGTCCCTCATCGCCACCAAGACCAACCGCATCGTGCGGGCGGCCGACGGGCGGCCGGTGAGCGAGTTCGGCTCCCGCCGGGCTCAGGGCCCCGACGCCGCCATTCTGGGCGCCCGTGCCTCCTACATCGCCGGCTGCGCCGGCACCGCCTGCACCCTGGCCGATGAGGTGTACGGCTCTCCCGCCGGCGGCACCATGGCCCACTCCTGGGTCCAGATGTTCCCCGACGAGTATACCGCCTTCAAGACCTACTGCCAGCTCTATCCCCACTCGGCCACTCTGCTGGTGGATACCTATAACGTGCTCAAATCCGGCGTGCCCAACGCCATCCGCGCCTTCAAAGAGGTGCTGCTGCCCCAGGGCATCACCAACTGCGCCATCCGGCTGGACTCCGGCGATCTGACCTACCTGTCCCGGAAGGCCCGCAAGATGCTGGACGCGGCGGGGCTCACCGAGTGCAAGATCGTGGCCTCCAACTCCCTGGACGAGTACATCATCCGGGACCTGCTGCTCCAGGGGGCCAAGATTGACTCCTTCGGCGTGGGCGAGCGGCTCATCACCTCCAAGAGCGAGCCGGTGTTCGGCGGCGTGTACAAGCTGTCGGCGGTGGAGGACAAAGAGGGGAACATCATCCCCAAGATCAAGATCAGCGCCAACCCGGACAAGATCACCAACCCCGGCTTCAAGAAGGTGTACCGCCTCTTTGACAACGAGACGGGGAAGGCCTTTGCCGACCTCATCACCCTGTGGGACGAAAAAGTGGACGAGAGCCAGCCTCTGGAGCTCTTCGATCCCGACGCCACCTGGAAGCGCAGCGTGTTCACCAACTTTACCGCCAGGGAGCTGCTGGTGCCCATCTTCCAGGGGGGCAAGCGGGTGTACGACTCCCCGCCCATCGCGGAGATGCGGGCCTGGTGCGCCGGGCAGATCGACCTGCTGTGGGACGAGGTCAAGCGCTTTGAAAACCCCCACAACTACTATGTGGACCTCTCCCAGAAGCTGTGGGACCTGAAGCGGGACCTGCTCAACCGGGAAGGGAAATAAGCATAAAGGCGTGCTGCAGATCCTGCGGCACGCCTTTGCTATATCCTTTCTATGAAGCGAAGGGGCTGAAACCGCCCAATTAGATTTATGATGTTTTGGTAAAATCATGAGTTTTCAACCGGAATATACCAAAAAGGGGTGTAAAAATGAGGATGGATATGTTATATTCTTAACGTCAGCAAGTTTTGCCCCTGCGTAGAGCTCATACCCATCTGAGGCGGCAGGGGTTTTAGGATTAGGATGATATGTGAAAGGAAGAATCATAATGGCACGGGAAAAAACGGACTCCATGAACGTGAAAAAGACCGCGGCTGAAACGAAGCCTGTGGAAGAGAAAGCTCCTGACGCAGTAAGTCCCGTCTCCGCCTCGAAGGAGGCTGTGGCTGCCACGGAGAAGACGGCAGCCGAAAAGAAAAAGGCGGCTCCCGCCGCAAAAAAAGCCGAGCCCGCCAAAGAGGCAGCCCCCGCCGAGAAGAAGGCGGAGCCCGCCAAGGAAGCGGCCCCCGCCGCGAAAAAGACTGAGCCCGCCAAGGAAGCGGCCCCTGCCGAGAAGAAGGCGGAACCTGTCCAAGAGGCAGCCCCTGCCGAGGAAAAAGCCAAGCCTGCCAAAAAGACGGCCGCCGCGAAGAAAGCCGAGCCTGCCAAAAAGACAGCCGCCGCAAAAAAGGCTGAGCCTGCCAAAAAGACGGCTGCCGCGAAGAAAGCCGAGCCCGCCCAAAAGGCGGCGGCTACCAAAAAGAAGACCGCTTCTGCGGCCAAGCAGAAGGAGGCTGCCCCTGTGACGGAAGAGAAAAGCGCCCCCGTGGTGGTGAAGGCTGCTCCTGTGAATGAGACCATGAATCTGCCCCGCCGGAGCGTGGCCTTTATCGGCTCGGAGTGCCATCCCTTTGTCAAGACGGGCGGACTGGGAGACGTGATGTATGCCCTGCCCCGGGAGCTGGCCCGGCTGAACTGTGACGTCCGGGTGATCCTGCCCCGCTATGCCTGCATCCCCCAGGAGTATCAGAACAAGATGATCTACCGCGGCGAGTTCTACATGGACCTGGGTAAGACCGGCCGCAGCTATTATGTGGGGATCATGGAGTATATCTGGGACGGCGTGGTGTACGACTTCATTGACAACGAGGAGTTCTTCTCCTGGGGCAATCCCTACACCAATCTGGTGGATGATATCCCCAAGTATTGCTTCTTCAGCAAGGCTGCCCTGGCTGCCCTGAACTATATGGACTGGATCCCCGACGTGGTCCACTGCCACGACTGGCAGGCGGCTCTGGTGCCGGTGTATCTGCGTACCTTGTTCAAGGACTCCCCGGTGGGCCGGGCCAAATCGGTCATCACCATCCATAACCTCCGCTTCCAGGGCGTGTACAACATCCCCACCATCCAGTATTGGTCCGGCCTGCCTGACGAGGTGTTCGGCATGGGCGCGCTGAAGCAGGACTGGGTGGAGGGCAACATGCTCAAGGGCGGCCTGGCCTACGCCGACCGCATTACCACCGTCAGCGGCACCTATGCCTGGGAGATCCAGACCAGCGAGTACGGCGAGCGGCTGGAGGATCATCTGCGCTATCACAGCGGCAAGCTCCGGGGCATCGTCAACGGTATTGACTACGGCATGTGGAATCCGGAGACCGACCCCGCCCTGGCAGAAAACTACGGCCTGGGCAATGTGCTGGACCACAAGATGGCCAACAAGCTGGCCCTTCAGAAGGAACTGGGCCTGGAGCAGGATACCGGCAAGTTCGTCATTGGACTGATTTCCCGGCTCACCAACCAGAAGGGCCTGGATCTGGTCAACGCCATCATTCCCCAGGTGCTGGACGGCAACACCCAGGTGGTGGTGCTGGGTACCGGCGACAAGCAGTATGAGAATGCGTTCCGGGCCTATGAAGAGGCCTATAAGGGCACCTTCAGCGCCTGCATCCAGTATGACGAGGGGAGAGCCCACCGCATTTACGCCGGCGCCGATGCCCTTCTGGTGCCTTCCCGCTTTGAGCCCTGCGGGTTGACCCAGCTCAACGCCATGCACTACGGTACTCTGCCCATTGTCCGTGAGACCGGTGGGCTGAAGGATACCGTGGAGCCCTACAACGAGTTCAACGGCGAGGGCAACGGCTTTACCTTTGACCGGTATGAAGCCGGCCTGCTGCTGGATGCCATCAACCGTGCAAAATCCCTTTATTTCAACAACCGTTATCACTGGGACGAGGTGGTCCAGCGGGACATGGCCAAGGATGTCTCCTGGGAGAAGTCCGCCCGTCAGTACAAGGACCTGTATCTGGAACTGACCCAGTGGTGATGTTCATAAAAAGTGAATCGGTCCGGTAAAAGCGGACCGTGATAAAAAAGCCCCCTGATGCAGCAAAACATGAACTGCATCAGGGGGCCTTATCATAAGCTGGCCTGGCGCTGGCGAGGCCGGCTCTGTAGGTAGCTTAAAGCCAAACTATGAGTTTTAAGCGAGTGCACCGCATGGTGCTGCGGTATTTAATTAGTTTGATTTTTGGAGATAAAGCTCTGACAATGGGATTTGATTTTGGTCCAATAGGAATATCCGAAGGCTATCCCACCCGCGCCTCAGATTGCCCGGGAGGACATATGTGTGGGTGCCTGACTGCAGCTCCACTTGTTGGAGCAGGGCCTGTTCCATTCTATTTCCGGTATAGGACGCCGCGATCAGGCAGACTGTTTGGCTGGAATTGGTTTCCACGGTTACGTGTAAGGTATCATCGACAACAGATACATCTGTAGTGCGGGCTGCGGGCTCGCCTGTCAGACTTCCCGGCACCACAAGGACGGGCACCTGAGTATAGGATCCTGCCTGGAAGAAGTCACTGCTGTCATAGGAGAGATCCAGTGTTCCAAACAGAGGGATTTCCCGCTCGGTGTGGACAGATACGGTGAAAAGTTCACCGTTCACCACTTCTGTTTGGCTGCTGTACCAGGAGACGATTCCAGTCTCGACATTGTAGGAGAAGTTTCCGACTTCCGGCAGACTGTTATCCGGCTGCACATCGGTGACGACGTAGCCCTCCGGCAGCTTCAGTTGGAAGCGGAAGGCTGCAATACCGGGGCAATTTGCGCCGGATACAGTGAAGAATGCGTTTCCATCAGCGTCTACCCGGCAGTCGGAGACGGTGACCTGATAGGGTTCCGATGCCGTCAAGGAGGAAAGGGGCAGACCACTGGTGGGCTCCAGGCTGCTGTTGAGCAGCTGGGCAAGAGCGGAGAGATCCTTCACGTCCAGCGTCCGGTCGAACCAGACGTCGGCAGCCTGCTCCTGAGCGGCGTCCATCTCCTCCTGTCGGTTGAACCACCGGGCGAAGTAGACGATGTCCTTCATGTTGACGGCCCTGTCATAATAGATGTCGCCCACTGCCCGGTCCAGAATGGATACTCTGCCCTCCTGGACGGTGAAGCCTACCTCTTCCTGGTTGCTGTTGCAGATATCTGAGGGAGCGAAGGAGAGAGACACAGGCACATCCTGAGCTTCTTCCGCCGTCTGCCAGGTGATGGTGAAGGCCAGGCCGGTGTCCCCAGTATCCTGGGCACTATACCAGGTGAGGCGGAAGGGCTCGCCCGGCGCCAGGGTATCCAGGTTGGAGGTCAGAGTACCGCCGGACAGGCAATCTCCCGCCGTGACGGACAGAGGGGTAAGGGCGGTATCGTCGTAAGTTACCTCCTGGGTCCATGATGTGGACAGCCGGGGGCCGCTGTACCTGCGCTGCGATGCCGGGAATCCGGGAGAGCTGTATGACAGCATCGAGTTCCAGAGTGCCGTAGGAGTGGCCGAGGGCTATTGGGGCATTGTGGACTGTACGGATAACAATGTGATCGACAACCTGTGCCTGATGTACCGCAGCACTATAGGCGTTGATCTGAGCCGGGGAACCGGCAATCGGGTGCGGAACTGCGAGATCGGCTGGATCGGCGGCGGGTCCCATATCCTGAATTACAGCACCGGAGAGGACCGCTTTGTGCCGGTCTCCGGGGAGTGCGTCCGCATGGAGGGGAGCAATACAGCTACCGTGAATTGCTATGTCCACGATGCCTTTGACGGTGGTATCACCATAGAATTCGACGAAGAGTTTCTCTGGCCTGACTACCTGTTTCTGGGCATGACTATGACCGGCAATCTGATCGAGAATTGTATGGCCGGGGTGCTGATCGGCGACCACAACCAGGACTGGGATAATACCCGGGAGACCTTTGGAGACGTGACGATCACGGACAACCTGATCTTTGACAGCGGCTACGGCTGGAGCGGAGAGGACGGCTACGACTGCACCTGGATGGGCGTCACCGACAGCGGGAACGCCATCACCCTGTGGGACGGCCCCACCTACAACAGCGGCATCACAGTGGAGAACAACGTCCTTTACCGGACCAGACACGCGCTGGTGATGATGGGGACCGACGAGGCGAACAGCCCGGCCTTTTCCGGCAACACGTACGGCCAGAACAACAACGGCATCTGGGTCTATTGCAGGGTATTTCTGGAAAACTACAGCGTGATGGCTCCGCTCTACGCCGTTACCAGTGAGCGGATGGACTATGTCTGCACCCAGCTGCTGGGGGACGAGGAGGCGCGGGTGCTGGCGCCCTCCGTCTGTCCCCGGGCGGAATTTGCCGTGGAGGGTGACCGGCTGACAGGAAGGATAAGCTTTGAGCTGTCCGGCCTCTCGGGTGATTTCCTGCTGGCCGCCGCACTGATGGAAGCGGACAGCGGGCGGATGCTGGATGTGTTTTCCTGGGAACGAGTTGGCGGAGGACGGGAGCTGGTGTCCTTTTCCTGCACGCTGCCGGAAGGACACGAACTGGAACTGCGTACCTTTGTACTGCGCAAGGACGGAACACTGCTCCCGGCCCAGGAGCGACTGCGTTATGCGGTGGAAGAAGGCACGGCAGTTCCCAAATAAATCGATAAACGCGCAGAATTTTATATTTTGTAGATTCCGGCGCAGCACGCAACACAGCTCATCGTAGTACCGTTCCGCAGCGGAGATATCTCCGTATGGTTTAGGGTAAAAAGATGTGCCGCAAAAACATTTGTTTTTGCGGCACATCTTTTTTGCTTGGCCTGAGTGTTTCTTATCTTGGGGATCACAACCCCTGGGTAACGGACTTGTAAATTAGGAGCTGCGGTGAGGTTTTAGGGCATTTGATCAAAAGAGACTTCTTGCATTTCCGGCGCCCATTTCTGATCCACCAGGAAAAGCTTCATGGAGACTGCCTGATCGTACGCATCAAAGCGCAGACTGGTGGTACACACGCCGGCACTGTTGAAGGTTACCGGCACCTGTACAACGTCCAACAGGGCGCCGTCGGTCCCATAGAGCGCGCCCAGCAGGCTGTGGGTCGTTTCTCCGGACTGCTGACCCACCAGGGAAACCCGCACAGGCTCGCCTGCTTTTGCGTCAGCCAGGACGGCGGCTTCTGTGCTGCCTGAGGTGGTATATACTGCGGCAGCCCCCGGCGTGGAAGTCTGGGGCCCATCCAGAGGCTCAACCTTCTCAATGGCGAAACCAAATGTATTGGAGGCATAATTGAATGCGTCCATTTTCACCGTCAAGGTATTGCCATTCACTGTAATGGTCGTTCCTGCTACGGAACTATATACATAGGAGGTGTTATTGATCGTCAAATCCATATCCGTACGGTCGGAGAAGGTCACCCGCAGGCCGGTGGCGCCGGGATAAGTGTAGGTATAGGTCAGTGGTTGGGACAGGCTTTGCAGGCCGTGCTCGCTCTGCAGTACATAATCCTGGCAGCCGTCGTTCCACAGGATGGGTGTGAAGTCAACCGCATTGGAGCCCACGGGGGGGACGGTATATGTTGTGGCCTGACTGATGGAAGTGACAACGGTCCCGTCGTTTTTGATATAGTGATGATTGGTATCCACTATGTCGCTGATGTCAGTGGAGTAATAACGCAGGTGATAGGTATCTCCCGCATTCAGGCCGGAGAAAGAGTAGGTACTGTACCAGCGTCCCTGCTCGTCCTGCTGGCCGATGTTGGGACCAATTCTGACTTCAATGGCTGTGGGATCCCAATCCAGGGTGGAGATGCCATTGGAATTGGAGTAATACAGCACCAGGGTCATGGGCTGGTCCAGCCCCTCGGGACAGTAGATCCTGCCGGTGGCAAAGGGCTGAGCAGTCAGCGGAGTAATCACATGTGTCTGGGGATCGTCCAGCGAGAAGGTGCCGGCCTGAGCCGGGTCGGTACTCAGACTTCCATCGGCGCACAAATAAACGTCCGGGCCGGAAAGGATCCCCTCTATATTTCCATAAATGTGATAATAGATTTGATAACTTGCTGCCGTTTCGCTTTGTGGAACAGAAATGGAAAACGCGGCGCTGTCCTCGCTGGAATGAAGGTACGCAGAGGTGCTGTAGGAATAGGTGCTGGACCCCCTGTCCACCAATACCTGGATGCGCACATCAAAACTGTCGGTAAACTCATCCGGGCGGTATACTGTGCCGGTGATTACGCTTCTGGCTGTGAACAGGGTAAAATCCAGACCGCTGGTATCGCCGCTGACGGATGGAGTTGTCAGGACTTGTTCCCCCCAGTAGATATTGCTGGACACCTCCGAAGGAAGGGAGTATACCGACTCCAGGGTAAGCTCATACTGAGCCGCCGCGTTTTTGGGGACTGTGACAGAATAGCTGCCGCCAGTATTCCCTACTGTGCCGCTGCCGTAGTAATAGCCATTGCCGCTGGCGCTTTCGGCTTCGACACGTATATCCACTGTCCCGCCATGGATATAGCCGTCTTCAGGCAGGCTGATATTGCCGGACAGGAGCCAGCCGGTCTCCACGTACAGCTGCAGCCCGGTCAGATCTTCCTCTGTCAAAAGAATAGGGGTAGCTTGGTCCTCCTGGGTAGCAGCCCCGGGGGAACTGCTATAGTAGTAGTTCTGATCTCTGATGATACTGGTCTGAGTATTGCTGTCAATACAAGTGTAAAGAATAAAGCGTCCGGTAAGATTGGAAGGCACAGTGACGGACCAATTTCCCTGGGCATCCGGAGTGATTCGGAACACTTCCGACTCGGTACCGGATCTCAGGTACATCCTTAGATTTTCTTCCGGATCCCATACCACCGGACTGCCGTCAACAGACACAAAACTGCCGCTGATGATTTTGGCCTTGGGAATGGTAAAGTCGATGGTTGCGCCACTCTCTCCCAGTGTGACAGGAACAGCATCCGCACGGTCACTGGTCAGGCCGGTTCCTGTATAATAATAGTCTCGATTCAGCACAGCCCCTTCGCCTTCATGAAGGTAGATAGATAGATAATATGACTGGCTTGAGGCTTCTTCTGGCAGGGAAATTTTGTAAGAAGAGGAATTGCCGGTAAATTCAAAATATTCGGAGTAGTGCGATGCACCATCCACAGACTCCAGCAGGATAGACCCGGAGTAGCTGCCGGCTGACAGTCCTTCAGCCAGAGAAATGGTGCCCGACACAAATACGCCCTGGGACAGCGGGATTTCCAGATTCAAGTCCGTGCCGAGAGTTTCAGACAAATCTGCATATTGGGTGGAAAAGCTGCTCAGATCAGACTGAAGATAGAGCTCGGAGGTGTTCAAAATATTTGTTGTATCTGTCTCTACCCGAACAGACATATGCCTGAGGACAATACTCTTTGGCAGCGAGAGGGTAAAAGATGTGCTGATTTCCCCGGCGGGAATTGCTACATTCGCAGATGCATTGGAATCACTGCCATTCAGGTCACCGTAGGCATACAGAGAGATGAGGGCAATCCCCTCCCGGCAGATTTCCGGCACAGTGATGGTGCCTGAGATGGTCACCGTTTCCTGAAAGGCCAGATCGGCCTGGGACAGCTCGCCACGAGAGAAGACTTTGGAGGCCCTTTGGAAGAAACCCTCTGTGGGGCTGGACAGCTCTGCATAGACCTCTGTGCTGTCGGATATTGGAGCATTCAGGGAATAGGAAAGACTGCTGTGCCCGCTGGGCAGATAATAGGTGGCATATACGGTATCGTTGTAATCCTCTGTCAAACCCAGGGTAATTACCAGTCCATCTTGGGGTGCAACGTATCCGGCGGGCAGAGAGAGGGTGCCTTTAATAGTGGGAACTTCCGCAGGGAAGGTCAGATCTGCCTGAACTGCCCCGGACAAGAGATAGCTGCCGCCGGAGATATGGGTGGACTCATTGATTTGGTTTCCGGTTCCGTTGGCGGCCTTGTATGCAGTCAGATGGAAAGAGTTCCCTTGCTGACTCTGTGGAATATAAATGATATAGGAAACGGATGTGCTGCCGGAAGCAAATACCGCCCGTCCGGCATAGGCTTCTCCGTCATTAAATTCCGCCAGAACATAGGCGGCCTGATCAGGAAGCGGATCTCCGCTCCGGCTCAGAGTACCGGAAACCGTATAGCAGGCTGGTTCAGCAAGGGTGATGTTATTCTGGATTCCGGTAAAGACTTTGGCTTTGGAGAATTGGGTGGTGATGCCGTCTTCTGCAGCATAACGGGAACCGGCGGCAGGGAAGTTGTACAGATTACAGCCGGTCACATCACTGTAGGCAACCCGGAAAGTGCTTCCCTCTTCCGCCCAAAGCTCTGCAGAGAGGCTATCCTCACCGGCCGCGACATAGTAGATAGCGCTGTCGTCAGGATATCCCTCTTCATTTACCAGAGAGATGGCATATTCCCGATCCGCAGCAAGAGGTTCGGGGAGCCTAACCGTCACTTCCACCGGGACCATCTCCACCTCCGGCTGGCCGCCCGACCCGCCGGAGGAACCACCCAGACTGGAGCAGTCCACCTGCAACCCGCTCACAGAATCGTCCATGGTGCCGACCGGCATCCGCTGCCTGTGGTCTGTTGTGACAGCTCCATAAATGTCATAGACGCCATAAGCGCCTGTGTCCGAATTTCTGAACTGGATAAAATACTGCCCCTCGCCTACGCCGATGGAAAAGTCGGCTGAAGTGGCGCCTGCCTTAAGGGTGGCAACACTGGAATAGCTGGCAGTGCTGTCGCCATAACAGTTGATCCGAAAGGAGATATCTTCTGACGGAGCGCTGTCAAAGGTCATGATACCGCTGATAGAGCGGGGTGCGGCGGGCAGCGCCAAATTGACAGAGGTGGTTCCCGTGCCCACACTCAGAGCCGTTGCAGCATAAGGGTTGCTCACTGGTGTACCATCAGCGTTGAAATAACAGTCGCCCCCCAATGTGCTTCCGGAACTGATATCGGAATAGGCCTGCAGCACATATAAGCCGGATGCCACGTTTTCAAAAATAAAATTGCCGGAGTTTTGTCCCTGTGAAAAGACAACTCGGGTACTTTCCATCACAACCGGCTCAGCAATTACTCTCCCGTTGGGATCCAGAACAGGCGGCGTACACAGGTAGACATACAAATAGCTGTCCGATAGTGCAGTGCTGTCGCCGGGCAGGGATACCGTGCCGCTGACCGTACTGCTTCCCTGGCTGAGGGACTCCCGCCCCACATTTGCCGGGGCCGCTTCCCGCTGGACAATGAATTCTTTCTGACCTGCCAGGAAAGGTTCCTCCACAGCAGCCTGAAGCTGCTGTTCGTCTTCTTCCGGTTCCTGGATGCTGCCCAGAGCGGTACCAGGCAGCATCCCTAACCTGACCTATAACGGTCAGCCCCAGAATGTTACCGCCTCCGTGGATAACCCGGTTGGCAGCGATACCGTCACTGTCACCGTTACCAATGGCGAGCAGACCAATGCGGGTACCTACGATGCTACAGCCACCGCGCTGAGCGATGAGGAGAACTATCAGCTTCCCGCCAACGCCACCTGCACTTATATCATCCAGCCCAAGGTGACCCCGCTGAAGGTGGAGCTGAGCGACAACAGCTTTGAGTACAATGGCAGCGTACAAAAGCCCACTGTCACCGTCAAGGACGGCACTGCGACTTTGGCTGAGAGTACCGACTACACCGTGACCTTCTCTGATGCCAAATCCACCGACTACGGCACCTACACCGTCACCGTAAACGGCATCAACAACTACGCGGGCAGCACCGGCAGCGCCACCTATCAGATCACCAAGAAGCAGCAGAATGCCCTGATTATCTCTGATGCGTCCGGCAAGACCTACGGCGACGCTTCCTTTAAGATCACCGTCACCGGCGGCAACGGTGACGGCGCTGTGACCCTGGTCTCTTCCGATCCTCAGGTCCTGAGCCTGACCCCTGTGGAAGGCGAGCCCAATGCCTGGACCGCTGCCATCCTGAAGGCCGGCACTGTCACCCTGACCGCCAACAAGGCCGGCGACACCAACTACGAGGCCGCCGAGAAGAAGCAGGTGGAAGTGACCATCGCCGCCAAAGCCCTGACTGACACCATGGTGACCCTGTCCGGCAGCTCCTTTGAGTACACCGGCAGCCCCATTACTCCCACCGTCACCGTGAAGGACGGCGAGACCACCCTGGTGGAGGGCGGCGACTACACTGTGGCCTATGCCAACCACACCAATGCCGGCACCGCCACCGTTACCGTCACCGGTAAGGGCAACTATCAGGGCAAGATCGAGAAGACCTTCACCATCACGCCCAAGAGCCTGGCTGACGCGACCGTCACCGGCGTGCCCGCCAGCGTGACCTACACCGGCAGAGCCATCGAGCCCAAGGTCATGGTGCAGCTGGGCGAGACCGTTCTGGTGGAGAACACCGATTACACCCTGAACTATACCAACAACACCAATGCCGGCACCGCTACCATCACCATCACCAGCCAGGGCAACTACAGCAACAGCAAGACCGTCAACTTCACCATTGCTCCCGCCGCCTTTGCCGCTGCGGTGACCATTACCGGCGAGGAGTACGAGGCTGGCCAGACCCTGACCGCCAATGTGACCGGCGCCCAGGGCAGCGACCTGACCTACCAGTGGTGCCGCAACGGTCAGGCCATCAGCGGGGCCACCGGCAGCACCTATGTCCTGACCCCCGAGGACGCCGCTGCCAAGATCACCGTGAAGGTCACCTCCACCGGCAACTATGCCGGTACGGTGGAAAGCGCCGCCATCGAGGTGGGCAAGACGCCTATCCCCAGCGGAGTGACCCTGAGCATTTCCGGCGGCAATACGGTGGGCGCGACTCTGACCGCCACCGTCGACGGCGGCATCGCTGAGGCTGACTACTCCATCGCCTGGCTGCGGGACGGCAAGGAGATCGCCACCGGCAGCACCTACACGCTGACCGCTGCCGACCAGGGCCACGCCATCACTGCCAAGCTGGTGGCCAAGGGCAACTACACCGGCGAAGTGGCTGCCAGCGGTGAAGGTAATGTTGTAAACGTCCCTGCCGCCAAGCCTTCCGACCTCAAGGTCACCGCTTCCGTGGACGACGGCAAGGTCACCCTCACCTGGACCGCCGCGGACAACGGCTCCGCTATTTACCAGTATCAGGTGCGGATCGACGGCAAGACTCCTGTCCTGCTGCCTGGCACTACTACCAGCTATACCTTTGACGGCCTGGATAACGGTAAAGAATACACCTTCACAGTGTCTGCCATCAATGACAAGGGCACCGTTATCACCACTGTGAAAGCCACACCTGAGGAGCCCGCTCCGGAGCGTCCCGACGGCGGCGGCAGCAGCGGCAGCAGCGTGACCCGCTACACCATCACCGTCAAGCAGAACAAGGGCGGCGAGATCACCCCCGACACCGTGCGCGTCAAGCGCGGCGACGACCAGACCTTCCGCATCTTCGCCGACGAGGGCTATGAGATCGAGGACGTGCTGGTGGACGGCAAGAGCGTGGGCGCCGTCAGCAAGTATATCTTTGAGGATGTCCGCAAGGCGCACACCATCGAGGCTGAGTTCAGCCCCGTGGAAGAAGTGCCTGAGTTCCAGTTCGCCGACGTGGACAGCGACAGCTGGTCTGCCCCCTATATCTACGAGCTCTACGACCGGGGCATCGTCAACGGCGTGGGCGGCGACTACTTCGCGCCTACCCGTGCGCTGACCCGTGCTGAGTTTGTGAAGATGCTGGCCGGCGTGGCGGGCGTTGATATCAGCCGGTATGCCGGTGTGGGTACTGACTTCTACGATGTGGAGCCGGGCAGCTGGTACGAGGCCTACGTGACCTGGGCTGTGGCCAACGGCGTGACCACCGGTACTTCCAGCACCACCTTCTCTCCCTCGGCTACCATCAACCGGGAGCAGATGGCGGTCATGATCTACCGCTACGCAGAGAGCAATGGCATTGACCTGCCCAGAACGCAGCCTGCCATGAACTTCAGCGATGCGTCCACCTTCTCCGGCTGGGCTGTGGAGGCCATTGAGGCTACTCAGCGCGCTGGTATCATCAACGGTGTGGGCAACAATATGTTCGCGCCCACTGTGGTCGCTACCCGTGAGCAGGCCTGCAAAGTGCTGGCCGTGCTGCTGGAGATCATCGAAAACTAATTCTGGCGTAAAAGGGGGGCTTATGCGTATGCATAAGCCCCCCTCTGTTTATGGGAGAATGTGGTATGAAAAGAATAAAATATTTAATTTGTATTCTGGCAGTCGCCCTGCTGACCGTCATCCCTGCCCTGGCTGCGGAGGGGGAGGAGATCTTTGTTTCCACGGAAGCCAAGGGTTGCGTAGCATTATCCCAAGAGGGAGACCTTACCGGGCTACAAACTTCTGGCCAAAACTGCCTGTCTGCTGTGGCGAGCAGCGAAGAGGAAACGCTGTATCAGACAATCTATCAGGGCCTCTGCAATCAGCAGAGCACGATTACAGTCAGCATGACAATACAGGTTGCTGATTCAAATCAGGTCAATGCTGAGCTTAATGAATTCCAGAGCCGCGTCATTGAGCTCTATCAGGCTGTTATCAATGATAATCCAAGGCTTTTTTATGCGACCGAGGGTTATCGGATTCAGAGTGAAGGCAGAGGGACAACGGCCGCATTTGTCATGACGGCAATTATCACGCCGGGCTATAGAGGGCATTTTTCAGAGGAACAGATTCGGCGCTTCAATCAGACTGTAGATGCATTGGTCTGTGAGGCCCAAAAGGTACAGACCGACCTGGAAAAGGCGCTCTTTATACATGACTATTTGGCCACTCATGTGTCATACAACCGAGAAACTGCGACCGGTCAAGATGCTCTCAGTCAAAATGTTTATACTGCATATGGGGCCTTGATCGAAGGAGACGCTGTATGCCAGGGTTATGCGCTGGCATATCAGTTATTGCTGAGAGAACTTGGTATAGATTGTATCACGGTCACAAGCGGCATTAACCAGATGAATCATATGTGGAATTTAGTGCGGATGGATGGGTACTGGTATCATGTCGACGTCACCTGGGATGATCCCGTTCCAAATCTGGAAGGCAGATGTGACCATTCCTATTTTATGTTGTCTGATGAAACAATCAGCGACGAAACACATAATCATTATGGCTGGGATACAACGGCACCTGAGTGTACCAGCACAAAATATGAGACATCTTGGATATTCAATGATACTGAACTGCCAATCTACTGGTGGGATAATAAAATCTATTATGCAATACGAACAAACGGCCGGTATACAATCTATGCAACAGAGGAGATGAATGAGGAAGGCAGCTTATATGCAACAAGCGAGATGAGCTTTGTGAATCAAAATAATTACATTGTAAACAGTGCGGTGTGGACGGATGGTGCGCTGTGCTATGTAGACCAAAATAAAAACCTAAAAATGTTGTCACTCCAAGACAAGAGTGAAAGCGTGCTGGGCACCATATCTAACTTTACAGCTATGGACTCTGTAGAAAAAGATGAAAATGGAAAACCGTACTATCCGGCTATATATGACGGGATTGGTCTTCGTTATGATGAAACAACTAAGAGTGTTCATGCAATTTCAGCGAATCGCGCTGAAGAATTGGGGACATTTGTTATTCTCAACTATCCTCCCCAGTGGGGGCAGGATATCCCGTGTACAACCACTCTGGTTGGTGCGCGCTGGATGGATGACTCCACGCTCCAGATAGGTGTGGTTTATGTGAGCTCTGAAGCCAAACCTACCCTGTGGGCAGCAACCTATCATAATGGGCGGATGACCGGAGTGAATCAGGTAGATACCTCTGAATTGACCAATGGGCTGAACATCCTGGAACTGAGGGTCCCATCAGGAAAGAGCTTTGATACCCGTCTGTTCCTGCTTTCTAAAAACAGTTGTATACCGGTTGGAAATATGGTAACAGTTCCCTAATTGGGGTGATATGTCAGACCGCTAAATTTTAAAAAGCAAAAAATGCCCGTGTTTCTCCAGAGAGTAAACGCGGGCATTTTACTTTTATGGACCGAACTTGCGTTGCTGGATGATTTTTGTGGTCCATGGATTGGCAGAAGAAAAATCGCATAGAAAATCCGCATGGGGCAAAGCTATGCTCGGATCACCGATCCAACAAAACGATTGCAAAGGAGATGCAACATCATGTCCAACAGCAACAGCAATCAGCCCGTGGTTTCCAGCGCTCGTGAGGCCCTGAACAAGTTCAAGATGGAGGCTGCCGCCGAGGTGGGCGTCAACCTGAAGCAGGGCTACAACGGCGATCTCACCAGCCGTGAGGCCGGCTCCGTGGGCGGCCAGATGGTCAAGAAGATGATCCAGGCCTACGAGAACGGCATGGCCGGCAAGTAAAAGGCCAGCAACAGAGATCCGCTCTGAACAACACAGAAGAGCCGCCGGTCAATCGACCGGCGGCTCTTCTGCGTTCTGGGGCTGTGCTTCCCAGTCTGCCGGGGCCTCCTCCGGGCTGAACAGGCAGCGGTCCGCCAGGCAGCGATACCGCAGCCCCCGAAAGGACACCACGTCTCCACGCTCGTAGCCATCAGCGTCCCCTGCCGGGCGGCTCCACAGGGGCGTGCCTCCGCCGTCCAGACCCACGGGCTCATAGAGTTCGGGAGTGCGCTCCGGCGGTGCTCCGGCCGAGGAACGGTGGTCCAGGGTCACCTGGTAGAGCTGGGGGTCACCCACGGCGTTGAGGCCCCGGCGGAGATAGTCCCCTGTCTGATACACCACGCCGGGTACAAATTCCGGGTAGACCCAGGCCACCTCCATGGCCCGGGCGGGCTCCAGCTGGGCGGCAAAAAGCTGGAGCAGACGGTAAAACTGCTGGACTTGTCCATTCATATCCCACATACCCATTCCCTCCCTTTTATCTATGGTGGGACAGGGCCTTTTGTTGTACGTTTTCATACACCGAACCGCAAAAAAACAGGAACGCCCGCCGTATGGCGGGCGTTCCTGTTTTTGAACAGAGAGGTAAGAGAGAGAGGAGAATGGTTTGTCATTTGTACCTGACGCTGTTATCATATCCGTTTTTCGCCAAGGGATGGTGAACAGGGTGTGAACAGATTCTAAAGGAATGATGAAGCTTTTCTTTCCAAAGCAACAGGATGGTTTTTGGTATATTCCCGTCCGCTGCCGCCATACTAAGGCCATCAAGGAAGAAACAGGGGGCGCCCATGGAACGATTCAGACTGAAGACCGCCATTTCCTTTGGAACCGACGCGCTGGCCGCCCTGGAGGAGCTGGCCGGTCAGCGGGTGATGGTGGTCACCGACGACTTTTTGGCCAGATCCGGCCTGCTGGACAAGGTAAAAGCCCGGCTGCCCGGCTGCACGGTGGAGACCTTTACCGGGGTGGTGCCCGACCCGCCCCTGGAGGTGGTGGCCGGAGGGGCCAAAGCCCTGGCCGGCTTCAAGCCCCAGGCGGTGGTGGCCTTCGGGGGCGGTTCCGCCCTGGACTGCGCCAAGGCCATGGTGGAGTACGGCAAGAAGCTGGGGGCCCCGGTGGACATCTCCTTCTGGGCGGTGCCCACCACCGCCGGCACCGGCTCGGAGGTCACCTCTTTTGCCGTGCTTACCGACAGCCAAAAGGGGGTGAAGTACCCTCTGGTGGACGACGAGCTGCTGCCCCACCATGCGGTGCTGGACCCGGTCTTTCTGGCGGGGGTGCCCGCCAAGGTGACGGCGGACACTGGCATGGATGTGCTCACCCACGCCGCCGAGGCCTATGTGGCCAAGGGGGCCAACGTATACACCGACGCCCTGGCGGAGAAGGCCTTCGCCCTGGCCTGGCGCAGCCTGCCCGCCGCCTTTCATGGGGATCAGGAGGCCAAGGCGGATATGCTGCTGGCCTCCAATCTGGCGGGCATAGCCTTCAACGCTGCCGGGCTGGGGCTGTGCCACAGCATGGCCCACGCCCTGGGGGGAAAGTTCCATATCCCCCATGGGCGGCTCAATGCCATGCTGCTGCCCCATGTGATCCGGTTCAACGCCGCTCACCGGCCTGCGGCGGAGCGGTATGCCGCCCTGGCAAAGAGGTGCGGCCTGACCCCCACCGCCCGGGGGCTGGCCTTCGCCGTGGAGCGGCTGCGTACCCGGCTGGAGCAGCTGGGCTCCCTGTCCCAGTGCGGGGTGGACCCCAAAGAGGTGAAGGCCAAAGGGGAGGAGATCGCCGCCGCCGCCCTGGCCGACCTGTGCGCCCCCTCCAATCCCCGGAACGTCACGGCGGAGGATATCAAGGCCATCTTGAAGGAGCTGGCCTGATGGGAGAGCAGTTACTATCCGTTGGCATTGATATCGGCACCTCCACCACCCAGCTGATCCTGTCCCGGCTGACCCTGGAGAACCGGGCCACCCCCTTTACGGTGCCACGGGTGTCCATCTCCGGGCGGGAGGTGCTCTACCGCTCCGCCATTCACTTTACCCCGCTGTTATCTGACACGGTCATCGACGCGGCGGGGGTACGGACCATTGTGGAGGAGGAGTACCGCAAGTCAGGCTTTGACAAGACCCAGGTGGACACCGGCGCCGTCATCATCACAGGGGAGACCGCCCGGAAGGAAAACGCCCGGGAGGTGCTCTCCGCCCTGTCAGAGTTTGCCGGGGATTTCGTGGTAGCCACCGCTGGACCTGACCTGGAGTCCATTCTGGCCGCCCGTGGAGCGGGCGCGGATGAATACTCCAGGGAGCATCATACCACGGTATTACACTTTGATATCGGCGGCGGTACCGCCAACCTGGCGTTGTACCGAAACGGGGAGCTGGTGCGTACCGGCTGCCTGGACGTGGGCGGGCGGCTCATCAAGATGGACAGGGGCAGCGGACAGGTCACCTACGTGTCGCCGGTGTTTGTCCGGGCCGGGTGTCCCGCCCCGGCGGTGGGCCAGCGGGTGACACCCGAGACCTTACAGCCCACCCTTCAGATCATGGTGGAAGCTCTGGAGCAGGCGGCGGGCCTGCGGCCCGGCCGGGACAGGCTGGACGCCTTTCTCACCCAGGGCACCAGCTGGACGGTAGAAGAGGTACCGGTGGTGTCCTTCTCCGGCGGGGTGGCCGACTGTATCGACAACCCGCCGCCGGACTGGCTGGCT
Source organism: Flavonifractor sp. An82 (assembly GCF_002159265.1). Taxonomy (GTDB): domain Bacteria; phylum Bacillota; class Clostridia; order Oscillospirales; family Oscillospiraceae; genus Flavonifractor. Next base: position 57,002 of record NZ_NFHG01000004.1, read on the forward strand.
TTCGGGGATCTGGGCGTGCTGCTGGGGCTGGCCATCGCTGCCTCTCCCGCCTTCCAGAAGGCGGGGCGGTTCCGGGGGGCGGAGACCATCCGGGCCACGGTGGTGGGGGCGGGGAGCCACGCCACCGATCTGTCCGGCTCCACCATCTTCTACCGGGACATCACCTTCCCTCTGAAGAACATCCCCATCCTCAAGCTGGCTGCCGGGGAGGAGGGGGGAGAGCCGGAGAAGTTGGCCCGGCACATCCGGGACAGGCTGAGCTGGTACCGGGACCAGGGAGGGCTGGTGCAGCTGGCTCTGGCCCTGCGGGGGGAGCGCAACCCCTCCTACCGCCGCATCCAGGAGATGGCCCAGGGAGTGGCCCACGGCCTTGCACCTCTGGTAGAGGCGGGCTTTGTGCCCATTGTGGCGGTGGAGGCCGACCAGGCCAAGGTGCTGGGCCAGGCCATGGCCCCCTTGCTGCCCGGTCCGCTGCTCTGCCTGGACAGCGTGGGGGTGGACAATGGGGACTATATCGACATCGGCGCCCCGGTGGCCGGTGGTGCGGTATTACCCATAGTTATAAAGACGCTTGTATTTAACAAATCGTAGTCGCAAAGGAGCGATCACATGATACTCAAGACCAAGCTGCTGGGGCATGTCTATGAATTCAAGTCGGTGAAGGACGCCCTGGCCAAAGCAAACGAGGAGAAGTCGGGAGACAAGCTGGCGGGCATCGCCGCCGAGAACGCTGAGGAGCGGGTGGCGGCCAAGGTGGTGGTAGCCAACCTCACCCTGGCCGACCTGCGCAGCCACCCCGCCGTCCCCTATGAGGAGGACGAGGTCACCCGCATCATTCAGGACGACGTGAACGAAAAGATCTATGACCAGATCAAAAACTGGACGGTGGCCGAGCTGCGGGAGTGGTTATTGGCGGAAAACCACGACGGCGACGCCATCCGGTGGGTGAGCCGTGGCCTGACAGCCGAGATGATTGCCGCCGTGGCCAAGCTCATGAGCAATATGGACCTGATCTACGCCGCCAAGAAGATCAAGGTCACCGCCCACTGCAATACCACCATCGGCCTGCCGGGCACCCTGTCCTGCCGGCTCCAGCCCAACCACCCCACCGACGACCCGGACGGCATCCTGGCCTCCCTGCTGGAGGGCCTGACCTACGGGGCGGGTGACGCGGTGCTGGGCCTGAACCCGGTGGACGATTCGGTGGAAAGTGTGCGCCGTGTGCTGGACCGGTTCCACGAGGTGAGAAACCGCTGGAACATTCCCACTCAAATCTGCGTGCTGGCCCACGTCACCACCCAGATGGAGGCGGTGCGCAAGGGGGCCCCCTGCGACCTCATTTTCCAGTCCATCGCCGGGTCCCAGAAGGGCAACGAGGCCTTCGGCCTGGACGGCAAACTCATCGAGGAGGCCCGGCAGCTGGCTCTGAAGGAGGGGACCGCCGTGGGGCCCAATGTGATGTATTTTGAGACAGGCCAGGGCTCCGAGCTGTCCTCCGAGGCTCACCACGGGGCGGACCAGGTGGTGATGGAGGCCCGGTGCTACGGCTTTGCCAAGCGGTTCCAGCCCTATCTGGTAAACACGGTGGTGGGCTTCATCGGGCCGGAATATCTGTATAATTCCAAGCAAGTAATACGGGCTGGATTGGAGGACCACTTCATGGGCAAGCTCACCGGCATCCCCATGGGGTGCGACGCCTGCTACACCAACCACATGAAGGCCGACCAGAACGACATTGAGGATCTGGCGGTGCTCCTCACCGCCGCCGGGTGCAACTACTTTATGGGCATCCCCCACGGGGACGATGTGATGCTCAACTACCAGACCACCGGCTTCCATGAAACCGCCGCCCTGCGGGAGATGTTCGGCCTTACCGCCATCCCTCCCTTCCAGCGGTGGCTGGAGGACATGGGCTTTGTGGAGAATGGCAGGCTGACCCCCCTGGCGGGGGACGCGTCGGTGCTGCTGGGGTAAGGAGGTTTCTGCTTTGAATGAACAAGAACTGCGCTCCATGGTGGAGCGGATGGTGCTGGAGCTGGCAGGGAAGCCTGCTGCCGTGACCACGACCCGGCCCAACCCCCGGCAGGAGGATGTGAGCCAGGGCTGCCTGGAGGATATCACCCAGATCGACCTGCGGCGGCAGTATCTGGTGGACAATCCCCGCAGCGGCCAGGCCTTTCAGGATCTGAAATTAAAGACCCCCGCCCGGCTGGGGCTGGGGCGAGCGGGGGCCCGGTACCGGACCATCTCCATGCTGCGGATGCGGGCCGACCACGCCGCCGCCCAGGACTCGGTGTTCTCCCATGTGCCCGACGAATTTGCGGTGAACAACGGCTTCGTGCCCGTCCAGACCCTGTGCCAGACCAAGGACGAGTATCTGACCCGGCCCGATAAGGGCCGCCGGTTCGATGAGGAGAACCAGGCTATCATCAAAAAGACCTTTGGACAGAACCCGAAAATTGCCCTGGTGGTGGGGGATGGCCTCAGCTCCGCCGCCATCGAGGCCAACGCCGTGGACTGTCTCCAGGCGGTGCGGGCGGGCTTGAAGGCCTACGGCCTGGAGGGCGGCCCAGTGCTCTATGTGAAGTACTGCCGGGTGGGGGCCTCCGACCATATCGGCGATCTCACCGGCGCCGAGGTGGTGTGCATGCTGGTAGGGGAGCGGCCCGGCCTGGTGACGGCGGAATCCATGTCCGCCTACCTGACCTACAAGCCCCACATCGGCATCCCCGAGTCCAAGCGGACGGTGATCTCCAATATCCACAAGGGGGGCACCACCGCCGTGGAGGCGGGGGCCCACATTGCTGAGTTAATCAAGACCATGCTGGACAAGAAGGCCAGCGGAATTGATCTAAAGGGGTGATTCTATGACAGGCGATCTGATCCCGGTCAAGGTGCTGGCCACCCGCACCATCGCCAACGTCAGCGAGACCTTGGCCAGAAAGCTGGGCCTGCCCAAGGGGTACCGCTCCATCGGCCTCATCACCGCCGACAGCGACGACATGACCTACTGTGCCCTGGATGAGGCCACCAAGGCGGCGGTGGTGGAGGTGGTGTACGGCAAATCCCTGTACGCCGGGGCGGCCAATGCCTCCACCGCCCTGGCCGGCGAGGTCATCGGCATTCTGGCCGGGCCCAACCCGGCGGAGGTCCAGTCCGGCCTGCGGGCCTGCGTGGACTTTATGCGCAGCGGGGCAGGGTTCCGCTCCGCCAACCAGGACGACTCTGTCATCTACTTCGCCCACACCGTCTCCCGGACGGGCACCTACCTGTCCAAGACGGCGGGGGTAAAGGAGGGAGAGGCTCTGGCCTACCTGATCGCTCCGCCCCTGGAGGCTATGGTGGGACTGGATGAGGCCATGAAGGCCTCCGATGTGGAGCTGGTGGCCCTCTTCGAGCCCCCCAGCGAGACCAACTTCGGCGGCGGCCTGCTCACCGGCACCCAAAGCGCCTGCGACGCGGCGGCAGCCGCCTTTGCCGAGGCGGTGAAGGCCATCGCGGCTCATCCCAAGGAGGTGTGATCCTATGGAATTTGATAAAGACCTGAGATCGGTTCAGGAGGTCCGGCACCTGCTGGCCCAGGCACGCCAGGCTCAGAAGGCCCTTGCCGTCATGACTCAGGAGCAGCTGGACGCCATCACGGCGGCCATCTCCCGGGCCGGGGCCCAGCACGCCAAGCGGCTGGCCGACATGGCGGTGGAGGAGACCGGATTTGGCCGGAAAGAGGACAAGGAGATCAAAAACCGCTTTGCGGCGGTGACCTTATACGAGGCCATCCGGGACCAGAAGACCCACGGTATCCTGGCCGAGGACAAGGAGCACCGGACGGTGGACATCGGGGTGCCGGTGGGGGTGGTGGCCGGGCTGGTGCCCTCCACCAATCCCACCTCAACGGTGATCTACAAGGCCATGATCTGTATGAAGGCGGGCAACCCCATCGTGTTCTCCCCCCATCCGGGGGCGGCCAACTGCATCCAGGAGACGGTGAATGTGATCCGCCGGGCGGCGGAGGAGGCAGGTGCCCCGGCGGGTGCCATCTCCTGCATCACCACCCCCACCATTGAGGCCACCAACGCCCTCATGCGCCACGACATCACCCGGCTCATTCTGGCCACCGGCGGCGCGGCCATGGTGAAGGCGGCCTACTCCTCCGGTACCCCCGCCATCGGCGTGGGTGCGGGCAACGGTCCGGCCTATATCCACCACACCGCCAACGTGGAGCAGGCGGTGAAACGCATCCTGGACTCCAAGACCTTCGACAACGGCACCATCTGCGCCAGCGAGCAGAGCGTCATTATGGAGGCCCGGATGGAACCGGCGGTGAAGGCCGCCCTCCGGGCCCAGGGGGCTTACCTGCTGGATGAGGAGGAGACCCGCCAGCTCTCCCGCTTCATCCTGCGCTCCAACGGCACCATGAATCCGGCCATCGTGGGCAAGAGCGTGGCTACCGTGGCCCAGCTGGCGGGCCTGGATCGGGTGCCCCCCTCCGCCCGGGTGCTGGTGGCCCGGGAGACCGGGGTGGGCAAGGGCCACCCCTACTCCAGCGAGAAGCTGGGCCTCATTCTGGGCTGCTTCGTGGAGCGGGATGAGGAGGCGGTGCTCAACCGCTGCATTGAGATCCTGGAGTGGGAGGGCGCGGGCCACACCTTCTCCATCCACACCGAGGATGAGACCGTGGCCAAGCGCTTCGCTGCCGCCGTGCCCGCCAGCCGGGTACTGGTGAATACCCCCTCCGCCCTGGGCGGCATCGGGGCCACCACCTGCCTGTTCCCTGCCCTCACCCTGGGCTGCGGCGCGGTGGGAGGGTCCTCCAGTTCCAACAACATCGGGCCCCTGGATCTCATCAACATCAAGCGGGTGGCCTGGGGCGTGAAGGAGCTGGAGGAGCTGCGGGGCGGCAGTCCTGCGTCCGCCTCCTGCACGGTGGACGAGGCCCTGCTGAGCCGCCTGGTGGAGCAGATCATGGGGAGGCTGAGATAAGATGAGCGAGGTCAACGCCGATGGCGTGCTGCTGGACCCCCATGAGGCCATCCTGCAGGAGGCCCAGAACCTGACCAATTCCCTGCTGGCAGAAAAGCCCCAGGGCCTGGAGGAGGATATGGGGTCCCCCGTCCGCTCCGGCAACGGGGAGGAGGCGGGGGAGGCCGGAGGAGCCCCCCACATGCCGGTGGAGGCAGCCCTGGCCGCGCCGGAGCACAAGGGAGCGGGCAGCGGCAGCTACGCCGCCCAGCATCCCCCGGAGGCCACCAAAAAGAAGGCCCGGACGGGCCGCGGCAGAGCAAGCAAACCGGCTTCCGCCCAACCGGCGGAGCCTATGAAACAGACGACTGACAGGAGGAAACAGAACATGGCTAATACAAACGCGCTGGGTATGGTGGAGACCAAGGGACTGGTGGGGGCCATTGAGGCCGCCGACGCCATGGTGAAGGCTGCCAACGTACAGCTGGTGGGCAAGGAGCAGGTGGGCGGTGGCCTGGTGACCGTCATGGTCCGGGGAGACGTGGGGGCCGTCAATGCCGCCACCGATGCTGGGGCTGCCGCAGCTGAGAAGGTGGGGGAGCTCATCTCCGTCCATGTCATCCCCCGTCCCCACGCCGAGGTGGACCACATCCTGCCCCACGCCGGCGAGAGTATGAGCGAGTAAATGGAGCTGCTCACCCGTGAGGATGTCCGCCGTATGTCGGACAACGGCACCCGGGGGCCGGTGGTGGTCAATCAGGACCAGAAGCTGACCCCCGGGGCCCGGGACTGGCTGGCCGCCCACAAGATCCAGGCGGTGTTTCCTGTAGGGGGCGATGCCCACATCGCCCCGCCGTCCACGCCCCAGTACCGCACCCTCTTTGGGGCCACCCTCAACGAAAAGCCGGAGCACATGACCCACCTCAAGGGCAACATCCTGGTGCGCAAGGACCATCCCCGCATTGCCTTCCGGGGGATGATCGACGCCCTGGAAGGGGAACTGCTGCTTGCCCAGCAGGCGGCGGAAAGTTATCCCAAGCTGGTGGCCGAGCTGGGGGAGGCCCTGGACCTGGTGCGGCGGCTCATCCGGTGCGACGTGCTGGACGAGCCGGTGGGGGAGCTGCACCTGTGCGGCTATGACGCCGGGCAGCTGCGGGAATACTCCCACTACCCGGACAAGCACCTGGGCCAGCCCCACTTCCTGCCCGCCTATACCGACGGCCCCGCCCTGCTGGCGGTGAACAAGGTGCGTACCCTGGTGCGGCAGACCGAGCTTTCGGCCTATGCCGCTTTTAAGGACGTGGAGGGCAACGTGACCCGGGGGGACATCATCCTGGCCCTGAACCGGCTGTCCTCCCTGATGTGGATTCTCATGATCAAGCTAAAGGCGGGACAATATGAACACGCTTAATACCATCAATATCGAAGCCCTGGCGGAGCAGATCGTCAGCCGCCTGACGGTGGAGGTGGAGGCCAGCGGCCGCCATGTCCACCTGAGCCGGGCCCATCTGGAGGCCCTCTTCGGTCCCGGTGCCCAGCTCACCCGGGTGAAGGATCTGTCCCAGCCGGGACAGTTCGTGTGTGCCCAGCGGGTGACCCTGGAGGGGCCCCGTGGGTCCATCCCCAACGTGGTGGTGCTGGGCCCCGAGCGGAAGGAGAGCCAGGTGGAGATCTCTCTCACCGACGGGGTGGCCCTGGGCATCACGCCTCCGGTACGGCTGTCGGGGGACATCGGGGGCACCCCCGGCGTCACCCTGCGGTACGGAGACCGGGCGGTGAGACTGGACCACGGCCTCATCGCCGCCAAACGCCACGTCCACATGACCCCGGCCGACGCCGCCCGCTTCGGGGTGGAAAACGGCCGGGAGGTGCGGCTCAAGTGCCTCACCGACCGGCCCCTGACCCTGGAGGGGGTGGAGGTGCGGGTGTCACCCCAGTTTGCCACCTTCGCCCATATCGACTACGACGAGGCCAACGCCTGCGGGTTTCATAAGGGTGACCGGGCGCTGATTTTGCCGTGAGGCTGGAGTGGCGGGGACGTACCCTGGTCATTACCTGGCTGCCGGTGGGGGCAATGGGGCGGCTGGCCGCCCTCTCTCCCGCCAGTCCGGGGGAGACCGAGGTGCTGGCCGCTCTGCTGGCGGGGGCCAGGGTGTGCCTGGAGCGGCGGGCGCTGGAGTACCGGCTCTACCGCCGCACCGCCCCGCCGTCAATCTATCGCCGCTGCCTGGCTCTGGAGCGGCAGCTGAGGGAGATGGGGATCTGTGTTGCTGGGACAGGTGGCCGGTAAGGTGTGGGCCACAAAAAAAGCCCCCAATCTGACCGGACAGACCTTTCTGACGGTGCGGGTGGGGGACAGTATGCTGGTGTGCGCCGACTGCGTGGGAGCAGGGGAGGGCGAGACCGTCCTTATCGCCACCGGCGGAGCAGCCCGCATTGCCGCCGGGGCACAGGTGCCGGTGGACGCCGCCGTCATTGGGATCATTGATCCATAGGGAGCGGCCGATCTGCCGCCCCGTTTTCAAAAAGGGAGGGACAGCAAATGTCCATCAACGAGATCATCGTCTATCTGATGGTGCTCTTCATGGCCCTGGGTGCCATCGACCGGATTCTGGGCAACCGGTTCGGCCTGGGGGAGAAGTTTGAGGAGGGCATCATGGCCATGGGCTCTCTGGCCCTGGCCATGATCGGCATCATCTGTCTGGCCCCGGTGCTGGCCAACCTGCTGCGGCCGGTGGTGGTGCCCTTCTATCAGGCTCTGGGAGCCGACCCGGCCATGTTCGCCGGTACTATCCTGGCCAACGATATGGGGGGCGCGCCCCTGGCCCAGGAGCTGGCCCTGACCGAAGAGGCGGGGCAGTTCGGCGGCCTCATCGTAGGGTCCATGCTGGGCCCCACCATCGTCTTTACCATTCCGGTGGGCCTGGGCATCATACAGCCGGAGGACCGGCCCGCCCTGGCCACCGGCGTGCTGGCCGGCGTCATCACCATCCCCATCGGCAGCTTCGTGGGCGGCCTGGTGGCGGGGTTTCCCCTGATGATGGTGCTGCGCAACCTGCTGCCCATCGTGCTTTTCGCGGTGCTCATCGCCCTGGGCCTGGCCTTTGTGCCCAGTGGTATGGTGAAGGGCTTCCAGGTCTTTGGCCGCATTATCGTCATCATTATCACCATTGGCCTGGCTGCCGCCATCATTGCGGCGCTCACCCCCCTCACGATCATTCCCGGTCTCAATTCCATTGACGAGGGCATCGGTATCGTGGGTGACATTGCCATCGTGCTGGCGGGGGCCTTCCCCCTGGTATACGTCATCACCAAAGTGTTCAAAAAGCCCCTGATGAAGCTGGGGAGCCTGCTGGGTATGAACGACGTGGCGGCGGCGGGCCTGGTGGCCACCCTGGCCAACAACATTCCCATGTTCCAGATGCTCCACGACATGGACCGCCGGGGCAAGATCATCAACGTAGCCTTTGCCGTGTCGGCGGCCTTTGTATTCGGCGACCATCTGGGCTTTACCGCCGGCTTTGACTCCACCATGATCTTCCCCATGATCGTGGGCAAGCTGGTGGGGGGCGTCACCGCCGTGGCGGTGGCCATGTTCCTCACCCGAAAGGAGACCGCTCATGGACAAGCATAAGCTGGAAGAGATCATCCGCCAGGTGCTGCTGGAGCAGCTGGGGGGCGGGGTGCAAGCGGTACGAGTGCCTGCCCTCACCGTCACCGAGGCCCACCGGATGAACACCGGCAATCCCGGTGACAAGGTGTACACCCGGGATCTGTTCACCCTGGAGCAGTCCCCCCGGCTGGGGGTAGGCATCATGGAGATGACCGACACCACCTTCCCCTGGACCCTGAACTATGACGAGATGGACTATGTGGTGGAGGGGCGGCTGGACATCCTGTGCAACGGCCGGCATGTGTCTGCCGGGCCGGGGGAGCTGATCCACATCCCCAAGGGAAGCGAGATCCAGTTTTCGGTGACCGGCCACGCCCGGTTCCTCTACTTCGTCTACCCCGCCGACTGGCAGAACCAGCAGTAAAAAACGTCCGGCCCTCAGGGCCGGACGTTTTTTTAGAATTTGATCTTGGTGAGGAAGGAGATGACGATGATGACCACTGCCAGGACCCGGGTGACCTGCACAGCCCGCTCCGGGCCGTAGCGGCGCTGGAAGGAACGGGGCGGAATGGGGAAGATCAGGAGAAACACGCCCAGAACTGCGCCGGACACACTGGCCAGCAGACCGCTTTTGATGGTCTGCATATTGATCATGAGCAGCACAAAGAAAAAGGTAAACCAGATAAAGAAGAGCTTGGGAAAGGTCAGATTCTTAAAATGTTTGTTCACGCTTGCTATACCCCTTTTGCCTATCATACTCCAGACGGGAAGGCGCGTCAACCGCTGTGTTGTCCGGGCGGGCATAGCGGGGGACAAACCTGCATATACATGCCACAGCTACTGAAAACAGGCAGGAGTGTGGATGGATATGCAGACAGGATGGAACGAGAACCGGGCACTGCTCCGGGGTACCGCCGCGGCGGATCCGGTGTGGTCCCATGAGACCCACGGCGTTGTGTACGACACCTTTCCCCTTACGGTCCTCCGGCTGTCCGGATCGGAGGACACCATCAACGTCATCGTCCCCCGGGAGATGCTGGAGGGGTGCCCGGTCACGGCGGGGATGCCGGTGGAGGTGGAGGGGGAGGTACGCTCCTTCAACAACAAGAGCGGCACCGGCAGCAAGCTGGTGATCACCCTCCACGCCAAGAGTCTCCGGCCGGGGGAGGGACCCAACGAAAACCGCCTCACCCTGGCGGGGGTGCTGTGCAAGCCGCCGGTGCTCCGGCGTACCCCTCTGGGCCGGGAGATCTGCGATCTTATGCTGGCGGTCAACCGTAAATACGGCCGGGCGGACTACTTACCCTGCATCTCCTGGGGGGCCCTGGCCCGGTGCTGCGGCGAGCTGGAGGTGGGGGACGGCGTGCGGCTGGAGGGCCGCCTCCAGAGCCGGGCCTACACCAAGTTGGAAAACGGCGAGAGCCGCCAGCGCACCGCCTTCGAGGTGTCGGTGATGCGTCTGGAGGGGGTGTAGTGCTGAGAAAGGGAAGAATGGGCGGACGCCGCGGCTGCGCGGCGTCCGCTTCAGTTTGTCGATTCACTCTGCCCGCCAAAGGATTCGGAGGGAAAGATAGTGTGAAAGAAAACCGTCAGGGTTGTCTTTCGCGTCCAGTCAAACACTGATTGAACCTTTTTAAAGGTTCAATCGGTTCCCCAGCTTGTCGAAAAAGCTTTTTCGACAAGCTGGGGAATTGGCGGTATTTGGCCCGGTCCATTCCCTTGACTCTGACGGGAAACATGATATAATACCGAACCGATATGGATTGTCGGGAAATAAAAACGGCCCATATTGCTCAATTTTGATACATTTTGGAGGAAATTACCCATGCAAGCAAAGAAACCGTTAGCCCTGCTGCTGTCCCTGTCCATGGGACTGTCCATGGGCAGTCCCGCCCTGGCGGCTGCCCGTGAGACCAAGCTGCCCGATGTGAGCCAGAGCTGGGCGTCGGAGTCCATCCACCGCTGGCTGGAGGCCGGTCTGGTGGAGGGGGACGATCAGGGCCTCTTCCGGCCTGCGGCCAACCTGACCCGTGGGGAGCTGGCCACCATTTTCGTCCGGCTGCTGGGCTTGACCGAGAAGGCGCCCAACCGCTATGCCGACCTGAAGGGAGACGAGTGGTATGCCGACGCCATTTTGAAGTGCACCGCCGCCGGTATCCTGGAGGGTGACGGGGCCAACTGCAACGCCACCCGCACCATCACCCGGCAGGAGACCATCGTCATGTTTGCCCGGGCCATGGGGGTCCGGCAGGACCGCACCCCCGATCTGAGCCAGTTTGTGGACGGCAAGGATGCCGCCGACTGGGCCGCCGGCTATCTGGCTCCCCTGGCGGAGCTGGGCATCCTGTCCGGTGTGGAAGACGGCTCCCGCCTGGCTCCTCTGGCCAACATCGACCGGGCCTCCACCATGGCCCTGCTGGATAAGGCGGTGAGCGACTACATCACCGGCTCCGACCAGGTGAATGCCAAGGATGAGGACCGCTTTGTGGTGGTCAATGCCGGTTCCGCCTCCCGGAGCGGCGCCCAGGTGGAGGTGTCCGGCCAGACCGCCGGTCTGGTGGTGGCCCCCGGCAGCGCCGGGGCCAAGGTGACCGCCCGGGATCTGACCGCCGGTACCGTGAAGGTGGACGCCCCGGTGGACCTGATTCTGGCCGGCAGCAGCGCCGCCGGTTACATGAGTGTCAACGAAGAGGCCAGCCTCACCGTGGAGGCGGACGCCTCCGTGGAGGAGCTGGAGCTCAACGCCGCTGCCCGGGTGGACAACCAGGGTACCATCGACTACGCCGGCGTCAATGCCGACGGCGTGGTGCTGGACGGCAATCTGCCCGGTGAGCTGGATGTGGCCGCCGGTGTGGACCAGCCCACCGACAGCGAGGGCAACCCTGTGGGCGGCTCCGACGAGGGCGACGGCGACAACAACGGTGACGGCGATAACGGCGACGGTGACGGCGACGGCGAGGTGCCTCCCGCTCAGTCCGGCCCCGCCATCTCCCAGGTGACGGAGGAGGAGGGCAAGGTGACCATTCGCTTTGACCAGGCCCTGTACACCAAGGAGGAGGGCGAGCTGACCAAGATCGGCAGCTCCTCCGCCCCCGAGGGTGACGCTGTGAACAATGAGGCCCTGGAGGCTGCGGGCTATGCCATCTCCGGCAGCGTCCAGATCACCAACCTGTATGTGGACAACGAGACCGAGTTTGTGTGGACCTTTGACTTCAACAGCGCCAAGCTGGGCGACGGCATGCGCTACGACAAGGAGCTCTTTGACGCCGAGGGCAACTCCGCCGGTTACCTCACCGCCCGCCGCCACGTGGCTCTGAAGGACGATGAGGGCCGTACCCCCTACTACGTCTGGACCGTGGCCTTTGAGCAGGAGGCCCAGGCCGACATCTCCGCTCCCGTGCTGGACAAGGAGAGCGTGACCCTGCTGGGCGACGACGATACCCTGACCCTCACCGTGCCGGTGTCCGACGACGGCCAGCTGGCTTATCTGGAGATCGACCACAGCCTGGAAGCCAGCTTCCCCGAGTTTACCGTGGAGGCCAAGAGCTATGACTTCCTGGACGAGGAGAGCGGTCTGGGCTACTCCGTTCAGTTTACCGACACTGTGGGCGAGCAGAAGTGGGAGATCATCCTGAACCCTGCCGCCACCGCTCTGCTGCGGCAGGCCGCTGACGGCAGCCCCATGACCTTCTACTTCTCCGTGAAGGATCAGGCGGGCAACCAGTTTGGCTCCATGTACTTTGTGGAGGAGGAGATGACCGTCTCCGACGTGTCCGTGCCTCTGGACACCACCGCCCCCACTGTGGTGGACTTCGCCATCGACGGCCAGAGCGTGGAGAACGGCGCCACTGTGAACTTTGATGAGGGCGCGGAGTTTACCACTCTCACCGTTACCCTCAGCGAGGCGGTGGAGGCCGGGGAGGAGACCCAGCACATCACCATTGACGGCCATGAGTTTGGTACCTTCGTCATTGATGAGACCGACCCCACCAAGCTCCATATCACCGTCACCAACCACAACGGCAACCAGTATGTGGAGGGCACCTTCCAGTTCGACCTGGCCGCCGGCGCCCTGAAGGACGCCTCTGGCAATGAGAACGAGGAGCAGTCCTACACCATCCATTTTACAAAGAACCCTGTTGAATAAGTGACACAAAGCCCCCCTTCCGCCAATAAGATGGTGGGAGGGGGGCTTTTGATGCAAGATACGGCGTTGCGGGAACAGATCAAAACGGCGGACCGGTCCCTGTTTTTTCTGGCGGTGCTGCTGGGGGCCATCTGTCTGTCCTGGCTGGCCCTGGACAGACAGCGGCAGGGGCTGTGCTCCACCGGGCAGGCGCCCGATGTGACGGGGATCCGGCTGGTGAGCTCGGTTCTGGTGGTACTCTCCCTGGGTTGGTTTTTCTGCCTGGGGGTGCAGGGCAGGCAGGAGAGCACCCGGAGCGGAGAGGTCAACTTCTGGGCCTCCCTGCTGGTGCTGCTGGCCGCCCTGCTGCGGCTGTGGGATCTGCAGCAGGAGTAAAAAGCGGCCGCGCTGGATCATTAGATCAGCGCGGCCGTTTTCCTGTTAAAAGGGGGCGTCCTCCACCCGCATCTCCTTGGCGAAGAACGTATAGGTGCCGGTGGCCACCGTCTGACCCTGATCGTTGGTCAGGACGGCATCATAGACCAGAATGGTCTTGCCCAGCTTCTTGGGGGTGGCCAGGCAGTGGATATAGCTGCCGGTGCCGGGGGCCAGGTACTGCATGGAGCAGTCCAGGGTGACGCAGATCTGGCCGGAGGTGAAGGCGGCGCAGCCCGCCACCGTGTCTGCCAGGGCCACCAGAGCACCGCCGTGGACGATGCCCATGGGGTTCAGGCTCTCGGGCCGGATCTCCATGGTGCCCTCGGCCTCCCGGCCCTCGATGCGGGTGACGACAATATGATTGTAGGGAGCAAAGTGGCCCTCGCCGTTGACCACCCGCTGAATATCACTGAAGGAAGCCATCCAGAATCTTCTCCTCCGCCTCCTGCTCCGTCAGACCCAGGGTCATCAGCTTGAGGATCTGGTCTCCGGCGATGCGGCCGATGGCGGCCTCGTGGATGAGCTGAGCATCCACATGGTTGGCCACAATGGCGGGGATTGAGGAGATCTTGGCGGTGCCCATGATGATGGAGTCACACTGTACGTGCCCGAAGCACTTGGTATTGCCGGTCATTTTGGGGTAGAACACCTGGACGGAGTCGTCCTGGGCCACGGACCGGGAGATGACCCGGCCGGTGGCGTCCTCGCCGTCCAGAATGATTTCCATGTCGCTCTCGGCGGTCTGCTGGCCGTGGGTGAGCAGCTTTTCGGTGATGACGGCCTCGGCGCCCTTGCCCACCACGATGCGGGTTTCCCGCTTGGTGGAGTCCACGCCCCGGATCTGGGTGGACTCCATGTTCAGGGAGGCCCCCTCCTCCAGGTAGACCACGGTCTGGGGGTTCATGATCCGCTTGCCGGTGCCCTCGCCGTCGCCGTAGTGGCGCTCCACATAGCGGACCTTGGAGTTCTTGCCGATGTGGAAGGTGTGGACGCCGTCGTGCTGGCTGGTCTCGCAGCCAGTGTTGTGGATGCCGCAGCCGGCCACGATGTCGATGTCGCAGTCCTCGCCGATGAAAAAGTCGTTGTACACCATCTCGGAAAGACCGGTCTGGCTGATGATGACGGGGATATGGACCGACTGGCCCTTGGTGCCCGGCTTGACGGTGATGTCGATGCCCGACTTGCCCGGCTCCTCCTTGGTGGTGATCTCAATGTTGGCGGTGTTGTTCCGGGAGTCCAGCTGTCCGTTGCGGCGGATGTTGTAGGCCCCCTGAGGGGTCTTCTCCAGGTCCGCGATCTCCTTGAGGAGCTTCCATTCCGCTTGATCCATCTTACTTCGCTCCTTCCGACAGATAACTGCAAGAGGTCCTGGTGTTGGCCAGGATCTGGGGGAAGATCTCATCCTTGGGGCCGTGGCGATGCACCTTGCCGTCGGCGATCATGACAATCTCGTCAGCCAGGTCGATGATGCGCTCCTGGTGGGAGATGACGATGAGGGTGGCCTCCCGCTTCTGGTGGATGAGCTTGAAGGTCTCGGTGAGCTTGGCGAAGGACCACAGGTCGATGCCGGCCTCGGGCTCGTCGAAGATCATAAGACCGGTTTTGCGGGCCAGGATGGTGGCGATCTCAATGCGCTTGACCTCGCCGCCGGACAGGGAGGCGTCCACCTCACGGTCGATATAGTCCCCGGCGCACAGGCCCACCTTGGTGAGGTACTGGCAGCCCTCCTCCCGGGTCAGCTTTTCGCTGCCGGCGGCCAGGGCCAGCAGATCCTTCACCTTCAGGCCCTTGAAGCGGGGGGGCTGCTGGAAGCCGTAGCTGATGCCCAGCCGGGCCCGGCCGGTGATGTCCAGATCGGTGATATCGGTGCCGTTCCAGCGGATGGTGCCGCCGGTGGGCTTAACCAGGCCCATGATAGCCTTGGCAAGGGTGGTTTTGCCGCCGCCGTTGGGGCCGGTGATGACCACAAACTGGTGGTCCTTGACAGAGAGGGAGACGTCGTTGAGAATGCCAAGCTCCTGGCCTTCCTCTCCCTCCACCTGATAGCTGAGATGATTGATCTCCAGCATAGACGGTCTCTCCTTTGTATATGGTTCATTCCATGAGCTATTATTTTATCACGGGGGGATGGAAAATACAACCCTGAGCGGGGCAAATCTTACCGGGACGGCATAGAATGGGGGGAAACGATACCGAAACAGGAGGCAATGCGTATGGATCAGGAATGGCTGCCCAACTGTGACCGGGAGGTATTTGCCCGGGTGTGGAAGCGGGTGATGCCCGACCGGCGGGAGGACTGCCCCTTTGAGGTGGTGGAAGCAGCTCAGCAGTCTCTGCCCGCGGTGGTGGTGCCTGACCCGCCGGTGGCGGAAGAGGAGGGCGCGGTCTGCCTGGGAAGCGCTTCGGCGGTCCACGGCCCCCAGCTCCAGCAGTACATCGATCAGGAGCTGGCGGCCCACCGCTGCTGCCAGACTCTGGCCCGGCGGGTGCCGGGCAGCGGCGGGCGGATGCTCTCCACCATGGCCGCCGAACAGCGGCGGCAGGCAAAACGGCTGAGCACCGCCTATTTTCTCATCTCCGGGGTACGGTACTGGCCTGCCGACCGGAGCGGAAGTCCTGTCAACGGACCGGTGACCGCCGCCCTGCGGGAACAGTTCCAGGCCATGCAGCGCTATGCGGCCTGCTACCGGGCGGCCGCTGCCGGTACCGCCGACCCCTGCCTGGAGGCTCTGTTCCACCAGTCGGCGGAGGAGGCGGAGGCCCACGCCTGGGTCATCCGCAACGTGCTGGAGCAGATGTAGCAATCAGTCCCGGCGGAACACGTGGATGCGGAAGGAGGCCTGTACCGTCAGCACGTCCAGGGCTGCCAGCCGGGCGGCTCCCTCCTTGGGGGTCTTCCAATAATAGGGGGTCATCTGGAACAGGTGGGGCAGGTCCTCCCCTGCCACCTCCATGAGAGAATCCACCGGTACCACCTCCAGGTAGGAGAAGCCCTCATAGGGGATGTCCTGCTCCTGGTTGGGGTAGGGGGTGTCGTAGAGCACCTGCTTGAGCTCCCACAGGTGGTTGGCGGCAGGCACTACATAGAGGAAGAGCCCGCCGGGGCGGAGCACCCGGCGAAATTCCTCCAGGGCCAGGGGGGAGAAGCAGTTGAGCAGCAGGTCCACGCTCCGGTCCGCCACCGGCAGGTGGTAGGCTGAGGCCACGGCAAACTCCCCCGCCGGGACCCGCTTGGCGGCCAGCCGCACCGAGGGCTTGGACAGGTCGATGCCCGCCAGTTTCACCTCCCGGCCCGCCCTGGTAAGGGCGGCATGGATACCGGCGGTGTAATAGCCCTCCCCGCAGCCCGAGTCCAGTACCGATACCTGTGCTCCGGTGTATTTCAGGGCCAGGGCACACAGGGCGTCCCTCAGGGGGGCGTAGTACCCCCTGGACAGGAACTGATTGCGGGCAGTGACCATGCCTTTGTCGTCCCCGGGGGACTTGGAGTGTTTTTTGTTGGCGGGGAGCAGGTGGACATAGCCCTCTTTGGCCACATCAAAGCAGTGGCCGTTGGGGCAGGTATAGGAGCGCTCCGCCCGGTCCAGGGGGGAGGCGCAGAGGGGGCAGGTAAACAGGCTCAAAAGAACCCACTCCTTCCAGAGGGAATACCAGTATCATATCAGTTTGCCGGGAATAAAACAAGGGCCGCGCCAATGGCGCGGCCCTTTGCTGTGGGGGATTTACTTGGTGGTGATGGTGAGAATGCCGTCGGTGACGGTCCAGGTGGCCCCCAGGGCATCCAGCAGAGGACCGGGGGAGACGTAGTAGTTGCCGCCCAAGGTGGTGTTGTGGAGCAGCGCATCCATGGTGCAGTAGGTGTCGCCCACGTAGCCGGAGATCTGAATGACAGGCAGGCCGTCGGGAGCGGGAGCTTCCACGGAGAGCTTGTTGGTCTCAAAATAGGGCTGGCCGGCGTCAAAGTATACCGTCTTCAGCCAGCCCACGTTGAACTGGGCGTCGGTGCCGCTGAGGGCGGCGGCCAGGTTGCGCAGGCGGTAATAGGTGTTGCCGTCGGCACCGGTGGCGGTGGGCACCAGCTTGGCCACCCCGTCCACGGTGACGCCCGCCTTGGCCGCGGCCTGGGCTGCCAGGGCGTCATAGTCGGCCAGATTGTAGCTGGCGGCGTAGGGGGTGTCTAGCAGACCGGCGTTGATGTAGCCGATGAGCTCGGCCCGGCGGGGATCATCCTCATTCAGGTCCACGCCCACGATCTTCCAGTTGTTGTCCACCTGGGGCGCCACGGGGGAGTGCTCTGCGAAGTAGGCCACGATCATGTCGCGGATGGAGTTGGAGGACTCCCACTCCTTGGTGCCGGAAATCAGGTTCTGGCCCTTCAGGGCGGAGGAGTAGCGGTAGTTGTTCACCGCCAGGGTGAGGATCTGGTCGTCCTTGAGGGGCTCGCCCTTGAACATGACGTTCTGGATGCGCTCCCCCTTGGGCTGGGACAGGTCGATCTCGTAGTCCACACCGGCGAACATATCATAGAGGTAGTCGGGGTACTCGGGGTCGAAGGAGATGTTGATGTCCCCCTCCTTCCACTGGTTGTAGCACTCGGCGGACCACTCCATGTAGGCTTTCAGCTCGGCGCCGGTGACGGTGACCCGGTAGAGGGTGTTGTCAAACTTGTAGATATCGAAGATGTTGCCGTAGTTGATGTCCCCGGCGGGCAGGTCGCTGGTGTTCTTGAACAGGGCGGCGGCGGACACGTCGGCCCCGGAGTTCTCCAGCTGAATCTGGTTGATCAGGTCCATGACGGCGGTATCCTCCAGCTTGCCCTGGGGCAGACCGGCGATCTCGTTCTCCGGCTGGAACTTGGCGGTGGTGGTGCCCAGTGGGGGGAGGGGCTCGCCGCTCTCATCGGTGCCGCCGGCGATGAAGTCGATGGTCTCCTGATGGGCCTTGGCCACCAGAGGGATCTCCCGGATCTCCTGGCTGGGGGTCACGCCCGCCATGTCCACGATCTCCACGGAGGAATCCACGATGTTGTTGTCCTTGTCCAGAGTCAGGTCGAAGCGGGCGATGTCACGGCCGCCGTTGCGGGCGCCGCCGATGACCACGCTGCCCTGCTTCTCGTTGACCACCACATGGTCGTGGGCCACCTGGAGCACGTCGATCTCGGGATTGTCGTCCAGGATCTTCTGGGCGGAGTCGGAGCCGCCCTCCTCGTCAAACTCGGCGTACATGCCCATGTGGGCGGACACCACGATCACATCGGCCTGGTCGCCGATCTCGTCGATGGCCTTGCCCACGGCCACGTTGGCGGCCTCAAAGGTGGCATCCTCGATGCCCTCCTTGCCGCCGTCCCAGATGGGCACGTCGGGGGTGACCACGCCGATGACGGCCACCTTCACGCCGCCCTTCTCCACCATAGTCCAGCCGGCGCCGGTGACCGGCTTGCCGTCGGTGCCGGTGACATTGGCGGCCAGTACGGGGAAGTCGGCCTGACCCAGGATGGTCTGCATGGTGGGGATGCCCCAGTTGAACTCATGGTTGCCCAGGGTCATGGCGTCATAGCCCATGTAGTTCATGGCGGTGATGACCGGGTGGGGCTCTTCCGGGGTCTTGTTGTACAGGTCGTCGGTCATGATGGTGCCCTGGATATCATCACCGGCGTCGATGAGGATGGTGTTGGGGTTTTCAGAGCGCACCTGCTGGATGTAGGTGTACAGACGGGCCATGCCGTTGTTGTCGGTCTCCTTGTTGTCCTCATAGGAGTAGCCCCAGATATTGCCGTGCATATCGGAGGTGCCAAGGATGGTGATGTGCTTCTCACCGTCAGCAGCAAAGGCGGCGGGCATCAGGGATATCAGCAGCGCCCCGGTTGCCAGCAGAGAGAGCAGCCTGCGGAAATGGCCTTTCTTCATAGGTAATCCTTCCTTCCAACCCATTTTTTACCGAGTAGTTTACTCGGTTTTCGCCTTCATAGTAGCACGGCGGGACGGGGAAGTCACCATTTTTTCAGGTTTTTTACAGAATATTTTCAAACAGGCATCCTTTTGCCGGTTTATGGTTTGTTTTTTTCTTATTCTATGGTATACTGTACACTTACGAAGATTTTCCCGGCGCAATCCCGGGCTGAACAAAAAGGAGTACGACATGATCACTGTTTCCGATCTGACCCTGGCATACAGCGGCCAGCCCCTCTTTTCCCATGTGGACCTGCAGTTCACCAAGGGCAACTGCTACGGCATCATCGGCGCCAACGGCGCCGGCAAGTCCACCTTCCTGAAAATCCTCTCCGGTGATCTGGAGGCCACCTCCGGTGAGGTGTCCATCCTGCCCAAGACCCGCATGTCCGTCCTCAAGCAGGACCAGAACGCCTACAACGCCTATTCCGTCATGGACACCGTCATTATGGGCAATAAGCGTCTGTACGACATCGGCAAGGAGAAGGACGCCCTCTATGAGAAGGAGGAGATGACCGAGGAGGACGGCATCCGGGCCTGTGAGCTGGAGGAGGAGTTTGCCGAGCTGGGCGGCTGGGAAGCCGAGAGCGACGCCTCCCGCATCCTCCAGGGCCTGGGTGTGGGCACTGAGTTCCACCAGACCTCCATGGAGACCCTGGACGCCCGGCTGAAGGTGAAGGTGCTGCTGGCCCAGGCCCTGTTCGGCAACCCCGACATCCTGCTGCTGGACGAGCCCACCAACAACCTGGACATCAACGCCGTCAACTGGCTGGAGGACTTCCTGCTGGACTTTGAGGGCACCGTCATCGTGGTCAGCCATGACCGCCACTTCCTCAACACCATCTGCACCCACATCGTGGATATCGATTACAACAAGATCAAGCTGTATGTGGGCAACTACGACTTCTGGTACGACGCTTCTCAGCTGATGCAGAACCTGATGAAGAACCAGAACAAGAAGAACGAGGAGAAGGCCCAGGAGCTGAAGGAGTTCATCTCCCGGTTCTCCGCCAACAAGTCCAAGTCCAAGCAGGCCACCGCCCGCCGGAAGCTGCTGGAAAAGATCACCCTGGAGGAGATCCCCGCCTCCTCCCGCCGCTATCCATGGGTTGCCTTCTCTCCCGACCGGGAGGTGGGCAAGGACATCCTCTTCGTCACCGACGTGTCCAAGACCATCGACGGGGTGAAGGTGCTGGACAAGGTGTCCTTCATCGTGGGCCACGGGGACAAGATCGCCTTCGTGGGCGACAACGAGAATGCCCAGACCGCCCTCTTCAAGATCCTCACCGGCGAGATGGAGCCCGACGAGGGCACCGTCAAGTGGGGCCAGACCGCCACCTTCTCCTACTTCCCCAAGGACAACACCGAGTTCTTCAAGGACTGCGACGACAACCTGGTGGAGTGGCTGCGCCAGTGGTCCTCCGATCCCCACGAGGCCTACCTCCGGGGCTTTTTGGGTCGGATGCTCTTCTCCGGCGACGAGGTGTATAAGCCTGTCAAGGTGCTCTCCGGCGGTGAGAAGGTGCGGTGCATGCTCTCCCGCATGATGCTGTCCGGCGCCAATGTGTTGCTGCTGGACCAGCCCACCAACCACCTGGACCTGGAGTCCATCGCCGCCCTGAACAACGGCCTGGAGGCCGTCAAGTGCAACGTGCTGGTGGCCTCCCACGACCATCAGCTCATCCAGACCGTGTGTAACCGGGTGTTCGACTTCACCTCCGATGGTCAGCTCATCGACCGCAAGATGACCTACGACGAGTATCTGGAGAGCCAGAAGGCGGACGTATAACAATAAAAACAGCGGGACGGCCCAGCCGTCCCGCTGTTTTTATTGCTCCATGCTTTTCACCGGGCGGAGGCGGTAAAAGAGCAGTCCCGCCAGGTCGGCTAGGCCCCACCCGATGGGCACCGCCCACCAGATGCCCTTCAGGCCGATGGCCGGAATGGGGGCCAGGAGATAGGCCAGGGCCACCCGGGTGCCCAGGGAGATCACCGTCAGCACCACCGACACCCCCGGCCGCCCCAGTCCCCGGAACAGACCGTAGAATAAGAAGAGGATACCGATGCCGCAGTAGCACAGCCCCTCGATGCGCAGGTACTCCACCCCGATGGCGATGATCTCGGTCTGGCCGGGCTCCACAAAGAGGGCCATCAGGGGGGCGGCGAAGAGGCACACCAGCAGGGAGCTGATCACGCAGAAGAGGATGGACACCCACACGGCGGAGCGGATGCCCCGGCGGATGCGGTCGGCCTTGCCCGCCCCGGTGTTCTGGGCCACGAAGGTGGAGAAAGCGCTGCCGAAGTCCTGGACGGGCAGGTAGGCGAAGGCGTCGATCTTGACGGCGGCGGCAAAGGCAGCCATCACGTTGACTCCGAAGGAGTTGACCAGTCCCTGGACCATCAGGATGCCGAAGTTCATCACCGACTGCTGCACGCAGGTGAGCAGGGAGTAGTGGATGATGCGGCCCAGCTCTCCCCGCCGGAAGACGCAGTGCTCCCGCCGGAGGCGGAGCAGGGGCAGGCGGAACCAGCCGTACAGGGCGATACCGGCGGCGGATACCCCCTGAGCCACTACGGTGGCCCAGGCCGCCCCCGCTACGCCCCAGTGCAGGCCCAGCACGAACCACAGGTCCAGGCCGATGTTGAGCAGGGTGGACAGGGCCAGAAAGACCAGGGGGGTGGCCGAGTTGCCCACCGAGCGCAGCAGGCAGGCAAAGTAGTTGTATAAAAAGGTGAAGCATACCCCCAGCAGCACCACCCGCAGGTAGGCGTGGGTGTCCTCCCAGGCCTCCGCCGGGATGCGCAGCAGGGTCATCACCGGCTCCAGCAGCAGAAGCACCCCCACATTGAGGACCACCGCCACCGTGCCGATAAAGAGGAAGGAGAGAAAGAGGCAGCGTTTGAGCTCATCCTCTCGCCGGGCCCCGTGGAGCATGGACCACAAAGCTCCGCTGCCCAGGCACAGCCCCAGCAGCACCGAGGTGAGGAAGGTCATCAGCGTGAAGGAAAACCCCACCGAGGCCAGGGCAGAGGGACCCAGGGCCCGGCCCACGATGAGGGTGTCGGCAATGTTGTAGCACTGCTGCAGCAGGTTGCCGGCAATCATGGGTCCGGCAAAGCACAGCATGGGGCGGGTGATGCCGCCCCGGGTCAGGTCGATCTGCATGGTGATTCCACATCCCTTTCCTGGGCATGATAACAGGCCGGGGGAAAAAATACAAGTGCGCCCTTGCCTTTTGGGCGTGGAAACGGTAAGATAGAGGGTACAAAAAAACCGTGCCTTTTCTGTGAAATCGTGCTATACTACATATTTGAACTCACTTCATCCGGAAAGGATGCTGACAATGCGAAAAGAGATTCTTCTGCCTGCTGTGGCGGTGGTGGGCGGCCTGGCAGGTTTCGGCCTGCGCTGGTGGGAGCTGGCCACCGCCTTTGAGCCGGACACCGGCCTGCCCATTGCCGGGGCGCCTGCCACCTATACCCCCATCGCCTTCTCCGTGGTGATGGCGGCTGTGCTCCTGATCCTGAGCCTGACGGTCAAGTACCCCCAGTTCCAGGGCTACGGCCAGGCCTTTGCCGCCAAAAACAACACCCTGTACGCCACCGTGGGGGTGCTCTCCGGCTTCCTGCTCATCGGCGCCGGCGGCCTGATGGTCTATGATTTTGTTACCGGCGGCAATCCCGTCTACACCCGCCTCATTGTGGCGGTGATGGCGGTGGCCTCTGGTGTGTGCGTCATGACCACCGTGCGGGACAACTTTAAGGGTACGGGGGGCGGCAAATACAGCGTGCCCCTGCTCATCCCGGCCTTCACCTTCTGCGTGTGGCTCATTGCCGCCTACCAGGTGCGGGCGGGGGACCCGGTGCAGCTGGACTATGTGTACGAGCTCTTTGCCATCATCGCCGGCCTGCTGGGGCTGTACTTCATCGCCGGCTTCTCCTTTGACAAGGGCAAGTGCGCCCCCGCGGTATTCTTCTGCCTGCTGGGTGTGTATTTTTCCATCACCACCCTGGCCGACCAGCACGACTGGGGCACCCTGCTGCTCTATGCCTTTACCATCCTCTACCTGCTGACCTCCAGCGCGCTGCTGCTGTACAATGCCGCCCGGCCTCTGCCTGTGGAGCCGGTCGAGAACGATACGGAGGGATCCTCTGATGTCTGAGAAAAAGAAATTCTATATCACCACCCCCATCTACTACCCCTCGGATAAGCTCCACATCGGCCACGCCTACTGCACTGTGGCCACCGACGCCATGGCCCGCTACAAGCGGCTGTGCGGCTATGATGTGATGTTCCTCACCGGTACCGACGAGCATGGCCAGAAGATCGAGGACAAGGCCAAGGCCGCCGGCGTCTCTCCCAAGGAGTACGTGGACAATATCGTGGAGGGCCCCCAGGGGGTCAAGGACCTGTGGAAGCTGATGAACATTTCCAACGACCGGTTCATCCGTACCACCGACGATTACCATGTGGCCGCCATCCAGAAGATCTTTAAGAAGATGTACGAGAAGGGCGATATTTACAAGGGCAAGTATGTGGGCAAGTACTGCAAGCCCTGCGAGTCCTTCTGGACCGAGAGCCAGCTGGTGGACGGCAAGTGCCCCGACTGCGGCCGGGAGGTCCAGGACGCCGAGGAGGAGGCCTACTTCTTCCGGCTGAGCAAGTATGCCGACCGGGTCCAGGACCTGCTGGAGAACACCGACTTCCTGGAGCCCCGCAGCCGCGTCAATGAGATGGTGAACAACTTCATCAAGCCCGGCCTGGAGGACCTGTGCGTCTCCCGTACCTCCTTCCAGTGGGGCGTGCCGGTGGACTTCGATCCCGGCCATGTGGTGTACGTGTGGATCGACGCCCTCTTCAACTACACCACCGCCCTGGGCTTCATGAACGACAAGTACGACGACTTTAAGAAGTACTGGCCCGCTGACGTCCACTTCATCGGTAAGGAGATCGTCCGCTTCCACTCCATCATCTGGCCCGCCATGCTCATGAGCATGGAGATGCCCCTGCCCAAGAAGGTGTTCGGCCACGGCTGGCTGCTGCTGGACGGCGGCAAGATGAGTAAGTCCAAGGGCAACGTGGTGGACCCCTACCTGCTGGCCCAGCGCTATGGTGTGGACTCCCTGCGCTACTTCCTGCTGCGGGAGTTCCCCTTCGGCACCGACGGCAACTTCTCCAACGAGACCCTCATCGGCCGCATCAACACCGACCTGGCCAACGATCTGGGCAACCTGGTGAGCCGCACCACCGCCATGGTGGGCAAGTATTTCGGCAATAACCTGCCCGCCGGCTGCGGCGCCACGGAGGACGAGAAGGACCTGGCCAACATGCTGGCTCAGTCCCGGGGCAGCGTGGACCTGGCCGCCAACTTCCCCGAGGACGATCCCCGGAAGTTCGACGTGGAGCTCATCGCCCTGGCTGCCGGGCTGCGCAATACCTACGAGGACAAGATGGAGCAGTACGCCTTCCAGGATGCCCTGATGGAGGTCTTCAAGCTCATCGGCCGGGCCAATAAGTATATCGACGAGAACAAGCCCTGGGCTCTGGCCAAGGATGAGGCCCAGCAGGACCGTCTGGCCCACGTGCTGTACAACCTGCTGGAGTGCGTGCGTATTTCCGCCGTGCTCCTCACCCCCTTCATGCCCGAGACCTGCGAGAAGATCTTTGCCCAGATCGGCGCCGGCGACAGCCAGCGCACCTGGGAATCCGCCGCCGTGTGGGGCGCCCTGTCCACCGATGCCCAGGTGAGCAAGGGGGAGAACCTGTTCCCCCGCATCGACGCCGCCAAGGAGCTGGAGGAGCTGGCCGCTCTGGAGGAGGCCGCAAAGGCCGAAGCCGCTGCCAAGGCCGAGCCCGAGTATATCACCATCGACGACTTTGCCAAGGTGAAGTTCGTCACCGCCAAGGTGCTGGCCTGTGAGGCGGTGAAGAAGAGCAAGAAGCTGCTCCGCTTCACCCTGGACTGCGGCGAGGGGCAGACCCGTCAGATCCTCTCCGGCATCCATGAGTACTATGAGCCCGAGGACCTGGTGGGCAAGACCGTGGTGGCCTGTGTCAATCTGGCTCCCCGGAAGATGATGGGCCTGGAGTCCAACGGCATGCTCATCTCCGCTGTGAAGGAGGGGGCCGAGGGCCACGAGGAGCTCCACCTGCTCATGCTGGACGACAAGGTGCCCGCCGGCTGCACCCTGGGCTAAACGCTCCCAAAAGACCAGGGGTCTTTTGGGAATAAGATGCATGACAGACAGGGTTCGATTTTTATAAAATTGTCACCCTGTCTGTCATGAGCAGTGTTCTTTCCGAGGCGCATGTCCCCGGAAAGAACAGATTCTGATTTGTTTTCACCGCCTGCGGGCGGTGAAACTCTGTGAGACAAGCAAAAAAGAAGGCGCTGCGTAAGCAGCGCCTTCTTTTTTGTGTCTTTACCGCTGATCCAGGGGCACGAAGGGCCGCATGGGGGCCACCGCCTTGTAGGCGGGGCGGATGATGCGGTTGCCGGGCTGGTAGACCTCCTCGATGCGGTGGGCGCACCAGCCCACGATGCGGGCCACGGCAAACAGGGGGGTGTACAGCTCCTGGGGGATACCCATCATCTTGTACACCATGCCGGAGAACAGGTCCACGTTGGCGCACACCACCTTGTCCTCCCCCTTGACGGAGAGCAGGACCTCGGGGGTGAGGCGCTCCACGGTCTCGTACAGCTCGAACTCGTCCAGCATGCCCTTGGTCTCGGCCAGCTTCTTGGCAAACTTCTTCAGAATGACGGCACGGGGATCGGACAGGGTATAGATGGCGTGGCCCATGCCGTAGATAAGGCCAGACTTGTCGCCGGCCTCCTTCCGCAGCAGCTTGCCCAGGAAGGCCCGCACCTCGTCCTCGTCCTTCCAGTCCCGCACTGCGTCCTCGATGTAGCCAAACATCTCCATGACCTTCTTGTTGGCGCCGCCGTGGCGGGGACCCTTCAGGGAGCCTACGGCAGCGGCGATGGCGGAGTAGATGTCGGTGCCCGAGGAGGAGAGCACCCGGCAGGTGAAGGCGGAGTTGTTGCCGCCGCCGTGCTCGGCATGAAGCACCAGGCACAGGTCCAGCAGCCGTGCCTCCTGCTCGGTGAACTGGTTGTCGTGGCGGACGGAGTAGAGGAAGTTCTCCGCCACGCTGAGCCCCGGCTGGGGCCGGTGGAGGTAGAGGGACTCATCGTCGTAGTAGTGGCGCTTCACGGCAAAGGCGTGGGCCACGATAACGGGTACCCGGGCGATGAGCTGGATGGCCTGCCGCAGCTGATTGGGCAGGGACATGTCGTCGGGATTATCGTCATAGGAATACAGGGCCAGCACCGACCGGGCCAGCTTGTTCATCACGTCGGGGCTGGGGGCCTTGATGATCATATCCTCGGTGAACATATGGGGCAGGGTGTGGTTGTCACTGAGCATCTGCTGGAACCGGGTGAGCTGTTCCCGGGTGGGCAGGGTGCCGAAGAGGAGCAGATAGGCGGTCTCCTCAAAACCGAACCGGTTCTCGCTGACGAAGCCGTCCACCAGCTCCTCCACGTCGATACCCCGATACACCAGCTTGCCGGGGGCGGGGAAGCGCTCCCCGTCCTGCAGATAGTAGCCCAGCACGTTGCCGATCTGGGTCACGCCGGCCATGACGCCGGTACCATCAGCGTTGCGCAGGCCCCGCTTGACCCGGTAGCGCTCATAGTAGGCGGGGTCGATCTGGTTATGTTTCTTATATTCCTCGCATAGACTCTCAATGAAGTCCATGGACGTGTTATTCTCCAGACTTTGCATTTTTGGCCTCTCCTTCTCCCAAATTCTTTTACACGGTATTGTACAACCATTTGGAAGGACAGTCAATATGGAAATTGCCAGATCAAGAAAATGAAACAAAAAATATGAGAACTTGCAAAAAGGAGGTGGCGCGGGTGAAACAGGTGGCGGTGGCCGCCCTGGCGCTGCTGTTGGCGCTCTTCCTGCTGCCCCTGGTGCTGGTGCCCCAGGGAGAGGGGGAACTGCCGGTGGAGAGCGGCAGTCTGCCCATTGACCGCACCGTGGTCACCCCGGGGCCCTCCCTGGACAGCGCCCGGCAGGTGAAGGTGAAGCTGGCGGACGGAACGGTGGAGGCCATGGCCATGGACGACTACCTCTGGCGGGTGGTGGCGGCGGAGATGCCCGCCGCCTTTGAGCCGGAGGCCCTGAAGGCCCAGGCGGTGGCGGCCCGTACCTATACCTTTTCCAAAATGGAGCGTACCACCGCCGCCCATCCGGAGGCCGACGTGTGTACCGACGTGAACTGCTGCCAGGCCTACCGCACCCAGGAGGATGCGGCGGTCAGCTGGGGGAGCAACGCCCAGATGTACACCGAAAAGATTGCCGCGGCCGTGGCGGATACCGACGGCGTGGCGGCCCTCTATGACGGCAGCCCCATTCAGGCCGTCTTTTTCTCCTCCGCCGACGGGCGGACGGTGGACGCGGTGGAGGTGTGGGGCAATTCGGTGCCCTATCTCACCGGAGTGGACAGCCCTGAGGGGGAGGAGGTGCCCAACTACCACTCCACCGTCACCGTGACGGCGGAGGAATGTAAGACTACCCTGCTGGCCAAGTACCCCGGGGCGGACCTGTCCGGCGACCCGTCCGGCTGGTTTTCCAATACGGTGTCCAACTCCGCCGGGGGGGTGAGCAGCGTGGATGTGGGGGGCGTGACGGTCAGCGGGCAGGACCTGCGCACCCTCTTCTCCCTGCGCTCCACCAGCTTTACCGTGACGGCGGGGGCGGAGGGAGTGACCTTTTCCGTCACCGGCTACGGCCACGGGGTGGGCATGAGCCAGTACGGCGCCAACGCCCTGGCCCAGGAGGGCAAAAGCTATGAGGAAATTTTAAAGTGGTACTACACCGGCGTGGAAGTAACACAATATACCCCTGAGCAGTCCTGAAAGGATCGCTCAGGGGTATTTTTTATGCTGTCAGGTGCTTGATATTGGCCTCGTTCAGCTCATACCACGCCGCGTCCGGCTTTTGGGCCTGGGCCTCCAGGGCGGCCTCATACTGGGTCTCGGAGACGGGCTGGTGGTCCACCTCATAGGCGGTATCCCCTGGATCCAATGTACAGCGGATATGGGTCTCCAGCATAAGGCCCTCCTCTGAAAAGCGGGCGGAGGCCACCCCCTCCTCTGTGCCGGTCAGGCTGGAGTAGGTAAAGGTACCGTCGGTTTTCAGCTGCCAGAAGGTGCGCCAGTGGCTGGGATAGCCCCGGATTTCGTTCCCCTCCTGACGTAAAACCACATAGCCCCCCATGTCGTTTGCCACGTCGGTGACCTGGAGGACGACCTCCCGGCTGCCGTCGCCGTCCAGATCCAGCACGGCAAACTCCGTCACGGTGGCATAGGAGCTGTAGGGGCTGAAGGCCAGGGGAATATCCGGGAGAAGGGTGGGAACTTCCTGGCCAGAGCCGTCCACACAGAGGAAGGGTGTGTTGCCCAGCAGGACGTCCTGATAGGCACGCACCCCGCTGCCTGCAAATGGGGTGTAGGGGAGGGAGACGCCGGACTTCATCCAGCCTTCCCCAATGGCAATGGCCCCTTCGCCGTCCTCCGGCTGGGACACCCGCTCCAGCTCTACCAAAAAGCCCTCCGCCGATGGGTCAAACCGGTACTGACGCCACACGGTCCGTCCCGCGCCGCTGGAGCCGCAGTTGCAGAAGATGCCGTCCTCCCGTACCACATAGAGGTTCCGCTCCCAGCCCTCCACCGCCAGGACGGGCTGGCCGTCCACCAGGGTGTAGACGGCAAAGACATAGCCTTCGTCCAGATTCCAGAACTCGTTGCCTACCCAGCCCAGCAGCAGCTCCTCCGAGCCGTCCCCGTCCAGATCCCGGCGGGAATAACCGATCTGATGCTCCTGCCCCCAGTAGGGGGCAATCATGGCAGATACCAGGTCCGGGTAGGCGTCAGGCTGCTGCTGGAGAAAGGCCGATTCATACTGGATCAGAAGGGACTGATACGGGTCAGATTCCCCGGTAGTAGCCTGGGGCTGAGGATCTATGTCGACCACTGTGCAGGCACAGCAGACCACCGCCAGACCCAGAGTCAGAGAGAGGCAGAACGCCGCCCGGCCCGGCCTGCGATAACCTTTGATGCCCAGAAGCCGGGCCTTTAGCCGCTTCCCCTCCTGGCAGAGGGGGGCGGCCATCCAGGGAAGGGCCCTTCCGGGCCGGGCGGCCAGCATTAGCAGCATATCCCCGTAGGCCATCCGCTGCTGGGGCTCCAGGGAGCGGATCACCGCCTCGTCGCAGGACAGCTCGCAGTCCAGGGCGATCTGCCGCCCCATCCAGTGGACCAAGGGATTGAACCAGTGGAGGCTGGTGACCAGCACCGTCAGCCACTTGTAGAAAATATCCCCCCGCCGGGCGTGGGTCAGTTCATGGCGGAGTGCGGCGGACAGAGCCTGCCCCTGGAGGGGCGGCCCGCCCTGGGGCAGGACGGTCACCGGTCGGAAGGCCCCCAGCAGTATGGGGGCCTCTACCTGGCTGCTCTGGGCCAGTCTCACCCGGCGGCCGGGGTGTAGTTCCTCAAACAGGGCAAGCGCATCTGCCGTAGGCGGGGTAAGGGAGCCGCAGACCCGGTGGGAAAAGCGGGCGTAGGCGACTATATGCCAGCAGAAATAACACACGCCACCCGCCAGCCACAGGAAGAACAGTATGCCGGTCAGGGAAATGGCCGGGGCGGACGGCTGGACGGTCTCCGGCTGTTCCGCCGTGACCGGTTCCGACGGCGGGACGGCGGGATCTGTCTGTTGTATCTCTGTCTGCTCCTGACGGTCAGGGATCAGGGTTTCCTGCTGGATGGTCTCCCAGACGGGCTGAGGGGGCTGGGGCAGAGCTATGCCGTAGCCCAGGGGGATCAGAAAGCGGAGCAGCACCGCCAGCCAGAGGTAATAGGAGAAGGCCTTGGGTACTCTGTTGCGCAGTACGGGGCGGAGCGCCAGCAGCAGCACACACAGCAGGGAGCCGGACAGGGAGAGGGAGAGCAGGGTGAGCAGAACCTCTTTCATGTGGACTCCTCCTGATGGAACAGGGCGGACAGCTCGGCGATCTCGGCCTGGCTCAGCTGGCCGTCGGACAGCAGGGAGGCCACCAGCTTTTTGGCGCTGCCGTTGAACACCTTGTCCACCAGATGACGGGCCGACCAGCGGCCGTATTGGGCCTGGGTGATGACTGCCCGGTACATTCCCCGGCGCTCCAGCGTGACCGCCCCCTTTTCACAGAGGCGGCGCAGCAGGGTCTTGACGGTGGAGTCCTCCCAGCCGCATTGGGCGGACAGGGTGCGGCGGATCTCCGACAGGGGCGCCGGCTGGGGGAGACTCCACAGCACCTTCATGACCTCCAGTTCGGCGTCCTGGATCTTATCTGCACCAGTACACATAGCGACCTCCTAAAAAAGTTTACTGTTGTAGCCTAACATAAGGCTACAACAGTAAACTTTATTTGTCAAGAGGTCTTATACGCGGGTTGGACCATTTCCGACTCCGCCTTTATCTCCGGGAAACCCTGCGCCTGTCGGTAGGCGGTGAGCCAGGCCGGTTCATGGTAACCGTCGTAGCCGTCGGGGTAGGTGCCCAGTACAGAATCCAGGCTTCCGTCCTGGTGATAGAGGAATTCAAAATAGCTGTAGTTGTCCGGCGTGCCGCCCACCAGCACGTCAGGGATGAGGTCGTTGCCGTCCCTTACTGTCATCTGGCCGCCGGTGAGGTAGGTGGTGCGGCTGAGGATGCCGGATGCCGCCAGAGCCCCGATGGTCAGGATGACGGCCACAGCTGCGGCGGTAAGCAGATTGCGGCAGTGGTTCACCGTCACCTGAGCCAGCCAGGCCTTTTCCTTTCCCGGGGCGGGCGGGGCTTCCATCAGCTTGAGAAAGACCGACTGGCACACGTCCTCGGCATCCTGGGGCGAGCGGGTGTAGCTCAGGGCCAGGCCGTAGACCATGGACCGGTACCGGTCAAACAGGGGGAGAAACTCCGCTTCGGTCATCCCAACACCTCCTTTTTGCTGCGTATCGTGGCCACGCAGATAAGACAGGACAGCACCCCAAAATCTGACGGGAGAACCTGAAAAATTTTTAGCTTATCCTGGGGATGGACGTTGTCAAAAATGAGACTCTTTGGTATAATATCAAATTGGAAAGGTGTGTGCCATACCTTCCGAAATATGACGTAAAGTGAGAGATCGCACATGAACACACGGTATGACGTTGCTATTCTCGGCTGCGGCGAGGCCGGTATTTTCGCCGGGTATGAGCTGATGCACCGCAATCCCGGACTGAAGGTGGTGGCCCTGGACCAGGGGGCCGACATCTACACCCGCAGCTGCCCCATCGTGGCGGGCAAGGTAAAGGAGTGCATCCACTGCAAGGTGTGCGGCACCATGTGCGGCTTTGGCGGCGCCGGCGCCTTTTCCGACGGCAAATATAACTTTACCACCGCCTTTGGCGGCTGGCTCACCGACTTCATGCCCCGGGAGGAGGTCATGAGTCTCATCGACTACGTGGACTCCATCAACATGAAGCACGGCGCCACCGATAAGGTCTTCTCCACCGACACCCCGGCGGCTCGTGCTCTTGAAAAGCGGGCTCTGGAGCACGACCTTCACCTGCTCCAGGCCCGGTGCAAGCACCTGGGTACCGAAAACAACCTGCGCATCCTCCAGAGCATCTATGAGGAGTGCCGCAAAGGGGTGGAGTTCCGGTTCCACACCGCCGTCACCAAGATCGAGGATCTGAAGGGGGAGGGCTACCGTCTCATCACTGAGAAGGGGGACGAGATCGACTGCACCTGGCTCATCGCCGGCCCCGGCCGCTCGGGCGCCGAGTGGTTCTCCAACCAGTGCAAGGAGCTGGGCATCCAGCTCATCAACAACCAGGTGGACATCGGTGTGCGGGTGGAGCTGCCCGCCAAGGTCTTTGAGCATATCACCGACGTGGTGTACGAGTCCAAGCTGGTGTACCGTACCAAGCAGTACGGCGATCAGGTGCGTACCTTCTGCATGAATCCCTACGGCCATGTGGTGGCGGAAAACGTGGAGGGCATCAATACCGTCAACGGTCACTCCTACTCCGACCCCGCCCTCCAAAGTGAGAATACGAACTTCGCTCTGCTGGTGTCCAACCGGTTCACCCAGCCCTTCAACGAGCCCTACCGTTACGGCAAGCACATCGCCTCCCTGAGCAACATGCTGGCCGGCGGCGTGCTGGTCCAGCGCTTTGGCGACCTGGTCAGCGGCATCCGCACCAACGAGCACCGGATGAGCAAGTCCTTCGTCCGGCCCACCCTCACCGCCGCCGTCCCCGGCGACCTGTCCCTGGCTCTGCCCAAGCGGCAGCTGGACGATATCATTGAGATGATCTACCAGCTGGACAAGATCGCTCCCGGTACCGCCAACTACGACACCCTGCTCTACGGCGCGGAGGTCAAGTTCTACTCCGCCCGGCTGGCCCTGTCCGGTGAGCTGGAGACCTCCCTGCCCGGCTTCTTTGCCGTTGGCGACGGCGCGGGCGTCACCCGTGGTCTGGCCCAGGCGGGCGCCTCCGGCGTGAAGGCGGCTCAGGTGATTCTGAACCGGCTGAAGTAAGCCCGCCCGGAGCCTACACAATGCGAAGCATTGCCGCCGGCGGGATTCATTTCCGCCGTGCGAATTAAATCATCAGGGCTCCCGCGGGGCCTTGGCCCCGTGGGAACGACGGTGCGGGCGTCACCCGTGGTCTGGCTCAGGCGGGCGCCTCCGGCGTGAAGGCGGCTCAGGTCATTCTGAACCGGCTGAAATAAGATCAATAAAAAAACAGCTGCAAGCCCATGGCTTGCAGCTGTTTTTTTATTGATCGTTTATGCAGCGGAGGCGTCGGCGCGGACCAGCTGCTTCTGCTCGGGCTTCTTCACCAGGAAGGCCAGACGCTTGCAGAAGAACCGGGAGATAAAGCCCACCGTCAGAGCGCACACCACGGTACCCTCCCGCAGGCCGTAGATGGCCCCCAGGTCCAGCAGGGACAGCAGGGTGGCGGCAGCCACCATGGTCAGGTCAAAGCCGGTCTTGGTCTTGCCGAAGTCCCAGTGGAACTCCTGGCTGCAC
Organism: Flavonifractor sp. An82; assembly: GCF_002159265.1. GTDB lineage: Bacteria > Bacillota > Clostridia > Oscillospirales > Oscillospiraceae > Flavonifractor. The sequence continues at coordinate 90,202 of NZ_NFHG01000004.1, forward strand.
ACCCGGACAAAGCCCTCGCAGGGGAGGATAAGCACATTGGGAATGACCTCCAGAGCCACGCCCAGACCCAGGCAGGTGCAGCCCATCAGCAGCACCACCCAGTGCCCGGCATAGGACTGGGGGATCAGCCCGGACAGCAGGGACATCCACAGGTCGATGCAGCAGGAAAACACAAAGGTGGCAGGGATCTGGAGCAGCTGGATGGGCTGGAACTTCTTGCGCAGCACCAGGATCTGGCCGCCCAGCATGACGCAGTTCACCACAAAGGTAAAGGTGCCCAGAGAAACGCCGGGGAACACATAGGTCAGCACATAGGCCAGACTGGACACCGCGGAGGTACCCATGCCTGCCAGGGTGATCAGGGAGATGCCCAGTGCCGAGCAAAGGACACCGGCGAAGAAAATGAGGTAGCGCCGGAGCAGTCCGGTATGAGACATGTGGTTCGCCTCCAAAAAATTATTTTTTAGCACTAAAAATAGTTTAGCACCATAAAGGAGGCGGTGCAAGAGACATGTTACCCAAAATAAAACCTATTTTTTTGTGGAATAAACAGGGAAGATCTGTCTGAGGGTGCCTTTTGCAAGGAAAAACGGGACGCCCGTGGGCGTCCCGCTGCAGGTGCGGATAGATTCAGGTTGGGTCGGGCTCCTCCACCGGGGCGGGGGCGGTGCGGGTGACGGTGGCCCACTCCACCCGGCGCTCGGACAGCTCCTCCACCCGGATATGAAGGCCGTAGATGTCCACCTCGGGGTGGCTGCCGTCCTCGGGGATCACCGACAGCTGGGCATACACCAGACCGCCCAGGGTCTCCGATTCCTCCTCCTCCGGCATTTCCATGCCCAGGGCCTCAAAAAGCTCCTCCAGCTCGGCGCTGCCCGCCACACGCCAGCGGTTTTCGCCCAGAGGGATGATCTCCAGGTCCTCCTGGGGATCAAATTCGTCGTAAATGTTGCCCACGATCTCCTCCAGCAGGTCCTCCATGGTGACCAGACCGGCGGTGCCGCCGTACTCGTCCACCACGATGGACAGGTGGACCTTGCGGCTCTGCATGTCCCGGAACAGCAGGTCGGTGCGCACCGACTGGGGCACGAAATAGGGGGGACGGAGCAGCTCCCGCAGGGGCTTGGGCTGGGGCTTCCGGGCGTTGATGAGCCACTCCCGGGTGGAGAGGATGCCGATGATGTCGTCGGCGTCCTCCTCATAGACGGGGAACCGGGACAGGCCGGACTCCTCAATGGTTTTTTCGATCTCCTCCTTGGCGTCCTCCGCCCACAGCATGACCATGTCGGTGCGGTGGACCATCACGTCGGCGGCGGTCATGTTGTTGAACTCGAAGATGTTTTCGATCATTTCCTTCTCTTCGGTCTCAATGGCGCCCTTTTCCTCGCTCAGGTCAATGAGCATCCGCAGGCCCTCTTCGGACACCTCATCGTCGTCCTCGTTGGGGTTGATGCGGAACAGCCACAGAATGCCGTTGGTGGAAACCGTGAGCAGCCAGATGAGAGGCTGCATCACCGCAGCCAGAAGACTGACCACGCCACAGGAAAATCGGGCCACTTCTTCACTCTTCTTCATGGCCACCCGCTTGGGAACCAGTTCACCGAAGACCAGCGTAAAGAAGGAGAGAATGACGGTGACCACAATGACAGACAAGGTGTGCACCGTGCCGACGACAGGCCCAGTCAGGTCAAAAACGGATATTACCCATTGGGCGAGGGGCTCGGACAGATTGTCGGCAGCAAAGGCGGAACCCAGGAAACCGGCCAGGGTAATGCCGATTTGAATGGTGGAGAGAAAGCTGGTGGGGACCTCAATGATCCGCAGCAGTTTGGCGGCCTTGCGGTCGCCGCCCTCCGCCTGCTTCCGGATAAAGCCTTCATTTAAGGAGAGCACAGCGATCTCGGTAGCGGCAAAATAGGCGTTGATGGCAATAAGTATAACCTGAAGGAATAACTGAGGCCATATGGGTGACAAAACAAACTCCTCCTTGGATGTATAGATAATGGAACTAGTATAACACACTATTGAAAAAAATCTATAAGGATAAGGAAAAAAGTTGGTATCCGTGTTATAATGGGGGCTGAAACCCAGGGCGGGCGGCGGGCCCGCCACAGTAACGGCTCCCGGATAGGGAGCCGCCGGAGTGTGAGAGAGATGGGAGAACCGATGGGACGCCGGTGGCTGGAGCACCCGGCCGCCTTTGCGAAATGGCTGATCTTCGGCGGGATCAGCGGTCTGCTGTGCGGCGGTGTGGCCACAGCCTTTTACTATGCCTTTTCCGCCGTCACCGACCTGCGGCATGAAAACCCCTGGCTGCTCTGGCTGCTCCCCCTGGGCGGCCTGGCCATTGTGCTGCTCTACCGGGCGTGCGGCATGGAGGGGGACCGGGGCACCAACTTTGTGCTGGTGGCGGTGCGGGAGAATCAGCCCCTCCGCCTGCGCACCGCGCCCCTGGTTTTTGTGTCCACCATGATCACCCACCTGGTGGGCGGCTCCTCCGGACGGGAGGGGGCGATCCTCCAGATCGGCGGCTCCATCTCCTCCAAGGTGGGCCGGCTCATGCGTCTGGACGACAAGGACAGCCGCATCATCACCATGTGCGGTATGTCGGCCGCCTTTTCCGCCCTCTTCGGCACCCCGCTGACCGCCGCCATGTTTGCCATGGAGGTCACCAGCGTGGGGGTGCTCTATTACGCCGCCATCGTGCCCTGTGTCCTGGCCTCCATCATCGGGCTGTGGGTGGCCCAGGCCTTTGAGGTGCCTCCCACCGCCTTTACCCTGGAGGGCATCCCCAACCTGAGCCCATTTACCCTGCTGCAGGTCATCGGCATGGGCATCCTCTTTGCCCTGCTGTCCATTTTCTTCTGCCGGATGATGCACGCCGCCCCCAAGCTGTACGACCGCTTTCTGCCCAACCATCTGGTGCGGGCGGCTGTGGGCGGCGGCCTGGTCATCGCCCTGACCTACCTGGTGTGGCTGTGGAATCCCGGTACTTACGACTACAACGGCGCCGGCGAGGCCATCATCCACGCCGCCATCGGCGGACAGGCCCGGCCGGAGGCCTTCTTCTTCAAGATGCTCTTCACCACCGTCACCCTGGGGGCGGGGTTCAAGGGCGGCGAGATCGTGCCGGTGTTCTTCACCGGGGCCACCTTCGGCTGCACTGTGGCCCCCATCCTGGGCCTCCACCCCTCCTTTGGGGCAGGGCTGGGCATGGTGTGCGTGTTCTGCGGCGTCACCAACTGCCCCATCACCTCCCTGCTGCTCTCCCTGGAGCTCTTTGCCGGGGACAGCCTGGGTATGTTCACCGGCCAGAGCCTGTGCCTGTTCGCGGGGTGTCTGGCGGTGTCCTACATGCTGTCCGGCTATTATGGGCTGTACAGCGAGCAAAAAATCGTTTATAGTAAACTGCGGCCTGAATTCATCAATAAAAAGGCCAACGAGGACCATGAGTAAAACAAAGAGCAAGGAGAACCACCATGCTGCAATTCAATCACTTCAATTTCAACGTCCTGGACCTGGAGCGGTCCCTGGATTTTTACCGTGAGGCCCTGGAGCTGACCCCGGTGTCTGAAAAAAACGCCGCCGACGGCTCTTTCAAGCTGGTGTACCTGGGGGACAGGGAGACCGGCTTCCGGCTGGAACTGACCTGGCTGCGGGACCGGACCGAGCCCTACGACCTGGGGGAGCAGGAGTTCCACCTGGCCTTCCTCACCGACCGCTACGAGGAGCTGCTGGAGCGCCACAAGGCCATGGGCTGCGTCTGCTTTGAGAACCCCGCCATGGGCATCTATTTCATTGAGGACCCGGACGGCTACTGGATCGAGATCGTGCCCGCCGCCCACAACGGATGAGCGGAGCGGCTACCTGACTGATTAAGGAGGCAACTGCGTGCTTTTTTCCAGTTCCATTTTCCTGTTTCTCTTTCTGCCCCTGGTACTGCTGATCTATTACCTGCCCCTGCGTAAATTCCGTCAGGGGCAGAACGTCTTTCTGCTGGTGGCCTCCCTGGGCTTCTACGCCTGGGGAGAGCCCTGGTTCGTGCTGGTGATGATGGGGTCCATTGTGGCAAACTACGGCTTCGGCCTGTGGGTGGACCGCAACAAGCGGACCGGCCGCAGCTGCCGTCTGCCCATCATCGCGGCGCTGGCCGCCAACTTTGGAATCCTGTTTGTATTCAAATATCTGATGTTTACCATGGGTATTCTGAATGGCCTGGGGATGCACCTGGTGGTGCCGGTGATCGAGCTGCCCATCGGCATTTCCTTCTTCACCTTCCAGGCCCTGAGCTATGTGCTGGATGTCCACCGGGACCGGGGGGAGGTGCAGCGCTCCCCTCTCAAGGTAGGGCTGTACATCTCCTTCTTCCCCCAGCTCATTGCCGGACCCATCGTGAAGTATGAGACGGTGGCCCAGCAGATTGACCACCGGCAGGAGAACTGGGCCGACTTTTCCGCCGGGTGCGCCCGCTTTGTGGTGGGCCTGGGCAAGAAGGTGCTGCTGTCCAATCAGCTGGCGGTGGTGGCCGACCATGCCTTCGGCAGCAGCGCCATCACCCCCGGCTTTGCCTGGCTGGGGGCCCTGTGCTACACCTTCCAGATCTATTATGATTTCTCCGGCTACTCGGACATGGCCATCGGCCTGGGCAAGATGTTTGGGTTCCACTTCCTGGAGAACTTCAACTATCCCTACATCTCCACCTCCATCACCGAGTTCTGGCGGCGGTGGCACATCTCCCTGTCCACCTGGTTCCGGGACTATGTGTATTTCCCCCTGGGGGGCAGCCGGGTAAACTCCAAGGCCAAGCACCTGCGCAATCTGTTTGTGGTGTGGCTCTTTACGGGCATCTGGCACGGGGCCAACTGGACCTTTATCTGCTGGGGCCTGTTCTACTTCGTGCTGCTGGTGCTGGAAAAGTTCTGCGGCCTGGGCCGGGGCTGGCCGGTGTGGCTCAAGTGGCTCTTCACCTTCCTGATGGTGAATTTTGCCTGGGTGCTCTTCCGGGCGGACAGTCTGACCCAGGCGGGACAGTACCTGCTGTCCATGTTCGGCCTGGGGCAGCCGGGGCGGCCGGATCAGGCGCTGCTCTACCTGCGGGAGAACTGGGCGGTGCTCATCGCCGCGGCGGTCTTCTCCACGCCGGTGGCCCTCAAGGTGCGGAAGTGGGCGGACGCCCGCAGGCCGGTGCTGCTGGACCTGGGCTATGCCCTGGTGCTGGCCGTGATTTTCGTGGTGTCCGCCAGCTTTATCATCAAGGGCACCTATAACCCCTTCATCTACTTCAATTTCTGATAAGGAGCCAAGGCATGAATCGACGCAATACCATAACGGCGGTGCTCTTTCTGCTGCTGATGACAGGGGGACTTCTGCTGCTGGCCACCTCTTTTTTCGGCCGGGAGGGCAGCTTTGAAACCCTGCTGAAAACCTTCGTCAGGGAAAAGGACCCCTCTGCGGTGCTGGAGGGGGCTGAGTCCGCCATCAACCAGGACCTGGACCGGGATCATCTGTTCATTCAGCTCTACGGCGGAGTACAGCGGATCACCGGCCGCCGGGTGGTGGAGGACATGGTGGAGGGCAACACGGTGGCCAAGCTGACCACCGGAGCCATCAACTTTGTTAATGTGAACGCGTCGGACTACACCCCCGACAGCGCCCAGCTCCACGCCCGGCAGACTGCAGACTTTGCCGAACAGCTGGAGGAGGCGGACATCCCCTACCTCTATGTCACCGCGCCCCAGAAGATCCAGCGGGGGACCCAGATGCTGCCCACGGGGCTGATGGAGTTCGGCAATGTGTGTGCCGACACCTTCCAGGCGGAGCTGGAGGCCCTGGATGTGCCCTATGTGGACCTTCGGCCCATGTTTGAGAGCAACGGTATCTATTCCGGCTGGTTTTTCAACACCGACCACCACTGGAAGCCGGAGGCCGCCTTCTTTGCCTGGCAGAATCTGGCCCAGATCCTGGATGAGCGGTACGGATTCCATACCCCCACCTACCTGACCCAGCCCTCCAACTGGACTACTACGGTGCTGGACGACTTTTTCCTGGGCAGCCAGGGCAAGCGGGTGGGCTCCCTCTACGCGGGGGTGGACGATTTCACCATCTATACCCCCAAATTTGAGACCAGCCTCACCTACAGCAGCCCCACCAGCAACTTTGAACGGACAGGCTCCTTCAATGAATCGGTGTGCTTCCCCGAGCGGGTGGAGGAGAAGGACTGGTTCAACGGTAACCCCTATACCTACTATTCCGGCGGAGACTATGCCCTGGCCACCATGACCAACCATAAAAACCCCAACGGCCCCAGGATCGTGCTGCTGCGGGAGTCCTTCTCCTGCGCCCTGGCTCCCTTCCTGGCCCTGTCCTGCTCGGAGCTGACCACCATCGACCTGCGCCATTTCCAGGGCGACCTGATGGAGACCATTGAGGGGCTGGAGCCCGATCTGGTGATGACCCTGTACACCGCCAGCACCACAGGGCTGGACAACATGTTTGCCTTTGAGGGGACGGAATAAGAGATTGGAAATGACGGAACTGAGGCCGTCGGTCAGACGGCTGGACTATCACTATATGGCCATGCAGGCGGGGTTTTGGGCCATGTTTGCCGCCATTGTGGCCTACCAGACCGCCCTGCTGCTGGAGCGTGGCTTCTCCAACAGCGAAGCGGGACTGATGACGGCGGTGCGCTGTCTGGCGGGTATTGTGTTCCAGCCCCTGCTGGGGGGCTTTGCTGACCGCCATCCCCGGCTTCCCCTGAAGCATATCGTCACCATCTCCATGGCCCTCTCCCTGGTTGCCGGGGTGTGGTACTGGCTTTCGCCGGGCATGGGCCTGTGGGAGACCACCCTGGTGTGGGTGGTCATCGGCGGACTGGAGGTGTCCTCCTATCCCCTGATGGACGCCATGGCGGTGCAGTTCATCAACGAGGGGGTGCCCATCCGCTACAGCCTGGGCCGGGGCATCGGCTCCCTGGCCTACGCGGTGGTGTGTGTGGTGCTGGGCTTCCAGGCCGGACGTCTGGGGCTGGAGAGCACCCTGGTGACCCATCTGGTGCTGGTGGTGCTGGAGATCCTGCTGGTGGCTACCTATCCGGCCTACCGGGGCAAGGTCCGCCAGACGGGGGAGGAGGGGCCCAAACCCCAGTCCGCCCTGTCCCTGCTGCGCAGCAATCCCCGGTTCACCCTTATGCTGGCCGGTGTATTTTTAGGCCTGACCGGCATCATGCCCCTGTCCAACTTCCTGGTGAACATCGTCACCAGCCGGGGAGGCAGCGAGGCCGATCTGGGCATCGCCCTCTTCCTCATGGGGGCCTCCGAGCTGCCCACCGCTTTCTTCTTCCAAAAGCTGCTGCGGCGGCTGGGCAGCGGAAGGCTGCTGCTGCTGAGCATGATCTTCGGCACGCTAAAAGGGGTGCTGCTGCTGCTTACCTTCAACTGCCTGGGCGTGCTGGTGGTGCAGCCCATCCAGGTGTTGGGCTACGGCCTGTTCACTCCGGCGTCGGTATATTTCGTCAACGAGTCGGTGCCTGAGGCCGACCGGGTGCGGGGCCAGACCGTGATGATGGTGGCCTCCAACGGCCTGGGCGGCATGATGGGCGGCGTGCTGGCCGGCTGGACCCTGGATCTGGGGGGCGCCAACCTGATGCTCGTCGCCTGCATCGCCTCCGGCTGTCTGGGGGCCCTCCTCTGCCTGGCCTCCCTTGGGCTGGGCGGCGGAAAGAAAAACCGGGCAGTACAGGCGGAAAGACCCTGAAAAAGCAAAACAGACGCAAAAAAAGCAAGAAAAAAGGACTGTCTCCAAGTTGCGAGATAGTCCTTTTTTGCTGATTTTTGAGAACTTTTTCTAAAAAATTATGATGGAAAACTCCGGAAATCGGGCAAAATGAAAATTACCTCTATGCAAAACGGAAAGATTGGTGTATGATAGTCCCGGTTTTGAAGAGTCATATTTGTATACCTGTTATGGAGGTAGGAAATGAGAAAGACAAAAATCATCTGCACCTTGGGCCCCGCCGTGGACAATGAGGAGACCATCCGTCAGCTGATCCTGGGCGGCATGGACGCTGCCCGCTTCAACTTCTCTCACGGTACCCACGCCGAGCAGCTGGCCCGGCTGACCATGCTGAAGTCCGTCCGGGATACCCTGGGCCGCCCTGTGGCCACCATCCTGGACACCAAGGGACCCGAGATCCGTATCAAGTCCTTTGTGGGCGGTCCCATCACCCTGGAGAAGGGCCAGAGCTTTATGCTGAGCACCGACGAGGTGGAGGGCAACGAGAAGCAGGTGTCTGTTACCTATCTGAATCTGCATGAGGAAGTGGGCCCCGGCTGCCGCATTCTGGTGGACGACGGTCTGATCGAGCTGCTGGTGGAGAAGGTGGAGGGACACAACATCTTCTGCACCGTGGAAAACGGCGGCCCCCTGTCCAACAATAAATCCATCAACATCCCCGATGTGAGCATCATGCTGCCCTCCCTGACCGACAAGGACAAGGACGACCTGAAGTTCGCCGCGGAGAACGACTTTGACTTTATCGCCGCTTCCTTCGTCCGGAAGGCCAGCGACGTGGAGGATATCCGTGCCGAGCTGCGCAAGCACGAGGGCGGCGAGAACATCCGCATCATTGCCAAGATCGAGAACCGGGAGGGCGTGGACAACCTGGAGTCCATCCTTGAGGCCGCCGACGGCGTCATGGTGGCCCGGGGCGACCTGGGCGTGGAGATCCCCGCCCATGAGGTGCCCATCCTCCAGAAGAGAATGATCAAGGCCACCATCCGTCAGGGCAAGCCCGTCATCACCGCCACCCAGATGCTGGACTCCATGATCCGCAATCCCCGGCCCACCCGTGCCGAGGTGTCCGACGTGGCCAACGCCGTGTTTGACGGCACCTCCTGCGTGATGCTCTCCGGCGAGACCGCCTCCGGCAAGTACCCGGTGGACGCCCTCCACACCATGGTGGACGTGGTCACCTCTGCTGAGAACTCCATCAGCTACTGGCGCCGCTTCCGGGAGCGCAACCTGCTGCCCGAGATCGGCGGCATCAACGACGCCATCACCCACTCCTGCTGCCTGACCGCTATGGACCTGGACGCCACCGCCATCCTGGCCGCCACCAAGTCCGGCTACACCGCCAAGGTGATCTCCCGCTTCCGTCCCGCCTGCCCCATTGTGGCCCTGTGCCAGAGCGAGTCTACCCGCCGCCAGCTGGCCATTTCCTGGGGCGTGAAGCCTCTGCTGTCCGGCGAGGTGGATTCCACCGACCGGATGTTCTCCCTGGCTGTGGACGTGGCCCGCAAGGAGGGCGTCGTGAAGCCCGGTGAGACCGTGGTCATCACCGCCGGTGTGCCTCTGGGCAAGTCCGGTACCACCAACCTGATCAAGGCTGAAGTGGTAAGCGAGCCTGTGTAAGGCCCGCCCCTTCCCAAGCATAAAAAGCAGCCCCTGCCATGCGGCAGGGGCTGCTTTTCATTTGGAGGATCAATCGAGCCGCCGGACCAGATAGGGGATGGCTCGCTCAAATTCAACGCCGTACCAGTTGGCGTCGGGGGTATCCAGGGTCATCCGGATGGATTCCACCGTGTAATCGGCGGCCAGAGCCAGGGCGTCCCCCAGCGCCATGCCCCGCATGAGGCCGCCCACGCAGGTGGAGGCGAACACGTCGCCGGTGCCGTGGAAGCTGGCGGGCAGGTGGTCGGCAAAGTAGCTGCCGTATACGCCGGTCTCCTTGTCGTAGTACATGACGCCCAGCTTGCCCGGCTCAAAGCTGACGCCGGTGAGGGCCACGTACCGGGGCCCCAGAGCGGCCAGAGCCTGGAGCATCTCCTTGATATAGTCCTCGTCCTGTTCGGTGCGGTAGGGCAGGCCGGTGAGCAGGCTGGCTTCGGTGAGGTTGGGGAGGATCAGGTCGGCCTTGGCGCACACTCTGGCCATCTGGGCGGGGAAGTCGGGGCCGAAGGCGGGGTAGAGCTTACCGTTGTCCGCCATCACCGGGTCCACCACAATGAGGCTGCCTTCCCGGCGAAAGGCGTCGAAGAAGGCGGACACGTCGTCGATCTGCTGGGCGGAGGCCAGATAGCCGGTGTAGATGGCGTCAAAGCCCAGCTCACGCTCCTGCCAGTGGGCGGCAATGGGGGAGATCTGGTCGGTGAGATCCTTGCAGGTAAAGCCGGAGAACATGGTGTGGGTGGACAGCACCGCCGTGGGAAGAATGGAGCACTCCACCCCCATGGCCGAAATGATAGGCAGGGCCACCGTCAGGGAGCACTTGCCCACACAGGAGATGTCCTGAATACTGACGATCCGTTTCAAAAACCGCACTTCCTTTTCAATATCGTTGGGTGCAGTATAACAGAGAAACTGACCTGATTAAAGTGTCACATATCGCTTTTTTAATAAGGCCAGATATGGAAAAAACAGCGATATCTGCCCTTTCAGCGGTTGCACATCGCAGTTCAGACGTATATAATAAATAAGATCGGTTGAAAAAGCCGAATCTCAGCGGAAAATCCTACTATTCTATTACCATTTCCCCCCTTTGGACCGGCAGGCAAGGAACCGGACGGGGGAGAGGAAGGAAGGAAACAGAGGCATGAAGAAGCCTGTTCTTGTGGTCATGGCCGCCGGCATGGGCAGCCGCTACGGCGGTCTCAAGCAGATCGACCCCGTGGGGGGCCACGGTCAGATGATCATTGACTACTCCATCTATGACGCCCGACGGGCGGGATTTGAGACGGTGGTGTTTGTCATCAAGCACCAGATCGAGGATACCTTCAAGGCCGCCATCGGCGACCGGCTCAGCAAGGTCATTGACGTGAAGTACGCCTACCAGGAGCTGGACGACCTGCCCGAGGGCTACGCCGTGCCCGCCGGCCGGGTGAAGCCCTGGGGTACCTGCCACGCGGTGCTGGCCGCCCGGAAGATTGTGGATGGCCCCTTTGCTGTCATCAACTCCGACGACTACTATGGCCCCCAGGCTTTTAGGGAGATCTACCAGTACCTGGAGAGCCATCCCGACCAGCCCGGCTGCTATGAGTACGCCATGGTGGGCTACCGCCTGGGCAATACCGTCACCGAGCACGGCCATGTGGCCCGGGGCGTGTGTGCCGAGGAGGGGGACCACTACCTGAAAGAGGTGGTGGAGCATACCCACATTGAGAAGGACGGGGAGGACGCCCGCTATACCGAAGATGACGGGGCCACCTGGACCCACCTCAGCGGCGATACCATCGTGTCCATGAACCTGTGGGGCTTCACGAACAGCTTCCTCACCGAGGCCCAGGCCCGGTTCCCCGCCTTCCTGGACAAGACCCTGGCGGAAAACCCGGAGAAAGGGGAGTACTTCCTGCCCAGCGTGGTGACCCAGCTGCTGGAGGAGGGCAAGGCCCGGGTGAAGGTGCTGCGCAGCGCCGACAAGTGGTACGGCGTCACCTACCGGGAGGACAAGCCGGTGGTGGTGGCGGCCGTCAAAGCCATGACCCGGGCCGGACTCTATCCCGATGATCTGTGGGGAGCGTGTACCAATGGCGCCTGCTGAACAGTACTTACAGAAGGCTTTGGATGCCTTTGACTTCGGCGGCCAGGTGGTGGGGGCCGTGCGCTTCGGCTCCGGCCATATCAACGACACCTTCTGCGTCCATACCCAGCCGGGGGAGGACCCCTGCCGCCGGTTCATCCTTCAGCGGATCTCCCCCAGCGCCTTCCACCATCCCGAGCAGGTGATGGCCAACATCGCCGGGGTGACCAGCCATCTGAAAAAGGAGATCGCCGCCCAGGGGGGCGACCCGGAGCGGGAGACCCTTTCCCTGTGTCAGGCCAGGGACGGCAGATGCTTCTATACCGATCCGGAGGGGGGCGCCTGGCGGGTGTATCCCTTCCTGGAGGGTACCATGTGCCTCCAGTCCGCCGATACCCCGGAGCGGTTTGCCGCCTCGGCCCGGGCCTTTGGCAAGTTCCAGCGGATGCTGAAGGACTATCCCGCGGACACCCTGTATGAGACCATTCCCCACTTCCATGACACCGAGGCCCGGTTGGCAAAGCTGAAGGAAGTGGTGGCCGCCGACCCCATGGGCCGGGTGAAGGATGTGGGCCCTGAGCTGGCCTTTGTGGCCGCCCGTGAGGGGGATTGCTCCGTGGTGCTCCAGGCCCTGCGCAGCGGAGAGCTGCCCCTGCGGGTCACCCACAACGACACCAAGCTGAACAATGTGCTGCTGGACCGGACCACCGGCGAGGCGGTATGCGTCATCGACCTGGATACCGTGATGCCCGGCCTGTCCATCAACGACTTCGGCGACTCCATCCGGTTCGGGGCCAACCACTGCGCCGAGGACGAGACCGACCTGGACAAGGTGAATTTTGACTTAAACCTCTTTGACGCCTACACCCGGGGCTTCCTGGAGGGAGCAGAGGGGGCCTTTACCCCCGCCGAGCTGGACTACCTGCCCTGGGGCGCCCGGCTCATCACCCTGGAGTGCGGCATCCGCTTCCTCACCGACTATCTGGAGGGGGACCACTACTTCCGCATCCACCGGCCCGGCCAGAACCTGGACCGGTGCCGCACCCAGTTCAAGCTGGTGGCCGATATGGAGGCCTGCTGGGACAAGATGTGCTCTGTAGTGGACCGGTATCGGTAAGAAAAATGAAAACCCGTTGTTTTATCCGACTTGGATAAAACAACGGGTTTTGCGTTTTACAGAGAATCAGGCCAGTTCCAATTCCGGGAAGGGCTGTTCCACCAGGGAACCGGCGCAGTAGCGGGCGGCAATGTTCCGATCGTCCCCGTCATAGAGGAACTGTTCCAGCCGCTCAAAGGGGGTGCGCTCCACCAGGGCGTCCAGCGCAGAGGGGCGGAGCACCAGGGCGTCAAAGTCAAAGCCGGGCAGGAAGGCCCCCACGTCCCCGAAGAAGGAGCCCGCTCCCCGGGTGGCCAGATAGAAGGCCTCTGTCAGAGAGAGGGAAGACTGGTCGGGATGATGGAGCCAGTTTAGCTTGGAGGTCTGCACGGTGGCAGTGATGCTGCGAGCCAGGTTGGCGGTGTGGCCGCCGGCCACGTCGCTGGCCACGCAGCACCGCAGGCCCAGGCTCAGGTTCTGCCGCAGGGGCATGATGCCGCTGGACAGGTTGGTGTTGGACAGGGCGCAGTGGGCCAGCATGACCTCCTTCTCCCGCAGCAGATCCTTCTCTCTGTCGGACAGGTGGATGGCGTGGGCCATAATGGTCCTGCCCCGGGGCAGCAGGCCGTAATCTTCATAGACCTGGGTGTAGGTGGGGATATCCGGGTGAAGCTGGGCCACCCAGGCCACCTCGCTGGGGTTTTCCGACAGATGGGACTGGACAGGCAGGGCGTACCGCTCCGCAAGGACGCCCAGGCCGTCCATCAGCATGGGGGTGGTGGAGGGGACGAACCGGGGGGTGAGGATGAAGCCGGTGTGGCGCAGCTCCTCCCGGCTGCGGCAGATCAGTTCCTCCGTGTCCGCCAGGGAGGCCATGGTGTCCTCCTTTAAATCGTCAGGGGAGTTGCGGTCCATGTTCACCTTGCCGATGAGGCCCCGGAGACCGGATTGCTCGGTCAGCTCCATCAGGCGCCAGGCGGCCTCCTTGTGGATGGTGGTAAAGGCGGAGAAACGCAGGGTACCTACCGCCCACAGGTGATTGAGGAAGGCCTTCCACGCCCGCTCGGCAAAGGAGAGGTCCCCGAAGCGGCCCTCCGCCGGGAAGGTGTAGGTCTCCAGCCAGGGCAGCAGCTCCTTGTCGTAGCCGATGCCCCGGTTGATGATCTGGGGGGCGTGGATGTGCAGGTCGGTAAAGGCGGGGATGATGAGGGCGTCCCCCCAGTCGGTCACCGGCTGTCCCTCATATTCCGGGGGCAGAGTGTCGTACAGTCCCACCACCCTGGCGCGGTCGGTGATCAAAAAGGCGTTGGGCCGGATCTCCAGCGCCCCCAGGGCGGGGGTGTGGAGAAAGGTTCCTTTCAGGATCATGGGATACTCCTTTCCAGAGTCAGGGGACCAGCTCCACGGTATAGCCCAGTTCACGCAGACCGCTGACAATGCCGCCGGGGTCCACCATGTGGCCGGCGCCCACCGCCAGGAAGTAGGTGTGGTTCCCCTCAGTCTCCAGATAGTTGGCGGCGGCCTGGATCATGCCGGGGTCCCGCTCGGTAAAGAGCTTGGAATTAAGCTCGTCGGTGCTGTTGATGATGGCCTCCTTGCCATAGACCTGGGAAAAGGCCTCCGGGTCCCGGTCCTTCCAGGCGGCAAACATGCCGGAGAGCATTTCCTCCTGCTGCTGGAGGGCTTCCTCCATTTCAGGAGAGCTGGTGCCGGACAAGGCGGCCTCCAGAGCGGACAGGGCGGAGTCCAGGTAGGCCTCCTGATATTCGGCGGAAAGCCCATCAAAGATGCCGCCCTGGAAGGCGTAGGTCTCCACCGCGCCGATGGCCTTGCCGGAGTTGACCGCCGCGGCGTTCACATAGCTGTCGATGGCCATGGCGTTGCTGCTGGTGGAGTCGTCCATCATACTGAGGGTGGAGAAGGTGGAGGCAAGAGCCCAGGGCTTGTAGATGTCCAGCGCGCCGGCTTCCATGCCCAGGGCCGCGGCGGCGGACTGCACCCGCTGATAGAGCTCGGGGCTGATGTGGTCGGCCAGGGTGGTGCCGTCGCTGTAGGTCTGCATGCTCTGGAGCAGGGCGATGCCCTCCTGGTCGTTCAGATCCAGCTCAAAAATGACCTCCTCGGAGGCCTGGATGGCGTCCCGCAGGGATCTGTGGAGAGGATAGACGTTGTCCCGGTCCAGATGTATGGTGCCCAGCAGGTACAGGGTATTATTCCCGTTGGTGGCCTTCCACAGCAGACCTCTGGAGCCGGCGTCCTGCTGATCGTAAACTGCCAGGATCAGCCGGTTGGCCATGACCATGGCCTCCTGATAGGTACAGGTGCGCTCCAGCGCCAGATCACCGGCGGAATCCCCCTGGACGACCCCCAGACCGGTGAGGAAATCCACGGTCCCATTCTCCACGTCAGGCAGTTCGTAGGCGGCAGCCTCCTGATAGAGGGCGTTCATGACGCCGCCACGGGTGGTGTCCACCACCAGACCCACGGCGTCCGCCGCGCGCTGGTCCAGCTCCAGCAGGGCCAGCTTGGCGGCTACCACGTCGGCCATGGATTCCAGCTGCTCCATGGTCACCGGGCTCTGGATGTAGGTGGTGTAGTTGTCGTCCACCAGCCCCAGAGCGTAGCTGTCGGCCAGCTGACTGACGGCCCAGGAGGCGGGCTGCTGGGGCTCTGCCGCCAGAGCGGGAAGGGAGAGCAGGGCGGCGGACATCAGTCCGGCCAGGATCTTTTTCAGCAGGTTTCTTTTCATAGGGATACTCCTTTCCTTGTGGTGGGGCATGGATGGTTTATGCCAGACTGAGGCTGGCGATGTACTGCTTGGCGGTTCTGGGTGTCCGGCCCGGGTGGCGCATCTCCCAGCGGTCGGCGCCGGTGCGCAGGGCCTGTTTGTCCATGGTGATGCCGGACTGGGCGGCCATCCGCTCCACCAGGTCCAGGAAGTCGGCCTTGTTCAGGGCCAGATAGGGGATACGCAGGCCGAAGCGCTCGGCCAGGGAGGTTTTTTCCTGGATGGTCTCGATGGCGTCCACCTCGTCCCCTGCCCGGTCGGAGAAGGTCTGCCGCACCAGATGGCGGCGGTTGGAGGTGGCGTAGATGGCCACGTTGGCGGGACGGCGCTCCAGGCCGCCCTCCAGAATGGTCTTCATGACGGAATAGGTGGTGTCGTCCTGGTCAAAGGCCAGATCGTCGATGAACAAGATGAACTTGAGCCGCCGTCCCCCCAGGGTGCGGATGAGCCGGGGCATGTCAGCCAGTCCCTCCTTCTGTACCTCAATGAGCCGCAGATCCTCAAAGCCGGGCCGGGAGAGCAGGCTTTTCACCGTGGCCGACTTGCCGGTGCCGCTGTCGCCAAAGAGAAGCACGTTGTTGACGTGGTGGCCCTCCAGCAGGGCCTGGGTGTTGGCAATGACCTGATCCCGCTGGAGCTCGTAGCCCAGCATCTCGTCGGGGCCGGGGCAGTCGGGCTGGTCCACCGGGAAGAGCTCCCCGTCCTCCCACAGGAAGGCCCGGCTGCGGGCAAAGAGCCCGGAGCCGTGGGTGCGGTAGAAATCGGTCAGCTCCTCAAAGGTAAAGGGGCAGCCGGCGGGCCAGCGGGGCAGACCCTCCAGCACCGGCAGCAGGGCGGCGCCCGCCTGCTCCGCCATGGCGGAGATGAGCCGGCCGCAGTCCAGCTTGCACAGCTGGGCAAAGAGCTCCACATCCCGGCGGGCCGCTCCCTCCAGGGCGGGGTCGGAGCCTCCCTCCTCGGCCAGGCGGGCGTAGGGGGATTCGGTGTAACGCAGCTGGTCGTGGAGCCACTCCCCCAGGCCGGTGTAGTGGTCCGCCCGCAGGGCGAAAAACAGGGCGGCGTAATCCTCCGCGGCGCCGGCGCTGTCCTGTCGGGCCAGCTTGTCCAGCAGGGAGCGGACCAGGCGGAGCTGGGGGGTATCCAGAATGTGTCGGTAAGCGGCAACGCCGCTCAGGGCAAAGCGCAAGGTTTCCATGGTCATAGGGACGTCCTCCTTATCTGTGTCCATTTTATGCGCGGGGGTGCCCGATGTCAATGCAAGGCTTGACTTGGACGTTCATTTTCCGTATGCTTGAAAGAAAGCGGATATGGAAAGGAAGTCTTGTGTATGCTGTTACAGGAGCAGCGGGAGCTGGTGGTGGAGTACGGCAAACGCCTGGTCACCACCGGCCTGACCGACGGTACCTTCGGCAACCTCAGCGTATTTGACCGGGAGAGCGGCCTTATGGCCATCAGCCCCTCCGGCATGGATTATTTCCTCACCACGCCGGAGGACGTGGTGGTCACCGACCTGGAGGGTAAGGTAGTGGAGGGTAAGCGGAAACCCTCCAGCGAGCTGGACCTCCACCGGCTGTTCTACCAGCGGCGGCAGGATGTGAACGGGGTGGTCCACACCCACTCCACCTTTGCCACCGTGCTCTCCTGTCTGCGCTGGCCCATTGAACCGGTCCACTATCTGGTGGCCTATGCCGGGCGGCAGGTGCCCTGCATCCCCTACTATCCCTTCGGCTCCCTGGAGCTGGCCGAGGCGGCCTGGGAGGGCATGGGGGAGGAGTACAACGCCTGCCTGCTGGGCAATCACGGCCTGCTGGCGGTGGGAGGCAGCCTGTCCTTTGCCTTTGACGCTGCCCAGCAGCTGGAGTTTCTGGCCAAGGTCTACTACTACACCAAGCAGGCCGGCGGCGGGGTGAATCTGACCCCGGCTGAGCTGGAGGCGGTGCTGGGCAAGTTTCAGAGCTACCGCCAGGCTTAAAGCCTTGCAATTTGCTGCCGTTGAGGGTACAATCTGGACTGGAATCCAAAAGAAAGAGGAAGTGAACCAATGGATCGGGAGGAAGCCTTTGAATTTCTGGACCGCACAGCCCGGGGGATCGCGGAGATGTTCGGCTCCACCTGCGAGACTCTGGTCCACGACATGGGGGACCCCAGACACCCCATTCTGTCCATTTATAACGGCCATGTGTCCGGGCGGACGGTAGGCTCCACCATGGATATCCTGGGTACCGCCAAGGAGTTGGACCGGGACGCTCTGGTCACCGACTTTGTCAACCTGTACGCCACCACCCCCTCGGGCCAGCAGATCAAAAGCAGCACCTTCCACCTTATCGGGGAGGACTTCAACCTGGCCCTGGGCATCAACTTTGACTACAGCTCTCTGGTGTACGCCAACCGCATCCTGGTGGACCTGATGAGCGCCGAGGCCGACCTGCAAAGCGCCATGTGGCACGGCGGGGAGGGCCAGCTGACCCAGATCTTTGAGGAGTGTCTGGCGGCGGTGGGCAAGCCGGTGAACGCCCTGACCAAGCGGGACCGGATGAAGATCATCGCCCTGCTGGACCAGAAAAACGCCTTCTCCTTCCGCAAGTCGGTGCCCTTTGTGGCCAAGCGGCTCCAGGTGTCCCGGTACACGGTGTACAAATACCTGGGAGAGCTCACCGGAGCCGCCGGTGAGGAGGAGCAACCAAAGGAGGATTAAGACCTATGTATCAGGATAAGATCAACGCCTATTTTGACGACCCGGCCCGCCGGCAGCAGCTGGTGGAGTGTATCTCCCGGCTGGTGCGCATCCGCAGCGTCCGGGAGGAGGCTCAGCCCGGCATGCCCTTTGGCCCCGGCCCTGCCGCCGCCCTGGCGGAAGCTCTGAAGCTGGCCGGAGAGCTGGGCTTTGCTACCAAGAACTACGACAACTACGTGGGTGCTGTGGACTTCAACGACCAGGAGACCCAGCTCCACATCCTGTGCCACCTGGACGTGGTGGGGGAGGGCACCGGCTGGACGGTGACCCAGCCCTATAAGCCCATCGAGGTGGACGGCATGCTGTATGGGCGGGGCACCGATGATGACAAGGGCCCCGCGGTGGCCGCCCTGCTGGCCATGCAGGCCGTCCGCGACCTGGGCGTGCCCCTGAAGAAGAACGTCCGCCTGCTGCTGGGCACCGACGAGGAGAGTGGCTCGGAGGACATCGCCTACTATTATAATAAGGAGCCCTACGCCCCCTGCACCTTCTCTCCCGACGGCGAGTTCCCCGTGATCAACCTGGAGAAGGGCAGCTACAAGCCGGTGTTCACCAAGACCTGGGCGGCGGAGAGCGCCACCCCCCGGGTGACCGAATTCCACGGCGGCTTCCGCATCAACGTACTGCCTCCCGAGGCCTCCTGCGTGGTGGCAGGGCTGTCCGACGAGGCGGCCCGCCCCTACTGTGAGACAGCCGCCGCTGAGACCGGCGTCACCTATGAGCTGACCCAGCAGGGGGATGACCTGCACATTCTGTGCAAGGGCAAGGGCGCCCACGCCTCCACCCCGGAGGAGGGCGTCAACGCCATCACCGGCCTGATCCATCTGCTGTGTGCCCTTCCTCTGGCCAAGGTGGGCTCCACCGCCGCCCTCCACGTTCTCAATGCCCTGTTCCCCCACGGCGACTGCGCCGGCAAGGCCCTGGGCATCGCCCAGGCCGACGAGATGTCCGGCCCCCTGACCCTGGCCTTCTCTCTGCTGGAGATGAGCGACACCGGCCTGTCCGGCCAGTTTGACAGCCGGGTGCCGGTGTGCGCCAATGAGGATAACTGCAAAAAGGTCACCGAGGCCTCCTTTGCCAAGTTCGGCTTTGCCGCCGAGGGCGGCATGCAGGAGCCCCACTACACCCCCGCCGACACCCCGCTGGTGACCACCCTGCTCAAGTGCTACGAGCAGTACACCGGCAACAAGGGGGAGTGCCTGGCCATCGGCGGCGGAACCTATGTCCATGAGATCCCCGGCGGCGTGGCTTTCGGCTGCGCCATGCCCGGCTTCAACGGCAACATGCACGGTCCCGACGAGCACACCTGCATCGCCGACCAGCTGACCGCCGCCAAGATTTTTGCCCAGGCCATCATTGACCTGTGCGGCTGAGTGGTTCTCAAATAAAAATACGGCAGGATCGTTTCGATCCTGCCGTATTTTTATTTAATTGTCCGTTTCTGTGGATTCGGAGGAGTCCTTGCGAACCTGGGACAGATAGCGGTAAATGGTGGCCTGGGAGCATTGCAGGGTGTCCGCCACCTCCTTGACCGCGCCCTTCAGGAGGAAGATGCCCTGGGGCTCCAGCGCGGCCACGATGCCCAGCCGCTCGTCGGCGGTGAGCCGGTCGGCGGTGAGACCCATTTGGCTCAGCTCCCGGGAGACCGCATCGCCGGCCACACCGTGGATGGAATTATGGAAGCGTTCCGCTGCGGCGGAATTTTGCCGGATGTCGTTCATCCGCCCCTCGTCAAACTGAAAGCTGGTTTCCACAAAGCTGTTGGGGTGGCACAGCTGGAGAATCTGTTCGCTGACCGACCGGAAATGGCTGTCGTCAAAGTTGATGCACAGCATACCCACCAGCTCTTCCCCGTCCTTGATAAACAGGGTGGAGGAGCGCAGCGACTTCCCGGAGGCGGACACCCCGGGGTAATGGAGCATGTAATCGGTCTGTTCGTAGCTTTTGTCCTTCAGCACCTTTAAAGCAACATTCGTCAGGGGCGCCCCCACTTCCCGGCCGCTGACATGGTTGTTGGCGATGGCAATGATGGAGCAATGGTTGTCCGTCAGGTCATGGAGCGCAACCTCGTAGTCCGGACCCAGAACGCGGCCCAGAAACTCCGTCAGCCTTACATAATAGGAAAGCAGTGCGCTGCCCATACGATCACCTCAATCCTTTTTTGGGGGGGTGCGGCGATGGTACGTGCCGCAGGATCACTGATAGTTATCTATAGTATACCTTATTTTTGAGAGGTGCGCAAAAAGTTTTAATAATAATTTCTCACAAGAAATGAGAAAAAATTCTGAGCACTTTGCCGATGTTTCTAACAAACTGCCAAAAAAGAAGGTTGTCAAAATGTTTGTTAGCATAAAATAAACAAAAAGTGGTTGACATTTGGGTCCGACGGTGATAAATTTATCTCGGAAAAAAGAAGGGAGGTTAGCAAAATGAAGAAAATTATCAACACTGATAAGGCTCCCGCCGCCATCGGCCCCTACGCTCAGGCTGTTGAGATCGACAATCTGGTCATCACTTCCGGCCAGCTGCCCATCGATCCCGCCACCGGCGCGTTCCCCGAGGGCATCGCGGAGCAGACCCGTCAGTCTCTCACCAACGTGAAGTCCATCCTGGCCGAGGCCGGCCTGGGCATGGACAAGGTCGTTAAGACCACCGTTTTCCTCAGCGATATGAACAACTTCGGCGCCATGAACGAGGTGTACGCCACCTTCTTCGGCGAGGGCGGCTATCCCGCTCGCTCCGCTGTTGAGGTTGCCCGTCTTCCCAAGGACGCCCTCGTGGAGATCGAGGTCATCGCAGTTAAGTAAGCCACACAGCCCTGCACGTACACAACATTCGGAAAGGTTACTGTCCGCCTGTTGCAGGAGCCGGAAAGGCCGGCTCCCGACGACCGGGGTATCCTCTAATAAAATGATGGCGCCAAGCGCCTAAAATTATGGAGGTAAACAAAATGGACAAGAATGTGAAGCACTACCCTCTGGCTCAGGATGTTGAGATGCCCCAGCACTGCGCATTTGCGGTGCGCGACCTGCCCCAGGCCACTGTTGAGCAGCGTGAGCGTGCCCTGAATGCCACCCACTGGAACGAGTTCTCCTTCCCCTCCGGCCTGCTGACCGTCGACATGCTGTCTGACTCCGGCACTACCGCCATGACCAACCAGCAGTGGGCTACCCTGTTCCTGGGTGATGAGGCCTATGGCCGCAACACCGGTTACTATGTCCTGCTGGACACCTTCCGCGACATCTTTGAGCGCGGCGGCGAGAAGAACTGGAAGAAGAGCATCGACCTGGTCCGCACCGACTGCCGCGACCTGGAGAAGATGATGGACGAGCTGTTCCTCTGCGAGTACGAGGGCGGCCTGTTCAACGGCGGCGCCAAGCAGATGGAGCGCCCCAACGCCTTCATCATCCAGCAGGGCCGTGCCGCTGAGTCCGTGCTGATGGAGATCGTGAAGAAGATCCTGACTGCCCGTCATCCCGGCAAGGTCTTCACCATCCCCTCCAACGGTCACTTCGACACCACCGAGGGCAACATCAAGCAGATGGGCTCCATTCCCCGTAACCTGTACAACAAGGAGCTGCTGTACGAGATCCCCGAGGGCGGCAAGTACGAGAAGAACCCCTTCAAGGGCAACATGGACATCGAGAAGCTGGAGCAGCTGATCAACGCCGTGGGCGTGGAGAACGTGCCCCTGATCTTCACTTGTATCACCAACAACCCGATCTGCGGTCAGCCTGTCTCCATGGCCAACATCCGCGAGATCAACCGCGTGGCCCACAAGTATGACATTCCTCTGGTCTTCGACGTGGCTCGCTGGGCTGAGAACGCCTACTACATCAAGATGAACGAGGAAGGCTACGCCGACAAGTCCATCGCTGAGATCGCCACCGAGATGTTCTCCTACTGTGACGCCTTCACCATGTCCGCCAAGAAGGACGGCCACGCCAACATGGGCGGCATGCTGGCCTTCCGCGACAAGGGCCTGTTCTGGAAGAAGTTCTCCGACTTCAACGAGGACGGCACTGTGAAGACCGACGTGGGCGTGCTCATCAAGGTCAAGCAGATCTCCTGCTACGGCAACGACTCCTACGGCGGCATGTCCGGCCGTGACATCATGGCTCTGGCCGCCGGCCTCTATGAGTCCTGCGACTTCAACTATCAGCATGACCGTGCCATGCAGTGTGAGTACCTGGCTCAGGGCTTCTACAAGAACGGCGTTAAGGGTGTCGTTCTGCCCGCCGGCGGCCACGCTGTGTACATCAACATGGACGAGTTCTTCGACGGCAAGCGCGATCACACCACCTTCGCCGGCACCGGCTTCTCCCTGGAGCTGATCCGCCGCTATGGTATCCGTGTGTCCGAGCTGGGCGACTTCTCCATGGAGTACGACCTGAAGACCCCCGAGCAGCAGGCTGAGCTGGCCAACGTGGTCCGCTTCGCCATCGACCGCAGCCGCCTGACCAAGGAGCACCTGGACTACGTCATCGCCGCTGTGGCTCAGCTGTACAAGGACCGCGAGTCCATCCCCAACATGCGCATCGTCTGGGGCCACAAGCTCCCCATGCGTCACTTCCACGCTTTCCTGGAGCCCTACCCCAACGAGGAGAAGTAAGATCTTCCCCCCAAATTCTGGACAATTTCGCGTGACTGCATGACGTGGTAACGATGCGGCCAATCTGGCGGGACCGGCGCCCAACAAACAGAATAGTCCGTTTGTTGGGCGCCGTCTCTTTTGCAATGCAAAGGTTTTGTCCCGTTGCCGCTCCTCCGGGAACGGCGGCGGGAGAATGAGAGGTGTAATTTATGGCAACTCCCGATACGCTGCAAAATCAAGATGGCTTTAAGTCCCAATTTGGCTTTATCATGGCCGCTGTGGGCTCCTGCGTGGGCATGGCGAACGTGTGGCGCTTCCCCATGCTGGTCTCCCGGTACGGCGGTTTGACCTTTCTGATCCCCTACTTCATCTTCGCGGTCATCATCTGCCAGTCCGGTATGATGGAGGAGTTCTCCTTGGGCCGCTGGGCCAAGAGCGGCCCCTCCGGCGCTTTTGGCAAGGCCATGGAGAACGGCGGACATTCCAGACGTTTGGGTGAGTGGATTGGCGGCGTTCCCGTGCTGGGTTCCCTGTTGCTGGCCATCGGCTACTCCGTGGTCATGGGCTGGGTGTTCTACTACGTCAAAATGGCCATTACCGGCGAGTTGACCGCTATGGGCACCGACATGAACGTCATCGGCGGCACTTTTGGTGCTGTGGCCCCTGAGGCAGATAGCCTGCCCGAGGCCTTGCAGATGACCTTCTCTACCGGCGGCGCCAACAACCTGTGGATCATTATCGGCATCGTGGTCTCCCTGCTCATCATGCTGGCCGGCGTCTCCGGCGGCATTGAGGCCTCCTGCAAGATCATGCTCCCCATCCTGTACGCCCTCTTCGTGGTGTTGGCTGTGGTTATGATCTTCATTCCCGGCACCTCCGGCGGCTACAGCTACATCTTTACCTTGGACCCCAAGGGCCTGCTCAATCCCGAGGTGTGGGTCTACGCCTTCGGCCAGTGCTTCTTCTCCCTGTCGGTGGCAGGCTCCGGCTCCGTGGTGTACGGCTCCTACCTGGGCAAGGATGTGAAGATCCGCCAGTCCGCAATCATCTGCGCCATTCTGGATACCTCCTGCGCCCTGCTGGCCATGCTGGTCATCATCCCCGCCATGGCCTCCACCGGCACGGTGGACCTGGGCAACGGTGGCCCCGGCCTGATGTTCATCTATGTGCTCCCCGTGTTCAACAGCATGGGCGGCATTGCCAGACTGATCGTGATTTTCTTCTATGTGGCCATCCTCTTTGCCGGCGTCTCCTCGGTTATCAACCTGTTTGAGACTCCCGTCAACTTCCTCCAGCAGCAGTTGCACCTGAAGCGTTGGATGGCGGTCGGCCTCATCCATGTTGTGGGCGTGGTGGTAGCCCTGCTCATCCAGCCCTGGACCTCCCAGTGGATGGACATGGTCTCCATCTACATCCTGCCGCTGGGTGCGCTCACCGCCGGTATTATGTACTTCTGGGTCATGAAGAAGGATACCGCTCTGGCTGCCGTCAACGAGGGTTCGCCCAAGCCTGTGGGCGGATGGTTCCTCCCCTTCGGCAAGTATGTCTTTGTTCCTCTGTGCGTGCTCTGCTTCGTGCTGGGCATCGCCTGGGGCGGCATCGGCTGATTCGAGGCAGCGCAAGCCGCATGATATGTGAAAAGAGGACCGGAACTCCAAAGGAGTTCCGGTCCTTTTTTGCGTTTTAGAAGGGAGACCAAGATCATGACTGTTGGCAGGGAACTGAAAATGTGCTATCATTACAACCGAAATATGAATACCGGGACAGGGCCGAAACAGCGGCTTTTGTCCCCAGAGAAAGGCGTTGCATGATGGCTGAGTGGACAAGAGAACCCTTTGGCGTGACTGCCGGGGGGGAGCAGGTGGACCAGTGGACCGCGGTGGCGGGCAGCTATACGGTAAAAATCCTGACCTACGGCGGTATCCTCCGCAGCTTTCTGGCAGACGACCGGGATGTGGTGCTGGGGTGTGACACCCTGGCCGATTACGAGAAGCAGGACAAGTACTTCGGCGCCCTGGTGGGCCGGGTGGCCAACCGTATCGGCGGGGCAGCCTTTGATCTGAATGGGCAGCACTATACCCTGGCGGTAAACAACGGCCCAAACTGTCTCCACGGCGGCATCCGGGGCTTTAACCAGGCGGTATGGGAGGCCCGGATCCATGAGGGGAAGCTGGAGCTGACCCACACCAGCCCCGACGGGGAGGAGGGCTTTCCCGGTACCCTGGAGGTGCGGGTAAGCTATGACCTGACTGCCGACGGGGCCCTCACCCTGGACTACTGGGCCAGGAGCGACAAGGACACCCTCTGCAATCTGACCAACCACAGTTACTTCAACCTGATGGGCCATGCCCACGGCTCCCTGGAGGGGCAGCGGATCCAGATCTATGCCAGCGCCATTACAGAGAACGACGCCGACAGCACCCCCACCGGCGCTCTGCTGGCGGTGGAGGGCACCCCCTTTGATCTGCGCATCCCCCGGGAGTTTTTGCAGGGACTGGCTATGGAGCATCCCCAGCTGACCCTGGGCAACGGCTATGACCACAATTTTGTGCTGCGCACCCTGCCGGTGTCCGCTCTGGGACTGGCGGCCCGTGCCATGGGCGGCGGCTTGTGCCTGGAGTGCTATACCACCCAGCCCGGCCTCCAGCTCTATACCGCCAACTATCTGGATGGCGACCCGGGTAAGGACGGGGCGATGTACGGCCCCCGGTCGGCCTTCTGCCTGGAGACCCAGGGATGGCCGGACGCCATCCACCACAATGCCTTCCCCAGCCCTATCCTGCGGGCGGGAGAGGAATACCGGCACACTACAGTGTACCGGCTTGCCACCGTTTAACACAACCGATACAGGCAAAGCCGGCCTGCCCTTGGGGGCAGGCCGGCTTTTTTGTGGTCAGAGGGTTTCGGTAGTCAGCAGCTCCTCCCGTTCTGCATCCAGGGGAGCGCGGCGGGCCTCCAGTTCCTGGGCGGCGGTGTCCAGGGCGCGGAGGGCGGCGGTCAGCTTCATGCGGATCTCGGAGACTCGTTCCTGGGCCTTTTTGATGCCGGACTGGACAAACCAGTCGGAAAAAATATCGTCAAAAAAATAGTCGGCAAAGGTGGCGAAGGGACCGATCTGGATGTTGGGGACCTGGATATCGCTGATGTCGGCCAGCTCGGTGCGGAAGTCGCACAGGGCCCGCTGGGCCGCCCGGATGCTGGACTGTGCGCTGTCCAAATGGTCGTGCTTGGCCATGTTGACAATGAGACCGCCCCCCAGCATATCCCAGGTACCAAAGCCACGAGCGGCGTCCAGGTTGTCCTGGACATAACCCAGCAGGCGCTTGACATTCTGCCCGGCGGAGATGGCCTCGTTCAGCTCTTTTTGCTGGTGTCTCAGTTCACTTAGCTGCCCGTCCAGCTCCGCCAGCCGGGCGCCCCGCTGGCCGCCCATGGATTTGATGAGCTCCGCCTTCTCTGCCAGCAGCTGTTCCACCTTCCGGGGTGAACAGGTCAGCCCGTCCCGCTCCCGGATCAGGTCGGTCAGCTTTGCTTCCAGATATTCCAGGTCGGATCTGGCCTGGTCGTATTGAAATTTGGCGGCCAGAGCCTCCCGGCGTTCCCGGTCCAGCCGCTCCTTCCTATCCCCGGTGAGGGAGAGCAGCAGGGCGCGCAGTCCCCCCTTTTCCAGCTGATCCACATCGTCCTGTTCTTTCCGGAACACCCTGGCGGTTTCCTCCACCCTGGCCTGCCGTTCTTCCCGCTGGCGGTACAGCTCATCCATCTGGGCGGTGAGTTTGGCGTGGCGGGCCTGGGCAGCGGTCAGTTCCTCAATGGCGCGGTCTATCTCGCAAAGCTGCTGATTCATGGCGCTTCTCCTCCCTTTCTCACTGATCTTACACAGGTGGACGGCGGAAAGCAAGGGGATATGCTGGACTTGCGGGGCAAAAACGGGTAAAATATTGGTTACAATCCTGTGCAAAGGAGAACCGTATGGATACCATCATTCAGATCCTGGCCAAAGAACTGGGCCAGAAGGAGACATACATTCAGAACGTGGTGACCCTCATTGACGAGGGCAACACCATTCCCTTTATTGCCCGCTACCGCAAGGAGCTCCACGGGGCCATGGACGACACCACCCTGCGCACCCTGGCCGACCGGCTGCAATACCTGCGCAATCTGGACAAGCGGCGGGAAGAGGTCAAAAGCACCATTGAGGCCCAGGGCAGGCTGACCGAGGAGCTGGCCGCCGCCATTGACGGGGCGGCCACCCTGGCGGAGGTGGAGGACCTATACCTGCCCTACAAGCCCAAGCGGCGCACCCGGGCCACCATGGCTAAGGAAAAGGGGCTGGAGCCCCTGGCCATGGCTCTGTTTGCCATGGGCGCCCCGGTGGAGCCCCAGACCCTGGCCGAGGGGTATGTGGATCCGGAGAAGGGTGTGGAGACGGTGGAGGACGCCCTCCAGGGGGCCAGCGACATCATCGCTGAGGCCATCTCTGACGACGCTGCTGTCCGCAAGAGCCTGCGGGAGCTCTATCTTCGCCGGGGCATGCTGGTCTCCAAAGCGGTGGACAAGGAGCCGGAGGACAGTGTCTACCGCCTGTACTACGATTTTCAGACTCCGGTGGGGAAGGCCATGGGCCATCAGGTGCTGGCCATCAACCGGGGCGAGCGGGAGGATATCCTGAAGGTTGGGGTGGAACTGGACGGCGAGACCGCCCGCATCGCGGTGCGCCGGGCTGTGGTGCCAGGCCGGGCGGCCATGGAATTTGTCCGGGCGGCGGCGGACGACGCCTGGGACCGGCTGCTCAGGCCCTCCCTGGAGCGGGAGATCCGCAATACCCTTACCGAGCAGGCCAACGAGGGAGCCATCCACAACTTCGGCCTCAACCTGAAGCCTCTGCTGATGCAGCCGCCGGTGAAGGGCTTTGTCACCATGGGCCTGGACCCGGGCTACCGTAACGGCTGCAAGGTGGCGGTGGTGGACGGCACCGGCAAGGTGCTGGACACGGCGGTGGTATACCCCACCTTTAATGAAAAGAAAAAGCAGGAAGCCATTGATATCCTGTCCAGGCTTATCCGCAAACACGGGGTGGCCCACATCGCCATCGGCAATGGCACCGCTAGCCGGGAGACCGAGCAGATGGCGGTGGAGATGATCCGCAAGCTGGGGGGCGGGGTAAGCTACATGATCGTCAACGAGGCGGGAGCCTCGGTATATTCCGCCTCCAAGCTAGCCGCCGAGGAGTTCCCCGACTACGATGTGAATCTGAGAAGCGCCGTGTCCATCGCACGGCGGCTCCAGGACCCCCTGGCCGAGCTGGTGAAGATTGATCCCAAGTCCATCGGCGTGGGCCAGTACCAGCACGACATGCCCCAGGCCCGGCTGGGCGAGACTCTGGGAGGCGTGGTAGAGGACTGCGTTAACGCGGTGGGTGTGGACCTGAACACCGCCTCCGCGCCCCTGCTGGCCTATGTGGCGGGGCTGAACAACACTACTGCCAAGAATATCGTCAAGTACCGGGAGGAGAACGGAGCCTTCACCACCCGGAAGGGAGTACTCAAGGTGCCCAAGCTGGGGCCCAAGGCCTTTGAGCAGTGCGCCGGCTTCCTGCGGGTGCCCGAAAGCAAAAACGTGCTGGACCACACCGGCGTCCACCCGGAGAGCTATGAGGCGGCCCAGAAGCTGCTGGAGCTGTGCGGTTACACTCTGAAGGACGTGGCGGCGGGGGTCATCGGAGAACTGGACCAGCGGGTACAGGCCTGCGGCAGAGAGAAGGCGGCAGAGGCCTGCGGCGTGGGCCTGCCTACCCTGGAGGATATTGTGAAGGAACTGCTCAAGCCGGGCCGTGACCCCCGGGACGAGCTGCCCAAGCCTATCCTGCGCACCGACGTGATGGAGATGAAGGACCTACGCCCGGGGATGGAACTCACCGGTACGGTGCGCAACGTCATCGACTTTGGCGTGTTTGTGGATATCGGTGTCCATCAGGACGGTCTGGTCCACATCTCCCAGCTGTCCAATCGCCGGGTGCGCCATCCCAGCGAGGTGTGCGCCGTGGGAGATATCGTCACCGTGTGGGTGCTGGATGTGGACGAGAAGAAAAAGCGCATCTCCCTGACCATGAAGAAGCCCAAGGAGGGAACGGTATGATCCTCAGCTTTGATGAGGTGGGTGACCTGCTGGACCAGATGGCGGAGGAGTTCCCCGAGGAGTTCTACCGGGACCTGAACGGAGGCATCTCCCTGCTGCCCGAGGCCAAAAAGGACCCGGAGGGCGGCGATATCTACATTATGGGCGAGTATTGCAACGACATGATGGGCAAGTATATCAATCTCTATTACGGCTCCTTTGCCGAGCAGGCCAAGTGGGAGCGGTGGACCGAAGAGGAATGGGAGGAGGAACTCTATACCACCCTGGCCCACGAGTTTACCCACCATGTGGAGGGCCTGGCCGGCGAGCGGGGCCTGGAGATCAAGGACGAGCTGGAGATGGAGCAGTACCGGCAGGAACGGAGATCATGACAAAAGCGGCGGACGCTATGCGTCCGCCGCTTTTTTGTGGTCTGTGCCGTTGTGCCGGGGTATCCAGGTCATAAGACGACCCCGTAGCGCTGGGCCAGCTCCTGCAGGCCCTCCTGCAGCTCCTGCCGGTCAAAGCCGGCCTGGTCCAGCTGCTGGTCGGTGAGGGCGTTGGCCCGGGTGTAGAAGTCCACCGCCACCTCCAGATAGCGCAGGTCGCTCCAGTCGCTCTCCTGAAAGAGCAGATCCTCGCCGGCTCCCACATCGCCGGCGGCCAGCAGCTCTACCAGCCGGAGGTGGAGGGTATCCAGGGCGGTGTCCTCTTCTGCGCCGGTAGGGAGGTAGTCGGGGGAGTCCTTTTTCAGGACCAGCTTGGACAGAGAACGGGCCAGCCCGTCCACCTGCCGCAGCATCCAGTCATCGGTCAGCATGGTATCGCTCCTTTGTCAGAGTTCCCGCACCAGCTTGACGGCTACGCCGACGATGCGGGCCAGCCCCTGCTCAAAGTCCCGCAGGGGGATGATCTTGGGCTCATAGTAGGGATTTTCCGGCTGGAGGATCACCATGCCCTTCTGGCAGCGGAAGCGCTTCAGGGTGGCGTCCTCTCCGTCCACCAGGCAGGCCACGATCTGGCCGTTTTCCGCCGTGGACTGCCGCCGGATGAGCACCAGGTCCCCGTCCCGGATGCCGGCATTGATCATGCTGTCACCGGTGACCCGCAGATAGAAGTGCTCCTCCGGGTCGGGCACGTCGGCGGCGGCGTAGCCCTCGATCTGCTGGCTTGCCAGAATGGGGGTACCCGCCCGGATGACCCCAAGAATGGGGACCACCGGCTCCCGGTGGGCAGGGCAGGGAGGCTGGCGGGGGACGTTGAACCCCTGCAGCCACAGCGGGTCCACCCCCAGGGAGCGGGCAATGGCGGCAGCGGTGCCGATTTTGGGCTCACGCTGGCCCAGGACATAGCGGTTCAGGGTCTGGGGATTCATATTCAGCCGGTCCCCCAGATGCTCATAGCTGAGGCCGGACTCCTCCATCAGGCTGCGCAGACGGGCGCCGAAGGTGCTCTCCTGCTCCATACCGTTTTCCCTCCTGTCCAATTTGTGGGTCTATTCTACCACATTTTATCACCAAACGCAACATGCTTCGACAAAAAATGATTGACTTTTATCTCCGTTTGGTGTTATTATAACCGTGCAATGGAACGAAAGTTCCATATCTGGATGAGTTTATCACCAATCGGAGATTAAATTCTCCAAAGGGGGCGTGAGGGAGGTGAAAAATGCCCCGCCGGCTGGCGGGGCATCAGATTGGGGGAAATAAAAAATGCCCCGCCGCTTGGCGAGACATTTTTGGTGGAGGAGGGTGGATTCGAACCACCGAAGCGAATCGCAACAGATTTACAGTCTGCCCCCTTTGGCCACTCGGGAACTCCTCCATATGAACTTGATGGAGCTGGTGGACGGACTCGAACCCCCGACCGGTTGATTACAAATCAACTGCTCTACCAACTGAGCTACACCAGCATACCAGCTCGTCCACAGCGAATGTTATTTTATCAGGGAGAAGGGGATTTGTCAAGAGAAAAACAGATTTTTTTCAAAAAATTTTGGGGAGGAGTGGGTATCCAACCACGCGTGTGGACAGACCCGCTGCGGGACATGCAGCGGATGCCGCCGACAGGGTGGTGCCGCCTCTGCGGCGGGGAGCTGTATGGGGAGGAGCGGGAAGTGTGCCCGTGCTGCCAGGCGGAGTTTAGAGACAGAGAAAAGGGGAAGGGCAATGACATTACAGGAGTTATCGGTACAATATCGGGTGGGGGCGGCCACCTTGCGCCAGCGTGTACGGCTGCTGGAGGACCGGAGGACCGCGGAGACGGATGAGCATACCCGCCGTTTGCTGGAGGAGCGGATCCGTCATCTGGAGACCATGTGGCGGGAGGCCCGGGATTTGGCGGTGCTGTGCGAGCGCTACTACGACAGGGGGTATCACTGCAATGTCCGGTACACGGTATAGAAGGGGCAAGGATTTTGCGGCGGATATGGCGGTCTACAGTCAGGCCATGTCGGAGGACAATGCCGAACAGATGGGGCGGCTGCGCCGCAACGTGATGCTGGCCATCCAGGAGGACATCACGCCCCGGCAGCGGGAGTGCATGGTGCTCTACTACCAGAAGGGACTGAACATGCGGCAGATCGCCGAACTGACGGGGGTGGACAAGTCCACGGTATCCCGCAACATCAAGCGGGGAGAGTCCCGGCTGCGCCGATGCCTGCGCTACGGGGCGGGACAGCTGCTGAAGCCGGATGTGTGATTTTTCTACAGGATGAGATGTTGAAATTCCGGCCGGTTCCATGATATACTTTCTTCCGAGAAACCGCGAAAATGGGCGAAGGGAGGAAGCTACCTTGGAATTGAACCTGACACAAAAACAGATACAGACCCTCTCTCCCCAGATGATGCAGTCCATGGAGATCCTGCAGATGGGGTCTCAGGAGCTGCTGGAGTATATTGAGGAAGCGGTGCAGGAAAACCCGGTGCTGGAGCCGGAGGAGCGCTACGACAGGGCGGACGAGACTGACCAGCTCCGCCGCAAGCTGGAGTGGCTGGAGTCCACCGACCCCCAGAACCGCTATTACCATCAGCAGGACACCGAGGAGGACGACGACCGGCTGGGCAACTACGGTACCATGGAGGACCGGGAGGACAATCTCTATTATTATGTGCTCTCCCAGCTCAAGGTGCTGGATCTGCCGCCGGAGGTGATGGAGGCCGGTACCTTTCTGGTGGAGAGCCTCAACGCCAACGGCTGGCTGGACGAGCCTTTGGAGGCCCTGGCCGCCGACTACGGCGCTTCTGTGGAGCTGATGGAGGAGGCCCTGGCAGCCGTGCAGTCTCTGGAGCCTGCAGGCGTGGGGGCACGGGATCTGTCCGAGTGCCTGAAGCTCCAGCTCATCCGACGTACCCCGGTGGACGAGCTGGCGGTGCGCATCGTGGAGAGCCAGCTGGACGCCCTGTCCAAGAGCCGCTACGGCCTCATTGCCCGGGAGCTGAAGGTCACCCCTGAGGAGGTGCGCACTGCCTGTGAGCATATCCGCACCCTCAATCCCCGGCCGGGCACCGGATTTGCCGCCCGGGAGAATCTCACCTACATCAATCCTGATATCATCGTGGTCAGCTTTCCCGACCACTTCGAGCTGTTGACCAACGATTACTATTTTCCCACTCTGGGGATCAGCGGGTACTACACCCGCCTGCTGAAGGAGAGCGACGACCAGCAGGTGAAGGACTACCTCAACGGCAAGGTGAAGCAGGCCAAGTGGATGGTCCACGCCATCGAGCAGCGCCGCTCCACCCTTATGTCCTGCGCCAGCTGCATCCTGGAGCTCCAGGAGGCCTTCTTCCGGCAGGGGCCGGGCCATCTGGTGCCCATGTCCCTGGCCGACGTGGCGGGGCGTATCGGCGTCCACGAGTCCACGGTGAGCCGGGCGGTAAAGGACAAGTATATTCAGTGCTCCATGGGTGTCTATCCCCTGAGCTACTTCTTCTCCCGCAGTCTGGGGGCGGGCAGCGATGACGCCGCCTCTCCCGACGCGGCCAAGGCCCTGCTGAAAAAGCTCATTGCCGGGGAGGATAAGAAAAAGCCTCTGTCCGACCAGAAGCTGTGCGAGCTGATGACCGCTCAGGGCTGCCCTCTGTCCCGGCGCACGGTGGCCAAGTACCGGGATGAGCTGCACATTCCCAGCACCACGGGCCGGAAACAATACGAATGATTTTGGGAGGAACCATGGGTTTTCGAGGAGTATTTTTTGATTTTGACTATACCCTGGGAGATGCTACCGAGGCCATTGTCACCGGCTTCCGGTATGCCTTTGAAAAAATGGGGCTGGCGGAGCCCCAGCGGGAGGCTGTGCGCCATACCATCGGCATGACGCTGGAGGATGGCTACACCACGATCTCCGGGGACGACCGGCCCGAGCAGCGGGCTCTGTTCCGCAAGCTGTACACCGAGAAGGCCGGTCCCCTCCAGGTAGAGGTGACCCGCCTCTTCCCCGGTGCGGCGGAGCTGCTTGCCGCCCTGAAGAAAGCGGACATCCCGGCAGGTGTGGTGAGCACCAAGCGGACCGACACTCTGACCGCGGTGCTGGAGGCCAGAGGGGTGCGCCAGTACCTGGTGTCCCTCACCGGCGGTGATAAGGTGGACCGGCCCAAGCCGGACCCACAGGGGCTGCTGGCGGCCGTGGAGGCGCTGGGCCTGAAGCCGGAGGAGGTGCTCTACTGCGGAGACACCCTCATCGACGCCGAGACGGCCCACCGGGCGGGTACTCACTTCTGTGCCGTTCTCAACGGTACTACCACCCGGCAGGACTTTGAGGGCAGCGGCCTGCCCCTGGACCATGTGGCGGAGGATCTTGCTGATCTGAAGGCCTGGCTGGGACTGTAACATTATATATATAAGGTAAGAAAGCGCCGGGGCCAATGCCCCGGCGCTTTTGCAATATCCCGCAAAATGAACGACGGGGCCCCGTTTGGGGCCCCGTCGTCCTACAGAGAAAAGAGGGGAAAAAGAGGAGAAAACGAATCAATCACTTGCCCAGACGGCGGACCATTTCCTTGGCACAGAAAGTGGCCACATCGTCGGCGTAGGTGCCGGCGCCAAAGCCGGCGTCATAGCCCAGCTCCTTGGCCAGAGCGTGGGTGATGCGGGCGCCGCCGCAGCAGAAGATGTACTTCTCGCGGACGCCCTCGGCCTCGGCCAGCTCGATGAGCTCGGTGAGGTTCTGGATGTGGACGTCCTTCTGGGTCACGGTCTGGGACACCAGCAGCACGTCGGCGTTGACCTCGGCAGCCTTGCGGAGGAACTCCTCGTTGGGCACCTGAGAGCCCAGGTTGTAGGCCTCGATCATCTCATAGCGCTCCAGGCCGTAGTGGCCGGCAAAGCCCTTGCGGTTCATGATGGCGTCGATGCCCACGGTGTGAGCGTCGGTACCGGTGGAGGCGCCCACCACTACCAGCTTGCGGCCCAGGCGCTCCTTCAGGAACTCGTCGGTCTCGTCCATGCCCATGGCCTCGTCGGCCACGGTCTGCACCACGATCTCATTGTAGTTGATAGAGTGGGTCAGAGAGCCGTACACCACATAGAAGGTGAAGGTCTCGTCCAGCTTCTGACGGAGAGCCACGTTTGGATCGGCCAGACCCATCTTCTGGGCCATCAGCACGGCAGCCGCGGCGCCCTTGTCGTCGTCCTTGACAGGCAGGGTGAAGGAGAGCTGCACCTTGCCGTCATTCATGGTGTCACCGTAGGGTTTCAGCCGGGTCAGGTCCAGAGTGGTGTCCAGGTCTTTGTCACGAATCTGATACAGTCCGGAACTCATTTGCCGGCACCCCCTTTCATCATGGGCTCAAGGAAGGGGTTGAAGTACCCGGCGGCCTTGGTCACGACGCCGTCCAGGCCCTTGCCGCCGTCCCGAGGACGCTTGATGTCGGCAAAGATGCCCCGCTCCAGGGTTTCAAAAATGCCCAGCTGCTCGATCTGGCCCAGCAGATCGGTAGCCTTGTGCAGCACGTCGGCAGCACGGTTCTGCATGATGCCGCCGTCCTTGAAGGTGATCTCGCTGCCCAGATCGTGCATGGTACGGAAGATGTACTGAGCATTCTGGATGGCCAGGAAACGATCGGACAGGAAAGGAGTATGAATGGCCTCGGTCATCATGCCCAGCAGGTGGATCTTCTGGTTGGTCAGGATGGTCACCATGTTGAACAGGGCGTCCTGAACATGGCCGCGGAAGATGTTGCCGGTCATGAACTTGGTGGGAGGCATGTACTTCAGGGGAGCGTTGGGGAAGATCTCCCGGGCCATCTCGGCCTGGGCCAGCTCGTACAGGAAGCCGTTCTCCACGTCGGGGTCGATCTCGAAGGCGTGACCCAGACCCATCTGCTCCTCAGGCAGGCCGGCCCGCAGGGCAAAGGCCTCGTTGAGGAACTGGGAGGCCAGCACGGTGTGAGCCTCTTCCACAGCGTCGGCGGTGGTCAGGTAGTTGTCCTCACCGGTGTTGATGACAACGCCGGCATAGGCGTTGATGGCACGGGAGAAGGACTGGTCCACCAGGGTGCGCTGCATGTTGATGTCGCGGAACAGGATGCCGTACAGAGCGTCGTTCAGCATCACGTCCAGGCCCTCGAAAGCGCCCATGGCGGCGATCTCGGGCATACACAGGCCGGAGCAGTAGTTACACACGCGGATGTAACGGCCCAGCTCCTCGCCCACCTTGTCCATGGCCTCGCGCATCAGGCGGAAGTTCTCCTGAGTGGCGTAGGTGCCGCCGAAGCCCTCAGTGGTGGCGCCGTAAGGCACGTAGTCCAGCAGGGACTGGCCGGTGGTACGGATAACGGCGATGACGTCGGCGCCCTGGCGGGCGGCGGCGGTAGCCTGCACCACGTCCTCATAGATGTTGCCGGTGGCCACGATCAGGTAGATCCAGGGGCCCTGCTTCTCGCCGCCGTGGGTGGCGATGAAGTCCTCGCGGCGCTTGCGGCGGGCGCGGATCTTGGAGAGGCTCTCCTCCACGATGGGGTCCAGAGCGGCATGAATCTCGGCCTCACCGTGGGTGGGCAGAGCAGTCAGGTCCAGCTTGTCGTTGGCAACGTCCTCGGCAATGGCCTGGGGATCCTTACCGGTCTCCACCATAGCGTTGCCGATCCAGAAAGCGGCGCCCTGGGGCAGAGCGCCCTTGTCCATCAGGTGCTCCACAACCACGTTGGGCAGGGGCACGTCAGCGGCGTCCACACCATCAATGCCCAGCAGACGGCAGATGGTACGCTCCACGGCCACGGTGGTGCAGCCGTCGATGAAACGCTGGGTGTCGTCCGCAACCCGGGAAGCGTGGGCGCGGGCCTGTTCCACCAGCTTAAAATCAAGGTTCAGCTTGGATTCCAACATCGATCACTTCCATTCTTTGTCAGTTCAAAAACGGGGGGAAGCGGATCGCCGCCGCAGGCGGCGATCCGCTGTATCCGTTTGGATTACTCCTCGTGATGAGAACGCTTGTGGCGCTCCAGGCCGGCGGGCTCCATGGACAGAGCCTGGCCGCGCTCCAGACCGGCCACACCCATGAGCTCCTTCTTCTTCTTGCCGGTGCAGTAGTCGCACTGACAATCGGTGTAGTGGTCGGGCTCGGTGTAGGTGGTGATAACGCCCTCGTAGTTGCGCAGGATGACCTTCTTGGGGGTCTGGGAGATGACGTACTGAGGCATGACGGGAGTCTTGCCGCCGCCGCCGGGGGCGTCCACCACGAAGGTGGGCACGCAGTAGCCGGAGGTGTGGCCGCGCAGGCCCTCGATGATCTCGATGCCCTTGCTGACGGGAGTACGGAAGTGCTCCAGGCCCATGGACAGGTCGCACTGATAGATGTAGTAGGGACGTACGCGGATCTTGACCAGCTCGTTGACCAGCTTCTTCATGGTGTAGACGCAGTCATTGATGCCGGCCAGCAGCACGCTCTGGTTGCCCAGGGGGATACCGGCGTCGGCCAGACGGGCGCAGGCGGCGGCAGCCTCGGGGGTGATCTCGTTGGGATGGTTGAAGTGGGTGTTCAGCCAGATGGGGTGATACTTCTTCAGCATATTGCACAGCTCGGGAGTGATACGCTGAGGCAGCACCACAGGAGTACGGGAGCCGATGCGGACGATCTCCACGTGGGGGATCTCGCGCAGCTTGGCGATGATGTACTCCAGACGCTCGTCGCTGACCAGCAGGGCGTCGCCGCCGGAGAGCAGCACGTCGCGGATCTGGGGAGTGTTGCGGATGTACTCGATGGCCTGATCGACCTGATCCACGGGCAGGCCGGCGTCGTTCTGACCGGCGAAGCGGCGGCGGGTGCAGTGACGGCAGTACATGGAGCACTGGTCAGTGATCAGCAGCAGGCAGCGGTCAGGATAGCGATGGGTCAGACCGGGAGCGGGGGAGTCCTCATCCTCGTGCAGAGGGTCCAGCAGGTCGGCGGGGGACTGATGCAGCTCCTTGGCGGTGGGGACGGCCTGCAGCCGGACGGGATCGTGGGGATCGCCGGGCTGGATCAGGGACAGATAGTAAGGAGTGATGGCCATGCGGAGGGTGCCGAGGCAGGCCTTGACGCCTTCCTCTTCCTCGGGGGTCAGATCCACATACTTCTTCAGGTCCTCCAGAGTCTCGATGCGATTCTTGACCTGCCAGTGCCAGTCGTTCCACTGCTCGTCAGTCACATCGGGGAACAGGATCTTACGGCGGGACTCTACCATAACAAGGTCATCCTTTCTAAATCAGTGTGGGGATGCGCCATCCGTAGGCGTCAGGGACCGGGAAACCGGAA
Source organism: Flavonifractor sp. An82 (assembly GCF_002159265.1). GTDB lineage: Bacteria > Bacillota > Clostridia > Oscillospirales > Oscillospiraceae > Flavonifractor. The sequence goes on from NZ_NFHG01000004.1 coordinate 127,777, forward strand.
CGGGGAGAAAGGGTTGGGGAGGAGAGTTTCTCCGACAGAACCGGGGCCGGACGCATCGGCCGCAGAACGATCACATCAATCAGCTCATCTGTCGATGGGACAGGTAAGTCACAGAATAAGTATTAAGGAGATAAGGGGTAATTACAGGTATTTCTTCTCGAAGTAAGCCTTGAGCTGGGGATTCTCACGCAGCGCCCCACGCAATGTACCATTGCGCGGGGGCCCCGGGATTTGACATCCTCGGGGCGAATGAATCGCCCCTGCGGGAACGCTGCGCGTTCTGCGCGCCAAAAGGCGCGGCCAGCTACGCTGGCGTCCGAGCTGCACAGACAGCTCAGAATAACCTTACAGGTACTTCTTCTCGAAGTAAGCCTTGAGCTGGGGATTCTCACGCAGCTCGGACAGGGTGATCTCGGCGTGGTCCTTGGTGTAGCCGTTGCCCACGATCATGGTGACGTCCTTGCCGCAGCCCTCGGCGCCCAGGGCGGCCTTGGCGAAATCGGTGGCCATGGAGAAGAAGTACACCACGCCGTTGTCATGGACGGGCAGGATGGCGGCCATCTCGCAGGCGGGCACGTTGACGATCAGGATGGAGACGTCGTACTCCTTGCCGTTGTTGACAGCCAGGGACTTCTCCAGCACCTCGGTGGGGTTGGTGGCGGAGCCCACGATGGCGTGGTGGCACAGGTTCATGCTCTTCAGCAGGTCGGCGTCCTCCTGGCAGATGACCAGGGCCACCACGTTGCCGGTGGGGCCGACGCGCTTCATGGCCTCGTAGCAGCACATCATGCCGCCCTTGCCGGCGCCGCCCAGGATGAGCACGGAGTCACCGGGCTTCACCAGCTTGGCGGTCTGGGCGGGAGCACCAGCCACGTCCAGAGCAGCCAGGGCCAGCTCCTCGCTCATGTCGTCGGGCAGCTTGGCATACAGGCCGGACTCAAACAGGATAGCCTGGGCGTCCACATCCACGCGGTCGATCTCGGGGTGGATGGCCTTGATCTTGTTGATCTTCAGGGGAGTCAGGGACAGGGACACCAGAGAAGCGATCTTGTCGCCCACCTTCAGGTCGATCTTGCCCTGCAGGTCCTCGCCGATCTCGCGGACGGTGCCGATGAACATGCCGCCGGAACCGGTGACAGGGTTCTGCATCTTGCCGCGCTCACCCACGATGTCCAGGATCATCTGCTCGGTCTTGGCCAGGTCCTTCTCGCAGGCCTCATAGATCTGAGTGAAGGAAGCGGAGTCGATGTTCAGCGCGGACACGTCGCACAGGATCTCATTGGAGTAGCACTCCATGGTATTGTCGATCTTCTTGGCGGCCTGGGTCAGCAGACCCTTGGGCTCGATGACGCGGTGAGTGCCGTACTTGTTGCCTTTCTTCTGCATAGAACGTTCCTCCTGTTTTGAATGGTTTGTTTGGTTGGGGAGATATATGGTTGGGGAGAAAAATAAGAAACGAAGCGATGGGATCAGGCCAGGGAGAGGATCTTCCGGGCCTCATCGGGGGTGGCGATCTCGCGGCCCAGCTCCTTGGCCAGGCGGACCACCTTGGCTACCAGCTCGCCGTTGGAGGCAGCCTTGTGGCCCTTCTCCAGGTAGATGTTGTCCTCGAAGCCCACGCGGACGTTGCCGCCCATCACGATACCGGCGGCGACCATGGGCCAGGCGCCCCGGCCGATGCCGGTGACGGTCCAGGTGGAGCCGGCGGGGATCTGCTTGACCAGGTAGTCCAGGTTGCCCACGGTGGCGGGGGTGCAGCCGGACACGCCCAGCACGAAGTTGAACTGCATGGGAGCGCCGGGAACCAGACCCTTGTTGGCCATGGTCACGATGGTGTCCAGGTGGCCGATCTCGAAGCACTCATACTCGGGCTTGATGTTGTTCTCCAGCATCCGCTTGCCGAAGGCCCGCATGGTGGGCATATCGTTGACGAAGATGTCGTCGCCGAAGTTGCAGGTGCCGCAGTCCAGAGTGGCCATCTCGGGGCACAGCTCGGTGGGCTGGAGCCGCTCCTCGGGGGTCATGCCGGTGGCGCCGCCGGTGGAGGGGATCAGGATGACGCCGGGGCAGGCTTCCTTGATGGCGTCCAGCACCACGCGGAACCGCTCACGGTCCTGGGTGGGGGTACCGTCGTCCTCACGGACGTGGACGTGGATGACAGCGGCGCCGGCATCAAAGGCGCTCTTGGCCTCGCGGACCATTTCTTCCACGGTGTAGGGAACAGCGGGGTTATGCTCCTTGGTGACCTCTGCGCCGCAGATGGCCGCGGTGATAATAAGCTTTTCCATGACACGCCTCCTCGAAAAAATTAAGCTACCCCGCCGGTAGGAGATATCGTCCTCCGGCGAGATAGCGCTTCATGAACAAAAAAACACTACTCATGTCCGCGGGAGGGGGTAACTCTCGTTCAGACACAAATAGCGCTTCATGTGACTCATGACAATCCGTAAGCACTGGGCCCACGGCTCAGGGGGAGGGCTGTACGATTCACGTCCCCCTTCGGCGGAGCGGACATTCACAAAGCACATCGGGCTCGCCGGCCCTTGTCATTGCTTTGCTACCTTGCGCTCCGCGCCTCTATCCATGCATGTTATTCACTTTTGACAAATCCACTATAACCCAGCCGGTTTGGTTTGTCAACTATTTTTTAAAAAATTAGGCTCACAAAATTTTTCTATGTCCTGTGTACTTTTGTACGCTACAGCGGGACGGTGGTTACCAAAAAGTAACCAGAACTGGAAAGCAAAAAAGACCGGCAGACGGCCTGGACCGCCTGCCGGAGCAGGAAAAAGTTACAGATCTGCCTGGAAGAGCTCCATGAGGGTATCGTCCAGTTTCAGCAGCCGGCACACCCGCAGGGCGTCCCGGGGACAAGGGGCTCCGGGGGGAGCGGGGAGGAGCCGGTAGTCCATCCGCCGGGCGATGCGCTTGCGGGGATCGTCCCCTTCATCGCCCTTGATGTCCCGCACCAGACCGGCCACCTGGTAGTGGGCGCCGGCCACGTCGGACACGCCGTCGTAGTGGGTGGTCATAAGGGCCACGCAGTCCAGGCTGCCCAGGTGACGGACCAGAGCCCGGGCCAGGGCGGCGCCCTCCTGGGGGTTGGTGCCCCGGGCGAATTCGTCCAGGGCCACGAAGAAGAACTGATCCTTTGTACCCCGCAGCAGGTTGTCCAGCAGGTGGACCTCCTTGCCGAAGGAGGACAGGCCGCCGGCCCCCGGGCCGCTGTCAGCCAGGATGAGGGCAACCTGGTGGAACAGGGGCAGGGCAGCGGACTGGGCAAAGACGAAGAAGCCGCACTGGCACAGCAGCAGGGAGAGCACGGTGGAGCGCAGGGACACCGTCTTACCGCCCATATTGGCGCCGGTGATGACGGTGCAGCCCGGCTTCAGGTCCAGATCCAGCAGGGTGAAGCCCTCGCCCCGCTGGGCCAGATCCTCCTCCACCTGGGGATGGCGCACGCCCCGGAGCGTAATGGACTTGTCGTTGCTGAGGACGGGACGGACGCAGTGGTAGCGCAGGGCCAGCTTGGCCTTGGCCACGATGAGGTCCAGACGGCCCAGAGCCTCCATGTTGGCCAGGAAGGCATCCTTGTAGGCCATCAGCTTGCCGGTGAGCATCCGGCGAACCTCCAGCTCAAGCTTATCCTCTTCCACCGCCAGCACCCGGCGCTTCTCCATCAGGGGAGCGCGCTTTTCCTCCTGGGTCATGCGGATGGCCTTCTCCAGCTTGGCCTTCTCCGCCCGCAGGGGGGCCAGATCGTTGTGGTAGGAGTTGACGATGGAGAAGGTGGGCAGACGGCGGCCCTCCGGATCCATCAGTTCCAGAGCCTCAGACAGGGAGGGGAAGGTCAGCCCGGCCATGGGAGGCAGGGCGGCATAGGCCTGGACCAGCTGCTCCAGGGTAACCAGGAAGTGCTTGATCTCAAAGAGCTCCACCAGGTCAAAGGGAGCGCCGGGGTCCCGGTCGAAGGAGCCCCGGATGTCGTGAAACAGGGGCAGGCAGCGGGTCACTCCCCGCAGGGCAGTGGCGGCGTCCTTCCGCTCCGCCTCCGTCAGCCGTACCGGGGCGCAGCCGCAGGAGTTATCCTGAGGGGCGGTGCTGCCGGCGTTCCACAGCTCCATGGCCAGGGAGACGTTGTCCAGCTCCTCCTCCAGGGCGGCCTCGTCTCCCGGCCCGTACCAGCGGAGTGCCCGGGCGGCAGCCTTGCCGAAGGGCGACATGGGGCTCAGCCGGTCCAGGACCCACTGCAGCCCCGCGTGCTCCCGCAGTTCATGCGTCAGTTCCATGTTGATCCTCCTTCACGTTGACCACCGGCAGGTCGATGGCCTGCCGCAGGGCGGAGATGAATTTGTCCGGTTCAAAGTGCCAGCCGTAGGCCGACCAGGGGTTGGCCGCCACGGCGGCGATGGTGAGCTCCCGGCGGACGGCCAGCTGGCCGCCGCTGCGCAGGAAGAGGTCCAGGGCCGACCGGCCCGCCAGCACATGGGTGGCGTCCTGGGTGACCAGGGTGGTGGGAGCCCCCCGGCGGGCCAGAGTCTTGAGCAGGGGATCGGTAATGCCGCCTGCCGCCCACACTGCCAGAGGCCGGCGGGGCAGTTTGTTCCACTTGGGGCCGCCGCTTTCGTCCAGGGGCAGCTCCAGGGGCGTACCGTCCAGCTCAAACAGGGCAAAGCGGTCCCCCACCCCCTCCAGAGCGGAGCGCAGACCGGCCTGCTCGGGGACTTTTCGGGCAAAGAGCCAGCAGGTGTGGGCGGTCTCCGCTACCACCAGGTCCATGTCGCGATCCAGAGAGGCACCGGTACACAGCAGGGCCACGCCCTCCACCCCGGCCCCTGCCAGGGACTTGCGGCCGGCAGCGCCGTCAATCAGCACCCGCTGGGCCCCCAGCTCCATGAAGCGGTCGGTGAGGGGGCGCAGCTGCCCGGCGGCGGAGGGGCCGGCCAGCTGGACATAGCCGTCAGACAGGGTGCGGAAAATGGCCACCGGACCAAGAGGGGTCATGACGTCGGTGAGATCCACCACCTCCAGGGTGGCGTCACACAGGGTGAGCATGGCCCGGGCGGTGGCGAACAGGTCGCCTGCTTTCAGATACAGGTCGGGTTTCTCTGTCCCGGTGACCAGGTCGGTGCGTTCTCCGTCCCGGCCCACCGAGGTGAGGGCCAGTCGCTCCTCCCCCAACTCGGCCATCAGGCGGCGCATGGCGGTGGTCTTGCCCGCATTTTTGCACAGGCCGATCACGGTCACAGGCGAGGCGTCACCCACCAGCGGCGCTATCAGATGTTCCAAAATAGGGCCTCCCTTCCACAGGAAAATTGGGTCATTTTTGGGTTCGTCGAGGCCATTATAAGAGGTGCCCATCGGTTCTGTCAATGGGGGTAAGGAGAAATTCCGTCTCCCGGCGGCAGCGGCACATGGTGACAAAATGTGAAGGATTAATCTTTAAAGCATGCAAAACGGAATGCGGGCACGGGATTCAGGATGAGGACAAATGATTACTAATAGGATATTAAAATAAAATATTTACAAAATAACAGGAATAGATAGAGCTGACGATAATGGGGGTAATACTTTATATGAATGAAGTTAGAATAAAACTTAAAAAAAAGAAAAAACGCCCGTCCGGCGGCAAAGCCGTCGGACGGGCGGAAAGAGACGGGGAAAGACTTACTGCTTGGAGAACTGATCCTTGCCCACGCCGCACAGGGGGCACACCCAATCGGCGGGAACCTGCTCCCAGGGAGTGCCGGGGGCCACGCCGTTGTCGGGATCGCCCTCGGCGGGATCGTAGATATAACCGCACAGATCGCAGACGTACTTATCCATAGAAAACGCTCCTTATCTTAATCACAAAAGTCAAGCGGCCTACGCCGGACAAGGGAAACGAACTTGCCGAATTCCCTGCCATGTGGTATGATACGCTTGCTACGCTACTATTTATAACACATCGGGGGACATTGTGAAAGTTGGCAATATTACCATAAATTCCGCTCTGGCGCTGGCTCCTATGGCGGGAGTGACAGACCTGGGTTTCCGGACCATCTGCCGGGAGCTGGGGGCGGGCTATACCGTGACCGAGATGGTGAGCGCCAAGGCGCTGTGCTATCAGGACAAGAAATCCATTCCTCTGCTCAAGCTGGGGGAGAATGAGTGCCCGGCGGCGGCCCAGCTCTTCGGCAGTGACCCGTACTGCATGGAGCAGGCGGCGGGCATCGCGGCGGAGGTTTCCGGAGCGGATATCATTGACATCAATATGGGCTGTCCGGTACCCAAGGTGGCCAATTCCGGCGACGGCTCGGGGCTGATGAAGAACCCGGAGCTGGCGGTGAAGGTGGCCGAGGCGGTGATCCGGGGGGCAGGCGGCAGGCCGGTGACGGTGAAATTCCGGCTGGGCTGGGACAAGGGCTCCATCAACTGTGTGGAGTTTGCCAAAGCCATGGAACAGGCCGGCGTGGCCGCTGTGGCGGTCCACGGCCGCACCAAAACCCAGATGTATTCCGGCACCGCCAACTGGGACTACATCCGGGCGGTAAAGCAGGCGGTGTCCATTCCGGTCATCGCCAACGGCGACGTATTTGAGCCCAGGGACGCGGTGCGTATCCTGAACTATACCGGCGCTGATATGGCCATGATCGGCCGGGGATGCTTCGGCAATCCCTGGCTGTTCCAGCGGGCCAAAGCGGCTCTGGCGGGGGATGAGATCCCGCCTCTGCCCCCGCTGGCCCAGCGGTGCGACACGGCGGTGCGGCAGTTTGAGCTGTCGGCGGCCCACAAGGGGGAGCACATCGCCTGCCTGGAGGCCAGGAAGCACTATGCCTGGTACCTGAAGGGGGTGCCCCACGCCGGGTACTATAAGGAGCAAATCAGCCATGTGTCCACCCTGGAGGACATCTACAAGGTGACGGCGGGCATCAAGCGGGATCTGAAGGACGATCCCAGACAGTAAGGCCCCGGGTCTGAAAGGCAGGTGAGAGAAAGGCATGAAAGCGGAATGGGAGCTGGTCCAGCGTGCACGCCAGGGGGACGAGCAGTCCTTTGCCCAGCTGGTGGAGCAGAACCAGGGGCGGATCTACAATCTGGCCCTGCGGATGACGGGCAATCCGGACGACGCCCTGGAGCTGAGTCAGGAGGCCTTTCTCAATGCATGGAAGGGGCTGGGCAAGTTCCAGGGGGACAGCTCCTTTGCCACCTGGCTGTACCGGCTGACCAGCAATGTGTGCATCGATTTTCTGCGGAAGGAGAAGCGGCGGGGCGCCCTGTCCATGACCATCTCCCTGGACGACGAGGAGGAGGCCCGGCAGGCCGAGCTGCCCGACGAGCGCTACTCCCCCCATGTGGAGGCCGAGCGGCGGGAGCGGCGGGAGACCCTGCGGGCCGGTCTGGCCTCTCTGTCGGAGGAGCACCGAAAGGTGCTCATACTGCGGGAGCTGGAGGGCCTGTCCTACGGCGAGATCGCCCAGACGCTGGAGCTGGAGGAGGGAACGGTGAAGTCTCGCATCGCCCGGGCCCGGCTGGCGCTGCGCAATTATTTGAAAAAACAGGGGAACTTTTTCGACTCGCCCACGTCTATATCGTGAACAAGGGGAGAGCAGCTCCCCAAAGAAAGGAGGGAACGATATGCTGAGCTGTGACGAGGCGCTGGAGCTCATCAGCGCCCGACTGGACGGACCTCTCAGTGAGGAGGAAAACAACCGGCTGGAGGAGCATCTGTCGGTATGCCCGGCATGCCGGGCCCTCTCCGCCGACCTGGAAGTCCTGCATGCGGAGTTGCCCGGTCTGGCGGCACAACCCCCTGCCGGGTTAAAGGAAAGCGTGATGGATCAGATCCACGCCTCCAAGGTGACCCCTTTCCAGGGAAAGAAGCGCCAGTGGCGCTGGCGGAGCCTGGCCTCTCTGGCTGCGGTGCTGGCCATCGTGGTAGTGGGGGCAGGCACCATGAATGAGTGGCGCACCGGCGGCATGCTGGGCACCGAACAGAGTGCGGGCAATGCCTCGCTGACTGCCCCTGCTTCCGGCGCCAGTGCAGGAGATGCCGTTTCGGGTGAGATCGCCCCGGCCTCCAAGGACCAGGATCAGACGGAGACCACCGCAGCTGGCGGCGCGGATTCGGAGAAGACGGCAAGCCAGGGAGGCGGACAGAGCGGTTCCACTGGCACCCAGGACAGCAGAAGTATGCCGGGCGACGGCGCCCAGGAGCCGGCGGCCACAGGGGAAGCATCTCAGCCCCCTGCCAACAACGGTGCAAATATTTATAGCATTACGCCCGATGATCGGAATATTCAGCCGGCCACGGCCAACGGCTTTACCGCGGATACCGGACTAAGTCAGGAGGAGGCCCTGCGCAAGCTGGCTGCCTGGCTGGGCTGGAACGCCGACGAGCTGACGGTGGGCGCCGACGGCACCATGGCCGGTCCCACCGGGGCGGATGGTACCACCACCAGGCTGATCTGTGCCGGACTCAATGAGGCTGGCACCGGCTGGCTGTGCCAGCTGGAGCAGGTCACCCCCGGTCCCGACGGCACCGCCAGCTGCACCACCTACACCGTGCCGCTGGACGGCAGTGATATCACACAACCCTGATCATAGCAGAAGAGCGCAGGCCGTGGGCCTGCGCTTTTTTTATTCAGATGTGACGGAATCACAGGCAAGTGCGTATTTCAGGTGAAAGGCCTTTTCAAGAACCGGGAAAGGAGGGATTTTGTGAAGGAAGATCCCCAAGGATTCAACAGACGGGCAGAGGAATTGCTGGACAAATACGCCGCGCTGGTCTATCAGCTGGCCTTTGCCCGCACCCGCAGCCGGGAGGGGGCGGAGGACGTGTTTCAGGAGGTGTTTCTCCGGCTGGTCAGCAAACGCCCCAGGCTGGAAAGCGAGGAACACGAGAAATCCTGGTTCTGCCGGGTGACCATCAACTGTGCCAACTCCTACTGGCGCAATCCCTTCCGCCGCCGGACCCAGCCCCTGGAGGAGACAGGAGAGCTGACGGCCCCGCCGCCGGAGGAGAAGACCGAACTGGACGCCTGCCTGGACAAGCTCTCTCCCGATTTGCGGGTGGTGGTCCATCTCTACTATTATGAGGGGTACTCCACCCCTGAGATCGCCGGGCTGCTGGGCAAGAAGGAATCCGCCGTGCGGATGCGCCTCATGCGGGCCCGGCGGCAGCTGCGGGATTATCTGGAAGAAGGAGGGAATCCCTGTGTTTGAACAGGATTATCGAAGACAGTTTGACGAGATGGTTCCGGACCGGCAGCTGGTGGAGCGGACCAGAGCGCAGATGAGAGCCGCTTTGTCCGGAGGGGAGCGGAGTCCCCGCCGGTTGACCCGCCGGGGGATCATAGCGGTGGCTGCCGCCGCCGCCCTCACGGTTTCAGCCCTGGCGGCGGGGCCCACCATCTGGCAGGCCATCCAGAACGACCTGGGCAGCCGGGCCCCTTATGCCACGGAGGTGAAGGCCGCCTGTGAGGAGCAGGGAATCCGGATCGAAGGAGTCCAGGCGCTGGCTGATGGCAGAATGGTGCGGGTCTATTTTACGGCCCGGGATTTAGAGGGAGAGCGGTTAGATGAAACGACGCAGATAAGCGATACCCTGACGCGGACGGATCGGAACATCTGGCCCTATGGAAGTTACAGCGTCAGACAGCTTTCCTATGATCCGGACAGCAGGACCTGCCTATTTGTACTTACTGCTACTGGCAGGGCGAACGTGCCGGAGGACGCCACCCTTTGTCTGGATGTGGAGCGTTTGTTGGGAGGCTATCAATCGGTATCCCAACGAATTTCCGCTGCTTCGGAACAGGCTGGAATCACAGCAGAGCTGCTGCCCAGCACCCGGACACAGGACGGTTCCACTGTCCTGCTGCCCCAACCGGAATTGGAGAGCGACGCTGCCGCTGGAGCGCCGTTTTCCATTGTGGCGGCGGGGTTTGCCGCGGATGGCAACCTCCATGTGCGGGTACGTCCTGCTATCAGCACAGCTTGGCAGAATATTGCAGTCAGCGCCACCATCCTCAAGGACGATGGAGCGGGAGTAGGACATGACTTGGAAAAGGTTACTCCAATCGACGGCGATTTGGACTACTGCCTGGAGGGCTTTGGACCGGAGCAGCTATCCCGATTGACCGTGATTGAGATGACAGCCGACTATTCGGTCCTGAGTGAGCCAGTGGAAGGAAACTGGTCCCTGGAGATTTCCCTTCAGACCGTGGAAGCAGAACACATTTCTGTCTCTCTTGCGCTGCCTGCGGATCAGGCGTCAGATGGCTCTGTTATGGCCGAGCGGCTGGAGCTTTCCCCGCTGAGCCTTACACTGGTTTGTGACCAGGACACCATGTATCCGGAAGATGGAACGTCCTTCCGTTATATTACGCTGGAAAAGTTTGCTCCAACGGTCCTTCTGGAGAACGGTGCCGTCCTTACCCCAAGCTATGCAGATGGGAACAGCTGGTGGGCCACCTGGACCTTTGACCAGCCCATTGACCCGGAGCAGGTGGTTTCGGTCACCCTCAACGGCCAGACCATCCCCATAGAGGAAAGCTGAATCACACCAGGACCCCGCCGCTTCTGCGGCGGGGCCTTTTCTGTTGCCATCCATTGCCCTCCATGGTAGACTGAAGGCGAGGAAAGGCCCGGATACAGGAGGTGTTAAGATGAAACCACTGCACGCTGTTTCTGCTCTTGCGCTGACCCTGCTGCTGCTTTCACCCATACCCGCATCCGCCAATATGGCCGCCCCGGCGGACCCGGATATCGGCTCTTCCATTACCTTTGAGCGCAACGACGCTCTGGCAGTGACCGAAGAGGTGCTGGATATCAGAGTCACCGGCTCCACGGCGGAGATCACCGCCACCTATTCCATGGTCAACAGTACCGACCAGCCGGTGTCCACCCCGGTGATGTTCCTGGCCCCCAACACCGGCGACGGCAGCGTGGAGGTAACGACGGACGGGGTTTCGGTTCCCTGCTCCACCGACCAATATGTGCTGAATTACACCACAGAGGTAAAAACCGAGGACTGGCGTTATGCGGTGCTCACCAACGGCGATGTGGCCGATGTGGGCGGACAGACTGTGGAGGGCATCTCCTTCCAGCTGGACTTCGGGCCGGGGGAGGCCTGTGAGGTGTCCGTGTCCTATCCCTATCGCCTGGGTGGCTACCCGGATTACGATTACAATGTGAAGCGCGGCACGATCCGGTATTACCTGGCCCCAGCGGCCATGTGGCGAGACTTTCAGGATCTGACCATTAACCTCTATCTGGACAGGGACATGCCCGTGCTGGCCGGCAGCAATCTGGACTTTGAGAAGGTGGGGACGCGCACCTATCAGTACCGTTCCGACAGCCTGCCGGAGGGCAATCTGGAGATCCGGGTGGATCAGAACTGGTTCCAGGAGATCATCGGCATCCTGCGCAGCCCCTATCTAAAGATGTACCTTCTGTTCTTTAGCCCTGTTCTGCTGGTGATAGCCGCAGTCATCGTCGTGCCCATTCTCCTTGTCCGGAGGGCCAGACGGTCCAAGCGGTGATGATCTTTCTGACAAGCGGAACCTAAAAATGCCCCGGCGGGTACCCGCTGGGGCATTTTGCGCGATTTTTCTAAATTTCTTATTGTAACTCCACGGTGTTTCATGTATAATGGACAACAGCAGTACTCGTACTGCTGTTCGCGATTCCAAATGTAAGGAGAGGAAACAAACTATGAGCTATTCCGTACAAAACATCCGCAACGTATGTCTGCTGGGACACGGTGGCAACGGAAAGACCTCCCTGGCGGAAAGCATGCTGTATTTGACCGGTGGTACTCCCCGGCTGGGCAATCCTGCCGACGGAAACACCGTTTGTGATTACGATCCCGAAGAGACCCGCCGCCAGATTTCCATCTCCACTGCGGTGGCTCCCATTGAGTACAACGGCTGTAAGATCAATGTGCTGGACACCCCCGGCTATTTCGATTTCTCCGGCGAGGTCATGGAGGCCCTCCATGTGTCCGACGCCGCTATCATCGTCTGCTCCGCCAAGGGCGGCATGAGCGTGGGCGCCGAGAAGGCGTGGAAGCTGTGCACCCGCCGCGGCGTGCCCCGTCTGCTCTACATCTCCAAGACCGACGAGGATAACTCCGACTACAACGCAGCCTTCGATACCCTGCGTGAGCGCTTCGGCAAGAACATCGCTCCCGTGGTGGCTCCCATCTGGGATGCCGACAAGAAGGTCATCGGCTTTATCGACGTGCTCCATAAGCGCGCCTTCGAGGCCGGCCCCAAGGGCGAGCGCGTGGAGATCGACGTGCCCGAGGAGAAGCTGCCCGTGCTGGACGAGCTGTACGACGCCCTGAAGGAGTCTGTGGCTGAGACCAGCGAGGAGCTGATGGACAAGTATTTCTCCGGCGAGGACTTCACCTATGCCGAGATGATCCAGGGCCTGCGCCAGGGCGTGAAGGACCTGTCCCTCTTCCCTGTGGTGTGCGGCTCCGCCCTCACCGGCCTGGGCACCCGTATGCTGCTGGATATCATCGTGGAGCTGCTGCCCTCTCCCATGGAGGGCCGTCCTCTGGAGGGCGAGAACGAGAAGGGCGAGCTGGATGAGTTCGTGGCTTCTCCCGGCGCTCTGCCCTGCGCCTTTGTGTGGAAGACCGTTTCCGACCAGTACGGCAAGTACTCCTATGTGAAGGTGCTCTCCGGCAACCTGAAGCCCGATATGCAGGTGGTCAACGCCCGCACCGGCGCCACCGAGAAGCTGGGCCGCCTGTACGTCATGAAGGGCAAGAAGGCCGAGGAAGTCAAGGAGCTGGAGTGCGGCGACATCGGCGCCATCGGCAAGATGGACAAGGTGAAGACCGGCGATACCCTGTCTGATCCCCGCAAGGTGGTCAAGATCGAGCCCATCCCCTTCCCCGAGCCCTGCTATTCCGTGGCCATCAGCCCCAAGACCAAGGGCCAGGAGGACAAGATCGCTGCCGGCCTCACCCGCCTGAACGAAGAGGATCTTACCTTCAACTGGGTGAACAACGCCGAGACCCACCAGATGGTGGTTTCCGGTACCGGCGATATGCAGATGGACGTCATCGTCTCCCGCCTGAAGAGCCGCTTCGGCGTGGACGCCGAGCTCTCCGAGCCCCGCGTGGCTTACCGTGAGAAGATCCGCAAGAAGGTGGAGGTCCAGGGCCGCCACAAGAAGCAGACCGGCGGTCACGGCCAGTTCGGCGACGTGTGGATGCGCTTCGAGCCCGGCGACACCGAGGAGCTGCAGTTCTGCGAGGAGGTCGTGGGCGGCGCTGTGCCCAAGAACTACTTCCCCGCCGTTGAGAAGGGTATGCGTGAGGCTGTGGTCCATGGCGTGCTGGCGGGCTATCCCGTGGTGTATCTGAAGGCCACCCTGTTTGACGGCTCCTATCACCCCGTCGACTCCTCCGAAATGGCCTTCAAGACCGCCGTGCAGCTGGCCTACAAGGCCGGTATGCCCCAGGCCAGCCCCGTGCTGCTGGAGCCCATCGGCGAGCTGAAGGTCACCATCCCCGACAGCTACATGGGCGACGTCATCGGCGACCTGAACAAGCGCCGGGGCCGCGTCATGGGTATGAACCCCGACGGCGACGGCAACCAGGTGGTGGAGGCCGAGGTGCCCATGGCGGAGATGAGCCGCTATGCCATCGACCTGCGGTCCATGACCCAGGGCCGTGGCTCCTTCACCTTCCACTTTGTCCGCTACGAGGACGCTCCTCCCGCCGCCCAGGAGAAGGCCATCGAGGCCGCCAAGGCGATGCAGGACGAGGCAGACTAAGAGAATGCACAAGGGCCGGGCTGATATCAGCCCGGCCCATTTTTGGGGGCGGGAGGAAAAGCGTCCTCGTCCAAGCGTTTTGCCCAATGGGCAAAACCTTGATGCCGGGGCAATTTATTTGCCCCGAGCAGATAAAAAGAAATGGGGTCCCCGGCGGGGCTTGCCCCGCTGGGGCGGACGCACCTCCCGCCGCCCAGGAGAAGGCCATCGAGGCCGCCAAGGCGATGCAGGACGAGGCAGACTAAGAGAATGCACAAGGGCCGGGCTGATATCAGCCCGGCCCTTTTTTGTGGGCGGGAGGAAAAGCGTCCTCGTCCAAGCGTTTTGCCCTGTGGGCAAAACCTTGATGCCGGGGCAATTCATTTGCCCCGAGCAGATAAAAAGAAATGGGGTCCCCGGCGGGGCTTGCCCCGCTGGGGCGGACGCACCTCCCGCCGCCCAGGAGAAGGCCATCGAGGCCGCCAAGGCGATGCAGGACGAGGCAGACTGATAGAATGCACAAGGGCCGGGCTGATATCAGCCCGGCCCATTTTTTGCGGTAGGATGCAGCTGTCATGTGCTGTAGGGGCGGCCTTTACGGCCGCCCGCCGCACATTGTATTCTAATCAACTTCTGACGGACGGAACTGAAGGGCGTCCTGGATGGTGCGGAAGGGACTGTTTCCATCCCAGGCGCCGCTCATCCGGAAGTCCATGGCGGTCATGGCGGGATACTGGAGGGCGGTACGCTGATGGGTGTAATTGAACCAGCTGTCAATGAGACGGCTCTCCTCCACGGCCTCCATGGGATAGGCCAGATACCCCCGGTGGTTTTCCCCTGTCCCGGGCATGGAGAAGGCGGCAAACACGTCGCTGCTGGTCTCCTCGCCCCAGAAGATGCTGCTGGAGGTAAAGGTCTGTTCCCCCAGGTAGTAGTAGGGTGCGGTATAGGTGGTGCCGTCTTTTTCGTACAGGACCCTGCCGGTAACCGCTCCGGTTGAATGCCAGGTTCCCAAGGTGGTCCGGCTGGCGGGCCAGAGCTGGATGGACTCGGTGCCGTAAAAGCCGGGGTCCACCGTCCAGAGGAAGTGGTGGAAGATCATCCAGCGACCTTGATTTCCGGGCAGCTCCACCGCCACCCCGGTAATGCGCAGCTCCTCCACGTCATAGACCCTTTTGCGGGTGACACTCTGTCCCTTCTCGGTCTGGACTACCGTTGCCGCTATCCGCCCGTTGTTCAGCGGACGATCGTCAACGTCCCACACCACCCGCAGGGCACCTTCACAGGCGGCAATGTCCTCGGCGGTCAGGTCTTGGAGCACATAGTCGGGGAAGCCAAGGTCCAGCAGCTGTGCCTCAATTTCCTCCACGCCGCTGTGCTCTGCAGGGTCCGCTGCCTGCCAGTCCATGGGATATTTGCACCCCAGCAGCAGACCGCAGAGACAGCCGATGACCACTACGGCGGCAATGGCGATGGCAAGAACGGTATCAGTTACTCGCACCGGCGCGGGGCGGATGGCGTAGCCCGCCTGATCCAGCTCCCTGGACAGCTTCCACAGGCTGCGGAGGATGAGAATATAGCAGACCAGCATCACAAGGGGCAGGATAAGCCCGCTGTACCCCAAGGCCCCCAGCAGGCCGGTGATCCCATACCAGATCAGCAGAGCCACAGCAGAACCGGCGTGGGGGGGCAGCCCCGCCTTTTGCTGGACTGCCCGGAACCCGCCCCACAGGCAGAGAAGCTGCGTGTACGTAAGGGCCAGATTGAGCACGGTCAATCCATAGAGTACGGAAGAAGATACCATGCTGAACCAGATGGTGCTGTTGAAGATCAGCGTGGCATACAGATGGATGGCCCGGAGCACCGCCAGCCCGAAGCAGATGGACAGACAGCGGTTCTCCCGCCGCAGGGCCCGGAAGCCCAGCAGCATCAGCACCATGCCGATGGCGGGGAGAAGGTAGTTGAGCCAAAAGAAATTCAGGGTAATGGAGGTGAGGGCGATGCCGGTGAGGATCCGCTTGGTGGCCAGCCGCCAGGGGGTGACCTCCGCCACCACCTGTTCCGGCGGGGGCTGGGTGACGCTGCTTTCCAGCAGTTCCTCAAAGGCCTGCTCGTCCATGGACTCCCAGTCAGGTTCCCGCATATCCCTCACCTCCCAACAGTTTCCGCAGCCGCTTTTTCAGCCGGTAGAGCCTGCCCTCCACCGCCCGCTCCGTGGTGCCCAGCTCGGCGGCAATCTGGGCGGTGGGCTGTAAGTAATAATATTTTCGGTAAAAGAGGGTCTGCTCTTCGGAGGAAAGACGGGCCAAGGCCCGGTTAACGGCGGCCTGCCGCTCCTGCCGCAGAAGCAGCTCCTCCGGGGTGGGCTGGGGGGACGGGGTGTTTTCGTCCAGGTCCTGGGTGCTCTGATGAGATTGAATGGCTCTCTGATAATTCCTGGCGGTATTTCGCGCCACCGCGGTGAGCCAGGCGTTGAAGCTGCCCCGGCTGGGGTCGAACTGCCCCACCCGGTCCCACACCCGCATGGCTGCCTCCGACAGGCAGTCCTCCCGGTGGTGAGGGTCGGTCACGATGGGAGCGATGATGTAGCGCATCAGGGGACCGTAGTACCGCAGTAAATCGTGCAGGCCGGACTCATCCCGTCCCAGCAGCCGCTCTATGATATCCCGCTCTTCCATGCCCACACCCCCTTCTGTTTGCCTCTCTGCTTCATTATACACGGATTGGCGGAAAACCCCACGGCCCATTTTCAGAAAACCTTCAGAAAAAAGAGAAGACAAAGTGTAACGGCTATGATAAACTGAGCATAGAATATCCGTATTGGAAGCAAATCACCTGATGTTACCAACAAGGAGGCGTACGGAATGAAACTGGGAAAGAGAGCGGCGGCCCTTGCGCTGGGTGCCCTGCTGGCGGTGTCCATGACAGCCTGCGGCAATGGCGCCAACAAGGAGGAGTCGGCAGATCAGATCAAGGCGGCCATGGAGAAGATCAACGCCGTGGAGAGCATGGATGCCACCATGTACATGGAGATGGACATGTCCGTCATGGGTCAGAGTATTGAGACCGACACCAAAATGGATATGTCCTGCTTCAATGACCCCGTCAAGCTGAAGGCGGACATGACCATGAGCATGGGCTCTCTGGGCTCGGTGTCCATGAGCATCTATGCCGACGCCACCGACGGCGATTACACCATCTACATGTTTGACGGCAGCAGCTGGACCACCCAGGCTGCCGACGCCAGTCAGCTGGAGCAGTACGACGCCCAGCAGAGCATGGATCTCTACCTGAGCAGCGGCGCGGAGTACGCCCATGCGGGCACTGAGGACATCAACGGTTCCACCGCCGACAAGTACACCGGTATCATCCGGGGCGACGCTCTGGCCGAGGTGATGAAGGCCAGCGGCGCCACCTCCTCCATGGAAACCACCATGGGTATGGTTCTGGAGGATCTGTACAGCGATCTGGGCGACATGCCCATCACCGTGTGGATCGATCAGGCCACCGGCTATCCCGTGCGGTACTACATGGACATGACCGGCGTGATGCAGTCCATGATGAAGAAGGCGCTGGCCGGTGTGGAGGGCGGCGATTCCCTGACCATGGATAAGGTGGAGATCACCATGGATTGCTCCAACTTCAACAACGTGGCGGACTTTGAGATCCCCGCGGAGGCTCTGGCAGCCTGAGACAGAAATGAGAAAATGGACGCGGCTGTTTGGGCTGCGTCCATTTTTTATCATTAAATCAAATACCAATTGTAGTCCGAAACTGAAAAATTACTTGTGGTACAGCTTGTTGGTCTCATACTGGGGCTCACAGGTGAGGCGGAGGCCCAGGCGGCTGTAGGTGGTGGAGTCCACTGGGGAGAGGATGACGGAGGAGTGGGCCTCGCAGCCCCGCAAGGCGGAGAGCTGGTCCAGCGCCCGCTTGGCCAGGGGATTGGTGGTGGCGGAAATGGCCAGGGCGATGAGGATCTCGTCGGAGTGGAGCCGGGGATTCACCGACCCCAGGTGGTGGACCTTCACCTGCTGGATGGGCTCCAGAGCCTCCCGGGAGATCAGGTGGTGCTCATGGTCGATGCCGGCCAGCCGCTTCAGGGCGTTGAGCAGGGTGGCGGAGGAGGCTCCCATCAGGTCGGTGGTCTTGCCGGTGACCACCTCGCCATCGGGCAGCTCGATGGCGCCGGCGGGGTTGCCGGTCTCCTCGGCCACCTGGGCGGCGGCGGCCACCACGGGGCGGATGGACACGTCCACATGGGCCTGCTGCATGACGGTCTCCAGCTTATACACCAGCTCGTCGGTGGCGGTGCCGATGCGGCGGTCGCACAGGGCGGTGTAGTACCGGCGGACGATCTCCTGCCGGGCGGCGGCGCACACCGCGTCATCATCCACGATGCACTTGCCCGCCATGTTCACGCCCATGTCGGTGGGGGACTTGTAGGGACACTCTCCCATGATCTTCTCGAACATGGCGGAGAGGACAGGGAAGATCTCCACATCCCGGTTGTAGTTCACCGTGGTCTCCCCGTAGGCGGCCAGGTGGAAGGGGTCGATCATATTCACGTCCCCCAAGTCGGCGGTGGCGGCCTCATAGGCCAGATTCACCGGGTGCTGGAGGGGCAGATTCCAGATGGGGAAGGTCTCAAACTTGGCGTAGCCCGCCTTTACCCCCCGCTTGTACTCGTGGTACAGCTGGGACAGGCACACCGCCATCTTGCCGCTGCCGGGGCCGGGGGCGGTGACCACCACCAGGGGACGCTGGGTCTCGATATAGTCATTCTTGCCATAGCCCTCGTCGCTGACGATGAGGGTGGTGTTATGGGGGTAGCCGGGAATGGGGTAGTGCAGGTAGGTCTTCACGCCCAAATGCTCCATCCGGCGCCGGAAGGCATCGGCGGCAGGCTGGCCGGCATACTGGGTGATGACCACGCTGCCCACCAGCAGGCCCTGGCCCCGGAAGGCGTCGATGAGGCGCAGCACCTCCACATCGTAGGTGATGCCCAGATCGCCCCGGACCTTGTTCTTCTCAATATCGCTGGCGCAGATGGCAATGACCACCTCCACCGAGTCCCGCAGCTCTTTCAGCATGCGGATCTTGCTGTCCGGCTCAAAGCCCGGCAGCACTCGGGAGGCGTGATGGTCGTCAAAGAGCTTGCCGCCAAACTCCAGATAGAGCTTGTTGTCAAACTGGCTGATCCGCTCACGGATGTGCGCCGACTGGAGCTCCAGATATTTCTGATTGTCAAAGCCGATTTTATCCACTTCCGGTCTCCGTCCCTTCTCACATGTATTTTCACTCAACGGCTATTGTACCACAATTTGAGGCAGGTCTGTAGGCTTTTTTTCCGTTTGCGGAAATTTTGGCGAAAGTGTTGACAATATGATCCTACAGCTGTAGCATACATATAGATACTACAGCTGTAGGAGGGGTTGCCATGAAGCTGAGCGAGAAGGAGTGGCGGGTGCTGGAGGCTCTGTGGGCTGCGCCGGAGGGGCTTTCTCTGGGGGCGGCAGTGGAGGTCCTGCGTCCCGCCACCGGCTGGAGCCGCAACACGGTGCTTACCTACCTGACCCGCATGGAGGCCAAGGGCTTGGTGAACATTGACAAGGGGGAGAATCCCCATCGCTACCGGGCGGGGGTGGACCGGGAGTCCTGCGCCGCAGAGGAGCGGCGGGGTCTGCTGGAGCGGGTGTACCAGGGCTCGGCGGGCAAGCTGGTGGCCGCCTTTCTCAAGGAGGAGAAGCTCACCGCCCAGGAGCGGGAGGAGCTGAAGCGGCTGCTGGACGACATGGAGGTATGACCCATGGAAAACATCTGGGCCTTTCTGGAGCAGACTCTGGCCGCGTCGTTGACGGCGGCGGTGCTGCTCATTGCCAAGCGGCTCTTTCTGGATAAATTGTCTCCCCGGTGGCAGTACGGGGTGTGGGCCATTCTGGCCCTGCGCATTCTGCTGCCCGCCGGGCTATTGGGCCGGGCGCTCATCCCCGGCCTGGATGTTGCGCTGGAAGCGGCCAAGACCGGGGCAGAGAGTTCTCTTTCCTCCGTCCTCACCGACCCCTATGGTCTGACGGAGGTCCTTGCGCCCATTCCTCTGGTACGTATGGTACGGCCGGTCAGCGTCACCGACTGGCTTTTCTGCCTCTACATTGCCGGAGTGGCGGTGTGTCTGCTGTGGTTTTTCCTGTCCTACCTGATGCTGCGGCGGCAGGTGGCCCGGGGCAGGACTCCGGACCGGGAGGTGCTGGAGCGGCTGGAAGAGGTGGCCGGTCAGTACGATTTGAAGCTCCCCCGCCGGGTAGTGGTGCTGCCCGGGGTGGAGAGTGCCTTTGTATGCGGCCCCTTCTCCCCGGTTCTGGTGCTGCCCCAGCGGGCGGTGGATGACAAGGTGCTTCTCCACGAGCTGCTCCACCTGAAATATGGGGACCTGTGGGCCGGGGTGGGCATGTGCCTGCTGCGGTGCCTCCACTGGTGCAATCCCCTGCTGTGGTACTGCTGGAACCAGGCCCAGAATGACAGCGAAGCCCTGTGCGACCAGCGGGTGCTGGAGCGGTTGGAGGGGGAGGAGCGGCGAGCGTACGGCGTGATCCTCCTGTCTATGGCGGATGATCGGTATGCCCGCGCCCCGGGTACCACCTCCATGGCCAATGGCGGGCGCAACATCAAGCGCCGCATCAGGGCCATTGCCCGGTTCAAGCGCTATCCCCAGGGGGTGGCCCTGGGCTCCTGGTGCGTGGCGGCGGTGCTGGCGGCGGCCTGCCTGGTGGGGACCAGCGGGGCGGCGGAGCTGCCAGAGCAATGGGCTGCCGATTCCATGTCCCTGGCCAGGGCCAGGATGAACCGGGCCACCACGGTGGCCGGGGCCCTGGACACCTACGCCAAGGCTGTGATGGAGGACAGCCCTATTTATATGATGATGGCCGCTCCGGCGTCGGAGCAGGGAAAGCTGCTCCGGGCCGCCCGGGAGCGGGACGGACTGGAGGGAACCTACCCTCTGGAACCCCTGGGCATCGAGAAAGATGAGGGTGTGCAGGCGGAGTGGGTGGTCTACAATCTGCTGGAGGGGGCGGATGGGAACTACACCGGACTGCTGGTGCTGGACGCCTACACCACCTGGTTTGCCCACTCCTATGAGGAACTCCAGTCGGTGGCGGTATCCCAGCCGGTGCGCATTGTGCGGGAAGGTGACTTCTGGGCGGTGGAGCCGCTGGAGGATTGGACGGCGGTGGATCCGGAGTGCACCTTGGTGGGACGCCCCAATACCGTCCTGCCCGCCCTGACCTATACGGCTCAGGTGGAGGATATCTGGGTGGAGCTTTCCTATCAGTTCCTGCTGAGCGTGGACAACCGAGCGCAGGTGGATGATACCAGCTTCTTCGGTGAATATAGCGCCTACCGGTTGGATACTGTGCCCAGGCCCGCTGCCCTGTTTACGAATTACTACCGCTCTGCCGGCGGACGGGCCTGGGAGGGGGAGGAGGAGATCTCCCTCAATGCCTGGTATGCGCCCTTGACCAAGGAAGAAGCGAAGGCAGGAACCCTTCCGGATGAGTTTGGCCACAGCTCCATCCGCACGCCGGCGGAGTATGGACGTTCGGGTGGAGGAGTGGGCGACGCCAGCGGCAGCGACTGGCAGCAGGCTCCCACTGCCCTGGCGGTAAAGCTGGAATACAAAGGTCAGGAGTACACCTGTATTGCCTGGCCGAAGGAGGTAGCCCCATGACAGACACGCAACAGCTCCGCTCCGCCCTGACCAAAATCATCTGGGGCTATGTGTTTCTCTACCTGGACATCAACCTGGGTGTGAATGGGCATAGTTTGAATGTGCTGCCCAACTGGGTCAGCTTTCTGCTCTTTTTCTCCGCCATCGGACTGCTGGAAAAAGAGGTGCGGGACCTGCCCCTGCTGAAGCCCTTCTGCGTCCTGCTGGGGATCGCGGAGGGCGTGAACTGGCTGGGAGTGCTGCTGACAGGGGAGACAGTGCTTTACCGGTTTTACCTGGTATACGCGCTGGTCATCTGCATTTCCATCTACTTCAACTTCCAGATGCTCACCGATGTGGCCGCTCTGGTGGAGGTCCGGAACATCTATGCAGGGGCGCTGCGGGCAGTCCGCAACGGGGACGCGGTCCTGCGGGCCCTCTGGATGCTGCCTCTGCCCTGGCAGGAGTGGGAGGTCCTGTCTATTCTGCTGGCGCTGGCCAATATCGTGATGTGCCTGTGCATGGTGGGCCTGCTCATTCGGGCCCGAAACATGTGCTGTAAAGGGACGGCCTGATTTCAGGCCGTCCCTTTTTGTAACCAAATCGTCATTGACAAAGAGGTCTATAAGCTGTAGACTACAGATGAGGACGACAAGCAGTAGACCAAAGGAGGCGATCCTATGAGCGACTGGAAGCTGGGGGCGGTGGAGTCCCGCTTTGCCGATCTCATCTGGCAGGGGGAGCCCATGAGCTCCACCCAGCTGGTGCGCCGTGCGGAGGAGGTGCTGGGCTGGAAGAAGTCCACCACCTACACGGTGCTCAAGCGGCTGTGTCAGCGGGGAATTTTTCAGAATCAGGACGGGGTGGTGACCTCCCTGGTGTCCAGGGAGGAGCTTTACGCCCGGCAGAGCGAGGAATTTGTGGAGGAGACCTTCTCCGGGTCCCTGCCCGCCTTCCTGACCGCCTTTACCCGGCGGAAAAAGCTGTCCCAGGAGGAAATTGAACAGTTACAGCAGCTGATCGAAGAGAATCGGGGGTGAGCTGACATGACGGCCTTCTTGTCCCAGACCTTCCTGCCCGCCCTGCTCAATATGAGCCTCACCGCGGGCATTGTGATCCTGTGCGTGATCGCAGCACGTTTGTTTCTGAAGCGGGCCCAGAAAATCTTTTCCTATGCCCTGTGGGCAGTGGTGCTCTTCCGGCTGCTGTGCCCGGTGTCCCTGCCCTCCCCATTCTCCCTGCTGGGGGCCCTGGATGCCCCCGCCCGGCAGGCCAGCCCGGTGGTAAGCACCGTCACCTATGTGCAGCCCCAACGGCAGACAGAGGACATCCAGCCCCAGGTGGCGAAGCCCGAAGCGCCTGTTTCTGACCCCGTGACACCTGTGGCCCCGGCAGAGCCGAAGGTCCCCACCGTGGACTGGACCGCCGTGGCCGCCTGGGTGTGGCTGGCGGGGGCGGCAGGCATGGCGGGGTACAGCGTCTTCACCCTGCTCCGCCTGCGCCGCAGACTGGTGGGCAGCCTCCATTTGAGAGACAACCTCTATCTGGCCGACCACATCTCCACCCCCTTTGTGCTGGGACTGGTGCGGCCCCGGATCTATCTGCCCTCCACCCTGACCGAGGGGGAAATGGGCTACATCATCCGCCATGAGCAGTACCACATCCGCCACGGGGACCATGTGGTGAAGGTGCTGGCCTTCGCCGCCCTGTGCCTCCACTGGTTCAACCCCCTGGTGTGGGTGGCCTTTGTGCTGGCGGGCAAGGACATGGAGATGCGGTGCGACGAGGCGGTGGTGAAAGAGCTGGGGGAGAATGTGAAGGCGGACTACTCCGCCTCCCTGCTCACCCTGGCCACCGGCCGACTCACCATCGCGGGCACCCCTCTGGCCTTTGGAGAGGGGGACCCCAAGGGGCGTATCCGCAACCTGCTGGGGTGGAAGCGGCCCCGGGTGTGGCTGTCCGCTGTGGCCTGCATCGCCTGCGTGGCAGTCATTGCCGCCTGCGCCGCCAACCCCGCCGGACAGAGCAGCCAGACCCCCACTGGCAGCAGCGGACAGTATGAGAGCATGGAGGACTTTGCCCAGCAGACCATGGAGGGTACAAAAGAGGTGACCTACTACAAATTCTCCAGTGAGACGGTCGCTGACGAGGAGGCCACCGCCCAGGTCACCGGCACCAAGCTGGCCTGGCTGGACAAGATGGGCGAGCTGGAAGGGCTGGCCCCCGAGGGTACCCTGGAGGCCTGGACCTTCAATTACCTGGTGCAGCTGGATGTTCCCACCGAAGAGGTGGCCCTGGTGGGCGGCATGTCCGAGGAGGACGGCTGGTTCGACATGGAAGGCCAGGGGGGCCACAACATCGTCGCCCTGCGCTACCCCGACGGGAGCTATGACATCCTCTATGACCAGCCGGTCAACGACAACCTGGACTTCTACGGCTACCATCACAGCTATCAGGAGGCCATCTATGACTGGTATGTGACCGAATATGATCTGGACCTGCCCCTCTATGTGGAGGACTGGAGCGATCAGGTCACTTATCCCGGCACGTACCGGGGCAACCTGCCGGTCCACCGCTACGACGGGGACGGCTGGTATATTTATGTTCCGGTGTCAGCCTGGAAGCAGTACAAAGGAGACGGGAACAACTGGGAGTGGCGGTCGGAGTACCGCACCTCCTCCACCATACTGAAAGTCAACCGGATCACCAGCGATACCATGGAAAGACTCCCGGCTCTCTACCGGCAGGCGGGCTATGAGCCTGTGGATGAGACCCAGCGGGTGTGGAAGCAGGAAAGCGGCTTTATCATGTACCGCTATCTGGTGGATGGGGCAAACGGACAGATCTGGGAGATCGACACCTGCTGCCCGGTGAGCAAGCCGGACGACTACCCCTACATCGCCATCGAGCCCCAGGTGCTCCGGCTCATGGCCGAGAGTTTCCGTGCCTATGACTTTGTGTGGACGGCGGAACTTGTGGAGCCGGAGAGCGTGACCCAGGCCAAGGAAGACCTGAAGCAGGCGGCGGAGGGAGAGGTGGAGCTGATCCACAAGACCGGCAGCAGCGTGCAGGGTCTGACGATCAATCCTGAGACCTGTTCTATGCTGTCCGGTCTGACGGATCTGACCTGGGAAGTGGTGTCGCCTGAGTGGTACATCAGGGTGGAGGACGACTGGCCCCAGTCCCTCTTTACCCGGCCCGATACGGTCAGCGTGATCCTGGATCAGGAGCAGGGCTGGGGCTTCTGCTTCTGGCCCATGACCGACTCGGGCACCAACCAAGTACGGGTGGACTATGGAGTGGACGGAAAGGCCACCACCTTCTATCTGGAGAGCGGTCAGCTCTATCTCTACCTGATGGCGGTGCAGGAGAATCCCACTGTGGAGCTCCACGACCTGGATGAGGACGGGATCTGCGAGGCGGTGGCCTGGCCTACCGGTGAGAACCAGAATCTGATTGTCTACGACTTCTATGACAATGAGATCCGCAAGCTGGATGTGACCCAGGAACTGGGGGCGGAATATGCCGTCTACACCGGCCTGATGGGCAATATCCAAGGGGAATACGACAACATGATCAATGCCGGTATCGGCGGCGAACGGAATGTCTACCAGTATGGGGATGGGACACTGACCTATGTCTGTACCCTGGAGGAGGCGCTGCTGAAAACATGACAGGAACAGAAACGGTCCATCAGCTGTGGCTGGATGACGGGGGCCGCGTCGTCTCCTTCCACCCCATGGATGGCTGGCGGCTGCTGGCCTTCCGGGACCACGGGCATTTTATAGGATTTCTCCAGGACTTGCAGCAAAAGGGCTATCGCTTTCAATGAGAAACGGGGACCTGCCGGCCGGCAGGTCCCCGTTTCTCACAAAATAAGTTACTCCAGTGCGATGTGGCTGCGGATACGCTGAATGATCATGTCCATGGCTACCTGGTTGCGGCCCCCCTCGGGCACGATGAGGTCGGCATACCGCTTGGAGGGCTCCACGAACTGCTCGTGCATAGGCTTGACCGTGGTGAGATACTGCTGCACCACCGAGTCCAGGGAGCGGCCCCGCTTCTTCACATCCCGGAGAATGCGGCGGAGAATACGCACGTCGGCGTCGGTGTCCACAAAGAGCTTGATGTCCATCCGCTCCCGCAGGGCGGGCTCCACAAAGATGAGAATGCCCTCCACCAGAATGACTTTTGCGGGGCGGACCTCCACCGTCTCGGCGGCCCGGTTGTGCATAGTGTAGTCATAGGTGGGGCTGTACACCGTCTCCCCCCGGCGCAGGGCGTCCAGATCGTCCACCAGACGCTGGGTGTCAAAGGCGTCCGGGTGGTCGTAGTTGAGCTTGCACCGCTCCTCATAGGGCATGTCGTCGTGCTGCTTATAGTAGTTGTCGTGGTACAGGATGGAGACCGCATCCCCAAAGCGCTCCTTCAGCCCCAGAGTCAGGGTGGTCTTGCCCGAGCCGGTGCCTCCGGCAATGCCGATGATCATGGTATCCATTGCGTCCGCTCCCCCGTTTTTTCTTCTTTTTCTTCAGTATAGCATAAACTGCCCGGATGGTACAGGCCATCCGGGCAGTTTGTTATTCTTCTTCGTTCTCGAAGAGCAGCCGGTAGTCCCCCTCCTCATGGAGGTAGATGGCCTCCAGATCCTCGTCGGCCCAGGCCGGGTCAAAGGGGAGAAAGAATTTTACGCAGGTGCCGCAGGAGGCGGACAGCTTGCGGGGCACCGGCATCATCACCGCCCCGTCCCCCAGAGCTTTCAGCTTCTTGTGGAAGCTGAGGGCCCCGAAGTGGGTGTGGAAGGTGGCAATCTGCTCCTTACTTGGTGATGGTGAGCTCATAGTCCTCACCCACCTCTTTCCAGGTCACCTGGTAGCCGTTGTTGGCGGCAAACCGGCGCACATTCTGGAGGGGGGTCTCATTGTCTACCAGCACCACCAGGGGAGTGCCGTTTTTCAGGGCGTTCTTGGTCATGAGCACCGGCTCAGGACAGGAATAGCCTCTGGCGTCCACTTGATTCATACCGTTCACCTCACGCTTTCTTGGTATTGCCCGCGCCGATGGCGCAGACCAGGACCAGACCGATGATGACAGCCACCTTACCGGCAAAGCTGGGGCCGTCGGTGGAGGAAGCCAGGCCGAAGTTATGGCAGAAGGCGGCGCCCACCACCATGCCCAGCACGGCTACGGAGGAGTCGCTGTTGCCGCTGCCGGACAGGATGAGCTGGCGCAGGGGGCAGCCGCCCAGCAGCACGGAGCCCAGGCCCACCAGCACCATGCCCAGCAGGTTCCACAGCCCGTCGGTGTGGGCCACGGCCTGACCGACAAAGCCGGGGTTGAAGCCGCCCTTGAAGCCCAGACCACCCGCGATCAGGTTGCCCACCAGCACGGCCACGAAGATGGCCACAAAGCCCATGAGCAGGTGGAAGTCCTTCAGCATCATGGCGTCACGGATGCCGCCGGCCATGCACAGACGGCTGCGCTGGGCGATGGCGCCCACCACCAGACCGGCAATGAGTGCCACCGCGATGGGAGCCCGCATGGAGCCGGGACCCTCGGTGGAGAAGAAGATGAAGGCGGGAGCTGCGATCACCAGGATGAGCAGACCCACATTGACGGCGGGCATGAGCACGCCCTCCAGCATGGGCTGGGGCTGGGACTTCTTGAGGGAGAAGCCCTTCTTCAAAAACAGGGTGCCCACGAAAATGCCGATGATGAAGCCGATGAGGCCCAGAATGGCGTTCCCGTCACCGCCGCCCAGGCGGATGACCATGCGCAGGGGGCAGCCCAGGAACATGAGGGCGCCCACCATAACGCAGAAGCCCAGCACGAACCGGGTCATGGGGGAGGAGCCGCCCCGCACCTTGAACTCCTTGCCCGCCAGAGCCATGATCATGGCGCCCAGCACCAGACCGATGATCTCAGGGCGGATGTACTGAACGATGGGGGCCCGGTGCAGCCCAACGCCGCCGGCGATATCACGCAGGAAGCAGGCGATACAGAAGCCCATGTTCACCGGGTTGCCCATGGCAACCAGCACCACCGAGGCGATGCCTACTACCAGACCGGCCAGAATGACCGGCAGGTGTCCTTTGAGTTTATTCACACACAACACCTCTCAAAAATTATTTGAGAGAAACCATCTCTCTCTGGCCTGATTATAGCCCTGCGGTATCAAAATTTGAAATACAGATTTTCCATAAAATAAATGAAGAATATAGAAAAATACTATAAAGTGAGATATACTGAGAGAGACAGCCGGGCAAAAAACAAAACGCAGGCGCGCCGCGGTCTGCGGCACGCCTGCGTTAAGATGGGCTATGGTTTGATGTGGACCAGCTTTTCCTCTCTGGGCACCACCGCGCCGATGGGAACGGCGGGCACACCGGCGTCCGCCATCCGGGCAAGAAGCTGGGACAGCAGAGCCTCCGGCACACTGAGGAGCAGGCCGCCGGCGGTCTGGGGGTCATAGAGACAGTCCAGCACCTCCCGGGGGACGGCAGTGTCCTCCTGGGTGTCATCGGCGGTAAAGTCCATGTTGCGGTAGGCCCCGGCGGGGATAATGCCGTCCCTGGCCAGCTCCAGAGCCTTGGGCACGATGGGGATCTTGTCCGCCCACAACTGGATGGTGTTCCCGCAGCCCTCAGCCATCTCCTTCACATGTCCTACCAGGCCGAAGCCGGTGACGTCGGTGCAGGCGTTGAGGGCCACAGGGCCCACCGCCTGGGCGGCGTACTTGTTCAGGGTGGTCATCAGTTCCACCATATGCTTGTAGTCGGCCTCCTCCAGCAGCTCCGCCTTGGCGGCGGTGGAGAGGATGCCGGTGCCCAGCGCCTTGGTGAGCACCAGAATGTCTCCCTCTTTGGCGCCGCTGTTGGTGAGGATCCGGCTGGGGTGGACCAGTCCGGTGACACACAGGCCGTACTTGGGCTCCTGGTCCTCAATGCTGTGGCCGCCGGCGATCACCGCGCCGGCCTCCAGCACCTTGGAGGCGCCGCCGGCCAGAATATCGCCCACCGCCTCCACCGGAAGGCAGGAGGGGAAGGCCAGCAGATTCATGGCCAGGGTGGGCGTGCCGCCCATGGCATACACGTCGGAGAGGGCGTTGGTGGCGGCGATCTGCCCAAAGGTATAGGGGTCGTCCACCACCGGAGGGAAGAAGTCCACCGTCTGGATCATGGCTACGTCGTCACTGACCTTGTAGACGGCGGCGTCGTCGCTGGAGTCATAACCCACCAGAAGGTTGGGGTCAGCCGCTTTGGGCAGGCCCGACAATACATTCCTTAGGACACCCGGCCCTATTTTGGCCCCTCACCCACCGGCCGTTGTCATGGCGGTCAGGCGCAGCTTTTCATACGGCATCTCATCACCCCCTGTTGGTTTTCTACCAACAGTGTAACCCATTCCCGACAAAAAAGCAATCGGAGGCTTGTCATGCAGCTAAAGCAACTGGAAATTTTTGTACAAGTGGCCCGCCAGCGCAGCTTTTCCAAAGCGGCGGAGGCCCTCTATCTCACCCAGCCTACCGTCAGTGCCCATGTGGCCGCTTTGGAGGATGAACTGGGCACCCAGCTGGTGGTGCGCTCTACCAAGGAACTGCGGCTCACCGCCGCCGGGCGGGTGCTGGGCCGGTACGCTGCCGAGATTTTGGGACTGTGCCAGCGGGCGGCCCAGGATGTGCGCACCGCTGCCTCCTCCATTTCGGGCACTCTGTCCATCGCCGCCTCCACCGTACCCTCCCAGTATCTGCTGCCACAGGTGCTTCCCCTGCTGCGGCAGCGATACCCCGAGGTATTTTTTCAGATCCGCCAGGGGGACAGCGGTCAGGTCACCCAGTGGATGGCGGAAAACGGGGCGGAACTGGGACTGGTGGGGGCCCCGGTCCAGCGGGTGGGCCTTTTGTGCGTGCCCTTCTTCACCGAGCGGCTGGTCATTGCCACACCCAATACCCCGGAGTATCGGGCTCTCAAGGGGCAGATGACCCCCGACGTGCTCAAACGCGCCCCATTTTTGGTGCGGGAGCCGGGCTCCGGCACCCGGAAGCAGTCCGAGCAGTATCTGAAGAGCATGGGGGTGGAGCCCAGGAGCCTGACCCTGGCGGCCCAGCTGGAGAGCACAGAGAGCATCCTCCAGGGGGTGAAAAACGGCCTGGGTATCTCCATTCTGTCCAGCTGCGCCGCCCGGGAGGCGGCGGAGGAGGGGAAGATCCTGGTGTTTGCCCCCGAGAGCCCTCAGCTGGAGCGGCAGTTCTACCTGCTCTACCGCCGGTCCAGCCCCCTGTCTCCGGCGGCCTCCATGCTGGTGGAGGAGCTGCTCTACTTCTACCGGGACGGGGTGTGAAGGGCGCACCGGCCGGCCTGTCCATGCATACTCTGAGAGTGAGAAACTTACTCTTGGAGGGTCATTTATGGAAGCAGAGGCAAGAATCTGTTATTACTTAGGCGCCAACACCCCGGGGGGCTTTTACTCCCTGTACGACCAGCTCATCGATCCGGAGACCGCCCGGGATGTGCGTATCCTCAAGGGCGGGCCGGGCTGCGGCAAATCCACCCTGATGAAGCAGGTGGGAGCCGCCATGGAGGAGCGGGGCTATGCTGTGGAGTATATCCGCTGCTCCGGCGACCCCGACTCCCTGGACGCGGTCATGATCCCCGCCCTGGGGGCGGCGGTGGTGGACGGTACCGCCCCCCACGTGGTGGAGCCAAAGTACCCCGGCCTGGTGGAGAGCTATGTGGACCTGGGAGAATGCTATGACCGGGCCGCCCTCCAGACCGTGGGGAGGGAGCTGAAAGGATGCATGAAGGGCTACAAGGCCTGCTACAGCAGGGCCTACCGCTGCCTCACCGCCGCCGCGCAGCTGGATGAGGATGTGCGGGCGCTGCTGGTCACCCCGGCCCTGGAGGCCAAGATGGCCAAGCGGGCCAGAGGGATCCTGTCCCGGGAGATCAAGGGGGCGGGAGACCAGGCCGGCCGGGCGGTGCAGCGCTTCCTGGGAGGCATCACCTGGCAGGGGGTGCTGCGGGAGTACGGCACTGTGGAGGCCCAGTGCGGCAGGGTCTATGAGCTCAGCGACACCTACGGTCTGGCCCACACCATGCTGACCTGTCTGGCCGCCGGTGCCATGGCGGCAGGCCACGATGTGGTGGCTTGCCCCGACCCCCTGTTCCCAGACCGGATGGCCCATCTGCTCATTCCATCCCTCTCCCTGGCCTTTGTGAGCACCGCCCCGGAGCTGCCCTGGCCCCACCGGCCCTACCGCCGCATTCGGCTGGACGCCATGGCGGACGGCGAGGTGCTTCGGCGCAGCCGGGCCCGGCTGCGGTTCTCCCGGAAGGTGAGCGCCGCCCTGCTGGAGGAGGCGGTGGACGCCCTGGCTCAGGCCAAGGCCATGCACGATGAGCTGGAAGGGCTCTATAACCCCCATGTGGATTTTGACCGGGTCTACCAGCGGGGAGAGGAGATCGTTGAGGCCTTTTTGGCGCTGGAAGAGAGAAAATGACATAAAGGAAGGGCCGCCGGAAAGGGCGGCCCTTCCTTTATGTGCCTTGATTTTTCTGGGTCTGGCTTCCAAAGTAAAAGGCGATCACCACCGAAAAGATGGTGAGGAACTGGTCGGCGGCCAGCCGGCCGGTAATGGACAGATGAAGAAAGCCCAGCGTCAGAAGCAGGGTGACCAGATTTTGTACCTGCATCATGCAGTGCAGAAGCTGTTTCACAGCAATCACCTCACAAAAAAGGATCGCGGAGCGCAGCTCCGCGATCCATTCTATGCGTGATTCAGCCCTTCAGCAGCAGGTCCAGTTCCTCCAGGGCGCTGTCCAGCAGCTTGCTTACCGGCAGATCCTCCACTCCGGCCACAATATTGTCGCACTGGTTTATGGGGATGAGGATCTTTTTGGCCCGGGACTGCCCCACAGCCAGAGCCATAGCCGGGGAGATCTCCCCCAGCAGGGCGTCGGCAATGACGATGCCCAAGGGCCCCAGGATCACGTCGGCCTTGCGGCAGGCCACCAGCAGGGCGTTCTCCCCGGTGGCGCCCTGGGCGGCGCCGCCCTTCAGCATGGCTGCCGTGGCCATGCCGTTGGTACCCACGGCGAAGACCTTCAGCTGAGGATAGCGGGCGGTAATGGCCCGCACCAGCTGCTGACCGATCCGGCCGCCCTGTCCGTCTACTACCAGAATTTCCATGAGAAGTCCTCCAAATTCCTTTGTTGGGAGTTACTGTATAAAGGGTGGTTTACGCTACCTACTACATTACATCGGCTGACGGTTCATTTGTGGCAAAAGTGATAACCAGCAGAGGGAAAGGAGTCATATATGCAACGGGGCATGGCGCTACGGGAAGCGCCATGCCCCATCTTATTCGGCCCCCCGACAAATGGGAAGTTACTTGTTCCTTTTTGCTTTAGCTGCTTTTATGCCCCAGCCAATCAACAATATAAGCCAAGCGCATAATCCTGCGATAAACCCTGTAGTCCCTATGCTTTCAAACTGCAATTTCAGCGCAACATTGAATATTTTTACAACAATAGTTCCACATAGCATCAAAGCAAGCAATAAAAGAACTTCCAATCCAATATATTTAAAAATTTTATTTTTCATAAATGGCCGCCTCCACAGCTTCTAATTTGTTGCCCTGTTTGTTCTTAATTATAACACATAAAGGAAATCGCTTTCAAGTTGTCCCTGGCCAGAAAGTAATTATACCTAGGGCGCACTTACTCACCACCCGCAAGCGGGCGGAGGTACTGCCTGACGGCAGCCGTGCGCTCTCCGAGGGGGACGCTCCAGCGGGCCCACGTCCTGCTGGTAGCACCGAAGCTGGGAGCCGTCAAAGGACCGGCTTCGGTGCTACCAGCTTCAGTGCTTTATGGTGGCCAAGAGGGGCTTAAGCCCCTCTCTTTCAAAATGTGTGCTTTTCAGGGGGAAAAACCCTTGACAAATCGCTTACTGAGGATGCGTTTTGTTCATCATAGCACAGGAAAAGACGGCATTCAACAAAAAGAACGGGGAGCGCCGATGGCGCTCCCCGTTTTGTGCGGAGCCGGTTGGTGGGATCATTCTGCGGAGTTGTTTAGAAGAACATACCCCACAGCAGGAAGCCGCCGCAGGCCACCACTCCGGTAAAGATGGTGACAATCACCAGATAACCCATAATGTTGCGGGCGGACAGGCCGGCGATACCCAGGGCAGGCAGGGCCCAGAAGGGCTGGATCATGTTGGTCCACTGGTCGCCCCAGGCAATAGCCATGGCGGCGCGGCCATACTCGATGCCCATCTCGGTAGCGGCGGGCATGACGATGGGAGCCTGAACGGCCCACTGACCGCCGCCGGAGGGCACGAAGAAGTTGATGATACCGGCGGACAGGAAGGTGAGCACCGGGAAGGTGACGTCGTTGGAGATGTTGGTGAAGAAGTTGGCGATGATGCCGGCCAGAGACACACCGGTGTCGGGGTTGGTGGCCACCATCAGGCCCATGATGCCGGCATAGAAGGGGAACTGGAGCAGAATACCAGCAGCGCCGGCAGCGGCGTCGCCGATGGCGTCAACATACTTGCGAAGGTCGCCGTGGAGCAGGATGCCCAGGAACAGGAAGATCATGTTGACGATGTTCAGGTCCAGGTTAAAGCCCTTCTGCACAAAGTAGTACACGATGTAGACGAAGCCCAGCACCAGGGTGATGACCCACAGGATGCGGCTGTGCTCGATCTTGTCGGCGGGGGTCTCAACCTTGTACTCCCGCTCCTTCTCGTCCACCAGCAGGGCGGGATCCACCACGATGGTGTGATCCTTGTCGGGATGCATGGCGTAGTTGACGAAGGGCATCAGCACCAGGATCACACCCACCATCAGCAGGTTCATGGGATGGAAGATGGTGGCGGAGGTGGGGGCGTAGTACACCACGTCCAGAATGGTGGTGCCGCCCTCGGCGCCGATCTGCAGGGGGATGGAGCCGGACAGGCCGGCGTGCCAGATCACGAAGCCGGAATAAGCGGCGGCGATCAGCAGGGGATAGTCCACGTCCTTCACGCGCTTGGCAACCTCACGGGCCAGCAGAGCGCCGGCGATGAGGCCGAAGCCCCAGTTCAGCCAGCAGCAGATGGTGGACACGAAGGTGGTGATCAGGATGGCGGAGCGCTTGTTGTGGGCCAGGGAAGCGATGGCGCCCAGAGCCCGCTTACACACATTGGCGGAAGCCATGGCGGAGCCAAGCACCAGCACCAGAGCCATCTGCATGGCGAAAGCCAGCAGGCTCCAGAAGCCGTCCTTGGTAGCGCCCTTGCCGCCCCAGGCCCAGACCAGTTCCAGGGGGCCCTGCTGGGTGCCGGCCATGGCGGCGATAAAGACCACGATGGTCAGGATGATGGCGAACAGGAAGGGATCGGGCAGCCAGCGGTTGACGACTCGAACACACCCGTTCGTGAACTTTTTGAACATACGATTTCCTCCTCACTCTCTCACTTTCACACAGGGACACACATGATCTCACCAAACACACTGGCATTATAGTAAGTACCCCCTGTCATGTCAACAGGGACCGGCCAGTTTAGTGGAAAATGACGAAAAAGAAAAGTGGGCCATATAAA
Source organism: Flavonifractor sp. An82 (assembly GCF_002159265.1). GTDB lineage: Bacteria > Bacillota > Clostridia > Oscillospirales > Oscillospiraceae > Flavonifractor. Next base: position 161,822 of record NZ_NFHG01000004.1, read on the forward strand.
GTTAAAATAAAAAAGAAAACGCCCTATCAGGACAAAAAATACCGGCCTGTATCAAACAGACCGGTATTTAGGCGGAAGTGTCTGGAAGATGATAAAATAGGGCTGTAAAAAGTGACGAAAACCAGCGCAGGACAACAGTTTACTGAACTGTAAGATAATTACAGCAAAATAACACCCGCGTCCCGGCAGGCGGTGAGGGTCTGTTCGTCCCACACGCTGGCCTGGACCTCGCCGATGTGGGCTTTGCCCAGGAGCAGCATGCACAGCCGGGACTGGCCGATGCCGCCGCCGATGGTCAGGGGCAGCTTGCCCTCCAGCAGCATCTTGTGGAAGGGCAGCTCCCGGCGGCTGTCGCAGCCGGCGATGGTGAGCTGACGGTCCATGGCGGCGGGGTCCACCCGGATGCCCATGGAGGACACCTCAAAGGCCCGCTCCAGCACAGGGTTCCACAGCAGAATGTCACCGTTCAGATTCCAGTCGTCGTAGTCGGGGGCCCGGCCGTCGTGGGGCTTTCCCGACTTGAGGGCGCCGCCGATCCCCATGAGGAAGGTGGTGGGGTGCTCTTTTACCCAGGCGTCCTCCCGCTCCTTGGGGGACAGGTCGGGCCAGCAATCCTCCAGCTCCTGGGTGGTGACAAAGGACACCTCGGTGTTCAGGGGGGGCAGAGCAGTGAGCTGGGGAAACACCGAGCGCAGGGTGGACTGGGTCTCCGCCATGGCCTTGACGATGGTGGTGACGGTGGCCTTCAGGTAGTCCACGGTCCGGTCCCGGGGGGCGATGACGCGCTCCCAGTCCCACTGGTCCACATAGACCGAGTGAAGGTTGTCCAGCTCCTCATCCCGGCGGATGGCGTTCATGTCGGTGTATAAACCTTCGCCTACGGAGAACTGGTAGCGGTACAGGGCCATGCGCTTCCACTTGGCCAGGGAATGGACCACCTGGGCGTCCCGGCCGGCGTCGGGGATGTCGAAGGAGACGGCCCGCTCCACGCCGTTCAGGTCGTCGTTGAGACCGGTGGAGGCCTCCACGAACAGGGGGGCGGACACCCGGCGCAGGTGAAGGGCGCCGCCCAGAGTGTCCTCAAACAGGCGCTTTAAAAGGCCGATGGCCTTCTGGGTATCATAGAGATTCAGACAGGGGGCGTACCCCTGGGGAATGACGGTTTGCAGCATGACGCAGCACTCCTTACTTTCAACAGATGGATACAATGTAACACATTATACAGGAAAAGTGCCCGGTGCACAACCCCTCAGCGGTGCTCCAGCCACAGCTTTTGCCGGGCGCGGAGCACGAAGAACAGGATGCGCACGATCCAGTCCCCCACCATGGCGATCCACACGCCGATGACCCCAAGGCCGAAGTGGACGCCCAGAATGTAGCTGCACCCCAGCCGCACGATGATCATGGAGCAGATGGAGATGACCATGGGCACCTTCACGTCGCCGGTGGCCCGCAGGGCGTTGGGCATGGTAAAGGCCATGGGCCAGAACAGCATGGCGCAGCCGTTGTGGATGAAGATGAGGACGGTGGCGTACCATTGCGTCTCAGGGGTCAGGCTGTACAGGCTGAGGATCAGGGGCAGGCCCAGCAGCAGGGCCCCGTTGAGCACCCAGGTGAAGAGATAGGTCAGCTTTACCAGCTTGACAGTGTAGGACCGGACCTGATCCCAGGCCTCCGCCCCCACGCACTGACCCACCACGGTGATGAGGGCCAACCCCATGGCGGTGCCGGGGATGACGCCGAAGTTGTCGATGTTGTTGGCCACCGCGTTGGCGGCGGTCTGGGCGGTGCCGAAGGTGGAGATGAGGCTCACCAGCAGTACCCGGCCCAGCTGGAAGAAGCAGTTCTCCAGCCCGTTGGGAATGCCGATGCGCAGGATGCGGCCCATCATGGACGGATCGAACCGGAAACGGAGCAGGCCTGATACCCGCACCGGGTTGCGGCGGCTGTGGAGGAGCACCAGCATGATGCCGGCGGCCACCATGCGGGAGAACAGGGAAGACAGTGCCACGCCGTCCACTCCCCGGTGGAAGCCAAAGACAAAGATGGCGTTGCCCACCACGTTCTGGCCGTTCATCCAGGCGGAGACATACATGGAGGCCTTGGAGTTGCCCATGGAGCGCAGCAGGGCGGCGCAGCCGTTGTACAGGGCGATGAAGGGATAGGACAGGGCGGAAATGATGAAGTAGGTCACCGCACCCTCCATCACCGCCGGCTCCACTTGGCCGAAGAGCAGCCCCAGCAGGGGGCGGCACAGAACCAGGGACAGGGCCATGATGATGAGGGCGGCGGCCAGAACGATGTACATCAGCTGGTTGGCGGCCTTATTGGCACGGTCCAGGTGCTCGGCGCCGATGGACTGGGCGCACACCACCGCTCCGCCGGTGGCCAGGGCGGAAAAGACGTTGATGATGAGCACGTTGATCAGATCCACCAGGGCCACGCTGGACACGGCGGCCTCACCGGCGGAGGAGACCATCATGATGTCGGCCATGCCCACCATGACGGCCAGAAACTGCTCGATGATCAGGGGAATGATCAGTTTTTTCAGAGCTTGCTTGTGAAACACGGGGGTTCCTCTCTTTTTCTTTGCATATTTAAAAAGTATACTCCCCTTGGTGTCCGGGCCGCAATGGGCAAAACCCACAGGATTGACCCCCATGTGCTGCTTGCCTTTTCGCTGGAATGGAGGTATAATTTTCTCCGAAATTGCAGAAAAACGCAAGGAGGAGACCATGGAAAAGATTCAGATGACCACCCCCCTGGTGGAGATGGACGGCGACGAGATGACCCGGGTGCTGTGGCAGCAGATCAAGGACGAGCTGCTCCTGCCCTTCATCGACCTGAAGACCGAGTACTACGACCTGGGCCTGCCCCATCGGGAGGAAACCGGGGATCAGGTGACCGTGGACTCCGCCGAGGCCACCAAGAAGTACGGCGTGGCGGTCAAGTGCGCCACCATCACCCCCAACGCCCAGCGTGTGGAGGAGTATAAGCTCTCCCAGATGTGGAAGTCCCCCAACGGCACCATCCGTGCTATCCTGGACGGTACCGTGTTCCGTGCCCCCATCATGGTCAAGGGCATCTCCCCGGTGGTGAAGACCTGGAAAGAGCCTATCACCATCGCCCGTCACGCCTACGGCGACGTGTACAAGTCCACCGAGTACCGGGTGCCCGGTCCCGGCAAGGCCGAACTGGTGTTTACAGACGCCGACGGCAAGGAGCAGTTCCGCCAGACCGTCTATGACTTCGAGTGCGGCGGCGTGCTCCAGGGCCAGTACAACAAGGACAGCTCCATCCGCTCCTTTGCCCACGCCTGCTTCCAGTATGCCATTTCCACCAAGCAGGACCTGTGGTTTGCCACCAAGGACACCATCTCCAAGAAGTACGACCACACTTTCAAGGACATTTTTCAGGAGATCTTTGATGAGCAGTACAAGGCCAAGTTCGACGAGCTGGGCATCGAGTACTTCTACACCCTCATCGACGACGCTGTGGCCCGCGTGGTCCGCTCCCAGGGCGGCTTTATCTGGGCCTGCAAGAACTACGACGGCGACGTGATGAGCGACATGGTGTCCACCGCCTTCGGCTCCCTGGCCATGATGACCTCCGTGCTGGTCAGCCCCGACGGCAAGTACGAGTACGAGGCCGCCCACGGCACCGTCACCCGCCACTACTACAAGTACCTGAAGGGAGAGGAGACCTCCACCAACCCGGTGGCCACCCTCTTTGCCTGGTCGGGCGCCCTGCGCAAGCGGGGCGAGCTGGACGGCAACGCCGACCTGATGGCCTTTGCCGACAAGCTGGAGAAGGCCACCATCGACACCATCGAGGGCGGCGTCATGACCAAGGACCTGGTGGGTCTGTGGGAGGGCGAGACTCCCGCCCAGGGCGTCAACTCCCTGGACTTCCTCAAGGCCATCCGTGCCAAGCTGGAAGCCTAACGGCATCAAAAAAGTGGCAAAGCCACTTTTTTGAGAAGGATGCAGTCCGCCGCGCGCAGGATCTGTCCGCTTGAGCGGGCAGATCCCACACTTGCGGCCTGAGAAGTGTTTTCAGCCACGCACATGTCGCGGCTGAAAACGACTTGGATTCTCTTCGCGCCTGCGGGCGCGAACTCTGCGAGGCTTTCCTGCCGGGAAACCTTGAAATATAAAAAAGCCTGCCGCATTGCGGCAGGCTTTTTTTGCCCTCAGGCGGGGCTGCCCAGCAGCAGGGGCTGAAGCTGGCGGCCCTCCAGAGCGGCGGCGATGGCGTCGGGCACCAGGGAGAAGTCGGCCACCAGGGAAGTGGGCTTGCCCTGGGGATCATCCTGCCGGAAGGGGACGAAATAGACGTGTTTCTTGTCCAGCAGGGTGCCGATATTTTTGGCCGAGGCGGCCAGAGCGTCGTTGGTGGCGGGGCAGATCACCAGAGGCCGGCCGTTGCGCAGATGGGCCTTGGCTGCCAGGGTAACGGTGGAGTCGGTGACGCCGTTTGCCAGCTTTGCCAGGGTGTTGCCGGTACAGGGGCAGATCACCAGCACATCCAGCAGCTTTTTGGGGCCGATGGGCTCCGCCTTCACCAGAGAGTCGATCACCCGCTTGTCGCAGATGCGCTCCATCTCCCGCATGAACTCATGGGCCGGGCCGAACCGGGTGTCGTTGGCGGCGGAGGCCTCCGACACGATGGGGGTCACGTCTCCGAACCGGGCCTTCACCTGCTCCAGAGCGGTCATTGCCATGCTGTACGTACAAAAGGACCCGCAAAAGGCGAATCCAACCTTCACTTGTTCCATGCTCACACTCCCATTTCCCGCAGTATGTTGTAAATGGTGGTCTGGATGCACCGGCCCGCCGTCACCGGCGCCACCTTGCCGGGCAGGGACAGGGCCCAGATGACCTTGACCCCCAGCCGGGCAGCCGCCTCAAAGTCCACCCCGGCTGGTGTGGCAAAGGTGCGGGTCCCGGAAGCGGAAGGTGAGGGTGAGTGCGCCGTCTGCCCCGATCTCCACCCGCTCCACCAGGGTGAGCAGGGCGGGGCGGGACAGCAGATCGGGCAGGGAAGCGGGTGGAGCGGGGAAAGTGGTCAGGGCGGCCAGCCGCCCCTCCACCTGCCGGACGGCGGCCCGGTGGGCCTCCAGCAGGGCGGGAAATTCCTCCGGCTCCAGCAGTCCCGCCGCCCGGTCCCGGTACAGGTCGGCCCCGGCCTGGCGGAGGAGCCGCAGCTCTCCCTCCAGCTCACGGCGGGCCTTGGCGTTTTCTGTGGGGGGAGCGGGGGCAGGGAGGACCACACCGGCGGTCAGCCGGTCCAACTCCTGTTTGAGGGAGGAGAGTATCTTATCCTCGGCCATCCGGTGGGAGGTACAGCCGCCGCCGGTCCGGGCGCGGCGGCACACCAGATAGAGCCGCTTCCCCTCCTTTACATAGGCCATGGGGGAGTGGCAGTCCCCACAGAAGGCCAGCCCGGTGAGCCGGTGGGGCGGGCCGCCCTTTGGGGTATAGCTCCGTACCGCCAGCAGGGCCTGGACCCGGTCAAAGTCGTCCTGGGACACCAGGGGCGGGTGGGTGTTGGGCACCACGGTCCACTGGTCCGGCCCGTGGTACCGGCGGCGGTCCACCTTGTAGCCCGCCTTCTCCGAGCGGTTTTGGGTGAGATGTCCGGCGTAGGTGGGATTGGTGAGCACCCGGCGCACCATGGTGTCACTCCACACTCCCGGCGGTCCACCCTTGCACTGGGCGGGGGTGGGCACCCCCGCCGCTGTCAAAGCCCGGGCGGTACCCCGCACCGAGGTGCGGGCCAGATAGGTGGAAAAGACCGCCTGGGCCACCCAGGCGGTGGCCGGGTCAGAGAGGAGGTGTCCCTTGCGGTCCGGGTCCTTCCGGTAGCCCAGGGGCGGGGAGGCGCCGATGAACAGCCCGCCCCTCCGCCGGGTGTCCAGAGCGGCTCGCACCTTGCGGGAGATGTCGGCGGTGTAGAAGTCGTTGGCCGCCGCCAGGAAGGGCAGGGCGATGGAACTCTGTCCGGCGGCGGTGTCGAAGCCCTCGGCGGCGGCCACATAGCGCACGCCGTGGGCGGGGAAGTAGCACTGGTAGTAGTACACCGTTCCCGCCTGGTCCCGGCCCAGCCTGGACAGGTCCTTGGTGAGCACCAGGTCGATGCGCCCCCCTTCAATGTCGGCCAGCAGGGCCTGAAAGCCGGGGCGGCGAAAGTTGGTGCCCGTCCAGCCGTCGTCCTGGTAGATCTGTTCCACCGTCCAGCCCCGGCCTGCGGCGTAGTTCAGCAGGTAGGAGCGCTGGTTCTCAATGCTCATGGACTCCCCCGCCCCCTCGTCCTCCCGGGAGAGACGGAGGTAGAGCCCTACCCGCGGCCCGCCCATGGCGGCTCCTTCCTCCTGGGTCCCGCCGCCAGGGAGGCCAGCAGCTCCTCCAGGGTGGGGCCCTCCCGGGGAAACTGACAGATCACATGGGTCGGTTCCTGCATAAGCACCCTCCTTTCTCCACCAGATTTACGGCGGCGGCGGAAAATTATGCCTTGACAAGGAAAAGAAGGGATGCTATCGTATTGCTCAGAGTGAAGCCAAAAAGGCGTCGCGAAGGGGTACACCACCGCGGGTGTAGTTCTTCGTGGCGCCTTTTTTTGCTGTGCAAAAGGAGGGAAACCATGCTGCAAGTCAACGGAGAGACCATGGACAGGAGCGGGCTGAACACGGTGCAGGACCTGCTGGACAAACAGGGCTGGAAGGCCGACCGGGTGGCGGTAGAGCACAACGGCGCCATTCTGAAACGGGATGACTTTTCCACAACCGTCCTGTCCGATGGGGATAAATTGGAGGTAGTCCGGTTCGTGGGGGGTGGATGACCATGGACCGGGAGGCACTGGAACAGGCTCTTATTGCCCGCCATGGGGCGGAAAACCAGAAGAAGTTTGCTGCCGCTTCCGTGGGCATCGCGGGCCTTGGGGGCCTGGGCTCCCACATCGCCGTTTACCTGGCCCGGCTGGGGGTGGGGCGGCTGGTGCTGGCCGACTTCGACCGGGTGGATGTGACCAACCTGAACCGGCAGCACTATTTTATCCACCACCTGGGGCAATACAAGACCGAGGCCCTGGCGGAGCAGCTGAGGCAGATCAATCCCTGGTTGGACTATGAGCTTCACACCTGCCGGGTAAGTGCGGACAATGCCTGCGCCCTGTTTCAGGGGTGTCAGGTGGTGTGCGAGGCCTTTGATCAGGCCGACCAGAAGGCCATGCTGGTTCAGGGCATCCTCACCGGCCTGCCCAATACTCTGCTGGTGGCGGGCTCCGGCATGGCGGGAAGCGGCTCGCCCAACGCCATCCGCACCCAAAAGGCCATGAGCCGCCTCTACCTATGCGGCGACGGGGAGAGCGACATCGACCAGGGCCAGGGGCTGATGGCCCCCCGGGTGGCGGTGTGCGCGGCCCATCAGGCCGCCATGGTCATGCGGCTGCTGCTGGGACAGACAGAGCCGTAACACAAAAAAGAAAGGAACGAAACACAATGGCAGACGAACTGATTTTGGGCGGACACGCCTTTACCTCCCGATTCATTCTTGGCTCGGGCAAATACTCTCTGGATCTGATCCGGGCGGCGGTGGAGCACGCCGGGGCCCAGATCATTACCCTGGCCCTCCGCCGGGCCAACTCGGACACCGACAGCATTCTGGACCACATCCCGGAGGGGGTCACCCTGCTGCCCAACACCTCCGGCGCCCGCAATGCCGACGAGGCGGTGCGCATCGCCCGGTTGGCCCGGGCCTGCGGCTGCGGTGACTTTGTAAAGATCGAGATCATGCGGGACAGCAAGTACCTGCTGCCCGACAACTACGAGACCATCAAGGCCACCGAGATCCTGGCCAAGGAGGGCTTCGTGGTCATGCCCTACATGTACCCCGACCTGAACGTAGCTCGGGATATGGTGAACGCCGGCGCCGCCTGCGTCATGCCCCTGGGCGCTCCCATCGGCTCCAACAAGGGCCTGGCCACCCGGGAGTTTATCCGTATCCTCATCGATGAGATCAGTCTGCCCATCATCGTGGACGCCGGCATTGGCCGCCCCTCCCAGGCCTGCGAGGCCATGGAGATGGGGGCCGCGGCGGTGATGGCCAACACCGCCATTGCCACCGCCGGGGACATTACTGCCATGGCCGGGGCCTTCAAGTCCGCCATTGAGGCGGGCCGGGCGGCCTATCTGGCGGGCCTGGGCCGGGTGCTGGACCACGGGGCGGCGGCATCCTCCCCCCTCACCGGATTTCTGGCGGACTGAGAGGAGGAATTGAGCATGGATCAGCCTATGGAAGGCATTACCGTGGTGGAGGTCAAGAACAAGATTGACCACATGACCTATCTGCCCGGCATGGAGCAGATCGACCCCTCTGTGCGGCAGCAGGTGACCGCCGCCCGGGCGGGCTACGATGAGACGGCCTATACCGCCAAGGACGTGCGAGCCGCCCTGGATGCCGACGTGCGCACCCCGGAGCACTTTGCCGCCCTGCTGTCCCCGGCGGCAGAGCCCTTTCTGGAGGAGATGGCCCAAAAGGCCCGGATGGAAAAGCGGCGCTATTTCGGGGATAATGTCTACCTCTTTACCCCTATCTATATCTCCAACTACTGTGAGAACTACTGCATCTACTGCGGCTTCAACTTCCACAACAAGATCCGCCGGGCCAAGCTGGACCTGGCGGGCATTGAGGAAGAGATGGCGGCCATCGCCAAGACCGGGCTGGAGGAAATTCTCATCCTCACCGGCGAAAGCCGCAAGATGAGCGACGTGCAGTACATCGGCGAGGCCTGCAAGATCGCCCGAAAATACTTCAAGATGGTGGGCATTGAGGTCTATCCCATGAACTCCGATGAGTACGCCTACCTGCACCAGTGCGGGGTGGACTACGTCACCGTGTTCCAGGAGACCTACGACGATACCCGGTATGAACAGCTCCACCTGTCGGGCCACAAGCGGATCTTCCCCTACCGGCTGGAGGCCCAGGAGCGGGCCCTTATGGGCGGCATGCGGGGGGTAGCCTTTGCCGCCCTGCTGGGGCTGGACGACTTCCGGAAGGACGCCTTCGCTACCGGCATCCACGCCTGGCTCCTCCAGCGCAAGTATCCCCACGCCGAGATCTCCTTCTCCTGCCCCCGGCTGCGGCCCATTGTCAACAACGACAAGATCAATCCCAAGGACGTCCACGAGCGGCAGCTGCTCCAGGTCATGTGCGCCTACCGTTTGTTCATGCCTTTTGCCGGCATGACCATCTCCACCCGGGAGCGGGCAGGCTTCCGGGACCGGGTCATCGACATCGCCGCCACCAAGATCTCCGCCGGAGTATCCACCGGCATCGGCGGTCACAGCGGTGAAGAGGAGGGCGACGACCAGTTTGAGATCGCCGACGGCCGCACGGTGGACCAGGTGGCCCAGGCCATCCGGGACCAGGGCCTCCAGCCGGTGATGAACGACTATGTCTATGTTTGAGTTGGTGTGCGTCACCCACCGGGGGCTGTGTACCGACGATCTGCCCCGACGGGTAGGGAAGCTGTGCCGGGGTGGCGTCAGCCGGGTCATTTTGAGGGAAAAGGATCTGACCGAGGCGGAATATGAGGCCCTGGCCCGGCGGGTATTGGCTGCCGGGGGCGACAAGGTGGTGCTCCACCACTTTCCCCAGGTGTGCCAAAGACTGGGCGTGCCCCGGCTCCACCTGTCCCTAAAGGAGCTGGAGGCCTGTCCCCAGCTCCGGGACCGGGTGGAGCTGCTGGGCGTGTCCGTCCACGCTCCGGAAGAAGCGGTGCGGGCCCAGGCTCTGGGGGCGGACTACGTCACCGCCGGGCATGTCTTTGATACAGATTGCAAAAAGGGTCTGCCCGGCCGGGGACTGGACTTCCTGCGGGCAGTGTGCGGTTCGGTGGACATTCCGGTGTACGCCATCGGGGGCATCGGGCCGGACAATCTGGCCGACGTGGCCCGGACCGGGGCGGCTGGCGCCTGCCTCATGAGCGGCCTTATGACCTGCCCCAATCCGGCAGAGACGGTACAGGAGCTGCGGGAAAAACTGCCCTGACCTTTGCCACACCAGCCCCCCCTGGCTTGGAGGCCAGGTCGATGACCAGGCAGCCTGGCTTCAGGTCGCTCAGCTCGGTGAGGCCCAGCACCGGGGCGGGGACGGTGTTGACCACCAGGTCGTAGCCGCACAGCCAGCCCGCCAGGTGGTCGGTCTGCTCTCCGCAGTAGCCGCAGCTCTCCGCCCAGGCCAGGTCGGACCACTTGCGGGCGGCCACGCTCACTCTGGCCCCCAGACCGGCCAGCCGCCGGGCCAGGGCCTTGCCGATGCGGCCAAAGCCGATGACCAGCACCCGGGCCCCGTGGAGGGTGATGGGCAGCTCCTCCAGAGCGATCTGGATGGCCCCCTCGGCGGTGGGCACCGCATTGGCCACCGCAAGCTCCTCCCGGGCAAAGTAATCCTGCAGGACTAGGCCCCGCTCCGCCGCCAGGGCGGTGAGGACCGGACCCGCCATGCCCGCGCACACCAGCTGGCCGGGGCGCAGGGGGGCCAGCAGCTCCGCCAGCTGCCGGGGGCGATGGGACAGGGGGGCATGGAGCAGCCCGCCCTCCTCCTCCGACGGCAGAGGCAGGATCACGCAGTCGGCCAGCTCCGCGCCGGCCGTGTCCTCTTCCATATGGACCCCGGTCAGAGAGCCGTGGCCCTCCAGGGCCCAGGTATGTACCGTGTGGCCGTCGGCTGCCAGCAGCTGGGCCAGTTCGGCCTGCCGCAGGTCGCCCCCCGCCACCCACAGGTTCAATTCATGTCTCATGGCGCGTGCCCTCCGTTCCCAGTGACTGCTCCATCCTATTCCGCCCGCCGGGAAGGGTGACTGGCCGCCTTGACTTTTCCGCTCCGTAGGCTAATAATAAAAAGATATCAGAGAGAGCGGAGATGGAACCCAATGAATCACAATGAGCAGAATCGGCTGACCGAGGGCAGCGTCCCCAGAAAGATGCTGGCCTTTGCTCTGCCCATCTTTTTGAGCAACCTGTTTCAGCAGATGTACAACGCCGTGGACTCCCTCATCGTGGGCAACTTTATCGGCAGGGCCGCCTTGGCGGCGGTGAGCTCCTCCAGCAGCATGATTTTGCTGATGGTGGGCTTTATCAACGGCGTGTCTCTGGGCGCGGGGGTGCTTATCGCCCGATATTACGGGGCGGAGGACGACGACAATATGGAACGGGCCATCCACACCACCGTTGCTCTGGGCCTGACGGCAGGCGTGATATTGACGGTGGTAGGGGTGATCTTGACTCCCCAGATTTTGAAGTGGATCGGCACTCCCGCCGATGTGATCCAGAACTCCATCCTCTATTTCCGGATCTACTTCTGCGGCTCCTCCGCCGTGGTGCTCTACAACATGGGGGCCAGCATCCTCCAGTCGGTGGGTGACAGCCGCAGCCCCATGAAGTACCTGATCGCCGCCTCCCTCACCAACGTGGTGCTGGACCTGCTCTTCGTGGCGGTGTTCCACATGGGCGTGGGCAGTGCCGCCCTGGCCACCATCCTCAGCCAGTGTCTGGCCGCCTTCCTGGCCTTCCGTAAGCTGACCCTCACCAAGGCGGGCTACCGGGTGAACTGGCGTCGGGTGCGCTTTGAGGGCCCCACCTTCAAGCAGATCATCACCCTGGGTATCCCCTCCGGCGTGCAGAGCTCGGTGGTATCCCTGGCCAACGTCATCGTTCAGGCCAACATCAACGCCTTTGAGTCAGCGGCCATGGCGGGCTGCGGCGCCTACAGCCGCATTGAGGGCTTTGCCTTCCTGCCGGTGACCTGCTTTGCCCTGGCCCTGTCTACCTTTGTGAGCCAGAACGTGGGCGCCCGGAAGTTTGACCGGGTGCGGGCGGGCATGAAGTTCGGCCTGCTGTGCAGCCCCCTGCTGGCGGAGGCCATCGGTGTGGTCATCTTCATCGCCTCTCCGCTGCTGGTGGCCGCCTTCAACAGCGAACCGGAGGTGGTGGCTTTCGGCACCAATTATGCCCGCACGGTGTCCCTGTTCTACTGCCTGCTGGCCTTCTCCCACTGCTGTGCCGGCATCCTGCGGGGCATGGGACGGCCCATTGTGCCCATGGCCATCATGCTGGCGGTGTGGTGCGCCCTGCGTATCACCTACATTACCATCACGGTGAGCATCATCCCGGATATCCGGGTGGTGTACTGGGCCTATCCCCTGACCTGGTCCATCAGCTCGGTGCTCTTCGCCCTCTGCCTGCGGCAGCTGCTGCACCACATGCCGGAGGGGGAGTCCCAGAACGGACATATCCACATCTGAGTACAGCGCCCCGGCGGGAAACCACCCCGCCGGGGCATTCTGTTATGGATAAAATTGCAGGGCAAAAGAGGAAGAATGGGACGCATTTGTACAGAATTGCGGTTGCAATCCGGGGCCGGAGGGGGTATAATGACTGCAACCTGGAAAAGTGAGGCGCGCAAGTATGTCCAAACGTTCCCTCACAACTGCATCCTTCCTGTTTTCCTATGGCTGGGCTCGATTTATGAGCGCCGGCTTTTTTGGCATGGGGAAATAAGAGGATGGAGTGAATGGGTGGGTCCATAGGACCTGATTACACCTTGTATGTATGACAGGGCGCTCATTGATTTCATCAATGGGCGCCCATTTTGTATTTGAAAGGAAGCGAGCATCATGGTAGTTGTTATGAAGCCCGGTACCCGCCAGGCGGATATTGACCAGCTGGTCGGCAAGCTGAAGGAGCAGGGCCTGGAGGTGGGCATCACCAACGGTGTGGGCTGCACCATTCTGGGCCTGGTGGGCGACACCACCGCCGTGGATATGGACAAGATCTCCATCAATCCCAACGTGGAGCGGGTCATGCGGGTGCAGGAGCCCTACAAGAAGGCCAACCGCAAGTTCCACCCCGAGGATACCGTGGTCACCGTGGGCAATGCCAAGATCGGCGGCGGCAACTTCTCCGTCATCGCCGGCCCCTGCTCGGTGGAGAGCGAGGCGCAGATCTGCGCCGTGGCCGAGGACGTGAAGCGCTCCGGCGCGGCCTTGCTGCGGGGCGGCGCCTTCAAGCCCCGCACCTCCCCCTATTCCTTCCAGGGCATGGGCACCGCCGGGCTGGACCTGCTGATGGAGGCCCGGGCCAAGACCGGCCTGCCCATCGTCACCGAGATCATGGACCCCCGGATGGCCGACCTCTTCGAGCGGGAGGTGGACGTGGTCCAGGTGGGCGCCCGCAACATGCAGAACTTCGAGCTGCTCAAAGAGGTGGGCAAGATGAGCAAGCCCATCCTGCTCAAGCGGGGTCTGTCCAACACCTATGAGGAGTGGATCATGTCCGCCGAGTACATCATGGCCTCGGGCAATGAGAACGTGATCCTGTGCGAGCGGGGCGTGCGTACCTTTGAGACCTACACCCGCAACACCCTGGATGTGTCCGCCATCCCCGCCATCAAGCAGATGAGCCACCTGCCCATCATCGTGGACCCCTCCCACGCCGCCGGTATGTACTGGATGGTGGAGCCTCTGGCTCTGGCCGCCGTGGCGGCGGGCGCCGACGGCCTCATCATCGAGGTCCACAACGATCCCGCCCACGCCAAGTGTGACGGTCAGCAGTCCCTGACGCCCCAGAAGTTCGACGCCCTTATGCACAAGGTGGGGGCTCTGGTTGACCTGGTGGAGAAGAAGTTGGTAAAATAATTTAAGAAGCACACAGTATGACACCCCACGATGCTGTGGAAAGGATGGGACAGCCATGAAGACCCTCACCGTCGCCCTGCCGGGGCGGGAGTATGATATTATGATTGAACGGGGCCTGCTGGACAAGGCGGGCGAACTGTGCAGGGCTGCTCTGCCCGGAGCCAGCCGCCTTTTTGTGGTCACCGACAGCAACGTGGCCCCCCTCTATCTGGCCCGGCTGGAGGACAGCCTTACTGCCGCCGGCTTCCGCACCGCCTGCTATACCATTCCCGCCGGGGAGGCCTCCAAGTGTGCCGGTCAGCTGGCCGCCCTGTGGGAGGCCATGATGGAGGCGGGTCTCACCCGCACCGACGCCGTGGTGGCCCTGGGCGGAGGCGTGGTGGGGGATCTGGCGGGCTTTGCCGCCGCTACCATCCTGCGGGGGGTGGACTTTGTTCAGATCCCCACCACCCTGCTCTCCCAGGTGGACTCCTCCGTGGGGGGCAAGGTGGCCATCGACCTCCGGGCGGGCAAGAATCTGGCCGGGGCCTTCTGGCAGCCCAGGCTGGTGATCATGGACCCGGACACCCTGGACACCCTGTCTGACGCCACCTTTGCCGACGGCATGGCGGAGGTCATCAAGTACGGCTGTATTCTGGATCAGACCTTCTTCGATTTCCTGGCTGCCCGGCCCGGCCGGGGGGAGATCATGGCGGAAATCGAACACGTTTTGTATACCTGCTGCAATTTAAAACGGATGGTTGTGGAAGAGGACGAGCGGGACACAGGGGAACGGATGCTCCTCAACTTCGGCCACACCCTGGGCCACGCCTATGAGAAGGCGGGCAACTATGAGAAATGGACCCACGGTCAGGCGGTGGCCGCCGGTATGGTGCAGGCCGCAAAGCTGGGGGAGACGCTGGGCATTTCCCCGGCGGGGACGGCGGAGCGCATCGCCGCCCTGCTCACTCCCCTGGGCCTGCCGGTGGACATTCCCTGCACCCATGAGGAGTACGCCGCCGCTATCGGCCTGGACAAGAAGGGGGCGGGGGCGGATATCAGTGTGATCCTGCTGGAGCAGATGGGCCATGCCATCCCCCATAAAATGCCCAAAGCCGCGCTGCTGGAGGAACTGAAATGAATGTGACCATTACGCCCACCCTGCTGGCGGGGGCGGTGACTCCGCCCCCCTCCAAGAGCCAGGCCCACCGGCTCATCATCGCCGCCGCCCTGTCCGACGGCTTCTGCAAGCTGTCCAACGTGGACCTGTCGGAGGATATCCAGGCCACCCTGCGGTGTATGCGCACCCTGGACGCCGATGCCTCCGCCGACGGCACCATCATCCGGGGGGCTGACCTGGTGGACGGCCACGAGGAGCCCGCCCCTGAGGTGATGGACTGCGGGGAGAGCGGCTCCACCCTCCGATTCCTCATTCCGGTGGCGTTGGCCCTCAAGGGAGGCGGAAAGTTCACCGGCCACGGACGGCTGATGGAGCGGCCCCAGGAACCCTATTTCGCCCTCTTCCGGGAGAAGGGTATCTTCTATGAGCAGAAGGACGGGGTGCTGACGGTACGGGGCAAGCTGACCCCCGGCGATTACACCCTGCCGGGCAACGTCTCCTCCCAGTTCATCACCGGCCTGCTGTACGCCCTGCCTCTGCTGGAGGGGGACAGCCGGATCCTGCTCACCACTGACCTGGAGAGCCGGGGCTATGTGGACATGACGCTGGATGCTCTGGAGCAGTTTGGGGTGAAGGCGGAGTACGATGGAGGGCGCACCTTCCATGTGCCGGGAAATCAGTACTACCAGCACCGGGATCTGGCCATTGAGGCCGACTGGTCCAACGCCGCCTTCTGGTACGGGGCGGCCAGCCTGGGCTGCCAGGTGGACATACAGGGGCTCAACGCCTATTCCGTCCAGGGGGATATGCGTATCGTACCCTATTACATGAAATTGCAGGGGGAGGGGCCGGTGGACCTGGATGTGAGCCAGTGCCCCGATCTGGTGCCCCCGTTGGCCGCCATGGCCGCCCTGCGGGCGGGGGAGACCACCCGTATCGTCAATGCCGGGCGGCTGCGCATCAAGGAGAGCGACCGGCTGGCCACGGTGACTCAGGTGCTCAACGCCCTGGGAGCCCAGGTGGAGGAGCATGAGGACCATCTGGTGATCCACGGGCGGGAGAAGCTGGCGGGGGGCGTCACCGTCTCCGGCCATAACGACCACCGTATCGCCATGATGGCAGCCATCGCCGCCATCCGGTGCGAGGGGCCGGTGACCATCACCGGTGCGGAGTGCGTCAAGAAGTCCTATCCCCGGTTCTGGGAGGATTACCGCAGATTGGGAGGAAAACTGACATGCGACATATGATCTTCGGGGAATCCCACGGCCCCGCTATCGGCGTGGTGGTGGAGGGGGTGCCAGCCGGACTGGAGCTGGATCTGGAACAGGTGCAGAAGGAGCTGGACCGGCGGAAGCCGGGCCAGGACCCCACCGCCACCGCCCGAAAGGAGAGCGACCGGGTGGAGGTGCTCTCCGGGGTGTTTGAGGGCAAGACCACCGGGGCTCCCCTGGCCATGGTGATCCGCAACTCCGACCAGCATTCCAAGGACTACGAATCCATCCGGTATACCCCCCGGCCCAGCCACGGGGATTATGCCGGATTCATCAAGAGCAAGGGCTGCCTGGACTATCGGGGGGGCGGCCACTTCTCCGGACGGCTCACCGCGCCCCTGGTGGCGGCGGGGGCGGTGGCCAAGCAGGTGCTGGCCGGTCATGGCGTGAAGGTGGGAGCCCACATCAGCTCCATCTACGGCATCTGCGACGCTGCCCTGGAGGACTCGGAGGACCTGGAGGCCGTGGCCGCCAAGTCCTTCCCGGTGCTGGACGACGGCAAGGGGGCGGAGATGCGCCAGGCCATTCTGGAGGCCAAGGAGGAGGGGGACAGTGTGGGGGGAGCCATTGAGTGCGCCGTCACCGGCCTGCCCGCCGGGCTGGGGTCCCCGGACTTCGGCTGCAACGTGGAGGGCATCTTCTCCCAGTATCTCTTCGCCGTGCCTGCGGTGAAGGGCATTGAGTTCGGCGCCGGTGTGGCCTTCTCCCTCATGCGGGGCAGCGAGGCCAACGATCCCTTTGCAGTAAAGGACGGCAAGGTGGTCACCAAAACCAACCACGCCGGCGGCGTCAACGGCGGCATCACCAACGGCATGCCGGTGACCTTTGAGGTTACCATCCGGCCCACCCCATCCATCTCCCTGCCCCAGGAGAGCGTGGATCTGCGCACCGGGGAAGAGGTGGAGATGGAGATCAAGGGTCGTCACGATCCCTGTATCGTGCCCCGGGCCGTGCCGGTGATCGAAGCGGCGGCGGCTCTGGCGGCCTGCCAAGTGCTGGGGATTTGAGATGTGCGGGCCGATGAGGGCATCGGCCCCTACGTAGGGGCGGGTGCCCACACCCGCCCGCAAAAAGGAGCGAGAGAACATGACCGAATTGGAGCAATATCGGCAGGAGATCGACCGTATCGACGGGGAGTTGGTACAGCTCTTTTTGCAGCGGATGGCCGTCACCGGCAAGGTGGGGGAATACAAGCAGCGGGAGGGCATCCCGGTGCTGGACGCCAGTCGGGAGAAGCAGGTCATCGCCGCCAAGACTGCCCTCACCGACGACCCCGCCCGCAAGGCGGATCTGGCCGCCCTCTATGAGAGCATCATGGCCATCTCCCGCCGGCAGCAGCGCCATCTGGTGAAGGAGGGGGCGGAGGACCCGGGTTATGCCGCCTATCTGGCCGATGTGGCCAAGGCCCGTCAGCCGGTAGTCCATCCCCGGGTGGCCTACCAGGGAGAGCCGGGGTGCTACAGCGAGGAGGCCACCGCCGGCTACTTCGGCCCCGACGTAAACAGTGTGGGCAAGCCCTGGTTCAACGACGTGTTTGCAGCCCTGGAGAGCGGCGAGGTGGACTATGCCGTGCTGCCGGTGGAGAACTCCTCCACCGGATCCATCCGTCAGGTATACGATCTGATGGCCCAGTACCATTATTATATTGTAGGGGAGTGGCAGGTGCCGGTGGAGCACTGCCTGGCCGCCCTGCCCGGTGTGGAACTTTCTCAGATCAAAACCGTCTACTCCCATGAGCAGGGTCTGATGCAGAGCGAGAAGTACCTGGATGCCCACCGGGACTGGAAGCGGGTACCCACCCTGGACACCGCCGGTTCTGCCAAGCTGGTGGCCGGGAAGGGGGACCTGACCGCTGCCGCCATCTGCTCCGAGCGGGCTGCCAAACTGTACGGCCTGAATATCCTGGCCGAGCGGGTCAACCACAACACCATGAACCATACCCGATTTGCGGTGGTGTCCCCGGTGCCCGAGCTGCGGCCCGACCGCAACAAAATCAGCGCTGTGTTCCGCCTGCCCCACCAGAGCGGCTCTCTCCACGAGATCCTCACCATCTTCGCCGTTCAGGGCCTCAACCTGCTGAAGATCGAGTCCCGGCCCATTCCCGGCCGGGGATTTGAGTACCTCTTCTTCCTGGACTTTACCGGCGACCTCACCGCTCCCGGCATGGACGGCGTGCTCCACGAGCTGAGCCAGCTGGCCACCGAGGTACGCATTCTGGGCAACTATAAGGCCTGGGAGGAGCGGACATGAAGAAAAATATCGTCCTCATCGGGATGCCGGGATGCGGCAAGTCCGCCGTAGGCAGATGCCTGTCCCAGCTGCTGAAGATGCCCCTGGTGGATACCGACCAGATGGTGGAAGAGACGGCGGGGCACACCATCCCGGAGCTCTTTGCTCAGGAGGGGGAGGGGGCCTTCCGGGACCGGGAGACTGCCGCCGCCCGCACCGCCGCCGCCCTGGAGGGTACCATCATTGCCACCGGCGGGGGAATGATACTTCGGCCGGAAAATATGGAGGCGCTGGGACGCACCGGGATCATTTTCTTCCGGGACCGGGCGCTGGAGGCCATCATCGGCGAGGACCATTCAGGCCGTCCGTTGGTGGGCAGTCAGCCGGATAAGCTGCGCAAACTCTATGCTGAGCGGATAGAACTCTATCGAAAATACGCTCAGTATACCATTTCCAACACCGACACCGCTGAGGCGGCGGCGGAACAGATCGCAGACCTCTACCGCAAGGAGGAGCAGAAATGAAATTCCTCATTATCAACGGGCCCAACCTGAACCTGCTGGGCAAGCGGGAGCCGGGCATTTATGGGGAGAATACCTATGAGAGCCTGTGTAAGCGGCTGGAGGACTTTGCTGCTGCCCACGGCTCTACTGCGGATTGCTTCCAGTCCAACCACGAGGGGGCCATCATCGACGCCATCCACGGCGCCGACGGAGTGTACCACGCCATCGTCATGAACCCGGGGGCCTACACCCACTACAGCTACGCCATTCTGGACGCCCTCAAGGCGGTGGATGTGCCCTGCATTGAGGTGCACATCTCCAATGTCCACCAGCGGGAGGAGTTCCGACACAAGAGCGTTACCGCCCCCGCCTGCGTGGGCCAGATCTGCGGCCTGGGGCTGTACGGCTATGAGGCGGCCATGGGTTACTTTCTCTCGAGAGAGAACGTGACCAAAGAGAGCTTCCACAAATAAGCAAGGAGAAATTATGAAACATCCTTCCGTTCCCCTGCCCCGCATTGGTATGCGGGTCATTAAGACTGCTGTGGCGGTAATGGTGTCCTACGCCCTGTTCCTTCCCTTCGGGCTTACCTACCGGGAGGAGCTGGGGGGCGTGCTGGGCCAGATGGGGCCCCTGTATGCCTGTATCGCCTGCATCATCTGCACCCAGAGCACCCTGGGCCAGACCTTCTATCAGGGCATATCCCGTCTCATCGGCGTACTGGTGGGGGGCGCTTTAGGTACCGCCACCCTGCTGCTGGGGCCTGCGCTGGAGCATTTCTGGCTCAAAACCATTGTTCTGGGCATGGTGTGTGTGGCGGGGGTGTGGCTCTGCCTGCTCATCAAGCGGCCCGCCGCCTGCGGCATGGCATGCATCCTGCCCTGCGTGATCCTCATCACCGGAGTAACTGGGGTCACCCGGTACTACTATGCCGTGGCCCGGATCATTGAGACCATTGTGGGACTGCTGGTGGCTCTGGCGGTCAACGCCGCCCTGCCTGACCACCGGCCGGAATCTCAACGGGGAGATGTGGATATGAAGGTAGAAGTGAACAACACCACCCGCAAGCTGTGTGTCATCGGTGATCCGGTAGGGCACTCCAAGTCTCCCCTGATCCAGAACACCATGATCAAGGCTCTGGGGCTGGACTATGTCTATCTCTGTCAGCCGGTGCCCCGGGGGCAGTGCAGGCGGTGGCTGGACTGCGCCAAGTTTGCGGGCTACGCCGGATTCAACGCCACCATGCCCCACAAGGAGGAACTGGTGCCCCTGATGGACGAGCTGGACGAGGACGCCCGGCTCATCGGCGCGGTGAACACCGTGTGCATCCGGAACGGCAAGGCCTGGGGCTACAACACCGATGGGGAGGGCTTCCTCCGCTCCCTGGCTGACGAGGGCATTGATCCGGCGGGCAAGCGGGTAATGGTGCTGGGCGCCGGCGGGGCCTCCAAGGCGGTATGTCTCAAGTTGGCTCGGGCCGGGGCGGAGGTGGTTGTGTGCAACCGCACCCTGGACAAGGCCCAGGCCATCTGTGACCACGACCCGGAGCACCTGCGTCCGGCGGGCTTTACAGATGAGGAACTGGCCCGGGAGGCGGCGGAGTGCGATCTGCTGGTCAACTGCACCTCCCTGGGTATGGAGGGGGCAAGCGGACAGTTTGCCGACTTCTCCTTCCTGGACAGCCTGAAAAAGGGTGCGCCGGTGGTGGATCTGATCTACGCCCCCGCAGAGACCGAGCTGCTGCATCAGGCCAGAAAACGGGGCCACAGGACCGCAAACGGGCTGGGCCTGCTGGTCAACCAGGCGGTGCTCTCTCTGGAGCACTTTACCGGCACGGACATCGACGCCGCCGACATGAAAAAGCGGATCGCGGATGTCCTTTGAGCAAAAGCGTATAGAGGAAGGCACCGGTGTCCACAATGGACACGGTGCCTTCGCTGTTATTTGACCAAATGGGAAAAACAGGCCGGACCATCCGGGAACTTGCAGGCAAGGAAAAACCAGACGACAGGAAAGGAGATCTGCCATATGACAGAACGGTTGACAGGTGCTGCAACCATATTGACCCGCATCATGCTGGCGCTGGCCCTGGCTCTGCTGGGCGCCGCTCTGCTGCTGGGCGCCCGGCAGAACGGGGAGACCGCCAAGGCCTTCGGCCTGGCGGTGCTGGCCGCGGCGGTGCTGTGGAAGGGGCTGCCCTGGCTGTCCCGGCGGCTGGCGGTGCTGGGAGCTGTCAGAGTGTGGATCATCCTTACCGCGCTCTGCCTGGTGCTGAAGGGAGCCTGGGTGGTACTGGTCCGGGTGCCCCTGTCGGGGGATTACGCCACCTTCTGGGGATATGCCAACTGGCTGGCCAAGCTGCCGGTGCTGAACAACGGGCAATACATGGCGCTGTTCCCCCATATCTTTGGCTATTCCTCCTTCCTCAGCTGGTTCATTCGCATGTTTGGCAGCGGGGAGCTGCTGGCCCAGTGGCTGAATGTGGCGCTTACCGCCCTGTCAGGCAGCTTTCTTTTTCTGCTGGCCAAGCGGTGGTGGGGACTGGCCGCCGGTGCCTCCGCCTATCTGCTGTGGATCATTTGCCCCTCCCAGACCATCTATAACAGCCTGGTGCTGTCGGAGCCCCTGTATACTGCCATGCTGCTGGGCGTTCTGCTGCTGCTGACCCGATGGGAGGACGGAGGGAAGCGCCCCATCCTACTTGGAGCGGCGGCCGGGCTGCTGCTGCGGTGGTTCAACGGGGTGCGGCCCATCGCTCTGGTGGTGGTGATCGCCCTTTTGATCTGGCGCTTTCTGTTAAAGCCCGAGGGACTGGTGGGTCGGGAGGGGCGGCGGCTCTGGCTGCCTGCCCTGGCCGTATTGCTGATCGTCTATCTGCTCACCGGGCCCCTGTGGCAGGCCCATCTGACCCGGCGCATTGGAGAGGAGCCTGCTACCACCCCGGGATACAGCGTGCTGGTGGGCTTCAACGCGCAGTACAGCGGCCAGTGGAACCAGGAGGACAGCGATCTGCTCTTCTCCTTCCGGAATGAGCCTGGGGCCACCGCCCAGCAGGCCCAGGAGAGGGCTATGGAGGCGGCCAAGGAGCGGATCGCCTCTGGAGAGATCTCCTTTTTTCATCTGATGAAGGAGAAGGTGCGGGTCTTTCTGGGGGCGGACAGCGCCTGTGTGGGCTATGCCAGTACGGTGCTGCGGCACATAGATCTGCTTTCTCTGGCCTGCAACAGCTTCTATTATGCGGCCATCCTGCTGGCGGCCGGGGGACTGATCCGTCTATGGCGCCAGCGTAGCCGCTCCCTGGTGCTGCTGCTTCCTCTGTATGTGCTGGGGCTCACCTCGGCGCAGATGCTGGTGGAAGTGGCGGGGCGGTACCACTATTCCGTGATTCCCATGCTGTTGCTGCTGGGACAGGCGGCTCTGTTCCCGCCTGTCCCAAAAGAGACAAAAAATTTTCAAAAAAATCAGGAAAAGCCTTGACAGGTCATGGGTTTTAGAGTATCATAATCAAGCGCCTGTTTGGGGC
Organism: Flavonifractor sp. An82; assembly: GCF_002159265.1. Classification (GTDB taxonomy): domain Bacteria; phylum Bacillota; class Clostridia; order Oscillospirales; family Oscillospiraceae; genus Flavonifractor. The sequence continues at coordinate 184,142 of NZ_NFHG01000004.1, forward strand.
GCAGTCTGCGATGATGCGGGAGATTGCTCAGCAATGAGGTAACTTCCGCGGAGTATGTCCGAGCTAGAATCGGGCGGCTGAGGGATCTGTACACGGCGTATATCGCCATGTATGGGTAAAACCGGCCTGCTTGTGCCGGTTTTCTTCATGTCACGGAGTGATACGCACGGAAACGTGTACTGAAATCCCTCACCGTACGAAGCGAGGAAAGACACCGCGCTTTAGCCCCGTGGACCCGGCGAGAGCGCACCACTTCGTATGTTTAAGGAGGAACTAATCACCATGGCAGCTCAGAAAGAAATGATCCGCATCCGTCTGAAGGCCTATGATCATCAGCTCATCGACCAGAGCGCTGAGAAGATCGTTGAGACCGCCAAGCGCACCGGCGCTTCCGTGTCCGGCCCCATCCCCCTGCCCACCAAGAAGGAAGTCGTCACCATCCTGCGCGCCGTCCATAAGTACAAGGACTCCCGCGAGCAGTTCGAGCGCCGCACTCACAAGCGCCTGATCGACATCCTCAAGCCCTCTCCCAAGACCGTCGAGGCCCTGATGAGCCTGGAGCTCCCCGCCGGTGTGGAGATCGAGATCAAGCTGTAAGAGACAGCGATCCATTCCTTTGTTAGTACCGCAGTCCGCCGCGTTTTGAGGCGGACGGGTCAAGTTGGCCGAGCAATACCAGCCCAACGGGTAACTCGCCCAACCAATAACCTTATTAAGGAGGAAAACACATGGAAAAGGCCATTATCGGCAAGAAGGTCGGCATGACGCAGATCTTCGACGAAGCCGGCAAGGTCATCCCGGTCACCGTCATCGAGGCGGGCCCCTGCACCGTGGTGCAGAAGAAGACCGAGGAGAAGGACGGCTACAACGCTGTTCAGCTGGGCTACGGCGACGTAGCCGAGAAGAAGCTCACCAAGCCTGAGCTGGGTCACCTGAAGAAGGCCGGTGAGGCCCGCAAGAGCACCCTGAAGGAGTTCAAGCTGGCCAACTGCGACGCCCTCAACGTGGGCGACGAGGTCAAGGTTGACGTGTTCGCCGAGGGCGACCGCGTGGACGTGACCGGCATCAGCAAGGGCCACGGCTACCAGGGCGTCATCAAGCGTCACGGCGCTGCCCGCCTGAAGGAATCCCACGGTACCGGCCCTGTGCATCGTCACGCTGGCTCCATGGGCTCCAGCACCGATCCCTCCCGTATCTTCAAGGGCAAGATCGGCGCCGGTCAGATGGGTAACGAGCAGGTCACTGTTCTGAACCTGGACGTCATCAAGGTCGACACCGAGCTGGGCATCATCGCTGTCCGCGGCGCCATCCCCGGCCCCAAGGGCGGCATCGTGTACCTGCGCAACTCCGTGATCAACGTCAAGGAGAAGGGCGCCGCTGCCGGCATCTCCAACAACCCGCAGAAGGCTTCCGCCCGCGTCAATCCCCAGAAGGCTTCCGCCCGTAACAAGTAAGAAAGGAGAGAACTCAAATGCCTAAGGCAATTCTTGTGAACATGGCCGGCAATCAGGTCGGCGAAGTGGAGCTCTCCGAAGCTGTGTTCGGGATCGAGCCCAATCAGACCGTTGTCCACGAGGTGGTCAAGAACCACCTGGCCAACTGCCGTCAGGGCACCCAGTCCGCTCTGACCCGCGCCGAGGTTTCCGGCGGCGGCATCAAGCCCTGGCGCCAGAAGGGCACCGGCCGTGCCCGTCAGGGTTCCACCCGCGCTCCCCAGTGGACTCACGGTGGTATCGTCTTTGCTCCCAAGCCCCGCGACTACAGCTACGTGCTGAACAAGAAGGTCAAGCGTCTGGCTCTGAAGTCCGCTCTGTCCGCCAAGGCCGCCTCCGGCGACATCGTGGTCGTGGACAGCCTGACCATGGACGCCATCAAGACCAAGACCATGCAGGGCTTCCTGAGCACCGTGGGCGCCAAGAAGGCCGTCATCGTGACCCCCGAGGTCAACGAGACTGTCATCAAGTCCGCCCGCAACATCCCCGGCGTGGTGACCACCACCGCCAAGATCCTCAGCGTGTACGACATCGTGAACGCTGGCAAGTTTATCGTAGATAAGGCCGCCCTGGCCGTCATCGAGGAGGTGTTTGCGTAATGGCTACCACCGCTTATGATATCATCAAGCGCCCCATCATCACCGAGCAGTCCATGGCCGAGACCGAGGCTAAGAAGTACACCTTCGAGGTGGCCAAGAGCGCGAACAAGATCGAGATCGCCAAGGCCGTCGAGGAGATCTTCGGCGTGAAGGTCGCTAAGGTCAACACCCTGAACATGCAGGGCAAGGCCAAGCGCACCGGCCGCTTCCCCGCTGGCCGCCGCGCCAACTGGAAGAAGGCTATGGTTACCCTGACCGAGGACTCCAAGACCATCGAGTTCTTCGAGGGCATGGTGTAAGGAGGATAAGGAACAATGGCTATCAAAACTTATAAGCCCACTACGCCCTCCCGCCGCCACATGACCGTGAGCGCCTTCGAGGGCATCGATAAGAAGGCCAAGCCCGAGCGCAGCCTGCTGGAGAATCTGAAGAAGAACGCCGGCCGCAACAGCTACGGCCGCATCACCGTCCGCCATCGCGGCGGCGGCAACAAGAAGAAGTACCGCATCATCGACTTCAAGCGCGACAAGGAAGGTACCGCTACTGTCATCAACCTGCAGTACGATCCCAACCGTTCCGCCAACATCGCTCTCATCCAGTATGAGGACGGCGAGAAGCGCTATATCCTGGCTCCCGTGGGTCTGAAGTCCGGCCACATCATCATGACCGGTCCCGACGCCGACATTCTGCCCGGCAACTGCCTGCCCATCGCCAACATCCCCGTGGGCGAAATGATCCACTGCATCGAGCTGTACCCCGGCAAGGGCGCTCAGCTGGTCCGCGCCGCTGGCGAGGCTGCTCAGCTGATGGCCAAGGAGAACGGCATGGCTCAGGTCCGTCTGCCCTCCGGCGAGGTGCGTTATATCCGCGAGAACTGCAAGGCCACCATCGGCCAGGTGGGCAACACCGACTGGGCCAACATCCAGATCGGTAAGGCCGGTCGTAAGCGTCACATGGGTTGGCGGCCCACCGTGCGTGGTTCCGTCATGAACCCCAATGACCACCCCCACGGCGGCGGCGAGGGCAAGAGCCCCGTCGGTCGTCCCGGCCCTGTTACCCCCTGGGGCAAGCCTGCTATGGGTTACAAGACCCGCAAGCTGAAGAACCGCACCGAGAAGTTCATCGTCAAGCACCGCAACGCGAAGTAAGGGAGGCAGTAAAAGATGAGCAGAAGTATCAAGAAAGGCCCCTTTTGCGCCCCCGAGCTGCTGAAGCGGGTCGACGAAATGAATCAGACCGGCGAGAAGAAGGTCCTGAAGACCTGGAGCCGCGCCTCCACCATCTTCCCCTCCTTCGTCGGACACACCTTTGCCGTGCACGACGGCCGCAAGCACGTTCCCGTCTATGTGACCGAGGATATGGTTGGCCACAAGCTGGGCGAGTTCGCCCCCACCCGTACCTTCCGCGGCCACGCCGGCGCCAAGTCTGGTAAGTAAGGAGGAGAGAGAATATGGAAGCTAAAGCACATCTGAGATATACCCGTATCTCTCCCCGTAAGGTCCAGATCGTCTGTGACCTGATCCGCGGCAAGAGCGTAGCCCAGGCCAACGCCATCCTGATGGCCACCCCCAAGGCTGCCTCCGAGCTGCTGCTCAAGCTCCTCAAGAGCGCCGCTGCCAACGCGGAGAACAACCGTCAGATGGACCCCGAGAAGCTGTATGTTTCCCAGGTGTTCGCCTGCCCCGGCCCCATCATCAAGCGGATGCGTCCCCGGGCCCAGGGCCGCGCCTATCGGATCAACAAGCGCACTTCTCACATCACCATCTGCGTGGCTGAGCGCTAAGGGAGGAGGAAGAATATGGGACAGAAAGTGAATCCCCACGGCCTGCGCGTGGGTGTCATTAAGGATTGGGACTCCCGCTGGTATGCCCGCAACGAGAAGGTGGGCGACCTGCTGGTGGAGGACAAGAAGATCCGGGACTACCTGAAGAAGACCCTGTATTCCGCCGGTATCCCCAAGATCGAGATCGAGCGCGACAACGCCAAGGTGCGCATCTACCTGCACTGCGCCCGTCCCGGCGTGGTCATCGGCAAGGGCGGCGAGGCCATCGAGGCCCTGCGCCTGAAGGTGGAGAAGATGATCGGCAAGCCCGTGGCCCTCAACATTGTTGAGGTCAAGAGCCCCGACATGGACGCTCAGCTGGTGGCCGAGAACATCGCCCAGCAGCTGGAGAAGCGCATCGGCTTCCGCCGTGCCATGAAGAACGCCATGGGCCGCGCCATGCGCATCGGCGCCCGCGGCATCAAGACTCAGGTGTCCGGCCGTCTGGGCGGCGCTGAGATCGCCCGCACCGAGCACTATCACGACGGCACCATCCCCCTGCAGACTCTGCGCGCCGACATCGACTACGGCTTCGCTGAGGCTGCCACCACCTACGGCCGCATCGGCGTGAAGGTGTGGATCTACAAGGGCGAGGTGCTCACTCAGACCCTGCGCACCACTCCCCGCACCCTGGACACCAAGAACTTCAAGGAGCGTTCCGACCGTCCCCGCCGCGACCGCCGCGACGGCGACCGCAAGGGCGGCTTCAATCGCAACGGTGGCTTCAACCGCAACGGCGGCAACCGCCAGGGTGGTTTCAATAACAACCGTCCCCAGGGCGGCCGTCCTCAGGGCGGTGCTCGTCCTGCCGCTGCCAAGGAAGGAGGCGCTCAGTAATGCTGCTGCCTAAGCGCGTTAAATATCGCCGCGTGCACCGCGGCCGCCTGAAGGGCAAGGCCCTGAAGGGCAACACCGTGACCTATGGTGAGTTCGGTCTGCAGGCCACTGAGCCCAGCTGGATCACCAGCAACCAGATCGAGGCCGCCCGTATCGCCATGACCCGTTACACCAAGCGTGGCGGTAAGGTGTGGATCAAGATCTTCCCCGATAAGCCCATCACTGAGAAGCCCGCTGAGACCCGAATGGGTTCCGGTAAGGGCTCCCCTGAGTACTGGGTGGCCGTGGTCAAGCCCGGCCGTGTTATGTTCGAGATCGCCGGCGTCTCCGAGGAGGTCGCCCGCGAGGCCCTGCGTCTGGCTTCCCACAAGCTGCCTGTCAAGTGCAAGATCGTGGCTAAGCAGACCGCCGAGACCGAGAATGGTGGTGAATGAAGATGAAGGCTACTGAAATCCGTAAGATGAGCGCCGAGGAGCTGACCAGCAAGCTGGGCGACCTGAAGAAGGATCTCTTCCAGCTCCGTCTTCAGCATGCCACCAATCAGCTGGAGAACCCGGTGAAGATCGCTGAGGTCAAGCGGGACATCGCCCGCGTCAAGACCGTTATCCGTGAGCTTGAGCTCGCAGGCCGATAAGAAGGAGGAACTAGATCATGGAAAACAGAACTTCTTCCCGCAAGACCAGAGTCGGCCTGGTGGTTTCCGATAAGATGGACAAGACCGTGGTGGTGGCCATCGCCGACCGTGTGGCCCACCCCCTGTACAAGAAGATCGTCAAGAGCACTTACAAGCTGAAGGCCCACGACGAGAACAACGAGTGTGGCATCGGCGACCGCGTGCGGGTCATGGAGACCCGGCCCCTGTCCAAGGACAAGCGCTGGCGCGTCGTCGAGATCATCGAGAAGGCGAAGTAAGGAGGTGCCGGTATGATTCAGCAGGAAACTTATCTGAAGGTGGCCGACAACACCGGCGCCAAGGAAATCAAGACCATCCGCGTGCTGGGCGGCTCCAGCCGCAAGTTTGGCAACATCGGTGACGTGATCGTGGCTTCCGTCCGCAAGGCTCAGCCCGGCGGCACCGTGAAGAAGGGCGAGGTCGTAAAGGCCGTTATCGTCCGTTCCGCTAAGGGCGTCCGCCGTGCCGACGGCAGCTATGTCCGCTTCGACGAGAACGCTGCCGTCCTCATCAAGGACGACAAGAATCCCCGCGGTACCCGTATCTTTGGGCCCGTGGCCCGCGAGCTGCGCGACAAGGATTATATGAAGATCCTGTCCCTGGCTCCCGAAGTGCTGTAAGGGGGTAGGAGAAGACATGAATAAGATGAGCATTCGCAAGGACGATACCGTCATCGTCCTGTCCGGTAAGGACAAGGGCAAGCAGGGCAAGGTCCTGGAGGTCATGCCCAAGGAGGGCAAGGTCGTCGTGGAGAAGATCAACGTGGTCTCCCGCCACACCAAGCCCCGCAAGCAGGGCGATCAGGGCGGCATCATCAAGAAGGAAGCCCCCATCTACGCCTGCAAGGTGCAGCGCGTCTGCCCCAAGTGCAACAAGCCCACCCGGCCCGCTCACAAGCTGCTGGCCGACGGCAAGAAGGTCCGCATCTGCAAGAAGTGCGGCGCCGAGATCTGAGAGAGGAGGAGTATAGACAATGGCTGATAAGAAAGTGCCCAACCTGAAGGCGAAGTACCAGGCCGAGGTCGCTCCTGCTCTGATGCAGAAGTTCGGCTACAAGTCCACCATGGAGATCCCCAAGATCGACAAGATCGTTGTGAACTGCGGCTGCGGCGAGGCCCGCGACAATGCCAAGGTTCTGGAGGCCGTTGTGGGCGATCTGACCAAGATCACCGGCCAGAAGGCCATCATCACCAAGGCTAAGAAGTCCGTGGCTAACTTCAAGCTGCGTGAGGGCATGCCCATCGGCGCCAAGGTCACCCTGCGCGCCGACCGTATGTGGGAGTTCCTGGACCGCCTGTTCAATGTGGCCCTGCCCCGCGTGCGTGACTTCCGGGGCATCAACGGCAACTCCTTTGACGGCCGCGGCAACTACGCCCTGGGCATCAAGGAGCAGCTGATCTTCCCCGAGATCGAGTACGATAAGATCGACAAGATCCGCGGCCTGGACGTGGTCATCTGCACCACCGCCAAGACCGACGAAGAGGCCAAAGAGCTGCTGACCCTGATCGGCGCGCCCTTTGCCCGGTAAAGGAGGAGAACGTAATGGCTAAGAAGTCTATGATTCTGAAGCAGCAGGCGGAGCCCAAGTTCTCCACCCGCCGCTACAACCGCTGCAAGATCTGCGGCCGTCCCCACGCCTACCTGCGGGACTACGGCATCTGCCGTATCTGCTTCCGCGAGCTGGCTTACAAGGGCCAGATCCCCGGTGTGAAGAAGGCCTCCTGGTAATCAGGACAGCCTGAATTACGCAAGCGCCCGCGCCCGGCGTGCGAAAGCACGTCAGGCGCTTGCGTTGCGTGATGAGGTTTTTGAAACTGCATAGCAGTTCAAAAAACAAAATTCTCCGTTTAGGAGAAAAACCATGAGATTGTGTCAATCCGACTGTGAAAAATGAATAAGCGGCGCCCTCTCCACGGGGCAAGGTAGGGCATTCCTCCAAAAGTTTGGCGGAAAGTCACTTTTTCCTTTTCACACAAGGGTTTTCACGATATAATAATTCCTTGGCAGACGGTTAAAAGGTCGGAGCCCCGCGAACTCCGATACCTTACCGCCTTAACGGGTCATCTCACGGCCCGTAATTCAAAAAGGAGGGTAAACTCATGCACATCACAGACCCCATTGCGGATATGCTGACCCGCATCCGCAACGCGAACAACGCCAAGCATGACACCGTGGACGTCCCCGCGTCCAACATGAAGAAGTCCATCGCGCAGATCCTGCTGGATGAGGGCTATATCAAGAACTTCCAGCTGATCGACGACGGCACTCAGGGCGTCATCCGCGTTACTCTGAAGTACAACCCCGGCAAGGAGAAGGTCATCACTGGTCTTCGCCGCGTTTCCAAGCCCGGCCTGCGTGTCTATGCCGGTGCTGACGAGCTGCCCCGGGTCCTCCACGGCCTGGGTATTGCCATCGTGTCCACGTCCAAGGGCGTCATGACTGACAAGGCTGCCCGCGCAGCCCATGTCGGCGGCGAGGTCCTGGCGTTTGTCTGGTAAGGAGGGAGAGTAGAAAATGTCTCGTATCGGAAGAATGCCGATCTCCATCCCCGCCGGTGTGGACGTGAAGATCGAAGCCGGTAACCTGGTTACCGTGAAGGGCCCCAAGGGCACCCTGACCCAGCAGCTGCACCCCAACATGAACATTGCCCAGGAGGGCGATGTGATCCATGTCACCCGCCCCAATGACGAGAAGGAAAACCGCAGCCTCCACGGCCTGACCCGCACCCTGCTGCACAACATGGTTGTGGGCGTGACCGAGGGCTACAAGAAGGAGCTGGACGTCAACGGCGTCGGCTACCGTGTGGCCAAGGAAGGCAACAAGCTGGTTATGAACCTGGGCTTCTCTCACCAGGTGGTGGTTGAGGAGATCGAGGGTATCACCATCGAGGTCCCCAGCGCCAACAAGATCGTCATCAGCGGCGTCGACAAGCAGAAGGTCGGCCAGTTCGCCGCCGAAGTGCGCGAGAAGCGTCCCCCCGAGCCTTATAAGGGCAAGGGCATCAAATACACCGACGAGGTCATCCGCCGCAAGGAAGGCAAGACCGGCGTCAAGAAGAAATAAGGAGGTGTGCCACTATGATCAACAGACCCGATACCAACGCTCAGCGGCTTAAGCGCCACAAGAGAGTGCGCGGCAAGATTTCCGGCACGCCCGAGCGTCCCCGTCTCAACGTGTTCCGCAGCAACACCAACATCTATGCCCAGATCATCGACGATGTGAACGGCAAGACTCTGGTGTCTGCTTCCTCCATGGAAAAGGGCTTCGAGGGCAAGGGCTCCGACTGTGAGGCCGCTAAGAAGGTCGGCGTCACCGTTGCCGAGCGCGCCAAGGCCGCCGGCATCGAGAACGTCGTGTTTGACCGCGGCGGTTACGTCTATCACGGCCGCGTGCAGGCCCTGGCCGAAGGCGCCCGTGAGGGCGGCCTGCAGTTCTAAGGGAGGAGGAAGATTAAATGGCTCGTTTTGAAAGAGAACCCAGCGAGTTCACCGAGAAGCTGGTTGCCCTGAACCGCGTGTCCAAGACCGTCAAGGGCGGTCGTATCTTCAAGTTTGCCGCCCTGATGGTGGTAGGCGACGAGAAGGGCCGCGTGGGCTTCGGCCTGGGCAAGGCCGCTGAGGTGCCCGAGGCCATCCGCAAGGGCATCGAGGATGCCAAGAAGAATATGTGCAACGTGACTCTGTCCGGCACTACCATTCCCCACGAGGTTATCGGCGAGTTCGGCGCCGGCCGCGTGCTTCTGAAGCCCGCTGCCCCCGGTACCGGTATCATCGCCGGCGGCCCCGTCCGCGCTGTCATGGAGGCCGCCGGCATCCGTGACATCCGCGCCAAGTGCCTGCGCTCCAACAACCCGCAGAACGTGGTCTCCGCCACCTTCGAGGGCCTGAAGGCTCTCCGTGGCCCCGAGGAGGTCGCCCGCATCCGCGGTAAGAGCGTCAGCGAGATCGTAGGTTAAGGAGGGCCGTGAACATGGCTAATCTGAACATCAAGCTGGTCAAGAGCCTGAACGGCCGCATCGCCAAGCATAAGGCCACCGCCGAGGCTCTGGGGCTGCGCCACATCGGCGACACCACCGTACAGCCCGACAACGAGGCCACCCGCGGCAAGATTGCCCACATCGGCTACCTGCTGCAGGTGACCGAGGAACAGTAAGGAGGTGCGCGAAATGAATCTGCATGATCTTTCCCCCGCTGCCGGTTCCAACCCCAAGGCCTACCGCAAGGGCCGCGGCAACGGTTCCGGTAACGGCAAGACTGCCGGCCGCGGCCAGAAGGGCCAGTGGTCCCGCTCCGGCGGCGGCGTGCGCGTGGGCTTTGAGGGCGGCCAGATGCCTCTGACCCGCCGTATCCCCAAGCGCGGCTTCAATAACATCTTTGCCAAGCCCCTGGAGGCCATTAACGTGTCCGTTCTGAACAAGTTCGAGGACGGCGCTGTGGTCAACGTGTGCGACCTGCTGGAGAAGGGCATCCTCTCCAAGTGTGAGTATGGCTACAAGGTGCTGGGCAACGGTACCCTGACCAAGAAGCTGACGGTCCGTGCCTCCGCTTTCTCCGCCTCCGCCAAGGAGAAGATCGTGGCGGCTGGCGGAAAGTACGAGGTGGTCTAAGTGATCGAGACCATCCGTAACGCGTGGAAGATCCCTGAACTGCGCAAGAAGATCCTCTTTACCATCTTCGCGCTGCTCATCTTCCGGCTGGGCTCGGTGGTTCCTGTTCCCTTTATCAACAGTGAAGCCCTGGGCACCACGCTCAACAGCATGGGCGGTATCTTCTCCCTGCTGGGCACCATGAACGGCACCGCCTTCTCCATGGCTGCCGTCTTTGCCCTGGGCGTACAGCCGTATATCAACAGCTCCATCATCATCCAGCTGCTCACCGTTGCCATCCCCGCTCTGGAGCGTCTCCAGCGGGACGGCGGCGAGGAGGGCCGGAAGAAGATCGCGGCCATCACCCGTTACGTGACCGTGGCTATCGCTATCCTGCAGGGTCTGGGCTACTACACCCTGATCAACAGCTACAATCTGATCGACAACGCTGGCCTGCCCGGCTGGTGGGTCGCCATCGTGATTATCCTGTGCTTTACCGCCGGTTCTGCCTTTGTCATGTGGCTGGGTGAGCAGATCACCGAGTTCGGCATCGGCAACGGTATCTCCATCATCCTGTTCGCCGGCATTCTGTCCCGCGTGCCCGGTATGGTGATGACCGTCTACACCGGCGTCCGCAACAACCTCAACGGCGTGACCGGTGAGAACGTGTTCAATCTCCCCTGGTGGGGCGCCATTCTCATCGTCATCGGCATGCTGGCCATCATCGTGCTCATCGTGTTCATTCAGAACTCCGAGCGCCGCATCCCCGTCCAGTACGCCAAGCGCGTGGTGGGCCGCAAGATGTACGGCGGCCAGTCCAGCCACATCCCCCTGAAGGTGAACATGAGCGGCGTTATGCCCATCATCTTCGCCCAGGCCATCGCCTCCCTGCCTTCCACCATCGGCATGTTCTTCGGCAAGAGCGTGGAGAGCGAGGGCGGCTGGGGTGTGTTCCTGCGGGTGTTCAACACCACCAGCGTCGTTTATATCATCGTTTATTTCCTGCTGATCGTTGGCTTCAGCTACTTCTACTCCACCATGCAGTTCAACCCGGTGGAGGTTGCCAACAACCTGAAGAAGAACGGCGGCTTCATCCCCGGCTTCCGTCCCGGCAAGCCCACCGCCGACTTCATCCACAAGGTACTGGGTAAGATCACCATGTTCGGCGCCCTGTACCTGGCGGTCATCGCCATCGCTCCCATCGTCACCGGCGCCGTCATCGGCGTCAGCAGCCTGGCCATCGGCGGCACCTCCGTCATCATCGTCGTGGGCGTCGCTCTGGAGACCACCAAGGCGATGGAGGCTCAGATGATGATGCGTCACTACAAGGGCTTCCTTGAGTAAGGGGCGAGTGCAATGAAAATCATCCTTCTGGGCGCCCCCGGCGCCGGAAAGGGGACCCAGGCTGAGATCATCAGCAAGAAGCTGGGAATCCCCACCATCTCCACCGGCAATATCCTCCGGGCCGCCGTCAAGGCCGGCACCCCCATCGGGCTGGAGGCCAAGAGCTATATGGACGCCGGTAAGCTGGTCCCTGATGAGGTCATCATCGGCATCATTCAGGAGCGGCTGGCCCAGTCCGACTGTGCCAATGGTTTTATCCTGGACGGCGTGCCCCGCACCATCGCCCAGGCCGAGGCCCTGGATGCCCACGGCATCCACTTTGACGCGGTGCTCTCTCTGGAGATCGCCGACAGCGTCATCGAGGCCCGTATGACCGGACGCCGGACCTGCCACACCTGCGGCGCCACCTACCACATCAAGGCTGCTCCTCCCAAGCAGGAGGGCATCTGCGACAAGTGCGGCGGCGAGCTGGAGCAGCGCAAGGACGACCAGCCTGAGACCGTCAAGCATCGGCTGGAGGTCTATCACAACGAGACCGAGCCCCTCAAGGACTACTACCAGGCTCACGGCGTGCTCATGAGCGTGCCTGACCTGGGCGGGATCGAAGAGACTAACGAAAAGATCATGGAACTGCTGGGGAAGTGATTTGAGATGGAGATGATCTCACTGAAATCTCCCCGTGAAATCGACCTGATGCGCCGGGCCGGGCGGCTGACCGCCCAGGCCCGGGCGCTGGCCGGTTCCATGGTGCGGCCCGGGGTCACCACCCATGAGATTGACACCGCGGTCCGCAAATTTATCGAAAGCCACGGAGCCAAGCCCTCTTTCCTGGGATACGGAGGCTTTTCCGGCTCCGCCTGCATTTCCATCAACGAGCAGGTGATCCACGGCATCCCCGGTCCCCGGAAGCTGCAGGAGGGCGACATCGTCAGCATTGACGTGGGCGCCTATCTGGACGGATTCCACGGGGACTGTGCCGCCACCTTCCCCTGCGGCCAGGTCAGCGAAGAGGCCATACGGCTGATTCGAGTCACTGAGCAGAGCTTCTGGGAAGGCATCCGTCTGGCCCGGCCGGGCAAGCGGGTGTACGACATCTCCCACGCCGTCCAGCAGTATGTGGAGGCCAACGGCTTCTCCGTAGTGCGGGACTTTGTGGGACACGGCGTAGGCGCAAAGCTCCACGAGGCCCCGGAGGTCCCCAATTTCGGACCTGCCGGACACGGTCCCCGGTTGCAGCCGGGCATGACCATCGCGGTGGAGCCCATGGTGTGCGCCGGCGACTGGCGGGTGAAGGTGCTCAAGGACGGCTGGACCACTGTGTCCGCCGACGGCAGCATGACCGCCCACTATGAAAACACCATCCTCATCACCGACGGGGAGCCCGAAGTGCTCACCGTGGCGGAGGACTGAGCATGGCGCCGGAGCATCCGCGGATCGTCCGCTCTCTGGCAGGGCACGACAAGGGAGAGCTGTTCTGCGTCCTGGACGTTGACGGCCCCTATCTGCTGCTCTGCGACGGCAGACGGCGAAAGGCAGAGTCCCCCAAGCGGAAGAAAGCCGTGCACACGGTTGACGCCGGGGACTTCCAACACCCCGTTCTGGACGCGATCTGGGCGGGCAACCCCATAACAAACCGAGAGGTGCGGAGGGCGCTGGCCGCTTTCCGAGCTGAGGAGCTAAGGAGGGTATGACGCTTTGGCAAAAGACGATATGATCGAAGTGGAGGGCGTCGTGACCGAGTCCCTTCCCAATACCACGTTCCATGTGGACATCGGAAACGGCCATATCATTCTGGCCCACATCTCCGGCAAGCTGCGGATGAACTTCATCCGCATTCTGCCCGGAGACAAGGTGACTGTCCAGATGTCCCCTTATGACGTAACCCGGGGCCGGATCACTTGGCGTAGCAAGTAATCCGGCTCGTTCCCGGCGGGCAGAAGCCTGCCGACCCTATCAATGACCGGCGCGGGTCAGCGGGGCCTTGCCTCCGCCGCGCCGGGGCCATCAGGCTCTACAGGAGGTTAATGACATGAAAGTTAGACCGTCCGTGAAGCCCATGTGCGAGAAGTGCAAGATCATCAAGCGCAAGGGCAAGGTCATGGTTATTTGCGAAAACCCCAAGCATAAGCAGAGACAAGGTTAATAGGAGGTGCTGAAACAGTATGGCACGTATTGCTGGCATTGATTTGCCCAAGGATAAGCGGGTCGAGATCGGCCTTACCTATATCTTTGGTATCGGGCGCACCAGCGCCAACAAGATCCTGGCTGAGGCCGGTATCAACCCCGACACCCGCGTGAAGGATCTGACCGAGGCCGATGAGGCCAAGCTGCGCGAGATCATCAGCCACAGCTACACTGTGGAGGGCGACCTCCGTCGTGACGTGGCGATGGACATTAAGCGTCTCACCGAGATCGGCTGCTACCGCGGCATGCGGCACCGCAAGGGCCTGCCCGTCCGTGGTCAGCGTTCCAAGACCAACGCTCGTACCCGCAAGGGCCCCAAGCGTACCGTCGCTAACAAGAAGAAGTAAGGGAGGGAGAAACACATGGCTACCGCTACCAAGGGTAAGAAAGTTATCCGTAAGCGCCGCGAGCGCAAGAACGTTGAAAAGGGCCAGGTGCATATCCGCTCTTCCTTCAACAACACCATGGTCACCGTGACCGATATGGGGGGCAACGCCCTGTCCTGGGCCTCTTCCGGCGGCCTGGGCTTCCGCGGCTCCCGTAAGTCCACCCCCTTCGCCGCTCAGACTGCTGCCGAGACCGCCGCTAAGGCTGCCATGGAGCACGGCCTGAAGACCGTGGAGGTGTACGTGAAGGGCCCCGGCGCCGGCCGTGAGGCTGCCATCCGCGCCCTGCAGGCCGTGGGCCTGGAGGTCACCCTGATCAAGGACGTGACCCCCATCCCCCACAACGGCTGCCGTCCGCCCAAGCGCCGCCGCGTGTAAGAGAAGGAGGAGTACGAATTATGGCTAGATATACCGGAGCAGTCTGCCGCCAGTGCCGCAGAGAGGGCCAGAAGCTCTTCCTGAAGGGCGACCGCTGCTACACCGACAAGTGCGCCATGGAGCGCCGTCCCTTTGCCCCCGGCATGCACAACCAGGGCCGCACCAAGAAGCTGTCCGAGTATGGCATGCAGCTGCGTGAGAAGCAGAAGGCCCGCCGCTACTACGGCGTGCTGGAGAGCCAGTTCCACAAGTATTACGAGATGGCCGCTGCCCGCAAGGGCGTGACCGGTGATAACCTGCTGTCCATCCTGGAGACCCGCCTGGACAACGTGATCTATCGTCTGGGCTTCGCCATGAGCCGTCCTGAGGCTCGTCAGCTGGTCCGTCACGGCCACTTCACCATCAACGGCCATCGCGTGGACATCCCCTCCTACCTGGTCAAGCCCGGCGAGGTCATCGCCCTGAAGGAGACCAGCCGGAGCAAGGAGAAGTTCAAGGCTTCTCTGGAGGCCAACGGCTCCCGTCCCGCCCCCAAGTGGCTGGACTTTGACCAGAACAACCTGGTGGCCAAGGTGGTTGCGCTCCCCGCCCGCGAGGACGTGGACCTGCCCATCGAGGAGCACCTCATCGTCGAGCTGTACTCCAAGTAATCGTGCTTGTACCCTCGATTATTGGTGAGCTGTATAAGGCGGCGGACGGAGGTCCGCCGCCGCGAAAAGGAGGGTAACACATGGTAGAAATCGAGAAGCCCCGCATTGAATGTGTGGAGAACCCCGGCGACGGCTCTTACGGCAAATACGTCGTGGAGCCTCTGGAGCGTGGCTACGGTACCACCCTGGGCAACTCCCTGCGCCGCATCCTGCTCTCGTCCCTGCCCGGCACGGCGGTTACCTCCATCAAGATCGCCGGCGTGCAGCACGAGTTTTCCACCATTCCCGGTGTGAAGGAGGACGTGACTCAGATCGTCCTCAACGTCAAGAGCATCATTGCCAAGCTTCACTCCGAGGGCGTGAAGACGGTCTATATTGAGGCCAGCGGCGAGTGTGAGGTCACCGCCGGTGACATCAAGGCGGACAGCGAGGTGGAGGTCCTCAATCCGGATCTGCACATCGCCACCCTGGGCCCCGACGCCAGCCTCAACATGGAGCTGACGCTGTCCCATGGCCGGGGCTATGTCCCCGCCGACCGGAACAAGCCGGCCCAGACCATTATTGGTCTGATCCCGGTGGATTCCATCTACACGCCGGTGCGGAAGGTCAACTATACGGTGGAGCCCACTCGCGTGGGCGATCAGACCGACTTTGACAAGCTGACCCTGGAGGTGTGGACCAACGGTACCATCACCGCCCGGGACGCCGTCAGCCTGGGTGCCCGCATCCTGTGCGACCACTTCGTCCTCTTCACCGATCTCTCTGAGACCATGGGCTCCAAGTCCACGGTGGTGGAGAAGGCCGAGGCCCAGCGGGATAAGGTGCTGGAGCTGACCATCGAGGAGCTGGACCTGTCTGTCCGCTCCTTCAACTGCCTCAAGCGCGCCAACATCAACACGGTGGAGGATCTGATTTCCAAGACCGAGGACGAGATGATGAAGGTGCGCAACCTGGGCCGCAAGTCCCTGGAAGAGGTCATCAACAAGCTGGCCATGATGGGCCTGCACCTGGCCGACGAGGAAAACTGAGGCCAGAGAAGGGAGTGGTCCGGGGGCATGTAACGTCCCCTCCCGGACCCCAGGGCCGCTGGCTGCTCCTTTCAGGGGAGAGATCCCCCCGGACGAATTTAAATTGTGGAGTTCGCCTTGGCGAACATCCGATAGGAGTTGGATTTCATGTCTCACAACCGTAAGCTGGGCAAGCCCACCGATCAGCGTATCGCCATGCTCCGCGCCATGACCACCTACCTGCTGGAGAATGGTCAGATCAAGACCACCTATGCCCGTGCCAAGGAAGTTGCTCCCATGGCCGAGAAGATGATCACTCTGGCCAAGAAGCCCAACCTGGCCAATTATCGTAAGGCTCTGTCTTTCCTGACCAAGGAGGACGTGGCCAAGAAGACCTTTGACGAGCTGGGCCCCAAGTATGCCGACCGCAACGGCGGTTACACCCGCGTTGTGAAGATCGGTCCCCGTCGCGGCGACGCTGCCGAGATGGCTATCATTCAGCTGGTGTAAGTTCAGCTACAAAGCGACCTGCCTCAGGCAGGTCGCTTTTCTTGTATAAAGAAAACCACTCGCTAGGCGAGTGGTTCAAAAAAGCCTATGGCGATGAAAATGATAAAAAAACTCCCTTTGCTATAATAGAAGTGCGGTCTGCCAACTGCA
>NZ_NFHG01000040.1 GCF_002159265.1 Flavonifractor sp. An82
AGGTACACGCTCCGGTCAGCCGATCGGCTGACGTGCTATTTATTTTAGCACTTCCGGATTCATTTGTCAAGAACTTTTTTCAAGTTTTTTCGGAGCTTTTTAGCTCCAACCGCTTGATTTCAGTCCTTTTCAAACTCGTTCTTGCCTCTCGACTCGAACTCGTTTAGTTTATCACGCACACTCGCGTTTGTCAAGCACTTTTTTCTGAGCTTTTTCAGAAGGCCGTCCGGGTTCCCCTCGGTTTCTTCCGCTTCTGGTCAGATTTTCATGCCCTCTCGCAAGGCGCTCAGATAGAATACCACCCACGGTCCCATTTGTCAACACCTTTTTTCAGTTTTCTTCGACTTTTTTCTCCCCCCGGAAAATACCCCATATACGGTGGCTCTCCCTTTCTTCTTTCCACAAGATATCCCCTCCTACTCCTTTCCTCTGCACCATTCGACAGCGGCCAGCAGCAACGGCACCCCAAAGCCCATGGCGATTCCGCCCCACAGGGCGGGCCCCTCCAGGGCCCGATCCAGAGAAAAGGCGTCGGGGAAGAGCCATACCGCCCCCACTGCGGCCGCCAAAATTACCGGAAGCACGGCGGTCCGCCGTTCCTTGAAAGGAAAGGTGTTCTGTGCCAGCTGGGAGCAGGCGCAGGCCAGTAGAGAGAGCAGCGCCAGGTCGGCCAGCACCCACAGGGCAATGATGACAGATTCCATCCGCTGAAAGGTGCCCTCAAAGCCGATTCCTTTGACCATCATAAAGAAGGGGGTGTCCATTCGGCCCACCAGACCAGGGCCAAAATTGCCCAGGCATACCACCTGGAGGGCCGTGAGGGTAAGGCACAGCCCCACCGCCCAGCGCAGCACCTTTCGCCGCCCCCCCTCCTGGGGCACCACATGCTCCCCCAGGCAGGCGGCAAAGATCACATAGCCCAGCAGGCCCAGCACCGGCAGCGCGGCGGCCCCTACGGCAGGCAGATCCTCCACCCACACCGGCAGCAGATTCACCGGATCGATCTGAAAGGCCCCCAGCACCAGAGAGAGAGCCAGCCCGGCAGCCAGAGCCAGGAAAAACACCTCCCCCGCTCGGGCCAGTGCCCGTACCGGTTTGCGCACCAGCCACCATGCCACCCCCAGCAGGGTCAGTAAAAAGAGCAGCATGGGGGCATTGCGATAGCTGATGGTAAGAAAGCGCAGGGCCACCTGTCTGGCGTTGGCCGCCAGCAGCCACAGCCCCCACAGCAGGTAGATCAGGCATAACCCCCGGCCCAGCACCGGGCCCAGCACCTCCAGGGCAGTTCCCGGAAGCCCCTTAGGCAGAAGGCGGCACAGCAGCCAGCACAGCCCCAGCAGCAGCGGCAGCACCGCCAGCGTAGCCAGCCAGCCCCCCACCCCCACCTGCCGGGCGGTGAGGCCGGGCAGCACCTGGATGGCCGGGGACAGCAGGGCGGCAAAGGTCAGGGTCAGCAGCTGCCGCAGGGAAATGCGGTCGTCGGGCATGGTGTCACCTCCTACTATTATATATAGAATGGTTTTACCCGTCGGCGTGGTAACTCCGCTGGATCACCGCCTGGGCGGAGGCCTCCAGGGTCAGGTCTGCCATGGAGAAGCCCCCCAGCAGCGCCTCTTTCCGCCAGGGCTTCCGAAAGGCGGCGGAGTGGCGCAGGCCCAGATAATCGGCGTCCAGGGTCCGGGACAGCTCCAGGGCCTGGGCCATGCGGGCAGCCTCCGTCCTGGCCAGTTCCTCTTCCAGGGCGGTAAGAGTAGCCTCGTCGGGCATGGCACTCCCCTCCGCCAGATTGGCGTCCACCTTACAGTGGACCTGGAAGCCGGTCAGGGTATCACCGTCCCACACCGGTTTCACCGAGGTAGCGGCCCCCACCACCCGCAGGACGGTGGTGGTGCCGTCGGGGGCCTGTACCTCCACCACGTCGGCGTCCACCTTGCCAAAGATCAGATTGACCCCCAGGGCGGCGTCCCCCTCCGCCCAGCCTACCAGCACCCCGTCCTTCAGGATGCCATAGCCAGCGGCGGTAAGCCCGTCATCCGCCAGCACCGCCGGGAGAAAGGAGGCTCCCTGCCGGTCCAGCTCGGCCAGCACGTCCTTCACCGTCCGGGGCATGGAGTTGGCGGTGAGGGCCGCATCGGCAGCCAGCGCCTCCAGCCGGTCGGTGGCGGAGCCGTCATCGGCGGCGGCCTCAATGGCCTGTCCCGCCGTGCCGTCCCGCACCAAATAGACTGCCGTCTCCAGCCGCATCTCCACATCCCGCAGCACATAGTCCAGAGAGGGCAGCACCCCCCGCTTGGCCAGTCCCTCCCCCAGCAGCAGCTGGGTGACGTGGCCGAAATAGAGGTAGAAGGACCCCTCCCCCTGAAGCTCCAGCACGGCGGCGCTGATGGCGCCCGCCTCACCGGTCACCACCTCGGTCTCCTCCTGGGAGGTGCCGCCGGAGGCGGTGACCACCACGCCGCTCTCTCCCGCCTGGTCCACCCCCAGGGTACGCATCAGCTCCATGTCCTCGATCTCCCGGGCGTAGGGCAGAATACCGGAGTACCGCCGGCAGCCGGTAAGCAGGAGCATGAGGAGGAGCACCAATAAAACTGATTTTTTCACCGCTGCTTCCTCCTGTTCCGAGGTTTCAGGGCGGCGGGCCGGTCCTTGATCTGGGGCATGGGCCGCCGCAGCAGCACATGCTCCCGGGGATTGGCCCCGGTGCCCACCGCAAAGGGGGTGAGGTAGGGCACTCCAAAGCTCTCGATACCCGCCAGATGGACGATGAGCACCGCCGCCCCCACCACCGTGCCAAAGAGCCCCGCCGCGCTGGACAGCAGCACCAGCACGAACCGCCAGATCCGCAGGGCCCCGCCCAGTTCCTGGGAGGGCATGGTGTAGCCGGCGATGCCCGCCACCGCCACCACGATGAGCACCGCCGGGGAGACGATCTTGGCCTCCACCGCCGCCGAGCCCACCACCAGGCCTCCGATAATGGAGACCGTCTGGCCGATGGACTGGGGCAGCCGCAGCCCCGCCTCCTGTAGGATCTCAAAGGCGATGAGCAGGACAATGACCTCAAAGGCGGAGCGGAAGGGCACATTCTGCTTGGCGGCAATGATGGACAGAGCCAGCCGGGTAGGGATCATCTCCTGGTGGAAGGTGACCATGGCGATATAGAGGGCGGGCAGCAGCAGGGTGGTGAGCATACAGAAGTAGCGCAGCACCGTCAGGGCAGTGGCCAGCAGCCAGTTGGAGGACTTGTCCTGGGGAGCCTGCAAAAAGTTGCCCAGCACCGCCGGGGCCAGGTAGCCCAGGGGGATACCGTCGATGAGGATGCCCACCCGCCCCTGGGCCAGCCCGGCGCAGAACCGGTCGGACCGCTCGGTGTACTGGATCAGGGGGAAGAGCGTACGCTCCGCCGGGACGATATACTCCTCGATGGCCCCGGTGGAAAACACCCCGTCGATGTCGATATCCCGCAGCTGGGCGGCCACCTGCTCCACCAGATGGGGGTTGGTGATTCCTTCTATATATAGTAGGTCCACCAGCGTGGCCGACTGCCTGCCCACAATCTGCTCCTGAATGCGCAGCTCCGGGGCCTTCAGGTGGCGGCGGACGATGCTGGTGTTGGTGCGCAGGCTCTCCACAAAGGCGTCCTTGGACCCCTTGAGCACCGTCTCGTTGTCGGGGGCGGAGACAGACCGCTTCTCCTCCGTACCCGTAAAGCAGGAGAGCACCGTGGTTTCCCCGGGAAAAACCAGCACGCACCACCCGGCCACCAGGTCAAAGACCACCTGATCCAGGCTGTCCCTGGCCTCGATGGTCAGATTGTACAGGGCCCCCTGGCGCATCCGCTCCATCATGGGCACCACCCCGGCACACCGGGCCAGCTCCGGGTCCTGGGCCATGGGCCGGAGCAGATAATCGCTCACCCGCTCCATCCGCACCATGCCGCTGAGATAGACCAGGGTAACCGTCCGCTCCGGGTCCTCCCCCACCCACACCGTCCGCCGGACAAAGTCCACACAGTCCCGAAAGATCTCCTCCAGCCGGGCCAGGGTGATGGGCCCCGGATAGCGGGGCTCCTGCCGGGGGTGGGGATGGGTCTGTCCGCCAGGTGGATAATGGGCCATGGGGCGTCCTCCTTTGCTCAGATATGTACATCCAAAACTTCCTTTTTCTGCCTGATTTCAGCTGTAATCTGCATGATTTTTATGCTCGGTGGTGTAATTTGACCAATCGAACTTTTTTAGCCTGCCCTGTTTTGGCCGCATTATACAAAAATGAAGGAAACTGTTGCAATTTTCCAAAAGACTTGATATACTTTAAAAAACTCCCCGGTTTATCTGGTAAACTAGTCACCTTCCGGTAAGTAACCCACCGCTCCGGTGGAGCAATTCTAACAAAGAGGAGGAGCCCCTATGAAGCCCTTTACCCAAGCCGCCGATGTTCTAGACAAGGAGCTGGCGGACAAGATCGACGGCATCATCTCCGCCCACAACGGGGACGCCACCCAGCTGGTGGGTATCCTGCTGGACGTGGAGGCCGCCGTGGAGCGGCACTACATCCCCGAGTCCGCCGCCTACTATGTGGCCCAGAAGCTGGGCGTCAAGCCCACTCAGGTCTACGACGTCATCTCCTTCTACACCGCCCTGCACTCCCAGCCCCGGGCCAAGTTCACCCTGGAGGTGTGCAACTCCGCCCCCTGTCGGGTGAAGGACAGCGACAAGCTGGTGGAGACCCTGAAGCGTCTGCTCAATCTGGAGGTGGGCGAGGTCACCTATGACGGCCGCTTCTCCATTGAAAAGGTCCCCTGCTTCGGGGCCTGCGACGTGTCCCCCGCCGTCCGTGTCAACGGCGTGGTATACGGCCATCTGGACAGCGAGGAGCGTATCCTGGATATGCTCCAGCAGCTCAATTAAGGGGGTGC
This sequence comes from Flavonifractor sp. An82, assembly GCF_002159265.1. GTDB lineage: Bacteria > Bacillota > Clostridia > Oscillospirales > Oscillospiraceae > Flavonifractor. Next base: position 4,913 of record NZ_NFHG01000040.1, read on the forward strand.
CGGTATGAGCAAGAAAGTCTGTTTTATCACCCGTAACTTCGGCAAATACGATCCGGACAGCCTGAAGAGCTACGAGTCCATCGGCGGTTTCACCGCCCTGCGCAAGGCCCTGACCATGGACGGCAACGACATTGCCGACGTGCTGGCCGCCAACGGCGTTCAGGGCCGCGGCGGCGCCGCCTACGACATGGGCAAAAAGTGGCGCCAGGCCCGCGAGGTCAAGGGCGAGCACAAGTGTGTGGTGTGCAACGCCGACGAGGGCGAGCCCGGCACCTTCAAGGACCGGGAGCTGCTCACCAACGATCCCTTCCAGCTGCTGGAGGGCATGATCATCGCCGGCTGGTCCGTGGGGGCCGACAACGGCTACATCTACATGCGTGAGGAGTATTCCCACCTGCGTCCCCGTCTGCTGTCCGCCATCGCTCAGTGCGAGGAGGCCGGCTACCTGGGCGACAACATCCTGGGCTCCGGTCTGAACTACCGCATCCACCTCTACTCCGGCGCCGGCGCCTACGTCTGCGGCGAGGGCTCCGCCCTCTCCGAGTCGGTGGAGGGCAAGGCGGGCCGTCCCCGTATGAAGCCCCCCTTCATCAAGCAGTGCGGCGTGTTCCACCTGCCCACCTGCGTCAACAACGTGGAGTCTCTCTCCCTGGTGCCCCCCCTGCTGCTGGACGACGAGGGCTACTACAAGAGCCAGGGCACCGAGGACTGCCCCGGCACCAAGATGATCTCGGTCTCCGGCAACGTGAAGAATCCCGGCGTGTTCGAGGTCCCCTTCGGCATCACCATCCGGGAGATCATCTATGACCTGGCGGGCGGCATGGAGAACCCCGAGTATCCCCTGCGCCTGGTGCAGCTGGGCGGCGCTTCCGGCCGGATCTGCGCTCCCTCCCAGCTGGACACCCCCTACACCTACAAGGGCATGCGGCAGGCCGACCTGACCGCCATCGGCTCCGGCGCGGTGCTGGTGGTGGATGAGCGCACCAGCGTCATCGGTTTCCTGCGCATGACTCAGGAGTTCTTCTCCCACGAGAGCTGCGGCCAGTGCACCCCCTGCCGGGAGGGCAACCGCCACATCTCCATGCTGCTGGATAAGATCGCCGCCGGCGAGCACACCCAGAAGGATGTGGACACCCTGAAGAAGTTCGCCGACATCATGTCCTGCGCTTCCCTGTGCGGCCTGGGTGAGACGGCTCAATCCGCCCTGCTGTCCGCCATGAAGCGCTTCCCTGAAGTCTTTGCCGTCAAAGAGGAGGTCGCGGTCCGATGAGCAATACGGTACATCTTACCATCAATCATATGCCGCTGGAGGTGCCCGCCGGCACCCGCATCATCGAGGCGGCCAAGATGCTGAACATTGATATCCCCCACCTGTGCTACCACCCGGATCAGACCATTAAGGCCCACTGCCGGATGTGCATGGTGGAGGTCACCGGCCAGCGCAAGCTGCTGGCTGCCTGCTCCACCGTGGTGTGGGAGGGCATGGAGGTCTTTACCGACACCAAGAAGGTGTATGACGCTCAGGTGGGCGTGCTGGACCTGATCCTGGCCGACCACAAGCAGAACTGCCTGTCCTGCGCCCGCAACGGCAACTGTGAGCTGCAGAAGCTGTGCCGCCGGTTCAACCGTCTCAATCCCGAGCTGCCCGACATCTCCTCCAACGAGCCCCTGCGCATCGACAATCCCTCCATCGTGCGGGACCCCTCCAAGTGCGTCAAGTGCGGCCGCTGCGTGAAGGTGTGTGCCGAGGTCCAGGGCTGCGCCGCCCTGACCGCCTCCAACCGCTCCGGCGATTTCAAGATCACCACCGCCTTTGACCTGCCCATGGATCAGACCGACTGCGTCCTGTGCGGTCAGTGCTCCCTGGTGTGCCCCGTGGGCGCCATCGTGGAGGTGGACAACACCAACGACGTGGTGCGCGCCATTCAGGACCCCCGCAAGCATGTTGTGGTCCAGGTGGCTCCCTCCGTCCGCGTGGGTCTGGGCGACGAGTTCGGCCTGGAGGCCGGCGCCATCGTCACCGGCAAGATGGTCACCGCCCTCAAGATGCTGGGCTTCGACAAGGTGTTCGACACCAACTTCACCGCCGACCTGACCATCATGGAGGAGGGCAGCGAGCTGCTCAGCCGCATCAAGAACGGCGGCAAGCTGCCCATGATCACCTCCTGCTCCCCCGGCTGGGTCACCTACATGGAGAAGCATCACCCCGAGCTGTGCGACAACCTGTCCACCGCCAAGAGCCCCCAGGGTATGTTCGGCGCCGTGGTCAAGACCTATTATGCCCAGAAGATGGGCTGGGATCCCCACGACATCGTGTCTGTCTCCGTCATGCCCTGTACCGCCAAGAAGTACGAGGCCAGCCGGCCTGAGCTGGGCCGGGACGGCTACCGGGACGTGGACTTCGTCCTCACCACCCGTGAGCTGGCCAAGCTGATCCGCTACGAGGGCCTGGACCTGTCCGTCCTGCCTGAGAGCGAGTTCGACTCCCCCCTGGGCATCGGCTCCGGCGCCGGCGCCATCTTCGGCGCCACCGGCGGCGTCATGGAGGCCGCCCTGCGTACCGCCTACGAGATCTACACCGGCCAGACCCTGCCCCGCCTGGAGTTTGAGGCCGTCCGCAACGACGTCAACGCCATCAAGGAGGCCACCATCGACCTCAACGGCACCCCGCTGAAGGTGGCCATCGCCAATGGCCTGAAGAACGCCGAGGAGATCATCCGTCGGGTGGAGAGCGGCGAGGCCGACTACATCTTCATCGAGATCATGGCCTGCCCCGGCGGCTGCATCGGCGGCGGCGGTCAGCCCATCGGCACCAACAACGCCGTCCGGGACGCCCGCATCAAGGCCCTGTATGAGCTGGATAAGAGCCTGCCTCTGCGCAAGAGCCACGAGAACCCCGAGATCAAGACCATCTATGAGGAGTTCTTCGGCGAGCCTCTGTCCCACCGCTCTCACGAGCTGCTCCACACCCACTATCACGCTCGTCCCAAGAAGCACGACTTCTCCCATCTGAAGTAAGACAAACAGGGGCCGCCCATTGGGGCGGCCCCTGTTTTATCCGAGCATGAAAAAGACCGGCGCTGACGCGCCGGTCTTTTTGGTTGATTCCGTTAGCCTCAGCCGTTCTGCTGGGTCTTGCGCCACTCGTTGAGGACGGCGCAGAACACCAGGGACAGATAGCTCTCCTCCGCCTTGGCGGAACGGGAGGTCAGGGCGATGGGCACCTTGGCGCCCACCACGGCGCCGCAGGTGGTGGCGTGGGCGTGGATGAGCCAGCTCTTCACCAGGGTGTTGGCGGCAATCAGGTCCTGAGCGATGATGCCGTCGAAGCCGCCGCCGGCCCAGGGGCACTCGTAGTTCTTCAGCCGGCAGGCCTCCTTGGAGATGATGAGGTCGTAGGCAATGGGGCCCCACAGCTCGCAGTCGGCGAAGGGGTGCTGCTTCTGCTCGCTCACCAGGCGCTGGGCCTCGATGGTGTCGGGCATATGGAAGTTGACGTTCTCCACCAGAGCCATCAGGGCCAGCTTGGGGTTCTCATAGCCGAAAGCCTTCAGGGCGTCGGCGGTGTTCTTGATGATGGCCTTCTTCTGGTTGGGATTGGGGTTGACGATGATGGTCATGTCGGACAGGGCCAGCAGCTTGGGATACTCGGGGATGGAGGCCAGAGACACATGGCTCATGAGCCGCTCGGTGCGCAGGCCGTTCTTCTTGTCCAGCACGGGCATCAGGAAGTCACGGGTGGGCATGTTGCCGCGCATGAGGATGTCGCCGTCGCCGCAGTGGATCACGTCGATGGCGGCCTGGGTCACATTGTGTCCCGGAGGGGTGTCCACCATGGTGTAGGGCTCCTTGTCCAGGCCCAGCTTCTCCAGCTGCACCATGGTACGGGCACGGTCGCCCACCAGCACGGGCTGCACGAAGCCCTCCTTCTGGGCCTGGAACAGACCCTGGAGCATGTTCTCGCCGTCAGAACCGGCCAGCACCACACGCAGAGGGGCATTCAGTTTGGGAACACGCTTGATGATATCGTCGAAATTTTTAATTTCCATGGGATGATCCCTCACCTTTCCGATAAATGCCGCACAGCGGCCTTGTTTTATTATTATACCGGATAGTTTCGGAGAATACAAGGCATTTCCTTGGGATTTGGAAGGAAATCCCCTGCCATTCTTCCCCCTCAGACCCCAATGAACACATCCACCAGCGAAGCTGGTGGTTGTCACTATGCGGGCATAGCCCTTTGTTCCTCGCGGACGCGTACAACGCGTAATACGATCTGCCAACTGCGTAAGGAC
>NZ_NFHG01000041.1 GCF_002159265.1 Flavonifractor sp. An82
GCACCGCGGATGTGGGCACCGTCTACTACTACTGCGTGGTGACCAACACCGACAACGAAGCCACCGGCAGCAAGACCGCAGCCTCTACCTCTGACGTGGTGGCCGTCACAATTTCCGCACCGGTACCCAAGGAGTACACCATCACCTTCCATGCAGGCGGCGGCTCTGTGGAACCCACTTTTGCCACTACTGTAAACGGCAAGCTGCCCAGTCTGCCTACCCCCACCCGGAGCGGTTACTCCTTTGCCGGGTGGTACACGGCAGCAGATGGTGGCACCGCAGTCACTACTGACACGCAATTCACTCAGGACGCTGTTATTTACGCCCGCTGGAGCAATATTTCCGGCGGCGGCAGCTCCAAGCCGCTCTATACCGTGACAGTACCCAGCACGGTCAACGGCAGCGTCTCTATCAGCCCCAGAAATGCGGCGCAGGGCACCATTGTTACCATTACGGTCAATCCTGCTGACGGCTATATCATGAACAAATTGACGGTGACCGATTCTACCGGAAAGCTTGTCCCTGTGGATCAGAAGAACGATGCTCAATACACCTTCAGCATGCCGTCCGGCAACGTTTCCATTGCCGCTTCCTTTATCGAGGACTATACCTCCGTCGTTTTGTCCTTCACCGATGTCAAGGAGGGTGACTGGTTCTATGAGGCAGTACAGTTTGCCGTACAGTATGACATGATGAACGGCACCGGCAGTAACCGTTTCCAGCCCGACAACCTGCTGAGCCGGAGTATGATTGCCACTATCCTGTGGCGGCTGGAAGGTTCTCCCACCGGCAGTTCCGCCCATTTCACCGACGTTTCCGGCAGCATGTGGTACGCCGAAGCGGTGAACTGGGCTGCATCCAACGGTCTGGTAAACGGCTACGGCAACAGCACCTTCGGCCCGGAAGACAGCATTACCCGGGAGCAGATGGCGGCTATTCTGTACCGCTACGCCCAGTTCAAGGGATATGATGATACCGTTCAGGGTAACCTGTCCGATTTCACCGATGGCGGCCAGACCTCTGATTGGGCCGAGGACGCTGTGGTGTGGGCCGTGAACAACGGTCTGCTCACCGGCAAAGGCGGCAGCCTACTGGATGCCAAAGGAAGCGCTACCCGCGCTGAAGCGGCGGCCATCCTCATGCGTTTTTCCCTGATTTTTCCGTTATCTGAATAATCCAGACAGCCCTTCGGCACGTGTATCAAGCACACTTTTCACAAGGCCTGCACTAAGTAAAACCCCGCCCCGATCCTGATGGATCGGGGCGGGGTTTTGAGTTAATATGCTCCGAAAACTCTTATTTCCTCGGATTTTTAATAGCGGCCTGGGCGGCAGCCAGACGGGCGATGGGCACACGGAAGGGAGAGCAGGACACGTAGTCCAGTCCGACCTTGTGGCAGAACTCCACGGAGGTGGGGTCGCCTCCGTGCTCGCCGCAGATGCCCAGATGGATATCGGGGCGGGTCTGACGGCCCAGCTTGGCGGCCATGGCCACCAGCTTGCCTACGCCGTTCTGATCCAGGTGAGCGAAGGGATCAGACTCGTAGATCTTCTTGTCGTAGTAGTAGCTCAGGAACTTGCCGGCGTCGTCACGGGAGAAGCCGAAGGTCATCTGAGTCAGGTCGTTGGTGCCGAAGGAGAAGAACTGGGCCTCGGTGGCGATCTCGTCGGCGGTGAGGGCGGCACGGGGGATCTCGATCATGGTGCCAACCTCATACTTCATGTCGATACCGGCGGCGGCAATGATGGCGTCGGCGGTCTTGACCACCACGTCCTTGACGTACTTGAGCTCCTTCACCTCGCCCACCAGGGGGATCATGATCTCGGGGACCATGTTCCAGTCGGGGTGCTTCTTCTGCACGTTGATGGCGGCGTTGATGACGGCGGTGGTCTGCATGGCGGCGATCTCGGGGTAGGCGACGGCCAGACGGCAGCCGCGGTGGCCCATCATGGGGTTGAACTCGTGGAGGGAGTCGATGACATTGTGGAGCTTCTCCACGGAGATGCCCATCTCGCCGGCGATCTCCACGATGTCCTCCTCCTTGGTGGGGAGGAACTCATGCAGCGGGGGATCCAGGAAGCGGATGACCACAGGATTGCCCTGCATGGCCTCATAGATGCCCTCGAAGTCGCCCTGCTGGTAGGGCATGATCTTGGCCAGAGCCTTCTCGCGGTCGGCCACATTGTCGGAGACGATCATCTCACGGATGGCCTTGATGCGCTCGCCCTCGAAGAACATATGCTCGGTGCGGCACAGGCCGATGCCCTGAGCGCCGAAGGCGTAGCCCTGAGCGGCGTCGCGGGGGTTGTCGGCGTTGGTGTATACCTTCAGCTGGCGATACTTGTCGGCCCAGCCCATCAGGCGGCCGAAGTAGCCGGAGCCGGGATCGGCGGGCACGGTGGCAATGGCCTCACCATAGATGTTGCCGGTGGAGCCGTCCAGGCTGATCCAGTCGCCCTCATGATAGTCCTTGCCGGCCAGAGTAAACTTCTTGTTGTCATAGTCCACCACGATGTCGCCGCAGCCGGACACGCAGCAGGTGCCCATGCCGCGGGCCACCACGGCGGCGTGAGAGGTCATGCCGCCGCGGACGGTGAGGATACCCTGGGAGACCTGCATGCCCTCGATGTCCTCGGGGGAAGTCTCCAGGCGGACCAGGATGACCTTCTCGCCCCGGGCGTGCCACTCCTTGGAGTCCTCGGCGGTGAAGACCACACGGCCGCAGGCGGCGCCGGGAGAGGCGGCCAGACCCTTGCCCACCACCTGGGCCTTCTTCAGGGCCTCGGGATCAAAGGTGGGGTGGAGCAGGGCGTCCAGCTGCTTGGGATCGACGCGGCACACGGCCTCCTTCTCGTCGATCATGCCCTCGTCCACCAGATCCACAGCCACCTTCAGGGCGGCGGCGGCGGTACGCTTGCCGTTGCGGGTCTGCAGCATGTAGAGCTTGCCATTCTCGATGGTAAACTCCATGTCCTGCATATCCTTGTAGTGCTGCTCCAGGCGGTTGGCGATGTCGGCAAACTGCTCGTACACCGCGGGCATCTCCTCATGGAGCTTGGAGATGGGGGAGGGGGTGCGCACGCCGGCCACCACGTCCTCGCCCTGGGCGTTGATGAGGTACTCGCCGAAGAGGGCCTTCTCACCGGTGGCGGGGTTGCGGGTGAAGGCCACGCCGGTACCGGAGTTGTCGCCGGAGTTGCCGAACACCATGGACTGCACGTTGACGGCGGTGCCCCAGTCGTAGGGGATCTCGTTCATGCGGCGGTACACGTTGGCGCGGGGGTTGTCCCAGGAGCGGAACACGGCCTTGACGGCCTCCATCAGCTGGACCTTGGGATCCTGGGGGAAGTCCTCGCCCTTTTCCTTCTTATAGAACTCCTTGAAGAGGACCACCAGGTTCTTCATGTCGTCGGTGTCCAGCTCCACGTCCTGCTTGACGCCCTTCTTGGCCTTGACGTCGTCGATGATCTCCTCAAAGCGCTTCTTGGACAGCTCCATGACCACGTCGGAGAACATCTGGATGAACCGGCGGTAGGAGTCGTAGGCGAAACGGGGGTTGTTGGTGAACTTGGCCAGGCCCTCCACCACCACGTCGTTGAGGCCCAGGTTGAGGATGGTATCCATCATGCCGGGCATGGAGGCCCGGGCGCCGGAACGGACGGAGACCAGCAGGGGGTTCTCAGGATCGGCAAACTTCTTGCCGCAGATCTCCTCCATCTTGCCCAGGTACTCGTAGATCTGGGCCTGGATGTCCTCGTTGATCTGACGGCCGTCGTTATAATACTGGGTGCAGGCCTCGGTGGTGACGGAAAAGCCCTGAGGCACCGGCATACCCAGGTTGGTCATTTCGGCCAGGTTGGCGCCCTTGCCTCCCAGCAGCTCGCGCATGGAACCGTTGCCCTCGGAGAACAAGTAGACGTACTTGTGAGAATTGCCCATTTTCACATTCCTCCTAAGTTTGCCCCGCTGGGTTGGCGGGACCGATCACTGGGTCATATTATACCATTTTGACAAACAATTGCAAGGGTTGTACGGGCATATGTGCCAATTTTCACCAAACTATACAGTATGAAAATTATTTTCACGCCCAGGGCTTTTTTCCGCAAACGTAATAATTTTGTAACCGGTCCGGCCTTGACAGAATGAGGTTACAGTTGTACCCTATAGGCGAAAGGTACAGTTGTAACCTGGAAGGAGGCATTACCATGGGCGCTGTGGAGGAGAAGATCACCGAGGCGGAGCTGGAGGTGATGGAGGTGCTGTGGCAGGCAGAGGAGTCCCTGACCCTGGGGCAGATACGGGGCGCCCTGCCGGAAAAGAACGGGGAGACGGTCAAGACCCTGCTGCGGCGGCTGTGCGCCAAGGGGGCGGCGGCCCAGGAGAAGGGGCAGGTCTATTCCTACCATCCGCTGGTGAGCCGGGAGGAGGTGGGCACCAGCCGCACCCGCAAGCTCATCGACAAGCTGTACGCCGGTTCGGCCCGGCAGATGGTGGCCGCCCTGGTGGAGCACGACCAGCTCACCGGGGCGGATATCGCCCAGCTGCGGGAGCTGCTGGACAGCCTGGACCGGGAAGGGGGACGCTGATATGGCGGCCTTTCTGCTGACACTGGTCAAATTGAGCATTCTGGGCTCGGTACTGGCCGGTCTGCTGATGCTGGTGCGGCCCCTCATCAGGAGCAAGGCGGCGGCTTACTATCTGTGGCTGCTGGTGCTGGTGCTGCTGTGCCTGCCCTGGGGGGTGACCATCCCTCTGCCCGCCCAGCCGGCGGAACCGGTCACCCAGTCCCAGACCCAGACCGTCCCCTCCGGCGGGACCCAGACCGAAACGGTCCAGGGTCAGATGGGGGAGACCACAAACCCCACCGCCCCCGAAGATCCCGCCGTGCCGGAGACGCAACCCCCTGCACCCTTTGACTGGCGGGGACTGGTGACCTCCCCCGCCCTGTGGTTCGGCCTGTGGGCCGTGGGAGCGGCCCTGTGGCTGGGGCGGTATGTGTGGGGCTACCGGCGCTTTGCCGCGCTGGTGCGGGCCTCTGCTCACCCCGCCGGAGAAGAGGCCCGGCGGGTGCTGGCCGCCCTGGACCCCGGTGGCCGGGTGGCCCTGCTGGAGTGTATCCACGTCCACACCCCCATGCTGCTTGGAGTGGTACGGCCCGTCATCGTGCTGCCCCGGGGAGTGGAGGCCGACCGGCTGGGGGATATCCTGTCCCACGAGCTGACCCACGCCCGGCGGCACGACCTGCTCTATAAATGGCTGGCGGCGGCGGTGACCAGCCTCCACTGGTTCAACCCCCTGATGGCGGTGGTGCGGCGGCAGCTGGCCCGCTCCTGTGAGCTCTCCTGTGACGAGGCGGTGACCCGGACTATGGACGGCCCCGCCCGGCGGCACTACGGGGAGACATTGCTGGCCCTGGCCGCCCGGCCCCCCAGGGGTATGGGGGTGCTGGCCACGACACTATGCGAGGAAAAGGCCCAACTGAAAGAAAGGCTGGTGACCATGATGAAAGGCAGGAAGCAGGGCCCCGCCGCTCTGGCGGCCACCCTGGCCCTGGCCATCGCTTTGACCGGCTGCGCCGCCATCAGCGGCGCCGCGCCCAGCGCCGCGCCCACGCCCACCCCTGACCAGAGCGCCCTGCTGGAGGACGGGGCGCTGTACGATCTGAACTTTGACCTGCAGGCGGCCATTCCCCAGGATCTGGCCGACCAGCTGCTGGTGGAGCTGCCGGAGGAGGGGGAGGACTTCCTCATCACCGTGCGGGAGAAGCGCAGCTACGAGGCGGCTGGGGGCGGCGACACCGACATGGGGTGGCTCTTCACCCTGGCCCGGTGGGACCAGGCTCAGTATGAGCAGTATCTGGTCTCCGACGGCAGCGGAGTGGACCCCTTTGCCCGCAAGGACGGCTGGTACTATGTGCGGTTCCACCCCACCGACGTGCGCTTTTACAGTGAGTCCCAGGACCAGGCCACCCTGGAGGAGGAGAGCAAGGCCTGGGAGACCCTGAACACCCGGCTGCCGGAGGAGGTGAAGGCCGACTTCATCGCCCGCAACGGCCTGGAGCAGTATGACGACGGCATGTACTTCCACGACGGCTGCCTGTGGGACAGCCAGCACCGCTACGTCTGGTTCCGCACCGGGGACTGGAGCGAGTCCATTACCCTGCTCCTCTCCCAGCCTGCCGCCCAGGGGGATGGGGGCGTCTGGTGCGTGGAGGGCTGGATGGACAACAACTACGGCACCCATTATCTGGTGCTCCCCCGGGATATTGCCACCACGGCGGCGGACTACTATGCCCAGCTCCAGCAGCAGGTGGATGAGGGCCGCAGCCCCGGCCTGCTGGACCCCCTCCAGGTAGCCAAGGAATGGCTGGGTGAGCAGGGCTACGATGTAGGGGCCGGCCAGACGGAGCTGGTGGAGGGGGACCCGGCCTGGGGAGTCTATGAGCGGGAAATACAGTCCTTGGTCAATACGTCGGGTACTATGATACAAGTAAATTATAAAAATGGCCAGGCAGAAGAGGTGGACCGCTGCACCTCTCCCGGTATCCGGATCCTGTGGGTGCCGGTGCTGGTCCATGCCCCGGCCCCGGAGACCCTCAACGGCAGCGCCATCATCCTGGACCCTGACGGGGAGGAAGGCCGCGTGATCGTGCTGGAGGAGGGAAACCTGATGGGCTTGGAGCGGGACGGCAAAACCGACTGGTACGCCAGAGCCGGCCACCTCTCCCAAACGGGACTCTACAACCTCTTTTTGGCCGGCTATGAGATGCTGGTCCAGGGTCAGGAGGAGCTGCCCGCCCCCACCTGAGGGCAAGAGTCCCCATAGGCAAAAAACTCCCCTGCCAGCTGGCAGGGGAGCTTTTTGTCTCAATATTTGTTGACCATCCCCGAGATCAGGGGGGTGGGCACCAGCCACATGATGAGGAACACCAGCAGGTTGGGTGCGGACAGGGAGGCGTAAGCCCCCACAAAGGTGAGGTAGAAGGCCAGGATCAGGCCTACCAGAGCCCCCAGGCTGGCCAGTACCGCCGAGGCACGCACCGCCCGGCGCAGGCGGGCGGCGCCCACCACCGCCTCCGAGTAGGGGCCGATGCCCTCCCGGCAGAGGACGGCGGTGAGGATGTCGCTGTGGAGCTGGTCCTCGTCGGACAGCTCCACCCGGCGCTCCGCCGCCGGGTATTCCATCCGGTCCACCGGCAGCTTGAACCGCTGGCGGAGCATGGCGGGGATCAGGTTGAAATCCCGGGTGGCCATCACCGGGGTGATCCGGTTGTGGATCAGGGAGGACAGGGCGGGGTCCACCGTGCCGTGGAGGGTGTAATTTAGGGCAAAAATGCCCGCCAGCTCCCCGTCGATGGCGCAGAACACCGCGTTCTTCACCCGCAGGCCGGGGGGCAGAGCCACCTCCATCAGCCGCATGAAGTCGGCGGAGCCCACCAGCACCTGCTCGTTGCGGATGACCCCGGACAGGCCCCCTTCGTAGCAGAAGAAGTTGGACACCCGGCGATAGATGGCCCCCTGGGCCCGCAGCAGGTCGTGAAAGATTTTGTCCAGGCCGCAGCCCGACTCCCGAATGAGGGTGGCGGTGTCAGCCACCACCTTTTCCGCCGGGAAGTCGCCGAAAATCTTGATGCCGTTGAGAGCCACGCAGCCCGGCGGGAAGAGGTCGGTGTCGTTGACCACGATGCCGCTGCCGCCGGTGGCGGTGACCCCGTCCCAGCCGGCAATGGCGGCCCCCGACTTGCTCAGCCGCTGGCACAGGGAGAGCCAGGGCAGCCCGAAGCACAGAGCTCCCGACAGGGAGGCGGAGGCGGTGAGGGTGGCGGACAGGCACCACAGCAGCCGCTCCGGCGCCCCACGGCCGATGGAGGCCACCACGCTGAGCAGCAGGCTGGCGATGAGCAGCAGGGGGCAGATCCGCCGAAAAATCCGCTGGGCCCCGTCAGAGGCCTGGATCTGGCGGCCGAAGCCGATGGGCTCGCCGGACCACTTTACATAGGTGTCCCGGCCGTTCCACTTGCCCTCGTCCAGGGTGACCAGATAGGGGCTGGAGGCGGCTACTGCCGTCTTGCAGGCCAGCCGCAGGCCCCGCCGCTTCCGGTAGGTGCCTCGCAGCAGCAGGGATATCCCCAGTACAATGGCGGCGCAGTAGGGCATCTGCCCCGCCCGGGGATCTAACATATCCATGGTCAGGGCGTCGGCCAGGGTAGCGGCGGAGGCAAAGACCAGCACCGAGTCCATGCCCGCGTCCAGCCGCAGCAGGCCGAACAGCCCCCGGAAGAGCACGTCCAGCCCGATGAGCATGGCCAGCCCCTGTACCCCCGCCAGGATGAGCACCCGCAGCTGAGGTGTCAGCACATCCGGGTGGGGGAAGGCGTCCAGGGTCAGATAGAGGGCGGGGAGGAAGAGTAGAAAGACCAGGGTGGAGCGCACCTTCATGCCCTTCAGGCCACGGCCATACCGCTTGGCCAGATCCGCCGGAGGCAGATCGGGGGCGGGAGGGGGCGTCCGAC
>NZ_NFHG01000042.1 GCF_002159265.1 Flavonifractor sp. An82
AGAGCGGCCTTCCCAAAACGGCGTCCTGTTACGAGAGCATGTTCCAGGGGCTTGTCAGGAAGTACAACAAGCACCACAAACCAGAAGAAGCCCTGCCGAACATCACGCCCCATACCATGCGCCATACCTTCTGCACACGCCTCGCCCACGCTGGGATGAACCCCAAGGACCTGCAGTACATCATGGGCCATTCCAATATCACCATGACGCTGAACTATTACGCTCATGCGGATTACACCTCCGCAAAGGCGGCGATGGACAAGCTGGCGGCGTAGTAGTAAACCGCCGTTTCTACTACGGTTTTACTACTTTTCAACGCCAAGTGAGGCTCCGAAATGCCATGATATGCGGGGTATCTTCCGAAACGCAAAATGCCGGAAATGCTTGATATTCCAAGCCTTTCCGACATTTGCGGAGATTTGAAAAGATAATCAGAAAATCGGTAGAACTTTTCTGATAAAAAACATGGAGAGAGGAAATTGTGTAAGGTAACCGTAAAATCTTTCGGCGTATAAAAAGGCCGCCATCTCAGCGCACAGGCAATGAGATGGCGGTCGGCATTTTCATTATGGTTTTGGACTTTTGCATTACTGGGGTGCGTTCACCGGGAGGAAAGATTCCGCCCAAGCCTCATCCGTCTGGCTCAGCCCCGGTGCGTTGTTCAGGAGCCAAACCAGGTAGCGGTAAGGGTCCAGGCCATTCTCCTTTGCAGTTTCAATCAGACTGTAGATCACAGCGCTGGACTGGGCGCCGGCGGGGGTGTTGGAAAAGAGCCAGTTCTTCCGGCCCATGACAAAGGGCTTTATGCTGCGCTCGGCACGGTTGTTGGAGAGCTCCAGCCTGCCGTCCTCCAGATAGCGTACCAGGTAGGGCCACTGCTCCCGCAGATAGTGCAGCGCCTTGCCCAGGGCAGACTTGGGTGCCGTTTTGGCGCTGGCCTCATTTGCCCATGCCAACAGAGCGTCCAGAACCGGTTTCTCCAGTTCCAGCCGCTTGTTATATCGCTCTTCCGGTGTCAGGTCCGCGAGAGACTGTTCCAGCTGAAACAGCCGGGTGCAGTAACACTCGCCGGTTGCCGCCAGAGAATCCTGCCGTTTCTCTTTGGGCAGCGTCTGCAGCGCTTCGTCAAATTTTCGCCTGGCATGAGCCCAGCAGCCAACTACCCGGATGTTCTCGGGCAGTTTGTGGTACCCCTGGTAGCCGTCCGCGTGCAGCCAGCCGGAGAAATCCTTAAGGAATGCCTGGGCGTGCTCCGCCTTCCGGCTGGGCTGGTACTCATACAGGACAATGGGATACTCAGCGCAGCCGCTGGTCCGGTAGAGCCACATATAGGATTTGCTCGTAGATGTCCTGCCCGGTTCTTTCAGCACCTGCAGCGTGGTCTCATCCCCGTGCAATACAGTCTCCTGGCATAGCCTCCGGTGCAGTGCATCATACACCGGCCGCAGCCAGGTGTCCGAGGCCTGCAGGATCCAGTTGGCCATGGTCTGCCGGGACAGCTTCAGCCCCTGCCGCTGAAACTCCTGCTCCAGACGGTACAGCGGCGAGTACATGACGAATTTCTGCGTCATGATATGGGCCACCGCCTCTGGGGAGGCAAAGCTGCCCGGGCAGAGCACCGGCTGTTTGGGTGTTTTCCGGAGATTGCCTTCGCCTGTTTCCGCCTCGCACTGTTTACAGGCGTAGGTGTAGTACACATCCTCCCGGATCCAGAATCGGGCCGGCTCCATCTTCAGGCTCCGGCGCACCTCTTTGCCAATCTCCTCCATCACGGCGCCGCAGACATCGCAAATGCGCTCTTCTTCGGAAAGACGGTGCTCTACCACTTCCGTAGGGGTGCCCTCCGGCACGATATCCAGCACATTGCCGCTCTGCCGCTTGCGGGCATGGGCCTTTACCGCCACCTGCTCCGCTGTGGCGTTCTTGGTCCCATAGGCGTAGGCCTCCGCCTCATTCGCCATGAGAGACAGCTGGTCCATCAGCCCCTCCTGGAGCCGCTCTGAGGATACGCCAAACTGCCGTTTCTTCGCAAGACCAAGCCGCTCCAAAAGCCATTGGTTCTGGAGGTTTAACTCTTCATATTCCGCCCGTGAGATGGTCACCATTTCCGGGCTGCTTACGGCAGTATTCTTCTTGCTTTCCATAAGAAAATGATACTACAAAACAGAGCGAAAAACCAGCACTTTCAGCACTTCCCGGTATTAGATCACGCTCAGGCCGGACACCGCTTTGTTTGCCTTGGGCAGCTCGGTCTTCAGTCCCTCCATCAGCCAGCGGTACTGTTGGGGTGTCAGGGCCTGCACCTCCTCCGTGTTCCTGGGCCATGGAAACTGCCGCTCTCCAGGCGCTTATACAACAGCAGAAACCCGTCTCCCTCCCAATACAGCGCCTTGATCCGGTCCCGCCGTCTTCCGCAGAACAGAAACAGCGCCCGCTGAAAGGGGTCCATCTGGAACTGGCTCTTTACCAGATTGGCCAGTCCATCAATGCCTCGCCGCAGATCTGTGTATCCGCAGGCAATGTACACCGGGCAGCTGCAACTAAAATCGTTCAGCATGACTTTGCTGCCTGGAGAATTGCCTGCAGTGTGTCCTTATCCGCTCCCTCGTAGACCTGGATCCGCACACCGCTTACCTCCATGGCTGCTACGATATACCCGGAGGGCTGGGTACGCTCCATGACCGGCACCTCTGCGAAGGTCACCTCCTGGAGTTCTTTCAGGGCCTGAAACACCTTCCTCTGCCAGGAGAAATAGGTGGATACCGCTATCCCATTTTCCTGGCGCCATTGACCTACCGGCAGCCCGCTGCTCCGGCAGGCCTCCACACGTCGGCTCCATTCCGCCAACCGGTGTTGTTGATTGGCTCTCTGTAAACTCTCCATTTGCTCCATGCCTGCACCTCACTATCTTGGAGTCTGGGACACTCTCTGGTACTATCTTGTACTACCATGCACTTCCTTAGACTCTTATAGTTTGGCAGAGACATTTTACCCTGACAAGTCGCCGACTGTTTTTACGCTTACGTATCACAATTCCTGATTGTGTTAAAATTTCCGGTTGATCACCCATGTATGGGGCTTTGTGTGTCCATCAGCAGTCTTCCCCTTACGAGGACATTGCCCCGGTTCTGGCCGCCCTAATTGGGCTGTACGAATGACCCTTTTTCCACACCAGCTACACATATATTCAATTTTTTGGTTTGCCACTTCAACTCACCTCAATCAAGGGTTATCTCTCGACGGACAAAGGAGGAGTCTTGTTGCTGCTTTTTGGCTATATAAAGCCGGTCGTTAGATCCATCCAAATCTACTGTATATATTTTATTGCATGAGATCAAATAGTTTAAAAAGAAACGGGCAAAGTTTCTACTTTCCAGCGGGAATTTGCACAGTAAATTTGCTTGATTGCATATCTGTTCAAATTCACATTCTGTTGCTGCTCCAGCCGTTAAAAAGAGCGCCTCACATCTATCCATAAACGATTTAGATAAAATGTAGACTTGGCCATTGCTTAAACTGAATTGAAACAAAAGCGATTTTTCGTACAGGAATTTCAACAAGGGCGTGGTAAGCGATTCTTGAAACCGGATTGCACACGAAGAGCAGTGCTCTTTGAATTCGGCTATACTGAGTATGGTAGTCTGGCCGATGCGCTTAATAACTCGCTTATAGAACGATATTGATACAGCATACCCCGAAGATGTAACTTCAATTAACCCCGAGCGTTTCATTTTCTCCCAGTCATTTGAAACAGAGCCTACGCTGTCAATTCCGAGTTCATCCAGTCTTTTTAACTCTGCACGATAGCGTCTCTTTTCTAAAAAAGTTGCAATGCTGCCAAGTACAATTAGAATCGCTAAAATAACGAGAATCCACGGAAGAAGTTTTGGGAAGAAAGAAAGCAATTTCAGCAATGGTGGTCCTAGAAAAACAATAGCAGCAATAATCAGAGCAATTCCAATAATGCCCAATATTATCTTTCCTAGGGCATCAATAACTGCTTTTAATATGCCAATGACAATACAAATTACTATTATTGAAATTATTAAATTAAGCATAGCTTAACCTTCTCTGTCTTCTGGCGGTTCAATGGATAATTCTAACTTTCCGGCTTTTCTCAATTCTTTGCATTGGGCATCGGTATCCCAGTCTGAAAACCGATCGCTGTCAACATTTCCGTTCTTTTCCTTGACGATCCATTTTTTATCCCAGGTCTGAAAATAAAAGACAGCAGAAAGGCGAATTAACGTAACCTCGCGGGGTCCATTGCCTTCTAACCCTAGTGTCATTTTACCGCCAATATAATGAAGCCTTTCTTTGCAGCTAATATCTTGAATGTATTTATCAAAATAATAACTTGTATCCTCTAGGAAGCGTCGGAAGGTAATTGGGGTTCCATTGAACAATATGCTTAGGAAATTATCTAGTCCAGCGGAAATCAAGCCTAAAAGATCCCCTTCACTCCAGGCAGTTTTTATTTTTTCTTTGGCCTTATTATTCTGGTTTTCGGATTGAATCATGATAATCCTCCCTATATTTATGCACTTTCAAGCTGCATTTCCAACTCGTCGGTAATATCCAGTTCCTCGCAGGCTTTTGCCTTTTCCAGAATGTCAGAAGGTACCTCGCTTTCAGATACCACTCTGGTAATGGTTGTTTCCTCCCAATGCTGATCCACTTTGGAATAATGCCTGGAAATTTCCTTAATGCCTTCATACATTTTTTTGATAAAAACCTTACACCCATATACAACGCCCGATACTAATTGCCGAACTTTTTCGACCGCTTGCCTAAGAAAGGAAACAAGGTCTTTCCAGAACGATGCCACAATACCGATCAGAGCTGCGCCTAAAAGTAAAGGAATTAAAATCATTGTTGTCACACTCCTGATTCAAATTTGTGTTTTAACTCTTCGTCGCTAATAATGCGTTTTGAAACAGTGATATCTCCGCCAAAGTTTGCTTTTTTTGCATCAAGACAATGCTGGATCGCATCTTCAAACCGTTGCTGCAAAATATATTTTTCTTGGTTTCTCGCCGCGCCTACTGCAGCAGAAAATACTGCATTGGCAATGTCACTGCCACTGATGCCTGAATACTTTCTTGCAAGGTATGAACAATCTACTTGGCATGGCATCTTACTGGGGATATAGGCTCTCCAAAGCTGTTCACGAAGCGTTTCGTCAGGAAGATGAAATTGAATATGATATTTAATTCGCCGCAAGAATGCGGCATCAAAATTTTGAATAAAGTTTGTGGCAAATAAGATAACCCCCCGGTACTGATTCAAAAGATTCAAAAGAACAGAACGGGTTTGGTTAACACTTACATCTGTCGCGGAGGTCATATTGGTAACACGCTTACTAAGTAATGCATCAGCTTCGTCAAAAAAGATTACGGCATTCTGCTCTTCTGCAGCTTGAAATAATCTGCTAAGATTTTTTGATGTCTCACCGACATATTTGGACTCAATTTCAGCATAGTCAACACAGATCACCATTGCATCAAGCGCATCAACGATTGCATGGGCAGCCATAGTTTTGCCTGTTCCTGGTGGTCCATATAAGTTAACAGCTAAGCCATCTTGTGATGCAAAACGTTCTTCTAAGCCCCACTTATGAAAAATCAGATCGTGATTTTGGTGATAGGAGATAACATCCAAAAGTTGGTTTGATGTTGTAGAATCCAATATGAGATCTTTCAATGTATATCGCGGATGGATTGGAACCCATTGGATATTCACTTGTTTACTTTGCGATGGATTGGGCAACAAGGAGTTGTCTGCTTTTGCTTTGGACTGGTCGCAAATTGGTTTTAGCGGCATACATTTCGGGCTATGACAGCCCTCACTTCCTTTCCGCATTAGTTTTGGTAGCGTGTAGGTTATCTCTTTAGAAAAAGGCTATCCTACACAAACTTTTAGCGATTCATATTTAAAAGAATACCATATATATCTATAGATGTAAATAATCCCAGAGTATTTTGCTAAAGTTATAGCAAAATGAATGGGAGTATCGTTATGGAGATAGGCAAACGCATTATGGAACTGAGAGAAGCTGCCGGCTGGACTACCAACCGTCTGGCCAATCTGTGCGGGCTTTCCCAGAGCTTCCTGCGCTCAGTAGAGCTAGGTGAGAAAGGCATCTCGGTGGAAAACCTTCAGCTGATCTGTGATACCCTGCATATCTCTCTGCGGGATTTTTTTGATGTTCCATCTGACCAGGATACGGAGCAAGACCGGCTGCTGCGTCAGATCACCAAACTCACAAGCGAGCAGAAACTGGCATTGATTTCTTTCTTAGAGACGATAGCTAAATAAATAGGGGTTCCCGTCAGTACGGGAACCCCAGATAATCCAGCAGGGCGTTCTTGCTGATCCTCCACTCCCGGCCTACCTTGACGGCCGGGAGTTCTCCGTTCTGGATCATCCTGCGGATCTGCTGGCGGCTGGTTTTGAGCAATGCTGCCGCCTCCTTCACCGTCAGGACCTCGCTCATGCCCAGGGATCCTGTTGGAAGCTGCTGCTGCTTTTGGGCTGGTAGCCCCGCTGCTCCTTATAGATGGCGTTGTGCAGTTTCCGCACGTCCGACTTGAGAAAGCCCCAGTTGCCGAATTGGTCCTCTACGGGGCCGACGGCATATTTGTCAGCGTACTGCCTCAGTTCTGGTTTGTCCATCTCAAAGAGACGGCACAGTTCCGGAATGGTATAGAACTCTTTCATGTCGTGATAAGGAATATACTTCATTGCAGATACCTCCACATAGAGTGATTTAGGAACGGCAGAGTCAGCAGCAAGTACTTGAGTGTAAATCACCGTTCCTTATACTAATGTTAGTGATCTCGTTGCATTTCACATTATTTCGCGATTTTTACCTGTAAATAATATCGCTCCAGTTGTTCCTCTATCACGGTACGCAGACAGGGAATCCCCTGCTTCTTTCTGCTGGTCAGCGTCACAGGATTGACCTGAAGCTCATCAAATTGTTTCATCAGAGAACGGAACTTCCGGGCGTCAACAATACTATAGGCTTTTTTCCACTTCTGAGCTGCGGTGTCCAGTCCGGCGCCGCGGCTCGTCTTTTTCAGCAGGAACAGCATCTGTTCTTTGGTATCTGAGTCAAACTTACTTTGTTGGATCTTTCGTTCTGCCTCCGGATAGGACAGGTGCATACCGTCAGAAGGAAACAGCTTGTCCAGAAATTCGCGCATGGCAGCGCAGACCTTGTCATATCCGGCCTTAAGCATGGTATAGAGGTCATCCTTGCGCTTTAAGTCCAGCTTTTCCAGGAATGCCTCCCGTCTCATGCTGACTTCCAGCCGGAGGATTCTCTCCTTCCTGTACTTCTTGGGACAACGGTCATTCTGTGCAAGCTCATAGACTTTGTCATAGACCTTGAACGAGAGCTCCTTGGTGCTGATTTCAAAGAAATAGCCCTGTTTTCCCTCTATTTCACGGCGTTTATAGTGTCGTGGCAGCATAGATTTGCGGAATATGCGGATCAACGAAGAGAGATCCGTATCCCGGCTGAACCATAGGTCTGCCGTCAGGTCCATACGGCTGAGACTGAGCTCATCAGGTTTCAGGATAGATTCTCCATGATCGCTCAGATGGATCTCATCCATGATGTTACCAATCTGTCTCTGCAATGCAGCAGCGTTTTTCCTGGTGGGCTGATACAGCTCCAGCGGCTGATAGGATCCTGCTAACAGGGTGGATGGATTGACTGCAAAGGAGATGCCGTTGGACTTATTATGGCTCTGATGCAGACGCATACGGATACCCTGATCCACCAGATAGGTGCTCTTCAAATGCCGGTCAATGGAGTAGGAATCGGAATAGATCTGTTGGATGGATCTCTGGTCCACCAGGTGATCAATGGTCTTCTG
>NZ_NFHG01000043.1 GCF_002159265.1 Flavonifractor sp. An82
TGGAGCTGGTGACCCACCCCCTGTCCCTGGACTGGCAGCTCCACACCATGCCCTGGGATATGATCTGTAAGAAAGCCCTGGCTCTGGGCTACCGCAGCCATCGGGCAAATACCTGCGGCCTCCACATTCATGTAAGCCGCTCTGCTTTCGGGAACACCCAGCAGGAGCAGGATCAGGCCATTGCCCGGGTGCTCTACTTCTTCGAGAAACACTGGGAAGAGCTGCTGAAGTTCAGCCGCCGCACCCAGCGGCAGCTGGAGCGCTGGGCCGCTCGATACGGTTACAAGGAGCACCCCATGGACATTCTGGACTTCGCCAAGAAGGGCTACCACGGGGGTCGGTATACCTGCGTCAATCTGCAAAACCCGGACACGGTGGAGTTCCGGATGTTCCGGGGTACCCTGAAGACCAATACCATTCTGGCTACACTGCAGCTGGTGGACCAGATCTGCAGCTGTGCGGTCTGCCTCAACGATGTGGAGCTGAAGAGCCTGGCCTGGACCTCCTTTGTGTCCGGGTGTCAGCAGCCGGAGCTTATCCAGTATTTGAAGGAACGGCGGCTCTATGTGAATGAGCCGGTAGAAAGCGAGGAGGAAGCCTGATGTGCTGTTTGTTTGGAATCATGGACAACAACGGAAGTCTCACCGGTAAGCAGAGGACCAAACTTATCCGGGCACTGGCAGTGGAGAGTGAGGCCCGGGGAACAGACGCCGCCGGCATCGCCTACAACAGCGGCGGCAGACTCCAGATCTGCAAAGGCCCCGGTCCCGCTCGCAAGCACCGCTTCTTCGTGCCAGGGGATGCCAGAGTAGTGATGGGACATACCCGAATGACCACTCAGGGGGACGCGAAATACCCCCAGAACAACCACCCCTTTGCCGGGAAAGTGGGCAGGCTGCACTTTGCCCTGGCCCATAACGGAGTTCTGTACAACGACAGGAGCCTCCGCAACAGCAGAAAGCTGCCCCAGACCCACATTCAGACGGACAGCTATGTGGCGGTACAGCTGCTGGAACAACAGGGAGCCCTCACACCGGACAGCCTGAGCGAGATGGCTGAGACGGTGGAGGGCTCCTTTGTGTTTACGGTGCTGGATCATAAGGACCGGCTGTACCTGGTGAAGGGGGACAACCCCCTGACCATCTGGCATTACCCACGGCTGGGGCTGTACGTCTACGCCTCCACTCTGGCCATCCTGCGGCAGGCGGTGAACCGCACCTGGCTGGCTGGGGAGCCGTTCCGGGAGGTGCCGGTCTCGGACGGAGAGATCCTGAGATGGGACAAGCATGGCCTGACTACGGCGGGACAGTTCACGATGACCTATCCTATCTATCGCCCATGGCATCCCTGCGCCCGCTCGTATCGGCCTGACCGGAGCTATCTGCACACGCTGAAGAACATAGCCTCGGCTCTGGGCTATACGCCGGAGGACATCGATGAGCTGCTGGAGGCCGGGTATTCCACTGATGAGATCGAGGAGGAGCTGTACGATATGGCTCCGTGGCGGTAAGCTTGGCTTTGTGGGTGGGATAAGTGCGTATGGCGTACTTATCCCACCCATAAAGTCAAATTATTCTAATAGTTTTTGTGTTATAAATCCAAAAACTATTGAATGCTGAAAAGTATTTGGATATAATAACACTATCATACATATCATAATAAGAAGGAAGTGATCAAGATGAAACGCCTGGAGCGGAACAACTACCTGGAAAAACTGATGGCCTTTCGAGATAAGCACATCATTAAGATCATCACCGGAATCCGCAGGTGCGGAAAGTCTACCCTGATGGAGATCTATCAGGACGCTCTTCGCTCCCATGGGGTGGCAGAGGAACAGATTGTCGCCGTCAATTTTGAGGACTTCGATTTTCGCACCCTTCGTCAGCCGGAGCAGCTCCACGCCTATATCAAAGAGCGGATCACGCCGGGAAAGATGACCTATGTTTTTCTGGATGAGATCCAGCATGTGGAGCGCTGGCCCGAAGTCATAGACAGTCTGTTTCTTCGGAAAGAACTGGATCTGTATCTGACCGGTTCCAATGCCTACCTGCTCTCTAGCGAAATCGCCACTATGATCTCAGGGCGCTATGTGGAACTAAAAATGCTGCCGCTCTCCTTTGGCGAGTATGTTTCGGCTATGGATGACAGTCAGCCCCTTTCCCAGCTATACCGGTCCTATATCGAAACCACATCCTTTCCCTATGGCCTGGAGCTTCAGGGACAGCCCAAAGAGCTGCGGGACTATCTGGAGGGGATCTACAACACCGTAGTAGTAAAAGATCTGGTATCCCGCAAGAAGATCCCGGATGTGATGATGCTGGAAAGCGTGGCCCGCTTCCTGTTTGACGCCATCGGCAGTCCCCTCTCCACCAAAAAAATCGCGGACACCATGACCTCCTCCGGCCGTAAAATTGACGTGAAGACCGTGGAGAAATATGTGGATGCGCTGATGGAGAGCTTCATTATCTACCAGGCAAAACGGTATAACATCAAGGGAAAGCAATATCTCAAGACCCTGGAAAAGTATTATGTAGTGGATATGGGTCTGCGGTTTATGCTGCTGGGCAGCCGCTCCACAGATGTAGGTCATATGCTGGAGAATGTGATTTACCTGGAACTGCTGCGCAGAGGCTATGAGGTCTATGTGGGTAAAGTAGACAATCTGGAGGTTGACTTCGTGGCCATGGACGGGAAAGAGACCCGTTACTATCAGGTGGCGGCCACAGTGCGGGACCAGCAGACGCTGCAAAGGGAGTTGGCCTCTCTCCAGAAAATCAACGACCACTATCCCAAACGGATTCTGACTCTGGATGAAGATCCGGAGGCAGATTATGACGGCATCCGCCGCATCAATGCCCTGGAATGGTTGGTGGGCCGTACGGAATAATTTTTTGCAGCAATCCTGCCTATGCTACCGCTTGGCAGCCACAAACCAGCGGCCCTTTTCAAACCACAGATAGGATTCCTTTTCCTGAATGCGGCAGGTATAGCGATCTCCCACGCCACCCACACTCTGACAGGCTGCCCGGCGGACATCCAGGATCTTGTCTACCGGGTAGCGGTGTGCCTCGTCGAATTGGATCTCCAAAGGGCGCAGCTTGCCGTCGGCCTCAAACCGGACGATCACTGGTACATAGCGCTTTTCCCGTTCTTCCATTTGCTTACCCTCCAAAATAACCGACCGGATGTACGGTGTGATCGTCCTTGGGATTGATGGCCCCCAGCAGGGGGTCGGTGAACAGCCTGGCCCGCTGAATACTCCGGTAACCGTATCTCTGCCGAAGATGATCCACCGCCGCGTCGATCCGCTCCCACTTGTCTCGGCGGGTTTCCTCCGGATAAAGGGAGAGCTGGGTGCCCGCTGTGGCTTCCACCAGCCCGGCGCCCCGGACGCCGATACTGCGCAGGGGACGCACCCAGCGGTAGTTTTGGCGGAACAGGTCGCAGGCCGTCCGGGCGATCTCGTCGCTGGAGCAGGTGGGCACCTCCAGCTTCCGCTGCCGGCAGAAAGAGTTTAATTCTACGTCCCGGACATAGACCTCCACCACCGTGCATCGGCTGGCCAGCTCCCTCATCCGAGAAGCTACGCTCTCTGCCAGCAGAAGGAGCATCAGCTCCACGTCGCTGTCACAGGTCATGTCCCGGGGTGTGGTGGCACTGTTGCCCACCGACTTGATGTTGGGGATGTGGCTGCTTTTCTGAACAGGGGAGGGGTCTAGTCCCAGGGCAAAGGTCTGGAGCACCGTCCCCATCTTACCCAGCTTCCTGGTCAGGGTGTCCAGAGGAGCCTGGGCCAGCCGCCCGATGGTGCTGATGCCCAGCCCCCGCAGCTTCTTGCTGGTGGCTGGCCCCACATAGAGCAGATCCTCCACCGGCAGGGGGTAGACCACCTCCCGGTAGTTGTCCCGTTCAATGCGGGTGATGGCGTCCGGCTTTTTATAGTCGCTGCCCAGCTTGGCGGTGATTTTGTTGTCTGCCACCCCGATGCTGCAGGTGATGCCAAGCTCGAACTTCATCCGGTCACTGATTTCTCTGGCAATGGTCATGGGGGAGCCGAACATCCCTACGCTGCCGGTGACGTCCAGCCAGTTTTCATCCAGGCCGAAGGGCTCGATCTGGTCGGTGTAGTCCTCATAAATTTCCCGTGCCATCTGGCTGAAGCGGATATACTCCCCCATATCCGGAGGCAGGATCTCCAGATGGGGGCAGCGCTGCCTGGCCTGCCACACCGCCATACCGGTCTTGATGCCGTAAGGCTTGGCGATATAGTTGGCGGCCAGCACAATGCCGTGCCGCTCCTCCTGGCTGCCGCATACCGCCAGTGGCTTGTCCCGCAGCTCCGGGTGGCGCTGCATCTCCACCGAGGCGTAAAAACAATTTTGGTCCACGTGCAGAATGTGTCGGCCCATATCTATCACCTCTTGTTTATAGACTAGAACAAATGTTCTAAGATAGCAAGAGGGAATTTGTGGCGGGTATAAAGTCCATCTGATGGGACAGCAGTTCGTGGTATACTATCCCTTGTGTTAGAACATCAGTTTCGAGGGAATGAGGTGCAGGATATGTGTGGCCGCTATCAGTTTACCGCCGAGCAATGGGGCGAAATTCGGCAAATCGTCCAGGAGATCCAGCGGCGTTATGGGAACGATGCATGGCAGCCGGGAGAGATTAGGCCTACTGCCATGGCCCCTGTGCTGCTGGCTGGAGGACCGGAGCTGATGCGTTGGGGGTATCAGCTGCCCAACACGCTGGTCATCAATGCCCGGGCGGAGACCGCCGGGGAGAAGCCCTTGTTCCGGGAGAGCGTAGCCATGCGGCGGTGTGTTATTCCATCCACCGGCTTTTACGAATGGGATCGGGAAAAGAGAAAGCACCTGTTCCGTTTGCCTGGGGAACAGGTGCTCTATATGGCGGGGGTTTATGAGCTAAGGGAAGGGGAGAGGCGGTACTGCATTCTGACCACGGAAGCCAACCCTTCTATGGCTCCCATCCACCACCGGATGCCCCTGGTGCTTCGACGGGAGCAGGTGGAGTCATGGCTGCTGGAACCCAAGGCGGCATCTGTACTGCTCCACACTGTACCTCCGGAACTGGATGTAACGTCCGCTGAGGCACAGTTCAGTTTGTGGTAGACCCCGGGTATCGATGGCATCTGTCAGTCTGATCCCCGGAACTCATTTCATTCCGGCGAAATATTGCAGGAGGATGGTCCTGATAGTCTATCAGACATTGTTTCAGGCCGGAAATTGCAAGGGGACAGTCCCAATTACTATATTTTGATTCTTGTGTTCACAGTGAAAAGGATAAGGGCCGACCTTACTTTCAGCTCACAGTGAAAAGGTGAATACGCCGCCTGAAACGGTGCCCTTAGACCGCACGAATGGTGCACTCAGACCGCTGAAATGGTGCATGGTCACCGCAGTCATGGTGCATTGACAGGATGGCCACT
>NZ_NFHG01000044.1 GCF_002159265.1 Flavonifractor sp. An82
TGCTTCCTCAAGTACATTCTAACAAATATCGACTTGCTGCGTTAGGGGCACTGTGTTTCATCCTCTTTGGTGCCTTGGAGCGCAGCGGAAAGGAATGGTCATATATATGTAAATATATTGAATTTTAGAGCTATAGAAATTTAGGATAAGGCAGGGTAGAAGGGTGTTGTAAGAGCGAAGCGGTGAGGTGGTCTGAAGAGAGTAAAATACTAAGCCATTGTGATAGGGGAGTTTTATGTGGACGAGTATAAAAGGTTTTGCTTTGCTTCTATGAAGTTTGTAGCTAAGAACACTGGGCCTGTTATAAGATAAACAATATTCCAAAGTTTGACTGGTTGTTTTAACCTAATACTACGAACGTATCGTGAATAATATGATAAGGGTTATAGAGTAAAAAGTCACTGCTTATTCAAGTTAGATGACAATATCTTTTAATAATTAATTAGAAACTGTTAAAAAGTATGGAAATTTATTCCGCAATAAATATAAGGGAATATTAAAAGATCCACAGCTAAAATTCAAATATAAAGAAAGTTGAAATACAATAATATTCCCATAATAAGCCCAAAAGTAAAATGAAACACATGATGTATGTATATGTAAAATGTTGAGTCGAGTACTGTAAACAAAATTTTGCTATAAATAGTATGGTGTGAAAATTATTTATTTTGAAGGTAGTTTTACATGAGCAAGGCGTTCTCTCAATATTCTAAAATTAATAGCCCCCCCAAAAGAGGATTGATTTTTTATCTGGTTGTTATTGCATGTTTTATTACTATTATTTCTCAGATGCCAGCGCTTGTAGAAGTTGGAATATCTTCAGCTATTTCGTCGATAGTATGGATTATTGTTTTTTTTGTGTTGTGCATTGTTGATAAAGAGATAACAATATATAAGGACCTAAAACTCATTATAATAATGAGTACTACTGTTTTAGCATTTTGGGGAATAGCTAGTGTTTTTGATAAAAGCTATTCTTATTCTGATATACCACGTCAGATGGCTTTGTCAATGTTTATTATGGTTATAGGCTCTATGTGCGGTAAACATATTGATCGAAATATGTTAAAAGCTTGCTTTACTGTGTATGTATGGGCCACGCTAGCTGTAACCATTAGCATCTATTTTAGCTATATAAAGGGAAGTAGTATTAATAATATAATTTATGCATATTCATCAAAGAATTCTGTATCTCAAATAATTTTAACATCAATTATACTAACTATTATTAATAAATTGACATGTGATAGACCCTTTGCAAAAATTATATATAGTTTAATAACAGCATTTAATGTATATATGCTTATTGCATTAAAAAGTCGTGCATGCTTAATTATGTTGCCAATTATAATACTTGTTATTCTTTGCACAAAGGATTTTAATAAAAAAATTAAAACCTTTTTAGTAATAATTTTATTTATAATAACATTGGCATTTTTGTTCAGTCCTGAGTTATATGAAATTATAATAAATCAAGTTATGCTTGGTGGTAGAAAAGGAACGGGACTTGACTCATTATCAAGCGGCAGATTTTCACAATGGCGTTTGTTTTGGGCTGACTTTACCGAATATCCATTATTTGGTAAAGGCGGGCGGCATAGAGAGTCACTTATTTTAACTAGTTATTTGGAATATGGTTTCTTTTTTGGATCACTTATTTTAATTATTGCCTGTTACCCAATTATTTGGTGTATTAAAAAAATCACTTCAAAGGACGCTTTATTTACTACATTATTTTTAATAGTCATTAGTTACATAATTAACGGTGTATTTGAAATGCTGGCGCCATTTGGGCCAGGTGTAAAATGTTTTATGATGTGGTTTTTAATGGGGCTAATAACGACTATAAAATATAAAGAAATGTTTTAAGAGGTATATAATGAAAAAACTAACTAATTTGATTACTATTGTTATTCCAATATATAAAGCAGAAAAATATATTCGAAATACAATATTATCTTTGATTAACCAGACTAGTCGATGTTTCGATATAGTTTTGGTCGATGATGGAAGCCCGGATAATTCAACTGACATTGCAATAGATCTTATAAAAGCAAGTGATATTACGTATTCTATCATTAAACAAAAAAACTTAGGTCAAGGAATTGCTCGTAATACGGGCCTTTCAGCAGCCTCTGGTGAATGGGTTTTATTTTTAGATTCTGACGATACATTACAACCGTTTGCAATAGAAATGTTGAGTGCAATTGCGAATAAATATCAGGATGTTGATGCTATTTTTTCTGATTTTAAAAATGTTAATGAAAAAAATATATTTAGTTTATCCGAAAAAAACGATTATATTGAAGTCCTTTCGCATGATGAAATTATTAAAAGCTTTTTGAGACGTGATCGCAATTTGCTTGTTCCTGGTACATTATATCGCATAGATTTTCTAAGGCAAAATAACATAGAACATCGTGAAATTAGATGGTCAGAAGATCAGTGCTTTCAGTGGGAAGTTCTTAACAGATTAAAGAAATGTGTATATTTACGGTGTGCACTATATAATTATTTGTCCCGTTCTGGTTCTATCATGGATGCTACAAAAGTTGATGTCATGATATCGGCATATAATACCTATGTAAATTTGTCTTTGAGTATGACAGATGCTTTTTTAAAAAAATTTCTCCTTCCTCGATGGGTCCTTGGCTGTTTACATGTAGTCGCTAAAAGAAAAAATTTAATTGAGTGGAATTATTTATGGAACAATATGAATGGTAGTGATTGTATGAAGAATCTAATTTCATTTCCTGATTTAAAAGTTAAGATCCTTGCAATGTTGGGCTTAATCAATAAAAAGCTATTATACAAGGTCTTGAAATAAAAGATTTAAGCATCGCGGTGTCAATAATTTTATGAAAAAATTTAATCTAAATATCTAAAATTAAGATAAGGTACAATAAGTTTCGCAAATTAAAAAGTAGATAAAAAAAGACATGGTTTACAGATCTCTGGTAGAATGAAGTCGCAACACACCATTCGAAAGGAGACAGCAAACCATGTCCGAGAAGATTGTACAGCTAAACGAAGAAGTTATCAAGGGGCAGCTCAAGGAACTTGTGCGCGGAAGCGTAGAGGAAACACTCAACGAGCTTCTGGAGGCCGAGGCTCAAAAACTGACCCAGGCGGCCCGGTACGAGCGCAATGAGCAGCGCCAGGGCTACCGCAGCGGCCACTATAGCCGAAACCTCACCACCACTTCCGGGGATGTCACTCTCAAGGTACCTAAGCTCAAGGGAATCTCCTTTGAAACTGCCATCATTGAACGGTATCGACGCCGGGAAAGCAGTGTAGAAGAGGCTCTTATTGAAATGTACTTGGCCGGAGTATCTGCCCGGCGTGTGGAGGACATCACCGAGGTCCTGTGGGGCAGCAAGGTCTCTCCCTCCACCATCAGTGAGCTGAATAAGAAAGCGTATGTCCACATTGAAGATTGGCGGAACCGTCCTCTACAAGGTGGGCGGTATCCGTATGTCTATGTGGATGGGATCTACCTGCACCGCAATTGGGGGGAGAATTTGAAAATGTAGCCATTCTTGTGGCAATTGCGGTTAATGAGGACGGATATCGTGAGGTTCTGGATGCCGCTGAGGGAATAAAAGAGGACAGGGCCGCGGGGTCAGCTTCTTTCAATGGCTCCGTGGGCGTGGCCTGGACGGCGTAAAACTCATTTGTTGGCAACAAGTGTCTTGGTATGCTCGAGGCTGTAGGAGAAGTATTCCCTGAAGCCAAGTACCAACGGTGTACCGTCCACTTTTACCGCAATGTGTTCTCAGTTACGCCGCGTTCCAAAGTAAAGCTGGTAGTAGCTAAGATGCTCAAGGCGATCCATGCCCAGGAGAGCAAGAAAGCTGCCCGGGAAAAAGCAAAGACCGGTGGTAGAGGAACTACGCTCCATGAAGCTGAAAGAGGCCGCCAAAAAGGTGGAGGATGGCATAGAGGAAACGCTGACCTACTGCGATTTTTCCAGCGAGCACTGAACTCATATCCGCACCAATAATGTTATTGACCGGTTGAATCGGGAGATTCGCCGCCCCCGTGTGGTAGGTAGCTTCCCGGATGGAGACTCTGCCCTCATGCTGGTCTGTGGCCGGTACCCAGTGGGGCAACGAGAAGTACATGAATATGAAGCACCTGGAGGCAACCCTTGAGGATACCTCCGTTGCTGGCTGACTTCATTCACTCCAAAACTACAAACCAAAGTGCGAAAAACTGTTGACACTACCAAAATTAAGTTTAAATTAATCTAATTTTCTGTGTCAGTACTGTGGATAAGGTTATCTTATGCGCGCACATAAAAAGAATAATTGTAAATCTATGCAGGGTCATTAAGAGAATGCTATTATTAAATGCCTAATGTAAGGCAAAGAATTTTATGTATAAATATTTGTGGCAAAAGATTTATTAAAAGATAATTTTAATATATTACCAACTATTGTTAGTTATAATTTTCAGCTATATAAGTAACTTATTTTCATACCTGTATCAATTAAATAGTCAATTAGTATGTTCTGGTTTGTATTGTCTAGACACTGTAAAGTTAAGAAATTTGACTTACTAAGGTAGAGCTATATGTGCTTTGTTGTTTAGTTCCGTGTATCGTATTGGAAAAGGAAGGTAAAGGTTGAAACATTGTAATCTAAGTACCATTCCGAAAAAGGACGCACAAAACCAAGCCCCCTAAGAGCGGGCGAAGAATGCAGTTATGCTTAAAGTCTAAGCGGTGGAT
>NZ_NFHG01000045.1 GCF_002159265.1 Flavonifractor sp. An82
GGGCGTCCGACGGGGCTTGCGCTCCCGGCGGCGGGGGGAGGGCTCCTCCTCCTCGTCGGTGCCGGGGATGAATTCCTCGGCCCGGCGCACCGCCGTGTCGTCCTCCATGCCCTCCTCTTCAAACATGTGCTCGGCATAGTCGTCCGCCTTTTTCAGCAGACGGTTGATGCCCTGAGTCAGGGGGCTCTCCTCGGCGGCCTCGTCGGGGAAGTCCAGCACGTTGTCCGCCGGGGGCTCCTCCTTCTGCCGGGGAGCCTCCTTCTTGGGAGCGGGCTCCTTTTTGGGGGACGGCTCTTTCTCCGCCGGCGGCTGGGCGGCCCTGGAGCGGGTGGGCTCCTGCCCCCCCTCCGGGAAGGTGAGCACCCGCCCCGGCTTTTTCACGTTGGAGGTCGTGCGCTGGCTGTGGGGGATCACCGGGAAGGGGATGGTGTCGTCCTCCACCTTTTTCTTCTTCTGC
Organism: Flavonifractor sp. An82; assembly: GCF_002159265.1. GTDB lineage: Bacteria > Bacillota > Clostridia > Oscillospirales > Oscillospiraceae > Flavonifractor. The sequence continues at coordinate 458 of NZ_NFHG01000045.1, forward strand.
CCGCCGCCAAACTCCGCCAGAATGGATTCCAGGGAAAATTCCTCTCCGCCGGGCACGTCCTTATTCAGTTCATCGTCCCGGTCCTTTGCCATGGGAGCATGCTCCTTTTCTAAGGGTAGATGATGGTCAGCCCATGCGCTGACGCACGGCTTCGTACAGCAGGATGGCCGCGGCGGCGCTGGCGTTGAGGGAGTTGAGCTTTCCCTTCATGGGGATGCGCACCTTAAAGTCGCAGGTCTCGCTCACCAGCCGGCCCATGCCGGCCCCCTCGCTGCCGATGACGATGGCGGCGGGGCCCTTCAGGTCGGCGTCGTAGAGCAGCCGGTCCCCGTCGGCGGCGGTGCCGAAGACCCAGATCCCCTCATCCTTCAGCTCCTTGAGCAAGGCGGGCAGGTTGGGCACCCGGGCCACGGGCACATGGCTCACCGCGCCGGCGGAGGTCTTGGCCACCACCGCCGTCAGTCCGGCGGAGCGGCGCTTGGGGATGATGACCCCGTGGGCCCCGGCGCACTCGGCGGTGCGGATCACCGCCCCCAGGTTGTGGGGGTCGCTCAGCTCGTCGCACACCACGATGAGAGGGGGCTCCCCCTTCTCCCGGGCGGCGTTTAAAATGTCGTCCACGCTGGCATATTCCCGCACCGCAGCCTGGGCGATGACCCCCTGGTGGGAGTGGGTGCGGCTCATAAAGTCCAGCTTCTTCCGGTCGCATTCCACCACCACGATGCCCTTGTCCCGGGCGGCGGCGGCGATGTGGGCCAGAGCGGAGTCGGTCTCCCCCCGGGCCAGGAAGATCTTGTCGATGGGCGTTCCCGCCCGGAGGGCCTCGGTGACGGCGTTGCGGCCTTCGATGATGCCGTCCGCCTGGGCCTCGGGGGCCGGTCTGCGCTCCTTCATGATTGGTTCCTGCCTTTCCTGTTAATCCCCTTCAGTATACCACAAGAAGCGCCGCAGAAAAAGATAAAAATTCCCCGTCCGCCCCCTCCGCTTTCATAGAAAGTTTACAGCTTTCGGCTTTCCCTTTCTTGTTTTTTCAGGGTTCGTGTGCTATAACTATAATTACTTTCCAGTTGGAATGAATGCACTCAAGGAGGCATTTCTATTGAATTCCGATCGCCAGAACAATAACCGCGGAAAGGGCGGCGGCAACAACAAGCGCAATATCACAGCCATCGTGTCCATCATCCTGTGGGCCCTGGTGCTGACGGTGCTGGTCAACTACGCCACCTCCATGTTCCGCCAGGCCAATTCTGTGGAGATCAGCTACGGCGTGTTCCGGGAGCTGGTCAAGCAGGATTGCGTGGAAGGGGTCCTGATGGACTCCAACAAGTACACCATCTATTTGAAGGATGGCGTGTCGGTGGACGCCAACGGCAACATCACCAAGACCGCCACCGCCGCCGGCATCTCCGACGGCAGCGAAACCGAACAGACCGACAAGAAGGATACCATTCCCCCGCCCTCTGAATGGGCCAAGGAAAAGACCACCTATTTCTGCGCACCCCTCACCTCGGACATCCCCGAGCTCATCAAGCTGTTTGAAGAGCACGGCGTTGTCGAGTACGGTCCCGAGTATGTGGAACAGCTCAACCCCATCGTGTCCATGCTGGTGTCCTGGGTGCTGCCCATGGTGGTGATGGTGGCCCTGTTCTCCTTCCTGTTCCGCAACATGGCGGGCAAGATGGGGGGCGGCCTGGGCAACCTGGGCAAATCCAACGCCAAGGTCTATGTGGAGAAAAAGACTGGCGTCACCTTTAAAGATGTAGCCGGTCAGGACGAGGCCAAGGAATCCCTGGTGGAGATCATCGACTTCCTCCACAACCCCCAGAAGTACACCGAGATCGGCGCCAAGCTGCCCAAGGGCGCCCTGCTGGTGGGCCCGCCGGGCACCGGTAAGACCCTGCTGGCCAAGGCCGTGGCCGGTGAGGCCAACGTGCCCTTCTTCTCCATCTCCGGCTCCGACTTCGTGGAGATGTTTGTGGGCATGGGCGCCGCCCGTGTGCGCGACCTGTTCAAGGAGGCCAACAAGATGGCCCCCTGTATCGTCTTCATCGACGAGATCGACACCATCGGCAAGTCCCGCGACAACCGCATGGGCGGCAACGACGAGCGGGAGCAGACCCTGAACCAGCTGCTGGCCGAGATGGACGGCTTCGACCCCACCAAGGGCGTCATCCTGCTGGCCGCCACCAACCGGCCCGAGGTGCTGGACCAGGCCCTGCTGCGGCCCGGCCGCTTCGACCGGCGCATCACCGTGGACCGGCCCAACCTGGCCGGCCGTCTGGCGACCCTCCAGGTCCATACCCGCAACATCCGCCTGGCGGAGGATGTGGATCTGAAGAAGGTGGCTCTGGCCACCGCCGGCGCCGTGGGCGCCGACCTTGCCAACCTGGTCAACGAGGCCGCCCTGCGGGCGGTCCGCCTGGGCCGCAAGGCGGTCAACCAGCAGGACCTGCTTACCGCCTTCGAGCTGGTCATCGCCGGCGCCGAGAAGAAGGGCAGCGTCCTCAGTGAGTTTGAGAAGAAGCTGGTGGCCTATCACGAGGTGGGCCACGCCATGGTGGCTTACAAGCAGAAGCACGCCGAGCCGGTGAGCAAGATCACCATCGTCCCCCACACCCAGGGGGCCCTGGGCTACACCCTCCACCTGCCGGAGGAGGACAAGCACCTGCACACCAAGGATGAGCTGCTGGCCCAGATCACCGTCTCCATGGGCGGCCGTGTGGCCGAGGAGCTGGTGATGCACACCATGACCAACGGTGCCGCCCAGGATATTCAGGACGCCACCAGCATCGCCCGCAACATGGTCGCCATGTTCGGTATGAGCGACCAGTTCGGTATGATGGCCCTGGCCTCCCGCCGAAATCAGTACCTGGACGGGGGCTACGGCCTGGACTGCGCCGACAACACCGCCGCCTCCATGGATCAGGCGGTCCACGGCATCATCGACTCCTGCTACCGGAAGGCCACCGAGATCCTCTCCCAGAGCCGGGAGGACATGGACAAGGTGGTGGACTACCTGTTGGAGAAGGAGACCATCACCGGCGCCGAAATGGTGGCCATTCTGGAGGGCCGTGACCCGGCCCTGGCCGACCAGTTCGCCGAGGCCGAGAAGCGGGAGCAGGGGAACAAGCCTGCCGAGCCCGCTGAGCCCCCCAAGGAGGCGGCCATCCCCCTGCCGGACGGGCAGGACGCGCCTGCCGTCGCCAAGGAGGAACCGCCGGAGGGCGACCAGACCAAGGAAGAATGAAAAAGACCGGGCGCGCCCCTGTGGGGCGCGCCCGGTTTTTTGTATAAAGAAAACCACTCGCTAGGCGAGTGGTTCAAAAAAGCCTATGGCGATGAAAATGATAAAAAAACTCCCTTTGCTATAATAGAAGTGCGGTCTGCCAACT
>NZ_NFHG01000046.1 GCF_002159265.1 Flavonifractor sp. An82
ACGCCCGCGGCCGCCATGCACCATTTCCGCGGAAGCAGTGCACCATTCCAGCGGTGGTGATGCACCATCATCTGCGGTCAAGCTGCACTTTTTGAGCGGCGTACGCAGAAAAGAAATTGAAAAAACATTGGACAAAGCATTGTACACCCTGGAAAACTCTGTAATAAGAAATGGAGAACAGCTGTCGCTGAAATAAGTTTGCTTAGACAGGTATCTTTGGAAACTAAAACTATATAGCTGCTGTAAAATTTGTATAAGAAAGGAAGAAACACATAAAATGGATTTTAATGAGAAACTTATTGAGGCATTATGTGATATCAAAAATCAGTTGGAGGAAATTAATTCCAGTTTGCGAGAAGTTAATGATAACCTTGTGGCTATAAAAGGAGTAGGACTGTATGATAGTTTGGCAGATGTCTGTGACAAACTAGATGATGTCAATTCAAGTCTCAATGATATAAAAGGAGACGGGCTATACAACAGTCTGACAGATGTATGTAATAAACTAGATGATATTGACAGCAAAGTATTTGATTTATCTTTATGATTAAACAAACATACGGCAGCTTATAGAAAAGTTATTATAAATGTGCTATAATGTTTGCAATCCATCCAATCGTCCATTACTGGCAACACCATGGCAACAAAAAATCAGATAGCCCCTACTATCTGAATAATGAAAAGAATACCAATACTCTGAGCTAAACAACATAAGCAAATCTGTTTAGAAAACTTCTGACAGGAGCGAGTGGGAATGACGCTCGAAACGGCGAAAACCCGCATGAATACAGGCTTTTTTGCCCGTCCATACTGCTCTTGATACTGGATTGATACTATTTGTGTCCGCCCGGTATTCTCAAGAGAAAAATCCCAAAAGGACAAGCAAAACCGCCCTGCTGAACGACAAATTCAGCAGGGCGGTTTTTTGCTTGTCTTATTTATTTTTCCGCCAGGTGACATAATACTGGCTTTCCTTGCTATCGTCACAGGTGTAAGGCCAGTTGAGTTTCCATTCAAAGTATTCGTCCCTGGTGATCTCCCCAGCGTCAAGTTCCTGCTGGCGCAAAAGCCATTCGTGCATGAACTCGTCCACAAGGCCGTACTGAAAATAAATCCCAACGGGAGGATGGATGGGCCAGTCGTCGTTGTCATTGTAGCGCACGCTGGTATCATCGGAGGCCCCTGTCTTGCTGGGATTGCGGACAAGCTGGAACAGGCGGATAGAGCCTGGGCTGTCCTCGTCCAGCCAAAAAAATGTCCGCATGAAGTCCTCGGCAGAGCCAGGGGCGATGGTGTAGAAGTTCTGGCGGTCTACCCGCAGCGCCTCGGCCATCTTGTCCAGCAGCTCCCGTTTCGGGACACGGTAATTCGTCTCATACTGGGCAATCCGGTTGTCCGCACCCTTTTCCTCCAAACCGATGGCAAGGCCCAATTCCTTTTGCGTCATGCCCCGAAAGGTACGGATTTTCTTGATTTTATCCCCTACGGTCATATCATTCACCGCCTTTGAGGATAGTATAGCGCAAAAAAGCGAACTATGCAAGATATATATTAACAAAAATGCGAAATAAATTCTTGACATTAACATCGGTGTTAATGTATAATGACAATGCGGATATTAACATATTTGCGAAATAAAAATAAGGAGGTGCTGACCATGGAAAAGGAGCTGTTTGTGAGGGCGGAGGAGGTTGCCAGGGAGCTGGGCGTTTCCAAGCCCTACGCCTACAAGCTGGTGCGGGAAATGAACGAGGAACTGAAGAAAAAAGGCTTTCTCACCATTCCCGGACGGGTGAGCAGGCGCTACTTCGAGGAAAAATTCTATGGGCTGCGGGACAGGCAGTAAGGAGGGAACCACAATGCCGGCATACAAAGACAAGGCAAAGGGCACATGGTATGCGTCCTTTTACTACGAGGACTGGACAGGTAAGAAAGTAAAGAAGATGAAACGGGGCTTCCCCACCAAGCGGGAGGCTTTGGAGTGGGAGCGGACATTCCTGCAACAGCAGACCGCCGACCTGGAAATGACCTTTGAAAACTTCGTAGCCGTCTATGTGGCGGACATGAAGGGCCGTATCAAGGAAAACACCTGGGGGACGAAAGAGCATATCCTCTACAAGAAGTTGGTGCCGTACTTCGGCAAGCGGAAGATGTGCGACATTCACTCCAAGGAGATCATCGCCTGGCAGAACGAAATGCTGGGTTACCGGGACAAGAACGGCAAACCCTACTCTCCGGTGTACTTAAAAACGCTGCACAATCAGTTGAGCGCCGTGTTCAACCATGCGGTACGCCACTACAACCTAAAGGTCAATCCCGCTGCCCAGGCGGGCAATATGGGCAAGCCCAAGGGACGTGAAATGCTGTTCTGGACAAAGGCGGAGTACCTGAAATTCGCCGAGGCCATGATGGACAAGCCCCTCTCCTATTACGCCTTTGAAATGCTCTACTGGTGCGGCGTCCGGGAGGGGGAGCTGCTGGCCCTCACCCCCGGTGACTTTGACTTCGAAAAACAGACCGTCACCATCTCCAAGTCCTACCAGCGGATCAAGGGCAAGGATGTCATCACCGACCCCAAGACACCCAAGAGCAACCGGGTCATTCAAATGCCCGCCTTCCTCTGCGAAGAAATGCGGGACTATATCAAGAGCCTGTATGGGGTGAAACCCACCGACCGCATTTTCACGGTGACAAAATCCTACCTCCACCGGGAGATGGACAGGGGGGCGAAAGAGGCCGGGGTCAAGCGGATCAGAATACACGACCTGCGGCACTCCCACATTTCGCTGCTCATTGACATGGGCTTTACGGCCCTGGCAATCGCTGACCGGGTGGGACATGAAAGCATTGATATTACCTACCGCTACGCCCACCTGTTCCCCACCCGGCAGGCGGAGATGGCGGACAAACTGGACATGGAGCGAAAGGGGGCCTAAATCATGTCAGCGAAAAATCTTGACCGACACAACCGCTGGAGAAACAAAACTGTGGCTTTCCGGGTGTCCCCGGAGGAGGACAGGGAAATTGAAACCGCCGTGCGGCTCTCCGGCCTTACCAAGCAGGACTACATCACCCGGCGGCTGCTGTGCCGAGATGTGGTGGTACGGGGCAACCCCAGGGTGTATAAGGCCCTTCGGAACGAGCTGGCCGCCGTTCTGGAAGAACTGGAGCGTATCGAGGCCGGGAATGGCGTGGATGGCGAGCTGCTGGACACCATCCGGCTGATCGCCGCCATCATGGGCGGCATGAGGGAGGATTGATAGATGGAT
>NZ_NFHG01000047.1 GCF_002159265.1 Flavonifractor sp. An82
TCAGGCCAAGACACTCTCATTCTAACAGCTTAGGCAACGATACGGAAAAGACACGGCTGGCTGCCGTGCCTTAAACCGTAAATATATTGTAATAGGAGGTTTTTAGGTGTCTGACGATACTCAGATCCTATAAGGACACTCCGCATGGAAGGGACGGTTAAAATCGATATTTTGAAGTTTCGAAAAGATATAGGAGAACCACCCAACCGGCCTTCTGGGCCGCACCGCATTTGCGGTATACGCGTGTTTTTGTCGCAGACAAAAGTCTTGGCGTGGGGCAAATTCACTTCGTCCGAGCGTTTAAATCGCCGGAGGGTAAAGGTCGCTTTCAGTAGCCGAAACCCAAAAAGAGAAAGACATCGCAGCACTATAGATACCTTTTAGGGGGGATTTTTTCTTTGCTCTGAACCACCTATATTTTCCACACTTCGTCTCTATCAAGCAAAAATCCATATAAAATTCTTTTCTCCGCCTCACTTGCATCGTTTTTTTCAATTCGTTCTTTAATCTGTGGAATAATTGCATCTTTATTGGCAACAAAATATTTCATATATTTTTCATTTCGAGCAAAATTTCCCCACATATAATTTGAAAAATCAACTTGAGTATAATCAAAATTTTCTGGGCTCAACAAAAACTGCAAATGTGGCCTTCCTTCGCTTAATTCTTTCAAAATACTGATGTCTGTTATTCTATCACTGATATACAGCAGGTAGGCACACTCCAGTTTTGTTTCAACTGGATCCGGGAATGAGTGTACACCATGAGTTTGGTGTCCGTTCATTTCCAATATTCCCTTTAGAAACGCTTCAGCTGTTTCAGGAGTTAAGGTAAGCCAGCCTGAAAAGATGAAGTCATATATAGCATTTGTGGGTAGTTGCAAAAAATTTACTGATAAAAAGTCCTGGTAAGTCCGTTGGGCACCTACATCTACTATATGTTGATAAAACAAACGTAATAATATAATTTTCTGATTGAAATTATCGGTCGTATCTATTGTGGTTTGTACCTCATCTGAAATATCGTTTGGCAAGAAGGCGGTAATGAGCTGTCGTAAACTTCCAAAACTCACATTTGCAGCATACTCGAAAAATTCTTTGCGTGTTACAATGCTGCGTACGATTTCAAAATCGCAGGATAATGTCAATGATCTGCATAGTTTTGAAAGCGCTCGCAAGGTAATCCTAAAATCGGGCCAGTGTATCGAAAATAGAATGTGCGCAATAGTTTTGTCGCTTACTAAATGTGCAATTGTTGTTTTGAGAACTCTTTTGCTATTCTCATCCAAGTCCACCAAATTGAGTAGTAGAATTAAATTGCTAAATGTAGAAAACGACGCCTGCCTAACCCCATATGTTTGCGCAGTAATTATTGAATTACAAAGATTTTGCAAACACTCTGTCAGAAACCTAACTTCATTCTCGTCAACGTTCAGTTTCTTAACATTGTATGTCTCTATGAATGCATTAAGATCCTTCGCTGAGATGAATTTTGTGATAATATCGAGATCAATGTAGCCTATGGGATACTTTTCATTTGTAAACTCAATATCTCCAAAATGACTGTCCTTTTCGGCAGCATCACAATTTGAGCATATAATAGCCTCAATATATGGCTTAAAAAAATCGTTTAGATCTCTACATCCATGGTATAGAATGTGGTTATTGTAGTAAAAGAAATACTGTGTCAGGGCAATTCGCTTGATTTCATAAATTTTGGCGCATGATGTCCCTCCAAAATGAATTGTATGTCTATCACATACATCCTTTTTTAATTTTTCCAGTGCCGTTTGCATTGCAAGGCGTTTTTTAGTATTGCCACTGTAAATATCGAGATATCCAGAAAATAACTCTCGTTCCTTGCTTGTGGAAACATTCTGAATAAAGTGTTTTACTTTATTTGAATCAAAGCGAAGTGTTTTAAGCGCCTCAACTACAGCAGAATTATGTAAATAGGCGACCGTTTGTTCTATATTTAGCTCCGATGTGTCCATTTCACCGTATTTGTCCAGAACTTCACTATACCCACTAACAATGCTTTGGTAAAAAATTTTTTTGCTCGGTTCAAAAATTTCGGAATTATTCTCTAACAGCGATTTGATTTCATCATACTGGTTCAGAATATAGAGATTATATAATCTGTCTTGGAGCAAAGCATTTTGTGAAAATTCTCCAATAGAAAATCGTTTAGTGTTGCCTATGTCAAAATATAGTATTGACACTATACCTGCATTTATAAATAGTTGTTTGAGTTTATCCGACTCTACCGTGTTTGCTTCCATAAATGTTGTCAATCGGGAGTAATCACCTTCAGAAAGTAATCGCAGTTGACCATCAGTAACATCGTACTTTTTTACATAAAGCAATTTCAATATCTGTTCATAATTAATAAAATTGTACTGAGACATGAATTGCACAGAACTTTCAATGGAGGACATATTTTCTTCTAAAGCGGGGTCGGCTATCACTCTTAGAAAACTATACAACCGCTTCCCCTTTTCGTTGGATAAAGACTCCGGAATATCTTGAATTTGTGGCATCGCATTAATATTTATTACTCCAATATTATTGCAGTTAAAGTAGTCTCGCTGTGTTTTATCGATTTGCACTTGATCCAAAACAATATATCCAACTTTTCGATTTTCTTCTAATGCCCCATTCTGAGAACGCATGTAGTTCAGCCAACTGATGATTAACTTGATATTATAGTCATTCAGCGAGTATCCCAGAAATAGAACAATGTGGTCAGTCAATAGTGACTTGATAAAAAGCTCCATTAATACATGGTTCTGAGAGTAATCCAGATAGTCTTGCTCTTTTAAAACTATATTATGCGTAGACAGATCCCCATGCATTTTTATGATATATTTGCTTTTATCTGCATTCAAAAGATCTTTGTCGCTCACGATAACCTGATATTGCTCACGAAACACATTCTTCGATGATTCAAGCAGTTGATCATAATTTGTAGTTATGATATGAACTGGATTTATATCAAAAATAGCGGATGATAAAGGTGCATCTACGACCATCGTAGAAATACTTTCTGTCAAAACCTGATCGTACAATGCTTTATCCGTATTAAAGTAACCGTAAAATCTTTCGGCGCATAAAAAGGCCGCCATCTCAGCGCACAGGCAAAGAGATGGCGGTCTGCATTTTCATTATGGTTTTGGAATTTTACATTTCTGG
>NZ_NFHG01000048.1 GCF_002159265.1 Flavonifractor sp. An82
CTTCCACCTCCGACCTATCAACGTCATAGTCTACGACGTGCCTTACTCCCGAAGGATGAGAGATCTAATCTTAGGGAGAGTTTCACGCTTAGATGCCTTCAGCGTTTATCTCGTCCGTACATAGCTACCCAGCCATGCCCTTGGCAGAACAACTGGTGCACCAGAGGTACGTCCATCCCGGTCCTCTCGTACTAAGGACAGCTCCCTTCAAATCTCTTACGCCCGCAACAGATAGGGACCGAACTGTCTCACGACGTTCTGAACCCAGCTCGCGTGCCACTTTAATCGGCGAACAGCCGAACCCTTGGGACCGAATTCAGCCCCAGGATGTGACGAGCCGACATCGAGGTGCCAAACCTCCCCGTCGCTGTGGACGCTTGGGGGAGATCAGCCTGTTATCCCCAGGGTAGCTTTTATCCGTTGAGCGACGGCACTTCCACTTGCATACCGCCGGATCACTAACTCCAACTTTCGTTACTGCTCGACCCGTCGGTCTCGCAGTTAGGCTCGTTTATGCGTTTACACTCACTGCACGGTTTCCGTCCGTGCTGAACGAACCTTTGAGCGCCTCCGTTACCTTTTAGGAGGCGACCGCCCCAGTCAAACTGCCCACCTAACAGTGTCCCCCGACCGGATTCACGGCCGCAGGTTAGAAAACCAGCAAATCAAGGGTGGTATCCCAAGGGTGACTCCACCAAAGCTGACGCCCTGGCTTCCAAGTCTCCCACCTATCCTGTACATGATTTACCGATTTCCAGTATTAAGCTACAGTAAAGCTCCATGGGGTCTTTCCGTCTAGTTGCGGGTAACTGGCTTCTTCACCAGTACAACAATTTCGCCGGGTGGGCTGTTGAGACAGTGCCCAAATCGTTACGCCATTCGTGCGGGTCAGAACTTACCTGACAAGGAATTTCGCTACCTTAGGACCGTTATAGTTACGGCCGCCGTTTACTGGGGCTTCGATTCAAACCTTCGCTTGCGCTAAGCTCTCCTCTTAACCTTCCAGCACCGGGCAGGCGTCAGCCCCTATACGTCATCTTTCGATTTAGCAGAGACCTGTGTTTTTGGTAAACAGTCGCTTGGGCCTATTCGCTGCGGCCTCCCGTAGGAGGCTCCCCTTATCCCGAAGTTACGGGGTCATTTTGCCGAGTTCCTTAACAACCCTTCTCCCGTTGGCCTTAGGATTCTCTCCTCATCTACCTGTGTCGGTTTGCGGTACGGGCACCTTAGCATACCACACACCTTTTCTCGCCACAGAGCATCGCGGACTTCCCTACTTGATTTCGGTCCCTTACGCCCGGGTCAACCAACGCCCGGGTCCCGCTATCTCCATGTGTCAGTGTGCTTAAGGTTCGGTGGCTACGGAATTTCAACCGTATGTGCATCGACTACGCCTCTCGGCCTCGCCTTAGCTCCCGGCTTACCCTGGGCGGACGAACCTTCCCCAGGAAACCTTAGATTTTCGGCCATTATGATTCCCACATAATTCTCGCTACTCATTCCGGCATTCTCACTCGTGTAAAGTCCACCGCTGCTTCCGCTGCGACTTCACCCCGTACACGACGCTCCCCTACCCCTGCCTTGCGGCAAGCCCAAGCTTCGGTTGCATGCTTAGCCCCGTTATATTTTCCGCGCAGAGTCACTCGACCAGTGAGCTATTACGCACTCTTTTAATGAGTGGCTGCTTCTAAGCCAACATCCTGGTTGTTTTCGCAACTCCACATCGTTTTCCACTTAGCACACATTTGGGACCTTAGCTGTGGGTCTGGGCTGTTTCCCTTTTGTCCACGAGACTTATCTCACGTAGACTGACTGCTAACCATCAATTATCCGGCATTCAGAGTTTGATAGGGTTCAGTAACCTTATCGGCCCCTAGCCCATTCAGTGCTTTACCTCCGGTAATCTAAGTTAACGCTAGCCCTAAAGCTATTTCGGGGAGAACCAGCTATCTCCGAGTTCGATTGGAATTTCACCGCTATCCACAGGTCATCACCGACCATTGCAACGGGCGTGTGTTCGGTCCTCCATGGGGTTTTACCCCCACTTCAACCTGCCCATGGATAGGTCACCCGGTTTCGGGTCTATTGCCACTGACTTCATACGCGCTGTTCACACTCGGTTTCCCTTCGCCTCCGGTACTGAATACCTTAAGCTTGCCAGTAACAATAACTCGCCGGACCATTCTACAAAAGGTACCTCATCACACTTTAACGTGCTTTGAGTGCTTGTAAGCACAAGGTTTCAGGTTCTCTTTCACTCCCCTCCCGGGGTCCTTTTCACCTTTCCCTCACGGTACTGCTCCTCTATCGGTCATCAGGTAGTATTTAGGGTTGGAGGGTGGTCCCCCCAGTTTCCCACCGGGTTTCACGTGTCCGGCGGTACTCTGGAACTCGACTAACAAGATTCGGTTTTCGCCTACGGGGCTCTCACCCGCTATGGCCGGCCTTCCCATACCGTTCGGCTAACCTATCCTGCCGTTGTGTCGGTCCACAACCCCGAAGGATAAATCCTTCGGTTTGCCCTCTTCCGCGTTCGCTCGCCACTACTTGCGGAATCTCTGTTGATTTCTCTTCCTCGCCCTACTTAGATGTTTCAGTTCAGGCGGTTCCCCACCTACGCCTATTTGATTCAACGCAGGCTGACAGAGTATTGCTCTGCCGGGTTTCCCCATTCGGAAATCTGCGGGTCAAAGCTTATGTGCAACTCACCGCAGCTTATCGCAGCTTGTCACGTCCTTCTTCGGCTCCTGATGCCAAGGCATTCCCCTTGCGCTCTTTATAGCTTGACCTTAGTAGAACAGTCTCATTTCTGAGCTGTTCTCTATTCGATCATGAATTATGCAGGCCTCACAGAAGTTTTGCAATTGGCTACATTGTTTTACCCATTCACCAGAACGGCTTTCGCCATTCTATCTTTAAGTTCCACAACATTGCTGTTATTGCCCTCTGTTGCTTGCTCTTCATACTTTCAATCTGCATTGTTCAGTTTTCAAGGTGCTGACTTCCAGTC
>NZ_NFHG01000049.1 GCF_002159265.1 Flavonifractor sp. An82
GTAACCGTAAAATCTTTCGGCGCATAAAAAGGCCGCCATCTCAGCGCACAGGCAAAGAGATGGCGGTCTGCATTTTCATTATGGTTTTGGAATTTTACATTTCTGGGGCGCATTCACCGGGAGGAAAGATTCCGCCCAGGCTTCATCCTTCCGGCTCAGCCCAGGTGCGGTGTTCAGAAGCCAAACCAGGTAGCGGTAGGGATCCAGACCATTCTCCTTTGCGGTTTCAATCAGACTGTAGATCACAGCGCTGGACTGAGCGCCGGCCGGAGTGTTGGAAAAGAGCCAATTCTTCCGGCCCATGACGAATGGCTTAATGCTACGCTCGGCACGGTTGTTGGAGAGCTCCAGCCTCCCGTCCTCCAGATAGCGCACCAGGTAGGGCCACTGCTCCCGCAGATAGTGCAGTGCCTTGCCCAGGGCAGACTTGGGGGCAGTCTTGGCGCTGGCCTCATTTGCCCATGCCAACAGAGCGTCCAGAACCGGTTTCTCCAGTTCCAGCCGCTTGGTATAGCGTTCTTCTGGTGTCAGATCCATGAGAGGCTGCTCCAGCTGAAACAGCCGTGTGCAGTAACACTCGCCGGTTGCCGCCGGAGACTCCTGCCGTTTCTCTTTGGGCAGTGTCTGCAGCGCCTCGTCAAACTTTCGCCTGGCGTGTGCCCAGCAACCCACCACCCGGATGTTCTCAGTCAGCTTGTGGTAGCCCTGGTAGCCGTCCGCATGCAGCCAGCCAGAGAAGTCCTTGAGGAAAGCCTGGGCATGCTCCGCCTTCCGGCTGGGCTGGTACTCGTACAACACAATGGGATACTCAGCACAGCCGCTGGTCCGGTAGACCCACATGTAGGACTTGCTGGTAGAAGTCCTGCCCGGCTCCTTCAGCACCTGCAGCGTGGTCTCATCCCCGTGCAGCACAGTTTCCCGGCACAGCTTCCGGTGCAGGGCGTCATACACAGGCCGCAGCCAGGCGTCCGAGGCCTGCAGGATCCAGTTGGCCATGGTCTGCCGGGACAGCTTCAGCCCCTGCCGCTGAAACTCCTGCTCCAGACGGTACAACGGTGAGTACATGACGAATTTCTGCGTCATGATATAGGCCACCGCCTCCGGGGAGGCAAAGCTGCCTGGGCAAAGCGTCGGCTGTTTAGGTGTTTTCCGGAGATTGCCTTCGCCTGTTTCCGCCTCGCACTGTTTACATGCGTAGGTGTAGTACACATCCTCCCGGATCCAGAATCGGGCCGGCTCCATCTTCAGGCTCCGGCGCACCTCTTTCCCAATCTCCTCCATCACGGCGCCGCAGGTATCGCAGGTACGCTCTTCCTCGGAAAGGCGGTGCTCCACCACTTCCGTGGGGGTGCCCTCCGGCACGATATCCAGTACATTGCCACTCTGCCGCTTGCGGGCATGGGCCTTTACCGCTACCTGCTCCGCTGTGGCATTTTTTGTCCCATAGGCGTAGGCCTCCGCCTCATTCGCCATGAGAGACAGCTGGTCCATCAGCCCCTCCTGGAGCCGCTCTGAGGATGCCCCAAACTGCCGCTTCTTGGCAAGACCAAGCTGCTCCAGAAGCCATTGGTTCTGGAGCTTCAGCTCAGCCAACTCAGCAAGTTTAGCCTGCTGAGAATCGTATTCCGCCCGTGAGATGGTCACCATTTCCGGGGTGCTTACGGCAGAGTTCTTCTCATATTCCATGAGTAAATAATACCATAAAACAGGCTAAAAAGCCAATGCTTTCAGTGCTTTCCGGCATTAGATTACGCTCAGGCCGGACACCGCTTTATTTGCCTTCGGCTGCTCCGTCTTCAGCCCCTCCATCAGCCAACGGTATTGTTGGGGTGTCAGGGCCTGCACCTCCTCTGTGCTCCGGGGCCATTGGAAACTGCCGCTCTCCAGACGCTTATACAGTAGCAGAAAGCCGTCTCCCTCCCAGTACAGCGCCTTGAGTCGGTCCCGTCGCCTCCCACAGAATAGAAACAGAGCCCGCTGAAAGGGGTCCATCTGGAACTGGGTCTTTACCAGGTTGGCCAGTCCGTCAATGCCTCGCCGCAGGTCTGTGTATCCGCAGGCAATGTACACCGGGCAGCTGCAACTAAAATCGTTCAGCATGACTTTGCTGCCTGGAGAATTGCCTGCAGTGTGGCCTCATCCGCTCCCTCATAGACCTGAATCTGCACACCGCTTACCTCCATAGCGGCTACGATATGTCCGGAGTGCTGGGAATGCTCCATAATTGGAACCTCTGCAAAGGTCACCTCCTGGACTTCTTTCAGGGCCTGAAACACCTTCCTCTGCCAGGAGAAATAGGTGGATACCGCTATCCCATTTTCCTGGCACCATTGACCTACCGGCAGCCCGCTGCTCCGGCAGGCCTCCACACGTCGGCTCCATTCCGCCAACCGGTGTTGTTGATTAGCTCTCTGTAAACTCTCCATTTGCTCCATGCCTGCACCTCACTATCTCAGAGTCTTGAATACTCTCTGGTACTACCTTGTACTACCATGCACTTCCTCAGACTCTTATAGTTTGGCAGAGCCATTTTACCCTGACAAGCCGCCGACTGTTTTTACGCTTAC
>NZ_NFHG01000005.1 GCF_002159265.1 Flavonifractor sp. An82
TAGTGGCCATCCTGTCAATGCACCATGACTGCGGTGACCATGCACCATTTCAGCGGTCTGAGTGCACCATTCGTGCGGTCTAAGGGCACCGTTTCAGGCGGCGTATTCAAGGAGTCGTCGTCGATCATCATGTAGATCTCTTCCAGCTGTTCCCGGTCAAAGGGCACGTCTGTCCGCTCCGCGATTTTACTCAGAAGAGACTCCTCCACTGTGCCCACCATCTCCAGCACCTGATTCGGCGTAAAGCGGACGCCGGCGGCCAGCGCCTTTTCCAGAAACTTTGCGGTAAAGGCTTCATCTTGAAAGGCCAGTTCCTGCGCCACTTCCCATACCTCATCCGCCGGTCCGTAATCGGTCAGGCGATAGGCATAACTTTTCTGAGTGCTGGGCGACCAGTCGTAGAAGCCTGCGTAGTAATCATCCCAGGTCGTCTGTCTCATGGCTAATACCTCATGCAACTCTTACGGCTCCGTCTCATAGGGCCAGGTGTTGATACCACCGAATTCATAGATGCTGGTGTAGCCCAGGTCCGCCAGCGCAGAGGACGCGGTCTTGCTGCGATTTCCACTGCGGCAGTAGACCAGCACCGTGGAATCCTTCTTGGGAATCACCTCGGCGGCAGTTTCTTCATCAATCGTACCCACCGGCAGTAGCACGGCGCCGGGGATGTGACCACTGTCGTACTCGTCCTGCTCCCGTACATCCAGGATAATAACCTCTTGGGTATCCATCATTTCTTTGGCTGCTTCCTGGGTAATCTGCTCATAGGAGCCGTTTGCGTCATTCCCACCGCATCCGGTCAGCAACAGTAGGCAAAGTAGCAGAGGCAAAATTCGTTTCATTTGAGTTCCTTCAGAAGTCCGGCGGCAAAGGCTTTGTGGCCCTGCTCTGTGAAGTGTACGCCGTCATAGACCAGGGAGATGTCCCACCTTCCGGCGTCGGCAAAGCGGATGCCCATTCGTTCCGCAAGGGCCTGACAGAGCCGGGCAAAAGTGCAGGAGTCGTCTATGAGCTGTGGGCTGGACACCCACGCTCCCAGGGTCACCGGCGGCGGTGCGATCAACAGGACTTTACTTCGATCCATGGAGACACCGGAGAGGAACCGCTCCAACCTCCCGGCGGCCTGCTCCGGGCTTCGGCCCTGGAGCAGATCGTTGGTTCCCAGCATGACGATCAGCAGATCTGTGTCATCTGGGAAAGCAGGAGCCGCAGACGGAATTTCCCGGCCATTCTGTCCCATGTTGCAGACGGTCCAGCCGGTTTCCACGGCCAGAATGTCCACCCATCGACTGTCTGCATCGTAACGTCCACCGAAATAGCCTTGGGGATCGTATCCGTAGGTGTTGGAGTCGCCGAAGCAGATGACCTCCATTGACCATTTTCCTTTCTCTACATTACTTAAACTGCCGGTAATAGTCTTCCAACTTCTTATCTCAGCTCTGTTTGATTTCTTGTTTCTCCTCTCAGGTTAACTTCTGCCAAACGGACTTATCCACTTGGATCACGCCCAGGGGCTTGGCGTGGTAGTGCATATGTATACCCCCGAACCGCTTGAAAGGGTTGTACGGGATGTTACGCTGGGTTTGGATATCGGCATAGCCGCTTTTGGCGTAGATACTCCATCACCACCCCAGCCACTCTGTGGGTCTCGTGGAACTCCCGGAAGTATGTGATGATACTCTGAGATGTCAACTTATAATCTATAGTTAGCAAACTCTTAGTCCCTTCATCTGGTACTCTACCGTCCGGAGCGATCCACCGACAATGGTCTTTTAAAAACTGTATATTACAATCCCTTTTCTGCCAAAATCATACTAAACTCTGTACGTTCCTTATTACATTGTTCGTTATACATAGATTCAATGTCTTGAATTAGCATAAGTAGTTTCTGTTTTCGTTGTCCTAACTTCTCCAAACCCGCCGTAAGAGATCTTCTCTCTAAAAAACGAAGAAATGACAGCTTAGAAAGCTGATTATTTTTTTCCTGAATGCCTTTTTCGATTTGTAAAAGCTCGTGATGAAGTCGTTTCTTTTCAGCCAGATACCGAGATTCGAGTTCTTTTAATTTGGTTAAATGAGTATTTTCAAGCTGAGAAAACAAGTGTGCTCTCTCTGTTTTTATACGCTCTTGTTCCTGGCGAGCTGCCTCAAGGTCCCGTTCCCGGCGTGCTGCATCAAGGCGCTCCTGTTCCTGGCGTGCTACATCAAGGCGTTCCTGCTCCCGACATGCCGCTTCAAGGCGTTCCTGTTCTTGATTCTTTAGTGTTTCACTGTCACGCTCTTTTTGCTTTTTTTCAAGCCACTTTACCATCAATACAGGATCATCGAAAATGGCAGGATCTACATTCTCGTCATAACCGTCAAAAAAGTCGTCATCATTGTCCTCCTCGAAACCTTCCTCCTCAAAATCAAATTGCTCAAGTTGAGCATCATCTATATCACTATTGAGTTCAAGTTCAAAACTGATTCGGTCAATTTCGGCAGAAATATTATGATGCTGATTAAGTTCTTCCATTCCAGTGTACTTAGGCTCAACATAATCGTCACCATACACGGTTTCAAAAGCAACCAGATTACTTTGAATTATTTCCTTTATCTCATCTTTGGAAAAAGAAATATCAGAAGCCAAACTCTTAGTTATATAATCTGCTGGCATTAACCCATAAGATGCTTCTTCAAAAGAAATCGGTCGAATGTAGTACTCTCGAGCAACTGCATATAAAAAGTCGTGGAAGTATTCATTACTTGTCGTAAGAGAAATATTTCCAACACAAATTCTGTCGATTATGTCATCGTAGTCCATTCCGACATTGCGCCAATCAGACAAAATATGAGAACAGACATTATTTGCGAACGAAACGATATATTTTTCACAATGTTTGAAAAATACTATGCTATGAGTACAGTTCCAATATCTTTGCATCAGATGGTGAATGTCTGCTACACTTTGACTTCGGCAACGATTCGAGAAGTTGACTGTGATAGAGTAGATTTGAACATTTTCGTCGAGTTCATCAACAACTCCTGGCCATTTAATATCTGCCAATAAAGACACATTATCCATCAGAGACAACAGTCCACGATCAAAGCGATTCAAAACGACATCTTCTTTTGAATCAATATAAAGAGCTTCATTCGATGTGTGGTTTCGATAAATAGGAAAAGGGGTGATTACATGGCCAGCCTCGAAGAGCAGTGATAACACATACTCATAGAATAGCTTATTGTCCATATAATCACCCCCTTAGCCTCAGCCGATCAGTTTTGCGAGTTCTTCATCATAAGAAAGGCCAGCAATTTCCTGTCTAAATGTCGTCAGAACCTCATAGAGCTTATTCATATAGTCGTCCCTGGTAGAGCAGCCATCAGTAAACTGCTCGTACATTTCTTCGATGCCACCTCGGACATAGGAGTGGAACAAATCCATGTTCGCTTCAAACTCTGCTTTTTTATCCTCCTGCGCATCATAACGAAATGCACGGTCCACACGAATAGAAGGTTCCAAATTGGTGGTTTTATCGAGTAACATTACCATACGATACAGAAAAACGCAGTTTTCTCGTTCAGTAGCATATGCATCTGCGTATATTCTTGCTCTGTCATCAGAAGTAGTATCGCGAGGTGCGGTTCGCTTGTACAACAACCCCCAAATTGCAGCGTTCATATAGACATCTATGTATCGCTCAAAAATCTTGGCAGAAACTGGTGAAGAATCATCGTCACCTTTGGCTCCAGAGTTTTTTGCGGCCAGGAATTTTAGATAAGTAGCGTGTTTTCCGGTAATAGTGTAATCGTTCTCAAACATTCCTTACCCCTCCTTACTCCAGAACTGTATAGGTTTCGCTATGCTTCTTCAGGGTATATTGCTTACCAACACGAGAAGCCATAACCGGTTCAGCGTAATGCCAGTCTTTCTGCATTACAAACATAATAACCTGCTCTGCAATTTCTGGAAGAACCTTCGAGATATTTGCAGTATGAATTTCATCAGCATTTGAGAACGGAGCATCCATTACCAACGGATAGGGTTCCGAGGAAAGATTAAACCCTTCCTCACCGGCATTGGCAACCAACTTTTCTTTTGCCAAAGCGACCAGCCCTGCAATAAATGCAAAACTCTTTACACGATTGGAACCCTCGGATTCACCGGCAGCGATCTCTTTATCCTCAATCGTGGTCAGCAAAGTGACCTGGTACCGCTGATCGATAGAAACCCTTCGATGTCCATGATACATCTGTTCAAAAATATGATTGACTTTTGTTTCAAGAGCGTCACGGATAAACGTTTCCTTTTCCTTGTATGTAGAGGAGAGCCAATCAAGAATTTCTTCCGCATACTGGATAAACAGCATGGTTTCCTTGTTCTTCCCAGAAACAGCGACCAGACTATCATAGACTTTTTTATAGCGTTCAATATCGTTCTTCAATGTCGCATCCTCTCGAATCAAACGCTCTTTTCTGTCATTCAGGTCTTTTAACCGCTTTTTCACATCAACCAGTTCTATCTCATACTGTTTCATATTTTCTTTGCCCTGGATTTGTACACTAATGTCGGCAAGTTCGTCCTCCCACTCCTGAATACGAGCCTTAGAGCGATAAATTTCCTGATAACGAGAGGTTAAACTCTCATAAATATGGTCAGCATTTTTTGAGAACGAGGAAAGTTTCTCTCTATAATGACGAACTGTATTGCCAATTGACTCAGGCGGAACATAATTCAACTCGTCCATCAAATGCCTATAAGCGTCATTTCCCTCGCAGATTTCTGCGCCACAAATGCATCTACCACGCTTTAAAAGTTCCAAAATAGTAGGCGCTGTTAAGTCACGGATTCCTTTATCATCAATCTTTGTGGCGGCAAGAAAGTCATTTGCCTGGCCAAGCAATGGCTGTGCGAACAGTTGCAAAGAGCCTTTGCTGAACTCCTTGAAGAACAGCCCTGTAGTGCTCTCCATGGAACTGCTCTCTGCGGAAAGGCGACGCTCAAGATCTTCTTTCTTTTTCTGCAATGTGGCAGTCGATTGATTATCACGCAGAATATCATCCAGCTGGCCCTTACGAGCTTCATATTGCTTGATTTGGGAAGCACAGGTTTCAAGCTGATCCTTGATTGCGTCACGCTTTGCTTCAGAACTTTGAATCATGTCTAACGCATCGCGGGCCCGTTTATCGCCATCGGTGTCCATTGCACTATAAAGTTTTCCTAAGACTGTTTTTTTGTTGCCTTTGGTTCCGATGTGTTTGATGGCACTATCCATAATTGAAAGCCCCAACAGGCCCTTAACAGCATCTGAGACATCTTTTCTGGTGCTGATACTACGCACACGCTCTGTATCAAAGAAGAAGTATGTAGACAGGTCTTTCGGAAGAATATTCTCAATAACATTCTGGACTTCTAATGCCCGAACAGATTCTGTCTGACCGTCTGGTTGCTTATAGGACACCTTAACTTGACTTTTCTTGGCACCGGAGACTTTGTTGTTGGCGCAGAGATACTGTTGAGAGCGAGAAATAATATACTCAACGCCATTATGAATCACACAAATCTCAACAGATACAGTTTCAGAGTCACCATTGGTCATGCCATTTGCAACTTCCAAATTCAGCAAGAAATCAGGATTATTGTCAAACATAGCCGTTTCATAAAAGCACCAGTTAAATGCCTGGAGCAAAGTGGTTTTACCATAAGTGTTATCGCCAAGAATGATAGTTACATTCTGATTCGGATTGCAAGAAAACTCAACCGCAGTTGTCCCCTTGAACTGTCGAAAATCCTTCATTTTCAGCGATTTAATTAACATAAAACCACCCCCTTAAAAACCTTTCTTCGCCTCAGAGGCAATTATCCTTCTGATGTGCTCGACCATCTCATCCGTGGTCTTGTCCTTTGTTCTCAAATTTTCCTGCTCTGCTTTGAGAATCTTTATTTTCATTGCATTCAGTTTTTTAGGGTCAATACCATTCTCATTAGACATATTCCTCATCCTCCGGATCATTGTCATCAAATTCTATTTCGTAGGCACTCATAATCCTGGAAATCAATTCATCAGAATCGAAAGGATTCTCCGCAATGGAAGCAAAATCCTTCATTCGCAAAATCTCTCGCTTTGCCAGAGACTTACCACTTTCTAATGTCTCGGCATCAACATGGTCTACGCATTCGAGAGCGAATGGGAGGGTGATGAAATCATAAATAACGGCAAAGTTTTTTCCATTAAAGAGTCGTAGCACTCGGCCTCGCCTCTGTACATACTCCTTAGGATTTGTGCTGCTCGCCAAAATGAACGCTGTTTTGATGCTCGGAATATTCACACCTTCATCCAAGCATCTAATAGCAACTACAGCTTGCAAATGGTCACCAGCATCAAAGTCGGCTTTTATGCGTTCTCTCTCTGCAGCATTCTCCTCTGAAGTAAACTTGGAAACTCGCATTCCCAAGTCATTTCCCAACATATCCGCAACAAGATCAATCTGCCTAATGTCATCAATGTGTGCCTTGCCCTCTTTATAATCAACATCGTGCATGGTTGTTGCACCGCAGTAGACCAACATATGATTATCATCTTTGTGATCCTGCATCAATTCTCTCAGAACATCAATCTTTTCGGCCGCACCAGATACCAACCGTGCTCTTTTAATGAGTAGCATCTTTGCATACTCACTGAGAACAACCTTGCCATGCTTATCGGCATGAACATTTTTTCTAATTTTTGCTGTGATGTCCAGATATTCTTCCAGCTCCGTTGCACTTAACGAAACGACTACCGGGTAATAGTAATATGGCGTGAGCATTTTATTGTTGATGGCATCTTTAAGGGTATATTCAATGCACTTTTCGCCAAAGTAATCATAAAGTTTGCTTGTACCCTCAGAGTCACCGTGTCTGTCAATTGTAGCAGAAAGTGCCAGGCGGTACTTCATATTATCCACCAGCGTGGTACTAAGGTTTTCTGCACCGAAATTGTGAGCCTCATCGACCACAAGAACGACATTGCCATGCATTTTTTTGACAATGCTCTGAACATATTCTCCAGAAAAGGTTGCATTTGTGGTCACAACGCAGAAGTGATTTTGTACTCCCAGGTTGAAGCTGGTTGCTGCTGTTTTAAGGCGTTCCTTCCAATTCTTCTGCGTGGATACCGAATAACATACTATCGGCTTCATTCCAAATGCAACTATATCATCCTTCCATTGTTCAACTAAGTGTTGATAAGGACAGACAATAAAGACTGCAAGATTCTGCTTCGTAGCCTTATATAAAGCTGCAATAGCTGCAAGGGCTGTGTAGGTTTTACCTGTTCCGGTTGCCATATCGAAGATACCACGATAGTTGTTTTCTGCCCAGTTATTAATGGCTTCGATCTGATATGGACGCATTTTCACCTTGACGGGAATGTGCGGCCCACTAAAGTTGTTCTCTATATCAACTGGTAGGAGGCTGTCTAAGCGATCATCCGAAAAGCTATCATCAAGGTTCAAATCCGTTTCGTTAGAGGTTTGGTATTTACTGACGATCAACTCAGACACCTGCGGGAACTCACGAACACGGATGCTTGGTTCATAATCATTCCACATTGCATTAAAGGCAGATTGTTTAGCCAATACCCGCTCTTCGTCGTTTGACCACGAAGTAAACACATCAACAGCCTCATAATTTTGCCTGAAAGCATTGAAGCTTTCATTCATGGAACCGGAAAAAGCAATAATATTATTGTCCTTATCATACATCAGGCCCATCTTTTCATGGAACATTCCAACAGAATTATCTGTCTCCAAGAATGCAATTTTGATTTCCAGAACGCCAGATGCTATCAGGTTAGATAACAAATTTAGTCTCTCGGATGCCTGAAGGCCTATTGGTTCAGATAACTCTCTGATAAGAGCCTCTTCTATTACATCATCTCTTCGCCTAATACCTTCATTGATTGCAGCAACATCTTCTGCTGATAAGCGTGGCGAAGCAATCAACTGTATTTTACCACCGTTTTTCACGAGCCCGCATATACCGAGAGACATCTCAACTAATGCAGTAGACGAGAAGAAGCCTACGGCTCGCTTATAAAGAGTTGCTTCTTTTAAGACAGGAATATAGAAGTCTTTGATGACATTATCAAGCCGAGAGCGGTATTCCTGCTTTATATCAATCTCAGTAAAGCTCACCCTTTCACCCCCTACTTATAGATTTTCCTCGATATAACCAAGAGCCTGGATTAACTCTTGAAAATCTTGTTCCGTTGTAAAATAACTTACACTAAATCGTATTGTACCAGCAGGATAGGTTTTCATAAACTCATGTGCTAATGGAGCACACTGCAAACCAGTTCTCACAGCAATACCAGCCTTGTCGAAAATTTGCCCTGCGCTATCGCTGCTAATCCCATCAATAACGCAAGATACTATGCCGACATAATTATTTTGTGGGTAGTTGCCGATAACTTTAATGAACCAATAATTGTCCAAGATTTCGAGCAAGCGCAGTCTATTTCTTGTTTCTTTTTCACGCAAGTTCGAAATTGATATTTCGTCAATCCACTTCAGGGCTGCGTTTAGACCCGCAATTCCACTAATGTTCATGGTACCCATCTCGAATCTTTCAGGGAGGGAACGCGGCATATTTTGGTTTGCTGACTCATAACCGGTTCCACCATAAATAACGGATGGTAAATCAATTTCTGGTTTCATTATAAAACCTGATATGCCGGTTGGGCCATAAAGTGTTTTGTGTCCTGCAAATATTGCAAAGTCAAAAACGGAGGAACCCACATTACAATCGACCAACCCGGCAGTTTGGGCCATGTCTGCAACCGTATAGGCGTTGAATTGTTTGCTCAACTTGAAAATGTCTTCTATAGGGGCAATGAGGCCAAATACATTGCTCGCATGACTGATAATCACCAGGTCTGGCTTTTCACTTTCAAATTGGTAGCGTATTCTTTGGATGTCATAGACCATGTCATCGGTGACTGCGAGCTTGTGAACATTGATCTGGCCACTCTCACTATAAGAATGCAGAGTGCGTGTAACTGCATTATGCTCAAATGGACTGATATAAATCTCTTTGACTCCGCTTCTAATCAATCCTTGCAGGACAATATTCAACGCCACCGTTGCTGTTGGCGTGAATACGACTTGTTTAGCTTGGCAGTGCATAAGGTCTTGTATTAACTGCCTTGTTTCAGCAATCAACGCACCCGCTGACACAGAAGCTCCGTATTTGCCTCGACCTGCACTGGCACCGTTGCTTCGATAAAACATATCCATATAGGAATACACTACTTCTGGCTTGGGATATGTAGTTGCTGCGTTATCAAAGTAAGCCATATTCACCCACCCTTAACACAACTTTTTCAATACTTCCATGAGAATCTGACGCTTTTCCTGTTCCGTAATCGAGTGTCCCATGGAGTCAATATCTGAAGTAATCGCATTCAGTAGCAGCTTTCCTCGCTTGGAAATCTCCACTCTGTCAAAGCGTTTTGTGATTGCAACACCGCTCTCTTCAACGAAGGTAACATGATAATTGCTATCCGCATGATCATTACTTTGCTTTTCTGCTACGGAATGATACTGTTCTGCAGTTGCTTTATTCTGATTAAGTTTCTTGGAAAAACGGCTGTGTGTGTTATCATCCCAATCTTCCAAACGCAGGTCGGTGCAGATCTTTGCCAGCCGTGCAATAAAGGTATCTTCATCATTCGTCATAGATTGGAACAAAGCCAGGCATTTCTCTGTCCCGTCGGGGAACAATTGCTCATATGCTGTCCTGTCGAGCGATTCGCACCAGTCCTTAATAACAGAAGCGAGAGATGTCATGCCAAATCTTTTGGTGTGAGGAGCAGCAAAAAGTTCCTTCACTTCTTTTACCAGCTTTTTCTTTAACATAGATAGAGCATCATCAAAATATTTCTTTGCTGCAGCGACATTCTCAACCACGCCGGGTGTAAACTCAGCTGCATAACCAAATGCTTCTGGAAGACGCTGAAACAAAAGCTCATGGGCACCTGTGTTTTGTCTAAGCAAACGGGCAAACGAAAGGTATCTTTTATCTACCTTATCGCCAGAAATAGTTTTCTTAATCTCTTTTGAATATTTGGGCAGGGACATATACCAGCGGCGCATTGCAAAGACAACATAATCATGAGCATTGTTTGCTTTTTCTGCCTCAATTACATGGTCACGGAACAACTCAGCCAAGGAGGAAACAAATAATTCCTTTTCTGGATTCCAGTCCAAGTAAGTGATAAAGAATGCTGACGGCTCTGCATTAATTTGCAATAAGGTATCTGTAGAGGTTGGCACTTGGCCAAAGCGATCTGTAATCAGAACACTTTGCCGGAACTCATGCATCACGGCAGCAAGGTAAATGGGGATCAAACCTTTTCGCATACCGATATGATGCTCGGCGCTCGTTAGGCGATAATACAAATCGCCAAAGTTCATTTTGCCCTTTTGATGTGCTTCACGAATGAACTCCACAATAGTGGTCAATGTGTTTTCCAAATAAGGGTCATCCGGGCAGAGGTTAATCTTCGGGATGCCCGCTTCTTCTACTAACACGCCAGTACGAATCAAGGTACTGCGCATAATAGACACTTCCTGACCAGAGCCAGTTAGCCCAAGCCCTTTTTCCAATTCATTTCTTAAAAGGCCGGAAATAATTTTGCTACGACTATTATAAGCAATAGAAGTAATATCGTCTTTGTTGATTGCCTCATTATTGATAACGGGGGTCTGGGAAAACACCTTGTCACAAATATCTGAAATCAAACCTGTCAAGGAAGCCTTGCGCCCGATCATGTGTTCCTTACCCTGATAGATATAGCGGGCCATGTATTTTTCTGGCTGCGTGTACGCCTTGATATAGGCGTTAATTACTTCTCTCAGATCTTCATAAATGACTTCGTACTCATCAAACAGGACTTTGTCATCAATTGCGGTCTCTCTAAGTATAGATACCGCATTAAATTCAGCAATGACCTCTGAAATATCTGTATACTGATTGGGAACAACAAAAATGGCTTGCTCTGCTTGTCCGCTGGCAGATAAAAGGACTTCTTTAATTTCAGAGAGATTTTCCGCACTATGCGGAATAATCCCATAAACAACACCGTCACCAGGTATGTTTTCACTTTTAACGCTCCAGTTTGTTTCCGCAGACACCTCTGTCGCATTGACAAACACAAAGGAGAAATATCTTGTCATCTCCCGTTCATCGTTGTACCTGGAAGGATAGACACAACTGTCAAAGTTGACTTTATTCAGGGTATCTTTCACCGAAGCCTTGCCTTTTGGACTCGCCATCATATCGTGAATTTTCTGCTGAATATCCACGCCTGAAGTTTGTTTGAGCCGCAAATAATTGTTACTGCGCTTCAGATATACGACATATTCCTTCCCAATCAAATTGTCGATAGCAGTTTCTACTTCTGGAACCGTATATCCCACAGAAAAAATACCAACAAGCTCATCATGAGTAGGAGCGAGCTTCTCAAACTGCTCCAAAATATAGATAAGCGAAAGGGTTTTTACAATTTTGCTCTCAAGAGAATCATCCTCAATTTTGGCCAAGATAGTTGCGGTCAGCTGGTAAGTCTTGTACAAATCGCTGGAATAGACTTCCTTTTTAAACAACGGCTCAAAGTAATCATAGATCATGTCGGGCGTAATCATGCTAAAGCTGTCGTCATGATACCGATCCAGAAAGTTCGGCAATGTTGCCGCACCATTAGCGGACAGGAAGGTAAACAATGTGCGCTCGTTCTGCGCAACACACTCAGAAAGGCGTGGGAGTATAAAAATAGATACTGGATGGAGAGGATAACAAGCTCGGATCATTGTCCCCAGCTCCATAGCACTCATTTCAGAAAAAAGTGAATGGCCGACATACCGTTGAGTTACACCATCAAAGTTTTCTTTATAGGCATGACAAAACTGCTTCCACATTACAGAATTTTTCTGAATTACGGAAGCAATGATTTCATAAGTCTGCGAGAAGTTATTATTCAGATGGATATGCGTGAAACGCTCAGATACTCCTCGCCAGCCGTCAACCTTTTGCTTTGGCAATGTATCGATGTAATTTGAGATTTCCTTATGCGAAATAAGCATAAGATGCATCTGCAAATTGCCGCTGCGATTACACTTTTCTGCAAAGTCCTGAAGCATCTTTGTATCACTTACAGATGCCTCAGATATATTGGCTTCAAGATACTTGCTGAATTCATCATAGATCACATAGACGCCGGTAAACCCTTTTCCCCGAAGGCTTTTTACAACTCCTTCGTATAGCTCCACCACATCAAAGCCTAAGAAAGGATTGAACACACTTCCTGCGGTAAGGGTGGGATAAATTCGTTCAAACTTTTCATAGGCCGTAATGTTGTAATCTTCAAGCTCACTGATGAACTTGCTTACAGGGACATCCAGCAGCTTCTTAAAATCCTCGAAAGTATTGGGGAAATCTTTCTTCCACCGCTCAATGGCATGAATCGCAGCTCTATAGTTTGTTTCCGGCATAATATCAAGCAAATTGTTTTCTGTGAGAGTTCTCTGAAGAGCAAGCAAAAATGCTTGAGTCAAACTGGTATTACTGCCGGTGATTATGATAGGCAGAATCTTATTTTCACTGTCGTAATAATTCTTTACGCAGCTTTGAAGTTCCAGGTCATCATTTATTTTGGGCAGAGTCTTTTCAAAAAGAGAAAGATCACGCTTCATCAGCATAGCCATAATAGTAAGGACAATATGCGATTTGCCTTTACCATAGGCACCTATCAGAACTCTGGCTCTATCCGTTGAGTTGTTTCTTGTGCTGAGCAAAATATCCTCAAGGAGTTCAAGCGCAGATCTCGTTGGGATAAAGTTTTTTAATTTGTCATCATTGTTCAGATCATACCCGATGTTAACGGAATACTGAAACCCTGACGCCACAGAGATCATTTTACTCATAGTCTAATACTCCTCAGTTATGCTCGTTTAGGCTCGAATAATACATCTCAACACAGGCGCTAAAATCCTTGTCAGAGAGAATCCTGATAATATCCAAACCGGCAGTCCTAATAATTTTAACTTCTCCCAATTTTTCAACCACTCGCAACAGGTCCAGCATAGAAATCGCATCAAGATTGAATACCTTGCCAATGTTGCACGGAGCAGTGAGCAGCTCATTGAGGCTAATCTCTTTTCTCCCTTTTGACTGATCCTGAATAACTGCAAGAGCGACCCAGGGATTGATTGAAGCAACAGAAGGAATCGTTTTCTTATAAGTGCGGCGCACTTTGCTAAGAACATCCACAAGCCCCAATTCACCAAAAGGGCAGTCAATATTATTTTCCGGGTTGTTCCTGGGAGAACCACTCCTAAATTTGGGGAGATATGTGTTGATGATGCAAGTAAAATCATCATTCAGTGATCTAATTGCAACAGAAGTGTTTGGCTCGTTCATTAGAACAAAGTTTTGTAGATTTGCCACAAAGTCTTCTTTAGTAAACTCGGACATGGTAAACTCGTTGAAGAAATAGTACCATGCAGTTGCATCTTCCTTATTACTTGCAAGTTTATATTGCAAAAGGAATAAGGTTCCAGTTTCTTCAATGAATCGGTCATGCTCAAAGATAGCTTTTCCAAGTTTGGTAAAACGCTGTGTCCGGCGTCCAGAGTTTGGCTCTATCGTTAGCCCAACAGTTTGAAGCCAGTATCTTAATGCTTTGACCATGTTAGAGCCAATGCCAAGTACATCCATAGGCGGATCATTTTTATCTATAAAAACATCTGGCTTATTGCAGACATATTTCATGCCCTTACTCAGCCATCCTTTGCGGATGAAAAAAGTATCATGGGCTCTAAATTTCATAGCCATATCGCTACCTCTGTTCTAATTACTTTGTTCTTAGGTACTTATCCATCATGCATCCGCCATCAAGATACTTCGGTGTAACACACATCTTACAGTGAACACACTTGTCTGGGTTAATGTAGTAGTTATCGCCAATAATAGAAATTGCACCCGCTGGGCATAGCGACTCACACTTCAAACATTTGCGGCAAGCATTAAATTTGCGGATCTGATAACCGACCATCCGCTGTAAATCATCGTGGTCAGCAACATTCATAGTCCGAATTTTTACTGCATAATCGTACCCCTGTTGGCCAAACGGTTGAAGCGAAAGTATCGGGACATTTGTTCTACTGTCCAAAACAAGGACTTCGTTAAGGAGCTTCTGACCGAGTTCAGGAGCAATGCGGCCAAAAGGTGTGAACATCCCAACAAGTTCATCATCAAAGGGACGAACCAAACGATAAATCTTGGCATGCTCCTCGGTAGTACAGTTGGTAAATTTAATTTTAACATCTCCCGCAGAGGCCAGACCGTTTCCACCTTGACGAGCTTTCCATTTTCCTGTGTCTACATAGACTTCAGGATCAGGCTTTCCAATCTTTTGAGCAAAAGACACCAAGAAGTCCCGCCATTTTCGGGACTGCTCCGGCATATAGATTCTCGACAGGAACTGTGCTCTCTGATTATTATTCGGACAACACCAGCAGCCAACACGATCATAACCAAGACGATATGCATCATTGAAATCAATTTTTTCGGCCAAGATATAAAGCCAAATATCGAGATCTTTCCAGAAGAAAATCGGGGAGGCAACCGTCTGCTGTTGGATTTTTACAGACTCCGCATCATCTTCGATCCGATTATATTTGCTTCTACTAACGGACTCGGATTTTCGAATTCCATAGAAAGTCAAAATCCTTGAGTCTCTATACAACTTATTGATGATTCGAGTAATTGGGCCAGTCTTAAACATAGAGCAGCACCAGCGCATCATTCGAGCCGGCGGGCCAATATCCTCGCAAACATCGTAAAAGTTCTGTTCATTATTTTTGGCAATCCAGAAACACTGCTCATGCGCAGCATTGAATCTTTCGGCATATTGAATCGTATACGGAAATTCCAAAGTCGTATTTCCAAAAATATGCGTCAGTTCAGGATTGCTCAACGCTTTCGTAACTAAATCAGCAGTGACGGTCGAGTCTTTACCGCCTGAGAACGACACAACAATATGTTCCTCATCAAATTTGGCAGCAGCGCGTTTCACAAACCGATGTGCCTCGTCAATAAGATAATTAAGGCGGTCTTTATTGGCCTCAATGAATGTATCAATATGCTTGTCGAAATGCACATATGTATTTTGGGGTGCCTCCTGTTCAAGAACTTTTGCAATTGCTTCAGCATCTGCCTCTTGAAAGGTTTTACTCGAAATAGAAATTGATTTTCCATCAATATAATAGCGGCTGTTAGAAGCCCACACAGACTTTTCAATTAATTCGTGAGGCTTTTTCCCTAAAAGAACCTCCAAGAGTAACCGCTCCTGAGGGAAGACAGGTCGAAGATCCGCAGTCATGTATTTGGTATTAGATTTACAAATCGGGCAAGTTCCTTTGCCCACTTGCTTTACCGACTGAATAATGGGAGTATTACAGTGGCTGCACCAATAGATTTCAACAGGAAGATCCTCGGTGGTTTCACCGCCACAGATATGGCAGTATTGTTCATTTGTCTCTATATTGCAATTCTTGCACCACATCTGCAATCACCTTATTGTCAAACATTCTAACATACTAAAAGTACAATAATCAGGACTCCTGCTCTGAATCCAATTCTACTATATCTTCTAACTTGCAATCTAACACATTACAAATTTTGCTCAAGACCTGGGTAGATACATCGCCACCCTTTCCCATTTTGGCCATTGCGTTTGTAGTAATGCCCGCCATTTCTATCAGATCTTTCTTCATCAAATTCTTGTCAATCAGCATTTTCCAAAGTTTATTATAATTCATAACTACTGTTCACCCCATAACTATCTTCCCAGTGATATGAAAGTGTCTTCTGTTCATTATACGACAAAACCCACAAAAATTCAAAATAAAATTGATTTTTCCAATTTTATAATCCAGTTATATGAATATTCTTGATATAGTGACAAACAATGTAGGATTTCAGATCTATAATAGTAAATTTAAATGGAGTTCCTAAGCCGTTCCAATATCTCAACATCAGCCGGGCAAAACTCATATCGTTCTATCTCATCTACCATAATCCACCGAATATCGTTGTGCTCCAGTTTCTGGGGAACACCCTCACGAATGGTTGCATGAAACAAAGTTAGATGAACAATCAGATCTGGGTATTCATGGGTCACATCCATAAACACCTCGCCGACATCCACTGTGACAGCCAGTTCCTCCTGGCACTCGCGGATCAGCGCCTGCTCCTTGGTTTCGCCTGGCTCCACCTTGCCGCCTACAAACTCCCACAGCAGCCCTCTGGCCTTATGGGCCGGGCGCTGACAGATCATAAACTTGCCCTGATCCCAGATCAGGGCTGCTACTACCTCAGTCATGATTTCTACCCCTGTCTTAAAAAATCAAATATGTGCTGTGTTCCCAGAGAGTGGACACTGTTATGCCCAGTATACTTATATTTTCAATATTCGACAAGCACTTTAACCTGCCGGAATAGATTTCTCGCTGTTCCATCTATAAATTTAGTAACCTCATTGTGGGCACTGCCATCATTAAAAGTTCACTTTGTGCTCATAACACAATATCTGTCCGGTAAATAGGACTATTCGCTTGCGTTCCATCCCATCTCAGAAATTATCCGTAACAATACTGCAAACTTGCAGGCTTAATAATATTACGCTAAAATATGGGAACTACCGAACCGTATCACTTGGATAGAAAGCGGGTAATTCCTGATATGCTTCACTTTATAATAGGCAGTAAGACCGCATCGATTTTTCCAAGTCTGAAAACAACTGCGCCTATCATCTACCTCAACACCTTCTCTGGCGAAGGCCTTAAGGTATATGAGGCCGCACAGGCCACTGGCTGCCCACCGTTTACGCTGGTGGCCATCAGTGATCTGGACTGGAACCACGACATGGTGCCCTGGGACAGTCCACCAGTCTTCAGAAACGCCGAATCCTGTACCGGCGGAGCAGACGACTATCTACGGCACCTGACCACGGAGATTATCCCAACGGCAGAGAAGGAACTTGCCGGAGTTCCGTCCTGGCGGGGAATCGCCGGATACTCTTTGGCTGGTCTGTTCGCCCTGTACGCTATCTACCGGACAGATATGTTCTCTCGGGTGGGGTGCATATCCGGTTCCTTGTGGTTTCCTGGCTTCAAAGAGTACATCTTCTCCCACGAGCCGAAGAGCCGGCCGGACTGCATCTATTTCTCTCTGGGGGACAAGGAGGCTAAGACACGCAATCCAATCCTGAAAACAGTTCAGGAAAATACAGAGGAGATCTGGGCTTTTTACCAGAGCAAAGGCATCGACACAGTGTTCCAGCTGAACCCCGGAAACCACTTTGTCCAGGGGATTGAACGGACCATTGCGGGCATTCAGTGGTTACTGAACAGATAGACCGCAGTCCGCAGGTCTTTTATTCTTTGAATAGGTGTGTGAAAAACTGATACGCCCGCCGCACAGAAAAGACTTGCTTAACACCCCCGGCAGAGGTACAATAGCCCAAACAGCAGAAAGGATTAAAATAATGGGTTATCACCGTTTTTCTTCTCGGCAGATAGGCGGCCTGTAAGAGAGCATGTTTCCTTGACGACTCTTGCAGGCGGCCCGAACTGTCAAGGAGTGAGCACAATTGAACAGAGACCGCAGTTACTATCGCAAACAGCGCATGCGTGCGATCCATCGCAAGGAAACGATCCTCCGCCAGCTTGGGGGCGAAGAGTTTGTCTCCGCATGGGCACGCGGCGCCGCCGGACGGTTGTCCAAAGGGAAGATCCACTGCTCCTGCTGGATGTGCCGCAGGAAGTCGTATGACGACCCCCAGATTCGGGATAAGCGAGCGGCCATGGATGCCGCCCAGCAGTTGCTGGAAATCGAGTAACTTCTCTCACGAAAAAACGCTTCCCGGCCGGGGTTGGCAGACACCTGCCGCCCCTGGTCAGGAAGCGTTTTTGACCCCATATTTGACCACAGTCAGGACCGGAACACGTGGAAACAGCGGATTTAAGAGCGTCAAAAAATATTCGATACCGAGCGGAAAATGCTGGAAAGCACTACAAATCACCACAAAAAATTTGGTTCAAGCGTTTGGGAGCAGGAGGCCCGGGGTTCGAGTCCCCGCACTCCGACCAAATTTTGCAGAAAAAGCGCCTAAATAGGCGGTTTTTCTGCATTTTAAGTTTGATTTTTGTGGTTTTGGAGATTGCTGTTTTGCGGCGGTTTCAGTGGTGGAACAGCGGTCGGGGGATGAGTGAGCGCAGCCGCCGAAACCGCCAAATCCCTAACCCATCCCTAACGGGGAAACTTCCGCATTTTCTCCGTTTCTATCGGTGCCGTTGTCGGCCACTCCTGATTGTATGTCTACGCTGCGTAGGTCGTGAAGCAGGATTTTTCCTGCTATGAGTCGATCTTTGACCAATCTTAAATTTAATAGAGCGTCCACCAGTATTCAAACACTTTGCGATACTGGTTGCCCTTCTTCGATAGGCCGAAATACTTACGGACTTTTCGATTGGATCTTCGCTTCAGGTACTGTTGACGATCGCTGGACTTCATATACTGAATGTGCAGTCCAGAATGAAGTAATGTTCTTAATCCCTCATAGTCTCCCATGATATACCCCATGTTTGGTGCATACCTGCTGTGCTGAATCAAAAACAGAAGATGGTCTGAGTGCCTGACACATTGGGTACGGCGATATTGGCGGCCGGAACGTCGACCGCATCCGGGCTCGTTTTTAGTAGATCCCAAGATCTCGGCGATCCGCTTGTTTAACTCTTGCTCTGTCATAAGTCTTCCTGCTCTGTACGGTTCGGGTGATAGGGTTGACCCCGTGCCAGGAGCCACGCTGTTTCGCGTGGTATTCCCGCTGGGCTTTCTTACTGCGTTTGTCCAATGGAACCAACTGCGTCACAGCTGATCATCTCCTTCTTTTTGTCTTGGTGTGAGCACCCCAGAGGGCACAGCACAGCAATCGCTGGCTGATATACGGACGGCACCGAGGATGTTCCGATCGTAGACTCTTGTATAACAATCTCATTACAAATGGCAAAGATCGCTTGCTATTTTAGAGCACATCAGGTATGCTGAAATACTCCGCTAAGGTGGAGATCATCCTGGTGAATGGAGGCGATCCATATGTCCATGATTCAGTTTCCTGTCATCGATCCTGTGGCTACCGGGGCAAATATCTGCCGGCTCCGGAAGGATCGCGGCCTGACAGTCCGAGATCTCCAGCACTATTTCGGATTTGAGGAGCCGCAAGCCATCTACAAATGGCAGCGGGGCCAGAGCCTTCCCAGTGTAGATAACCTCTATGCACTGAGCGCTTTGCTCCAGGTGCCGATGAACGAGATCATCATCTCCACTTCTCATATCGTTTCTTGCGAGCAGCAGGCAGCCGCCTGCTGCTCAGGTCTTTTTATGGGGACATTTCCTCAGGTACAGTGGGCATGGCAGAATTTCAAAACCGCTTAGATCCTTATCCGCCTGTACCCATAGGCCTGCCGCGGTCCTGCCGGACGGCCGCAGCCCTTGGGTGAACAAGCGACTTTATAAATAGAATATCACGCCATTATGGCAAGTATCAGAGAAGCGTAAGGTCGAATTCTGCTTTTGACAATGGATGTGTGTTAGAAATGGCAGTATTTCGGTGGACGAGGATGGAGGCGACTGACGAGCCTTTCACAATGAGTTATGAGCTCATGTTGCATTCATCAGATGCAGTCCATTCTTTGCCGGGGAATGCGCAGCATCATAATTCATCTGCGCCTGAACCGATCATCACTGCCTATCCATTCTGCCACGCCCACCACACCTGAAGGTGTGGTGACGGCATTTATGCAGCCGTACTCTTTTCGATAAAATCGCTGAGGATGTCCTCAAAGCTGTCATTTATGTCAAAGGGCGGCTCATAGGATACCTCGGTGTTGACCAGACACTTGTCCAGGGACATGGAGATCTCGTCAGCCCTCTTGCTGAGCGCCGTGGCCATGCCTCGGATCTTGTTCCGATCAAAGTCGATGGTTGTGACCTGCGTGGCATCACAGCGGTAGGAGACCTGGTTTCCCTCGCCGTTGAATCGGAAGCCGGAGCCTCCGCCGGTAATGGTCTTTTCACTGTTGCGGAGCATGGTCATATGGCGGAATACCTCAGCCAATTCCTGACGCTGCCGGTTCAGGCCCACCTCGCTGTCCATATCCAAATCCAATGCGTTCTTGGCGGCGTGGATAGCCCGGCACAATTTCTCCCGCTCCTCCAGCAGGGACATGAGGAAGGCGGCTACCTCGTTGGCGTGGCCGGCATACTCGCTGGGAGCAGCTTCCTCCACTACGGCATCCTGAGTATCGGACATGACCTTGCTCCGAAGATGAGTGGTCTTGACCTTGACGATATTGCGCCGGTCCTGAAGGATGGCAGTGGCCTCACACATCAGAGCTTTCAGTTTATTCTGGAATCGAAACGCATCTTTCATATTCATGGATCATACCTCCTTATGTCACTCCCCGGCGGAACGATTTGATGGGTCAAGCATACTCCAAACTTGATCAGTTGTCATTGAACTGCTGGTTGAATATGGCGAGGTTTGCTTTTTCGTGCGTTATAGGCGGTTCCGGCTTGACCGTGTCCATTTCCATGAAGCCGCCGGTATTCTCCGCCGCTTCTGGCTGTATGTCTACGCTGCGTAGGTTGTGAAGCCGCGCCCCTCCTGCTATAATCTCGATAAAACCTTTGTACAGGAGACCAAACTCATGAACTTATATGTCACCGGCAACACCATCAAGCAGCTGCGGGAGCAGAAAAAGATGACGCAGGCAGAACTTGCAGATAAGATCGATGTCAGCAGCAAGACCATTTCTAAGTGGGAGACCGCCAAAGGGCTGCCGGATATCTCGCTCCTCGAACCGCTTTCCGCCGCCCTGGGTGTCTCCGTCATGGAACTCATGAAAGGCGATGCTGTCATCAATCAAAACAGATCCGCCAATCTGCTCCGCTCCAAGCTGTACGTCTGCCCCATCTGCGGCAACGTGATCCACACCCTGGGGGATACGGTCATCAGCTGCTGCGGTGTATCTCTTCCGGCTTTGGAGGCTGAAGCGCCGGATGAACATCATGAGATCCAAATCGAGCCGGTAGAAGATGAGCACTTCATCACCGTCCATCATCCCATGACAAAATCCCACTACATTTCCTTTTTGGCCTATGTGACATCCGAAAAGTTTCAGATGATCAAGCTGTACCCGGAAGGAAACGCAGAGTGCAGATTTCGTCTCCGAGGGCGTGGATACCTGTATTGCTACTGCAACCGCCATGGATTGATGGTGAAGCAGATCCGATAACCAGGTGTGGTAAATACGAAACACAGACAGAGTGCATCCACAGGGGATGCACTCTGTCTGTGCATATAGGGACTCCCTTTCATCCCACTCTCTCGAACGGGATCACCTTGCACCGGCTCTCCTCCGGCGGGTCGGGCGGCTCGGGTTCCGGCTCTGGTTTGGCCGTAGCCGTTTCCATGAAGCCACCGATCTTCTCCGCCGCGCCCCTCTGCATCTCATTGGTGATGTGCGTATAGGTGTCGAGGGTGAATCTGACGCTGAAGTGGCCCAACATGCTGGACAGGGTCTTTGCGTCCACGCCACTGGAGAGGGCCATGGTTGCAAACGTATGCCTGAGATCGTGGAAGCGCACGTGTTCCTCGATGCCGGCCATTTCCAGCAGCTTGCGGTTGATCCTGGACACTGCGTCCGGGCTCCAGTAGCCGCCGGTGCGGGGCGATGGGAACAGGATGGGGTTGTCCGGGTGCTGTTCGTGCTCCCGCACCAGGATGTCCACTGCCTGCTGGGACAGCGCCACCCTGCGGATGGAGTTCTTGGTTTTCGGCTCGGTCACCACCAGCTCCCCGTCGATGCGGGTGACCTGCTTGCTCACTGAGAGGATATGGGTTTTCATCGTTTAACAGTATACCGATCGTTTTAATCCACTCACGCCAAGGCGTTTTTGCTTCATTCACCTTGATAATGCCACATTCTTTTTCAGAAGATTCAGAATAATTTAATTGAACATCAATATCCCGGCCGTTTTTTCGAGCCTTCCATCCACCATTTGCAATAAATTCATTAAGCGATTCATCAGATGGGAATGATTTGGCATACATATTTCTTATTGTGTTGACCAGAGAATCAAACTCCTCTGTATACCAGGCTCTTGCCATATAGTCATTTCTTTCGGCAGCCCTGGGACAAACCAGACACCCAGCTCTACGATTACCTTTTTTATACGCTTCGCTGAGGTATATATCTTCTGAGTATATATACATATACAGTTCAGCAGAATTCCACTCCAAGATTGGATTACAGCTATATTGACCCTTGTGTTTTTCACCCAAGCTTACATAGTCGTATTCACTTCTCGAAATGCTTTCACTGGCTCTGACTCCGATAAAAGCCATTCCTGTAAAATTTGATTTCCCTGTTAGCTCCCTCAAAGCAATCACCTGCGGAGCTGTTTTATGTACGCTACAGCACCATCGAGTAACAGTTGCGGGGGGACCAAATTTTCTCCAAGACTCCTCCGGTGAAAAGTGCGACTTAGCACGAACAAATTCAATTCCTTGTTCTTTACATTGGGCTTCTATCCTATTTACAGTTGTATATGTATCCGGAAATTCCATTCCAGTATCGCCAAATAGCACCTTGAACTTGTTGTGCGGCAAAGCCCGCTGCACCGAATCGAGGGCTACTACGCTATCCTTACCACCACTGAACGCCACATAGAAGACATCTACTCGATCCATGTAGTCTACATAAGTGTTGTATATTTTTTTAATTGTTTCCGCAGCCAGTTTCTCCAACAGATCCCGGTTCTTCTCAACCATTGCAGGGATATCAACAAAGCGGAGCGGTTGTCCATTTGGTTCTGGGTCATCCAAAATGACGATTTCAGGTGCTGTGTAAAGACTCCCGCCTTTTGTCTTGGCAACCTGCCGGCCTCGGTAGAAATAATTGTTGGCCTCCGCCCACATATATGGGTAGGAGTCATTCTTTGCATAATTCCAATACCGGTCAAATCCCAGAATATCCAGTTCTTTATAATACACCGGACGGGGTTCCTTGCTAAAGGAAAGCGGGGAACTGTTTAGCAGCAATCCGCCCGTCTCGGCATCCCAAGTGTATGAGTACATATTAGTCGGTGTCCTTCCTTTGCCTTTGTGCGTTCGCCTTGATAATGAGCGATTCTATTTCTGAGTATCTACGGCGGGCAAGATACCCTTTGTCACTCAAAAATTGAAGCACTGGGGCTTTTTTCATCTCTATTTGATTGTTTGCCAATAAGTCAACGATTAAGTCATCGAAGCTGTCAATACCTGCAGAACGCTTGACGATTGCACCAGCACATTCGGTTCCATTAAAGCTGCTGTGCAGAAGCATATATTTTTGACTGTAGCTCGCCACATAATGCTCCAACAAGAAGATGTTCCAAGGGAATCCTACATAGGGAAATGCGCCGAAGTTTGTCGCTTCCAGCAGAGGAATATACTTTCCCATGCAGATACGATCCAAAGCCTCATCCATTGCTTCAACGGGAAAATGAGCGGCAGTTTTTGCTACAAACTGATCTCGGCTGATTCGCAGGCTATTTTCGTAAATCGCCTCAAAATATATGAGAGTTGCGAGGTTATTTGCCAAACTCTGAAGCTCGGACAGCGTGAAAGTATCATGACTTCTTGCATATTTTGCAAACACATCTGCCATCGAAAGTTCCTGGCCCGAGTGGCTGATAATATTTCCCTTGAAGGAAAATTTATCGCCTAATTTTGCCTTTAACGCATCCCGAAATCCATACATAGAGAGGATGTGATTCTCATCTATGATAATGAAACACACGGGCGGGGTTTTCCGCTATCAGGCCATCCCGGATCGCTTGGTCCAGGCATTGCTGGAGCAGTCGGTGGATGTGCCGCATGGTGTGTTCACCCAGCCCTGGATATTCAGGGCTCTCCGGGCGGTGACCGCCAAAGTGTTTTCGCTCCTCCAGAAAATCTCCGACCTGTTCCGCAGTCAATTCCTCCAGCAGTACCTCGCCCAACCTGGGGAGAATGTGGTTTTTGAAGAGATACCCATGAGCGGCGTATGTGGTCGGTCGGCTCTGCTTCTTGTCATAGACCTCCTGCCAGTAAACGATGTACTCTTTCAGCGTCATATCCCCACCTCCATGCACTGGCGCTGCAGGTTTCGGAATGCCACCCACGGCAGGCCGCCCTGTTTCAGTATCCGCTTGTGCAGGTAATAGAACTCGTGGAGCTGATATGGTTCTCCAGTCTTGGGGTTAATGAACACATAGCAGTCGGTTTCCGGTATCTGTTCCAGAAGATGCTCCGCCTTACGGTTGAGGGCCAGTAGGCGCTGTCCCTTGAGGATATACTGGCAGCGGATATGAAAATCGGCCCACGACAAGGTGATGAGTTCACATTGCCGCAGGCCGCTGGAGAGTCCTGTGTAGATGAGTGGGAGCACGCCAAGCTGTTCCGCCGCGTTTAGATATCGCTGGAGCTGGCCCAGGCGCAAGGGGGCCGTTTTATATTCCTCGGCCTGCGGCTCCTGGCAGAGCCGCACCGGGTTATAGGGGATAATTTGGTCACGGGCTACTTCGTCCATACAGCGCCGCAGGAGCAGATGGACGCACCAGACGCTTCTGGCGCTGAGTCCCTGGCTCCGCAGGCTGTCATAGAAGCCGGTGACGGTGCCTTCGGCCAGCTCCGCCAGTGGGATGCACCCGATCCCGGGGAGGATGTGGCGGTAGATCAGGTTGCGGTATCCGCCCACGGTGCTACCGCGCCATCTGCTCTGATTCTCACAAAACCAGCGGTTGCACCACTGGCCTACGGTGCAGCTGTTTCCTTTCTGCATATCGTCGTCTCCTTCCGGCAACCGAACAATACCACAGAAAAAAGGAAATAGCTACTACTTTATTGCCCAGTGCAGGTCACGTCCATCCCCATAAGCTACGGAACTTGCCGGCCCCGTATTCTTTGTTTAGGCGGCGCATATTTTGTGCCGCTTGCGGCCGCTGCCCACTTTACGGCTCTGTCTCATAGGGCCAGGTGTTGATACCGCCGAATTCGTAGATGTTGGTGTAACCCAACTCGGCCAGTATGGAAGAGGCGGTCTTACTGCGGTTTCCGCTGCGGCAGTAGACCAGCACCGTGGAATCCTTCTCGGGGATCACCTCGGCGGCGGTCGTTTCGTCTATGGTGCCCACCGGCAGCAGCACAGCGCCGGGGATGTGGCCACTGTCGTACTCGTCCTGCTCCCGCACATCCAGGATGATGACCTCCTGGGTATCCATCATCTCTTTCGCCTCTTCTTGGGTGATTTGCTGGTAGGAGCCGTCTGCGGCAGTCCCACCGCACCCGGTCAGCAGGAAAAGGGCAAGCAGAAAAGGAATGGTTCGTTTCATTTAAGCTCCTCCAAAAGTCCGGCAGCAAAGGCCTTGTGGCCCTGCTCTGTGAAGTGTACGCCGTCATAGGCCAGGGGGATGTCCCATTTCCCGGCGTCGGCAAAGCGGATGCTCAGTCGCTCCGCCAGCGCCTGGCAGAGCTGTGCGAAGGTGCGGGAGTCCTCAATGAGCTGCGGGTTGGGCACCCACTCGCCCATAGCCATTGGCGGCGGTGCGATCAGCAGGAGCTTGCTTCGATCCAGGGAGATGCCGGCGAGGAACCGCTCCAGCCGCTCGGCGGCCTGCTTCGGGCTTCGCCCCTGGAGCAAATCGTTGGTCCCCAGCATGACGATCAGTAGATCGGTGTCATCCGGGAAGGCAGGAGCGGCAGAAGGGATCTCCCGGCCGTTTTGACCCATGTTGGAGATCGTCCATCCGGTCTCCTCGGTCAGAATGTCCACCCACCGGCAATCTGCGCCATAGCGTCCACCGAAATAGCCCCGAGGGTCGTAGCCATAGGTGTTAGAGTCGCCGAAGCAGATGACGTTCATGCTATGCATTTCCTTTCTCTGTATGTTCGCATTCTCCAAAGTAGAGAAAGAAGCTTTCGCCTAATTTTTCCGTCCCTTCGATTGCTTTAGCCTTATTAGAATCTCCTCATCCGCCGGACAGAACGCAAATTGATCAATCTCATCCACCGTGATCCAACGGATGTCATTATGCTCCAGTTTCTGGGGGACGCCCTCCCTGATAGTGGCATGAAACAGTGTCAGATGGACCGTCAGATCGGGGTATTCGTGAACTACATCCATGAACACTTCTCCTACATCCAGGGTAATAGACAATTCTTCCTGACATTCCCGGATAAGCGCCTGTTCCCTGGTTTCGCCTGGCTCTACCTTGCCGCCCACAAACTCCCACAACATCCCTCTGGCTTTGTGGGCCGGGCGCTGGCAGATCATAAACTTGTCCTGATTCCAAATGAGGGCTGCGACTACTTCCGTTGCCGGTTGCATCATTATTTTGCCTCCAAAAGCCGCTTGCAGTAGTTGATCTCTTCTGTTGTAAATAAGCTCTGATATTCTGGCTTACACACGGAATGTTCCATAGTTAAATCCAAGCGCCCGCAGAGATACAAGGTTGTATATCCATCAGATGGATTTCCAGATGCTATCCCGCTGCCGATGAGGCGCTTAGCTGTTTCTACACCTCCATGTTGCGAAAGCATCTGGTTAAAGCGAGTTGGATTATATCGGCACTCCTTTTTTGCCCGCAGCATTTTATCTTTCAACTCATTTTCAAACTGAAACGCAATTTTATCCATCATAATCCCTCTCTTACCCCACCACGAGCTTATTGGTTTTCTTCAAGAACTTCGCCGGAATCGGCCGTTCCAGCTTCCAGATGATATTCATGGGTCTGCTCCCCTCATGCTTCACATAGTCGGCCACACCCAGGAAGGTGTAGGCCGCTGCACCTCCTGTGATCCGGTCGGACTTAAACTCCCGGACAAACAGCAGCACCTTGCTCCCCCGTTCCCGGTGATGGATGTACCGCTGCCCGGTGGGTGAGTCTGCCGCCGTGGTACTCTGGCTCTGCCAATGGAACAGGCTCTCGTTGATAGAGTAGTCGTTATACATGGTGGTGGGCGAGTAGTCCTTATCCGCTTTATTCAGCGTCACAAAGAACACGTCCAGCTGCTTCTCCGGCAGCCACTTCACGCCCTCACGCACTGTGGCCGGTTTCAGAAAATCCAGTGCCACCAGCAGCTGATCCCGGGTATAGGTGCAGTGGAGATCCAGTGGGCAGTCAAAGCCCAAATCCACCGGCTCGTCAATGAAATCAATCTGCTCATACCGATAGCGAAGCAGTTCCAAAAGCTCACTCAGCAGCACGGGACTATCCGAAAGGGTATACAGGTTGTCCAGCACCTCATCAGATGTCCAACTCTCTGCCGCCTTGCCCCAAACAGTTACGTAGAACATCTGGAGCATGCGTTGTTCCAGCTCGCTTAGAGTCGGAAAGTCTACATCGTCCAGACGAGGTAGCAGGTCCAGCAAAAAGCGGATCCAGCGCCGGGAGTTCACAACAGCCAGCCGGCCCATGGCTTTTGTAAAGACCTCCTCCAGCGGTTCGATGAAGTCCGCGATCACATCCGCTCGAGCACAGATGCGGGAGAAAGAAGAAAATTTGTAGATTGCCCTGGGGTCCAGATGATAATAGTCCAGGAAGTTTGCCAGGGTCAGCTCCAGGCCGCTGTCCTCCGCAAAGCTGGCCACCCGAGACACCAGCCCGGTGGTATTGCTGTAGGAGGCACGAATGTTATCCAGAATGTACTTGGCGGCTTTCTTCTCCATCTGTATGTAGCAGCCCTTGGGCGCGGAGACAAATCCATCTTTGATCTCCCGGGTCACGCTGCGAGTGGTATTGGACAGCAGGGCGGCAAACTTGTCCTCAAAATTATACCGCTTATTGGCCTGGCCGATAAAGTCCAGTACGGTCAGGCATTCTTTATTCTCTGCAAGCCGCAGGCCACGCCCCAACTGCTGAAGGAAGATAGTCAGGGACTCGG
The DNA here is from genome assembly GCF_002159265.1 of Flavonifractor sp. An82. GTDB lineage: Bacteria > Bacillota > Clostridia > Oscillospirales > Oscillospiraceae > Flavonifractor. The sequence goes on from NZ_NFHG01000005.1 coordinate 28,056, forward strand.
TGGGGCGCAGGAACAGCACCGTATTGACCTCCGGGATGTCCACACCTTCGTTGTAGATGTCTACCACAAAGATGAAGCGAACCTCACCACTGACCAGCTTCCCTTTAGCGGTTTTTCTCTCCTCATCGGAGGATTTCCCAGTCAAAAAGATGGACGGAATCCCGTGGTCATTGAAATAGCGGCACATAAACTCCGCATGCTCGATGGACACACAGAAGCCCAGGCCTTTCACCTCGTCGATATCGGTCACATACTTGAGAAGGGAGGACACCACCAGATCGGCGCGGCGGTTGGCCACGGCGCCGCTGAGGGTGTAGAGATTGGAAAGCTCATTTTTGTCGTAGCCGCCGGCATTCCATTTCAGGGTGTTCAAATCCACCGTGTCGGTAACGCCGAAATACTGGAAGGGGCACAGCAGCTTGCGGTCGATGGCCTCTGGCAGACGGATTTCCGCGGCAATCCGGTTGTTGAAGTAGGGCAGTACACTCTTGCCATCCATACGCTCCGGAGTGGCTGTCAGGCCCAGGAGGATCTGGGGCTGGTAGTAGGACAGTAACTTCTGATAGGTAGGTGCCGCTGCGTGGTGGAACTCGTCTACCACGATGTAGTCATAAAAATCCGGAGCGGTTTTGGCGGTGAAATCCTGGGAGTTGAAGGTCTGGATGGACAGAAACAGGTGGTCAATTCCCTCTGAACGGTAGCTGCCCACAAACAGCTCGCCAAAATTGGCGTCCTTCAAGACTGCTCGGAAGGTGTACAGGCTCTGCCGCAGAATTTCCTCCCGGTGGGCCACAAAGAGCAGCCGGCAGGCCTTGCCAGGATGCTGCTTGCAGAAGCGCTTATAGTCCAGAGCGGAGATCACTGTCTTGCCGGTGCCGGTGGCAGCCACCACCAGGTTGCGGGTGTAGCCCCGGACGGCGCGCTCCGCTTCCAGCTTGTCCAGGATCTCCTGCTGGTAAGAGTAGGGCGCAATATCCATGGTGTAGACTTCGGCGTTGTTGGCGTCGAAGTATTTTTCCGCTTTCAGCGCCCGGGCCAGTCGCTCCTTCTGATCCTCGGAGTAGTACTCAAATTCGTTGGAGTTCCAGTAGCTCTCAAATGTGGCGGCGATCTTATCGATGGTTTCCGGTAGATCTCTACGGGTGATCTTCACATTCCACTCCAGTCCGCTGGAGATGGCAGCATTAGATAGGTTGGAGGAGCCCACATAGGCGGTGGTGAAGCTGGTATTCCGGTAAAAGACATAGGTCTTGGCGTGGAGCCGGGTGCGCTTGGTATCGTAGCTGACCTTGATTTTGGTGTTGGCCAGGGCACGTAGCTCCTCAATGGCCTTCACATCGGTGGCTCCCATGTAGGAGGTGGTGATGATCCGCAGTTCCCCTCCATTTTGGGTAAACTCCCGCAGCTCGTCCATCAGGAGCCGCAGGCCGCTCCACTTGATGAAGGATACCAGCATGTCGATGCGGTCGGCAGAGACGATTTCCTTTTTGAGCTCCGTGTACATCTGGGGCTCATGGATAGCCCCGGTGAACAGACTGCTCTGGGCGATGGAGGTCTCCGGCCGACTCAGATCGGCAGCTGTTTTGCCGATTGCCAGCCGGGGATCCTGCTCCCGTAAAAGCGCAAGAAGCTGCTCCGCCCGCTGATCAACGCTCAGCGCGGCAAAGTCAGCTTCCTGGGTCGTATTCTGAATGAGGGTTACGATCTGGTTGGCGAGCCTGATCTGCGTAGAGATGTCCCCGCCGTTGTCCAACACATTCTCCAGGCCCTTTTGCACCACATCCGCCAGATACTGCGCCAGCACTTTGGAGGCCTCCGCCTTGTCAATGGGCGCAACCGATTTGCGGGCGTCAGGAATCTCCGAAAACTCGCGGTTTAGGGCAGTATTGATAACTTGTTCGTAGAGGCCGGGAGACAGCATAATCGTTCCCTCTTCCAGTCTTCTCTTTGGCGATGTATATTGTACTTAGTATAACTGGAATTACAAAATCCAGCAAGGGCTGATTGGCAAACATCGACAAAGCTGTTCGGCTTTGATCTATCCCATTTCCCATTATCGAGAAATCAGTTTAACATGATATTTGTTCCATAAGCAGGACTATTCTGTGCAAAACTCCCTATCGAAACAGAAAGCGGATGATGTAAGCTGTGTACACCTTCTCGGCCCAAGACAAAATGGTATCTATTTTTCCATGTCTTGAGGCAACTGTCCCAATTGTCTACCTCAACACCTGTTCTGACGAGGGACGGAAGGTATATGAGGCCGCGCAGGCTGCCGGCTGCCCGCCGTTCACGCTGGTGGCAATCAGTGATCTGGACTGGAACCACGACATAGTACCTTGGGACAGTCCGCCTGCTTTCAAAAATGCTGAGCCTTGCACCGGTGGTGCGGACGACTAGTCCAGAACATCATCTCCCGGTTTTTCTTTTTGCCCATGCTGCCCGCCTTCTTGCAGGGGTTCTCTCGGAGATTGTAATACCGTACCGCGTGGTTGAAGATGGCACTGAGCTGGTTGTGGACCGTTTTTAAGTACACCGGCGAGTAGGGCTTACCGTTCTCGTCTTTGTGGTTTAGCATCTCGTTCTGCCAAGTGATGATCTGCTGGGCGGTGATGTTGCACATCTTCAGCCTGCCGAAGTAAGGCAGCAGCTTAGTACGGATGATATGGTCCTTGGTGGCCCAGGTGTTTTCCTTAAGCCGGGTTTTCATATCCGCCGTGTAGAGGTCCACGAAGCTCTTAAAGGTCATATCCAGATCGGCGCTGGTCTTGTTGAGCTGTTCCCGCTCCCAGGCCTGTGCCTCCCGTTTGGTCTTGAAGCCCCGCTTCTGGGTCTGCTTGCGCTCGCCGTTCCAGTCAGTATAGCGGTAGACCGCCCGCCAGGTGTTTGTCTTTTCTTCCTTATAGACTGCCATGATTAGCCCTCCTTTCCCGTCTTGCCGTAGCAAAACTTCTCCATGAAAAAGTTACGATTGACCCGCCCGGAAATGGTCAGATAGCCCTTCTCCCGGAGCTCAGCGTTGAGCTTATGGATCACCTTGTAGGCGTGGGACTTGGAGATGCCCAGCTCCTGGGCCACTTCCTCCACGCGCATAAAGTTTTGTGCCTGCATTGAAAATACCTTCCTTTCCTCATTGATGGCTGCTTCGGCTGGATGTTGTGTTCCATAAATGCCTCCTCACTTTCGTCGCCACTTTTTTCCCGGATGTATAACCAGGGATTGCGGCAGTTCTTTTTTTATTTATTGTCCCTAAGCTATTTTGCTTAGTCTATTGTCATTATACTAAGCAAAATAGTTTGTGTCAATCTGGGTACGCAAAATAAATTAAATAAAATTGTTTAGTATTCCCTTGACTTTACTAAGCATTTCTGCTACGCTTTTCCTAAAGACAACCAACGATTGGAGTTGATGATATGGCGATTGGCGAACGGATTCACTTTTTCCGTCTCTTGCGGGGGATGACACAGAAATATCTCGGCATGGCACTGGGCTTCCCGGAGAAGTCCGCCGATGTGCGCCTGGCACAGTACGAAACAGGATCAAGAACCCCAAAGGCAGACCTTACCGCCGCCTTAGCCCAGGTACTGGATGTCTCTCCCCATGCCCTCTCCGTCCCGGATATAGACTCCTATGTGGGGCTCATGCACACCCTGTTTACCCTGGAGGATAACTACGGGCTCAAGATCAGCGAGATAGATGGAGAAGTCTGCTTGAAGGTTGATGTGCGAAAGAGCAAGGACGCCGCCCGGCTGCATGAGATGCTCTGCTCCTGGCAACAGGCTGCTGCCATGTTGGAGGCGGGCGAAATCTCCAAAGAGGACTATGACAAGTGGCGCTACCATTACCCGGAGTTTGACAACTCCCAGACCTATGTGAAGGTGCCGCCCCAGGACCTCTTTTGACCCTCTCACTTGTAGGCCACGGGAGAGGCCGTTTGTTGCACAAAATAATAATAAAAAGAAAAAGAGAGCTAACTGACTAATCAAAATCAGTTAGCTCTCTTTTTATGAATAATGAAAAAATGTTGCCAAATCGTTGCCACAGAGGGCCTTAACCCCTCAAAAAGCCAGCAAAATCAAGCTTTTCCGGGCTTCTGAAATCATTCCCACTCGATGGTCCCCGTGGGCTTCGGCGTCAGGTCGAAGAGCACCCGGTTTACCCCCTTCACCTCATGGGTGATGCGGTCAGTTATGTGCTGAAGCAGAGCGAAGGGTACGTCTTCCACGGTGGCGGTCATGGCGTCCACAGTATTCACCGCACGGATGATCACGGGCCACTCGTCGGCCCGCTTGCCGTCCCGGACGCCCACACTCTTGATATCGGGGATGGCGGTGAAGTACTGCCACACCTTACCCTCCAGGCCGTTCTTGGCAAACTCCTCCCGCAGGATGGCGTCAGACTCCCGTACCGCCTCCAGGCGGTCCCGGGTAATGGCGCCCAGGCAGCGCACACCCAGGCCGGGGCCGGGGAAGGGCTGACGGTAGACCATATTGTCAGGCAAACCCAGGGCCTTGCCGCAGGCACGAACCTCGTCCTTGAAGAGCATCTTCAGGGGCTCCACCAGTTCAAAGTCCAGATCCTCCGGCAGACCGCCCACATTGTGGTGGCTCTTCACCGCCTTCACAGTCTTGGTGCCCGACTCGATGATGTCGGGGTAGATAGTACCCTGTCCCAGGAAGGAAATGCCCTCCAGCTTCCGGGCCTCCTCCTCAAAGACGCGGATGAACTCACCGCCGATGATCTTACGCTTCTGCTCAGGATCAGCCACACCGGCCAGCTTGTCCAGGAAGCGGTCCACCGCATCCACATAGACCAGGTTGGCATCCATCTCATGGCGGAACACCTGGACCACCTGCTCCGGCTCGCCCTTGCGGAGCAGGCCGTGGTTCACATGGACGCAGGTCAGCTGCTTGCCGATGGCCTTGATGAGCAGGGCGGCCACCACAGAGGAGTCCACACCGCCGGACAGCGCCAGCAGCACCTTCTTGTCTCCCACCTGACGGCGGACCAGCTCGATTTGATCGGCGATGAAGTTTTCCATGTTCCAGTTGGCTTCCGCGCCGCACACGCCGAAAATGAAGTTAGACAGGGCCTGCTTCCGCGCCTCATCGTCTTCCGGCCAGGGGGCGTCCCCCTTGTGGTCCACCAGCAGCACCGGCAGGTCGCAGTTATAGATTTCCTTGGAAACGTCGATCTCCACACCGTCCACGACACGGTTGGGTCCGCCGTTAAGGATGATACCCTTTACATTGGGCAGAGCCTGTACCTCCGCCAGGGTGATATCGTGGGGGTGGATCTCGCTGTATACGCCCAGAGCGCGGACTTCCCGGGCAATTTTGGCATTTTCCTTGCTGCCAAGGTCCAGAATCAGAATCATGTCCTGCTTCATTGCAGTACCTCCCCGTTTCTTCAAAATAGCTGTGCGCGGCCGCCGGCGGCGCTTTTTGACATTATATCACAGTTTCCGCAAGTTGGAAACCTCTCAGCGGCGCTTGGCCAGCTCTTTCCACACCGCCTGGGCAATGAGCTCCTGTCCCTCCGGGGAGCGGAGCGCCTCCAGCACCATGGCCTTGAACTGGTCCTTGGCCTGCTTGGTGGAAAAGAGGGCCTCCAGCATGGTGGCGCCGCCGCCGGAAACAGGCTCCGGCTTGGGCCGCTTTGCAGCAGGCGCGGGCCGGTACACCGGCTCCTCCTCCGCGGTAGTCAGACTGCCGCTCATCCAGTCCTCCTGACGGGTGCGGTCTCCGCTCTCTCCCCGGAGGTAGAACAGGGACACGCCAAAGTAGGACGCCATTTTCTCCTGCTGGTCCTTGGTGGGGGTGGCCCGGCCGGTCTCGTATTTCTCAATGGCGTTCTTGGGGAAACCCAGCTCCGCCGCCAGGGCAGGCCGGGACAGGCCCTTCTCATTGCGCAGGGCCTCAATGCGCTGTGCCATGGTAACCATAGATCATCTCTCCTTTTTCTGATACAGCACAAAAGGGGCCCTTGGGGCCCCTTTTGCCTGTCTGTACTTTACCGCTGCCCCTTGTCGTAGGGGATACCCTCAGCCTTGGGCGCTCTGGACTTCTTGGAGGTGAAGGCCAGCACGATCAGGGTGATGAGGTAGGGCAGCATCCGATAGAAATGGGGGCTGACGCCGATCTCCGCCAGCAGGAACACACCGTCGCCGTTGATGTCGATGCTGGTGTAGGAGGCAGCGATGCACTTGAACAGGCCGAACAGCAGAGCCGCGCCGGCAATGTTCAGGGGCTTCCAGTTGCCGAAGATCATAACCGCCAGGGCCAGGAAGCCGAAGCCGGCCACCTCGCCGGTAGAGGCACAGTTGGCGGTGGTGAGAGCGTACACAAAGCCGCCCATGCCCGCCAGGGCGCCGGAGATAGTGGTGCCGGCGTAGCGCATCTTGTACACATTGATGCCCAGGGAGTCGGCCGCCTGGGGATTCTCGCCGCAGGAGCGCAGCCGCAGGCCAAAGCGGGTCTTGTAGAGCAGGATGGACAGCACCACAAACAGGATGATGCAGATATAGGTGGCCAGATAGGTCTTGTCAATGAAGGTAGAGCCAAAGAAGCCCATCTGGTCGCTGCGGCCATAGCCGAAGAAACTCTTCTTGATCATGAAGTAGCTGGCTGCGTCGCCCTCCGCCATCTGCAGGGTATTCTGGTTGGCCACGATGCGGATGAAGAAGAGCACCAGCGCGGGGGCCAGCAGGTTCAGCGCGGTACCGCCGATGGTCTGGTCCGCCTTCAGATTCACCGAGGCGAAGGAGAGCAGCAGGGAGAAGATGGCACCCAGAACGGCAGCCACTACCATGGCCAGGATCATAAAGCCCTGGAGGGCCACCCAGTCGCCGGCGGCCTTGGCGTCCACAAAGAAGCCCGCCTGCTGGCTCAGCCGTACAAAGAGCACGCCCGCAAAGGCGCCGAAGATCATAATACCTTCCAAAGCCAGGTTGATGATACCGCTGCGCTCGGCAAACACGCCGGCCAGTGCCACGATCATCAGCGGGACAGCATAGATCAGAGTCTGTTGGATCAGGAACGTCATGCCTCACCGCCTCCTTCCGCTGTACCGCCCTCTGTGGGCGGAGAGGTTGGCGGTTCCACCGCCCTGGCTTTCCGCTCCTCCGCACTCTCCCGGCGTCTCTTGCGGCCGCTGATCAGCATGCGGATCACCAGGGAGAAGGCGCTGAGGTAGACGATGAGGGCAATGATAACGTCAGTGATATACTCGTTGTAGGCCGTCAGGTTGGTCATCTGCAGGCCCACGATGTCCAGCATAGACATAAAACAGCCGGCGAAGATCACGCCGATGGGATGGCTGGCCGCCAAAAGGGCCACGGGAATGCCGTTGAAGCCGGTGGCCGGCAGGGTCTGGTAGGCCGAGGTCCAGTAGAACTCGGTGTTGCCGGACAGATAGTAGAGAGCGGCAGCCGCACCGGACAGAGCGCCGGCAATGGCCATGGACAGCACGATGTTGCGCTTGTCGGCAATACCCGCATAGCGGGCAGCATGGCGGCTGGCGCCGCAGGCCTTGAGCTGATAGCCCAGGGTGGTCTTGGTCATCAGGATATATACCAGGATGGCAATGATAATGGCCACCACGATACCGCCGTTGACCTGGGAGCCGGGGAAGAGCTTGTCCAGCCCCAGTTTGGCAGTCTGCACGCCGTTGAAAGAGGTCTTGTAGATATAGGCAGTCTTGGTGTTCTCCACATGGTTCTGCAGATTCTCAAACAGGCTTCCCTTATCAAACAGCCAGGTCACCAGGTTGGCGGCGATCCAGTTGGTCATGATACAGGCCAGCACCTCGTTGATGTTGAGGAAGGCCTTCACCAGACCGGGGATACAGCCCCAGATGGCGCCGGCCAGGCAGCCGCCCACGAAAGCGATGACCCACACCAGGGGAGCAGGCACCACACTGGTGGGAATGGAGAGCGCCAGGATCAGAGTGGCGGCAGTACCCATCAGGTACTGGCCGGGGGCACCGATGTTGAACAGGCCGGTCTTGAAGGCCACTGCCACCGACAGACCGGTGAGGATCAGGGGAGTGGCCCGGAAGAGCATATTGCCCATGTTGGTGGAGTTAAAGCCGAAGGTCAGGGCTCCCGCCGCGTTGCGGCCGGTACTGAACAGGCCGCCGAACACCAGCTGAATGCCCTCCAGGGCGCCCTTCAGGCCCAGGTTGGAGTTGAAGATACCCACGATGAGGATGATGACCGCGCCTACCGCCATACCGATCAGGATGGCGATCAGAGAGGCCAGCACCGACTTGGTACCTTCCTTCTGCCACAAGGTGGAACCTTTCTCTTTCACGCGCCCTCTCCCTCCTTCTGCGACCGCTTGGCGCCGGCCATATACAGGCCCAGCTCCTGGACCGTGGTGGTTTTGGGATCCAGCTCGCCCACGATCTCGCCTTCGTACATCACCAGGATGCGGTCGGACAGGCTCATGACCTCATCCAGCTCCAGGGAGACCAGCAGCACGGCCCGGCCCTTGTCCCGCTCGGCCACCAGCTGCTTGTGGATATACTCGATTGCACCCACGTCCAGGCCGCGGGTGGGCTGTACCGCCACCAGCAGGGGCTTGTCCCGGTCCACTTCCCGGGCAATGATGGCCTTCTGCTGGTTGCCGCCGGACATGGAGCGGGCGATGGTCACCGGGCCCTGGCCGGAGCGGACGTCATACTGCTGGATCAGGGATTCCGCGTATTCCCGTACGGCCCCCTTCTTGATAAAGCCGCCCTGCTGGAACCGGGGCTCCCGGAAGCGCTGAAGCACCATGTTCTGCTCCAGGGTAAAGTCCAGCACCAAGCCGTGCTTGTGCCGGTCCTCGGGGATGTGGCTCATGTTATTGCCTCTGTGATGGATGGAGGCATGGGAAATGTCCTCGCCGCACAGGGTCACCTTGCCGCCGCTGCACTTCTCCAGGCCGGTAAGGCCGTAGACCAGCTCGGTCTGGCCGTTGCCGTCGATGCCGGCGATGCAGACAATCTCCCCCTTGCGTACCTGGAAGCTGACGCCGTCCACCGCGTTTCGCTTATGGTTGTGGGAAGGCACGGTGAGTCCCTCTACGGAGAGCACCACCTCTCCCGGCTTGGCCGGCTCTTTCTCCACCTGCAGCTGCACAGGGCGGCCCACCATCATGTTGGACAGGGACTGCTTATCCGTATCGCAGGTATTGACGGTACCCACATATTTGCCCTTGCGGAGTACCGTGACCCGATCGGCCACCTCCATGATCTCGTTAAGCTTGTGGGAGATAAAGAGAATGCTCTTTCCCTCCTTAGCAAACTCCTTCATGGTGGCCATTAGCTCTTCGATCTCCTGAGGCGTCAGCACCGCGGTGGGCTCGTCGAAGATCAGGATCTCGTTGTCCCGGTAGAGCATCTTCAAAATCTCCACACGCTGCTGCATGCCGACGGTGATATCCTCCACCTTGGCATCCAGATCCACGCTCAGGCCGTACTTTTTGGAGATCTCCTCCACCTTCTTGCGGGCCTCCTTCTTCTGCAGAAAGCCCAGCTTGGTGGTTTCAGCACCCAAAATGATATTATCCAGCACGGTAAATACGTCCACCAGCTTGAAGTGCTGATGCACCATGCCGATGCCCAGTGCGGTGGCGTCATTGGGATTGTTGATCTTTACCCGCTGGCCATTTTTCCGGATCTCCCCTGCCTCGGGCTGGTACAGGCCGAACAGCACGCTCATCAGGGTAGACTTTCCCGCTCCGTTTTCGCCCAGAAGCGCGTGGATCTCCCCTTTCCGAAGCTGAAGGGTGATATCATCGTTGGCAATGATACCGGGAAATTCCTTGGTGATATGGAGCATCTCAATGATGTTCTCAGCTTCCATAGTCCTCACCCCGCCCCCCTTATCAAGAATATGTCTTATTATATAATAATGCCTAAAAAAACTCAAGAAATTTATCCTATCTTACAAATAGGAAAGGAGCGCGGGCACTTGCGCGCCCGCGCTCCTTTTGGGTACAGATACGGGTTTGGATCAGATCACGGTCAGAGTGAGGTTGCTCCACTCGGTGGTCTCCAGCTTGGAGTAGTCAGCGTCCACCACCAGGGTGCCGTCCAGCATCTGCTGATACAGGCCCTCATACTCCTCCACGGTGAAGGTCTCAAAGCGCCAGGAGCTGTCAGCGGTGGGCAGAGCCACGGCGTTCTCCTTCACGCCCAGAGAGGTGGCGGTGCCGCCGATGGTGTCGAAGGTGCCGTCATAGACGTGACCCACGGCCCACTGCACGGCGTCGGACAGGCCCTTCATGGCGGAGGTAACCACGCTGTCGGACTCGCCGGCCTGGTCAACGTCCACGCCGATGACATAGCCGTCATTGGCGGAGGCGGCGGCGGCGATGGACTGGAACATGGAGCCGCCGCAGGCAAAGACGATCTCAGTACCGTTGGCGTACCAGCCGCTGATCATGGTCTGCAGCTCGGTGGATCCGGAGAAGGTGGCGCCGTACTGCCAGGAGTAGTTCATCTCAACGTTGGTGCCCAGCTCGGCAGCAGCAGCGTTGGCGCCCTGGACATAGCCGTAGCCGAAGCGGCAGCAGGCGGGGTTGGTGCCGCCGCCGCCACCGGAGAAGCCCAGCTTGGTGAAGCCGTCCTTCACAGCGGCGTAGCCGGCCAGGTAACCGGCCTGCTCCTCGTTGAAGGCGATACCGGCCACGTTGGTCAGGATGGCGCTGTCAGGATTCTCGGGGTCCTCGGTCAGAGGATAGCCGTCGATGAACACGAAGGGCACATCGGAGAACTCCATGGCGGCCTTGCGCAGAGCGGCCTCCTGCAGGTAACCGGCGCACACGACCACCTCAGCGCCGCCCTCAACGGCAGCCTTCATGGCGTCGTAGCGGTCATCGTCGGTAGCCTCGCTGCCGTTGGCAGGCTGATAGTACTTGTAGGACTTGCCGTTGGCGTTGGCATACAGCTTCACGCCGTCGAAGGTGCCCTGGTTGAAGGACTTATCCTTCAGCTGGCCCACGTCAGTAACAAAGGCCACCTGATACTTGCCGTCCTCGGAGGTCATGGTGTCGGGGATGGAGTCGGGATCCACAGCGTTGTTCTCCTCGCCGCCGGGATTGCTCTCCACGGTGCCGGGGGTTTCGCTGTTGCCGCTGGGGGACTCAGAACCGCCCTGAGTACCGCCGCCGCAGGCGGCCAGCCCAAAGATCATGGCAAGAGAGAGCAGCAGCGCAAGGAGCTTCTTGGACTTCTTCAATGTAATCTACCTTCCTTTCATACAAATCGCCCAGGTCGGCGTGCAACGATGTCGTTTCTCCTCCCTGAGCTTGTTCCTATTATACCCTTTTCCATTCAAAAGGGCAACCTGCATTTTACACAAAGCATTCATTTTTTACAAAACAGCCGATCATTTTCCTTCCCTTTCCAGCAAAAACAGCAAAAGGGCGGCTCTTTCGCCGCCCTTTTGCCAGTGCTGTCACTGGATGGAAACCACCTCGTACCCCGCTTCCGTAACAGCGTTCTTCAATACGTCATCCGCCACATCGCAGGCCAGGGTAACAGTGGCCGTCTTGGCCGCCAGGTCCACCACGGCGGTGACGCCGTCAATGGCGTTGAGGGCCTTCTCCACATGGGCCTGACAGTGGGCGCACATCATTCCGTTGATGGTCATAGTCTTAGTCATCGTACTCGTTCCTTTCTGTGTTTCAATTTGAGCTTCCGTCTTCTCCTCGTGGGAGGGGCGGAAGAACTTCAGACGCAGGGCGTTGGACACCACGCACACCGAGCTGAGGCTCATGGCAGCGGCACCGAACATGGGAGAGAGCTGCCAGCCGGTGATGGGGAACCACACGCCGGCGGCCAGCGGGATACCGATGATGTTATAGATGAAGGCCCAGAACAGGTTCTCCTTAATGTTGCGGATCACCTTCTTGGACAGCCGCACCGCGGTAACCGCGTCCAGCAGGTCGCTCTTCATGAGCACCACGTCGGCCGACTCCATAGCCACATCAGTGCCCGCCCCGATGGCCATGCCCACATCGGCTCGGGCCAGGGCAGGGGCATCGTTGATGCCATCGCCGATCATGGCCACCCGTTTTCCGTCAGCCTGCAGCTGAGCCACCACCCGCTCCTTGTCCTGGGGCAGCACCTCGGCAATAACCTGAGTCACCCCCAGAGCCCTGCCCACCGCCTGGGCAGTGCGCTGGTTGTCGCCGGTCAGCATCACCACGTCGATCCCCAGGGCCTGGAACTGACGGACGGCCTCGGCGCTGGTGGGCTTGGGGGTATCGGCCACCGCCACCACACCCAGCATCTTCCCATCCTCGGCAAAGTACAGCGGGGTCTTGCCGTCCCGGGCCAGGGCCTCCCCCTTGTCCCCCAGACTGCCCAGAGAGATGCCCGCCTCCTCCAGCATGGCCCGGTTGCCCGCCAGCACGGAAGCTCCGTGGAGGGTGCCGCGGACGCCCCGGCCGGAAACCGCTTCAAAGTCCCCGATGGGGGCCAGCGGAATATTCCGCTCCTCCGCCTCGTTCAAAATGGCCTCTGCCAGCGGGTGCTCCGAGGGCTTTTCCAGGGAGGCGGCTACGCACAGAAGCTCCTCTTCGGTCACACCCTCCGCCGGGAGGCAGTGGGTGACCGACGGCTTGCCCTGGGTCAGGGTGCCCGTCTTGTCCATCACCACGGTCCGGATGGAGTGGAGGGTCTCCAGAGCCTCAGCGGACTTGATAAGGATTCCGTTTTCCGCGCCCTTACCGGTACCCACCATGATGGCCACCGGGGTGGCAAGACCCAGGGCGCAGGGACAGGAGATGACCAGCACCGCCACCCCGGCGGTGAGGGCCCGGGTCACGTCGCCGCCGGTGACGATGAGCCACACGACAGCGGTCACCAGGGCAATGGCGATCACCGCGGGCACGAATACCCCCGCCACCTTGTCGGCCAGCTTGGCAATGGGGGCCTTGGAGGCGGAGGCCTCCTCCACCAGCCGGATCATCTGGGCCAGGGTGGTGTCCTCCCCCACCCGGGTGGCCCGGAAGGTAAAGAAGCCGTTCTTGTTGATGGAGGCGGCGGCCACCTTGTCACCGGGGAACTTCTCCACCGGCAGGGACTCGCCGGTGAGGGCGGACTCATCCACAGAGGAGCTCCCATCCGTCACCACGCCATCCACGGGAATACGGCCGCCGGGACGCACCACGATCAGGTCGCCCACGGCTACCTCCTCTACCGGGATCTCCACCTCTATCCCGTCCCGCAGGACGGCGGCAGTCTTGGGGGCCAGGTCCATCAGCCGGGTGATGGCCTGACTGGTCTTGCCTTTGGAGCGGGTCTCCAGCCACTTGCCCAGGGTGATGAGGGTGAGGATCATACCGGCGGACTCAAAATACAGGTCCATGGACCACTGGTCCACCCGGGCCTGATCCCCGTGGCCCAGGCCCCAGGCGATCTGGAACAGGGCCGCGATGCCGTATACCACCGCGGCGGCGGAGCCCAGAGCAATGAGGGAATCCATGTTGGGCGAACGGTGCCACAGTGTCTTAAAGCCCACCCGGTAGTACTTATCATTGATATACATAATGGGCAGGGTGAGCAAAAACTGGAGGAAGGCCACCACAAACACATTGCCCGGATCATGGAAGAAAGCGGGCAGAGGCCAGCCCATCATGTGGCCCATGGCGATATAAAACAGAGGCACCAGGAAAATCAGGGAGGTCAAAAACCGCCGTTTCATACCGGCGGCTTCCTCCTCCATCACGTTGACCTGCCGGGGCTGGGCCGCCGCCTGCTTCCTGCTCTCAGGCAGGGCGGCGCCGTAACCCGCCTCCTCCACCGCGTGGATGATCTGCCCGGCGTCGGTGGTCTCCTCATTGTACTCCACCACCATGGAATTGCCCAGCAGGTTCACGTTGACCTGGTCCACACCGGCCACCTTGCACACGGCTTTTTCCACATGAGCCGAACAAGCCGCGCAGGTCATGCCGGTCACATCAAATTTTTGTTTCATGGTCTCACCATAACATCTTTCTACTTTAGAATCTTACCCAGCGTGCCGATGAACTCGTCCACTTTCTGGCTGCGCTCCTCCGGCGTATCCGCCTCCTGGACGCAGTGCTTCAGGTGGGCCGCCAGAATCTCCTTGTTGGTCCGGTTCAAAATGGCCTCAGTGGCCATCAGCTGCTGAGAGATATCGATGCAGTAACGGTCCTCTTCCACCATTTTAATAATTCCATCAATCTGTCCTCGGGCGGTACGCAGCAGCCGAAGGACGGTTTTCTGGTCTGCCATCATGTCAAACACCCCCCTGGGGTGTAGTATACTACCATGAGTTAGTCATGTCAATCTGCTCTCAAAAAATTCTCCGGAAAAAATGTAGGAAAAAAGGGTTGACATATTAGAATATTTGAATATAATAATATATAGATCAAGACAGTGAGGTGATCCCATGGAAGGGTTGGAATCCATCTATATGGAGAAAGCGGAACTGCTGAAGGCCCTGTCCCACCCCATCCGCCTGCAGATCGTCCGGGGACTGCTCCACTGCGGCTGTCGCAACGTGGGCTGCATGGAGGCAAACATCGGCCAGTCCCAGTCCTGCATCTCCCAGCACCTGATGCGCCTGAAGGCAGCCGGCGTGGTCAAAGCGGCCCGCTCCGGCAATGAGGTCTATTATGAAGTCTCCGATCCCCGGGCGGCTGCCGTCATCGCCGCTCTGTTCGGAGAGTGTGAGGAGGAATACCATTGTACGACATCGCAGTGATCGGCGGCGGCCCCGCTGGGCTGTCCGCCGCCGTCCAGGCCCGGGTGCGGAACAAGTCTGTGCTGGTGATCAGCGGCGACGGCCGGGACAATCCCCTCTATAAAACACCCCGCATCGAAAATTATCTGGGCTTCCCCCAGGCCAGCGGCAAGGAGCTGCTGGACCGGTTCCGGGCCCACGCCGACCAGATGGGAGCCGTCCGAAAAGAGGGGCGAGTACTGAATATCATGCCCATGGGCGACACATTCTATCTCAGCATCGGCTCCGAGATGGAGCAGGCCAAGGCCATTATATTGGCTACCGGTGTGGTGTGGGCCAACAAGTATCCCGGTGAGGCTGAATATCTTGGTCGGGGCGTCAGCTACTGCGCCACCTGCGACGGTATGCTCTATCGGGGCAAGGAGGTGGCGGTGGTTGGCAAGGCTGCCGACTCTCCCCAGGAAGCCAACTACCTCCAGGAGCTGGGGTGCAAGGTTACCTATATCAGCGACAAAGCCCCGGAACGGCTGCGGCCCGACATTCCCTTTGTGAAGGCCGCCAAGGTGGAGATCACCGGCAGCGGCAAGGTGGAGGCCCTGCGGGCCGGCAGCACCACCATCCCCTGCGAGGGGGTATTCATCCTCCGTCCCTCGGTGGCCCCTGCAGATCTGCTCCCCGGTCTGGCTCTGGAGGGCGGATATATCCAGGTGGACCGAAACATGTCCACCAGCCTGCCCGGGGTCTTTGCCGCCGGTGACTGCACCGGCCTCCCCCTCCAGGTATCCAAAGCTGTAGGCGAAGGCCTGGTGGCCGGCCTGCGAGCTGCGGAATATGTGGACCATTTGTAAGTAATTCAACTGATTTTCATACAGAGAAAGGATGTTATCTATGTCTATCATTCATCTGACCAACGAGGCCTTTGACAAGGCGGTTTCCAACGGTATCTCCATGGTGGACTTCTGGGCCTCCTGGTGCGGCCCCTGCAAGATGCTGGCCCCTGTGATGGAGGATCTGGCGGGCAAGTACGAGGGCAAGGCCCTGGTGGGCAAGGTCAACGTGGACGATGAGCCCAATTTGGCCATGCGCTTCGGCGTCATGAGCATCCCCACCGTTATCTTCCTGAAGGACGGCAAGGAGTTCGACCGCAAGGTGGGTGTGATGCCTCCCCAGGCCTACACCGCCGTGCTGGACGCCAACCTGTAAGATTCAAGCAGAAGAAGGCCTGCCGCTGATGCGGCAGGCCTTCTTTGTCATTCTTCGCCTTTTTTCAGCAGATGGGAGGCCAGGGCGCAGATCACACCGGCAATGGGATAGACGATCCACCCCCAGCGCCAGCCCCAGCTGTCCCCGTATTCTCCCGATGCCGCCATGGAGCCAAAGCCCACCATCAGATAGATCACGGTAGCGGCAATCATGATGGCGCCGCAGATCCAGTTCTCCTTCTTTCGGAGGGCTGTCGCCTCTGGACTGGGATCGTGCTCCTTATTCCATCCTTCAATGTTATACTTGCTTCTGCGCAGCCCGGCCCATACCAGGACCGCCACGCCCACAGCCACAATGAACAGAAAGACCGCTATCAGTTTGGCCTCCGCCCGCTCCCCTATCAGCTCAGCAGTCTCTCCCAGCAGGATGAGCCATACCACCGCCAGGAAAAAGCCTGCGATGGGCAGAGCGATGAGGAATGGATACCGGTTGAGAAACCGCTCCCGCTGCTCTTTGGGGTAGAAATCCTGGAGTACCGGGTACTCCTTTTCAAATCGGTCATAGCGCATGCCGGCCACCACCAAAATGGCCACCGCCACCGCAATCCCCGAGATCAGCACCGCGCCCGCCCAGTTTTCCGGAAAACCCGCAAAGCCGTACAGGGCCAGCCCCCCACTCACAGACAGGATGATGAGCCCCACACCCAGGGCAACACAGTTGGAAAACCAGTTCATAAAGCGGTCATATCCGGCGGCGTCTGTCTGATAATGCTCCTGTACATCTCCCCGGATCAGGGTATCCAAATCCACACTGAAGATCTTGCACAGCACCAGCAGCTTTTCCATCTCCGGAAAGCTGGTGTCCGACTCCCACTTGCTCACCGACTGTCGGGATACCTGAAGAGCCTCGGCCAGCCCCTCCTGGGTCATGCCGGCCTTATCCCGCAGAAATTGTAAATTGGTCCCAAAACTCATGATCTTTGCCTCCTCTCAGGGTGGCTACAACATACCAAAACCCAAACGCAACTGAAACCAATTTGCAGTTGCGTTTGGGTTTTTTCACGTAAACTTCCGGTTGCACCGGCTTTTTTCACCGCAAAAAGTGCTCAATGGGACCGGCCGCTCAGCATGGCGTTCAGCTCCGCCTGGGTACAGTGATAATCCCCATCCCCACTGCGGCGATAGGCCCCCCGGCGGAGGTTTCCTCCAATATATACCGGCAGCTGGTCCCGCTCGGCCATGGGTACCGTGATGGCCACGATGTCCCCGCCGTCCACATGGAGGATCTGGATGTCCTCCTCCTTGAGGATGTTGAGGCTGACCACTGCCGGATCATCCAAGCCGGCGATGAGCTCCTCCACCATGCCCTGGGGGTCCAGCAGCCCCTGCACCCGCAGGCTGTGGTCAGGCAGCTCCTCCACACCCAGCAGGATCACCCCACCGTAGCTGTTGGCAAAGGCGGAGTAGGTCTCCCAGATGCTGTGGGGCAGGCCGCCGGTGGCCAGCTTGGCCTCCAGACGGTTGTTCTCCCGATAATGGCTGATCTGTGTGAAGTCGAACATAGGCCGGCCTCCCCTTCCGTAGTGCCTTCATTATACCGGGAAGGCCGTCGGTTGACAAGGAAAAAAGGGACCTGTCTCCCGACAGGTCCCTTGCAGGAATCACACTGTAACAGCCCCCAGAATTTCCCCGATGGGGCCGGCAATCACCAGGTCGGCCTCCTTGTCGTAGGGGGTGGGGCTCTTGTTGATGAGGGTCAGCTTATTCCCCCGGTAGTAGCGGATCAGCCCCGCCGCCGGGTACACCGCCAGAGAGGTACCGCCAATGATGAGCATATCCGCCCGGGAGATGGCCAGCACGGCGGCTTCGATGGTCTCCTGGTCCAGGGACTCCTCATAGAGCACCACATCGGGTTTGATCATACCGCCGCACACCGGACAGTGGGGCACCCCATCGCTCTTCATCATAAAGTCCAGGTCGTAGAACTGATGGCACTTCATGCAGTAGTTGCGGTGGACCGAGCCGTGGAGCTCGTACACGTTGACGCTGCCCGCCGCCTGATGGAGCCCGTCGATGTTCTGGGTCACCACCGCCTTCAGCTTACCCGCCCGCTCCAGCTCCGCCAGCTTCAAATGGGCGGCGTTGGGTTTGGCGTCGGGGAAGAGCATCTTGTTGTGGTAAAAGCGGTAAAATTCCTCCGGATTCTTCTGAAAGAAGGTGTGGCTCAGAATGGTCTCCGGCGGATAGGCGTACTGCTGATTGTACAGGCCGTCCACGCTGCGGAAGTCCGGGATGCCCGATTCCGTGCTGACACCGGCACCGCCGAAAAAGACAATGTTCTCGCTCTCACTGATCCAGTCCTGGAGCTGCTTGCGTTTTTCATCCATCATAACCCCTCCTTTACGGCGCCTTCCGGTGGCGGCAGTAGGTGTGGGGACAGCTGGAGCAGCCGCCGCAGCCACACCCCCGCTTGCCCTTCAGGCTCTGGTGGAACCGGTAGATCAGGTAGACCGCCGCCCAGATGATGAGGACGGCCACCCCGATGTAAATGAGAATTTTCAGCATAACATTACCTCAGGAACAGAGAGCCGATCTGGTACACCAGGAAGGAACCCAGCCAGGCAGCGCACAGCTGCCAGCCGATGGAAGCCAGGGTCCACTTGACGGAGTTCATCTCCTTGCGGATGGTGGATACCGCCGCCACGCAGGGTACGTAGAGCAGGACGAACACCAGGAAGGAGTAGGCGGCCAGGGGGCTCTGGAAGGTGCCGCCCAGGGCGGCGGCAATGGCAGCAACGCTGGCGGTCACCGAGAAGCCGTAGAACATGCTCATGGAGGACACCACCATCTCCTTGGCGATCAAGCCGGAGAGGAGGGCCACCGCCGCCTGCCAGGTGCCAAAGCCCAAAGGCACAAAGATGGGGGCCAGGAAGGAGCCGATGCTGCCCAGGATGGAATAGGCCTCGTCAGACACCATACCAAAGGTACCGCCCTCAAAGCCAAAGCTCTGGAGGAACCACAGCAGCACGCTCATGGCCAGGATCAGGGTACCGGCCTTCACCAGGAAGCCCTTCACCTTCTCCCACACATGGAGGGCGATGTTCTTCAGAGTGGGCAGGCGGTAGGGGGGCAGCTCCAGCACAAAGGCGGCGGGCTCCCCCTTGAACACCAGCTTTTTCAGCAGGATACCCGAGAGAATGGCGAAGATCAGGCCCAGCAGATAGAGGGAGAATACCACCAGCCCGCCGTATTTGGGGAAGAAGGCAGCGGTGAGCAGGCCGTACACCGGCAGCCGGGCGGAGCAGGACATGAAGGGCACCAGCATGATGGTCATGCGGCGGTCCTTCTCATTCTCCATGGTGCGGGCGCCCATGACGGCGGGCACCGTGCAGCCGAAGCCCATCAGCATGGGGATAAAGGCCTTGCCGGACAGGCCAAAGCGCCGCAGCAGCCGGTCCATGATAAAGGCGGCCCGGGCCATGTAGCCCGAGTCCTCCAGGAAGGACAGGAAGAGGAACAGAATGGCGATCTGGGGCAGGAAGGTAAGTACGCCGCCCACGCCGGCGATAACGCCATCCACCAGCAGGGCCTCCACCCAGGGCGCGGTGCCGGCGGCAGCCAGGCCCCCCCGCACCCAGTCGGCAAAATAGCCGCCGATGAGGGTATCCACCCCGTCGGCCAGCATCTGGCCGGGACCAAAGGTGAGGGCGAACATGGCCAGCATCATCAGCAGGAACACGGGGATGGCCAAAAACTTGTGGGTGACGATGGCGTCGATCCGGTCGGACAGGGTGGGGGTGCCCAGGGGCCGTCCCCGTTTGACACAGCCCTCCACCACCTTCTGAATGAACTGATACCGGGCGTCAGCAATGAGGGTCTCCCGGTCGCCCAGATCATAGGCGTTCTCATACTCCTGGCAGGTCCGCTCCAGGGCGGCCTTCTCCAGGCCGCTGAGCCCCAGGGCCTCCTCCACCAGCTGGTCCCCCTCAATGAGCTTGATGGAGGCCCAGTGGGCGGGGATGTGGGCGGCATAGGCCTTGTCGTGGATCAGCTCGCCCACCTTATGGTGGATCTGGTGGGTAAAGTCGTCGTACAGGTCGTCGGGCTCCACCGTGACCCCCACATGCATCTGATTGTGGGCCACCTCCAGCAGCTTCTGGATGTTCTTGCCCGACCGGGCGGTGATGGGAATCACCGGCACGCCCAGGGTCTTGGACAGCTGGTCCACATCGATGCTGTCCCCGTGCTTCTCCACCTCGTCCATGAAGTTCAGGGCGATGACCATGGGCCGCTCCAGCTCCAACAGCTGGGCGGTCAGATAGAGGTTGCGCTCGATGTTGGTGGCGTCAATGATATCGATGATGGCGTCGGGTCGCTCCCCCACAATGAAGTCCCGGGCCACGATCTCCTCCATGGAGTAGGGGGACATGGAGTAGATGCCGGGCAGGTCCACAATGGTGACGGACTTTCCGTCCACCTCCGCCCTGCCCTCCTTCTTCTCCACCGTCACGCCGGGCCAGTTGCCCACATACTGATTGGAGCCGGTGAGGGCGTTGAACAGGGTGGTCTTGCCGCAGTTGGGGTTGCCCACCAGGGCCAGCTTCATTTCCCGGGTATCATGGCTGGCGTAGTCGGGCACGCCGCCGTGCTCGGCGGCCTCATGGGCGTGGTCGGCACTCATCCGGCGCAGAGTCTCCTCATCAGGCAGATGCTGTACCATACCCATGCGCTGGCGGCGCACCTGAGCCCGCTCCTCCCCCTCCTCGCCGGTGGCAATGAGGATTTGAGCGGCGTCCGATTTCCGCAGGGAGAGCTCATAGCCCCGCAGGTTGAGCTCCACCGGGTCGCCAAAGGGAGCCACCTTACGCACCATCACCTGGGTGCCGGGGGTAAGGCCCATGTCCACCAGGCGGCGCTTTACCGGTCCCCGGTCGTTGCCCACCCGCAGGATGATGCCCTGTTCCCCAGGCTGGACCTCCTCCAGCGTCTTATGGTTTTGTGTCTCTTGTATCTTCATCTTATCTCATCCACTGCTTCCAAGTTAATCTATTCTAATCCGTGCTCATTATACTACGCTGCCAGCCAGTGACGCAAGTAACATCCCCCGCCATTTTCACCAAAATCCTACTGAATTTATGGTCATAAGCAAAAACTTCGCCCAAACACAAAAGGAGCGCCGCGGAAACTCCGCAGCGCTCCTTCTGAAACAGCCGGACTTAGTCCTCGTGGTCGTGGTCCTCGCAGCCGCAGCCACAGCCGCAGTCGTCCTCGTCCTCATCGCCGCAGCAGCAGTCGTCGGACAGGTCCAGGGCGAACTTCTGCTTGCAGTTGGGGCACTGGATCACGCCCTCATCCAGGACGGACTCGTCGATGACCAGGGTCTCGCCGCAGTTGGGGCACTCGGTCTCGAAGAAGTCGTCGTCACCGCAGCAGCAGTCGTCCTCATCCTCGTCGTCCTCGTCCTCAAAGACGGCCTTCTCCACGTCGGCCAGGTCGTCGGAGATGGCGTCGATCTCCTCGCCCAGAGCCACGGTGTTCTCCTCCAGGTCCTCAATGGACATGCCGATCTCCTCCAGGATGCCGATCATCACGGAGATGAGCTTGCCTTCCTTGGACTTCTCGGTGTCAATATTCAGGCCCTCAGCCAGGCCCTTCAGATACGCGACCTTCTCAGAAATCGTCATAACTGGTTCTCCTTTTCTCAGTCGTCGGCCACGAAGGGCCTGAAAATTGTCCGTTTAGGCTTTACAACGCTCCAGGTACTCGCCGGTACGGGTGTCGATCTTGATCTTGTCGCCGGGGTTGATGAACAGAGGCACCTTGATCTCAGCGCCGGTCTCCAGGGTGGCGGGCTTGGTCACGTTGGTGGCGGTGTCGCCCTTGAAGCCGGGATCGGTCTCGCTGACCTCCAGCTCCACAAAGGTGGGGGGCTCCACGGCAAAGATCTTGCCCTTGTAGGAGTTGATCTTGCAGACCATGTTCTCCTTCACGAAGCGGAAGTTGTCACCCAGCAGCTCGGAGCCGATGGGCACCAGATCGTAGGTCTCGGGGTCCATGAAGTAGTACAGATCGCCGTCATTGTAGCTGTACTCCATGTCCTTGCGCTCCACATAGGCCTGCTCAAACTTGGCAGTGGGGTTGAAAGAGGTCTCAGTCACGCCGCCGGTGATGACGTTCTTCATCTTGGTACGGACGAACGCGGCACCCTTGCCGGGCTTGACGTGCTGGAACTCGACGACCTGCATAACCTGGCCGTCCATCTCAAAGGTCACACCATTGCGGAAATCACTGGCAGAAATCGTAGGCATTGAACTTCATCCTCCAAAAGGTATTTCTATAATTCAGCTAAGTCATTTTACCCTATTATTTCCCTCATTGCAAGGCTTTTTACAGAATAATCAGTTCTTTGGGCGATTTGGTCAGGTTCACATTGCCCTCCTCGGTGTAGATGAGCACGTCCTCGATCCGCACGCCGAACTTGCCGGGCAGATAGATGCCGGGCTCGGCGGAAACGGCGGCGCCCACGGGCATGGGGGTCTCGTCCCGGCCGTTGGCGTTGGGGCACTCGTGGATCTCGATGCCAACGCTGTGGCCGAAGCCGTGTCCAAAGTATGCCCCGTAACCGGCCTCCTCAATCACCTGGGCAGCGGCGGTGTGGATCTCCTTGCCGGGCACGCCCGCCTTGGCCTTGGCAATGCCGGCCAGCTGAGCCTTCAGCACGGTGTCATACACCTTGCGCATCTCCTCGGTGGGCTCGCCCAGGGCGATGGTACGGGTCATGTCGGAGCAGTAACCGCCGTACTTGCAGCCAAAGTCCATGGTGAGGAACTCACCTTTCTGGACCTTCTTCTCACTGGGGATGCCGTGGGGCAGGGAACCGTTGGGGCCGGACACCACGATGGGATCAAAGCTCATCTTGTCGGCACCGCGGAGCAGCATTTCATACTGGAGACGGGCGGCGATCTCCTGCTCGGTCATGCCGGGCTGAATGAACTTCAGGATGGCGTCGAAGGCCTGGTCGGTGATCTCCTGGGCCTTCTTCATCAGGGCGATCTCTTCCTCGTCCTTGGCAGCACGCAGGTCGTTCACCAGGCTCTGGGCGGGCACCAGCTCACAAGGCAGCTTGGCATACTGATTGTAGGAGGCCACGGTCACATAACCTTCCTCAAAGCCCAGCTTCTGGATGCCCAGCTCCTGGACCGCCTGCTCGGCCAGCACCATGAAGTTCTTGTTTCTGTCGGTCATGGTGATATTGGCGCCGGTGACCAGATTGCCGGCAGCCTCGATGTACCGGGAGTCGGTGAAATAGCGGCTCTCGCTGCGGGTCACGATGACCATGCCCTCGCCGTGGAAACCGATGGCATAGAACTCGCCAGGCTCACTGGTGATGAGCATGGCATCCAGCTTGTACTGGTCCAGCTTGGCCGCGATCTGATTCAGATGATTCATGATAAAGACTTCCTTTCTATCTCGCGCCGCAGCACCCTACAGGGCGCTTTGGTACAGTTTTTTCATAGTCAACGCGTCCTCCGCCTGGGTACCGGCGGACTCACAGATAAAGGTGGGGCTCCAGCCCCGGCGGGCCACCTCCGCCATCAGGGGCTCCGGGTCGGGCCCGAAGTCCTCTTGGTCAAAGGTCAGGTGCATTTTCTCTCCCCCGTTGGGGGTGAACTGAATTTTGGAGAAATGGCTGTGGAAACGGCTGGCCCGCTCCTCTCCCAGCACCTCTTTGATACGGTCCAGCATCTTCACGCAGGCCTCGCGGCCCTCCAGCTCTCCCAGGGAGCGGGCGTACAGGTGGCCGAAGTCCACGCAGGGGGTGAGCCGCCCGTCCAGGGTACACAGCTCCAGCACCTCGTCCAGATCCCCCAGCTGGTTGATCTTGCCCATGGTCTCTGGACAGAGCGTAATGTGGCCGAAGCCGGCGTCGTCACAGGCGGCCACCACCGCCTTCAGGGAGTTCAGGGCGATGTCCTGTGCCTCCCTCCGGGTGCGCTTCATCAGGGCACCCGAGTGGATCACCACCCGAGTGGCCCCCATCCAGTCGGCCGCCCGGCAGGCGGCGGTGATATAGCCGATGGTCTTCTGCAGGTTCTCAGGGTCGGGATTGGCCAGGTTGATAAAGTAGGGGGCGTGGAGGGACAGAGAAATGCCCGCTTCCTTTGCCGCCGCCCCCACCTTGCGGGCAGTCTCCTCCCCCACGTTGACGCCCTTGCCGCACTGGTACTCGTAGCAGTCCAGGCCAAGCCCAGCCAGCCACCGGGGGGCGTCCACCGAGGATTTATAGGGAAAGGACTCTGCGTTGCCCGCAGGGCCGAAGATTGCGCTCATAACGGTTTTGCTCTCCTTTTTGTCAGGGCGCGGAAGGGCCACTCGGCGGCGTACCGCAGGTAGCGCCCCGGATTGCCCGCCAGCCGGATGGGCTCCACCAGCAATGTGGTCACCCCGGCCCGGCTGCCGCCCAGAATATCGGTAAAGATCTGATCCCCCACAATGGCAGTCTGCTCCGGCGTGCAGCCCATCTGTTCCATGGCCTTGTAAAAGGAGCCCGGC
Source organism: Flavonifractor sp. An82 (assembly GCF_002159265.1). Taxonomy (GTDB): domain Bacteria; phylum Bacillota; class Clostridia; order Oscillospirales; family Oscillospiraceae; genus Flavonifractor. Next base: position 52,515 of record NZ_NFHG01000005.1, read on the forward strand.
TTGGGCTTGCCGGCGTGGCCGATATAGGGCACGCCCAGTGCTTTGGAAAACCGCTCCGGCCGCTGGGGGTGCCGGTTGTTGGACAGCACGAACAGGGTGACCCCCTGGGCCTGCAGGGCCGCCGTCCACTCCCGCACCGGCTGGGTGGGCTCCGGCACACCGTAGGGCACCAGGGTATTGTCCAGATCGGCCAGCAGCAGGCGGATGCCCCGCCTTGCCAAAGCGGCGGGATCGATGTCGTAAATGGTCTTTCCTGACCAGTGGGCCGTCAGCATGGCTTCACCTCGTCTATTTGCAGTCTGGTCCGCATAGAATTATACACGCTTCTTACAACTTGGACAAGGGGGTAGCTCATATGCAGCCGAATTCCACCATCCTTCTCACCGCACCGCCCGCCCACAGCCGGGCGGCCCTGCGGTTTGGCCTGCCGGTGGCCCACGCCGCCTACCGGGTAGGCGGCGGGCCCCATCTCTTCCGGGCCAATATGCCCATATCCGTCCGTGGGGGCCTGATGGCCCTGGACTGCGTCGGCTTCGATGGCCGGGGCGAGGCCGGTCCCTTCTGTCAGGAGGTAATCCGGGAGTGCTCCGCCCGGGGCTATGACGGCATTTTATGCGACTTCGAGGGCCGCCCCCTCCCCCTGCTGGCGGAGATCGTTCAGACCCTGTCCGGCCTCACCCGGAAGCGGGGCTGGCCCCTCTATGTGCCCGAGGCCTACGGCAGCTGTGCCCAGCATACCCAGGTGCTCATCTCCTCCGCCCTCTCCGGCGGCTCCCTGGTCCAGCGGCTGCGGGAGGCCGCCGCGGCCTACGGGCCGGAGCGGGTGACGCTGGCGGTGGAGCGGGTGGCGGAGGACTTCTATCTCCCCTCCCCCACCGGACAGGGACAGCCCCTGTCCCGGGAGGAGCTGGCCCAGATGCTGGAAGAGCGCAGCCCCTCTGTCTTTTTCTCCAGTGAGCTGTGCGCCCACTACTTTACTTACATGTCCCGGGAGAATGGCGCTCACTTCGTGCTCTTTGACGACGCAGGCTCCATCCGCAAGAAGCTGCGGGTGGCCCGGGATCTGGGCATCCGCCAGGCGGTGTTGTCCTACCCCCAGGTGGAGGATCTGTTGGAGGATATTCTGTCCGGACAGCGGCCATAAAAAACGCAACAGGACCCCGCGCCAACGGCGCGGGGTCCTGTGATTCGTCGTATTAGTAATACTTCTTGCGATTCTTGCGGGCGGCCTCAGACTTCTTGCGGCGCTTAACGCTCGGGCTCTCGTAGTGCTCACGCTTGCGAACCTCGGCCAGAACGCCAGACTTGGCACAGCTGCGCTTGAAACGCTTCAGCGCATTCTCCAAGGACTCGCCGTCCTTCACATGGACTTCCGACATTGACTTCCCCTCCCTCCGAAGCGGCGGGGTTCCACCGCCAAAAGGGCCACACATAGATATGGCTTTAACAGAATCATTGTATGCTATCCGCAAGCAAATGTCAAGAGCAGATTTTTCTTTCTTTTTTCTACCCTCTCAAAACCCTGTGGAAACGCGCTTACTTGGCGATCAGGTTGACCAGCTTGTTGGGCACCAGAATGGTCTTGACCAGGTTCTTGCCCTCGGTGAACTTCTGCACCTTGGGGTCGGCCAGAGCGGCGGCCACCACGGTGGCCTCATCGCTGTCCATGGGCACGGTGACGGTAGCCCGCAGCTTGCCGCACACCTGAACGGCCATCTGCACCTCAGCGGCCACGGTCTTGCTCTCGTCGTAGGCGGGCCAGGCCTGCTGGCAGGCCATGCCGTCGGCATTGAAGCCCAGCATCTCCCACAGCTCCTCGCACATGTGAGGCGCGAAGGGGGAGAGCATCAGCAGCAGGGTCTTGTAGTCACCCTTGGAGCAGCCGTTCTGGTAGAAGTCGTTGACCAGAGCCATCAGGGCGGCAATGGCGGTATTGAACTTCATGGCCTCGATGTCGTCGGCCACCTTCTTGATGGCCTTGTGGATGGCGCTCTCGTTGGCGGGGGTGTACTCCATGGAATCGGTCAGATTCTCGGACAGATTCCACACACGGTCCAGGAAGCGCTTGCAGCCCTTGACGGCGTTATCGCTCCAGGAGGCGGCCTTCTCAAAGTCACCGATGAACATGATATAGGTGCGCATAGTGTCGGCGCCGTACTGGGCCACCACGTCGTTGGGGTTGACCACGTTGCCCCGGCTCTTGGACATCTTCTCGCCGCCCTCGCCCAGGATCATGCCATGGGAGGTGCGCTTCTGGTAGGGCTCCTTGGTGGGCACCACGCCGATGTCATAGAGGAACTTGTGCCAGAACCGGCTGTACAGCAGGTGCAGGGTGGTGTGCTCCATGCCGCCGTTGTACCAGTCCACGGGGCTCCAGTACTCCAGAGCCTCCTTGGAGGCCAGGGCCTTATCATTGTGGGGGTCCATATAGCGCAGGAAGTACCAGGAGGAGCCGGCCCACTGGGGCATGGTGTCGGTCTCACGCTTGGCAGGGCCGCCGCAGTGGGGGCAGGTGGTGTTGACCCAGTCGGTCATCTTGGAGATGGGGGACTCGCCGTCGTCGGTGGGCTCATAGGAGTCCACATCGGGGAGCAGCAGGGGCAGCTGGTCCTCGCTGAGGGGCTGCCAGCCGCACTTCTCGCAGTAAACCATGGGGATGGGCTCGCCCCAGTAGCGCTGACGGGAGAACACCCAGTCACGGAGCTTATAGTTGACCTTGGCCTCGCCGATGCCCTTCTCCTCCAGCCACTTGGTGATGACGGGGATGGCGTCCTTCACGGTCAGGCCATTGAGGAAGTCGGAGTTGACCAGGATACCGGTCTCGTCCTTGGCGGTAAAGGCGGCCTTCTGCACGTCCTCGCCGCCGGAGACCACCTCGATGATCTCGCAGCCGAACTTCTTGGCAAACTCCCAGTCGCGGTCGTCGTGGGCGGGCACGGCCATGATGGCGCCGGTGCCGTAGGTGGCCAGCACATAGTCGGAGATGAAGATGGGGATCTCCTTGCCGTTGACGGGATTGATGCCCTTCACGCCGTCCAGGCACACGCCGGTCTTCTCCTTGTTGAGCTCAGTGCGCTCCAGGTCGGACTTGGAAGCGGCGGCAGTCTGATAGGCCTTGACCTCATCGGCATTGGCCAGCTTGCCGCTCTCCAGCCAGCTCCGCACCAGGGCGTGCTCGGGAGAGAGCACCATATAGGTAGCGCCGAACAGGGTGTCGGGCCGGGTGGTGAACACCACGATATCCTCGCCGGTGGTGGCCTTGAAGGTGACCTCGGCGCCGGTGGAGCGGCCGATCCAGTTCTTCTGCTGGGTCTTGACCCGCTCGATGAAGTCCAGGTCATCCAGGTCGTCGATGAGCCGCTGGGCGTACTCGGTGATCTTGAGCATCCACTGGCTCTTCTCCTTGCGGACCACGGGGGCGCCGCAGCGCTCGCATACGCCGTCCACAACCTCCTCGTTGGCCAGCACGCACTTACAGGAGGTGCACCAGTTCACAGGCATGGTGGTCTTGTAGGCCAGGCCGTGCTTATACAGCTGGAGGAAGATCCACTGGGTCCACTTGTAGTAGGCGGGATCGGTGGTGTTGATGACCCGGTCCCAATCAAAGGAGTAGCCCAGCATATGGAGCTGCTTGGTGAAGTTCTCAATGTTGTCGTGGGTCACCTTGGCGGGGTGGATGTGATTCTTGATGGCGTAGTTCTCGGTGGGCAGGCCGAAGGCATCGTAGCCCATGGGGAACAGCACATTGTAGCCGTCCATCCGCTTCTTGCGGGCCACCACGTCCATGGCGGTATAAGGGCGGGTGTGACCCACGTGCAGGCCCTGTCCGGAGGGATAGGGGAACTCCACCAGGCCGTAGAACTTGGGTTTATCACTGTGGTTCTCACAGTGGAAGGTCTTTTCCTCTGCCCATTTTTTCTGCCACTTAGGCTCGATGGCAGCAAAATCGTACTTCATTGACTGCACTTCCTTGTATCTTGTCCTGGCGGCGTCTGCCGCCTCCATAATCCAGAATATTATACTAGAAATGCAGCATCAATGCAAGAAAAACCATCAGGCCCCGCCGCAAAATGCGGCGAGGCCTGATGAAATTTAAGGCTGCTCCACCAGCCAATAGCCCCGACCGGCGTTCTCCCCCTCCAAAGGGACGTACCACTGGCCCAGGGCCAGGCCGGTCACCTCCTCTGGCTCCACCGGCTCATCATATTCCCAGCAGGTCAGCCGGGCAGTCAGCTGTGGATCTCCCACGCTGCCCCCGCCCCCATGGGTCAGGGGCAGGCGTCTGCCGTCTTTGCAAAAAACGGTTAGTGGGAATGCGTCGACGGTATTCCCGCCGTCGGTTTGGATGGTCACACCCAGGGCGGACAGCTCCGCCTGGAGCAATGGGGTACCGGAAACCTCCCCATTCAGCGGAATCCTTCTGACCGGCAGCTCTTCCGTCGTAAACGCGATCTTCCAGTCATAGATGATCTCCAACTCTCCCAACGGCGGCAGGACGACAGCGGATAGTTCCAACCGGTCCCCAATGGGTGTTGAAAATCCCCACGCTGTAAACTCCAGGAGCGCAGTCTCACTCTCTTCCTCATACCCCACCCACTCCGCTCTGCTGGTTATGGAGCCAGTGTCCTTGCCCCCTTCAAGCGGAATGAGTATCCCGCTCATACGCAGCGTATCGCAGACCAGTTCCCCATCCAAATTGCGCAGTTCGGCATAAACCTTGAGGATGGAGCCGCTGTTCAGCGCAGACACCACCCGAAGCTCCATCCCGTTGGATACATCCGCCCCCTCCACCGGCCGGGCATATTCCGTATATCCTCCCATAGCGCTTTCCAGCATCTGCCGCAGGGTGGGCGACAGAGCAAAGGCCGATACCATCAGTACGCCGCACACCGCCGCCGCTGCCAGCACGGTACGCCAGATCCGCCGGGGCCTCCGGACCGGCTGGACTGCCATGGCCTCTGTCAGCCGGACCTGAAAGTCCTTATCCGGCTCCACCCGGTCCATCCAGGTCTGATAATCCTGCTTCAGCATGGCGTTTCTCCCTCCTCCAAATCCTCCCGCAGCATGGCCCGCGCCCGGCTCAGGCGGGTGCGGATGGTCCCCTCCCGCTTGCCCAGCACCTTGGCAATCTCCGCGGTACTCAGCTCCTCGTAATAATAGAGATGAACTACCACCCGGTAATCCTCAGGCAGCGCCAGGACGGCAGACTCCATCCCCTGCTCCTCCGGCAACTCCGGCGCGGCCATCTGCCCCGCCTCCTCCAATGGCACCGCACGCCTGCGCCAGGGGGAACGGTGCAGATCCCCCGCGCAGTTGGCGGCCACCCGCAGCAGCCAGGCTTTGCAGTGCTCCCCGTCCCGAAAGGCGGGGACTGACCGCACCAGCCGCAGAAAGGTCTCCTGGGTGATGTCCTCCGCGTCCTCCCGGTTCCCGGTCCTGGCGTAGGCCAGCCGGTACACCGCCGTGCTGTACTGTTCCACCAGCCGGGCCGCCTCCTCCCGCTCCATAGCCCACGCTCCTTTCGCCCTTTCTGTATGATACACGGTTTTCTCCGGCAAAATGTTACAGGCCCCGCCGCAAAATGCGGCGGGGCCTGATATTTTGTGAAGAAGCCGATATACTGCAGCATCCTTTCTTTTAAAGGAACAGGGCCTGCTCCACCTTGTTCCAGGCAATGACCTCCCCGTTCCGGATGACCCACCGTCTGGGGGGCGCCAGGCGGATGGCCTCTGCGGCGCTGGATACAGACAGGATCACCAGGTCGGCCCGGCAGCCGGGCTCCACCCCGTAACCGGGCAGCTTCAGGATCTGATTTGCCCCGGTGGTGATCATATCAAGGACCCGCTCGATCTCCCCCGGCAGGCTCATCTGGGCGGCGTGGGCCAACAGGTTGGCCACCTGCAGCATATCCGCGCTGCCGTAGGGGTAGAAGGTATCCTTGATGCAGTCCTGTCCAAAGCTGACGTTGACCCCGGCCTCCAGCAGCTGCTTGACCCGGGTAATGCCCCGCCGGATGGGCTGCCGGTCCTCCCGTCCCTGCAGCATCAGATTTGTGGCGGGATTGGTGATGACCTGGATTCCCGCCTCCTTCACCTTATCAATGACATAGCTGGCATAGTGGTCGTCATAGGCCGCCAGTGCGCAGGTGTGACCCGCCGTCACCCGCCCGGGGGCAAAGTTCCGGGCCATGGCTTCGTCCGCCACCATTTCCAGGGTGCGGTAGAAGGGGTCGTCGGTCTCATCGATGTGCATGTCAATCTCGGCGTTGAACTGCTCCGCCAGATCAAAGCAGTATTTGACGTGGGCCAGGCTGTCCGCCGGGCTGGCCTCATTGGCGGGCATTCCGCCCACCACGTCGGCTCCCCGTTCCATGGCCTGCCGCATCAACTCCGCACAACCCGGGTCCTTTTGAATCCCCTCCTGAGGGAAAGCCACGATTTGCAGATCAATGGCGCTGCGATACCGCTCCCGCAGCTCCAGCACGCCCTCCAGCGGAGTCAGGCCGCCGATGGTGTCCACATCCACATGACTGCGCATCCCCAGCGTGCCGTTTGCCACCGCCCGGCGGACCACATCTTCTCCCCGGGCCACGATATCCTCCACGGTATAGCTGCGCTTCTTCTCCCACAGAAGGGCAATGGCCTCCTTCAGCGTTCCGCTCCTGTTGGGGCCGGTCACATCGCTGACATTGACCTTGTCCAGGTGGATATGGGGGTCCAGAAAGGCCGGAACCACCAGTCCACCCTCCGCGTCCAGCACCTGGTCACAGGGCTGTGTCAGTTGGTCCGCGATCTGAGTGATCCGTCCTTGCTCCACCAGAATATCCGCCTGGGCCTCCCGCCCCCGCAGTCTGGCATTTCGGATGTGCAGTCGTTTCATGGGGTATAAACCTCCTTTTGACCTGACGCGTTTAAGTTTCCTCCTTTTTTGATTATATCAACCCGGTTTTGGTCCGTCAATTCTGTTTCCGCATCCGTTCACACTTTTCCTCTGCCGCTTCATCTATATTGATAAACGATAAAAATACATTGACAAACAATGCTGCCCATGGTACAGTGATGCCAAAGGAGGGATCGCTATGGAGCGAACCGGCGTTCAGAAGCTGGCCCACATACTGAAAATACTGGTGACCATCACCTTTGTGTGCAATCTCATTGCGCTGATCATGGTGCCGGGACTGGTACACATCAGCCTGCAGCAGGGTCTTGCGGCGTGGTGGGATTATGATATCGACGACACGCTGCACATGCTGCTCATCGGGGGTTGGTCCCTGTTGGGCTTCAACGGTCCTTACGCGGATGTTTTGTCCGGTTTCCTGCTCTTCTGCGGCGGATGTATGGCGGTCATCCTGTGGCAGGGCCGACGGGTGCTGAATACCATTCTCAAAGCCACCCCCTTCTGCATGGAGAACCGCCTCAACCTGTTCCGCGCCGGGGTCTGCTGCTTTCTCATCTCGGCCGCCGCTCTGATCCGGGTGATCTGGCGGCTGTGCTATGACCAGTCCATGGCTCCCCTGTTCAGCTACAACGCTCTCTTTGTCCCCCTGTTCTTCCTAGGCGGGCTGCTCTGTCTGGTCATGTCCGCCCTCTTCCGCCAGGCAGCGGAAATGAAGGCGGAAAACGACCTGACCATTTGAGGAGGTGTTCCCATGCCCATCGTTGTAAACCTGGATGTGATGATGGCCAAGCGGAAAATGAGCCTCAACGAGCTGTCCGCCAAGGTGGACGTCACCCTGGCCAATCTGTCCATTCTGAAAAACAATCACGCCCGGGCGGTGCGCTTCACCACCCTGGAGGCCATCTGCAAGGCCCTGGACTGCCAGCCCGGGGACATCCTGGAATATGTACCGGAGGAGGAGTGAGCCATGGCGGTATTGGTCGCTATGATCCTGTTGGGCGCTCTTGGCCTGGGGATGCTGTCCTGGGGGCTGGGGGTGGCCGCACTGGTCAGCAGGAAGGAGCCGCTCAGCGTGTGCAGCCTGATCTGCTGCGCGCTGGCTCTGCTGCTGGCCTGCACCTACTTTTACGGCGGGGTACAGTGTGAGGACTGGTCCACTCTGATGGACACCGCCGGCGCCATGCTGCTCTCCGCCACAGTGCTGACGGCGGTAAGCCTGCTGCTCAACGGCGGCGCTCTGGTGCGCCGGTACCTGGGAGGAAAATCGGGATGATTCATTTTATCTCCATGCTGCTGGCGCTGCTTCTTCTGGCATCCTGCAACGGCAGAAGTGACTCACCTGGCTATGCCGCCCGTCAGCTTGACCTGGATTTGCCCGCGTACCAGAGTTTTTCCGTTGCCGACAGCCACGGCGGCTTTCACGGGGACGGCCTGCTCCACATGGAGCTGGTCTTTTCTCCGGAGGATGGAGCCACGGTAGCCGAAAGCGTCTCCTCCCACCCCAGCGGCCGCTGGAACCCCTTCCCCATGGATGAGGAGATGGAGCAGTTCCTTTGGGGCGGCGGGGCCGGGATGGCAGGGTGGCCGGTGCCGGAGGAGGGCTGGTGGTACCTGATGGACCGTCAGACCGACGGTGAGGGCAGCATGTTCCACCGTTACTCCCAGAACTACACCTTCGCCTGCTACGACAGCCAGACGAATACCCTCCGTTACTTGGAATTGGATACCTAAGAAAAAACAGGGCGCCTGCAAAAGCAGGCGCCCTGTATCTCTGATTAAGCCTTTTTCTTCTGTTCCTGCCGGACCAGCTTGACGCAGGCGGCAATGACGCCGAAGAGGAACCAGTAGGTGAACATATTCCGGGGGTAGAACCAGGTGTACTCGGCCACACTGACCACCAGGATACCACAGAAGGCGCCCAGTCCGGCGGCCAGCATCCGCTTGGTACGCTTGTCCAGGGCGGCCCGGAAGGCCTTGACACCGCACTTCAGCTGATAGAGCAGCAGCGCCAGGAAGGAGATAATGCCCCAGATACCAGCTTCCGCCCACATCTGCAGGTAATTGTTGTGGGTATGGATGGGATAGGTGCCGTCAAAGTTTGTGGGATAGGTCTGGAACACCTGCTTCATCACGTCGGTGCCCAAGCCCACGCCCTTGACCCAGTGGTCCCGCATCAGGTTCTCCGTGGTGGAGTAAATCTCAAAGCGGTACTGGGTGGAGCTATCCTGGGTGTTGGTGATGGTGAGGATCCGGTTGTAGATGGTCTCCGGCAGGAAGGGGATAGCCACCACCCCGGCCAGGATAAACAGGGGTACCCACCGCCAGTCCATGAGGGCCAGGAAGACCAGCACTGCCAGCGTCAGACCGATCCAGCAGGAACGGCCGTAGGTCAGGCCGATGGCCACCACGCCCACGCACAGGGCCAACAAGGAGAGGATCTTGCCCCGCCAGCGGGAGTTGAGGAAGAGGGCCATGTCCAGCGGCAGCAGCATGACCAGCTGCTCGGCAAAGTTATTGGGATTGTCAAAGAAGGAATAGACCCGGCCGGGCATACCGGCGTTGACGGTCATATCCTGCTGGGAGGCCACCACCTCCACGCCCACATATCCCTGGTAGCAGCCATAGAGGGCGGCAACGGAGAGGCCCAGTACCGCCAGAGCCACCATCAGCTGGAGCTGCTCATACTTGCGCACGGTGCTCACCACCAGCAGTACCAGCAGGAAGGCGGTCAGGTGGAAGGCAAAGAAGCGCATGGACAGACGGGTGGAAATGGACCCAACCAGGGCAATGCAGATGAAGGCCATGTAGAGGGTCATATAGGGGCCCAGGGTGTCCAACTCCAGCCGGTCACGGGCCCGGGAGGCGCTGCCGATGATGAACAGGCCGGTAACGGCCATCACGCCCAGCAGGCCATAAGTGTTGTTCCACATCTCATGGGGAGCTACCAGCATGACCAGCATGAACAGGCCCAGGAAGAAGAACCCCGCCCCGCCCACGGCGCCCAGAAAGCGACAGAACAGGCTGCCGTCCCACACCGGGCGGCCGATCTTGTAGATCCATTTACAGATGGCGCAGGGGATATTGATAATGCCGGTAAACAGCTGACAGGACAGGCTATTGGGCCAGGCCTTGGGCACCGTGCCCTCCCGCCACACAAAGCGGAAGATGGCGCTGCCCCGGAGCTGTCTGGTAAACCACCGTTCCAGGCCGGCACACACCCGGCCGGGCAGGCTGCCTCCCCAGGCATGCCGGACTCCCAACCAGAAGGCCAGGAAGAACCGGACAAAAAGACTGTTTGTTGCGATAGACATATGGCTTTTTTACTCCTTGGAATCAGTCGTGAAGAGCCTTCTCATAGACACCGTAAGTGACTTTCGCCATCTTGTGGATCTCGAACTTCTCCTCAATGGTCCGCAGGGCGTTGGCCCGACACTGTGCGGTAAAGTCGGGGTCCTCCAAAAACCGCTTCATGGCCCCTGCCATGGAGTCGGGATCATCATAGGTCACCAGCAGGCCGCATCCCGCCTCATCGTTGACGATATCGGAGTTGCCCCCCATATCGGTGGCAATCACCGGCAGGCCGGCGGCCATGGCCTCGATGATGAGGAAGGACAGCGCCTCGTGCTGAGAAGAATTGACATACAGGTCGGAACCCTTGTACAGGTTCTTGATGTCCTTGCGGAAGCCGATGAATTTCACCTGCTCCTCCAGCCCCAGCTCTTTGACCTGGGCCTTGGAGGGCTCCAGCAGGGGGCCGTCCCCTGCCAACACCAGGGTAAAGGGCTTATCCGTCAGCTGAGTCAGCCGCTTCACCGAGTCGATGAGATACTTGTGTCCTTTGTCGTCGGCGAAACGGGAGGCACACAGCATCACAAACTGGTCCTCAGGCAGCCCCAGCTCGGAGCGCAGGGTGGATTCAGACCGATCTCCCGCCCATGCCTCCAGATCCACGGCGTTGAAAATGACCTGGATCCGGTCAGCGCTCCAGCCGTTGACAATGAGCTGTTCCTTGCCCTTGTTGCACACAGCGATCATCTGGTCCTGCCGCTTATCCATCCAACGGTTGGACAGGCGGGTAACAAAATCGTTTGCCAGTACAAAATGGTTGGTGTACACCACTCGGATCTTCTTGTTGTACTTCTTGGCCAGCAGGGCGGTGTAGTGCTCCCGCAGGTAGTGGCAGTGGATCAGGTCGATATCCCACTCCCGGCACAGCTGGGCCAGAGCTTTTGCGGCCTGCTTGTCAAACCGGCGGCGCATGGTGATCTGGCGGCAGGGGACTCCCATGGCCTCCAGCCGCTCCACCAGCAGCCCGCCCTCGTTATAGGCAAAGAAGGGCTGGACCAGTCCGTCGGCGGAGAGGTATTTGACCAGAGTCTCCACATACCGCTCGGTCCCCGCCTTGCCCGCGTAGTTCAGCAGATAAAGCACCTTCAGCATGGCAATGCTCTCCTTTAATATCGGCGGATCACTTCTCCGCCCAGTTGCCGGTGGCCTCCGCCTTCAGATAGGCATTGATGAACCCGTCCAGGTCGCCGTCCATCACGCCGTTGACATTGCTGGTCTCATAGCCGGTGCGGTTGTCCTTCACCAGCTGGTAGGGCATGAATACGTAGGAACGGATCTGGCTGCCCCACTCAATCTTCAGCTGCACGCCCTTGATGTCGGAGATCTTCTCGGCGTGCTGCTGCATCTTCAGCTCCACCAGCTTGGCCCGCAGCATCCGCAGACAGGTGTCCTTGTTCTGGAACTGACTGCGCTCGGTCTGGCAGGAAACCACGATACCGGTAGCGTGGTGGATCAGACGGACGGCGGAGGAGGTCTTGTTGATGTGCTGACCACCGGCGCCGGAGGAACGGAAGACCTGCATCTCGTAGTCCTCGGGCCGGATCTCCACGTCGGCGTCCTCGGGCAGGTCGGGCATGACCTCAATGGCGGCAAAGGAGGTCTGCCGCCGGGCGTTGGCGTCAAAGGGGGACACCCGCACCAGCCGGTGAACACCGTGCTCGCTGCGCAGGTGGCCGTAGGCGTTCTCACCCTCGATGAGGATGGTGGCGCTCTTCAGACCGGCCTCATCGCCGTCCAGATAGTCCAGGGTCTTGCAGGTGAAGCCATGGCGCTCCGCCCAGCGGGTGTACATTCGGAAGAGCATCTGGGCCCAGTCCTGAGCCTCGGTACCGCCGGCACCGGCGTGGAAGGTAAGGATGGCGTTGGAGTTGTCATACTCGCCGGTGAAGAGGGTGGACAGCTTGGCCTCCTCGATGTCGGCCTCCAGCTTAGCAAACCCTTCTTCCAGCTCAGGGACCAGGCTCTCGTCCTCCATCTCGTTGCCCAGCTCACACAGGGTCATCAGGTCCTCCCACTGGCCCTGCCGCTTCTCCTGGCCCTCGATCTTGTCCCGCAGGTTCTTGACCCGCTGCTGTACCTTCTGGGCCTTCTCCAGGTTGTCCCAGAAGCCGTCAGAGGCAGACTCAGACTCCAGCATCTCAGCCTCCCGCCGGGCGGCGTCCAGACCCAGAGCCTGCTCCAGCTCATCCAACTCCGGCCGCAGGTTATTGAGCTTAACCTTATATTCATCAAACTGTAACATAGATCCACTCTCATTTCCGTAAAATAGCCCTACTATTATATCCAACCGCGGCACCAATGTAAAGAGAGGGGCATCAAAAAACCGCCCGAAGCCGGGCGGTTTTTATGTGAGATTCTGCTTCATCGGTCACTGGCAGACCAGGCCGGATCACAAAAGATCAAATCATCCACATCTCCGCTGGGACCAGTGCGCTGAACGGTATCGTCATGCGGGTACTGCTTCATGGGTTTCCCTCCTTCCGGTGTATACGTATCAGTATATGCCGGAGGGGCGGAAAGATGTGTACGATTCCTGTCGCAGGATTTTTTGAAATTAGGGGTTGACACAGCTTCCCTGCTGTGGTATTCTAATTGGGCACTCAAGAAACGCGAGATCGGAGCCCTCCACGCCGGAGTGGCGGAATTGGCAGACGCCCGGGACTTAAAATCCCGTGGGAGTAATCCCGTGCCGGTTCGATCCCGGTCTCCGGCACCATATCGCGGGGTAGAGCAGTTTGGTAGCTCGTCGGGCTCATAACCCGGAGGTCGGAGGTTCAAATCCTCCCCCCGCAACCATAAAAGCCTTGAAATCGAAAGATTTTAAGGCTTTTCTTTTTTTCAAAACAAATTGATTGGCTTTTCTGACATACGCTTCAAAGACACAGATCACCTTACAAGCGGTCAAAACTACACTGCAAATACCGACCGCCATCCCAGCGCCTGTGCGCTGAGATGGCGGTCTTCTTAAAATATTTGGTTCACAGCTCAGAAATGCCGCCGGACCTGGCCGGGGTGATCCAGGGTGTAGCCCCCCAGCCCCTCCAGCCGGACGCGGAACTCCGGCGAGGCCAGCGTTTCCAAGAGACGCCGGACCATGGGGGTGTCCCAGGCGTAGTCGGGGATGAGAAGGTCGTACTGCTCCACGCACACGGGCAGGAAGTCCAGCCCATACAGCCGGGCGGCGGACCAGATGCCCATGCCCGCGTCAGCGGTACCCGAGGCAATCTGGGCGGCCACCGAGGTGTGGGTGAACTCCTCCCGGTCGTAGCCGTAGATCTGGGAGCGGTCCACGTTTTCCTGCTTGCACAGATAATCGGCCAGGATGCGGGTGCCCGAGCCCTTTTGCCGGTTCACATACCGCAGGCCCGGCCGGACGATATCCCGGAAGCCCGAAAGTCCCAGAGGATTGCCGGGGGCCACCATCAGCCCCTGGGTACGGCCCACGCACTCCACCTGATACACCCCGCCGTTGGGGAAGTATTTTTCCAGGTAGGCGGTGTTGTAGGTGCCGTCGGCCTCGTTCAGCAGGTGACAGCCCGCCGCGTGGGTCCTCCCCTGGCGGATAGCCATGATTCCGCCCATGGAGCCCACGTGGGAGGAGCTCATAAAGACGGTGGGGTCGGCACTGTGCATCAGGTCGGACACCTCGTCCAGCAGGGGGTCGTGGCTGCCGATGACCACCAGGGTACGCTCCAGCTCGGCAGCGGGGCGGAGGAGCTGGACCGTGACCCGCTCTCCTGCCTCATATCCCTCGGTACCCTGGGGGATCTCCACAATGCCGTCGGCCTTCATAAAGGAGGATACCACGCCGCTCCCCCGGGCCAGAGGGGAGGCCACCAGCTTCTCCCCCACCTTGCCCATGCGCACCCGCACAAATTCCCGGTACTTGAGGCCGGACACCACGCTGCGGGCCAGGGTAGCCTCCACCGTAGGGGCGTTCGGCCCTTTGAGGCCGGTGAACTCTTCCACCAGCGGCTTTAAAAGCTGCTGGATGACCAGGATACCCGACACGGGGTAGCCCGGCACACCCAGGATGGGCACGCTGCCCTTACAGCCCAGGATGGCCGGCTTGCCGGGCTTGATGGCCAGGCCGTGGCAGAACACCTCCCCCACCTCCCGGATGACGGCGGCGGAGTAGTCCTCCCGCCCCGCCGAGGACCCGGCGTTGAGAATCACTATGTCGCACTGACCGGCGGCCGCCTCCACGGCGGCGCGGATGTCTTCCTTCACGTCCTTCACGATGGGGAAGGTACGGGGTAGTGCCCCCCACTCCTCCAGCATGGCGGAGAAGATGGAGGAGTTGAACTCCAGCACGTCGCCGGGATTGGGGTCGGCGGTGGGAGGCACCACCTCGTCCCCGGTGGGGATGATGCCCACCACAGGGCGGGCAAACACGTTCACTTCCAGCACGCCCCCGGCGAGCATAGAGCCGATGGCGGCGGGGGTGATGGCGGTGCGTCCGGGAAGGATCATCTCTCCGGCGCAGATATCCTCGCCGATCTGCCGGACATGCTGCCAGGGGGCCACGGCGTCGTGGAGAACGGCAGTCGTATCCTCCCACACCACGTCCTCGATCATCACCACGGCGTCCCGCCCATCGGGGAGGGGATCGCCGGTGTCCACCACCGTGTACTGTTCGGCGGCCAGCCGCACCGGGGTGGTGTCGCTGGCCCCGAAGGTGTGCCGGGCAGTGACGGCGATGCCGTCCATGGCGCAGGCCGGGTAGTGGGGGGCGCAGATGTGGGCATAGACCGCCCCGGCAGTGATCCGCCCCCGGGCCTGGGGGACCGGGACAGTCTCCGTGCGGGGGGCAAAGCCCCGCTGGCGCAGGAAGGCGGGATATTCATCCAATGCCTGCTCCAGAGGCATATTGGTGAGATAGTTAAAGGCCATGGCAATCTTCCTCCTATTGAGCGGTAAAGGTGATGACCGGGATCTCCGTTCCGGCGGCGAAGCCCTCGCAGTCCCGGGGGATGCAGAAATAGCCGTCCGCCCCGGCCAGCGTGGTGATGAGCCCAGACTTGCCCCGGATGGGGCGGGCCAGCAGCGTTCCGTTTTCCTCGTGCAGGAAGACCCCGTTGTACTGGGCCCGGCCGTGGTTGGCACCCACTGTCTCGGTGAGGATGGCCTTGAGGGCCCGGCGGCGGATGGTCCTCCCCTCCAGCCGTGCCAGCAGGGGGCAGACAAAGAGGTGGGTGGAAAAGAGGGCGGCCACCGGGTGGCCGGGGAGCCCCATCAGGGGCTTTTTCCCTGCGCGGGCCAGCAGGGTGGGCTTTCCGGGCTTCATGGCGACGCCGTGGAAGAGGAGCTCCCCGAAGGAGGAGAGTACTGTCACGGCGGCGTCCCTGGTACCCACCGAGCTTCCGCCCGAGAGGACCACCAGGTCATTTTCCGCCAGAGCCTGTGCCACTCCGGCGCGGAGGGCGGGCTCGTTGTCGGGGAAGATACCGTATTGGGTCACCCGTGCCCCCGCCTGGGTGAGCACCGCCCCCACCAGGGGGGCGTTCACGTCCCGGACCTCACCGGGGCCGGGGACCCGCTCCGGAGGCACAATCTCGTCCCCGGTGGAGAGCACCCCCACCCGCACCCGGGGAAGCACCGGAACTTCCGTCACCCCCAGGGCGGCCAGCGCCCCGATGTCCTGGGGCTGGAGCCGCCGGGAGGCAGGCAGGACCAGGTCCCCCGGCTTCACGTCGTCTCCTTTGAAAATGAGGTTATTGCCCGGGGCAACGCTCTTGAGGATGCCGATGGTGCCGTCGCCGTAATCCTCGCTGTACTCCACCATCTGTACCCCGTCGGCCCCCGGAGGAAGGGCGCCGCCGGTGGGGATGGCCATGCACTGGTCCGGGCCCACGGTCCCCGGGGGGGCCTCCCCCATGAGCACCTCTCCCACCCGGGTGAGGAGGGCTGGGAAGGCATCGGAACAGCCAAAGGTGTCGGCAGAGCGGAGCGCGTAGCCGTCCACGGTAGAGCGGTCGAAGCCGGGGACGAACTCGGACGCCCGGATATCAGAAGCCAGTACCCGGCCCAGGGCGTCATCCAGCGGGACGGTCTCAGCCGGGCGGTCCAGAGGGGTAAAGGCGGTCCGGATCAGATCCAGCACCTCGTCGGGAGTTTTGACGGTGAGCATGTTCCTCATCTCCTGTGGAGAGGGGCTTGTGCCCCTCCGCTAAAATAGTGGTAATCAAGCCGCTGGCCGGACAGGGGCGGCGTCCTGGAACTGGAGTATCAGGTGCTCCCGCTTGCCGGCTTCTCCGGATCGGAGAGGGAGAAGTAGTCCAGCACGAAGGACCGGAAGGTCCGCCCCAGAGCGGTGAGGTGCTTGGTGCGCTTGAAGCAGACCATCATCCTTCGGCTGAATTTGGCGTTGGACAGGCGCACCAGCCGGATGTGCCGGTCGGCCCGGTAGCGTTCGGCGCACCCCTCGGGCACGAAACCCAGGGCCAGTCCGGCGGCGATGAGCTGCCGGTGCTGCTCCCGGTCGTCGGTGAGGCAGCGCACCCGCAGGCTGAGGTTGAGGCCGGTACAGAGGTAATAGGGCTCCTCGATATAGAGCTTGTCCCGGTTGAGGAAAACAAAGGACTCCCCATTCAGCTCCTGGGGCAGCACCGCGGGCCGGTCGGCCAGAGGGTGGGCGGCGTTCACCGCCAGAAAATAGGGCTCGTCCCGGAGAAATACCCCGCGGAATTTGCGGTACCGGTTCTCGTCGGGGTAGAGGAGCATGTCGTAGCGGTTGATGTCGGGCAGCTCCTCCCCCTCAATGCCGCAGCGCAGATCGTAGTTCACCTGGGGGCAGATGCGGGCAAAGGATACCAGGCAGTCGGAGAGCAGGTGGTCCGACTCGAAGAGCCCCACGGTCAGCCGGGCAGCGTCCCCGGCGGAGAGCTCACTCAGATCCAGCAGGGTGTCGTCCAGTGTGCGCAGCATAGTCCGTGCGCTGGAGAGGAAGCGCTCCCCCGCCTCGTTGAGGACCACCCGCTTCCCCCGCCGCTCAAAGAGGGGAGCGCCCAGCTCCTCCTCCAGCTTGGAGATGCTTTTGGAGAGGGATGGCTGGCTCAGGTGGAGGGAGTCGGCCGCCTTGGAGAGATTTTGCAGCTGGGCGGCGGTGACGAAATAGCGGATCTGGGGGATATTCATGGCTGCCTCCTACTTATAACCTGCGGCTATATCAACTGTCCGCCGGAAGGCTTCCATCGGCGGAAAAACAGGGGCGCACGCCCGGCAGGGTTGGAGATTTCGTGGGCTTTTTCGCCAAATATGCCCCCCTTGTTTTTCCAATTATAAGCCTTTTTATATAGAAAAGCAATATAGAAACCGATCAGTCTTCTTTACAGTACCAGGCGTATTGATTAAACTGAAAATAGCCAGTATAACAAAAAGGAGGTGGCACTCGAGTCCCGCGCCGCGGGATTTGAGGCAAGCTATGAGGCAATTAGTCGTCAAGCCGGAGAAGTGCATCGGCTGCCGCACCTGCGAGCTGGTGTGTTCATTCGGGCACTATGAGCAGTTCAACCCCCGCCTGGCCAACATCACCGTGCTGGAATATGAGGCGGCCACCCTGGCCGTGCCGGTGGTCTGCCAGCAGTGCGAGGACGCAAGCTGCATGAAGGTCTGCCCCGTGAAGGCCATCCACCGGGACGAGAACGGGGCCTGTGTCATCAATTACGACAAGTGTATCGGTTGCAAGATGTGCCGCAGCGCCTGCCCCCTGGGCAATATGTCCTTCTCCACCATCGTGAAGAAGGTATTCAAGTGCGACCTGTGCGGCGGAGACCCCAAGTGCGTGAAATACTGCCCCGGCGGGGCCCTAGCCTTTGAGGACCCGGACGCCCGGGACGTGCGGAAGAAGCTGACCGCCGACAAGATCGTGGCGGCCATGGGAACGGAGGGTTGAGCCATGGGAAACGGATATGTTGGGACCATCCTGCGGGTGAACCTGAAAAAGGGCTCCATCGTAAAGGAGCCCCTGAACCGCAAGAACGCCGATGAGTACGTAGGCGCCCGGGGCCTGGGCACCAAGTACTACTGCGATGAGTGCGACCCCAAGTGCGACCCCCTGGGCCCGGACAACAAGCTCATCTTCATGACCGGCCCCCTCACCGGCACCTGCGCCACCTCCTCCGGGCGGTATAACGCCGTGGCCAAATCCCCCCTCACCGGCACCATCGGCGCAGCCAACTCCGGCGGCCACTTCGGCCCCGAGCTCAAGTACGCCGGGTATGACGGCATCATCTTTGAGGATGTAGCCGAAAATCCGGTCTATCTCTACATCAACGACGGCGTGGTGGAACTGCGGGACGCCTCCCACCTGTGGGGCAAGGACGTGTATGACACCACTGACGCCCTCCGGGAGGAGCTGGGCGATGAGTTCCGCATCGCCTGTATCGCCCCCACCGGCGAGAACGGCTGTCTCTTTGCCGGCATCATGAACGACAAGCACCGGGCCGCCGGCCGGGGCGGCATCGGCGCGGTGATGGGCGTCAAGAAGCTGAAGGCCATCGCCGTCCGGGGTACCGGCTCGGTGACCGTGGCCCGCCCCGAATCCTTCTTCCAGGCCTGCATGGATGCCCGGGCCACTTTGAAGGCCCACCCCGTCACCGGCGCGGGCCTGTCCGCCTACGGTACCCAAATCCTGGTGAACATCGTCAACGCCTCCGGCGGCCTGCCCCTCAACAACGGCCGGGACGGATCGGTGTTTGACCTGGCCGACGACATCTCCGGCGAGACCCTGGCCGCCAAGTACCTGCTGCGCAACAAGGGCTGCTTCGGCTGCTCCATCGGCTGCGGACGTGCGGTGGAGATCAAGGACGGCCCCTTCAAGTCCAAGGGCGAGGGCCCCGAGTACGAGGCCGGCTGGTCCTTCGGCGCCGACTGCGGCGTCAGCGACCTGGCCGCTGTGTGCGACGCCAACTTTATGTGCAACCAGTACGGCATCGACCCCATCACCATGGGCGCCACCGTGGCCTGTGCCATGGAGCTCTATGAGATGGGGGCCATCCCCGAGGAGGACATCGGCTTCCCCCTGCGCTTCGGCGACGCGGCCGCCATGGTGAAGGCGGTTGAGATGACCTGCAAGGGGGAGGGCTTCGGCAAGGTGATGGGCCTGGGCTCCTACCGCATGGCGGAGAAGTACGGCCATCCTGAGCTGTCCATGTCGGTGAAGAAGCAGGAGATGCCCGCCTATGACGGCCGGGCCATCCAGGGCATCGGCCTGGAGTATGCCACCTCCAACCGGGGCGGCTGCCACGTCCGGGGCTACATGATCTCCCCCGAGGTGCTGGGCATCCCGGTCAAAACCGACCCCCTGGTCACCGAGGGTAAGGCCAGCCTGCTGAAAACCTTCCAGGACCTCACCGCCCTGGTGGACGCCACCGGTATCTGCCTGTTCACTACCTTCGGCATCGGCCTGCCCGAAGTGGCCGCCCAGTACCGGGAGGCGGTGGGCAGCAATGAGAGCGACGAGGAGATCCTCCTGAAGGGTGAGCGGATCTGGAACCTGGAGAAGCAATTCAACATTGCTGCCGGGGTGGAAAAGGACACCCTGCCCCCGCGTCTGCTGCGGGAGAAGCTCCCCAGCGGCCCGGCCGAGGGCAAGGTCAACGACCTCTACACCATGCTGGCCGAGTACTATGCCGCCCGTGGCTGGGACGCCGAGGGCATCCCCACGGCGGAGAAGCTGGCTGAGCTGCATCTGAAGTAAGCCGATGACGGTGAAATTTTTTGCCTATCTGCGGGAGAAGGACTTTGCCGGGACCAAAGAGCTCACCTGCCCCCCTGCCCCCACGGTGCGGGCGCTGGGGGAGGCGCTGTGTGAGCGCTTCGGGCCGAAATTCCGGGCTGAGTTCTTCTCCCCCACCGGGGCCGAGCTGGGGGAGAAGATCATTGTGATGGTGAACGGTCGTCGGGTGGAATTTCTCTCCGGCCTGGACACGCCCCTCAAGGACAGCGATACGGTGCAGATCTTTCCGGTGGTGGCGGGGGGTTAAGAACCCTCCGCCGCCCCATTACCCTCTGAAAAGGCGGTGAAGCCCATATGGATCTCTCCATGGAGGAAATCCAGACTATTTTGAATCGCTATCCCCCGGAGCAGCGGTACAGTCTGGCCATGCTCCAGGACATGCAGCATCAGTTCAACTACATTCCCCGGGTGGGGATGGAGGCCCTGGCGGAGTACCTGGGCTGTCCCCTGTCCTCCCTGTACGCCATGGCCACCTTCTACAAGGCACTGAGCCTCAAGCCCAAGGGCAAGCATATTATCAAGCTGTGCGACGGCACGGCCTGCCACATCCGGGGCTCCACCACCCTGCTGGACGGGGTGCGGCGGCTGCTGAACATCGACGCCGGGGAGACCTCGGAGGACGGGCTCTTCTCCCTGGAGCTGGTCAACTGCCTGGGTTCCTGCGCCCTGGCCCCGGTGATGGTGGTGGACGGGACCTATTACGGTAAGGTGACGCTGGAGAAGCTCCCCGGCATCCTGGAACAGTACCGGGAGGTGGACCATGGATAAGACGGTATTGGTGTGCTGCGGCACGGGCTGCCTGGCCAACGGCAGCCTCAAGGTGGCTGAGGCCTTCCGCACCCAGCTGGAGGGCACGGCCCATCGGGTGGAGTGCGTGGTGAAGGAGACAGGCTGCCAGGGCTTTTGTGAGAACGGCCCCATGGTGCGCATCCTCCCCGACGACATCACCTATTACAAGGTAAAGCCCGCCGACGCAGCGGAGATCGTGGCCCAGACGGTGGAACAGGGGCAGCCCATCACCCGCCTGCTGGCCAAAAACGACGCCGGCCAGCAGGTGACCCGCCGGGAGGACAATCCCTTCTTTGCCCCCCAGGTGAAGGTGGCCCTGCGCAATGTGGGCACCACCACTCCCTCCAGTGTGGAGGACTATGTGTCCCGCGGCGGTTATGAGGCGCTGAAAAAGGCCCTCACCATGACCCCGGACCAGATCATTACCGAGGTGGAGCGCTCCGGCCTGCGGGGCCGGGGCGGCGCCGGCTTCCCCACCGGGCGGAAGTGGCGTACCGCCGCCGGATACGACAACTTCCCCAAATATGTGGTGTGCAACGGCGACGAGGGCGACCCCGGCGCATTCATGGACGGCTCCATTCTGGAGGGCGACCCCCACTCGGTGCTGGAGGGCATGGCCATCTGCGCCCTGGCCATCGGCGCGGAGGAGGGCTTCCTCTACATCCGGGATGAGTACGCCCTGGCCGTGCAGCACATCCGGGAGGCCATCGCCAACGCCGAGGCGGCAGGTATCCTGGGCGATCACATTATGGGATCGGACAAGAAATTAAAGCTCTCCGTAGTCAGAGGCGGCGGCGCATTCGTGTGCGGCGAATCCACGGCGCTGATGGCGTCGGTGGCCGGCCGGGTGGGTGAGCCCCGGGCCAAGTACATCCGCTCGGTGCAGCGGGGCCTGTGGGACCAGCCCACCGTCCTCAACAACGTGGAGACCCTGGCCAATGTTCCGGTGATCCTGCGGTACGGCGGGGACGAGTTTGCCAAGCTGGGTACCGAGGGCTCCAAGGGCACCAAGGTGTTCTCCATGGTGGGTAAGGTAAAGCGCACCGGCCTGGTGGAGGTGCCTATGGGCGCCACCCTGCGCCACCTGATCTTCGATATCGGCGGCGGTATCCAGGGGGATCGGCCCTTCAAGGCCGTCCAGACCGGCGGTCCCTCCGGCGGATGTATCCCGGCGGAACTGCTGGACCTGCCGGTGGACTTTGACACCCTCAAAAGCCACGGCGCCATGATGGGCTCCGGCGGCATGATCGTCATGGACGACCGCAGCTGCATGGTGGAGGTGGCCCGGTACTATATCAAATTCCTCTCCGAGGAGTCCTGCGGCAAGTGTACCCCCTGTCGGGAGGGGCTAAGGCATATGCTCCAGATCCTCACCGATATCTGCGAGGGACGGGGAGAACTCAGCGACCTGGATATACTGGAGGAGCTGTGCCACACCCTGGCGGACAGCTCCCTGTGCGCCCTGGGCAAGTCGGCCCCCAACCCGGTGCTTACCACCCT
This sequence comes from Flavonifractor sp. An82, assembly GCF_002159265.1. Lineage (GTDB taxonomy): Bacteria > Bacillota > Clostridia > Oscillospirales > Oscillospiraceae > Flavonifractor. The sequence continues at coordinate 74,788 of NZ_NFHG01000005.1, forward strand.
GAAATACTTCCGTCAGGAGTACGAGGCCCATATTCTGGAGCACCGCTGCCCCGCCGGTGTATGCACCGCCCTCACCAGCTTCGCCATTGACGCGGAGAAGTGCGTGGGCTGCGGCGCCTGCGGCCGGGCCTGTCCTGCCGGGGCAGTGTCCGGTGAGCAGAAGCGGCCCCATGTCATCGACCCCGCCCGCTGCATCGCCTGCGGCTCCTGCCGGGAGGCCTGCAAGTTCGGGGCCGTGGTCACGAAAGGCAAGGTGGCGGGATGAATATTACCATCGACGGAAAAGTCTGTACCTGCGAGAAGGGGGAGTTCCTCCTCCAGGTGGCCCGGCGCAACGGGTTCTACATCCCCACACTCTGCCACCATGAGGCGCTGCCCGGACAGGGCTGTTGCCGGGTGTGCATCGTGGAGGTGGACGAGGGCCGGGGGAGCAAGATCGTGGTCTCCTGCGTGTACCCGGTAGAGCGGGAGTGTACTGTCTATACCGACAGCGACAAGGTCCGCCGTCAGCGGGGCATGATCCTGTCTCTCCTCCACAAGCGGGCTCCGGACAGCGAACTTATTGCCCAGATGTGCGCCCACTACGGCGCACCGCCGCTGGAGCGGCTCAAGCCGGTGGAGAGCGGCAGGTGCATCTTGTGCGGCCTGTGTACCCGGGCATGCTCCGAGCTGAGTGTGGGGGCGATCTCCACCATCAACCGGGGCGTCACCAAGGAGGTGGCCACCCCCTACCACGATGAGAGCCCGGTGTGTGTGGGCTGCGGATCCTGTGCCAGTGTGTGCCCCACCGGGGCCATCGAACTGACCGAGACCGAAAGCACCCGTACCATCTGGAATAAGACCTTCACTCTGGTGCGCTGCGCCCGATGCGGCGCGGTGCTGGGGACGGCGGAGGAGCTGGCCCTGGCCGCGCAAAAGGCGGGCCAGGAGCCTGAGACCCTTTGTGAGCGCTGCCGCAGGGGAGCGCTGGCCCAGGTGATGGCCGAAACCTATGGAGACTAAAGCCCGAATATCCAAACAACGCGGTCCCCGGAGTATCTGCTCCGGAGACCGCGTTGTTTTCTTATGCAGGATCAACTCCGGCGCCCCAACCGTAAAAGAGCCCTCGACTTGCGCATTTTTGTGAGCGTCTACTTTTATGTTAGCGATTTACCGGATTGCGGACGAGCCAATCGGCTCGTCCGCTCCTTGTCATTATCAAATTGTGTTTCCCATCCATCAGACTGTGGTTTCCACAAACCGCATGAGGATGGCAGCCACCTGGGCACGGCTGGCCACGCCCTGGGGTGCCAGAGTCCCCCCATCCGCACCAGTAATGATACCGGCGTTGACAGCCCAGGCCATCGCTTTGACTGCCCAGCTGCTGATAGAATCACAGTCCGGGTAGTCTCCCAAACCCACCTCTATTATGGGGCTGCCCGCATACCGCCACAGCATGGTGATCAGCTGTTCCCGGGTCAGATTCTGGTCCAGGCTGGTTCCGTCGGAGATGCCGTTCTCCACCGCCCACTGCTGTCCAGCCTCATACCAACTGTCCCCGCCGGAGGTATCTACCCCCTCAAAGCGGGCCAGCACGGTAACGATCATGGCCCGGTTCATCGCCACTTCAGGCGCAAAGGTGGTATCACTGGTACCCGCAAACAGCTCCCGGCTGGCGGCAAAATTCACAGCCTCGGAAGCCCAATGGGCGTCGGGCACATCGGCAAAGTCACGGCTGTTATCCACGATCTTCACCGTATCGCCGTCAGAGAGGGTCACGGTCACACCGCCATCAGTGGTCAGGCTGGTTTTGATGACCTCTTCGGTACCATCGGCCTTGACCAGAACAGCCACAGTACCGGGAGTCACATCCTCCACCGGAATCTCCACCTTGGCAGTGGTGTTCCGGGGCAGGTCCATAGTGACGGTGGGGGCCTCATCCCGATTGGAGGAAGCGGAGACGCTGGGCATGGGCAGGGCCACGGCCTGGCCCTTTTGTACGGCATCCTCAACTACATCGGTGGGAAGCTTAACCTGAGCCTCCACATTGCCGTCCTTGTCCGTCTTGGTGACAGAGGAGGACCCGTCCTCGTTGGTAATGGTGGTCCGGGTGGTACCATCGGTGTTCTCCACCACTTCGGTCTTGTTGCCGGTCTTGTCGGTGGTGGTCGTGGTCACGGTGCCGTCCTTCTTCGTCTCCACGACCTCCTGAGTGCCATCCGGATACTTGGTGGTCTCAGTGACGGTGCCGTTTGGTTTGGTCACCGTGGTGGTGGTGGAGCCGTCCGGATTTTTCTCAACCTCCGTCTTATTGCCGGAGCTGGAAGAGCTGCCCGTGGAACCGCCGCCTGAAGAGCGCTGTGAGATAATCAGGGTCCCGGTGGTATAGGTGCCTACATCGGCCAGCACCAGATTGTCGCTCTCAGCCACCCGGGCCCGGACAGGGTAGCTGCCCACGGCAGTGGGGAACTGGTCGGTCCACTCTCCGTCCACCTGGTACTCCACAGTGACCTTAGCGGTGGAGTCGGCGGGAGAAACCGTACAGGTGACCGCAGACACATTGCCGCTGGTCTGGGACAGATTGGCCAGGCTCATCGTGTGTTCGGCTCTGGCAATCTGGAAGGTCACGTTGGCAGAAATCTCACCCGCTGTGATGGAGGCAGTCGCCTGACCCGCATTGATATTGTCGGAATAGGAGATGGCCAAAGCGCCGCCTTCCCAGCCTTCACTGTATACCACCTTGCCGTTCTCCACCGCCTGTCCGGTGTAGACACCGTCGGCGGCGGAAAGGGTGGCCGTGGCGGTGTGGTCACAATCCTCCCGCTGGCAATCCTCGGTGATGGTACTGCCGCTGGCGGTATAGGTCAAATCATGGCCCAGGGCGGAAACGAAATCATCTTGTTTGGTAGCCTGGCACTTGCTGCAGGTATAGGTGGAATAGCCTTGTTCTGTGCAAGTGGCTGGAGTTTCACCTGTTTTCTCCCAATTATGAACACAAGAGCTATCCCAACTGCGCTCAATGGCAATATTCTCGAGATCAATCATGCAAACAGGCGCCCAGGTCATCGGGTCAGCCTCATCAGGATCATAAGCATTATTTTTGACCTGTTCTTCAGCCTGCGCCACCAGATCAGCATAGCAGCTGAAAATCCAGCCGGATTCTTCTCCCGGAGCATTTACATTATCATTGAAGCAAATTATGCCAGCTCCATCGATCAACGGCTCAGGTACGGCATTCTGGATCTTTTCAAAGGTGACCGGTTCGCCGTCTGCCCAATCAGCTGCGTTTTGCATAAAGCGGTACGGAGGATTCAGAATCAGCTTGCCGTCACCCATTATCATTTTGCCCCCGGGGCCAATAGATGGATTGGCATAACTCTCCGTATTCCCCTGTCTGAACTCCAATTCACCATTCAGATGCAAGGTGGCATTATTGATATTCATCCAGCACTGGCCAGTAACTGTAATGTGGCTGCCGCTGGGGACAGTCAGCGTGTCGTCATAGGCCATAGCCTCATTGGAATTGCCCACCGACAATCCACCCGTCAGTGCAAGATTCCCGGACAGGGTCGCGTTGGAGGCCGTCCCAGAAAACCCGCCCTGAACCTGAACTGCACCACTGACCGTACCGCTGCCCGTCAGAGTGCCATACAGCGACACACGGGGATTCAGTGTACCACCGGCTTGCACTTCCCAGATACTTTCGGCAGGGATATATATTCCGTATACTGTCGGATAGTCGGGATGGTCGTCTGCACAGGTAAAGGTGCCGGTGGGTCCAATAATAACCCTGTCGCATTGACGCAGTACGGTATCCTGGGTGGAGTAGGCCATGTGCATGGTACCGTTGATGGTCAGCTCTTCACATTGGATACCGTAGCAATTCGCTTCAAAATTGACTGTGATGCCGTTAGGGATCTCCCAGGTGTATCCGGATGTCACTTCAATCCCCACATTAGCAGGAATGGTAAGAACCGCATTTTCCGGCCATCCAAACTCTGCGGCGGGGCTCAAGTAGGCATATCCGCCATACTCATTTCCCCGAAGTTCTTCAAGTTTGGCAACCAATTTGCTATAATTGGTTACCTCAAAACCGCCCGCCAGCGCCGTGGTGGGCAGCAGTCCCAGCAGCAGACATACGGTCAGCAGAACGGCCCCAATGCGTTTTCTCATACGTTGTTTCCCCCTCGTCCATAATGTTGCGGAGGAATTTGCCATAAACGTCCCCTGAGCAATATCCTCCATGTTTTATATTCGCAGCAAAAGGGACGTCGGGGACTGACCATCCAAACTTTTTTAAAAACCGCCGGCCGCCCGAATGGGCGGCCGGCGGCATCTGCTCTATTCTGATATACACAGGGGGATGTCAAAGCTCTCGTTGAGCCGGAACAGCGGGTGGGTGAAGGTCAGGTCAAAGGCATACAGCCCCGGCGTATACCGCAGCAGCAGTCCGCTGTGGTGGGTGCCGTTTTCGTCGGTGGTGTAGGAGAGCTGGCAGGCATTGCCCTGAGACCCCTCGCTGGTGATACCGAACTGCACCCCCACATCCAGCAGGGTCATCCACTCCCCCTCCTCCCGGGGAAAGGTCAGCTCCAGCTGGGCCTGGAGGGGCAGGTCATAGGTCGTTACAATGGTACCGTCGGGATAGCCGATGGCCTCTGTAAAGTCCAGATAAGTATAGGGGAACTCCGTCATAGGCTCCAGCCCGGTGATATCGCCCAGCAGGATGCGGCAGTTGCTCACCTGGACCTGTCCCACCGGCAAGGTCTCGCCCGGCTGCCGGGGCAGGGGGACTGCCCCATGAAAGCTCCTGTTGTCGGTCACATAGAGATAGGGCACGTGCAGGGTATACTCCCCCGCCGGGAGATTTCCAAAGAGCCAGTCACTGTAGGTGCCGTCCCGGCTAGGTCGGAAGGTTCCCTCCCAAACGCCGCCGTCTTGGGCAGTCAGGGTGATTGGCAGATCCGCAGCCTGAGCCAGCAGACTGTGGGCAATGGTGGGAGAGACGCTGACATATTCATAGGTGGACTGGGGATACAGGGCCAGGACCACCTGGTCCTTTTCCCGCCGGGGAACGGCAGTCAGGCCGTAATAGCCGCTGACCTGCGTAAACTCCTCCCGCTGGGGCTCGGGCTCCACTGTCATGGGAATGGCAAAGGGATGCTCCCACCGGTAGCAGATGCCGTCTGAGGGGATGGTCATTTCACAGGTATCCAGGCCCTCCATCACCCCCAGAAGAAAGCCCTTCCACAGGGCGTATTCCCGGCCGGTTTCTTCATCCCGCTGCGTGTCCTGCCAGGGCTGGGAGGTAATATTGGGATAAGATGTCCCGCCTTCCAACGTATGGCCGGCGCCATTTGACCGGGCATAGAGGTAAGCCAGTGTCCGCTCAGGATCTTTCCCTGTCCAGCTTCCTTCCACTGCCCACCAGTAATCGAACTCCTGACTTTGGACCAGCTGTAATCCATAGTCCGTCGGATCCTCAACGGGGAACGGGCGGCCCAGTTCCAACACACCGCCGGGCAATTCCAGAGAGCAGGCCTCCGGCTTTGCCAGATCCAGAGAAAAGGCGCAATCCTCCCCTTGGGCAGCATATTGGAACAGGTATGGGACATTCAGGGTATATTGTCCGGGCTGGGCCGGGCCAAAATTCCACTCCAGATAGCCGCTCTCATCCAAGAGAGAATAGGAGTATTCCTCCAGTGTTCCCTCCAGCACAGAGCCGTCCGGGGCAGTGACGGTAACGGGAGATGCCGGACCGCCGTAGTCTGCTACAGCTCCCTGCGTCAGCATGGGATCAATGCGGAATTCTCCGCTGTTCAGGGGGTAGATGGAGACGATCAGCTCCCCATCCTCCAGCCGGGGCACCGCCAGCAGGCCCCCTTCCTCTGTTAAACTGTAAAACCCGGCCTCCTCCAGTTGGGTCTCCTCCGCCCTGGTCAGGGTGATGGGAAAGACCGCTCCGGACATCGTCAGAGAAAGGGCCAGGGTGTCACCTGCATCCGTGGGCAGCTGTCCCCGGAGTACAATACGGTAACGATTGGCACCGGTCTCTGGGATCAAGCTGTGAGAGATCCCGCCGGGGGCCAGCTTGTCCAGCCCATCCAGGGACACCTCCGGCATTTTGCTGATATCCTTCAGGCCGTAGGCTGTAACCAGAACGGTCAGATTTCCGTCCTGCCACCAGGCGTCTTCCAGCTGAAATTCAGCGTCTCCATTCGTCGCCGCAACGGGTTCCTCCAGTACATAGATGGCCCCATCAGGATCGGTGTTTACCCCGTAGCCGGGCACCAGGCCAAAATACCGCAGCACGAAGTAGGCACGGGCGGCCAGCAGGGCGGTGAGTGCCACAATGAGGCCGGCCAGTAAAAACTTCTTCATCTTCCCCAGACTGCGCTGGTGCCGCTTTTTCACCGTCTCATAAGGCAGATTCAGAGAAGCGGCAATCTCCCGAAAGCTCATGCCGTCGTAATACTTCATCCGGATGATGGCCGCATCCTCCTCCGGCAGGCTGTCCAGAGCGGCGGCCAGAGCCGCCCGGTCCTCCGAAGATATCCCCTCCTGGGTTGGGATGTCCTCGGACAGGGGGACGGCCTCCGTCCGGCCGGAAGCACGAAGGCGGTCAATGGCCCGCCGCCGTGCAATGGTAGCCAGGTACAGTTTCAGTGAGCCCTTCTCCGGATCAAAGCGCGCCCTGGCACGGTAAAATTCCGCAAAGGTATCGTTGACACACTCCCTGACATCCTCCGGATTCTCCAGATATCCGGCGGCAACCGGCCACACCAGGCCGGTATAGCATTGCATCAGCGCAGCCAGACCGGTCTCCGGATCCTTGTCCAGGCCCGCCAACAGAGCTCTGTCTGTTTCCATCAAGAAGCCCCCTTATCCTCTATCTCAGCACGTTTTCCCCAACCGCAGAATGAGAAAATCGCGCAATCTCTATACAACAGTAAAAACATCTGCGTTCCATTTGTCAAGGTGAGAATTTCAATCATTTTACAGTTGTATCTTTCCTGCCTATAAAAAGAGATGCGCCGCAGAAACTTTCGTTTCTGCGGCGCATGCATTTTAAGCCTTGCGATAGGGTTTCGGTCTGATTTCTCAGAACCTTCCCCACTGGACACCCCGGACTTACAGATCGTTCCGGCACAAATCGGCCAGAGATTCCCGGCGGACTGCCACATAGTGTTCCGTACCGCCCTTCAACATCACGATAGGCGGGCGGGGGAGCCGGTTGTAGTTGGAGGCCATGGAGTAGTTATACGCGCCAGTGGTGCATACCGCCATGATGTCGCCCCGGCCCACGCTCTCCGGGACCATGACATTCTCCTGGATAATATCTCCGCTCTCGCAGCAGCGTCCTACCACAGAGCATGGGAAGTTGGCCGGTTCATTCATTTTATTGCCCACCAGGCAGGTGTAGTCGGCGTGATAAAGCGCAAAACGGGGATTGTCGGGCAGTCCGCCGTCCACCGAGACATAGTTCTTGTAGCCAGGGATCTTCTTGACGGTACCCACGGTATAAAGGGTCATACCTGCAGCGCCCACAATGCTGCGGCCGGGCTCCATGTGGATCTCAGGCATCTCGATCTTCAGACGGGCACAGGTATCCTTGATGGCCTTGGCCACCTCGCCTACCTTGGTATCCACATCCAGATAGGGATCGGACTCCACATAACGTACGCCGTACCCGCCGCCCAAGTCCAGCTGTTGGGCCATGAAGCCATGCTTTTCTTTCATCTCGGCCACAAACTCCAGCATAATGACGGCGGCCCGCTCAAATACGTCCTCGGCAAAGACCTGGGAGCCCACGTGACAATGGAAGCCCACCAGCTCCACATGGGGTTGCTTCAGCGTAAAAGCGGTAATCTCCTCGGCCTGGCCGGTCTCAATGGCGCTGCCAAACTTGGAGTCCACCTTTCCGGTGGAGATGGCCTCATAGGTGTGGGGGTCAATGCCGGGGGTCAGGCGCAGCAGCACCTTCTGCCGCACACCCCGGCGGGCGGCCTCGGCCTCGATGGCCTTGATCTCCTCCACATTGTCGGCCACGAAGTATCCGATGCCGTGCTCCATGCTGTAGCGGATGTCCTCGTCGGTCTTGTTGTTGCTGTGGAAGTAGGCCTGGCCCAGGTCATAGCCCGCCTGGAGGGCGGTGTAGATCTCGCCGGAGGACACCACGTCGATGCCCATGCCCTCCTCCTTCATGATCTCATAGATGCGCTTGAAGGAGTTGGCCTTGCTGGCATACAGGGGGCGGGCCTTATCTCCAAAATGCTTGCGGAAAGCCTGCTGATAGGTACGGCAGTTGGCGCGGATCAGATCCTCGTCCATCAGGTACAGCGGCGTTCCGTACTGTGCGGCCAGCTCCGTCACGTCCTGTCCGGCAAATTTCAAGTGGCCGTTTTCAGCAACGGTAATGTTTTCACATATCATAGGTGCGATCCTTTCTGTATGTGTACTCTGGGTCCATGGCCGGCGGCAGCGCTTCAATCCGACTGCCACCGGCCGGCCCATGGGGAGGATGGGAGGTCAGGAAACAGTGCTTTTCTTGCTCAGGGCCTTGTCCAGCCAGTCCTTGCCGTCAGTAAAGCGGGACACGATGTAGGTCACCACATAGTCGCCGGCGGAGTTGATCATGGTGGCGGGAGGATCCACCAGGTTACCGATGGCCACCAGAATGGGGAAGGCCACCTCAATGTTCTGGGGGAAGAAGATGGAGCAGATGATGTACTCACCAATGTAGCCGCCGCCGGGCACACCGGACATACCCACAGAGGACAGCACAGCCACCAGAATGACGGGGACGATCATGCTCCAGTGGAAGGGCTGGCCCAGAGCGCCAAATACGAAGGCGATCTTCAGCACACAGGAGAAGCAGGAGCCGTCCATATGCATGGTAGCGCCCAGGGGGATAACCATGCCGGCCACGTCCTTGGAAACACCGGTCTCCTCAGCCACCTTCAGGTTGGTGGGGATGGTAGCGGCAGAGGAGCAGGTACCCAGAGAGACGATGGCGGGACGGGCAATGTTCTGGAACATGGTCTTAACGCCGTGCTTGCCGCCGCCGAACCAGGCAAACAGGGGGAATGCGGTAAAAATGTAGATGAAGCACAGGGGGTAGTAGACGATCATGGCACGACCATAGGAGGTCAGCACATTGGCACCATAGGTGGCCATCAGGTCGGCAAAGATGGCGAAGAAGGCGATGGGGGCGTAGTAGGTGATGATCTGCACGAACTTCATCATGACCTGGGTCAGGCTCTCCAGGAACTGGCCCACCAGACTGTCGGGGCCGCCGGCCAGGTTGGTGGCAAAGCCGAACAGAATGGAGAACACGATCAGAGGCAGCATAGCACTGCGGCTGAGCAGGCCGACAAAGTCATCAGCAGTAAAGAAGTTGACGATCATGTCGGCCAGGGAGGCGTGCTCGCCCATCGCCTCGGTGGGCAGCTCGGCCCAGGGAGTGAGGACAGGGGGAAACACCTTCATCAGCAGGAACATGATGCAGGCGGCAATCGCGCCGGTAACCACGAAGGTAACTACCGTAGTACCCATGATTTTGCCCGCCCGCTTGCGGCTGCGCATGTTGGCTACCGAGCCGGCGATGGAGGCAAACACCAGCGGCACTACCACGCAGAACATCATGTTGATGAACAGAGTACCGGCAGGCTTAATCAAATGTCCAAAATCAGGGAAAAACCAGCCAACGATACAGCCGCCGATCATCGCACCCAGCATGATAGCCAGGAACCGATAGTTCTTCATAACTGCTTTTTTGTCCATAATGGATTCCTCTCTTCTTATTCAATATAGACGAACACATATTGTATCTCTTGCTGTACTGTCCCCCCTTTTTTCAGGTGTACGGCCCCTTTGAGGATTTACAAGATCAGCTCCTCGTCCAGCACTTCACCCCGGGCCACTACGTTGGTAGGACCGGTGAGGAAAAGTGCGCTCACCTGGCCGTCCTGGTACTCCGCATCGATCGTCAGACGGCCGCCGGTCATATCAACCTGGACATTTTTTCCACTGACCTTACCCTGCAGGGTCAATACCGTGACCACGGAACCAGTTCCGGTCCCGCAGGCATAGGTAAAATCCTCCACTCCCCGCTCGTAGGTACGCTCATAGATCTGGTCAGGACCCATGAGCTCATAAAAGTTTATGTTGGCACCCTTGGGAAAGGCGGGGTGGTAACGGAGTTTGCGGCCCAGCTGAAACAGTTCCTGGGCAGGATAGTCCCGCAGTCCGGAAATCGGAACAACCGCATGGGGGATCCCCGGATCGCCCAGCTCCACATAAGAGCAGGGAATCGTTTCACCGTCTACATCCAAAGTCAGATCCAGCCGAACGACCGTGGGACGGTTCAGACGAATCTGATACATCCGCTGGTCGATCCTCCAGCCGGTAATGAGCCCGGCAGTGGTCTCCACCCGCTGTACCTCGCCGGCCAGTCCGGTCTCGTAGCCGTAGCGGCAGAGGCTGCGCACGCCGTTTCCGCACATCTCTCCCAAAGTACCGTCAGAGTTATAAAACAGCATCCGAAAATCTGCGTCTCCCTGGGGCGGCTCCACTATCATCAGTCCATCCGCCCCGATGGAGCGGTGCCGCTCACACAGCAGGCGAGCAATTCCGGGAAAACGATCCTGTGGGATATGCTCCTGCATATTATTGAGGATGATAAAGTCATTTCCGGCCCCGTTGATTTTCCAAAAGTTCATGCCGTGTCCTCCCATCCACATTTTGTTTGCTGCCCCTGCTTTATTGCAAAACGGATGCCAAACCGGCAATAGAAGCAAAATGCCGTTATATCCCCCAAAAATGAACTTCCGCTTTTGGATATAATTCCGATCTTTTGAAGAAACTTCCCCTTTGACTGGCTTGATTGCCGCAGTCCAAACCCAGGCGCAAAAACAAGAGTTCGGAATTCAGGACTTAAATTCCTAAATTCCGAACTCTTTGACCTTATTCGATGTGATATTCCTTTAGCTTCCCGTAAAAGACAGTTTTGGACATGCCAAGCAGCTTCATAGCCCTTGTGCGGCTGCCTTCGCATTGCAGCAGGGCCTGGCGAAGAATGCGGACCTCTTCCTGTTTCAGCTGTTCTTTCCAGGAAAGCGCGGCCGGCTCACTCTCCAGATGAATATGCTCCGGATAGATGATATCAGACTCAGAGAGCGCAACTGCGCGCTCCAGCACGTTCTCCAGCTCCCGGATGTTACCGGGCCAGTTGTAGGAGAGCAGCTTGTCGAAGGCCTCGCCGGACAGGCTCCTGGGGGGCACGCCGTACTTCTGAGGGATCTTCTCCATCAGCCGGTCGATGAGGAAGCAGATGTCCTCCGGGCAGCTCCGCAGAGGCGGCAGTTCCAGGGAGAAACCGCTGAGCCGGTAGTACAGGTCCTGGCGGAAGCGGCCGGCCGCCACCTCATCTTTCAGATTCCGGTTGGTGGCGGCCAGGATACGCACATCAACCGGGATGGGCTGGGTGGACCCCACCCGGCAGACCACCTTGTTTTGGATCACATGAAGCAGCTTCGCCTGAATGTTCAGTGGGATCTCACCAATCTCGTCCAGGAAAATGGTTCCGCCGTCGGCGCTTTCAAAGAAGCCCGCCTTTCCCTTTGGATTGGCTCCGGTAAACGCTCCGCCCACATAGCCAAACATCTCGCTCTCAAACAGCGTGGGCGAAATGGTGGAGCAGTCCACCGTAACCACCGGACCTTTCCTGGGCTGGGCCTGACAAATGGCCTTGGCCAGAAAAGACTTGCCTGTGCCGCTTTCCCCGGTGATCAGGATATTGCAGTCCAGTTGGGACAGCTTATAGGCATAGTGATGGACGGAGGAGGAGGCGCTGCCCCATCCGGGCACCGCGGCGAAAGGACTGCCTGCACCAGTGCCGTGCTCCAGCTGCCGGTATTTTCGCTCGGCAGATTTAATGGCATTGTTGCGCTCCTGAATGGTATCCCACAGGTCCTCCACATTGCGGAATTTCACAATAACGCCTTCCGGAACCGGGGTGCCCTCCACCGGAAGAATGGAAGCGATCAGCTCATAGCCATTCACCTCATAGGATGCGTCAAGATAATGTTCGACCGAACCCTCCATGACTTGGGCCAAATGGGTTTCAAACAGTTCCCCTTCAAAAAAATCCTGGAAGTGATAGCCCTCCACCCGCATCTCATAACCAGTCTGCTTTGCCATATAGGGCGCGCCCAAAAGCAGGGAACGGATGGCTTCTTTGCGGGCAGTATAGCCCTTCTCTTCCCAGAACTTTACCTCCAGGGTGTCCCCGTCCAATACCACCATCTGACCAATGGAGGAAAAATAATCAATGGCATAGGTCACGCCATCCACCGTTACGCTGACAGACTTGTTCTCGATAGTGGCAAGAATGGAATGGGAGCGAAACTCCATTGCCAGCTGCAGGTGATCGGTATCCTGGCTGGGCAGGAATTTGTAGACCGCCTGGCTGCCAGGGACCTGAAATTGCCCCACCGCTACGATCTGGTCACCCACCCGGAGCCGGGGTTCCCGGATGCCGATACAGTGCAGGTCCTCCGGCGTCAAGCCGCCGTCGTCAGCGCCGATGGAGGTATCCGCCAAAATGACCACATCGCCGGGCTTGAGACTGCCGGCGCCGTGGGGGTGGGGACTGCGGCTGAACAGGCCAAAACGCTGTTTTGCCTGTCGATTGATGTGGGTAATAATTCCCTGCCGGTCCAGCGTGAAGATGGCATGGGAAGAGGACTCCAGCAAGCTCTGCAAAAGGCTCATCTGTTTACTCCCTTTTCCTAAAATGACGTAAATTCAGAAGTAGTATAGCATAGTCCTCCATGGTCGTCCAGAAAACGGAAGTAAAATAGGCAACTGCTGCACAAAAGCAATGGGCCCAATTCGCGCAGATTGCAGCAGATTTTGAACAATCGCTTTTCAACCTCACAGAAATACATAGAATGAAAGTAACATGGTATCGGTTTTCCTATGTGGTCTCCGTTTGAAGAAGGATGTTTCAATGATGCGAAAAAGTATGAACGCCATCAGACATAGCTTGCTCTCCTATCTGCAAATCCCCGGCTATATCCGTCAGGAATTTCTGCACGAGTCCAAGCGGAAAAACGATGTTTCCTTACATATCATCTGTGTGGTCATCTTTGTCATAGAGTTCTATAACCTGGCTCGGGTGCTGCTCTGGTCCAAATCCGGCCTGGGCACTCAAAATAACCGCATTTATTTTTCCATGTACTGTACTCTGATCCTTCTTGGGGTTCTGTGGCTGCTCTTGCGGCGGCCGCTGCGTCAGGCCTCGGTCCGCTGCCAATGTGCCGTACAGTACACTGTGTCCGGCCTGATCTTATTGTGGCACCTGGGGCTCAACTCCTATGATCTGATCCGCGATCCGGCAGCCGGTGTTACGGTACTGACCACAGCTCTGCTGGCCTTGGCGCTGCTGATTCAGATGCCGCCCTGGTACAGCATAGTACAGTATGTGATAAGCTATCTGCTCTTTCAGTTCATCATGGCTCCACTGCTGGACGGAGGCAGCCGGCTCAATCTGACCATTACCTTTGTGGTTGCTCTGACGGTCTCCCTGGCACAGGCCCACCACACCTCCGTCACGCTGAAGCAGCAGAAGCAGATCATCGAGATAAACGCCAAATTGCAGGCGCTGGTACATCTGGATCCGCTGACGGGACTGCTCAACAAAATAACAGTGGAATGCCGGGCAGAGCAGCTTCTTTTTGATCTGGAATACACCGCAAAGCATGGCGGCCTGACCTTGTTTTTGCTGGATCTGGATCGATTCAAGGTAATCAATGACCGCTACGGGCATCCCTGCGGCGACCATGTGCTGGTGGAAACTGCGGAAGCCATACGGCGCGCCTTTCCGGACCCCGCAGGTCTGGGACGCATCGGCGGGGACGAATTTGCGGTTCTCTATGACCAGCCTCTGACGGAAGAGCAGGCCATGTTCCTGGGGCAGGAATTTATGGCAGAGTTGCGGTCCATCCAATGGCAGGGCCAGCCCATAGAAGTGCAATGCAGTATAGGGGTCTGTATCTGTACGCTGCCCCAATCTTCCTATCAAGATCTGTATACCGAAACAGACCGAATGTTATATCAAGCCAAGAAAAGCGGCAGAGGCCAATGCTGTGTTCTGAAATTGAAAGCACCGGAAAACCGAGAGATTGAAATGGCCGGTGCAAAGGAATAGCTGTCGATTGCCGCAGAACCCAGTACCCTTCTCGTGCTTATACATACAAAAACAGGGAGCGGCGTTTAAACGCCGCTCCCTGTTTTCTTTTTCATTACATCAGACGGACGGTGTAGTAGACTGCCAGGATCAGCAGCCAGGCCGCCAGCACGCCGTACAGCACCGCCAGAGAGCCCAGTACCAGCGCTGCGATAACCACAGCGGCCACCACAGCACAGGTCACATACAGCATGGCATAGTTGGCGTTTTCGGGCAGGACGTGGACGTTCTTGCCCATCAGCTTCGTATTGCCCTTGTGGGTCTGGAGCATCCGGAAGAATACCACCGCTGCCACCAGCACCACCGCCAGCACTACCATGTAGCCATAGGTGGTCCAGGGATCGCTGACAGCCTTGGGCGCAATGCGCACACCCAGCAGGCCCAGAGCGCTGAGCACCGCGGAGAAGAAAAACTCCCGCTGATAGAGGTAGTAGATCAGCGCCAGAACGGTCACCGCAGGCACCGCCACAAAGAGGAAGCTGATACCGCTGTCATAATACAGCTTGATAATGACCGCACAGGCACTCAGCACCAGGCTGACCCCGGCCAGGATGCCGGGCAGCTTGGCGGAACGGCCGCCCCGCCAGGACATGAACGCCATAACCGCCAAAATCACAAAGCAGATGGGCAGCACAATGGCAAGCACATTAAAAGCAGCCTGAATGCCCAGGACCATATTGATCTGGGCGGCGGTGTAATGCACGTATACTTTATTCAGCAGAAGGAGCAGGGCTTCCAGCACCACGGCGCCCAGGATCCACCAGAGGACCTTGGTCAGGACAACGTCTTCTTCCCGTGCGCGCTGCGCTGCTTTCTGTTCTTTCTTGTTCATGTATCCATCTCCTATGGCTGAGGTTCTGTCAAAGGGGCAGAGCCTCTGAATCATCAATCTCATATAGTGTATCAGAAATTGCCGCACTTTGCAAGTGAAGAATGCCTTTTCTCTTTTCAATTCGGCAAAATTATGATAAGATAATGGTTACCATCTTCCGCAATGCAACGGCTTTCCAGCCTTCGGCGGGCCCGCGCCCCGCAGAATGGAGTTTGTCATGAAGCGTTTTCTTCCTTTCCTTCTGAGCATTGTTCTTCTGGCCGGCTGTACGCCTCAGAAATCTGCCGACCAGCCCGCGCAGGTCCAGTTTTTTGCCATGGATACTCTCATGTCCATCCGCGTGTACAACGAGGGCGGAGAAGACGCGGTCCAGGCCGCCCGCCAGGAGGTGGAGCGGCTGGACAAGCTGCTCTCCCGAACTGACGCCGACAGCGCTATTTCCGCCCTCAACTCCCATGCCGGCGACGGCACCATGGTATCACTGGAGCCTGAGGTGACCCAGCTTCTGGCCTTTGCCAAATCTGTCTCCCAGCTTCTCCCCGGCGACTTTGATATCACCATCGCCCCGGTGATGGACGCCTGGGGCTTTACCACTGAGGAGCGCCATGTGCCCTCTGAGGAGGCCCTCTCCGCCGCCATGGAGCTGGTGGACAGCAGCCTGCTCACTGTGGATGAGACCGCCTCTGCCGCCCGGCTGGAGCAGGCCGGAATGGAGGTGGATCTGGGCGCCGTCGCCAAAGGCTTTACCGCCGCCCAGGCTGAGGCCGTCCTGCGGGAGCAGGGTGCCACCTCCGCCCTGCTGGATCTGGGGGGGAATGTGACCGCTATCGGCAGCAAGCTGGACGGCAGTGCCTGGCAGGTGGCCGTCAAAGATCCTCAGGACACCGGAGAGGCCCTGTGCGTCCTTTCCCTGATAGACCAGACCGCCTCCACCTCCGGCGGATACGAGCGCTACTTTGAGGAAAACGGCGTGACCTATCACCACATCATTGATCCCAAGACCGGCTATCCCGCCGACAGCGGTCTGCAGTCGGTTACAGTAATCTCTTCCAACCATATGCTGGCCGATGCCCTCTCCACCGCCCTGTTTGTGGCCGGACCGGAGGAGGCTTTGGAGTTCTGGCGGAGCCGGGACGATTTTGAGCTGGTGCTGTGTACCGAGGACAACCGTGTCATCGTCACCGAGGGTCTGGAGGCAGGCTATCGTCCTGCGGGAGAAGATCGGGGGTATACCTATGAGATCGCCCGCCGCTGAGCGCCGCCGTCCCACCCCGTGGGACGCTGTGGTAGCCCTGGCGGTGGTCGCCTTTGCGGTGGTCCTGATTTTTCTGCTGCGGCCCACACAGGGCTCGGCTGTTACCGCCGTGATCACCCTGGACGGAGAGACGGTGGCCCAGTACCGGCTGGATCAGCTGGACCAGCCGGAGACACTTACTCTGAACGAGGCTCCCTATCCCCTGACCATCGCCATCGAACCGGGGCGCATCTGCATCGACCACAGCGAATGCCCCAGCCAGGACTGCGTTCACACCGGCTGGATCAGCCGCTCCGGTCAGCAGATCATCTGCCTGCCCAACCGGTTGGTTATCTCCTTGTCGGGCAGCGAAGCCGAAGAATTTGACGCGGTGACCGGCTGAAAAGTTCCACACTTTTTTATTTTTCCAGAAAGGAGGGCGTTATATGTCGGGCTCTCTAAGGCGGCTTACCCGCTCGGCAGTGCTGACTGCCCTGGCGCTGGCGCTCTCCGTGGCGGAGGGACTGGTACCTCTGACCATTCTCTTCCCCCTGCCCGGTCTGCGGCTGGGCCTGGCCAATCTGGTCACGGTATACGCCCTGTGCCGTCTCTCCGGTCGGGAGGCCCTGCTCATTCTGGTGGCCCGGTGCCTGCTGGGCTCCCTGCTGGGGGGTAATCTGATGGCCCTGGCCTTCTCCCTCACCGGCGGTCTGCTGGCCCTGGCCGTTATGGCTCTGGCCCTCCGCCTGCCCGGCCTGTCCCTGTTTGGCGTGTCCATCGCCGGCGCCGCCGCCCATAACACCGGCCAGATCCTGGCCGCCATGGTGGTCCTGGGCACCCGGGCCCCTCTGGTCTATTTGCCTCCCCTGCTGCTGTGCTCCCTGGTCACGGGTGCAGTCACCGGCGGCGCCTCCATCCTTCTGGTCCATCGGGTCCCCTTCTCCGGCCGCACCTGAATGGGAGTTGTCACACCTGCAAAAAGGTGTTAAAATGAGAACCCAATCTCATTTTACCACCTTTTTTGATTTGAACAGGAGGGATCACTATGACCGATCGGGAACTGGTGGATCTGGCCTTTACCATGCTGGAGCGCTCCTATGTCCCCTACTCTCACTTTCCTGTGGGCGCCGCGCTGCTGTGCGCCGACGGGACCATCTTCACCGGTTGCAACGTGGAAAACTCCGCCTACGGCTCCACCATCTGCGCCGAGCGCACCGCCCTGGTAAAGGCGGTGAGCGAGGGACACCGGGACGACTTCGTCAAGCTAGCCGTGGTAGGCAACTCCACCGACTACTGCTGGCCCTGCGGTGCCTGCCGGCAGATGCTCTATGAATTTGCCCCCGATCTCACCGTCCTGGTGGCCCGTAAGGACCGGGAGTTTGTCCGGCTCCCCCTCCATGAGCTGCTCCCCCACGGCTTCGGCCCCAAGTCTCTCAACTGATGGGGTATCAGGTATTTGCGGTCCCCTGCGCAGACTACGCCGGGGCGGAGGCCGCCCTGCGGGCGGCGGTAACAAATATGGGCGGAATGGAGCGCTTTGTCCGCCCCGGGGAGCGCATTCTGCTGAAGGCCAATCTGCTGCGCCCCGCGCCGCCGGAGACGGCCATCTGCACCCACCCGGCGGTGGTAGGCGCCATCGCGGCCATGGTAAAGGAGGCGGGGGGCACCCCCTGGATCGCCGACAGCCCCGGCGGTGCATTGCAGAAGGAGTCGGTGCTGCGGGGGCTCTATGAGAAAACCGGAATGGCACAAGTCGCTCAGCGGACCGGCGTACAACTCTGTCTGGACGCCTCCTCCCGGCTGGTGGACCTGCCGGAGGGCAAGGTGCTCCGCCAGGCGGAGATCATCTCGCCGGTGCTGGACGCCGACGGCATCTTCGACCTGTGCAAAATGAAGACCCACGTCTTTATGGGCATGACCGGCGCAGTAAAAAACAGTTTTGGCCTGATCCCCGGCCTGACCAAGGTAGGCTTCCACGGTTCCCATCCGGACAAGGCCCAGTTTGCCCAGGTGCTGCTGGATCTCATCGGCTTCATGAACCCCCGGCTCAGCGTTATGGACGGTATTCTGGCTATGGAGGGGGAGGGCCCCGGCGCGTCGGGCACGCCCCGTCCGGTGGGCCTGCTGCTGCTGTCCGATAATCCGCTGGCGCTGGACGTGATTGCAGGAGAGATTATGGGTCTGCCCCGCAGCAGCAATCCCATCCTGCTGGCGGCGGAGGCCCGGGGCCTCTCGCCCACCCGCTGGGAGGAGATCGAGCTGGTAGGAGCCAAACTGGAGGACCTGCGCATCCCGGATTACAAGTTCCCCGCCAATGTCCGGGGCAATCTGATGGAGTTCCTTGGCCCCCTCACCAACACCGCCCAGCGGCTGTGCAAGAATCTGCTGTCCCAGACGCCTAAAATCCGGGAAGATCTGTGCGTGGGCTGCGCCATCTGCAAAAACGCCTGCCCCGGCAAGGCCATCACCATGACCGGCTCCGGCGGCAAGGCCAGGGTCCATCCCCGCTCCTGCATCCGCTGCTACTGCTGCCATGAGCTCTGCCCTCAAAAGGCGGTGGAGCTGCACCGGGGCTGGCTGGGCAAACTGCTCAGCGGCGGCTGAATCCTGCGATTGCTGAAATTTTTGAATATTGCGCAACAATTCGGATATGCTATTGGCGGTATCTCAATTTGGAGGAGGCAGCATATCCTATGTTCCTGGACAAGATCGCCCTGGCCCTTGCCATCATCGGCGGGCTCAACTGGGGCAGCATTGGTATCTTTCAGTTTGACCTGGTGGCCTTTCTCTTCGGCGGGCAGGCCAGCACCTTCAGCCGCATTGTCTACACCCTGGTGGGTGTGGCGGCCATCTGGTGCATCACCCTGCTCTTCCGGGACCTGCGGGACCGGGATCATACCTGATATCAGATTGCAAAAAACGGCCTGCTGCAAATTTTTGCAGCAGGCCGCTTTTTTACTTTCGCTCAATGATAAATTCCATCCGATAACTGGGGATGCCCTCTTTGGTACCATCCGGCGCAAACAGATAGTCGCCGGCCCGTTCATAGCCCTGGATTTCCACAGTCTGCGTGACGGTCATTCCCCCTGCTTCCAACGCATAGGATTCAAATTTCTGGTCCGCAATGGCGCTGAGCACTCCGCTGGTCTGCCAGGTAAAGCAGTTGAAGTTCCGGTCTGCGGCCACCAGGGCAATGGCCGCCAGCTGCTGCTGGAGCACCGGAGGGGCCACGACCTCTTCGCCGGTACGGGCCACCTCCAGCCGCACCCCTCTGACAGTCCCGTTTTCGTCCAGTATCATCTGATGGTCGGGGGGCGCACCCTCCAGCATGCCCACCACCACAGAACCATACCTGTCGCTGTACACCCAATGCCCGTCCTGGTCCAGCTCCATGGGCAGGTCGATCCCGTGGAACTGGATGGCGTCATTCACATTGCCAATGTACTGTGCCGCGGTGAGCTCACCCCGGTAGCGGGGCATCTGAGCCTGGAGGGCCACTAGGAACGTCAGGGCAAACAAGGCTGCCGTCGCCCCCACAAAGCCCAGGCAGCGCAGGCCGCTCTCATCCTTGATGGCGTAGCCGCACTCCTCTTCCCAGGGCAGGGTTTCGCAGTCCACACAGGCCTTATAGCTTTTATAATTGCGGTATAGATTATAGAAGGGAATGCCGTAGCCGTCTCCTTTGGCAAAGACCAGCCAGGTGCGATTTTTGGCGTCCCGCCAGGAGATTTTCCCGCCGTCCCGGTCCCGGACCTGGAGGCCGAAGATCCACTTGCCGGGCGTATAGCCCCAGGTGGCCAAAAGGATGGGCTCCACCACCAGCATGGTCAGGTAGTTGAGGTATGTGCTCAGCAGCCGCAAGATCCAGATATCCGGCAGATTGATCCGAAGCACCAGCGCACCAAAGGCGGTCCACAGAAGGCCGTATACAAACAGATCCAGCCACCGGGCAAAGAACCGCCGCCAGGGGTAGGCCACCATGGGGGCGCTGTCCTTTTTCAGGCTGAAATATCCTTCTCCTTCCGCCGGGCGGTCCAGAGCGTTCAGGTACTTCTCCGCGTCCAGGGTGGCGTACTCCGCCCGGTCGGAGCGCATGGCAGAGCACACCCAGTCCGCCCAAGCCAGCTCAGCGCGCTCCTCCTCCAGGGCAAGCTGCCGCCGGGCCAGGGCGGTGTCCAGGGGCACGGCTCCCTGCTGTACCTGCCGTATGGTATCCAGCGGCAGGCCCAGCTGCCGCAGCAGCTTGATTTTCCGCAGGGTATCCACATCCTCCTGGGAATAGATACGGTAGTTATTCTCACCCCGCTGGGGGGTCAGAAATCCCTCCTGCTCGTAGAAGCGGATATTGGCCCGGGTCATACCCAGGGATGTTTCCAGTTCCTTGATGGTCATATGCTTTCCCTCCCGGGTTCAGGATAAGGTATCAAGCAGGTTGACAGTCAAGTGTTTTTGCCATTATTGTTCCAGAAGTTCCAGCGCCGCCTCCAGCTGGGCGTCTCCCTGGTCGGTGAGGTAGACCTCCTTGTCCAGAGTCAGGCCGGTACCGATGAGGGAGGTGCCGCTGCCGGTAAAGTAGGCGCCGGTGGAGATGGCCACGGCGCTGCCGTTGGGCAGCTCAAAGGTCTGCTGGGAGTAGCCCTTGCCGCTGGTGGGCTCGCCCACGATGACGGCCACCCCCCACTCCTGGAGCTCGGCTGCAAAGAACTCAGCGGCAGAGTAGGTGTCGGCGTTGACCAGCACCGCCATAGGCAGGTCCACACAGGAAGCGTCCGACTGGGTGATTTTCTCGTTGCCCGCCCGGTCCCGGGTGATAAAGATGGGCCCCTCCGGCAGCAGGAAGTCCAGCATGTCGGTGAGCTGGCTCAGATAGCCGCCGCCGTTGTTGCGCATATCAAAGACCAGGGAGGTGGCCCCCTCCTCCTGGAGGCGGGTGACCTCCTCCTTCAGTCGGTCGGCGCTGCGGTCATAGAAGTTGGACAGGCGAACATAGCCCACGTTGTTCTCCAGCATCTCGGCACTGACCGGGTCGGTCTCCAGCTTGGTGCGCTTCAGCTCCACCGTGCGGGTCTGGCCGTCGGTCCCCCGAACCTCCAGAGAGACTGTGGTTCCCTCCTCACCCTGGATCTTGTCAGCGCCCTCGTATCGGGCCTCACCAGCCAAAGAGAAGCCGTCTACCGCGGTGATGAGTTCACCGGGCTGGAGCCCCGCTTCTTCCGCCGGACCGCCGGCAGTGACCTCCACGATCTGAAGGCCCTCCTCCGATTCATAGTTCACAGTCACGCCCACGCCCACATACTGGTTGGTGCGGCGCTGATTTTGAGCCTCATATTCCTCTTCGGTCAGGAAATAGCTCCAGCGGTCTCCCAGGCCCTCCACCATGCCCTCCAGGGCGGCATCCACCACCTCACCCTCATCATACTCGCCGACAAACTTCTCATTGATCAGGTGCAGGCCCTCCAGCAGGGAAACTCCTTCCTTGCCCACCATCTGGTACAGCACCGCAAGGCCCACACCTGCGGTCACCGCCACGGTAAGCAAAACCAAAAGCAGCAGATGGATCAGGGAAAACCGTTTTTTGCGCACTTGATATCAGTTCCTTTCCAAACGTAATGAATATGCAAGGGCGGAGGGGGATTACCCCCTCCGCCCTGAACTTAGATTCTGTTTTACCACGGAGGCGTCAGATTGAGGGAGGGGAACTTGCTCTCCGGGTCCACCCGGGTGTAGTTGTCCCGCACCTCAAAGTGCAGATGGTTGCCGGTAGAGCTGCCGGTGGTACCTACGTAACCGATGACCTGTCCCTGGGACACCATCTGGCCCTCGCTCACCGCCCGGGAACTCATGTGGGCATACAGCGTGGAATTGCCGTTGCCGTGGTCGATGACCACGTAGTTGCCGTAAGAGTAGTGATAGGCGGAGGTGACCACCTGTCCGCTCTTGGCAGCCAGGATGGGCGTGCCGCCTGCCGCCGGGATGTCGATGCCGGTATGGCTGTGGGCCACGCCGGTGATGGGATGGATGCGGTAGCCGAACTGAGAGGACAGCCGGTAATAGCCCGGCAGGGGCCACATGTATCCGGTCTCGGAGGAAATGACAATGTTGTTCTGCTTGCGCTCCTCCTCCAGCTGCTTCTGCTTCTTGGCAATCTCCGCCTGGATCTCAGAGGCCGCGGCGCTCTCCTCGTCCAGCTGGCGGTTGACCTCGCTGATGTTGGCGTTGATCTGGTCCACCAGCTTCTGAGCCTCGGCCACCTTGGCCTGCTGCTCCGCCTTCTTGGCCTCCTGCTGCTCCTTGGCGGCCTGCTCCTCCGACCGGGCGCTCTCCAGCTCTGCCTGGAGCCGCTCCAGCTCCTCCCGGGTGGCAATGAGCTCGTCCATCACAGCGTTGTCATAGGCCATGACCGCGTCCACGTCCTCAATACGGTCCAGCAGATCGGAGAAGCTCTCCGCGTTGAAGAGGATGGACCAGTAGGACACGGTGCCCTCCTCCTCCATGGCACGCACCCGCTCACAGAACAGCTCATACTGCTCCGCCTCCCGGGCCTCAGCCTCCTTGCGCTCGCTCTCCTTCTGAGCGATCTCGCCGTCATACCAGGCGATCTGCGCATCGATGTTCTCGATCTCCGCGTTGATAGCCTCCAGCTGCTGGGTCAGCAGCTGCCGCTTCTGCTGGGCAGCCGCCTGATCGGCCTCCGCGTCGGCCAGCTGGTCCTTCAGTTCCTGCTGCTTGGCCTGGCTGGCCTCCTGCTCCTTCTTCAGCGCATCGATCTCACTCTGGGTCACCGCGCCGGCGTTTCCCACGATCATAGTAAAGATGGGGAGAAGCATCAGCAGAGCCAGGACCGCCGCCAGGGCGCCTACCACCAGCCGTCTGGAGTCCATCTTCCGGGTCGTATCTTTTGCATTGGATTTCTTGCCGTTTTTTGCCACGTCTGTTTCTCCTTTTCTGCTGTGGGCCTGTACGTCTACCAGTTATAGGCGCGGATAAAGGAATTGGAGAGGCCGGGGAAGCATCCCTCCGGATCCACCCGCTGACCGTTTACCCGTACCTCAAAGTGCAGATGATTGCCTTTGGAATTGCCTGTATTGCCCACATAGCCGATGGTCTGGCCCTGGGACACCAGCTGACCTTCGCTCACCGCCCGCCTGCTCATATGGGCATAGAGGGTAGTGGTGCCGTCTCCGTGGTCAATGACCACAAAATTGCCGTAAGACCAGTTGACGCCGGAGCCGTACACCGACATGATGACCTGTCCGCCCTTGGCGGCGTAGATGGGGGTACCGCCGGCGGCCGCCACATCGATGCCGGTGTGGCTGTGGGGTACCAGGTCAATGGGATGCATTCGGTAACCAAAGGCGGAGGTCAGCTTCAGATTGCCGGCAGGCAGGGGCCATTGATACCCCGAACCGGTGGGGGGCAGCGTGATATTCTGCTGCTTGCGCTCCTCCTCCAGCTGCTTCTGCTTCTTGGCGATCTGGGCCTGGATATCAGCCGCCGCCGCATCCTCTGCGTCTAGCTGGCGGTTGACCTCGTCAAGGTTGGCGTTGATCTGATCCAGCAGCTGCTGGGCCTCGGCCACCTTGGCCTGCTGCTCTGCCTTCTTGGCCTCCTGCTGCTCCTTGGCGGCCTGTTCCTCCGACCGGGCGCTTTCCAGCTCCGCCTGGAGCCGCTCCAGCTCCTGCCGGGTGGCAATGAGCTGGTCCATCACCGCGTTGTCGTAGTCCATTACCGCATCCACATCTGCAATGCGGTCCATCAGGTCGGAGAAGCTGTTGGCGTTGAAGAGGATGGACCAGTAGGACACCGAGCCCTCCTCCTCCATGGCCCGCACCCGCTCACAGAACAGCTCATACTGCTCCGCCTCCCGGGCCTCGGCCTGCCTGCGCTCCTCTTCCTTCTTGGATATCTCGCCGTCGTACCAGGCGATCTGTGCATTGATGTTGTCGATCTCACTGTTGATGGCGTCCAGCTGCTGGACCAGGATCTGCCGCTTCTGCTGGGCGGCCGCCTGATCCTCCTTGACCTCCGCCAGCTGCTCCTTCAGCTGCTGCTGCTTGGCCTGGCTGGCCTGCTGCTGCTTTTTCAGCGCGTCGATCTCGCTCTGAGTCACCGCGCCGGCCTGCAAAAACAGGGTGGCCGCCATGGCCAGGACCAGGACCACGCATACCAGCGGAATGGTTCGGATCTTTCGTCTCATGCCGTCTCCTTATCCGGGACGCTCCGGGCGTCATTACACTTGCAGGAACTTACGAATGGCCAGCATGGAGCCCACCACGCCAATGACAAGGCCGGTGATCAGGAAGGCTCCCAGCACCCAGAGGGCCATGGGCTGGAAGGAGAGTATCTTGATCAGCTGAATGGTGTCCGAGGTGCTGATGGCACGGCTCACCAGGGCGTATACACCCCACTGGAGGAAGAAACCCACCAGGGCGCCAGTCAGGCCCAGGATCATGCCCTCAAACACGAAGGGCCAGCGGACAAAGGCGTTGGTGGCGCCGCACATCTTCATGATGGCGATCTCCTCCCGCCGGTTGAAGGTGGCCAGCTTGATGGTATTGGAGATGATGAACAGGCTCACCAGCAGCAGGATGGCCACCAGGATCAGGGCAACCGCTCCGGCGATGTTGCGGATGACGGTGAAGCCCTCGGCGATCTCGGGGGCGGACTTGGTGGAGGCTACCCCTGCCACCTGCTGCACCGCGGTCTCGGTCTCGGTCAGCTTGCTGATATCCTCCAGATAGATGTGGAACCGGTCCCGATAGACGGTGGAGGGCAGGCTGTCAAAGAGGGGGTTACCCTCGTAGTCGGCCTCAAACTCCGCCTGGGCCTGCTCCTTGGTTTCAAACTCCGCCCGGGCCACATTGGGCACCGCTTCAATATCGTCCTGGAGGGCGCTGGCCTCCTCCTGAGTCAGATTCTCATCGATGTACGCTGTAAACTGGTTCTCCTGCTCCAGATCGCTGAACATATTCTCCGCGTTCACAGCCACCAGAGAGAAGGAGCCCATGATGAGCAGACAGCACACGATCATGCATACTGCCGCAAAGGACATAAATCCGTGGGTAAAAATGCTGTGGAAACCCTCGGAAAACAGATAGCCAAAATTATATCGTTGTCTCATTGTTGTAATACCCGCCTGTCTCGTCGCTGATGATTCTGCCGTTTTCAATGGCCACCACCCGCTTGGAGAAGCGGTCGACCAGTTCCCGTTCGTGGGTGACCACCAGCACGGTGGTACCCAGCTCGTTGATGCGCTCCAGCAGCATCATGATCTCCAGGGAGCGCATGGGGTCCAGGTTGCCGGTGGGCTCGTCGGCGATGATCATCTGGGGATTGTTCACCAGAGCGCGGGCAATGGCCACGCGCTGCTGCTCGCCGCCGGACAGCTGATTGGGACGCTGGTCCCCCTTGTCCAGCAGGCCCACCAGATCCAATACATAGGCTACCCGCTTGCGGATCTCCCGGGGGGAGGCGCCCACCGCCTGCATGGCAAAGATCAGATTTTCCTTCACGGTCTTCTTCTCGATCAGGCGGAAATCCTGAAAGATAACTCCCAGGGTACGGCGCATATAGGGCACGTGCCGGGGAGTGATGGTATTCAGATTATAGCCATTGACCATCAGCCGGCCGCCGGTGGGGGCGATCTCAGCGGTGATGAGCTTCAGGATGGTGGATTTGCCCGAGCCGGAGGGGCCCACCAGAAAGACAAATTCGCCGTCGTCAATGCGCAGATTGACCCCTTTCAGGGCCTTGGTCCCGTTGTCATAGGACTTTTGAATATCGATCAGACGTATCACACTGCGTACCTCATTTGTTGGATTCCAAACAAACTCACGTGCCGCAGAAGACATCGGAAGCGGTGTCCTCTGCGGCTCGTAAAGATGGTTCAGTTGTCGATGCCCCGGGAGATCAGGTACTTCTTGACCATCAAAGCCACCTTGAAGGTGATGGCGTCGTCAAACTCCCGCAGGTCCAGACCGGTGAGCTTCTTGATCTTCTCCAGCCGGTACACCAGGGTATTCCGGTGGACAAACAGCTTTCGGGCGGTCTCGGACACGTTCAGGTTGTTTTCAAAGAACTTGTTGATGGTAAAGAGCGTCTCCTGATCCAGGGCGTCAATGGGATTCTTCTTGAAGACCTCCTGGAGGAACATCTCACACAGGGTGGTGGGCAGCTGATAAATCAGACGGCCGATACCCAGATTCTCATAGTTGATGATGCTCTTCTCGGTGTCGAACACCCGACCCACATCGATGGCAATGCCGGCCTCCTTGTAGGCCCGGGCCAGCTCCCGGATGTGACCCACGATGGTGCCAATGCCGATGACCACCCGGATGTGGAGCTCCTCAGTGATCTTGTCCTCGATCTGCTTGGCGATCTTGTGCAGATCCCGGGTCTCGGCCCCGTCGTTGAGCTGCTTGATCAGGGCCACATCGGTCTCGCTGATGGAGAGCACGAAGTCCACCTGCTTGTCGGGGAAGAGGGCGTGGACCACGTCGATGAGAGCAGGATCGGTGGTCTCCACCTGGCGGATCAGAAAGACCGCCCGGGGGGCCTCGGACACAAAGTGGAGCTCCTTGGCCCGGACATAGATGTCACCCAGCAGGATGTTGTCCGAGATGATGTTCTTGACGAAGGTGGCCTTGTCGTGCTTCTCCTCATAGTAGGTCTTAGCGCCGTTGAGGGCCACGGTGGCCATGGAGCACACCATATTGGCCTCGGCGTCCTCGCCCTTGGCGAACACGGCATAGTCAAACTGGGAGCCCCAGCCGGCCAGCGCCTTGAAGGTGCGGCCCTCGAAGCGGACAGTGTCCCCCTCGCCCCGGTTCACCGCCTCAACCGCACCGGGCCAATGCTCCCCGATGCAGCTGAGTTCGTTGCAGGCCACAACCGTTCCCTCAGAATCGATGACGCCAATGGCCCGTTCGGTGCTGTCTTTCATCTGCAAGACAACGCTTTGAAAAATTCTGCTGGACATGGTTGTATGCCTCCTTATATTTATCCCTACCTCAGGATTGTCGGTCCATCTTTCTCACAGCCTCCACACAAGGCCCCGGCCCGCCTGGCCGGTTCTGGATAGACACGGAACTTCTTCCTTAAAATCCCGTTATGTTGCTGCAACTTAAATGGTCCTGCCGCCGGCTTTCCTCCCAACGCAGGGCCTTTTTTCCGTCAGAAATCGACTTCTGCGGACAAGTTCATTCAACAGACACTATTATACCGGTTTTTTTTGCTCTTTTCAATAGGTTTTCCAAAGTTTTTTGGTGATATTGACTAAAACCTTCAAAGTTCTGTGTCACAGCGCCTCAGAGCCCTGCCGCCGCCCGCAGCGCTTCCAGTTCCTCCCCGGTCAGGGGCCTCCACTGCCCTCGCTCTAGCGCCGGGTCCAGAGACAGGGGGCCCATGGTAAGGCGCTTCAGATAGCGTACCGGCTTGCCCCGGCTGGCCAGCATCCGCTTGATCTGGTGATACTTCCCCTCCCGAAGGGTGACCAGAGCGGTATCCCCCTCCTCCAGAAGCTCCAACCCGGCGGGCATACACACCAAGCCGTCGCCCAGGGTCATGCCTGCGGCAAAGGCATCCACATCTGCCTGTTCCAGCTGTCCTTCCACCCGGACAAAATAGACCTTATCCACATGGCGGCGGGGGGCCAGCAGCCGGTGGGCCATCTCGCCGTCGTTGGTGAGCAGCAGCAGCCCCTCGGTGTCCTTGTCCAGCCGTCCTGCTGGAAAGAGGCCCACCCGCTTCAAATGATCGGGCAGCAGCTCCAGCACCGTGGGCTGTCTGGGGTCCTCGGTGGCCGATACCAGCCCCGCCGGCTTGTGGAGCATGAGATAGACCAGCCGCTCCCCCGACACCGGCTCCCCATCCACCGCAAACCGGGCAGACGGGTCCCACTTCTCCTCCGGCGACCGGGCCACGGTGCCATTGACGGTGACCCGGCCTGCCCGTACCAGTTCCCGCACCTCCTTGCGAGACCAGCGGCCGGTATTGGCCAGAATCTTATCCAGACGTTCCACTGACAATCCTCCTTGTCCATTCTCCATTTCCCGGCATACTCTGCCCACCTGACTCATATCCTTACCATACCAGCACTTTGGGAAAGGGGCGTTGCGCTGTGTTTATCATTACCGCCAAGGTCCGAAAGGGACCAATTCTGGCTGTGGCCGCCGCGGCGGCGGTGGTCTGCGGAGTCCTGCTGGCCGCGGCAGGACTGGGGGGCCGGGGTACGGCGGTGTCCGGCGTGGTCAGCCCTACCGGCGTCAAAACCAATGAAGATCGGATCGCCTATCTGGAGAGCTACGGCTGGCAGGTTGCCCAGGAGCCCTCCTCTGTGGAAGAGCTGCTCATCCCGGACACCTTTGATGAGAGCTACACTCAATATTTGGAATTGCAGTCCTCCCAGGGGTTCGACCTGACCGATTACTGCGGCAAACGGGTAAAGCGGTACACCTATGAGATCTCCAATTACCCCACCGGCGAGTCGGGGATCCAGGCGGGTCTGCTGATCTACAAAAATACCGTCATCGGCGGAGATGTGCTCTCCCCCCAGCTGGGCGGATTCATCCATGGTCTGGCCATGCCGGGATAAAAGATGCGGCGCTCTCCGGAGCGCCGCATCTTTTTCGCTTTATCACGCCCTGCGCAGAGAATCCGATGCCCGGTAGAGGAACATCAGGTACAGAATACTGCCGATCAGGGCAACAATGGCGGTCACCACCGCTGCAATCGCAGCCAGAATATTGATCAGAGGGATCAGGAGCAATACCGAACACACCACCATCACAATGGTACAGCCCAGGCAGATCTTCCACACGGTCCGCCCCCGCTCCGCAGTCTGCACATCAAAGTGGTCCAGGATATTGGCTGTGGTAATGCAGACGCTGTACAGCACCACCATAGACAGGATGCTGCTGAGTATACCAATAAACGGGACGATCAGTTCTACAAAGGAGAGCACAATAAGCACAATGGACAGTACAAAGGCGGTATGGTAGCCCTCTTCCTCCTGCCCGGCCTTGTGCAAGCCTACCAGATCCACAATGGTACCAACAATGGCCAGAATGGTCCCCAGCAGCGGCAGGAACGAAAAAATACAGATAATCTGCCCCACAAAAACCAGCATCAGGCCATCACCGATGGTTCGATATCGGCTCATGTTAACCCTCCTTCTGACTTACCACATTTACATTTAAATAGTTATAAGGAATCTCAATACCGGCTGCATCAAACGCCGCCTTGACCTGCTCCAGCAGATCGTAATACAGGTCCCAATAGTCGGCGGTAGCACACCAGACCCGGACACTGTATTCAACGCTGCTGTCCAGATAGGCGGACACTCGCACAAAGGGCTCCGGGGTAAACAAAGCCTTGGGGTGGGCTCCCACAACACCTTTGATGGCAGCAATTACTTTGGCAGGATCATCGTCATAGGAAACAGTAAACTTCAAATCCACCCGCCGCTGCTCCGCGGCGGTATAGTTGATGATCTTCTCGGTGGAGATCTGGCCGTTGGGCACAGAAATTACCTTGTTATCAATGGTGGACAGCTTGGTATAGGCCAGGCCCACCTCCTTCACCGTACCGCTGACTCCGCCGGCCTCTACAAAGTCCCCCGCCTTGAAGGGCTTGGAAACCAGCACCTGGATACCGCCAGCCAGATTGGACAAGGTACCCTGAATAGCCAGGGAAACTGCCAGGCCGATCACGCCAAGCAATGCCACCAGACTGGTCATGGGCACGCCCACATAATCCAGCACAATACACAGGGTAATGAGCCACAGAATCACCCGCAGGGCAGCGTGGATAAAGGTATGGAGACTTTTCTCCATCTCCAGCCGCAAAAAAGCCCGATCCGTCAACTTCAGGACTACTTTCATCACCACCATGCAGCCTACAAACAGCAACACAATGGTGATGATCTTCTCTAGGTTCAGATCACTGAAAAAGCCTGTCACCGTCTGGATGGTCTCTTCAGCCTCCTCCGGCGAAATATTTGTAATATTTGTTAGCATAGCTTCCTCCCTTTCTGCGGCTATTCTATCATAGCTTTTTAGTTCGGACAAGTCCTACTCTGCTTTCTTCGGCCGCAGGACGTATGGGGGGCAGAAGAACAAAAGACCAGAGGCCACAGCCTCTGGTCTTTTGTTCTAAGAATAGGATGTAGGTTGCTCATAGAGCAGGCAACCTGGTGGACAGCAGTCGCCGGCCCAACCGCCAGAGCAGGGTGATGCACCCGCAGAAAAGCGCCATGAGCAGGAGCAGCGGCAACTCAAAGAGGAAATACACTGGGATCAGTTCCAGCAGCCATTCCAGTACTGGATTTCCCTCCAGTCCGCAGGTGTAGAAGTAGCTGGCCTGCGGAAACACTGTGGCCCGCAGGAGCAGGTTGACCAGGTGGACCGCTCCCCCCAGTAGAGTGAGCTGCAGCAGCACCCCGGGGGTATCGCCAAAGGAGGGACGGTAGAGGTCCCAGGAAGCCAGGCTGACGGCCACCACCAGCACCAGGCCGTGGAAGCCGTAGAAGCCAATGGCATTTACCGACAGCAGAGGTATGTCATAAAAGCCCTCCACAGGCAGGGCCATGGCCGCCAGGGAAAAGACAATGCCTCCATAGAAGCAGAAGGCCCGCAGGGGTCGGGCCGTCCGGCCCTGAAGCAGGGCGGCGGGGACAGAAAGCAGAGCCACCACATTACACGGCTGCAGGGGCAGTTCGTTCCAGAAGAAGAAGGGATAGTCGGTGACCGCCCACAGCAGGACCTTGTAGATGCACAGCCAGGCCACCGACAGCCCGGCCAGCCCGGCCAGGAAGCGCCGCCGGAACCGGCAGGGGGATGCTCCTCCCCATCGCCGCTCCATAGGAGCCCGTGCTGCCCCGATGGCCACGGCCAGAGCAACGGCCGCCAGCAGAAGGGCCCACCATATCCCGCCGCCCACCGAAACCGTCAAATGATGTACCGCAGGAATGTCGCCACCTCCCCCAATACATAATGGATGATGCACAGGCCCCAGATGTTGCCCTGCTTGTGGTAGAACACACCCAGCACCCCCAGCAGCAGGGTGGCCCCCACCATGAAGGGCAGGCCGTAGGCAATGTGCATCACACCGAACACCAGGGCGGACACGAATATGGACAGAGCCCCGGCGTGCTTACCGGTGAAGATGCGCCGCAGGTTCTCCTGCATGACGCCCCTGGCCAGAAACTCCTGAAGAATGACCGTCAGGGGATAGATCACGTCGGCAAAGGTACCCACGCCCCAGTCCCAGAATGGGGCGCCCTCCGGGAAAAAGCCGGGAGCCGTCCGCAGCAGCACCACCTTACCCAGCACCAGCACGACCACGCCGCCAGCGGTGATAAGCAGGTCGGGCAGGAAAGTGGCCCGGGCGTTGGTGACCCGCAGGCCAATGTCCCGGATGGAGAAACTGGTGGTTTTCAGGATAATGATCAGCATGACCACAGAGATGGCCTCGATCATTTTGGACAGTACCCAGCCCGGCGGCTCAATATTCAGATAGCGCAGCAGGCTCCAGAAAAACAGGTAGAGGCACACACAGATCATCAGCACGGCAAAAACAATGGAGGCCTCCCGCCGCTGCTGGTTCAATCGGGCAATCTCGGTAACGTCAGAAAAAAGAGCGACAATGCCAATCTTCTCCCGGCCATCCTCACTGCGGAGGAAGGAGGTGGTCAGACGGAGTCGACGGGTCTCGCCCCCCGGGGTACGGTAGGGTGCCTCACCGCTGTGGGACCTCTCCTTGTCATAGACTGCGTCCAGAATGAGCTGATGAAAGGCATCATTCTCCTCCGCCCCCTCCCGGCCAAGAAAGGCCTCCGTATACCGCTGGCCGGTCAGGTCCTGGGGTTCCCCCAGCAAAGCCCGGCCCTGTTCATTGAGGTATAAAATGCGCCCTCGCATGTCCAGAGTCAGCACTCCGTCCCGCATATCCCTCAAGATCCGCGGCGTGATCTCGGACACAGTTTGGGTCATCCGGCGTTCCTCCCGTGTGTAAGATGGTCTGCCCCACCACATATGGGGTCAAACCAAACCTTTAGGGTTCTTCTTCATTTTAGCAGACTGTCTCCCTCTCCGGGGGCTTTGCGCAGGATTGGCCAACTGCTGCGCAGAATATGGGACTATTTTCCTAACAGCAGTGGATTACGCCTTTTAAGCGAAAAAAGAGCCAGCCTCAAGGCTGGCTCTTTTTCTAAGGGAGTAAATTACTCCTCGATGTCGATAACAGCGCTTTTCCTTCGGGCGGACACCCTCCTAAATAACAGAAAGACCTACCCTAGGGCAGGTCTTTCTGGAAAGGAGCAAATTACTCCTCGATGTCGATAACAACGCCGGAACCCACGGTACGGCCACCCTCACGGATAGCGAAACGCAGGCCCTTCTCGATGGCGATGGGGGTGATCAGCTCGACCTTCATGTCGACGTTATCGCCGGGCATGCACATCTCAGTGCCCTCGGGCAGAGTGATGACGCCGGTCACGTCGGTGGTACGGAAGTAGAACTGAGGACGATAGTTGTTGAAGAAGGGGGTGTGACGGCCGCCCTCGTCCTTGCTCAGAACGTACACCTGGCCGGTGAACTTGGTGTGGGGATGAATGGAGCCGGGCTTACACAGAACCTGGCCACGCTCGATGTCGGTCTTGGCAATGCCGCGCAGCAGGGTGCCGATGTTGTCGCCAGCCTCAGCGTAGTCCAGCAGCTTGCGGAACATCTCGATACCGGTAACGACGGTCTTCTTCTTCTCCTCGGTCAGGCCAACGATCTCGACTTCCTCGTTCATCTTGATGACGCCGCGCTCCACACGACCGGTGGCAACGGTGCCGCGGCCGGTGATGGTGAAGACGTCCTCGACGGGCATCAGGAAGGGCAGGTCGTCGTTACGGGCAGGAGTGGGGATATAGTCGTCGACAGCGTCCATCAGCTCCTTGATGCAGGCGAAGTCGGGATCGTCGGGGTTGCCGGACTCGCAGGTCAGAGCGTTCAGAGCGGAGCCCTTGATGATGGGCAGATCGTCGCCGGGGAACTCGTACTTGGACAGGACCTCGCGGACCTCCATCTCGACCAGCTCCAGCAGCTCCTCGTCGTCAACCTGATCGCACTTGTTCAGGAAGACCACGATGGCGGGCACGCCCACCTGACGGGCCAGCAGGATGTGCTCACGGGTCTGAGCCATGGGGCCGTCGGTAGCAGCGATGACCAGGATGGCGCCGTCCATCTGAGCGGCACCGGTGATCATGTTCTTGATATAGTCGGCGTGGCCCGGGCAGTCAACGTGGGCATAGTGACGCTTGTCGGTCTCGTACTCCACGTGGGCGGTGTTGATGGTGATACCGCGCTCGCGCTCCTCGGGAGCCTTATCGATGCTGGAGTAGTCCTCGTACTGAGCCTGACCCTTCAGAGCCAGATACTTGGTGATAGCAGCAGTCAGAGTGGTCTTGCCGTGGTCAACGTGGCCGATGGTGCCGATGTTGACATGGGGCTTGGTACGCTCAAATTTAGCCTTAGCCATTTTGGATATTCCTCCTTAGTTTCTAATCATGGGTAAACCCTGTTTCCACAATAAACGCGAAAACATTGTATAGCATTGCACAAGAAAATGCAATACCTTTGTTGCAGGAAATGCCAAAGGAAGTAAATTAGTCTTCCTTGCGGCCGCGCTCGGCAATGATCTTGTCAGCGATGCTCTTGGGGATCTCCACATAGCTGTGGGGCTCCATGGAGTACTGGCCGCGGCCCTGGGTGGAGGAACGCAGGTCAGTAGCATAGCCGAACATGCTGGCCAGAGGCACCAGAGCGTCCACCTGAGTGGCGCCGGGACGGCTCTCCTGGCCCTGGATCATGCCGCGGCGGCTGGTCAGGTCGCCGATGACGTTGCCCAGGTACTCGTCGGGTACGATGACGGAAACCTTCATCACAGGCTCCAGCAGGACAGGATTGGCCTTGCGCATGGCCTCCTTGAAGGCCATGGAGCCGGCGATCTTAAACGCCATTTCAGAGGAGTCGACCTCGTGGTAAGAACCGAAGGTCAGGTGGACCTTCACGTCCACAACGGGATAGCCGGCCAGGATACCCGCCTGCATGGCGCCCTGGATACCGGCGTCGACCGCGGGGATATACTCCTTGGGGATGACGCCGCCGGTGATCTCGTTGAGGAACTCGTAGCCCTTGCCGGGCTCGTTGGGCTCGATGGTGATGCGGACGTGGCCGTACTGGCCCTTACCGCCGGACTGACGAGCATACTTGGTGTCCTGCTCCACAGACTTCTTGATGGTCTCCTTGTAGGCGACCTGGGGAGCGCCAACGTTGGCCTCCACCTTGAACTCGCGGAGCAGACGGTCGACGATGATCTCCAGATGGAGCTCGCCCATACCAGCAATGATGGTCTGGCCGGTCTCCTCGTCGGTGTAGGTCTTGAAGGTGGGGTCCTCCTCGGCCAGCTTCACCAGCGCCAGACCCATCTTCTCCTGACCAGCCTTGGTCTTGGGCTCGATGGCGACGCGGATAACGGGCTCGGGGAACTCCATGGACTCCAGAATGATGGGAGCCTTCTCATCGCACAGGGTATCGCCGGTGGTGGTGTTCTTCAGACCCACGGCGGCGGCGATATCACCGGCATAGACCTCCTCGATGTCCTCACGGTGATTGGCGTGCATCTGCAGGATGCGGCCCATACGCTCCTTCTGGTTCTTGGTGCTGTTGAGCACGGAGGAACCGGTGGTGAGCTTACCGGAGTACACGCGGAAGAAGGACAGACGGCCCACATAGGGGTCGGTCATGATCTTAAAGGCCAGAGCGGAGAAGGGGGCGTTGTCGTCGGCGGGACGCTCGTCCTCTTCCTCGGTGTCGGGGTTGGTGCCCTTGATGGCGGGGATGTCCAGGGGAGAGGGCATGAAGTCCACGATGGCGTCCAGCAGCTTCTGCACGCCCTTGTTGCGGTAAGAAGTACCGCAGGTCACGGGAACCAGCAGGTTCTCGATGGTGCCCTTACGCAGAGCGCGGCGGATCATATCCTCGGGGATGGGCTGCTCCTCCAGGGCCAGCTCCATGATCTCATCGTCGATGTCAGCACAGGCATCGATGAGCTTGGTGCGGTACTCCTGGGCCAGCTCCATCATGTCGGCGGGGATCTCCTCCACGCGCATATCCTTGCCCAGCTCATCGTAGTAGATGTCGGCGTCCATCTCCACCAGGTCGATGATGCCCTTGAAGGTATCCTCGGAGCCAATGGGGAGCTGGATGGGCACGGCGTTACACTTCAGGCGATCGTGGATCATGTTGAGCACGTTGTAGAAGTCAGCGCCCATGATATCCATCTTGTTGACGTAGATCATGCGGGGGACCTTGTAGTGGTCGGCCTGACGCCACACGGTCTCGGACTGAGGCTCAACGCCGCCCTTGGCGCACATGACGGTCACGGAACCGTCCAGCACGCGCAGGGAGCGCTCCACCTCTACGGTAAAGTCCACGTGGCCCGGGGTGTCGATGATGTTGATACGGGTCTGGGGGAACTGGTTCTTGGAGCCCTTCCAGTAGCAGGTGGTGGCAGCAGAAGTAATGGTGATGCCACGCTCCTGCTCCTGAGCCATCCAGTCCATGGTGGCAGTACCATCATGGGTCTCACCGATCTTGTAGTTAACGCCGGTGTAGTAGAGGATGCGCTCGGTGGTAGTGGTCTTACCGGCATCGATGTGAGCCATGATGCCGATGTTTCTGGTATTCTCTAAGGTAACTTTCCTAGGCATACTCTAACTCCTTACCAGCGATAGTGAGCGAACGCCTTGTTGGACTCGGCCATCTTGTGGGTGTCCTCACGCTTCTTGACAGCGGAGCCAAGGTTGTTGGAGGCATCCATGATCTCGCCGGCCAGACGCTCCTTCATGGTCTTCTCGCTGCGGGCGCGGGAGTAGTTGGTCAGCCACCGCAGACCCAGGGTCTGACGGCGCTCGGGCCGAACCTCGATAGGCACCTGATAGGTGGCGCCGCCCACGCGGCGGGCCTTAACCTCCAGGGACGGCATGATGTTCTCCAGAGCGGTGGTGAACACGTCCAGGGGATCCTTCTCGGTCTTCTCCTTGATAATGTCGAAAGCTCCGTAGACCACCTTCTGGGCCACGCCCTTCTTACCGTCCAGCATGATGCTGTTGACCAGCTTGGTCACCAGGACAGAATTGTAGATAGGATCGGGCAGAACCTCCCGCTTGGGTACGTTTCCTCTTCTGGGCACTTTGCTTCCCTCCTTCATAGTATGATTTCATAGGTAC
This sequence comes from Flavonifractor sp. An82, assembly GCF_002159265.1. Taxonomy (GTDB): domain Bacteria; phylum Bacillota; class Clostridia; order Oscillospirales; family Oscillospiraceae; genus Flavonifractor. The sequence continues at coordinate 111,359 of NZ_NFHG01000005.1, forward strand.
TCGAAGGCGTATAAACGCCCCCGTGTAAGACAAGTGCCTGCTTGTCCAGTGCCTCACAGGAAAACATCCCTATATCTATAGGAAACGCTTCTGCAAGGACAACTGCCTTGCGCGATTGCGCGTTAATTCGATTCATGCGGCTGCAAACTTGCAGCGTGATTGGAAGTAATGGTTTAAATTACTTCTTGCCGGCCTTGGGCCGCTTGGCGCCGTACTTGGAACGGCCCTGCATGCGGTTGGCAACGCCCTGGGCATCCAGAGTACCGCGGATGATGTGGTAACGAACACCGGGCAGGTCCTTAACACGGCCGCCGCGGATCATGACCACGGAGTGCTCCTGCAGGTTGTGACCAACACCGGGAATGTAAGCGGTCACTTCGTAGCCGTTGGTCAGACGCACACGGGCGATCTTACGCAGCGCGGAGTTAGGCTTCTTCGGGGTGGAGGTACGAACAGCGGTGCACACACCTCTCTTCTGGGGAGAAGGCAGGTCGGTCTCGCGGTTCTTCAGGGTGTTCAGGCCCTTCTGCATAGCAGGAGAATTGGACTTGTAGGTCACGGCCTCACGTCCCTTGCGAACGAGCTGGTTAAACGTAGGCATGGTTTTCCTCCTTTCTTTGTTTCTGAGAAATATATTTTAACGGAATAATCAGAAATTATACCGTTAAAACCAAATCAGTGCAGCAGCGCGGCCACCGCGCTGCCCACGGCGATACCGCAGGCGGAGCCAAGCTCCTTCATCTGCGCTACCTGCTCCACAGGAACGCCCTTCTCAGCGCACAGCGCTTCCACCGGGGCGGTCACCGCCGGATCGGCGTCCTGGGCCAGGAAGACCACAGCGGCCCGGCCATCGTCGATGGCGCGGCGGGTCTGCTTGACCCCCACCACTTTGGCGCCCTGTTTGAGTTGTGTCAGCATTGGGTATGCCTCCCGTTCCTTGATATCCCGGGAGTTCCGGGCTTTTCCGGCCCGTCGGTTCCCTTCCGCAGGCATACCTGCGCAATTCCGGATTATATCATACCCCAAAATGTAAGTCAATCAGAAAATCACTGGATTTTCCAACAGTTTCGGGGCGTTTCCCGTCGGAATGCCGAGGGGCGGCGTACCCACGGCACGCCGCCCCTGGTTGGGGAGTACTATAAGGAAGGCTCAGAAGGGTCCGTAGCCGATCTGGTTGGCGATGACGATGAGGACAAAGCCGGAGGCGATCAGGCAGGCGTAGACCTTCCAGGCGAACTTGAACCAGCGGCCGTAGTCCATGCCGCACAGGGAGAGCTGCAGCAGGGCGGCGGTGGGCCAGAAGGTGTTGGTGAAGCCGTCGCCGTACTGGTAGGCCAGCACCAGCACCTGCTGGTTGATGCCCAGCACCTGGCCCAGGGGCTGGAGGATGGGCATCATGACCACGGCCTTGCCGCTGCCGGAGGCCACGAAGAAGTTGAAGCCGGTGACGAACAGGAAGATGATGAGCAGGGTGATGATGGGGCTCTGGCCCTGGAGCACGCCGGACACGGAGTGGATGATGGTGTCGGTGATGTTGCCCTCGGCGAGGAGGACGGACACGGCCCGGCTGAAGCCGATGACCATGGTGGGGGCGATGGTGCCGGCCATGCCCTTGCCGAACTCCACGCAGGCCTGGGAGGGGTTGATGCGGAACAGGATGACGCCGATGATGGTCACGGGGAAGTAGATGGCGGCGATCTCAGGCAGGCCCCAGGCCCACTGGAGGGAGCCCACCACGGTGAGCAGCACGGTGGCCAGGAAGAGGACGATCAGGATCACCCGCTTGCCGTCGAAGGCCAGGCCCTTCTCGAACTCCATGGGGGCGGTCTGCTCCTCCAGGTAGTTCTCGCCCATGATGCTGTTCTTGGCGTCCTTCTTGATCTTGATGCAGTAGCGCAGCAGGAAGAACAGGGCGATGATGTAGAACACCACCAGGCCCACGGCGCGGAAGCCGATGCCGGAGTACATGGGCAGGCCCACCAGGGTCTGGGCCACGCCGGTGGTATAGGGGTTGACCATGCCGCAGGTGAAGCCCACGGCGCTGGAGAGCATGATGACGGCGGTGCCCACCATCTTGTCATACCCCAGGGTGATGAACAGGGAGATGATGATGGGATAGAAGGGATAGAGGGCGTCCAGATAGCCGATGACGCCCAGGCCGGTGAACAGGGTGAAGAACACCACCACCATGACGATGGCCTTGCCGTTGGTCTTCTGGATCATGGCCTGGATGCCGGCGGAGAAAGCGCCGGTCATGTTGATGATCTGGATGCAGCCGCTGATGAGCAGCACGGAGCCGATGATGTTGGAGCTCTCCACGATGCCCTGGTGGAGGGAGGTGAAGAACTGCAGGAAGCCCACCGGGGTCTGGTCAATGTAGGTGAAGTTGTTGGGGTCCACCGCGCCGCTGGCGTCGCGGGCGTAGGTGCCGGCGGGGATGATGTAGGTCATGGCCGTGATGATCAGCATCAGGACCAGGATGACGATGTACACGTGGGGGAGACTGAAGCCTCTCTTTTTCTTTTCCAGAGTGTTACCCATTCTCAAAAACCTCCTCAAGCGTGTTCTCCGGCATGGCCGGAGGGGTGTGCTTACTTATCCGCGTGCTTGTTCAGCCACTCCACGGCGCAGTTGGCCAGGATGGCGGCGCCCAGGGGGAGGGCGCTCTCGTCCAGCACCATGTTGGGGTTGTGCAGGGGGTAGTGGTCCGGAGCGCCGGCGCCCATGAAGGCGTAGAAGCCGGGCACCAGCCGGGTCACGTGGCCGAAGTCCTCGGCCCCCTTCATGGGGGGCACGGGCTTCACGTTGCCCTGGCCCAGGATCTCCTCCACGAAGGGCACCAGCTCGGCGGAGAACTCCGGGTTGCACACGGTGCTGGGGGTCTTGAGCACCCGGGTGGTGTAGGTGCCGTGCCAGGCCGCCACGTAGTGGTCCAGGATCTCGGGAATCCGCTCGATCAGGTGGTCATAGGCCTCGGGGCTGAGGGTGCGGAAGGAGACCATGATCTCCGCCGTGTCGGGGATGATGTTGGAGGCGTGGCCGCCGTTGAGGGCGCCCACCGTCATGGTGGCGAAGGCCTCGGGGTCCACCTCCCGGGGGATGAGCATGTTCAGGGCGGAGCACACCTGGGTGGCGATGTTCACCGGGTCGATGGTCTTCTGGGGCTCGGAGGAGTGGCCGCCCTTGCCCTGGATGCTGATGATGAAGGTGGCCATGGCGCCGGAGGCCACGCCGGGGGAGTAGTCCAGCCTGCCCACCTCCACCTGGGGCCCCACGTGGAGGGCCATGGCGGCGTCCACCTTGGGATTCTCCAGCAGGCCGTCCTCCACCATGGTGCGGGAGCCGTAACCCATCTCCTCGCCGGGCTGGAACATGAGCTTCACGGTGCCGGGCAGCTCATCCTCCATGTCCTTCAGGATCTGGGCCGCCCCCAGCAGCATGGCGGCGTGGGCGTCGTGGCCGCACATGTGGGCGGTGTTCCCCTGGGAGGCGAAGTCCAGGCCGGTGGTCTCCTCCATGGGCAGGCCGTCCATGTCCGCCCGCAGGAGGATGCAGGGGCCGCCCCTGCCGATGACGCCCACCACGCCGGTGGAGGTGGGGGCGTCGGGGTAGCCGGCGAACACCATCTTCTCCCGGTCCTCGGCGGAGTGGACGCCGCAGTCCCGGTGGTCGATGCCCAGCTCCGTCAGGCGCTTCTTCACGTACTCCGCCGTCTTGGGGGTGTACACGCCCACCTCGGGGATCTGGTGGAGGCAGCGGCGGTCGGCCACGATCTGCTCCTGGAGTGCCCTGGCCTTTTCCAGCATCTCTTTCATATCAAAAACGCTCCTTTCCCGCGTTCACGCGCGTTCCGGCGCGCCCTCAGGCGCGATATACCGTCCTGCCGTTGAGGACGGTCTCCAGCACCTTCACCTGGGGGAAGGTGTCCGGGTCGATGGCGAACAGGTCCTGGTCCAGCACCACCAGGTCGGCCTGCTTGCCGGTCTCCAGGGTGCCCCGGACGGCCTCATCCCGGCTGGGCCAAGCTGCATCGGAGGTGAAGAGTCGGACGGCCTGTTCCACGGTGAGAGCCTGCTCCGGCAGATAGGTCTTGGTGCCTGTCCGGTTCTGCCGGGTAATGGCGGAGCGCATATTGTCCAGCACGTTGAAGGGCTCCACCGGGCAGTCGGAGCCGCCGCTGACATGCAGGCCCAGGTCCAGCATGGCCTTCCAGTTGTAGCAGTCCTTGGCGTGCTCCTCGCCCACTCGCTCGGCAATGATGTTCATGTCGGCGTCGATGAAGATGGGCTGGATATAGGCCTGGAGGCCCAGCGCCTTCATCCGCTCCAGCAGCGCGGGGGTGGTGGTCTGGGCGTGAACGATGCCGTGGCGGTGGTCCGCCCAGGGGTTGGCCCCCTCCGCCTGCTCCATGGCGTCGCACACCTTTTTCAGCGCCAGATCGCCGATAGCATGGACCGCCACGTCCATATGGATGACGTGGGCTGCCTGGATGCGGCGGCACAGCTCTTCCTCTGTATAAATAGGAATGCCGTGGTTGTCCCGCTCGTCCACATAGCCGTCGATCATCTCGGCAGACTTGGCACCCAGGGAGCCATCCTGGAGCAGCTTGCGGGGGCCGGTGCGGAACAGGCTGGTGCGGTCGGCCGGGTCGCTGCGCACATCTTTCAACCTCTCAAAGTCCTCCGGCTCCACCAGGCACTGCTCGTAAACCCGCACGGTCAGCTCTCCGTCGGCCTCCATCTCCCGGTAAATGCCGATAAGCCGGATGGGGTCCATGCCGGCAATGGCCATCAGATCGTCGGAGTGGACGCAGGTAATGCCGGCGGCATTCAGTTCCTTCTGGCCCTCCCGGATCAGCTGCTTTACATAGGCGTCGTCTGCCTGGGGCAGCACATCCATATAGAGCCGGGCAGCGTTTTCGCGGAGGATACCATTCTCGAAGTCCACCAGAGCCATGACCTCCGGCTCCACGTTCTTCAGGGCACGGATTTTCTCCAGCATCACCGTGTTGCAGGCGGCGATGTGGATGCAGGTACGCAGCATGCACACCGGGATCTCAGTGGAGATCCGGTCCATATCCTCTTTTGTCAGCAGCCGTCCCTCCTCCATGGTCTCCTGGTTCCAGCCCATGCCAATAAGGTAGTCGGGGTGCTCCGCGTCCATGCGGGCCTTGCAGCGCTCCACCACCTCGTCGATGGTCTTTACCCCGAACAGAGGCACATTCCGCCGGAACATGGCGTAGTGGAGCAGGTGCATGTGGGTATCGTTGAAGCCGGGCAGCACCGCGGCCCCCTTCAGGTCCACTTTTTCGTCCCACTGCTGGTTCAGGGCCTCCTGGTTCGTTCCCAGAAACACGATCTTGCCGTCCTGGGTGCCGATGGCCTCGTAGCGGTTCATGGATCCATCCATAGATGTAACTGCGCCGTTGTAGCGAAGTTTTCTCATATCCATCTTCCTTTCTTGCCGTTGCTTTGTTTTGCCCACTTAACATGCAAGCCCAATACCAACTTGATCAGAGGGCATAAAAAAAGCCGTTCTGTCCGTCTTTTGTGCCGGAATCAGGGGGTTTTTTCCCTCTTCCCAAGACGAACAGAACGGTTTTCTATGAACTGTTTCAGCCTTATCACTGCGCAAGATTTTTTGCGGCGCAAAATTTTTTACAGGTCAAATTTTTGCAGTCTATATTTCAGATTCTGCCGGGACACCCCCAGCAGGCGGGCGGCCTGGGAGATGGAGGTGGACTGGGCCATGGCCTTGCGCACCAGCTCCCGCTCATACTGCTCCAGAGCCTGGGGCAGAGAAAAGCCCTCCCCGATGGCATCACCGTCAGCAGGCCCCTCTTCCAGGTCCATCAGCCCCTGGTCCAGAGTGTCCGCCATGTGGTCCACCATCAGCATCTCAGACCGGGCAGAGACATAGGCCCCCTCCACCACGTTCTGCAGCTCCCGCACATTGCCCGGCCAGCTGTACTGCTCCAGGCGGCGCAGGGCCTGTTCGCTGATGCCCCGGATATCCCGCTTCATCTTCTGATTGTAGCGCTCAATGAAATGGCGGGTCAGCAGGGCAATGTCTCCCTTCCGCTTGCGCAGGGGCGGCAGGGTGATGCGCACCACCCCCAGCCGGTAGTAGAGGTCCTCCCGCAGGCGGTGCTCCTTGATGAGCTGGGCGGGCTCCTCGTTGACCGCCGCCACAATGCGCACGTCGAAGGGAATGTCCCGGCTGCCGCCCAGGCGACGCACCTTCTTCTCCTCCAATACCTTTAATAATTTAGCCTGGAGACTGATCTCCATGGAGTTGATCTCGTCCAGAAAGAGGGTGCCGCCGTCGGCCTCCTCCAGCAGGCCCTTCCGGGTAAGTGCCCCGGTGTAGCTGCCCTTTTCCGTGCCGAAAAAGATGCTCTCCAGCAGATTGGAGGGGATGGCGGCGCAGTTTTGGGAGACAAAGGGTTTGCCCGAGCGGCGTCCCTCACTGTGGAGGGACTCGGCAACCAGCTCCTTGCCGGTGCCCGTCTCGCCGTAGATGAGCACCGAGGAGTCCAGGGGCGCCACGTCCCGGACCCGCTCCTTCAGAGCCAGCATGGCCGGGTCCTGGGTGATGATCCGGTCCAGGGTGGAGATGCCCCCCTTTCCCCGGATGATCCGCTGGTCGATGGAGTGGAACTTGGAGGAGTCCACCACACAGGCCACCCGGCCGTCCACCACAATAGGGATGGTGGTGGACTCCAGCAGCACCCGCTCGCCCCGCCGGTTGTTGATGTCCTGGAGGACATTATAGGTGGCCTTCCCCGTCCTCAGGGCCTGGACAATGGTGCTGCTCTCCTCGTCCAGCTCGGGGTACAGCTCAAAAATGTGCAGCCCCACCGTCTCCCCCGATTTCCACAGGTTGTCCACAAAAACCCGCTGGAATTCCACAATGCCGTCCTGGTTGGCGATAAGCAGCCCGTCGGTATCCTCACACAGGCGGATCACCTCGGCAATCTGTTCTGTAATCGGTTTCTCGTCCATCCCATGCCCCCCTGTTCCCGGCCCCATTCCTTGCTTAGATATGAAAAAAATCTGGATTTCTCCAGATTCTTATCAGACAACCGTTGACTTTTCCAGTGATTCCATGGTATACTAAAACGCTCTTAACTTCCTGACTGCGTTTACCCATTCCACCCCACTGTGTGGTCAGTTTAACACAGCAGGGCGGAAAGCGCAAGAGGAAATCATCGTGTTTTTATCCACGCACCCGGGTGTTCACTCCCGGTGCTCCACCGCCCTTTTTGTATGGTTTGACGGAAAGCAGCAGCATGAGCCGGGGCCGCTCCCCCTGGGCGGCGGCTCCAGACAATGAAATCGAGGTGTTTTTTCTACGATGGTCAAGGACGTCTACTTCGGCAAGACCCTCCGCAAAAGCTTTGCCCGCCATGAAGAGATCCTCCAGATGCCCAACCTGCTGGAGGTGCAGAAGAACTCCTACAAGTGGTTCCTGGAGACAGGCCTGCGGGAGGTCTTCAAGGATGTGGCCTCCATTACCGACTATGCCGGCAATCTGGAGCTCTCCTTCATCGACTACTCCATGGATGAGCCTCCCAAGTACAACGTGGAGGAATGCAAGGCCCGGGACGCCACGTATGCCGCCCCCATCAAGGTGTGGGTGCGCCTGCGCAACAAAGAGACCGGCGAGATGAAGGAGCAGGAGATCTTCATGGGAGATTTCCCCCTGATGACCAAGGCCGGTACCTTCGTCATCAACGGCGCCGAGCGCGTCATCGTCTCCCAGATCGTCCGTTCCCCCGGCATCTACTACTCCCGTACCGAGGACAAGGCGGGCAACGTGGTGTACGCCACCACCGTGATCCCCTACCGCGGCGCCTGGCTGGAGTATGAGACCGATCTCAGCGACATCTTCTATGTCCGCATCGACAAGAACCGCAAGCTCCCCATCACCTGCCTGATCCGGGCCGTGGGTCCCAAGACCGACCAGGAGATCCTGGATCTCTTCGGCGACGATCCCCGCATCGTGGCCACGCTGGAGAAGGACGCCTGCAAGACCTATGAGGAGGCCCTGCTGGAGATCTACCGCAAGCTCCGTCCCGGCGAGCCCCCCACGGTGGACTCCGCCGAGAGCCTGCTCAACGCCCTCTTCTTCGACCCCCGCCGGTACGACCTGTCCGCCGTGGGCCGCTATAAGTTCAATAAGAAGCTGTCCATCTGGACCCGTCTGTCCGGCCAGAAGCTGGCCATGCCGGTGGTGGACCCCATGACCGGCGAGATCCTGGCCGAGCCCGGCGAAGTGCTCACCCGTGAGCGGGCCCGTGAGCTGGAGGCCAAGGGCGTCAACGAGGCCATCCTTGACCTGGACGGCGGCGTGCAGCTGAAGGTGTTCTCCAACAACATGGTGGACATGGCCGGCTTTGTGGACTTCGATCCCGCCGAGTGCGGCGTCACCGAGAAGGTGCGCTTCACCGTTCTGCAGGAGCTGCTGCAGAACTACTCCGGCGAGGAGCTGAAGGACGCCATCAAGGACCGCATGGACGACCTGATCCCCAAGCACATCATTGTGGACGACATCATGGCGTCCATCAATTACCTCAACTGCCTGGCCCACGGCGTGGGCAATGCCGACGACATTGACCACCTGGGCAACCGTCGTCTGCGCTGCGTGGGCGAGCTGCTGCAGAACCAGTTCCGCATCGGCTTCTCCCGCATGGAGCGTGTCATCCGTGAGCGCATGACCATTCAGGATCTGGACATCGTCACCCCCCAGTCCCTGATCAACATCCGCCCTGTCACCGCCGCCATCAAGGAGTTCTTCGGCTCCTCCCCCCTGAGCCAGTTCATGGACCAGACCAACCCCCTGGCCGAGCTGACCCACAAGCGCCGTATGTCCGCTCTGGGCCCCGGCGGTCTGTCCCGTGACCGTGCCTCCTTCGACGTGCGAGACGTTCACTACTCTCACTATGGCCGTCTGTGCCCCATTGAGACCCCCGAAGGTCCCAACATCGGCCTGATCTCCTACCTGGCCTCCTACGCCCGCATCAACCGGTACGGCTTCATCGAGGCCCCCTACCGCAAGGTTGATAAGGCCACCGGCAAGGTCACCGATCAGGTGGAGTATATGACCGCCGATATGGAGGACGAATTCACCATCGCCCAGGCTACCGAGCCTCTGGACGAGAACGGCTGCCTGAAGAACGCCCGTATCACCTGCCGTCACCGCAACGAGATCATCGACGTGGATCGCGAGCAGGTGGACTACGTGGACGTGTCCCCCAAGATGATGTTCTCCATCGCTACCGCCATGATCCCCTTCCTGGAGAACGACGACGCCAACCGTGCTCTGATGGGCGCCAACATGCAGCGTCAGGCCGTGCCCCTGCTGACCACCGAGGCCCCCATCGTGGCCACCGGCCAGGAGCACAAGAACTGTGTGGACTCCGAGGTCGCCATCCTGGCAGAGGAGGACGGCGTGGTCACCAAGGTGTCCGCTCAGTACGTCACCGTCCGCTACGACAGCGGCCGGGTGGAGGAGTACAAGCTGACCAAGTACCTGCGCTCCAACCATGGCACCTGCATCAACCAGCGGCCCATCGTGTCCGCCGGCCAGCGGGTGGAGAAGGGCGAGGTCATCGTGGACGGTCCCTCCACCTCCAACGGCGAGATCGCCCTGGGCAAGAACATCCTCATGGGCTTCATGACCTGGGAAGGCTACAACTACGAGGACGCCATCCTGCTCAACGAGCGCATGGTCAAGGAGGACGTGTTCACCTCCATCCACATCGAGGAGTATGAGACCGAGTCCCGGGATACCAAGCTGGGTCCCGAGGAGATCACCCGCGACATCCCCAACGTGGGCGACGACGCCCTGAAGGATCTGGACGAGCGGGGCATCATCCGCGTGGGCGCCGAGGTCCGTGCCGGCGATATCCTGGTGGGCAAGGTCACCCCCAAGGGCGAGACCGACCTCACCGCTGAGGAGCGTCTGCTCCGCGCCATCTTTGGTGAGAAGGCCCGCGAGGTCCGCGACACCTCCCTGAAGGTGCCTCACGGCGAGAGCGGCATCATCGTGGACGTGAAGGTCTTCACCCGCGAGGCCGGCGACGAGCTGTCCCCCGGCGTCAACATGGTGGTCCGTGTCTATATTGCCCAGAAGCGTAAGATCAGCGTGGGCGACAAGATGGCCGGCCGTCACGGTAACAAGGGTGTTGTGTCCCGCATTCTGCCCCAGGAGGATATGCCCTTCCTGCCCGACGGCACCCCCCTGGACATCGTGCTGAACCCCCTGGGCGTGCCTTCCCGTATGAACATCGGTCAGGTGCTGGAGGTCCATCTGGGCTACGCCGCCAAGACCCTGGGCTGGAAGGTTGCCACCCCCGTCTTCAACGGCGCCGACGAGAAGGACATCGCCGAGACCCTGAAGATGGCCGGCCTGCGCCCCGACGGCAAGAGCTGGCTGTACGACGGCCGTACCGGCGAGCGGTTCGACAACCCCGTCACCGTGGGCTACGTCTACTTCCTCAAGCTGCACCACCTGGTTGACGATAAGATCCACGCCCGTTCCACCGGCCCCTACTCCCTGGTCACCCAGCAGCCTCTGGGCGGCAAGGCCCAGTTCGGCGGCCAGCGCTTCGGCGAGATGGAGGTGTGGGCCCTGGAGGCTTACGGCGCAGCCTACACCCTGCAGGAGATCCTCACCGTCAAGTCCGACGACGTCACCGGCCGTGTGCGCACCTACGAGTCCATCGTCAAGGGCCACAACGTGCCCAAGCCCGGCGTGCCTGAGTCCTTCAAGGTTCTGGTCAAGGAACTGCAGTCCCTGTGCCTGGATATGAAGGTGCTGGACGACCAGGGCAACGAGATCGAGCTGAAGGACGACGAAGAGGATACCTATCAGCCCGGCAGGTTCCGCGACGATGACGACGACTTCTACGGCTACAACGCCGGCGGGGAGTCCGACTTTGCCGCCGCGGGCTACACCCTCAAGGAGGGCAGCGACGATGACGACCTGGCTGTGGAGATCGAGGACGACAGCGACGATTACGACGAGTCGGACGACTACTCCGACGGCGACGATATGGAATAACTGAGGGAGGTCGAGCAGAAATATGAGTTACGCTGAGTTTGACGCCATTAAAATCGGCATCGCCTCCCCGGAGCAGATCCGCGAGTGGTCTTACGGCGAGGTCAAAAAGCCTGAGACCATCAACTACCGCACCCTGAAGCCTGAGCGGGACGGCCTGTTCTGCGAGCGCATCTTCGGGCCCACCAAGGACTGGGAGTGCCACTGCGGCAAGTACAAGAAGATCCGCTACAAGGGCAAGGTCTGTGACCGCTGCGGCGTTGAGGTCACCCGGGCCAAGGTGCGCCGTGAGCGCATGGGCCACATCGAGCTGGCCGCCCCCGTGTCCCACATCTGGTACTTCAAGGGTATCCCCTCCCGGATGGGCCTGCTGCTGGACATCAGCCCCCGTATCCTGGAGAAGGTGCTCTACTTCGCCAGCTATATCGTGACCGATCCCGGCTTCTCCCCCCTGGCCAAGAACCAGATCCTCTCCGAGAAGGAGTACCGCGACATGCGGGAGAAGTACGAGGACGACTTTGAGGCCGGCATGGGCGCCGAGGCCGTGAAGAAGCTGCTCCAGGACATCAATCTGGAGGAACTCTCCGTCCAGCTCCGCGCCGAACTGAAGGACGCCTCCGGCCAGAAGAAGGCCCGCATCGTCAAGCGTCTGGAAGTGGTGGATGCCTTCCGTATCTCCGGCAACAAGCCCGAGTGGATGATCATCGACGTGCTGCCCGTCATTCCCCCCGAGCTGCGCCCCATGGTGCAGCTGGACGGCGGCCGCTTCGCCACCTCCGACCTGAATGACCTGTATCGCCGGGTCATCAACCGCAACAACCGTCTGAAGCGCCTGATCCAGCTCAACGCCCCCGACATCATCGTGCGCAACGAGAAGCGCATGCTGCAGGAGGCTGTGGACGCCCTGATCGACAACGGCCGCCGCGGCCGCGCCGTCACCGGCGCCAACAACCGCGCCCTGAAGTCTCTATCCGACATGCTGAAGGGCAAGCAGGGCCGTTTCCGTCAGAACCTGCTGGGCAAGCGTGTTGACTACTCCGGCCGTTCCGTTATCGTGGTCGGCCCTGAGCTGAAGATCTATCAGTGCGGCCTGCCCAAGGAGATGGCCATCGAGCTGTTCCGTCCCTTCGTCATGAAGAAGCTGGTGGAGGACGGTCTGGCCAACAACATCAAGTCCGCCAAGAAGATGGTGGACAAGGGCAAGGCCGAGGTGTGGGACGCCCTGGAGTTTGTCATCAAGGACCACCCCGTCATGCTCAACCGCGCCCCCACCCTGCACCGCCTGGGCATCCAGGCCTTCGAGCCCGTGCTGGTGGAGGGCCGCGCCATCAAGCTGCACCCCCTGGTGTGTACCGCCTTCAACGCCGACTTCGACGGCGACCAGATGGCCGTCCACGTGCCTCTGTCCGCCGAGGCTCAGACCGAGGCCCGGGTGCTGATGCTCTCCGCCAACAACCTGCTGCGTCCTCAGGACGGCGGCCCCGTCACTGTGCCTACTCAGGACATGGTGCTGGGCTCCTACTACCTGACCTATGAGAAGTACGCCGAGCATACCGCCGAGGAGACCTATGACGACGTCGCCGCCGTCAAGGCCGCCCTGGACGCCGGCACCCTGACGCCCGGCGATCTGGTTTGGGTGAAGAACCCCGGTGCTCTGGACGACATCCCCACCTACGCCGGTATCTGCGCCGAGACCGAGGACGGCCAGCTGCCCCGTGAGGTGCTCCACGTCTTCGGCAGCGATACCGAGGCCCGTCTGGCCTACGACGAGGGTGAGCTGGAGCTCCATGTGCCCATCCTGGTCCGCCGCTCCGCCGAGGTGGACGGCGAGACCCGCTACAAGCTGGTGCGCACCACTGTGGGCCGCCTGATCTTCAACGAGGGTATTCCCCAGGATCTGGGCTTCGTGGACCGCAATGATCCCGAGCAGATGTTTGAGCCCGAGATCAACTTCGTTACCGGCAAAAAGCAGCTGGGCAAGATCATCGACAAGTGTATCGTCAAGCACGGTTTCACCGTTTCCGCCGGCGTGCTGGACACCATCAAGGCCAAGGGCTACAAGTTCTCCACCCGCGGCTCTCTGACCGTCTCCATCTACGACATGACCATCCCCGAGAAGAAGTACGGCCTCATCGAGGCTACTGAGAAGGAGATCGTCAAGATCGAGCGCCAGTACAAGCGCGGCTTCCTGACCAACGACGAGCGCTATCGTCTGGTAGTTGAGGCCTGGGAGAAGACCACCAAGGACGTAACCGACGCCCTGATGGCCGGCCTGGACCGCTACAACCCCATCTGGATGATGGCCGACTCCGGCGCCCGTGGTAGCTCCGCTCAGATCCGTCAGCTGGCCGGCATGCGCGGCCTGATGGCCGACACCTCCGGCCGCACCATCGAGATCCCCATCAAGTCCAACTTCCGTGAGGGTCTGTCCGTGCTGGAGTACTTCATCTCCTCCCGAGGCGCCCGAAAGGGTATGGCTGATACCGCTCTGCGTACCGCCGACTCCGGTTACCTGACCCGCCGTCTGGTGGACGTGTCCCAGGAGGTCATCATCCGTGAGGACGACTGCGGCACCGACGACGGCATCATGGTCAGCGAGATCGTGGAGAACGGCCAGGTCATCGAAACCTTCGGCGAGCGCCTGAAGGGCCGCTATCCGGTGGAGGACATCTGCGATCCTCAGACCGGCGAGGTCCTCTTCGATCACCACACCATGCTGAAGGCGGAGGACGCCGCTGTGCTGGAGGCCCATGGCATCCACCAGGTGAAGATCCGCTCCGTGCTGACCTGCCGTGCCCGCAGCGGGGTATGTTCCAAGTGCTACGGCATCAACCTGGCCATCGGCGAGCCCGTGGGCGCCGGCGAGGCCGTTGGTATCATCGCCGCCCAGTCCATCGGTGAGCCCGGTACTCAGCTGACCATGCGTACCTTCCACACCGGCGGCGTGGCCGGCGGCGACATCACCCAGGGTCTTCCCCGTGTTGAGGAGCTGTTCGAGTCCCGTAAGCCCAAGAAGATGGCTCAGCTGGCCGAGGTTGGCGGCAAGGTCACCCTGGAGGAGGCCAAGCGCAACTCCATGTGCAACCTGACCATCACCGCCGACGACGGCGAGACCGTCACCTATATGCTGCCCTATGCCGGCCTGCGGGTGAAGAACGGCGACGTGGTGGAGAAGGGCTTCGCCCTCACCGAAGGCGCCCTCTATCCCCAGGACGTGCTCCGTGTCCGCGGCATCCACGCCGTGTACGACTACCTGATCCAGGAAGTGCAGAAGCCCTACCGTCAGCAGGGCGTTGATATCAACGACAAGCACATCGAGGTCATCTGCCGCCAGATGATGCGCAAGGTCCGGGTGGAGGACGCCGGCGACTCCGATCTGCTCTCCGGCTCCACCATCGAGCTCATTGAGTTCGAGGACGCCAAGGCGGCCGTCCAGGCCCGCATTGACGCCGGCGAGACCAACGACGGCATCGAGCTGCGCCTGCCCACCTGCACCCGCCTGCTGATGGGTATCACCAAGGCCTCTCTGGCCACCGACTCCTTCCTGTCCGCCGCCTCCTTCCAGGAGACCACCAAGGTCCTCACCGAGGCCGCCATCAAGGGCAAGGTGGACCACCTGCTGGGCCTGAAGGAGAACGTCATCATCGGTAAGCTGATCCCCGCCGGCTCCGGTCTGTCCATGTACCGCAAGTACGACCAGATGGACGACGAGGGCACCGCCCAGAGCGGTGAGACCGCAGAGGAGAGCGCCGAGGTGACCGACGTTGCTCCTGAGGTGGAGGAGACCATTCTGACCGACAGCGCGGATTTCTGATCCCAAGGCTTTTTGGGGGGCGTTGCACCATGCAGCGCCCCCCTTTTTCTATGGTCATCCCCCTTCCATCCATCGACCCCTGAGTGAGGTGACTTCATGCGATCTGCTTCCCCCCTGTCTCTGGCCGCCGGTGCCGGCGGCGCTGCCCTGCTGATAGGTTCCTTCTTTCCCATTGCCGCCCTGCCCCAGGGCGGCACCGGCGCCAAGGCGGCGGTCTTTCTCCTGCTGGTGGCCGTCGCCCTGCTGGCACTTTGGCTGGTCCACCGGGCAGGCTACGCCTCCAGCCCCTTCTGGACCGCGCTGCTCCCCGTAGGCCTGTCCTTTTTCCTGCGGTCTGTCCTGCTGTACTATGTAGCGGACGACTACACCATCTTCCTGTCCCAGTGGGTGGCCACCTTCCGGGACAACGGCGGCTTTGGGGCCATCAAGCTGTCCATCGGCAACTACAATGTGCCCTACCTCTATTTTCTGGCCGCCATCTCCTATCTGCCTGTCCCCGACCTGTATCTCATCAAGCTGTTCTCCATCCTCTTTGATGTGATTCTGGCCTGGGGCGGCCTGCGGCTGGTGCGGCATTTCACTGGCCCCCGCAGCACCCGCCCCCTGATCTGCTTCTGTGCTCTGCTGCTCCTCCCCACCGTGGTGCTCAACGGCTCCCTCTGGGGACAGTGCGACGCCCTGTATGGCGCGCTCACCCTCCATGCCCTGGCCTCCGCCCTGGAGAGCCGACCCAAGACTTCCGCCGCTCTGCTGGGCGTGGCCTTCTCCTTTAAACTCCAGACGGTATTCATCCTCCCCCTGTGGGCAGTACTGTGGATCGCCCGGCGCACCCGGTTCCGGGATCTGCTCCTCTTCCCCGCCGCCTACGCCCTCACCTGCGTTCCCGCCCTGCTGCTGGGCAAGCCTCTGGGCGACATTTTGGGTGTCTACGTGGGTCAGACCCAGGAGGGTGCGGGGGCGCTGAACTACAACTGTGCCTCCATCTTTTCCATGGTCCCCTACGGCACCCAGCTGGACGAGGCCCTGAGCGCCCGGCTGGGCATTCTGGCCGCCTTTGCCCTGGTACTCCTGCTGCTGGTGCTGGCCGCCCTCTTCCGGGACCGGCTGAACGACAGGGCCCTGCTGCTGTGCGGCGTGGTCCTCACGGTGGGTGTTCCCTTCCTGCTGCCCTATATGCACGATCGCTACTACTTCCTGGCCGACGTGCTGACGGCGGCCTGCGCCTGCATTCTGCCCCGCAGCCTTCCGGCGGCGGTACTGGTCCAGCTGTCCTCTTTCAGCGCCTACCTGACCTACCTGCGGATGAAATATACCCTGGTGATCTCCCTGGGGGGACATCTGTTTACCATGCTGCTGGAGAGTCTGATGATCCTTGGGGTGCTGGCTGCCGCTATCTTCCTTTTTACCCGTCAGTTAACCGTAATGCCCCGCTCTTCCGGCGAAAAAAACAAGAAATCCCGGAAAAGCGGTTGACGACTTGGAAACAATGTGTTACAATTTGGTTACAGTTTTTAAAAAGCAGTAACAAATCTATGAAGGAGGCCAAAATGGCTACGCAAACCATCCCTCTGACCTACAAGGGCCATCCGCTTCGCCGTAAGGACAGTCTGATCTACTACGGCAGCATGGCCGAGAAATATATCATCATGCTTCAGATCCTGGACCAGAAGAAGGATCAGGATCTGGATATGGCCACCCGGGTTTCCGTTCAGCTCCAGCTTACCGATCCCGACCTGAAGAGCCGCGACCGCGTGGTGAAAAAGACCGAAAAGGACAGCCTGTACGCCGCCATGGACGTGGCGTCCGTCTGGCTGGACCGGGCTCTGTCCGGCAAGTAAGTACCGATCCACCCAACGAACAGAACGGAGGAATTCTACCAATGATAAAGCCTGCCAAGCTGCTGCGCACCGCACTTCTGACCGTCGCCGTCTCCGCCGCCTGCATGATCGGCGCTTCCGCCGCCAGCGGCGTGGGCACCGTCAACACCGACGCTCTGCGTCTCCGTGACGAGGCCAACACCACTTCCACCATCCTGGCCACCGCTTCCAAGGGCGACACCGTCGTCATCCTGGAGGACGCCGGCAACGGCTGGTACAAGGTGGACTACAACACCGTGGAGGGCTACATGTCCGGCGAGTACCTGACGGTCTCCGCCAAGTCCGACGTGACCATCGGCTACGGCCTGGTCCAGGCCGGCGGTTCCACCCTGAATGTGCGCAGCGGGCCTGGCACCAGCTACAGCAAGGTGACCTCTCTCAGCGACAACACCGTGGTCACCATCGTGGGCATTGACAACGGCTGGTACAAGATCAAGACCGCCGGCGGCACCGTGGGCTACGTCAGCAGCGAGTACATGGTGACCTGCAAGGACTCCGCCGGTTCCCGGGGCGACGGCACCACCGCTGTGGCGGTCAGCTCCAACAGCAGCATGGGCAGCCAGATCGTGGCCTATGCCAAGCAGTTCCTGGGCGTGCCTTACGTCTACGGCGGCAATGGCCCCAGCTGCTTTGACTGCTCCGGCTTCACCAGCTACATGTACCGTCACTTCGGCTACACCCTGAACCGCACCGCCTCCACTCAGCTCTCCAACGGCGTGGCCGTTTCCAAGAGCGAGCTGCAGCCCGGCGATCTGGTGTTCTTCCGTTACAACACTTCTTATCCCGCCTCTCACGTGGGTATCTACATCGGCAACGGTCAGTTCATCCACGCCTCCACCAACAAGTACATGGTGCAGATCGATCAGCTGACCACCGGCCACTACGCCAACGTGTACATCGCCGCCCGCCGCATCCTCTGATTTTTGCTTGGCAGGTAAAAATCATACGACATAATGACAGCCCCGCTTGCAAATGCAAGCGGGGCTGTTTTTTTGCAAAGCATCGCCGCATCGCGGCAGCGTCCTTTTGTCAGTCACTCACCATATTAAGCACAATCCGCTCCACCCGGTCTTCCCGGAAAAAGAACAGGATTGCGGCTCCCCATCCGTCATCCTTATTGTACCAGAGATAATCACCCTCTTCTTCACCCCAGTAGTAGGTATCGTGAAGATGGTCAGGGTAGGCCTCCTCTACCTCCATCCGGGTGGAACCCACCCGAATTCCCCGTGCGGTAAAAAGATCGGTGCGAGTGGTCTCCAGACGATTGACGGCATATCCGCCGCCGGCATTGCAGTAGCACCGGACGGAAAGTCCCTCCCACTCCATCTGCTGCCACCAGTCTCCCTGTTGATAGATGGGTTCGGCCCCCTCCAAAATGGTGACCACAGGCTCCTCCCGGAAAAAGCCCACCTCGCTCCCCGGTCCCGCCGGGTTGGGGTACCCGTCCCGCCACAGGGCCACCTCTGCATCTGCCAGGTGATATCCCTGCTCCAGCGCCGCCTGCTCCACAGTTTCCCTGGGCATGCTCTCACCCAGGACATTGGTGATGTCTCCCCCCTGGCCCAACCGGAACACCAACCACGTGGGAGAAGCGTAGGGATACCAGCTCCCATCTTCGTAGCCGCTGCACACCAGTTGGTAGACTACGCCGTAGGTCTCGTTCAGCCGGGCCAGTCCCAGGTAGTCCGCTTGGTCGATGCGCATGCTGTTCTCAGCCGGCTGCACAGGTGCTTGATCGGCAAAGAAGACAGATACATCTGCGGGTCTGTTGCTGTAAAAATAGGCTGCTGCGGCACTCCGGGCTGCCAGCGGCATCGGTGCATCTCTCAGCATGGCATCCGCTTCCGGGAACGCGGCAAGGATGCCCTGCTCCAGCATCCAATACATGATCCGGTAATTATAGGTACCTACGGCGGCCAGCCGGGTAGGCTCCACCTGTTCAGAAAAATACTCTCCCAATGATCCGATGAAAATACGCTGCTCGCCCTTACGGAAAAAGAGGAGATCTTCACCCATAATGGTACCATTGGCGCCATAGTCAATTCCATAGCACTCCAGAGCTTCCGCACCCCGCCATTCTTCCGCCAGGTCCAGCCGGCTCAAATCATCAAAGCTGGTACGAAGGATCAGCTCCATAGGCGGTTCAGAATAGCCCACATGTTCTGCCATATACTGCAGGACTTGCTCCTCCACCTGGGGAGGAATCTGCTCCATTGCAAAGCCCCCTTCCGGCTCCCCGCCGGACGGTCCCCACTGATACCACAGGGGCTGTCCAAAGGATGCCAGCTCTTCCGCCGGGATGAGCAGCTCCTCCTCCAAAAGGAGGGACGCCTTACAGTGATAGTGACGGTAGCTGCCATCGGCATACACCAGCAGATGCTGCCATCCATCCACAGCATCTGTGGCCGGATCGGCATCGTCTGCCATACAGGTGAAATAGAACTCCACCTCGCCATCGGCACGGATACGAAATCCGGTCACCGCTGCCTCCCGGGCGGTCAGGGCAACCTCCGTGCCTGTCAGTTCCTCGTCCAGGTACCGCTCTGCCCCCCGACAGAGCTCATCTTCCGTGACCCTCGCCAATTCCAACGCCTCCGCCAGAGGGACCACCCGATCCTCCTGCCGGTCATAAACAAGCGTATAAATCTCTCCGTCATTTCCGGAACTGGTAGAATCCAGATAAAAGACCAGATTGTCATATCGACCAGTGATGGCCGGATAGAAGATGCACCGTTTGTCTCCCACCTTATTCATAGGGGCTGCCATGGTGCTCTGATATCGGCTTCGGAGGACCGACAGGGCCTGATTGACCTCCCGGGCGCCCTCACCCACTGCCTCCTGCTTGGGAATCTCAATATAGTTACCCATAACATCATAGTACTGGGCCTCCATGGTCAGCCCACCACGCCCTGCCGCGCTTCGGCAGGCCACCAGACCGCCGCACAGGCAAATACACAGTGTCACCGCCGCCGCCAGGACCAGAGCGGGCCGCTTATGCCTGACAAAAAGGTTGCGCAGCCGCCGCTCCGTCTCTTTGGCCGATCCGCTCATATGGGTGGACAGCCGGGTATGGGGCATGTTCATACAGCTCCTCCTTTTCCATTACCAGCTCAGCTGCCTGTAGCTGATTTGCTCCAGCTTCCCGTCGGCAGTCCAGACATATACCGCTTCTTCCCTACGGCCCACGTCCCCCCGGATGTGCTCTACCACCTGTTGGTTCGCCTCATTCAACGTGGGATCGGAAAACAGGCAGGTAGAGAAGACAAATCTGCTCTCGGCTTCATTCCACAAAAACCATGCGTAAGGCAGGTTGTAGGGAAAGGGATAAACCGCCAGTATCCCCAGGTCGGACGACCCGTCAAAATTCAGGTCCCGTACGTCCAGGCCACCCACAGACCCATTCCGAATCATAAACATCCCTTCGTTCAGATAGAAGCTCTCAATACTCCACACTGCCTTTGGTTCGAAGGTCTGGAGCAGGGTTCCGTTTTCATAGACCCGGATCTGTTCTACGGCCAGATAATTGGGTTCCTGGTACAGAGGCTCCATCTCCAGCTCCACCGACAGCTTTCGTCCAGAGGCAGTAGTCAGGGAAAGGGTCTCCGTCTGCCGGTTTTCCTCTGCCAGAAAATCTTCCACCTCTTCCCGGCTTCCTGTGGCGATCCGGAGCATGCAGGGCACATTGTACGTCCCATCATCATCGCTAACGATATCCAGCAGCACCTCCATCCCCAGCCAGTCAGCCTCATTCCAGACAGAGGTGGCCAGCAGGGTGTACCGCCGGCCGCACAGGGTGTCCTCTCCCGGCGTCACCTGGGCGATCTGCCACTGGGCGGAGGTATTGTTCGCCCGCCATGGGTTGTTCTGATCTCTGGTCGCATCCTCCAGAATATTCCGGAGCCTATCCATAATCTCATCCGGTACGGCCGGCTCCTCTTGGGTAAAGCGGATACGCTGGGAAAAATACCACTGCTTGTCGCCCGGAGACATGGGTACAAAGTGCTCCGACTGCTGGAAGAGCTCCACACCGCCGGGACACAGCAGGGCCAGCTTGTCCTCCCAATAGGCCTGATAGTCAGCCCAGGCCTGGGAGTCCTGCTGCCGCAGGTCCCCCTCCACCGGCCAGACCCAGGTAAAATCGGCTCCGTCAAAGGCAATCAGCCCCGCCTCACCGTAGGTACTGCCCTGGTGGCCCCCGTTGACTGTGTAGAGGAGATAATCCACACCATCCTTTTGAAATGTGGAAATATGCGGCATCCCGCCGGAGGAGCCAGTGGAATACACCGGCCCCAGCAGCTGCGCATTCTCACCCTCTACACCGATGACCAGGGTATAGCGGGGGTAATCGTCGTAATAGTGTCCGGCAACCAGAGTGCCGTTCTCGCCATCGATACAGGTCAGCAGCTCCTGCTGGACATCCTCCCCCAAAGAGGTGCCGGTGGGGTCGTACAGCTCCTCCAACCGGATCTCATCATTCACCGGAAGCATCTTACAGGCCACCAGGCCGCCGCACAGGCAAATACACAACGTCACCGCCGCCGCCAGGACCAGAGCGGGCCGCTTATGCCTGACAAAAAGGTTGCGCAGCCGCCGCTCCGTCTCTTTGGACGATCCACTCATATGGGTGGACAGACGGGTCTCGGGAAAGCTCATGACTTCTCCTTTCTCACCGCCACCACAGCCTGCAAAATGGCTCTGCCGTAGGCGGCGTGTTCCTCCGGGGGCAGGCGCTTCAAGGCGCCCTCGTCACAGGCCAGCTCGGTATCCCGCTCCACCGCCCGCACCATCAGCCACACCAGGGGGTTGAACCAGTGGACGGCATTGACCCACAGCACCAGGGTTTTGAGCCAGATATCCCGGCGACGGTAGTGGATCAGCTCATGGAGCAGGGCGTAGCCCAAGCCGTCGCTCCCGGCGGCATCCTCCGGCAGCAGCAGCACCGGCCGGAACAGTCCCGCCAGCATGGGCACCGCCAGACCGGGGCACACCCGCAGCCTGGGACGGCAGTGGAGAGACAGACTGTCGCACAGCCCGTTGAACAGACGTATGGTGTCCCCCTCCTCCACCGGGCGGCACCACCGGGCCAGATAGCGCCGGAACCGCAGGTGGGCGACCAGGTTATACCCCAGCACCACCGCGCCGCCCAACAGCCACAGGGCCATCAGCAGGTTCCCCGCCGTAATGGTGGGACCGGTCTGCTGAATATAAGCCGGTGTCTGCTCTTCCGGAGCATCGGTGCTTTGGGAGGCTGCCGGGGAGGTCGCCGCCGTCTGCACCGGCTGCGAGGGGGCAGGCCCAGAGGGCCGCGGGGCGGCAGTAGCGTGATAGAGCACCCTGTCCGGGGGCACCTGGATCTGAATGGGGGCGGAGGCATTTCCCTCCGGCAGCAGAGGCAGCGGGACAGCCAGCCGCAGGGCCAGCAGCAGCCAGGCCCAGCACCGCCAGCGGGCTCCGTACCGCCCCCGGGTTACCCGGCCCAGCACCAGCAGCAGGACCACCACCGCCCCGCCGCCCAGGCTCACCCCCGCCATGCGGGTCAGAACATCCGTCATACCTTCTTCTCCCCGCTCAGCTGATCCAGCAGGTCCCGCAGGTCGTCCAGTTCCCGCTCCTCCAGCCCGTTCTTGGCCAGGGCCGCCAGAAAATTGCGGGGGGAACTGCCGTACAGCTTGGAGAGCACTGTCCGGCTGTCAAAGGCCAGGTAGTCTTCCCGGCTCACCAGGGGAGTGTAGAGATTATTCTTTCCCTCCCGGCGGACGGCCACAAAGCCCTTTTCCGCCAGGCGGGTCAGATAGGTATTTACCGTATTGGAGGCCCAGTGGAAGGACTCCAGGGATTGCTCCAGGGCAGCCCGGGGGGTATCCGGCCCGGTAGCCCACAGGGCCTTCATCACTTCCAGCTCGGTATCAGGCAGTCGTTTCATTGCTATCACCAACTTCATTTGTAGTGGATAATATTATACTACATTTGAAGTGGATCTTTGTCCAGTTACAAATCGTTACAGGGCATAAAAAAGCGCCCCGCCGTTCGGCGGGGCGCCTCTGTGATTATTCCTCAGTGTGGTCGATGTGCTCGGCCTGGCTGGTGGCCTGGAACACATCCTCATCGGTGAGCACGCCGTCCTGCTTGAGCTGGGCGATGCGGGCCTTGTTCTCCTCAATGTTGATCTTGGCGGTGGTGATCCGCTGGCAGAGGGCGGCATAGGCGGGGTCGGGGGCGCTGCCCTGCTCGGCGTAGTAGAGTTTGCCGATCTCCATATAGGCCTTGCGGATGGCGTCCTCCTCACCGGAGTTGTTCAGGGACAGCTTGGTGATCTCCATCATCTGCTTGGACTTGGCCATACCTACCCGGCCCAGGTCCGCAGCCTTGTCTCTCAAATCGTCAAAAAAAGCCATGGTTTCTGCCTCCTTGCGGTGTGTTGTCTGAAATACTGGCCTTATTCTAATCCCTTTTCCCAGTATGTGCAAGGGGAGGCCGTCGGATTTCACACAAATTTAACCTGTGGGCTTGTCCTATCTTTTTTGGAAGGCAAAGAAGCGCTGGCCGAAATAGTTGAGGATGGTATACAGGGCCATGCCCCCCAGCTTGGTAAGCCGCTCCTGCCACACCGGGTCCATGCCGGTGTTCCCCAGCACCCAGCCAGCAATGGGCTGAGCCAGGGCGTAGGCAATCACATAGCACACCGCCACATTGACGGCGAATTTCACCGCCGAGCGCAGGAAGGTCTCCTGGCTGTGGAAGGTAAAATGGCGGTTGAGGAAAAAGCTCATGACCGCGCCGGCCACATAGGCGATGGCGGTGGATGGCCAGTAGCCCAGACCCTCCAGCAGGAACATAAGCACCATGGACAGCAGGGTGTTGCCCACGCCCACCAGCAGGAACTTGGGGATGCTTTTATCGATCAGCTTTGCCATGCTCGTCCTCCAGTACCTCCCGGATCAGAAAGCGGGGCCGTTCCTTGGTCTCCAGGTAGATCTTTCCGATATACTCGCCGATGACCCCCAGGGACAGGAGGATCAGGCCGCCGATGGCCCACACGGAGCAGATCAGGCTGGCCCAACCCAGGATGGTCTCCCCCATGGCCCAGCGGACAATGGACCAGATCAGCATGAGGATGCTGATGATAAACACCAGGAAGCCCAGACCGGTGATGAAGCGGATGGGCTTCACCGACAGGGAGGTGATGCCCTCCATGGCGAAGGACAGCATCTTCTTCAGGGGGTACTTGCTCTCGCCGGCAAACCGCTCCCCCCGCTCGTACTCCACGGTGCCGGTGCGGTAGCCGATCATGGGCACGATGCCTCGGAGGAACAAATTGACTTCCCGGAACTGGGCCAAACCCTCCAGCGCCCGCTTGGACATCAGGCGGTAGTCGGCGTGGTTGAAGACGGTCTCCGCCCCCATGGCGTTCATCAGCCGGTAAAAGCCCTCGGCAGTAAATCGCTTGAAGAAAGTGTCCTTCTTCCGGGAGGAGCGCACACCGTACACAATGTCGCAGCCCGCATGATACTGCTCTACCATGGCGTCCACCGCGTCAATGTCGTCCTGCAGGTCGGCGTCCATGGAGATGGCCATGTCACACCGGTCCTTGGCAGTCATCAGCCCCGCCAGCAGGGCATTCTGGTGGCCCCGGTTACGGGTCAGATCCACGCCGGAGAAAATCGGACAGCTCTGGTGGAACTCCTCAATGATCTGCCAGGTCCTGTCTTTGGAACCGTCGTTGACGAAGAGCACCCGGCTCTCCCGGGAAATAGCACCTGCCGCCATCAGGGCCTCCAGCTTTTCTTTCAGCCGCCGGGAGGTCTCGGGGAGTACCTCTTCCTCGTTGTAGCAGGGAACCACAATATAGAGAATCTCTTCCATATTACTCCAACTTCCTTGCGCATTTGTTCTTTCTGGTCATTATACTCCCTTTGGACGAGAAAAACCACCATTAAGTTTCCTCTTATCCAAACAAAGTCATGCTCAGTGCAGAACAAATACACGTCGCCGCCTCCGCATGCCCTCGGTTGCCCTCACTCCTCCAGCTTTTTCCGCAATCGTTCCACCGCCCGGCGCTCGATGCGGGACACCTGGACCTGGCTTACCCCCAGCACCCGGGCCGCCCGCTCCTGGGTCATACCCCGGTAGTAGCGCAGCAGGATCACCTGTCGCTCCCGGTCGGGCAGGGCGGCAATGGCGTCCCGCAGGGATTCCCGCTCCACCACCGCCTCCTCCATGCCGTCGGTACCCAGTACGCTCTCCAGAGTCAGGCCGTCCCCCGTCTCCATCTGGAGGGAGGCCACCGGCAGTCCTGCCTCCTCGGCGGCGGCAATTTCCTCCGGCTCCAGCCCGGTGGCCTCGGACAGTTGTGACAGGGTGGGTTCCCGGCCCAGGGCGGCGGTCAGCTTCTCCCGGACCGCCCGGATGGCCATGCCCCGCTCCTTCAAACCGCGGCTGACCTTGATAGCCCCGTCGTCCCGCAGGTAGCGGCGGATCTCACCGGCGATCTTGGGCACAGCGTAGGTGGAGAACTGGCAGCCGAAAGCGGGGTCAAACCCCCGGACTGCCTTCACAAAACCCAGGCACCCCAGCTGGTATAAATCCTCAGGCTCCACCCCCCGGCCGTAGTAGCGGCGCACGATGGACCAGATGAGTCCGCCGTTCTCCTCAATGAGCCGGGCGCAGGCCTCGTTGTCCCCCTGGCGGGCCTCCTCCAGCAGGGCGGGGGTGTCCGCCACGCTCATCCGGCCCCTCCCATCCGGCGGGAGATCCTGCGGCGCATGGTGACCGTGGTACCCTTCTCCGGTGTGGAGCGCACCTTCAGCAGGTCCATAAAGCTCTCCATGATGGTAAATCCCATACCGCTGCGCTCCTCCCCGCCGGTGGTGTACATGGGTTTTCGGGCCTGCTCCACATCGGGTATGCCCACCCCCTTATCCTTGATCTGGATTTCCAGAGTATGATCCTCAAAGAGCCGCAGCCGCATCTGGATCAGCCCCAGGCTGTCAGGGTATGCGTGGACGATACAGTTGGTCACCGCCTCGCTAACCGCCGTCTTGATATCGTTGACCTCCTCCAAAGTAGGGTCCAACTGGGCCGCAAAGCAGGCCGCCGTGGTGCGGGCAAAACTCTCATTGGCCGACCGGCTGAGAAAGGCCACCGTGGCCTCGTTCATCGCTTTCATTATGTACATCCTCCGTCATTCAAATTTGATCAGCCGGTCCAGACCAGCCGCCCGCAGGACCTTTCCCGCCTGCTCCGGCACATGGATCACCTCCATGGCCCCCTCCAGCTCGCCCATCCGGCGGCTGGCCCGCAGCAGAATGGCGATCCCCGAGCTATCCATAAACGTGACGCCACCCAGGTCCACCGTCAGCTGCCGGGGCATGGTGGTATCGATCTGCCGCACCAGCTCTCCCATGATCTGTCTGGCCCGATGGTGATCCACCTCGCCGTCAATCGCCGCGTACAGCGTCCGGTCCTTTGCTTTACAGAGCACTGCCATGGCTTGTCCCCCCTGTACAAAAAAATCGCAGTATACCAGAATTTGGTATACTGCGATCCTATCATAAATGTACGATATATTTTGTCGAAGAGGTCAACGGACCAGGGAAAAATCGGTGAAGATCCACTTCTCGCCCACTTTTTCGTAGGGGAAGTCAAAGGTCAGGGTGTTCACCACCGCATTGTCCTGCTCCGGGTCCACCACCTCCACCGTCACCCGGACGGTGCAGCGGTCGGGATCTCCGTCCCGCAGGACCTGGACGGTCTCGGCTCCCCGGGTGATATCGGTACCGCGACCGCCGTCCAGACCGTAGAGAACGCCGTCGATGTCGATATACTGGGTGCCGTCATAGGGCAGCAGCATCTCCACCAGATCGTCGGAGAACAGGCTCTTCAAGTAGCCTCGCAGGTTGGCGGTACTGTCGATGCCGGGGTAATCCACCCGATAATATACCTGCCCATTCAGCTCCCGGCTGTCCGCCCGGTCCAGAGGAAGGGTCTCCACCTGGAACCACCAGAAGGCCTCCACCGCCGCCCGGTAGGCGGTCAGTACCTCCTCGTCATTGGGTCCGTCGTAAGACGCGGGGGTGGCTGTGGGCTCCACAGAGGGTGAAGGGTCCGCGCTCTCCACAGGGTCGGGAGTGGGCTCAACCGTGGGGCTGGACGTGGGCACAGCGGAGGGGGATGGGACGGCGCTCTCCTGCGTCTCCGGCGGAGTGGCCCCTCCAGGCGTGGAGGTAGCTACCGCCTCCCCACTGCTGCAGGAACTGGTACATCCACCCAACAACAACAGCAGCGCCAATAGCGGGATTAGCCGCTTCATGCTCCAGCCTCCTTTCTGCCCGATACCCCGGGCTCAATTATACTCCCGTACATTTTATCCGATTCTCGCCGGGAGCACAACCACAGTTGTGTAACAAAGTATGACAAAACAGGCACAGAAACGCCGCCATCCGCATTCGATGGCGGCGTTTCGCAGTTTTTCGTTCTTTATCAGGCCAGAGCGGCGGCAGATTCTTCCAGCTTTACCAGCAGAGCCTTCAGCTTGTTGGCCCGCTCCCGCTCGGCCTCCACCACCTGGGCGGGGGCCTTGTTCACAAATCCGGGATTGTTCAGCTTGGTCTCCAGCTTGTCCAGCTCCTTGCGATTCTTGCCCAGCTCCTTCTGGATGCGGGCCTTCTCCTTTTCCAGATCCACCAGCTCAGCCAGGGGCAGATACAGCCGTGCGGCGTGGGTGGTTACCACCACCATGCCCTGGGCGTCCACCGTATCGGTGGCCTCCACCACCTTTACGTCGCTGGCGTAAGCCAGCCGCTTCAGGAAGGGGATGCCCTGATGGAATACGGCCTGCTCCAGGGTGGAGATGGTAAGCTGGGCCTTCTTGGAGGGGGGCACGTTCATCTCGGCACGTCTCGCACGGATGGCGCGGATGGCGTCCATGATGAGCTCCATGGCCTTCTCCTCCTCGGGGAAGTCCAGGCTGACGTGGTGCTCCGGCCACTGCTGGAGCATCAGGTAGTCGCCCTCGTGGGGCAGGGCCTGCCAGATCTCCTCGGTGATGAAAGGCATGAAGGGATGGAGCAGCTTCAGGATCTGGGTGAGCACGTAGCACAGCACCTGCTGGGCCCGGATCTTGCTGTCCTCGTCGTCTCCCTGGAGGCGGGTCTTGGTCAGCTCGATATACCAGTCACAGTAGGAGTCCCAGATGAAGTCGTACACCTTCTGGGCGGCCACGCCCAGCTCGTACCGCTCCATGTTCTCGGTGATCTCGGGAATGACGCTGTTGAGCTTGGACAGGATCCACTTGTCCTCCAGCTCCAGCTTCTCGGGCAACTCACACTTGTCGATGGTCAGATTCATCATCAGGAAGCGGGAGGCGTTCCAGATCTTGTTGGCAAAGTTGCGCATGGCCTCGCACCGCTCGGTGTAGAAACGCATGTCGTTTCCGGGGGAGTTGCCGGTGACCAGGTTGAAGCGCAGGGCGTCGGCGCCGTACTGGTTGGCCATCTCCAGAGGATCGATGCCGTTGCCCAGAGACTTGGACATCTTGCGGCCCTTGTCATCCCGCACCAGGCCGTGGATAAATACGGTGTGGAAGGGAGGCTTGCCGGTGTGCTCGCAGCCGGAGAAGATCATGCGGGCCACCCAGAAGAAGATGATGTCGTAGCCGGTGACCAGCACGTCGGTGGGATAGAAGTACTTCAGATCCTCGGTCTCCTGAGGCCAGCCCAGGGTGGAGAAGGGCCACAGAGCGGAGGAGAACCAGGTATCCAGCACGTCCTCCTCCTGCTTGATGTTGTGGGAGTGGCAGTGCTCGCACTCGGTGGGATCATCCTCGGACACGGTGATGTGGCCGCACTCCTGGCAGGTCCAGGCGGGGATCTGGTGACCCCACCACAGCTGGCGGGAGATACACCAGTCGTGGACGTTCTCCATCCAGTTGGTGTAGATCTTGGAGAAGCGGTCGGGCACAAACTTGACCTCGCCCTCGTTGACCACCCGCAGGGCCTCCTCGGCTAGGGGCTTCATCTTCACGAACCACTGGGCGGAGATCAGGGGCTCCACGTCGTTGTGGCAGCGGTAGCAGGTGCCCACGTTGTGCTGGTGGGGCTCCACCTTCACCAGCCAGCCGCCGGCCTCCAGGTCCTCCACGATGGCCTTCCGGGCCTCGTAGCGGTCCATGCCGGAGTAGCGGCCGTAGCCCTCCACCACGCGGCCATTGTCGTCCAGCACACGGATGGTCTCCAGGTTCTGCCGCAGGCCCACCTCAAAGTCGTTGGGGTCGTGGGCGGGGGTCATCTTCACGCAGCCGGTACCGAACTCCATGTCCACGTACTCGTCGGCCACAATGGGCATCTCACGGCCCACCAGGGGCAGGATGCATTTCTTGCCCACGATGTCCTTGTACCGCTCGTCGTTGGGGTTGACCGCCACACCGGTGTCGCCCAGCATGGTCTCGGGCCGGGTGGTGGCCACGATGACATAGCGGCCCTCCTCCCCCTGGATGGGGTAGCGGATGTGCCAGAAGGAACCGGGCTTGTCCTGATATTCCACCTCGGCGTCAGACAGAGCGGTGACGCAGTGGGGGCACCAGTTGATGATGCGGCTGCCCTTGTAAATGAGGCCCTTCTTGTACAGGGAGACAAACACATGGCGGACGGCCTTGCTGAGGCCCTCATCCATGGTGAACCGGGCACGGGACCAGTCACAGGAGGCGCCCAGCTTCTTCTGCTGCTCCACGATGCGGTTGCCGTACTTGTGCTTCCAGTCCCACACCCGCTCCAGGAATTTCTCCCGGCCCAGGTCGTAGCGGGACAGGCCCTCGTTCTTGCGCAGCTCCTCCTCCACCTTGATCTGGGTGGCGATGCCGGCGTGGTCGGTGCCAGGCACCCACAGGGCGGCGTAGCCCTGCATCCGCTTGAAGCGGATCAGGATATCCTGGAGGGTGGAGTCCATGGCGTGGCCCATGTGGAGCTGGCCGGTAACGTTGGGGGGCGGCATGACGATGGTAAAGGGCTTCTTGTCGGGATCACGGTGACCCTCAAAGCAGCCGTTCTTTTCCCACATCTCGTAGACGCGGCCCTCCACCTCCTGGGGTTCATAGACCTTGGGAAGTTCTTTTTTCATCTGTTACACTCCTTTTCGGGGCAAAAAAGGTTCGCCCCAAGCCTTTGCTCAGGGCGAACCGAAATCAGTCCGCGGTACCACCTGAATTTCCCTTGCGGGACACTCATTGCCTCTGTAACGGGAGAACCCGCCGCCCCTTACTGTCATTCGGGGACAGAGCTCCGGGACGACCTTCCCCCCACCACCGGAGAGCCTTGCACCAAACCGGCTCCTCTCTGTACCTTTTGCGGGGGTACTCCTTCCCTTCCAAGCTGTTTACCATGACAGTATAGGCGAATACAGGCAAATTGTCAAGAAAAACGTAGCTCACGAGGCAGAAAGCAGCTCATCCAGCTCCTCTTGAAGCTGCTCCATACCAGCGTTGAACCACGGCAGTTCCACAATGCCCCGCCACATCTCCTCCCGGAACTGCTGGGCATCCAACTGAGCCATGGCAGAAACCTCACCACACTGCAGTGCCAGGCACACTTCTTCCTGATTGACCCACACCTCTGCATACCCAAGTTCCTCCGGCGTGCCTCCCACAATCAGATAGGCCGGCAGGCCGGCGTTCTTTCCTGCATAGAGATAGGGTGTGTCCTGATCGATCTGATCGGTGATATCGACCTCTT
This sequence comes from Flavonifractor sp. An82, assembly GCF_002159265.1. GTDB lineage: Bacteria > Bacillota > Clostridia > Oscillospirales > Oscillospiraceae > Flavonifractor. The sequence continues at coordinate 141,838 of NZ_NFHG01000005.1, forward strand.
CCCTGCCAACAGTAAGCAGCACCCGTCCATTTTGTGTCCGGACCGGAGCCGAAACCGTGCTGAAGTCCACCGAAAAATGTTGGTCATTCTGTATTACGCCAGCCCCGATCCAAAGCCGGAAATGTTGCAGGATCCCCGCCGCTCCCATCAGACACAGAGCCGCGGCAACAACAGCCGCCAAAAGAAGCACCCGCTTGCTTGGCGCAACACCATGCCCTCCGGGCCGATCCGCCGCCTCCACCAGTGCCGGGTCCAGACAGTTCGGCGCCTCCTGCACCGTGTGTTCATCCATTCCAAAGCCCCTCCTGTCTCAAAAACTCCCGCAGCTTGTTCCGAGTTCGAAAAAGGACTGTTTTTGTCTTGCTGACGCTCCAGCCCATGTGGGCCGCCGCCTGCTCCACACTGTCGGCATACCAGTAGCGGCGGAGAAACACATTGCGTACCGGCAGCTTCTGCGACCAGAGAAACCGGGAAATCGCCTGGCCCAGCTCCCTGGCCTCCGCCTGTCCGTGGGGGGATCCCCTTCCGGCAGGCATGGAGCCAGCTCCAGCGCGGTCTCCTCCACCGTAGGCGGGCGGCGGCCGTTCTCCCGGCCAATGGCCAGGGCCCGGTTGCGGACGATGGCCCCCAGCCAGCCCTTGAAATGCTCCGGATAGGCGGGAGGGATGGCGCTCCAGACCGCCATGGCACAGTCGCTGAGGCATTCCTCCACATCCCGGTCATCTGAAAGCAGTCGGCGGGCGATAGCGGCGCAGTAGGCCCCATATCTGGCTTTGGTCTCCTCCACCGCACGGGGGTCTCTGGCCTGATAAAGCCGGATCAGTTCCTCGTCCGTCATGGGTCTCCCCCTCTCCTGTTTTTGAAAGGCCCTTCTGTCTCTATAGAGTGCGCCGGCAGTCAGTTGGTTGCAAAAAGAGTCTGACTTTTACGCACAGCATAAAAAAGCCGGGCGGCCTCCGGCCGTCCGGCTTTCCATTCTGTTTAGTGCAGTTCCTTGTCGCAGTAGGCGCAGCAGTCCACGCCGTTCGCTTTAGCAAGGATATAAATAGCGTTCAGTCCAGATCACGCGGCTGCTCAAGCAGCACGTTACGGATATCAGCATCAAGTTTTCGGATATCCTTCAACGATCCTCTGGGGGCCTCCGGCCACTCATCTACCGCCGGTCCCCAGTAGGCACGCGGGGTATCAGGGTAGCGGGCCACCACATGCGCATGGAGATGATCCACTCCTTCGCCTATGAAAAAGGCGTATACATGCGCCGCTCCCAGCACCTGCTTCATGGCCCGGCTCAGTCGGCGCAGCATTACACCAACGGCTGCCATCTCTTCCTCTGTGGCATCATACATTCCCTTGACATGCCGACGGGTTTCCAGCATGTAATAGCCCAAGTAATTGTCCGTCCCATCCGGATGACGTACCATGTGGCTGATGGAAACCAACTCATCCTGCCACACAATATCAGGGCTGTTGGCCTGCTTTGCGCAGATGATACAAGTATTTTCCATCATGGCTCCTTTCTATTTGCAAGGCGTCTATCTTACTATAAGAAAGGGAATCTTCCATACGGGGAAAACAACGAGTGGCCACAGTCTGTCCCTACATCAGGATATGATGTTTGACCATCATTACCTATCTCAGTGCAGTTCCTTGTCGCAGTAAGCGCAGCAGTCCACGCCGCCGTTCTTCTTCACCAGAGGGGGCAGATAGTGGTCCGTCTGGGTAATGCAGTTGGGGTTGGAGCACACCGGCTTGGTGCCGATCTCCACCGCATCAGGACGCATACGCTCCTGGTTGGCCAGGTCGGTGAGCAACGCCATACGGGCGAACATGCCGTAGCGGGCCTGCTCAAAATAGACCGCCCGGGGATCGTCGTCCACGTCGATGGCGATCTCGTCCACACGGGGCAGGGGATGCATCACCAGCAGGTCCTTCCGGGCCCGATCCAGCTTGCGGCGGGTGAGCACGTAGATGCCCTTGCAGCGCTCGTACTCCAGAGGATCCACAAAGCGCTCCCGCTGGATACGGGTCATGTAGAGCACGTCCAGCTGGGGGATGACGGCTTCCAGGCCGGTGACCTCGGTAAACCACATGTTGTTCTCCCGCATGAAGGCCCGCATATACTCGGGCACCGCCAGCTCACGGGGGGCGATGAGGAAGAACTTGATGCCGTTGAACTTAGCCAGCGCCTTAATGAGAGAGTGGACGGTACGGCCATTCTTCAGGTCGCCGCACAGACCCACAGACAGGCCGTCCACACCGCCCCGCAGGCGGGTGATGGTGGTCAGGTCGGCGGTGGTCTGGGTGGGATGCATATGGCCGCCGTCGCCGGCGTTGATCACCGGCACGTCGGAGTAGAGGGAGGCCGCCTTGGCAGCGCCCTCTCTGGGATTGCGCATGACCACCACATCCGCATAGCCGGACACCATCTTGATGGTGTCCTTCAGGGTCTCGCCCTTGGCGGTGGAGGTGGACTTGGGATCAGCAAAGCCAAACACCGTGCCGCCTACCCGCAGCATGGCAGTCTGGAAGGAAAAGTTGGTTCGGGTGGAGGGCTCATAGAACAGGCTGGCCATCACCCGCCCCCGGCAGGCGTCCATAAAATCGGCGGGGTGGTCCATAATATCACTGCACCGCTGGTACAGGGACTCCCACTCCGCCCTTGACAGGTCTCCAAAGTCGATCAAATGCCGCATGACGCTTCATTTCCCCTTTTGAATTTTTTCTATCGTATCATATTTTCCCCTCTCACAGCAAGAGCAGAATGGACAAATTTCTCGCTTTTTTCACATGCCTCCTTGACACCTCTTATTCCGAGGCATATAATGCCTCTGAACAAGAGGTGTATTTATGAAGCTGAACAAAGAATTATCCAAGGGCAGCCACAGCCTGATCCTGCTGAAACTGCTCTCTGTGCGGGATATGTACGGCTATGAACTGATCCAGGAAATGGCTCGCCGTTCCGAGGGTGTTTTCGCCATGAGTCAAGGCAGTCTGTACCCCCTCCTCCACACGCTGGAGAGCCATGGGGAGATCTCCTCCTACCTCCAGTCGGATACCGGCCGGGAGCGGCGCTTTTACCATCTGACCGATACCGGGCGGGCCGTGCTGGCAGAGCAGGAGCAGGAGTGGGCCCGCTATACCCGGGCCATGGGGCTGATTCTGGAAGGAGGAAAGGCATGAACTGGATGGAGGAGCATGCGGAGCTTATTGTGGAGCCGCTGCGTAACCGCCGCTATCAGGCCCGGGTACGGGCCGAACTGCTGGACCATATGGGCAGCCTCTATCAAAGCTGTCTGGAGGAAGGGATGTCGGAGTCGGAGGCCCGGGGAGAGACCCTGTCTCAGCTGGGCAGCGTCCGTCAGCTCCGCCGGGAGTACCGGCAGGCGGAGCTTGTCCTGCGCAGCCAGAGCCTGGGCTTCTGCGTGAGCCGGGTCTGGCTGGGGGCCTGCCTGATGGGAATTCTGTATATCCTGGTCACCCTTATATTGGGACAGATCGTCAGCCGGATTGCCGGTCCCCTTGCTAACGACGGGCTTTCTCATTTGGGCGGACTGGTCCCACATGCACTGTCCGGTACTCCCGCCTATTGGCAGGAATATGACAAAATGATTGCCCTCACCGGTCTCATTTATCAAATTCCTTTTCCCATCGGCGCTCTGTTCCTTCGCTGGCTCTTCCGGCGGACCCAGCATCCCCTGCGTCCCATTGCCGCCGGGATGCTGCTGGCCTGGGCAGGAGAAAAGCTGGCCATCCTCTCCATCAGTGCCCTGATCTATGGGATGCCTCTTTGGAATCTGCCTCCTCTTCTCCAGCGCATCCACACCGGCGGAGATACTACCGCAGGCTTCTTTACCGCTCCCTACATTGTCTGGACCCTCTTTTTCACGCTGGTTTTAGCTCTGCTGGCCTCACTCATCCCCACCAGCGCGCAAAAAAAGCAGCTTTGTTAAAACCTGCATCGTATGAACCGCCCCCCTTCGTCCCATGATAGAAAAAACGGACGAGGCGGGGCGATTTTTTGACTTGGTTCTGGTACTTTCTCATTTACAGTTTTATCGGCTTTCTCATTGAGGTCTGCTATGTCCGCGTGATCGGAGAGACCAAGCGGGACCGGAAGTGCCGGCTGTTCCTGCCCATCTGCCCCGTCTATGGCCTGGGGGCCCTGGGGCTGCTCCTTCTGCCGAAAGAAATTCAGCAGACGCCCTGGCTGCTCTTTCCCGCCGCGGTGGTTATCTGCACGGGGGTGGAGTGGCTCACCGGACTCTTTTACGAAAAGGTCTTTCGGGTCTGCTTCTGGGACTACTCCCACCTGCCCCTGCATCTGGGCCGGCACGCCTGCCTGCGCTTTGCTCTGTACTGGGGAGTGCTGGCCCTGCTGATCTACTACCTGCTCCACCCCTGGGTGACCTGGCTGGTCATGCACATCCCCGTCTGGCTGGCGCCGCCGGTAGCAGCACTCCTGCTGGTGGACACCCTTCTCACCGCCGCCCTTCTGCGGCGTACCCGGGATACCGGCGTTCTGCGATGGTATCTATGCCTGGCCCGCCGCAGAACCGCATAGAAAAGTACCCCCGCTTAAACTTCCTGCGCTTGAGCGGGGGCATGTTTACGCCCGTCTCAGGTCATTGAGGGTCTCATCGATCTTCTTTTGCGGTACGTAGGCCTGGGCCACCGCCAGAATCTGCTCCAGGGTAATGGAGCGGGCCGCGCCCAAAATGGGGTGCTTGAAGAGCATGGGAAACCGGCGCTGAAGCACGGCCCGGCTGCCCGGATGGTCCAGCAGTTCCCCCACGGTGATCTGGTTGCGTTTGAGTTCCATGGGTCTCACCTCCACCCCATTCTATGCTGCCGCTCCACAGATTTGACTTGTGGTTTGTGTACAGGCGGGCTATAATGGTGTGAAGATTCCAGATTCTCATATAGGAGGAGGAACTTTTTCCCATGGTACGACCCTTTGAGTCCTCATTTCCCCGCCTCCATCCGGAGTCCTGGCTGGCAGAGAACGCCACTGTGGTGGGGGATGTTCTGGTGGAACGGCAGGCCAGCATCTGGTACGGCGCGGTACTCCGGGGCGACGAGTGCCCCATCCGGATCGGCCAGGGCTCCAACCTCCAGGATCAGGCGGTGGTTCACGGAGATCCCGGCTTTCCCTCCATCATCGGCCGGGACGTAACGGTGGGCCACGGGGCCATTCTTCACGGCTGCACGGTAGAGGACGGTTCCCTCATCGGCATGGGGGCCATCCTGCTCAACGGCTGCGTCATCGGCGCAGGCAGTCTGGTGGCCGCCGGCGCCCTGGTCACCCAAAACATGGTGGTTCCTCCCGGCAGTCTGGTGGTGGGCTCCCCTGCCAAGGTGGTCCGCTCTCTCACTGAGGAGGAAGCCGCCTCCCTTCCCCGCTCCGCTCAAACATACCGGGATCTGGCCAGGGCCCAGCTGCCCCACGCCGCTCCCCAGGAGGTACAGCAATGAAAAAGCACGAACATGAACGGGGGCAGCGCAGACGCGCCCTGAAGGCACAGATCAAGGCCAAGCCCGGCCTTACCGCCGTCTATCTCATTCTGCGCGCTCTGGTGATCGTGGCCCTGGTGGCCCAGGTGTTCAACCGCAACTTTGAAAACGTGTTCCTCTGCGTCCTTACCCTGTTTCTTTTCACCCTGCCCTCCTTCATTGAGCGCACCATCCGCATTGAGATCCCGGACACCCTGGAGGTCATCATCCTGCTGTTCATCTTCGCGGCGGAGATTTTGGGTGAGATCCAGGCCTACTATGTCCAGTTCCCCTACTGGGACACCATGCTCCACACCCTCAACGGCTTCCTGTGCGCCGCTATCGGCTTCTCCCTGCTGGACATTATCAACCGCAATGAGAAGCTGAAGTTCAGCCTGTCCCCTGTTTATCTGTCTGTCGTGGCGTTCTGCTTCTCCATGACCATCGGCGTACTGTGGGAGTTTTTTGAATTTTCCATGGATCAGCTGTTTCTGCTGGACATGCAGAAGGACACCATTGTACATACCATCGGCTCGGTAATGCTGGACCCCACCGGCGGCAACACCCCCACCGCCATCAAGCACATCACCGACGTCATTGTGGTCACCGCCGACGGGGCCCAGCAGTCTCTGGGATTGGGCGGCTATCTGGACATCGGTATCGTGGATACCATGCAGGACCTCTTCGTCAATTTCATCGGTGCCGTGCTCTTCTCCTTTATCGGCTTTTTCTATGTGAAAAATCGCGGCAAGGGCAAATTTGCTCCCCGGTTTATCCCCACAGTGGTGGAGGATGGGGAAAACTCCACTGCTGAGGAAGGCTCTTCCGGAGAATAACAGATCGTTGGCATCTGTTATTCCACATCAAATTTTTGTGAACAGACACGCATAGTTTCCTCCCTTCCGGCCATACTAGGAGCGTACCACGGTAACAAGGAGGAAATTGCGATGAACCAGACCCCTAACAACAGCATCAAGTGCACCGTGTCCAACTGTGCCCATCACTGCAGCGGCCAGAACTACTGCACCCTGAACGAGATCAAGGTGGGTTGCTGCGAGCCCAACGCTACCAAGTGCGCCTCCACCGAGTGCGCCTCCTTCCAGCTGGGCCAGCACTAAGCACCTGAAGGGCAAAAAAACAGGACCTGCTTTCGCAGGTCCTGTTTTTTTGCATTTGGAATTACTCCTTGGGCTCGGCGGGCGCCTCGGCCTTGGGAGCCTCCGCCTTGGGGGCGGCGGCAGCCGCGGGCGCGGCAGCGGGAGCAGCCTTGGGAGCCGCAGGCTTCACCTCGGGCACCTTGCCGTCCACGGTGATCAGCTTGCGGGGGCACTTCTGAGCGCAGATGCCGCAGCCGATGCACTTCTCGTAGTCGATGACAGCCAGGTTGTTGACCATGGTGATGGCTTCCTTGGGGCAGTTCTTGGCACACAGGGAGCAGCCGATACAGCCGTTGTCGCACACCTTCCGGGCATCCACACCCTTGTCGTGGGAGGAGCAGGGAATGGTGACGTGACGCTTGGTCTTGTAGGGCTCCAGGGCGATGATGTGGCGGGGGCAGATGTCCACGCACTTGCCGCAGGCCTTGCACTTCTCCTCGTCCACCTTGGCCACGCCGTCGATGACGTGGATGGCGTCGAAGGGGCAGGCCTTCTCACAGGAGCCCAGGCCCAGGCAGCCGTAGGCGCAGGACAGCGCGCCGCCGCCGGGCACCTTGGAGGCCGCCACGCAGTCGTGGAGGCCCACGTACTCATACTGCTTGTAGTTCTGGCCGCAGCCGGTGCAGTGCACCTGGGCCAGCTGCTTGACCATGGCGCCGGCGGACACGCCCATGATCTCGGCGATCTGGGCGGCAACCGCCTCGCCGCCGGCGGCGCAGGCGTTGACCGGGGCAGCGCCCTTGGCCACGGCGGCGGCATAGCCGGAGCAGCCGGCGAAGCCGCAGCCGCCGCAGTTGGCGCCGGGCAGGCAGCCCAGCACGGCCTCTTCCTTGGGATCCACCTCAACGGCGAAGACCTTGGCGGCGAAGCCCAGCACCAGTCCGAACAGGGCGCCCAGGGCAGCCAGGATCACCACCGCGATGATAACAATCTGAAAATTCATATTCTTCCGCCCTCCTTAAAAGACCTTCAGGCCGGAGAAGCCCATGAAGGACAGAGCCACCAGGCCGGCGGTCATCAGAGCGATGGGGAAGCCCTCGAAGGCCTTGGGGCACTCGGAGAAGGTCAGACGCTCCCGGATGCTGGCGAAGATCACGATGGCCAGCATGAAGCCCAGGCCGCCGGTGATGCCGTACACCACGCTGGTGATGAAGTCGTAGCCGTTCTGGGTGTTCTGGAGCACCACGCCCAGCACCGCGCAGTTGGTGGTGATCAGAGGCAGGTAGATGCCCAGGGCCTCATACAGGGAGGGCATGGACTTCTTCAGGAACATCTCGATGAACTGCACCAGGGCGGCGATGACCAGGATGAAGACCACGGTCTGCATGAAGGCCAGATTGGGGCCGCCCTCGCCGTAGATGGCGGGGTTCACCAGCAGGAACTGGTTGATGGGCCAGCAGATGGCGGAGGCCAGACCCATGACGAAGGTCACGGCGATGCCCATGCCGGCGGCGGTGTCGATCTTCTTGGACACGCCCATGAAGGGGCAGATGCCCAGGAACTGGGAGAAAATGAAGTTGTTGACCAGAATGGCGCCCAGGGCCACGCTGAACAGGTTAGCAAGATCAAATCCCATTACTTGGCCACCTCCTCAGTCTTTTTGTCCTTCTTGGGCTTGTTCAGGATGTACTGCATGGCGGCGATCAGGCAGGCCAGGGTGAGGAAGCCGCCCACCGGCAGGATCATGCCCAGGGCGGGGAAGGCCTCAGGCAGGATGCGGATGCCGGCGGCAGTGCCCAGGCCGAAGACCAGCTGGCCGTTCTCGCCGATCTCCAGCAGGCCGCCCATGATGGTGCCGGCGCCCAGGAACTCACGGATGGCGCACATGATCACCAGGATGATGGTGTAGCCCAGGCCCTGGAAGATACCGTCCAGGGTGGAGGCGGCGATGGTGTTCTTGTAGGAGAACGCCTCGGCGCGGCCCAGGATGATACAGTTCACCACGATCAGGGGGATGAACAGGCCCAGGCTCTTGGACAGGGCCGGGATGAAGGCCTGAAGCATCAGATCCACGATGGTCACGAAGCCGGCGATCACCACGATGAAGCAGGCGATACGGATGTTGTTGGGGATGATCTTCCGCAGCGCGGCGATCAGGATGTTGGACAGGGTCAGGATAATCAGCACGGACACGCCCATGCCAAGGCCGTTGAACAGGGTGGTGGTGATGGCCATGGTGGAGCACATGCCCAGCAGCTGGACGGTAACCGGGTTCTGGAAGAACAGGCCGTCCATCAATTGCTTTTTCGGATTCACGTTCTTACCTCCTTAACCCATGCTCTCGGCCACGGCGATGGCGGAGTTGACCGCCTCGCACACGCCGCGGGAGGTGATGGTGGCGCCGGTGATGGCGTTGATGTCGCCGCCGTCCTTGGTGACGGCCACGGTGCCGGTCTTGCCGATGAACTGATCGGCGAAGGAGGGCCGGCTGGCATTGGAGCCCAGACCGGAGGTCTCACCGGTGCTGGTGACGGAAATGCCGGTGCAGGCGTAGCTGGAGTCCACACCCACCATGATGGTCAGGTTGCCGCTGAAGGAGGTGGGCGGGGAGACCTGCACCACATAGCCGGCGTCGCCGGCCTGATAGACGGCCTCCACCGTGGCGTCGCCGCCGGCGTAGTCGGCGGTCACGTCGGTGTACTCGTCGGCGGGCAGAACAGCGTTCATGGCCTCCTGGGTGGTCTTCCAGTTATTCGCCTCGATAAAGGGTGCGGTCACCTCGTTGGTCAGGCCCAGCAGCAGAGAGGTCACCAGGCAGATGAGGAACAGGACCACCACGAGAGTGGCAGTGCCGGGATCTTTTTTCGTCTCAGTCATGGTTAACCCTCCTTCCCGGCTTTTTTGGCCGCCTTCTCGGCGGCGCGCATCTCTTTGGTCACGCCGTAGCGGTTGGGCTTGCCCACCTTGTCGATGAGCCACACGCAGCAGTTCATGATCAGGATGGAGTAGCTCACGCCCTCGGGGTAGCCGCCGAAGTAGCGGATGAACACGGTCAGCAGGCCGCAGCCGATGCCGTAGATAATCTCGCCCTTCTTGGTGACGGGGCTGGTGACATAGTCGGTGGCCATGAAGAAGGCGCCCAGGAACAGGCCGCCGGTGAACAGCTGATACAGCATCCAGGCCAGACGGTCAACGTCGCCCTTGGGGAAGATGAAGGTGAGCACCGCCACGGTGGCAATGTAGGCCACGGGGATGCGGGCGCGGATCACGCCCCGGGCGATCAGGTACACCCCGCCCAGCAGCAGAGCCAGGGCGGAAATCTCACCGATGCAGCCGCCCACGTTGCCCACAAAGGCGTCCAGCAGAGACGCATCGGGCAGCAGGCCAGAGTGCATGAAGTCCACACTCAGGGGGGTGGCGCCGGTGACAATGTCGGCGCCGGCCATGGTGGTGGTGTTGCCCAGCACATTGGCCCACTTGTCCGCGCCGATGCCGGGCACAATCCAGGTGGTCATGGCCACGGGGTAGCACAGCATCAGGAAGGCGCGGCCCGCCAGGGCGGGGTTCAGGAAGTTCTGGCCCAGGCCGCCGAAGAGCTGCTTGACCACCACGATGGCGAAGAAATCGCCGATGATCAGCATCCAGTAGGGCAGGGTGGGCGCGCACACGAAGGCCAGCAGCACGCCGGTGACGGCGGCGGACAGATCCTTGTTGGCGCAGGATTTCTTCATAATCTTGCGGTAGGCCCACTCAAAGAACTCGCAGGCCAGCACAGAGATGATGGTGGCCACCAGAGCACGGGGGCCGAAGAACACCACGCCCATGACCATGGCGGGCACCAGGGCGATGAGCACGTCCCGCATCAGGTTCTGGGTGTCAATGGGAGAGGCCACGTGGGGGGACGAAGCCACCGTGAGTCTCAGGTTCTTTTCCTCGTTCATGCTTTGGCCGCCTCCTTCGCCGCTTTTTCCTTGGCCGCCAGAGCCCGCAGCTCACCCTTGGTCACACGGAAGGACTGAACCAGGTGGATACGGGCGGGGCAGATGTAGTTGCAGGAGCCGCACTCGATGCAGTCCATGACGTTGAGGGCCTCGGCCTCCTTCCACATGCCCTTCTCGGCGTACAGGTGCATGTACACCGGGGTCAGGTGCATGGGGCAGACGTTGACGCAGCGGGCGCAGCGCAGGCAGGTCTCCTCCTCCACCACGGGGGCGGCTTCCTTCTTGGTCAGGCAGAGCACGGCGTTGGTGCCCTTGATGCAGGTAACGTTCAGGTCGTACTGGGCGATACCCATCATGGGGCCGCCGGTGAGGATGCGCTCAGGCTCCTCCTTGAAGCCCTTGCCCTCGTCGATGAGCTGCTGGAAGGACACACCCAGAGGCACCATCAGGTTCTTGGGCTCCTGGATGGCATCGCCGGTGACGGTGATCACACGGTGGGTGACGGGCTTGCCCTCCACCACGGCGTCATACACGGCAGCGGCAGTACCCACGTTGAACACCGCGCAGCCCACATGGGCAGGCAGGCCTCCGGGGGGCACCTCACGGCCGGTGATGCGCTGGATCAGCTGCTTCTCAGCGCCCTGGGGGTACCGGGTGCGCAGAGACTCCACCGTAATGTCGTTGCGGCCGCCCACCAGAGCACGCAGATGCTCAATGGCATCCTCCTTGTTGGCCTCAACGCCGATGACGCCGGTCTGCAGACCGAAGGCCTGCAGCAGGATGCGCAGACCGCCGATGACCTTCTCGCCCTGCTCCAGCATGAGGCGATGGTCGGCAGTGATGTAGGGCTCACACTCGGCGCCGTTGAGGATGACGGTGTCCACCTTGCCGATACCGGAGCTGATCTTCACATGGGTGGGGAAGCCGGCGCCGCCCATACCGGTAATGCCAGCCTCCTTGACGATGTTGACGATCTCATCCGTGCTCAGCTTGCTGTAGTCGGGATGGGGGGTGAGCTCAGATCCCCAGGTGTCCTGGAAATCGTTCTCAATGACCACAGACATTGCCTTGCCGCCGCCCACGTAGGGACGGGGCTCCACCGCCTTGACCTCGCCGGAGACAGAGGCATGGATGGGAGCGCCCAGTCCGGCGATCTCACCGATCTTCTGTCCCACCTTGACGTGGTCGCCCACTGCAACAATGGGCTTACAGGGCGCACCGATATGCATGGACATAGCGATGACAACCTGCTTGGGAGCAGCGCTCAGCGGCGCTATCTCCTTGTGGCGTGCCAGCTCCTTCCGGTCATGGGGGTGCACGCCGCCGTAAAAGCTTTGCTTCATAGGTCCACCTCGCAAATCTGGCCCACACACGGGCCATTTTTCTGAGTTGTTTGACCGGTATCTCAAACAGATTTATCATATCGCAAAGCACACAAATTGTCCAGTTAAAACCGTCAAATTTCTCCCCATTTTTTATGCTAAACTTACAAGTTTTATCAAAAACCAGTATTCTTATGTCCTTTTTGAACTCGAAAGTAAGGTTATACCCATCAGTTCGCTTCTTGACAGAACTGTGGATTTCCTTTGCCCGCCCCAATACTTTACTTGTTTAAAATGCAGAAGTTTGAAAACGGTAATTGACAAAGCAGTGCGGGAAAGTTATGATAATACCCAACAACTTACCCGTTCCCCAGCCGCCCCGCGGCAGGTGCGGGTACAGAGAAATGCGATGACCGGGACAGTACGGGCGGCGTATCAGCGCAGAGAGGGAGCGGTTGGTGTAAGCTCCTGTGAGACCGCTTCGGAAGGTCACCCGGGAGCGGCCCTGCCGAACAAAGTAGGCGGGGACGGTCACCCTCCGTTACCGGGGCGAGAGTGCGCGGGCATGCCCGCGAAATTAGGTGGTACCACGGAGTGTCATGGCGGCTTCGTCCTATGGGACGAAGCCGCCATGTTGTTTTTCTTCCATACCAGCCAAAGGAGGTCTTTTCCACCATGAGAATGAAAACAGCCCAGATCCTGATGGAATGTCTGCTGGAGCAGGGGGTGGATACCGTATTCGGTTACCCCGGCGGCACCATCCTAAACGTATATGACGAATTTGAGCTGCACGGCTATAAGAATAAGATCCGCCATATTCTGACCGCCCACGAGCAGGGCGCATCGCACGCCGCCGACGGCTATGCCCGGGCCACCGGCAAGGTGGGCGTGTGCTTCGCCACCTCCGGCCCCGGCGCCACCAACCTGACCACCGGCATCGCCACCGCCTACTATGACTCCTCCCCCGTGGTGTTCATCACCTGCAACGTCAGTGAGAACCTCATCGGCAAGGACTCCTTCCAGGAGGTGGATATCACCGGCATCTCCATGCCCATCACCAAGTGCAACTACCTGGTGAAGGACCCCAACCAGCTGGCCGACGTGATCCGTGAGGCCTTTGCCATTGCCCGCACCGGCCGCCCCGGCCCCGTGCTGGTGGACATCGCCAAGAATGTCACTGCCGCGGAGGCGGAGTACGAGCCTCTCCCCCTGGCCGAGCACCCCAACCACGGCCGTCTGGCCGCCATGCTCCGCCGGGCCAGCCACGAGCTCAAGGCCCCCGAGCCCGACGCCGGCGACATCCAGACTCTGCTGGACATGATCGAGGAGGCCCGCCGGCCTCTGGTGCTGGTGGGTGGCGGCGTGATCCGCTCCCGCGGGGCAGTGCCTCAGTTCCGCAAGTTCATTGAGATCCTCAACGCCCCGGTAGCCTCCACCATTATGGGCGGCGGCGCCTGCCCCGGCAACCATCCCCTGTTCACCGGCATGATCGGCATGCACGGCTCCCACGCCTCCAATATGGCCAGCGACCAGTGCGACCTGCTCATCGCCATCGGCTGCCGCTTCTCCGACCGGGTGGCCACCGACCCCGCCACCTTCGCACCCAACGCCAAGATCGTCCACATTGACATCGACCGGGCCGAGATCGACAAGAATGTGGTCACCGACCACCACATCATCGGCGACGCCCGCCGGGTGCTGGAGCTGCTCAACGCCAGGCTGCCCGCCCATGACTATCCCGAGTGGAAGGAATGGGTCTTCTCCCACAAGGAGGTCCCCCTGAAGAAGGACGATATCCTTCACCCCCACGAGATCCTGGAGACCATCCAGGCCGTCACCGACGGGGACGCTATCATTGCCACCGACGTGGGCCAGCACCAGATGTGGTGCGCCCAGTACTACCATTTCTCCCGCCCCGGCCAGCTCATCACCTCCGGCGGCTTCGGCACCATGGGTTTCGGCCTGGGAGCCGCCATGGGCGCTGCCGTGGGCAACCCCGGCAAGGTGGTGGTCCAGTGTACCGGCGACGGCTGCTTCCGCATGAACTGCCATGAGCTGTGCACCGTGGAGCACTACAACATCCCGGTGATCACGGTCATCTTCAACAACCGTACTCTGGGCATGGTGCGCCAGTGGCAGAACCTGATCTATCAGAAACGCTTCTCCCAGACCGACCTGGATCGCGGTCCCGACTTTGTCAAGCTGGCGGAGGCCTACGGCATCCAGGGTGAGCGGGCCGCCACCCAGCAGGAATTTGAGGCAGCCTTCCGCCGGGCCGTAGCCACCGGCCGCCCCTATCTGATCGAGTGCGCCATTGACAAGGACGCCATGGTCCACCCCATGGTGTCCGCGGGTACTCCCGTCACCGACTTTATCCTGGACTGAGGAGGGTGTGGAATGATGAATGAAATGAATGCCACCCGCCGCACCCTTTCGGTGCTGGTGGAAAATGCCGCCGGCGTCCTGTCCCAGGTCTCCCGGCTGTTCTCCCGCAAGGGCTACAACATTGAGTCCCTGGCCGTGGGCACCACCGACGACCCCTCGGTGTCCCGTATCACCATTGAAGTATGGGCCGACGGCCCCATGATCGAGCAGATCATGAACCAGCTGCGCAAGCAGTACCCCGTCTACTCCGTCCAGGAGCTGAAGCCGGAGCGCTCCATCCGCCGTGAGCTGGTCATGTTCAAGGTCAAGGCGGAGACCCACGACATCCGCAACGAGGTCATCCAGATCGCCAATATCTTCCGGGCCTCCATCATCGACGTGTCCCTGAAGTCCCTGACTCTGGCCCTCATTGGCGATGAGAGCAAGGCGGAGGCCATGCAGAAGCTGCTGGAGGCCTTCGGCATCCTGGAGCTGGTACGTACCGGCATGGTGGCCCTGGAGCGGGGCGCTTACACCATCGGCGACGAGACCAAGGAGCAGACCGAATTTAACTTGGGCAAGAACATTCTGTAAGGACTACCGCCCTCTCCGAAATCTTTCTGGAGATTGTATCATGCTTATCATTCTTTTGGTCCCTACTGTGTTACTATGGGTCCATCAAACATATCCGACAAAGGAGTGCAAAGACTATGGCTAAGATGTATTATGAGAAGGACTGCGACCTGTCCTACCTGAACGGCAAGAAGATCGCCATCATCGGCTTCGGTTCTCAGGGCCACGCCCACGCCATGAATCTGAAGGATTCCGGCTGCGACGTCTGCGTGGGTCTGCGCCAGGGCTCCAAGAGCTGGGCCAAGGCCGAGCAGGCCGGTCTTCAGGTCAAGACCGTGTCCGAGGCTGCCCAGTGGGGCGACATCGTGATGATGCTGGTCAACGATGAGGTCCAGGCCGACGTCTATAAGAAGGATATCGCCCCCTACATGACCGAGGGCAAGGCCCTGGCCTTCGCCCACGGCTTCAACATCCGCTACCAGCAGATCGTCCCCCCCGCCGGCGTGGACGTCTTCATGGCCGCCCCCAAGGGCCCCGGCCACACCGTCCGTTCCACCTATGTCAACGGCAAGGGCGTGCCCTGCCTGGTGGCCGTGGAGCAGAACGCCACCGGCAACGCCTATAAGATCGCCCTGGCCTACATCGCCGGCATCGGCGGTGCCCGTGCCGGCGTCATGGAGACCACCTTCCATGACGAGACCGAGACCGACCTCTTCGGTGAGCAGACCGTCCTGTGCGGCGGCGTGGTGGACCTGATGCGCTGCGGCTTCGAGGTGCTGGTGGAGGCCGGTTATGAGCCGGAGAACGCCTACTTCGAGTGCATCCACGAGATGAAGCTCATCATCGACCTGATCAACAAGGGCGGCGTGGCGGCCATGAACTACTCCATCTCCGACACTGCCGAGTACGGCGAGTATGTCTCCGGTCCCCGGGTCATCCCCCACGAGGAGACCAAGGCCAACATGCGCAAGGTCCTCGCCGACATCCAGGACGGCACCTTCGCCGGCAAGTGGATCGCCGAGAACAAGAACGGCCGCACCTTCTTCAACTCCAAGCGTGCTCAGCTCAAGAAGCACCAGATGGAGATCGTGGGTGAGGAGCTGCGCAAGAACATGATCTGGGGCGGCGACAACGACCTGGACACCGCCTCCAACTGATACCGACAAAAAGCGGCGCTGCATAAGCAGCGCCGCTTTTTTTATTCCTTTTGAATTCCTTTCTGCACACGCTCCAGTCCCCGGTGGAGTAAAATGCCCAGCACCAGATTGATGGGATAGGCAATGAGATAATAGGTAATATGGAGGGGATCGTGGTCCAGCCAAGGGGCCAGCAGATCAAATTCCCGGGTGACAATCACATTGAGGAGGTAGATCTCCAGGCTACTGCTCCCCACTGCCCGCAAAAAGCTGTGGAGCCACCGGCCAGGCAGCCGGTCCAGCAGTCTGCCCAAAATGAGGCACACCGGAACCACCCCTGCGGTAATGGCAAGGGTCAACGGAAAAATAGTTGGTTGGCCCCGCCAGCAGGGCACAACAGTCAGACCCAAAACCACCGCTGTACTCCATACTGCCAGGTGCCTGGCACTGAGCTTTTTACCCTCTATCACATAGAAAGCCACCAAAAACCCCATGGCAAAATCCGGGATACGCAACAGAAAATCCGGCAGGTGCAGCACCCCGGCGCTCCAGGTCACCCGGTAGAGCCAGTAGCCCGCCAGATACATGCCCAGGGTCAGCAGCTCCTTATATGGGCAGCGACGAAACAGCTTGTAGTACAGCGGAGCCGCCAAGTAAAACACCAGGATGGCGGAAATATACCAGTTGAATCCGCCGGGCACATTCAGCCAGTAATACAGAGTGGATAAATTCCAGAAGATCACATCCGGGGTAATCCGCCCCACCGCAGCCAGGACCACACTGTAAACCCCTACCACCAGCCAGAACGCGGGCAGCAGCCGTTTCAGCCGCCGGCCCAGGTAGCGCCCATAGGGCTCTTGCTCCCGACGGGTCAGGGAGCAGCAGATCCCCATGCCGGAGAGCAGCAGGAAAATATCCACACCAGAAAACCCCATAGCCCGAAACAATTTGAAGGGCAGAAATTCCACATTCAGCTCATAGGCGTGGAAGAGCATGACATACAGCATGGCAATTCCCATCAGTTCGCCCCGATAGCGGCTCAGCAGCTCATAGCCGCCGCGGCTTTGCTCTGTCATCTCTCCACCTCCTGTCCGCAGCATCGTAATGATGCTATTATACGTTTCCCCCTCCGCTCCGTCAATCCCGGCAAAAGGCGGGCCTGTCCTCTTCCGGACAGGCCCGCCTTTTGGTCCTTTACTCCTCCAGCCCCATCACATCCATGCTGTGGCGCATGTGGATGGCCATGGCATAGCCGGCACCCTCCCCGTCACGCTTGCGGAAGAACTCCATCAGCAGAGCGTGGTCCCGGCGGGTGTCCTCGGCCAGCTGCTCCTGATGCTCTCCCGCCGTCAGGGCGGAGGCCACCGCCTGATCGATGAGGGGGAGCAGCCGCACCAGAAATTCGTTGTGGGCCCCCCGGACGATGGCGGCATGGAACGCCCGGTCAGCCTGGGTCCGGTCCCGCCCGACCCGAATGCACTCCTCCACCTCCATGCCCCGGCGGAGGATCTCCTCCAGCTCCTCCGCCGTGGCCCGCCGGCAGGCCAGCTCCGCCGCCCTGGGCTCAAAGATGGAGCGCAGCTCAAACAGGTCCCGCAGCTGGCCTCGGATCTGCTCCAGACTGGAGAAGCCGAAGTCGTCCATCTCCGCCACCTGCTGGGCCACAAAGGTACCCTTGCCTCGGCGCACCTCCAGCACTCCCTGGGCGGTCAGGGTGCGAATGGCCTCCCGCAGGGTTGCCCGGCTTACCCCCAGCTCCCGGGCCAGCTCCACCTCGTTGGGCAGCTTCTCTCCCGCATTCAGCCCCTTCTCCAACACAATACGGCTGTACAGCCGTTCCGCCGTCTGCTGGGCCAGATTTTTCCTTTCCATACCCTACTTCCCTTCTGGTCAGTCCTTGACAGTTCTCCTACTATCATATAATATATAGTCAGACAATGCAAGCGTCATCATACAACGCAAGCGATAGATAGAAGGAGGTCATTCCCCATGCGCAGCGACAATGTTACCAAGGGCGTGGAACGCGCCCCCAACCGCTCCCTGTTTTACGCTCTGGGCTACACCAAGGAGGAGCTGGAGCGTCCCCTCATCGGCGTGGTGTGCTCCTACAATGAGATCGTGCCCGGCCACATGAATCTGGACAAGATCGCCGAGGCCGTGAAGGCGGGTGTCCGCGCCGCCGGCGGCACTCCGGTGGAGTTCCCCGCCATTGCCGTGTGCGACGGCATCGCCATGGGCCACATCGGCATGAAGTACTCCCTGGTCACCCGTGACCTGATCGCCGACTCCACCGAGGCCATGGCCATCGCCCACCAGTTTGACGGCCTGGTCATGATCCCCAACTGCGACAAGAACGTGCCCGGCCTGCTGATGGCTGCCGCCCGTGTCAACATCCCCACCATCTTCTGCTCCGGCGGTCCCATGCTGGCCGGCCGACTCAACGACGGCCGCCGCTCCTGCCTGAGCCATATGTTTGAGGCGGTGGGCGCCTACAAGGCGGGCAAGCTGGACGAGGCCGGCGTGGAGGACTACGAGAACAACGCCTGCCCCTCCTGCGGCTCCTGCTCCGGCATGTACACCGCCAACTCCATGAACTGCCTCACCGAGGCCATCGGCATGGGCCTGCGGGGCAACGGCACCATTCCCGCCGTGTGGTCCGCCCGTCTGCGGCTGGCCAAGCACGCCGGCATGCAGATCATAGAGCTGGTAAAGAAGGACATCAAGCCCCGGGATATCATGACCCCCGCCGCCTTCCACAACGCCGAGGCCGTGGACATGGCCCTGGGCTGCTCCACCAACACCATGCTCCACCTGCCTGCCATCGCCCACGAGTGCGGCATTGAGCTGGATCTGGACATGAGCAACGAGATCTCCTCCAAGACCCCCAACCTGTGCCACCTGGCCCCCGCCGGCGACACCTACATGGAGGATCTGGAGGGCGCCGGCGGCGTGTACGCCGTCATGAAGGAGCTGACCAAAAAGGGCCTGCTGGACACCAGCGTCATGACCTGCACCGGCAAGACCCTGGAGGAAAATCTGGAGGGCGTTGTCAACCGCAACCCGGAGATTATCCGTCCTGTGGAGAATCCCTACTCCGCCGACGGCGGCATCGCCGTGCTCAAGGGCAACCTGGCCCCCGAGGGCTGCGTGGTGAAGCGCTCCGCCGTGGCCCCCGAGATGATGGCCCACACCGGCCCCGCCCGTGTCTTTGACTCCGAGGAGGAGGCCATCACCGCCATCTACGCCGGCAAGATCGTCCCCGGCGACGTGGTGGTCATCCGCTACGAGGGCCCCAAGGGCGGCCCCGGCATGCGTGAGATGCTCAACCCCACCTCCGCCATCGTGGGCATGGGCCTGGGCGAGAGCGTGGCTCTCATCACCGACGGCCGCTTCTCCGGCGCCACCCGGGGCGCTGCCATCGGCCATGTCTGCCCGGAGGCCGCTCAGGGCGGACCCATCGCCTTCGTGGAGGAGGGCGACATCATCTCCATCGATATCTCCGCCTGCAAGATCGAGGTGCAAGTGGACGAGGCCACCCTGGCCCAGCGTAAGGCCAAGTGGGTGTGCCCCGAGCCCAAGGTCAAAACCGGCTATTTGGCTCGTTATGCCAAGCTGGTCACTTCTGCTTCCCGCGGTGCGGTGCTGGAATAAGCCAAACAACAAAAAGCGGACCTGCCCATTGGCAGGTCCGCTTTTTATTATAAATTAGATCAATACAGCTTGGCGCCGGCGGGGATGTGGTCATCCACCATCAGGCAGTGCAGCTTCTCCTGGCCCTCCTCATAGTGGATGGCGGAGATGATCATGCCGCAGGAGTCGATGCCCATCATCTTGCGGGCGGGCAGGTTGGTGATGGCGATGAGGGTCTTGCCCACCAGCTCCTCAGGCTCATAGGTGTCGTGGATGCCGCTGAGGATCACGCGGTCGGTGCCGGTGCCGTCGTCCAGGACGAACTTCAGCAGCTTCTTGCTCTTGGGCACCGCGGTGCACTCCTTCACCTTGACGGCCCGGAAGTCGGACTTGGAGAAGGTGTCAAAGTCCACCTCATCCTTGAACAGAGGCTCGATCTCCACCTTGGAGAAGTCGATGGGACCGGCCTCGGCCCGGGGCACGTCCACAGAAGCGGCGGGAGCAACGGCGGCCTTGGGGGCCTCCACCTTCTCCAGGGGCTTCATGGTGGGGAACAGGATGACGTCGCGGATGGAGTCGGAATTGGTGAGCAGCATGACCGCGCGGTCGATGCCGATGCCCATGCCGCCCGTGGGGGGCAGGCCGTACTCCAGAGCGTTGATGAAGTCCTCGTCCATCATGCCGGCCTCGTCGTTGCCCATGTCCCGCAGGGCCAGCTCGTGCTCGAAGCGGCCGCGCTGGTCGATGGGGTCGTTGAGCTCGGAGAAGGCGTTGGCGAACTCACAGTGGTTGATGAACAGCTCAAACCGCTCGGTAAGCCGGGGATCCTTGGGGGAGCGCTTGGTCAGCGGGGAGACCTCCACCGGGTACATGGTGATGAAGGTGGGCTGCACCAGCTTTTCCTCCACCCGCTGGTCAAAGGCCTCGTACAGGGCGGTGCCCCAGGTGCGCTCACAGCCCTCCATGTCGATGCCCTTGGCCTCCACAGCCTTGCAGGCCTCCTCGTCGTCGGAGATGGCGTCGAAGTCCACGCCCACATACTCCTTGACGGCGTCGATCATGGTCAGACGCTTCCAGCCGGGAGTCAGGTCGATGTCCACGCCCAGCCAGTTCACTTGGTAGGAGCCCAGGATGTCCTTGGCGGCGGTGGACAGGATGCCCTCGGCGATGTCCATCATGTCGTGGAAGTCGGCATAGGCCTCGTACAGCTCGATGGTGGTGAACTCCGGGTTGTGCTTGGGGTCCATGCCCTCGTTGCGGAAGATGCGGCCGATCTCATACACCCGCTCAAAGCCTCCCACGGTGAGCCGCTTCAGGTTCAGCTCGGTGGCGATGCGCATATACATGTCGATGTCCAGGGTGTTGTGGTGGGTGATGAAGGGCCGGGCGGTGGCGCCGCCGGAGATGGTGTTCAGAACGGGGGTCTCCACCTCCAGATAGTCCCGGTCGTCCAGGTACTTGCGCACGTGCTTGATGAAGGCGGTGCGGATCTGGAAGGTGCGGCGCACGTCCTCGTTCATGATCAGATCCACATACCGCTGGCGGTAACGGGTCTCCTTGTCGGTCAGGCCGTGGAACTTCTCGGGCAGAGGCTGAAGGGACTTGGAGAGAAGGGTCACCTTATGGGCCTTCACAGAAATCTCGCCCCGCTTGGTCTTAAAGACCTCACCTTCCACACCCACGATATCGCCGATGTCGATCTTTTTGAATTTGGCAAAGGCCTCCTCGCCCAGCTCGTCGATGCGGACGTACAGCTGGATGCGGCCCTTCACGTCCTGCAGATCGCAGAACATGGCCTTGCCCATGCCGCGCTTGGACATGATGCGGCCGGCAATGGAGGTCTCGCTGCCCTCCAGGGCCTCGAAGTTCTCCTTAATATCGGCAGAGTGATGCTTGACCACGTATTTGGTGATCTGGAAGGGGTCCTGGCCCGCCTCCTGCAGCTCTTTGAGCTTGGCGCGGCGAATCAGGCGCTGTTCGGACAGGGACTGCTCTTCGGGCTGATTGACGCTTCTCTCTTCAGTACTCATTGTTCTTGCTCCTTACTTTTGAATCTCTAGGATACGATACCTTAATACACCGGCGGGAGCTTCCACCTGGACCTCCTCGCCTACCGCGCAGCCCAGCAGGGCTTTTCCAAAGGGGGAATCCTCGGAAATGCGGCCGTTCATGGGGTCGGCCTCCTGAGAGCCCACCACCTGGTAGGTCTCCTCCTCCTCAAACTCCAGGTCCAGCACCTTGACGGTGGAACCCAGACGGACGGAGTTGGGGTCGGTCTCATGCTCCTCGATGACCACGTAATTGGCCAGGATGTTCTCCACCTCCGCAATGCGGGAGTAGAGCTTGCCCTGCTCGTTCTTGGCCTCGTCGTACTCGCTGTTCTCAGACAGATCGCCGAAGGAACGGGCCTCCTTAATCTGATCGGCCACCTCTTTTTCACGGACGGTCTTCAGATAGTTCAGCTCCTGTTTCAGCTCCTCCAGGCGCTCAGCGCTGAGTTTGAATTCTTTTGCCATGTCGATCGTGCACACCTTTCCTTGATTGCTTTACTCTATAGGCACGGGGCCAGCACCGGCCCCCGCAAATTCAGAACGGAAACACTCCGCCACGTTAATACGATATTATATGTAGTTTACCCCCTCCTGTCAAGTCAATAATTTGGTATTAGGTGGCAGAAATTGCAGCTCTTCGCCCTTGATTTTTCCCTCCTCCCACAGCACCGCCAGCAGAGGCAGCCGGTCCAGTCCGGCGGGGAGTCCGCAGTGTGCCAGCGCGGGCAGAAAGCCCGCCAGATCGGGCCGGTGTCCGTACAGGTGAAACACCGTCCGCCCTGCCGGAGCCTCCGGGCCGAAGGCCAGCACCACGTCGGCCTGTCCTACCTCCGGCGGCCGCACCGCCGCTCCGAACTCCGCCCGCAGCCAGCCGGCCAGCTCTTCCCCCTCCGCTCCGGCGTCCACCGCCAGGTCACGCACCCGGGGGCACAGCTGCTCCGCCGCCCAGAAGAGGGCGTGGCTTACCCGCTGCCCGTACAAAAGTACCGATGCCCGCTCCGGCCTGCACTCCTGCCATGCCAGGGCAGCCAGGGCCAGCGGCGCGGCCAGAGCCTGACAGAAGGTCTCCGGCTCCACCGGACGCAGCCCCGCCCGGCGCAGCTCCTCCCAATAAGGAAAGTCCGCCGCCGTCAGCACCCGCCGTACGCCGGAGCGGAAGAGCAGCGCAGCTCCCCGCTCCACCCGTTTGCGCAGCCTGCGCTCCCCCATGCCCGCCTTGACCGGCACCTCCACCCAGAGGCTGCATAGTCCCAGCAGCCACCGCCGTTCCGCCCGGGGCTTCCGTCCCCGCCCCTCCGTCAGCTCCAGTACACCGATCATACCTGTCTTCACCTCAGAAAAGCCTATGCGTTCCGCCACGCCTTATGACCCATCCCTTTTCAGATCCTTTACAATGTCTTACCCCGGTTTTGCATTCCTTTACCGGACCATGATAGCGGCACCCCAAATCTTTCGGGTATGATGCATATGTCTCTGGAGAGATTAAGATTGAACCTGATTTTGGAGGAATCAAGCATGAACTGGAAACGTCCCCTGGCAATCACTCTGGCTGCCGCCACCTTCGGCGCCACCCTGGCCGCCTGCGGCGCTCCCGCCGCCTCTACCCCCGATGCCAGCGCCACCCCTGCGGCGGAGGCTCAGAACCTGTCCGCCCAGGCCGTCAAGGCCCCCAAGTATGTCTTCCTGTTTATCGGCGACGGCATGAGCTATCCCCAGATCCAGTCCACCGCCGACTATCTGGGCGCCCTCGAAGATGCCGACTACTGGCAGGCCGAGCCCAGCCTGGACGACAACGGCGGTGCCGTGCTGGACGGCCCTTCCTACCTGAACTTTATGAACTTTGAGGCTGCCGGCTCCGCCGTCACCTACGACTCCAACAGCTTCTGCCCCGACTCCGCTTCCACCGCCACTTCTATTTCCACCGGTCACAAGACCTACTCCGGCACCATCAACATGGACGAGACCGGCACCACCGCCTATGAGACCATCGCCGAGAAGGTCCACGACCAGCTGGGCATGAAGGTGGGCATCATCTCCTCCGTCAACCTGAACCATGCCACCCCCGCCGCCTTCTACGCCCATCAGGCCAGCCGCAACGACTACTATGAGATCGGCCTGGAGCTGGTAGAGTCCGGCTTTGAGTACTTCGCCGGCGGCGGCCTGCTGAAGCCCACCGGCGCTGAGGGTGACCAGGCCGACCTGTACACCCTGGCTGAGGAGGCCGGCTACAACGTAGTCAAGACCCAGGCCGAGGCCGAGCAGGTCACCGAGGGCCCCGTGGTCATCGTGGACGAACATCTGGCCGACGGCGACGCCATGGCTTACGAGCTGGACCGCACCGACGACATGTGGGCGCTGGCCGACTATGTGGAGAAGGGCATCGAGGTTCTGGACAATGACAAGGGCTTCTTCATGATGTGCGAGGGCGGCAAGATCGACTGGGCCTGCCACGCCAACGACGCTGCCTCCTCCATCCACGACACCAAGGCCATGGCCGACGCGGTGCAGGTAGCTATCGACTTCGCTGAAGAGCATCCTGACGAGACTCTGATCCTGGTCACCGGCGACCATGAGACCGGCGGCCTGACCATCGGCTTCGCCGGCACCGACTACGACACCTACCTGAACCTGCTGGAGAGCCAGAAGATCTCCTTCGCCAAGTATGACAGCGACTATGTGGCCGCCTACAAGGAGAACAAGACCTCCTTCGAGGACGTGCTGACCGACATCGAGACCCTGTTCGGTCTGAAGACCGAGGGCGAGGAGGGCGACAAGCTGGTGCTCACCCCCTACGAGCTCAGCCAGCTGAAGACCGCCTACGAGAAGAGCATCAATGAGACCGCCACCGGCATGGACGAGCAGCAGGAGTACGTGATGTACGGCACCTATGAGCCCCTCACCGTCACCATCACCCACATCCTGAACAACAAGTCCGGCGTGTCCTTCACCTCCTACAGTCACACCGGCCTGCCCGTGGCCGTGCTGGCCCACGGCCTTAATGCCGAGCAGTTCAACGGCTACTACGACAATACCGAGATCTTCAACAAGCTGGCCGATATGCTCAGCGTTCAGTAAGTTTCCCCTTCCTTCCAACTCCGCCCATACAGACAGCAGAGAGGATGCGGCGCATGCCGCATCCTCTCTGCCCATGCGAAAGGACCGATACATTGATGAAATCCCTTCTCCTGGACGCCGAAAAGCGGCGCTATTACACCCCCCTGGCCATCTGCCTGGCCCTGATCGTCCTCCTGCTGCTGGCTCCCACCGGCTTCGAGGGGGCCCTGCAATACCAGCAGGCCGACCGCTGCACCGCCCTGGTGACGGCGGTGGACGACTCCGCCATCATCGACACCGGACTGGTCCGCTCCGGTGAGCAGCGCTGCACCCTGGAGCTGCTGGGCGGACGCTTTGAGGGACAGACGGCCACCGGCGTCAATATGCTCAACGGCTCCCTGGAGCAGGATAAGCTTTTCGCCCCCGGCGACAAGGCCATGGTGGTGGTGAGCTATCAGGGTGACGAGATTCTCTCGGTCACCATGACAGACCACTACCGCATTGGCAAGGAGGCTATCCTGGCAGGTATCTTCGCCGTGTTTCTCATTCTCTTTGCCGGCCGCACCGGGCTGCGAGCCATCGCCTCCTTCGTACTGACAGTACTCATGCTGTGGAAGGTGCTGGTCCCACTCTACCTCAACGGCTGGAACCCCATCTTTATGGGGCTGCTGGTGACTTTGGTGCTCACCCTGCTCATCATCGCCCTGGTCTACGGCTTTGACCGGCGGTGCCTCTCGGCGGTATCGGGGGCTTTTCTGGGGGTGCTGGTAACCTGCGTGCTGGGCATTCTGTTCACCGACCTCTTCCAGATCCACGGCGCGGTGATGGCTTACTCCGAGAGCCTGCTCTACGCCGGCTATCAGGACCTGAACCTGACCCAGATCTTCATGGCCTCCATCTTCATCGGCTCCTCCGGCGCAGTGATGGATCTGAGCGTGGATATCACCTCCGCCGTCCATGAGGTGGTGGAGAAGCGTCCCGACATCTCCCGGTGGGAGGCTGTACGCTCCGGTCTGAATGTGGGCCGGGCCGCCATGGGTACCATGACCACCACCCTGCTGCTGGCCTACTCCGGCGGCTATATCGCCCTGTTGATGGTCTTTATGGCCCAGGGCACCCCCATCTGGAACATCCTTAACTATAAATATGTGGCCTCCGAGATCGTCCACACCATCGTGGGCTCCTTCGGTCTGGTCACGGTAGCCCCCTTCACCGCCCTCACCAGCGGATTTCTGCTGGCGGGGCGGCAAAAAGGGCAGGCTCTTCAGGAGGCGGAATGATCCGCCTCCTTTTTGCTCGGCCTCTTGCTTTTTTTCCAGTTCCGGGGTAAAATATTGGTTCGTATTAAGATAAAGGAGTGAAACCAAATGCCAGAAGAGCTGAACCCCACCATGACGCAGAACTTCATCCATGATTTCATCGACGAGGACATCGCCCAGGGTGGTCAGTTCCAAGGCATGACCGTCCACACCCGGTTCCCCCCGGAGCCCAACGGCTATCTGCATATCGGCCATGCCAAGGCAATCTTTGTAGACTTCGGCACCGCCGAGAAGTACGGCGGTCTGTGCAACCTCCGCATGGATGACACCAACCCCACCAAGGAGGATGTGGAGTACGTGGAGGCCATCCAGGAGGACATCCACTGGCTGGGCTACGACTGGGGCGACCGCTTCTATTTCGCCTCCGACTACTTTGAGAAAATGTATGAGTACGCCGTGGAGCTCATCAAGAAGGGCCTGGCCTACGTGTGCGAGCTCACCCCCGAGCAGTTCAAGGAGTACCGGGGCGACGTGAACACCCCTGCCCGCTCCCCCTACCGGGACCGGCCCATTGAAGAGTCCCTGGATCTGTTTGCCCGGATGCGTGCCGGTGAGTTTGAGAACGGCCGCATGACCCTGCGGGCCAAGATCGACCTCAGCAGCGGCAACTTCAACATGCGTGACCCCGTCATCTACCGCATCAACCACATGCACCATCATCGCCAGGGGGACAAGTGGTGCATTTATCCCATGTACGACTTCGCCCACCCCATCGAGGACGCCCTGGAGGGGATCACCCACTCCCTGTGCTCCCTGGAGTTTGAGGACCACCGTCCCCTGTACGACTGGGTCATCGCCAACTGCCCTGTGCCCGCCAAGCCCCGTCAGATCGAGTTCGCCCGGCTGGGCATCAACTACACCGTCATGAGCAAGCGCAAGCTGCGCCAGCTGGTGGAGGAGGGCCGGGTGTCCGGCTGGGACGACCCCCGCATGCCCACCCTGTGCGGCCTGCGCCGCCGTGGCTACACCCCCCGGGCCATCCGCAACTTCTCCGAGCGCAACGGCGTGAGCAAGGCCGCCTCCACCGTGGAGTACGCCTTCCTGGAGCACTGCCTGCGGGAGGACCTGAACCTGACCGCCCAGCGTGTCATGGCGGTGCTGCGCCCCGTCAAGCTGACCATCACCAACTACCCCGAGGGTCAGAGTGAGACCTTCTCTGTGGAGAACAACCCCAACGATCCCGAGGCCGGCAGCCGTGAGATCACCTTCTCCCGCACCCTGTATGTGGAGGCCGAGGATTTCCTGGAGACCCCGGTGCCCAAGTACAAGCGCCTCTACCCCGACGGCCCCGAGTGCCGCCTGAAGGGCGCCTACCTCATCAAGTGCACCGGCTGTGCCAAGGATGAAAACGGCAACGTCACCGAGATCTTTGCCACCTATGACCCCGACAGCCGGGGCGGCGACCCCGCCGACGGCCGCAAGGTGAAGGGCGCCACCATCCACTGGGTGGACGCCGCCACCGCTGTAGACGCCGAGATCCGGCTGTACGACAACCTGTTCACCGACGCCGATCCCGACGCCGGCGACAAGAATTTCCTGGATTGCCTCAACCCCGGCTCCCTGGAGGTACTCTCCAACGCCAAGGTGGAGGCCGGCCTGGCCAACGTGGAGGCTCCCGCCTCCTTCCAGTTCCTGCGGCAGGGCTATTTCTGCGCCGACAACAAGGATTCCAAGCCCGGCCATCTGGTATTCAACCGTTCTGTGAGCCTGAAGGACAGCTTTAAATTCTAAATTTTAAAGAGTGGCGCGGGGCTATGCCCCCGCGCCATCCGTTTGGAGGTCATGAACATGAAATTCTGGTTCCGCAACGACTACTCCTTTGGCGCCCATCCCAAGGTGATGGAGGCGGTGTGCGCCGCCAACCTGGAGGGCAACATCGGCTACGGCGACGACAAGTACAGCGACATGGCCAAGGCCCGCATCCGTGAGGTGTGCGGTCTGCCCGACGCCATGGTGGAGTTCGTGGCCGGCGGCACCCAGGCCAACGTACTCACCTGTGCCTTCCTGCTCAAGCCCTGGCAGGCGGCCATCTGTCCCGACTCCGGCCACCTGAACGGACACGAGGTGGGCGCCTTCGAGGCCACCGGCCACAAGATCCTCACCGTGCCCGCCACCCCCGATGGCAAGATCGCCCCCGAGCAGCTGGTGCCCCTGCTGAAGCTCCACCAGGACGTGCACCTGACCGAGCCCGGCCTGGTCTACATCTCCAACGCCACCGAGAACGGCGCGGTATACACCAAGGCGGAGCTCACCGCCCTGTACACCTTCTGCCGTGAGAACGGCCTGTACCTCTTTATCGACGGGGCCCGGCTGGGCTGCGCCTTGGCCTCCGACGCCAACGACATGACCCTGCCTGAGTTCGCCCACCTGTGTGACGCCTTCTACATCGGCGGCACCAAGAACGGCACCATGTATGGCGAGGCTCTGGTCATCACCCGGCCCGAGCTCACCAAGGGCTTCTTCCGTATGAAGAAGCGCCTGCTCACCGTCATGGAGAAGGGCTGGATCCAGGGCGTGCAGTTCCTCACCCTCTTTGAGGACGACCTGTACTTCAAGATGGGCCGCCAGTCCAACGAAATGGCCGCCCGGCTCCAGAAGGGTCTGAAGGCCAAGGGCTGGAAGCTGTGGGTGGAATCCCCCACCAACCAGGTCTTTGTCATCGCCCCCAACGACAAAAAGCCGCTGCTGGACGAGGTGTGCCAGTACGAGGACTGGTGCCCCTACGACGAGACCCATACTGTGGTGCGCTTTGTCTGCTGCTTTCATACCACTGAGGCCGACGTGGATGGTTTCCTCGCCGCCCTGCCCGACCTCCAGTAAAGCCGAAAAAATCCCTCCGGGACCAGTCCCGGAGGGATTTTTTTGCTTTCAATTACTCTTTGCCGTCACCCAGCGGAGCGATGACCTCCCGGAAGATCCGGCGCAGGAACAGCAGCGCCATAGCCAGGGAGGCAATCTCTGCAATGGGGAAGGCCCACCAGACGGCAGTCACATCGCCGGTGAGGGAGAGCAGATAGGCGGCGGGGAGCAGCACTACCAGCTGACGGCCGATGGACATGATCATGCTCAGCACACCGTTGCCCAGGGCCTGGAAGGTGGAGGAGCAGATAATGTTGAAGCCGGCAAAGACAAAGCACAGGCTGATGATCCGCAGGGCGGGCACGCCGATGCGCAGCATCTCGTCCGAAGCCTCAAAGATCCCCAGGATAGGAGCCGGGAAGAGCTGGATGACGACCAGGCCCACCAGCATAATACCCACCGCCAGAATGGCGCAGAACCGCACCGTGTCGGTCAGGCGCTTACGCTTGCGGGCGCCGAAGTTGTAGGAGACAATGGGCACCATACCGTTGTTCAGGCCGAACACCGGCATAAACACGAAGCTCTGCAGCTTGAAGTAAACATTGAAGACAGCCACAGCGGTAGAGGTGGAGATGGCGCCCAGGATCAGGTTCATGCCGAAGGTCATCACCGAGCTGATGGAGTTAAGCACAATGGTGGGGATGCCCACACTGTAGATCCGCCCGATGATACTGGCTCTGGGCCGGAATCCCTTCAGACTGGGCTGGATCTCATGGTTGCGGGTGATGTTGAAGATGAGGGCCAGAATGGCGGCCACGATCTGACCCATGACGGTGGCGGCAGCAGCGCCGGCCACACCCATCTCAGGGAAGGGTCCGATGCCGAAAATGAGCACCGGGTCCATAATGATGTTGATGATGGCGCCCACACCCTGGGTGATCATAGTGTAGAAGGTGCGCCCCGTGGACAGGAGCAGCCGCTCGAACATGATCTCCAGGAACAGTCCGAAGGACAGGCCCGCACAGATGCGCAGGTAGGCCACGCCCTTGCTGACGATATCCGGATCCGTGCTCTGGGCCTGGAAGAAGGGCTGGGCAAAGACCACGCCCACGAAGGAAAAGACCAGGGTACTGAGCACCGCCAGCAGCACGCCGTTTTCCGCCGTGCGGTTGGCCGTGTCAAAGTCCTTGGCTCCCAGGCTGCGGGAGAGCAGGGCGTTGACACCCACGCCGGTGCCCACGGCCACAGCGATCATCAGGTTCTGGTAGGGGAAGGCCATACCAACGGCGGCCAGGGCATTTTCACTGACCTTGGCCACAAAGTAGCTGTCCACCACGTTGTACAGCGCCTGCACCAGCATAGAGATCATCATGGGCAGGGACATGGAGAGGACCAGCCGCTTGATGGGCATGACTCCCATTTTGTTTTCTTGCAGTTGTGACATACAAACCTCCCAACCGAAAAGAGAGCCGCAGCGGTCCGCTGCGGCAAAAAAGGATACATTTCGTTGTTATTCTAACGGATTATATATGGTTAGTCAATAGATTTTCAGTATACGAAGCAGTTTTCTCAAGGCACCTTCCCTCCCATCCCGCAATAGGATAGGGTGTGGAGGCCTGCAACGGTCTGACGGCCCCGGCCTCCCCCATTTCATCCGACAGCGAGGAGCGTTTTGATATGAGTACCATTACCTTGGATGCCCTTCGGGTGGGCCAGTGGGGTCAGGTGGCCGAGGTAGCCACCGAGCCGGCCATGCGCCGGCGTCTGCTGGACCTGGGGCTGGTGCCGGGGACCCCGGTGAGCTGCACGGCGGTGAGCCCTGCCGGCGACCCGGCAGCCTACTGGATCCGCGGCGCAGTGATCGCCCTGCGGCGTCGGGACGCCAGCGGCGTCAGACTGGAGGGTGCGCCATGGGACTGACCCGCCGGGCCACCGGGCCGGGCGCCGCCGCCCCGCCGGTCCGGCCCGCAGAGGGCTCGGGTACGGTGGTAGCCCTGGCCGGCAACCCCAATGTAGGCAAGTCCACCCTCTTCAACGCCCTGACCGGCCTGCGCCAGCACACCGGCAACTGGCCGGGCAAAACCGTGGAGGTGGCCCAGGGTCAGTGTCTCAGGGCAGGCAGGAACTATACTCTGGTGGATCTGCCCGGTACCTATTCCCTGCTGGCCCACTCCGCCGAGGAGGAGGTGGCCCGGGACTTTCTCTGCTTCGGCGGCGCGCAGGGAGCAGTGGTGGTGTGCGACGCTACCTGCCTGGAGCGCAACCTGAATCTGGTCCTTCAGACTCTGGAGCTGGAGCCCCGCACCCTGGTGTGTGTCAATCTGCTGGACGAGGCCGCCCGCAAGCACATCCAGGTGGATCTGCCCGCTCTGTCAGCATATCTGGGCGTACCGGTGGTGGGCATCTCCGCCGGCCGGGAGGAGGGGCTGGACGATCTGCTGGAGGCCCTGAACAGTCTGCTGTCTGCTCCGGAGCCGCCCAAGCCCCGGCCGGTCCGCTATCCGCCGGCAGTGGAATTTGCTGCCGCCTCCCTCCGTTCCCTGCTGGAGTCCCGGCTCCATGGGAAGCTGGACCCCCGCTGGACCGCCCTGCGGCTGCTGGAGGGGGACCCCACCCTGCCCCCCAGTCTGATGAAAGAACTGGACTGGGACCCGGAATCCGACCAGCCCCTCCAGGAGGCGCTGGCCCAGGCCAGAGCGCAGCTGGCCCACAGCGGCGTGGAGGATCTTGGGGGCGTTCTGGCCTCCAGCCTGGTCCGGGCCGCCCATGAGGCCGCGGCTGTGGCCCTGCCCCAGGGGGGCGCCCCTTCCGGCGGCGAGGGGCTGGACCGGCTGCTCACCGCCCGGGCCACCGGCGTGCCCACCATGCTGCTTCTGCTGGCGGCGGTGCTGTGGCTCACCATCGAGGGGTCCAACTATCCCTCACAGCTGCTGTCCGCCGGTTTGTTCTGGGTCCAGGACCGTCTCACCGATCTGTTTTTGTGGCTGGGAGCGCCGGAGTGGCTTCATGGCGCCCTGGTGCTGGGAGTATACCGGGTGCTGGCCTGGGTGATCAGCGTCATGCTGCCCCCCATGGCCATCTTCTTCCCCCTGTTCACCCTGCTGGAGGACTTTGGCTATCTGCCCCGGGTGGCTTTCCTGCTGGACCACGCCTTTCAGAAGGCACAGGCCTGCGGCAAGCAGGCTCTCACCATGTGCATGGGCTTTGGGTGCAACGCCGCCGGCGTGGTGGGCTGCCGCATCATCGACTCCCCTCGGGAGCGGCTCATCGCCATCCTCACCAACAGCTTTGTGCCCTGCAACGGCCGCTTCCCCACCCTCATCGCCCTCATCGCCATGTTCTTCGTGGGCACCTCCGGCGGCTGGTGGCAGGGGCTGGCCTCCGCCCTGCTGCTCACCGCCGTCATCCTGCTGGGGGTGGTCATGACCTTCGCCGTGTCCCGCCTGCTGTCGGGCACCCTGCTGAAGGGTCTCCCCTCAGCCTATGCTCTGGAGCTGCCCCCCTACCGCAGGCCCCGGGTGGGTCAGGTGTTGATCCGCTCGGTGTTGGACCGCACCCTCTTCGTACTGGGCCGGGCGGCGGCGGTGGCCGCCCCCGCCGGACTGGTGATCTGGCTGTGCGCCAACGTCACGGTGGGCGGAACCAGCATTCTGAACTGGTGTACCGGGTTTTTGGACCCTCTGGGCCGGCTCGTAGGCCTGGACGGCACCATTCTGATGGCCTTTCTGCTGGGTTTCCCCGCCAATGAGATCGTCATCCCCATCATCCTCATGTCCTATCTGTCCACCGGCACCATTCAGGACACCGCCAGTCTGGACGCTCTGCGGGAGCTGTTAGTAGCCAACGGCTGGACCTGGCTCACCGCCCTTTGCACCATGCTCTTTTCCCTCTTCCACTGGCCCTGCTCCACCACCTGCCTCACCATCGCCCGGGAGACCCGCAGCGTCAGATGGACCCTGCTGTCGGTGGCTCTGCCCGCCGGGCTGGGCATGGCGCTGTGCTTCCTGGTGGCTTCCGTCGCCCGGCTGCTTGGGCTTGTCTGATTTTTATGGATTTTTAACTGTACACAAACCGGAAGGGGTGCTATCCTAAAAAAGGAACTTGACCTTCTATCTGGTGGAGGGTGTAGCCTCTCCATAGGATCTGCAAAAAGGAGGAATCACACATGAAACGATTGGGATCCTTGCTTCTCACCGGTGCGCTGGCCCTCTCCCTCTGGGTCCTGCCCGCCGGGGCGGCGGAGCCGGAGGACACGCTGGCGGAGACCGCCCATGCAGCGGCTCTGGCAGCCCAACAGTACGGCGGGGCTCAGAGCGTCCAGTACGCCCTGTGGCAGGACGGTGAGATCATCCTCACCGGCCACGCCGGGGATTACTCCCGGACAGAGAACCGGGTCCTCACCGACGATATCCTCTACGGCATCGGCTCGGTGAGCAAGGTGTACACCACCGCTGCCATCCTCAAGCTGTCCGACCAGGGCAAGCTTCGCCTGGACGCCCCGGTGGCCGCCTATCTGCCCGACTTTACCATGGCGGACGCCCGCTACAAGGACATCACTGTCCGGATGCTGCTCAACCACTCCTCCGGGCTGAATGGCTCCACCATGGCCAACGGCTTCCTGCTCAACGACCCCGACACCCAGGCGGCGGACACCCTGCTGGAGGAGCTGTCCACCCAGACCCTGAAGGCCGATCCCGGTGCCTTCAGTGTCTACTGCAACGACGGCTTCACCCTGGCGGAGCTGGTAGTGGAGGCCGTCAGCGGCATGGACTTCGACCAGTATGTCCGCCAGGCCCTGCTGGAGCCCGCCGGGCTGGAAAACACCTACTTCCCCGGTGACGACTTTGACGCCAGCCGCCTGGCCAAGACCTACCTCTCCGCCCAGGACACCCGGGCCCTGCCCAATGAGTCGGTGGGGGTTCATGGCACCGGCGGTATCTACGCCACCGCCTCCGACCTGGCCGCCTTCGGCGGGCTGGTGTTCTGCGAGGACGGCACTCTGTCTGAGACTGCCCGCACCGCCTCCATGGCGGAGGAATACGCCAACGGCCTCTGGCCGGAGGACGACGAGGACGCGGTGGCTTACGGCCTGGGCTGGGACAGCGTCCACTGGTATCCCTTTGCCTACAGTAACATCCAGGCCCTGGCCAAGGGTGGCGACACCATCGTCTACCACGGAGGCCTGGTAGTCCTTCCGGAATATCACATGGCGGCAGCAGTTCTCTCCTCCGGCGGGATCAGCACCTATGACGAGATGGCTGCCAGCCAGATGCTCATTGCCGCCCTGGCTCAACAGGGGGTGACGGTGGATCAGACCACCCACACCCTGCCTGCCGCAGAACGTGCAGAGGTCCCTGCGGAGCTGATGGACTACGTGGGCCTGTACGGCGACTCCACTCAGGCTACCCCTGTCACCCTGACGGAGGACGGCGTCCTGTCCGCCGGCGGTTCTCCGCTGTACTACTACAGCGACGGCTCTTTCCGGGATGAAAACCAGATGGTGATGGTCAAATTTGTAGAGGCAGACAATGGCCAGACCTATCTCTGGCAAAAGGCCTATGCTTCCGTTCCCGGCCTGGGGGAGCTGCCCAGCTCCTCCTATATCTACATGAATCTTCCTGACAATCCGGTCTCCCAAGAGGTCCAGTCCGCCTGGGACGCCCGCAGCGGCAAGCTCTATGTGGCCATGAACCTGAAGTACACCAATATCCAGTATGCCCTGGCACTTCCCGTGGCCGGGCTGGCTACCGATCCGGTGAATATGCCCGGCTACATGGTCTTTGACCGCATGGTGGACGCCAACCACGCAGAGGGCGTGGCTCAGATTCCCGGACTGGATGGCCGGGACTGGCAGAATATTACCATGACGGAGCAGGAAGGTGTGGAGTATCTCTCCACCTGCGGCGGTTTCTATATGGATGCCTCTGCTGTGGAGACCCTCTACGGAGGCGCTCACTCCTGGTCCACCGTCCAGGCCGACGGCTATGCCCGCTGGTATCGGATCGACTCCACCTCCGCCGGAAAGGCCATGTCGGTCCAGTTGCCGGAGGAGGGCGGCTTCGCGGTATACGACGCCAACGGCACCGTGGTGGCAGCCTCCTGGGCCTGGGGCGATACCTCCGCCGTGTTGCCGGAGGGCGGCTGGGTGGTCTTTTCCGGCGCGCCCGACGCCCGGTTTATTCTCACCCTGACGGCAGAGGAAGAAAAGTAAAAATTACTCTTTACAAACCAACCAACCTTTGCTATAATAATCTGGCACGTTAAATGAGCGTGTCAGACGCGCCCGTAGCGCAATTGGATAGAGCGTCAGATTCCGGTTCTGAAGGCTGGGGGTTCGAGTCCCTTCGGGCGTACCACGAAGAAATCCTGCAACCACAAGGGTTGCAGGATTTCTTTTTTGCTTTTGGGGATTGGTTTCCCTTATGTTTTCCCTTATAGCCGGTTCAGAACCGCTCTTTTTCCCCTTTTTATTTAGCGCCAACCCATGGAAGTTTCATAGTTCAGAATCGTCTGCAAATTGGTCGCCTCATACTCGTTGAGGACAGTTATATCAAAGGTAGACGCTGTGAGGCCTTCTATCGGTACATACCAGGATTGACTGTCAAAGTAGGCCTGAATGTCCGTATCACTGAACTGACATCCATGGCGGGCATAGATTTCATTTCGAATCAGCATAATTCTCTGTCGGTCATAGAGTGCCAGTTGATCCTGGGTAATGTAGCTCTGATCCGTGGGCATCAGATATTCGTCACTCGTTTGAGTGCTCTCCATTTGCCCCATCCAGATATCTCCCCAACCTGCCTTCTCGGCCTGATCATAGGTAAAGCCATAGTAGGTCCACTGTTCCAGCTGGGGGCTATACCAGACATCCGGATAGGTGGCACCGGGATCGGTTCCATAAAAGTACAGGCTCATCCATTCGTCCAGATATCCGCTGCTGTAGGCCTGCCAGAACGTGGCCTGATCAAAGCTGTCACCTATAATGTTCGCCTGAAGCATATCATTCATGTCCGCAAAAACAGGATAGCCGCTGCTGCTATTGTCGCTGCCCGGTTCTATCTGCGTAGCATAGGTGCTCAACGGGGTCAGCTCCACGGATGCGGCCTCCTGCCTTATCCTCTGCCGCAGCGCATCTACCTCTGCTTCATCGGCCGGCCGCAGATCACAGTTCTCCGCAGAAAGACCTTCCGCAATCTGCAAGTTTGTCGTACCGTTTGAGCCTATGTCAGATTGAATCCCACCCAGCAGAACCAGGTTTCCCAGGGAATCCAGACGATAATAATATTCCCAGGTGGTAATCCCCTCTCCATCTCCGATATGACCAATCTCAGCCAGACTGCCGTTTACACACAGATTGTACATATCCTTTTCATGGCTGGAGCACACATGAACGATCTGGCTGTCTACAATGGTATACAGATCATAAAAATAGCCTTGCGACATAGTGGAGCCTCCAATCAGAAGTTCCTGTATGCCGTCCCCGTTGATATCCAGACAAACATACCCATAGTCATCCAGATTCTGATTGTACAGGCACATGCTGCTCATTTCGCCCTGCTGAATCAGCGTATCATCTGCAGTGATTACCATCGAGGCATATTGGGTCAGTACCGTCTCATAAAGAGGGTCTGGCGTCAGAGGCCGCAGCAAGACTTCCTTCGCTGGCGTCTGAGTTGGTTTGCTGCTCACAATGGGAGCAGGTGTGCTTGCAACTTCGGATGTATCAGCCGTAGTGACCGGGATACCGTACTCAGCCAGAATTGTCATCAGGGCCACAATTACCAGCGCAATCACAACCGGGGGTATCCCCTTTTTACGTTCCGGCAAATCTTTTGTCAATACTGAGTGGAGTACCGTATTATCTATCGTCAGTTCCTTCCACGGCTTTGACAGATCACCATACAAGCCGGCAAAGACCACGCTTACCACAATGCATAAACCAGAGATCAGAATACCTTGCTTCAGGAAGAAGAGATTTGACACCGCAAGAAACAGGAACATCAAGCCCAATGTGGCGTATATTCCGGGCTTAACTCCCTTACGATAGCTGCGCGCCTTTGTTATGTTCTTGGGGTTGCAGGCTTCCAACGCAGAAATATATTTCTCGGAGGAAGCGGTTCTTGCCTTCTCACGAATGAACGCAACTGACCGTTTGATGGCTGATGGATCGGTAATATCAGTGGCAAGGTAGAGCTCGTCAAAGGTCTTTCCATCTTCCGCAGACCAGATATCTTCAATACGTTTCTGAATTTTCTGGAAAAACGGTTCTTTCTGATCGTTTGGGGCACCATAGGCAAGAAGGGCATCCTTTATCTTGTTGCAGGTTGCTTCATCAGCTTGCTCATAGCCATCACAGATGGACTCCATGTCGGCCTTCCAAATGTCAATAATCCGCTGCTGAATTTTATCCAGGTAGGCATTCTTAATATGCTCCTGCGCCTCGTAATTATGGATGGACTGCTTGATGGCAAAGCATGTGTCCACACTGGCATTTTCATATCCTTTACAAATCCGGGCAAGGCAATCGCTTTCCAGCTTGTCCAGCGTGGGGCTGGAAGTGATATTGTAGTCCCGCATAATTGCGCGGATCCTCTGCTTGGCCCTCTGCGCAGCAGCTTCCGAGCTGCGGTCTTCTTCCCTATACTCTCGCTCCAGAAGAGCCTCAAGCTTATCCGAAAGATCCACATGAAATCGTTGCGCCAACGCAGAGATGGGCTTGCGTTCTTCCGGGTAATTTACAAAGATATATTTAACCAGTTCATCGCTCCAGGGGCAGAGCGTGATTGCCTGAACCAAAAGGGCTTTCCGCTTATCCGGAAGGTTCTTTGCATTTTCAAATAACGCAGCTGCACGTTCCGGGTCAAACACATTGCGAATGCTGCCCGGCCTGCGCTCATTGATCAGCTCGCTGTGTTCACCGAAAAATGCGAACATATCCTGGACAATGGCCTCAAAGAGCATATCTTTTGTTGCCTTCTGCCCATACAGACTTCTCTTGGCATCAGATGCCTCAAGACTTGTTCCCGCATTGCCAACCGCATTGAATGCGCTGTGCGCCATGCCGGACAGAAGGTTCATTCCACCCGCCATGGCTGCGCCCTTTATGGCGCCGCTGAATCCAAAACCACCGCCCTGCCAACGTCCGCGGCCCGCTTTCCGCGCCGCTCGATAATTCTCAATCTCCGCTTTTTTCTGATCGATGGCATGATATTTTTGGGAAAGAACCTGCAGTGCCTCTTCCGTCTCAGAAAAATCGGCGCACTGCCGCCAATATGTATCTTTGCTCACATCATAAATATCATATTGGATCAACGTTTTATAAAGCGGCTCATATGCCAGGTCACCAATCATTTTTCCGGCAATTGACTTGTAGTCGTTTATCACACGCTCGATCCGTTTGCAGTTGTCATACCATGAAGAAAACATGGTTTGTGCATCCTGTACCGCGGTCCAGCATGCATACTGAAGATCAAAGTTACGTTCGGCAGGATTGTCAAAAATCACTTGTTGCCCAAACAACACATATTTTACCATACCTCATTACCCTCTTTGAACTTGAATTGCGCCCTGCGCCCAGGATCGCAGAATTCACAGAATATTTATATTTAAAAGAATACCATATATATCTATAGCTGTAAATAATCCCAGGATATTTTGCTAAAGTTATAGCAAAACAGATGGGAGCATCGTTATGGAGATAGGCAAGCGCATCACGGAATTAAGAGAAGCTGCCGGTTGGACCACCAATCGTCTGGCCAATCTGTGCGGACTTTCTCAGAGTTTCCTGCGTTCTGTGGAGTTAGGCGAGAAGGGAATTTCAGTGGAGAATCTCCAGCTGATCTGTGACACTCTGCACATCTCTCTGCGGAACTTTTTTGATATTCCATCAGAGCAGGACACTGAGCAGGATCGGCTGCTGCGTCAGATTGCTGGACTAACGGATGACCAGAAGCAGGCGCTTGCCCTTTTTCTGGAGACAATGTCCAAATAGAACAGAGGACCCGGGAAAGCACATGCTTTCCCGGGTCCTCTGTTTCAATGGATTGGTTGTTGTGTGCCTGAATACGCCTTAGATAAGGCTCTCCACAAAGCGCATAAGGATGGTCGCTACCTCGGCACGGGAGGCAGAACCCTGGGGATTCAGCTCCCCGGCGCCGTTGCCGGTGATGATACCCTCGTCCACGGCCCACACCATAGCCCGGACCGCCCAGTCGCTGACCTTATCCCGGTCGGGATAGTCGGGCAGATCCTTCTCCACCATGGGGCTGCCGGCATAGCGCCACAGCATGGTGACCAGCTGCTCACGGGTCAGGTCGGCCTCCAGGTTGGTGCCGTCGGATATACCCTCGGCCACCGCCCAGGCAGCGCCCGCTTCATACCAGGTGGAACCGGTGGAGGTGTCCACCCCATCATAGCGGGCCAGCATGGTGAGCATCATGGCCCGGCTGGTGATAACGGTGGGAGAGAACGCAGCGGCGGCAGTCCCGTTCATGAGGCCGTTCTCATAGACGTATACCACGGCGTCGTAGAACCAGTCCTGCTCGGCCACGTCGGCGAAGGGCAGCTCAGGCTGCTCAGGCTCCACCACGATCTCAGTGAAGGTGGCCGTCACGGTCACCTTGCCGGCAGGCATCTTAAAGGTGTACTTGTTGTCGTCCTTCTGTGTGATGGTTACCTTGCCGCCGTCCTTGTCGGTGACAGTCAGCTTCTCCAGCTCATAGCCCTCGTCAGGCTTCACAGTGATGGTGACGGTGTCGCCCTTCTCGGCACGGGCGGGGGACACGGTGATCTTGCCGCCCTCGGCCTTGTCCACGGTGACCTGGTAGCTTGCGGAGGACGAGGAGGAACCGCCGCTGGGAACATCAGGTTCGGGCTCAGGCTCAGGTTCAGGGCCGGGTCCCGGCTCCCCCGAGTCTTCCACAACGCCGGTATCCTGAACATCAGCCTGTATTTCCGCATAGGTAGTCACACCGGCGGCCTGGGCTGCGATGGCAGCTCCCGCAGAAAGGGGCTGTTCCAGATAGACGCAGAAGGTAGTGGCACAGGGCTGGCTGTCCTCCGGATCCTGTGTAACCGACCAGTCTGCATCTACCGGTACCAGATTCCCTTCTACCTGCCGGCCATTTACCGTCACGGTCAGATCGGTCAGGGAGGAGAGGAGTACCGGCCGGGTAAACCGCAGGAATACCACGTTCTGGCCGCTGTAGGCAGAGACCGTCATATCGGCGGGCTGCTTGGAGACCATTCCCAGGTTAACTCCGGTCTGTACCGGAGGCACCGGCAGCCAGGCGCTACAGGCTGTCTCATAGCCCCCGGCAGTAGCGACCACCTGCCACCAGCTGCCGTTGGGTACCATCCACAGGTACTGACCCAGCGCGTCGGTGGTGAGAACGCTGGTCTGGGCGTAGTCCCCAGCGTTCCACAGGTCTGCATCAGTGCCGTCGGCCGTGCTCGCCTGATACAGTGAGACTGTCACCCCGGACAGGCGGTTGCTTTCGATGCCCTCGTACACATAACCGGAGGGATCGCCCAGGCCGGGCCCGTCAATGTCCTGGGTGCGCTGCTTCTTTTTGCGCACATTTTGGAAGGTTACCGTGGTGTTCGCCCCGGATTCAGGGACAGTGACCTGCTTGACCGCTTCTACGGGGTAGTAGCCCTGGGCACACCAGGTCTCTACCACCTGGTAGCTATGGCCCGCCACAGCGGGGACCACCACAAAGCCTGCCGGGCTGGTGGTAAAGCTCCGGGTGCTGCCGTCATACAGATCAACGACCGAGTAGCCCGCCACCTTGGAGGCCCCATCCTGAATTGCCTTCTGGATGACGAAGCTGGCCGGCGTGTATTTCAGGGTGACGATCTTCCAAATCTGATAGTCCTCCGTAGAGCCGGTGTAGGTGACCTTCACCTGGAACTTCCGTTCCTCATTCGCCGTGATGCTCAGCTTGCCCTTAGAATCCAGACTTACTCCTTGAGGATGATCTACCAACTCAAACGTATAGTCCTCCGGTTCGAAGATCTTTTCTCCATTATGGATGGTCTTGCCGCCCACCTCTGCTGTGAAGGACTGGAACAGTAGCGTCAGATCCAACAACTGAGTTAGGTCACTGTTAGACTGAACATACATGTCTTCCTCAACGGTCTTGAATCGAGTGGGCATGACGTTAGCACCCAGCTGGAAGATGGGGAAGGATGCCTCATAGAGGGACTGGCTCCATTCCAGGGCAGGAAGAGCCCTTGCTAGTTTGATCGAGGCTGTCACGCCAGCATCTACATCCAATGTACACGTTACCAGCAGTTCCGCTTCCAAGCTGTTTGAGCCAGGGGCATTGGAATAGGAGGCTGTACCATGTCCACCGAAGGTGATGGTCGGACCTGCAGTTACATATAGCCCCGCATCGATCACAGCCCACAGCTCCACACCTGCCGAGGCGGTCAGTGCAGCAGATGCTGACGCCCGAAGATGGAGTTCCATATTAGCAGTCACGGTCTCTTCTTTGGGCTGGCAGAATTTCTGGAAGCCACCGTTTTGGGTATACAAGAGACCATCGACCTGGCCCTGGGTCAGTTGGCTGTGTAGGACCAGTTCGCCGAAAAAGGAGACGTCGGTCTCCAGTTCCAGAGAGGCATAGATAAACAGTCCGGGCACGTTAGTAGGGATGCGGAACTCGCCCAGAGGGATCCCGGGTTCAGACTCATCATCGCCGCCTTCCAGATCTTCCAAGAATTGCTCAACTGCTGTTTGACCGAAATATTCTTCGATTTTTGCTTCAGCGCCCTCATCTGGTGCCTCTCCAATGGTGACGGAGATGTCGATTTCCACGGTCTCAGTTTGATCTCTGGTCAGGTATAGGGACTGAAGTTCACGGTTCTCCAACGTAATACCAAAATCAAACCCCTGTCTCAGTTCATAGGAGAAGACGCCCTTTACGGCGGTCTCCGTTTCCTGGTCGAAGGGGAGTTTGGTCGTCATACTGCTTTCCACAGTGATCACGGGTTTAAGGATCAGGACGGGATGGGTCAACGTTCCTTCCAGCCCCATTTCCAGGTCAAACGATACCGGAAGCTCTTCTACGTCCTCGTAACCGTTCTCGTCTGCATAGGTGGCCACAGCGCTCCGGAAGGCTCCGTAGGTCTCGGTCTCCATAAAAGACCGGACAATCGCAGCCTCATCAAGACCCTCGAGAATCAAATCATCTGGATTTAAGCTGGCGACCTTATTAACATCCAGCGTCGTATAGATATCCCCCAGGCCCGCCTCCTCATAGGTATAGGTGTTTTCGGCCTTATCTGTAATCACAATGGCCGTCCCGCCATCGTTCAGGATCAGCACATCATTCACCTTATAGGAATTATCAGTGGAGGTGAACGTATTACCCGAGAACGTCAGCGTGGCCGGGTCTACATCATCATGAACAACGTCAACTGATATATATTCACAAGTACTTACACCTATCTTTTCACCGCTGATCTGGATGTACAGGGTGTCATACCCCGGATAGTCCGGGAAGGTGCCGCTCTCCAGGTGGGCCACATACAGCTCACCAGATGCATATTCGGCAGAGACAATGGTACCGCTGGTATCTGTTGAATAGTTGACTGCTTTTCCGGCGCTGACGGTCAGGGTGAGTACAGCCCCATCAGAAATCTCAAAGGTAAAATCCGTATCTTCGCTTAGAAAGGCGCCGTCGCTGTCATTCTCCTCCACTTCTTCCCGTTCCGGCACATCTATGGGAGTCTCCTCCGGCTCCTCAGGCAGGACGGTACCGGCAGGCATCCACTCAACCCGGAACCGCTCCGGGTTGGGAACGTTTACACCGTCATAGTCGTGCTGCCCCATCCAGGTGCCGGTGGACGCGTCATAGGCCAGAGGTACCTCGGTCTCCTCGCCGGTCCAGTCGGTGGTGACCACCGTCACGTCCTCCACCTTGTCAGGGGTGCCGCTGTCCCCCACGAAGTCCACCGCGAAAGTAAAGGTAGGCAGGTCGGGCCAGTAGGTATAGAAATTCTTGTTGCGGGTGCCATTCTGGTAGTTGATGACAAAGGTCTCCTGCACGTTAGGGTCGGCGGAGGTCTTGCCATGGATCCAGTTGGTCATGGTCAGGGTCTCCACCTCGGCATTGTCCGGGGCATAGTCCAGGGTGAAGGGATCGCTGGTGGTCACCGTTTGACTGCCCTGGGTGACCACGGCATGGATGGAATGACTGCCTGTCCGGTCCTCTATCTGGATGGTAGTACTCCAGCTGCCCAGGCTGTCGGCCGTAGCCATGCCTATGTCGGTCTCCCCCTCATAGAGGGTCACGGTGCTCCCAGGCACGGTATGGCCGGACACCGGGATACTGGTGCGGTTTACCTGAGTGGGCAGGGACAGGGTGAGGGCGCTGACAGACAGCTCCATGGATTCTGAATGGTTTTGGCCCCCGTCATTCACCACAGCAGTGATGGTATAATCACCGGCTTCGGAAGCCACAGCACTGAAGCGGACGATGTCGCCGTTTTTCACACTCAGGGAAGAAAGGTCCTGCTGGTCTGCGGAGACCGCCTGCCCGTTGACTGTCACGCTGCCTTCCTGCAATTCAATGTTGCTCGGCAGGTCGAAAGAAATCGTGCCGCTGCCGGTCATAGCCAGGGCGGTACGCACGGTAAAGACGGTACCCGCCGTCACCTGCCCGCCGTTGACCACCTCCATCAGAGCGGCGTAGGGGCTGGCTCCCGGCGTGCTGCTGATGGTGACCGTTTCCTCGGGATAATAGGCAAAGTTGTACTCAGAGCCGAAGTCAGACACGTCCAAGGCGGTCTCCTGGCGGTTCCCGCCCACCGCGTGCATCCCGGCACCCAGGGTGACCACGTTCGTATTGCCCGTCCGGTCCATCACTGCGAACTGCGGGGCAGTCAGGGTAGTGGTGCCCCCCAAGAAGCGGACCAGGCCGCCCTCACCGTAGATGGCCTCCCGGCCGTACGTTCCGCTGGTAACGGCGTTGATGGTTCCGCCCAATACCGACAGGCTGCCCAGAGGCATGAGGGAGATGGCAGCGTTGTATCCTTTTTTGAGGTTCAGGCTTGTGTTCTCCCCGCTGACGGTCATCTCGCCCCGGAGATTGATAGCGCAGTCCAGTCCATTGGTCTCAAAGGTGCCGCCGATGATGTTAGCCTGCCCGCCGGCCATAACCTCCAGGCCCACCGCCCCATACCGGTCTCCCTTGTCGGGGGCATCGGCGGCGCGGCTGATTCGTACGGTGCCGCCGGTCTGGGTGAAGGTGGTCCTCTGCTGCACAAAGATGGCCTTGGCATTATATATATTTTG
Organism: Flavonifractor sp. An82; assembly: GCF_002159265.1. GTDB lineage: Bacteria > Bacillota > Clostridia > Oscillospirales > Oscillospiraceae > Flavonifractor. The sequence goes on from NZ_NFHG01000005.1 coordinate 185,915, forward strand.
AAAGACCAGCTCACCGCCGGTGACGCGAACCTCGCAGCCGGGGTTGATGCTGAGCAGCTCGCTGTACTCTTCCCCACGGTTTTGGGCGTCAAAGCATACCTTGCCGCCCTCCACCGACAGGGTCGCATTGTTGATCAGGGCAAAGAAGCTGTCCTGCGCTTCGTTCTCCCGGGGTGTAACATTCAGCGTACCGCCATTCGTCACTTTGATGGTGGTAGCCGTGATCTCATCGCCTGCGGCCTCTTCGTTCCGATGATTATCCCCGTGCATATGGATGCGGTTGACGTTGACCGTGCCGCCAGTTCCGATGGTGGCATTGCCCTCGATCAGGATCCCCATCCAGCTGCTGACAGCATTCAGGGTGGCGTTTTTTTCCACCACCAGGTTCATGCGGCCGGAGAAAGCGCAATAGCCATACTGACCCGCCGCCTCATCGGCCCAGTAGCCGCTGCTGCTCTCGGCGGTGACAGTGGCTCCCCCGGTAATGGTCAGCGTGTCGGGGATCTCTGCATCTGTACTCTCAAACCAGACGGCGTGCTGTGGAGAATTGACCGTCAGTGTGCCGTCTCCCTGGATGGTTGCGGCGCTGCATTGGCCAAAGCGCAGCGCTGTGTCCATCTCAGAAGCGGAACTGTCTGGCAGACTGATGGTATTCGTGCCCACCAGCTGAATGACCAGACTGTCCAGCCCCCAGGCTGAGATGGAAGTAAGCTGGGCATTGTTTAGCGTCAGGGTACCGCTGTTGCTCCCTGTGCTGGTGTAGGATACTCCGTTAGGCAGAGGCCCGTCCAGCGTCTCGCCGTCGCTGTAGACCATGACCTGACCGTTGACCTCAATGAAACCACGCTCGGGTTCCTCCGCCAGGACCTCCAGGGGCAGAGTTCCCCCCAGCAGGACCACGGTCAGGAATAGGGCCAACATCCTTCGCCATCGTTTCATCCGTTCATTCCTCCTCTGTTTCTATCCCGTTTTGCAAACACCACCAAATCGGGCTTATGATAGAGATATAGACACCTAGAGCCTATCATTTTTTACCAGCCCAAACAAGTGACAAAATTGCACACTCGAAAAAACGAATTTACTTTTCCCCCTCTGCCCGCTCTTCCAACTGATGCAGAAAGCGGTTCATTTTTTCCGCGCCTTCCCGGCGCATCTGGTCCGTCACGTGGCCGTATGTATCCAGGGTAAAGGCCGCTGCATAGTGGCCCAGGTTCTCCTGAACGGTTTTGATATCGCAGCCGGACTGCAGCGACAGCACGGCATAGGAATGTCTGAGATCGTGAAAGCGCAGATCCGGCAGCCCCATCCCAGCAAAAATGCGCTTCAGGTTACGGTATACCACATCGTGCTTGATATGCCCGCCCAGCTCATCGGTAAAGACCAGATGGTCGGGATTGCTCCACCCCTCCTGGAAGAAATCCGCCAGCTGTTTCTGAAGCGCCCTCTGCTTCTCCAGCGCCCGGATGGCCACATCCGGCAGCACAATAATCCTGGGCTTATTGCTTTTAGGTGTAGTATACCGATAGCCCTCCTTTCCGCCCAGAAACTGGAGCTGCCGCTTGACCGTGATGCACCCTTTCTCCCAGTCAATGTCCTCCCACTGCAAGCCAAGCAGCTCACTCTGGCGCATACCGGTCAGCAGATCCAGGAGGTAGAGGTACTGGTACCGATGTCCCTCAATGGCCCTGAGAAATTCGGTGATCCGCTCCACCTCCAGCACATGAATCTCCGCTCTGAATCTTCTGGGCAGCACGGCATGGTCTGCCGGGTTGCTCCGGAGCAGCCCGCACTGTACCGCTTGGCTTAATGCACTGTGGAGAACACCGTGCACATTCTTGATGGTCTTGGGATTTACCTTCTGGTGCAGCATGGTGGGCTTGGTGCTGCGGATCCCGTTTATCATTCTCTGAACCTGGATGGGCGTCAATGCCGAGAGACTTACCGCACCCAGGGCCGGATTGATGTGATTGTTGATGATGCTGATATAGGACTTCCGGGTATGGGGCTTGGTATTGCCCAGGTATTCCGTGACCCAGATATCCAGCCACTCCCTCAGCGTCATCTTTTCTGGCTCCTGGTAGGTTCCCCGGTCGATCTCCGCGGTGATCTGCCGCAGCTTCTGCGCTACCTCCTTTTGGGTCTTTCCCAAGATGGAGCGCTGCCGCTGCTTTCCCGTGCCCAGATCAAATCCAACGGTATAACGTCCCTCCCAATAGGTATACGTCTTGCCATTCTTTGTGATTGTCTTTTTCCGGATGGTGCCGGTCCCGGCGGCGCTCCGGCTCCCCTTGGTTCTGCCAGCCATCTTGTCATACCTCCCTATCTTTGGTAAAATCAGGGGAGACACAGACTGCTCTATGTCTCCCCCGTGTTTGATCAGGCCGTTTCGCCAAGGAACTTCATGACCTCCTGCCTGGGGATCCGATAAGTGGTGCCGATCCGAATGTGCTTGATCTGTCCGGAACGCACCAGTTCATAGGCCGCGCTCCGCCCGATATTCAGGACTGCGGCCACATCATCAATTCGCAGCACCATGGGCAGCTGTTCCATATTGTAGATTGTCTCCTTCTTTGCCATGTGAATTCCTCCTCGATATTACATACTTTTAGTTTCTCAAATTATAGTATACAAATGAATCCGGCTGGTTTCCGGAACTATGCAGCTTTGTTCTTCCTCTCCCGCATCATCTTGCGGTAACGGCCGCTGCCCTGGATGCTGACGCCATTGGCTTGTATCAGCTCCTTGGTGCGTGCCTGCTTCATCAACTCCTTCCAACTGTTGTCCGGTACCTCCAGCAGCTTTTTCAGATCCGACACATAGATCTCACCTCCTTCCCAGTGTTCCAGCCAATCGGACAGCCGGGCAAAGTGTGTGGGCTTATTCTTATAGGTGCGCATCTGCCCGCTGATCTGCCGAATAACCTCGGGATATTCCTCACAGACCTCCCAGTGACACCCCTGAAATCGATGACGCAGGATCTCAGCCACCCGCTCCGGCGGCGTGAACAGGAATACATGGATATCATGATCACAGCTGGGATTGCGAATCGCGCACCGGTAGATCTCCTGTTCCAGCCGGGCAGCCAGATGGCGGGTCTCGTAGTCCTCCTCCAGCCTGCTGAGGGGATGTGTCCCGCTTTGCCCGGTTTTTTCCGCCAGGATGGCGGTGTATCGGAAATAGGTCTGAGGATCCAGCCGCGGATACCCCAGCAGAATGACGTTGGTGCAGTCGTTGAACGAGTTGGAGCCGTTGTTGCCGCCGTAGTAGGGAACGCAGTCCGGCTTACCGGGATGGACAGGCACCTTCTTGCGTGCCTTTTCTGATAACAAGCGCCGCAGCGTTTCGCTATCCTCTTTGTAGGTACATAGGAAGGTTTTGCCCGGCAGATCTTCGATCATCTCCGAGAGAAAGGCCGCAAATCCCTGGAGCGCAGCCTGCTTGTGCAGTGCCTGCATGGAGACCCTGAGCCGCCTGTCTGTGTAGATATGAAAATGCAATTTTTCCATATGCAGGGGCGGCGATGAGTCCAACAGATGTCCGTGCCACAGCCCAGGATAATCCGGGTCCACCTCAGCAGTCGCGTCAAACAGGACGGTCTTTGCCTCCTCCGGCAGTCCGGGAAGCGCCTTGCGGCAGAACAGGACCTTGCCGCCGTTGATATCGAAGAAACACCTCCCCTCCATAAGGGCTTCCGCAACATCCAGGCACAGGCCCAAATTGGTCATCAGGCTCAGGGGCAGTATCCTGCACTCCTGGATGAATCTGCGGATGCTGCTTTGCATGTTCTCATCCAAGAGATCCAGTTTGTCGCACGATCCATGTTTAAGGGTATACGCACCGTGTTTGTTATCAGGGTGTCTATATACATGCCGCAATATTCTATAGAAATGATACTGAATGCAATAGCAGAATGCGTATTCGAGAGAATCAATTCGCCTGCTCAGATCAGGTCGCCTGCTGCGCTGGGCATCCATTTCCAGCAGCGCATTGGCCAGCACTTTGCTAGTGATGGCGGAGGCGGCGATATGCAGCAACTCAATTTTTTCATCAATGAGGATGAATCGTCTGGGCACACAGACATCCTCCGTCTTCCGCTCCAGATACCCTGCCAGATCCGCCGCATTTTGGGGGCGCAGCAGATCCAGATACCGGGCCTGGGTGATACCCAGGATATAGGCGCCACACCCATCCTGTGCGCTGCGTTTCCGGGGACACTCCTCCTGATGAGGGCAGTCTTTTTCCATGCAATGGCCGTGTTCCAGGGACTCCTCGTTGATACACCAGCCGTATTGCACAGAGGACCTGTGCCATGCCTGGACGGGGAGCATAATGTCCGGCCTTTTACAACCCTGCTGCAGCGTTTGGGTGATTCGGTTCAGGTCCTCCACTTGCTGTACCACCAGCAGGATTCCGCCGAGCACATCTACCAGAACATCCCCACGTTCCCAGAGCTCCGCAGCCGCATTCAGGAAGGCCTGGATCCAGGTGGATTTACCGGCTCCCGCTCGCGCCGGAATGACCAGCGGCCTGCTGGTGTCCCTGGCCGACAGGACATCATAGGTTATAGCTTTCCAATATTTGTAATTCAAACGAATCTTCCGGTCACGGCAGATCTGCTTCATGTGGTCCATGATCATGGTACACAGTCGCTGGATGTGAAAGTCATTCTCCTCTATGCGGCCGAAGTGCTCATTCGGGCAACGGGATGTGAGCCCTTTTTTAGGGGAATCTGGAGTTTCTCCTGAACCCCCCTCTGCGAGCAGTTCAGCAGCATTTTCATATGCAGCCTCACCATAAAGGCAGGACTTTTTTGCCGGGCTTTCTTGATTCTTGGCGCGCTTCTTCTGCTTCTTTTTCTTACTCATTACTGATCACCTTCCAACAATTTGATCGTTTTCACAACTTTTCAGTCAAATTGTCTTGGCAAATGGGCGGGCAAATGGCTTTGCCGGGAATGATTGGATTTGCCCGCCTGTTTGCCCGTCTTCAAAGCAGCCGCTGGGGGACTGCCACGACATAAGTACGGTCCCGGGTACCGTCTTCCAGCAGGTCGTAGCGGTAGCGATATCCTGCGGACGGTTTTTTGATGACACCGGCGTTGGCCATCAGACGCTGCAGCTCACCCGTCCAGTTGTCGTGGCGAAGGATAGAACAGTCCACGCCCTCCGTGTTCCGTGCTGCCTTTGCCAGTTCCTTGGCCCAGGTGTCTTCCAGCATAATGAGATACCGTTCCCCGGAGATATCCCGCCAAGCACCCAGATGTTTATGCTGCCGGCTGAACGATTGATCAAGGGCAGCAATGCGATCCGGATTACTGCCGGATAGAGCCTTCATTACCTCCAGGAACACCTCCGGGTCCTCCAGCGAACGGAGCGGGGCGGCCTCCGGCTCATCAGGGATTTCCGGGGCAAATACTCCCCTGACCATGGCGGCATATGGCTCCAGCATCTCGGAGGGGAGCCGCAGCTGCTTCTGGAGGAAATCCAGGTAGCTGAGCAGGATCTGGTGGAGTATGGCCCTGTGATACAGCTTAGGGTCAGGCGTCATACTCACAAACCGGCTGTCCGGTTTTCCGAAGCTGGCCCGAGCCTGGTCTATAATTGACGGTGCCCAATTGTCATCCACAGAGCACCACCAGCAGGCCAGCATGAGAGACAGCTGGGCTCGATGGTCCTGTATGAATTGATAGACCAGCGGATCATAGTGACTCAAAGCTGCCGGCCTGAGCTTGCTCCGGCACCACTCAACAGAGGAGCAGTTGATCAACACTGCGCAGCCCTGGCAGAGATAGGGTTCCGCCTCCAGCAGGTGGCTCCTGCCGGCCCGAACAACAGTGGCCACAGCATCCCGGTAACTCATGGGCACTTTCAGCTTCGCATGCCCTTTGATAGGGAAGCACACTGAGCTGAAGTCCTGGATGTGGCGGCTGAATCCGAATGAGGCTTTTCCGTAGTCCAGTACCAGCTTGCGCCTTGCAGTGTAATGCTTGGATCTCCATCGGGTCTTGTTTGAAGTGGTTTGGAGCAGATCGATCAGCAATTTCTCGGCTTCGGAGCTGGGCGTGTCCAGGGCCACGGCTGCGCGGAAATCGGGTTCCTGTTTCTGCAGCGCGGTAGCGCGCAGCCCGCCCAGCAGATTGGCCAGCAGGATGGCCCCGGTCTCAACGGATTCAAACAGGTCCAGCACGCGCAGAGACACCAGCGCGCCGGTTTGCAGATCCGTATTGTTGTAGCGTTCCCGATAGCCCTCAGGACGTTGGATCCGCCTTTGGGCCGGCGGCAGATCGAATGGGAGTTTCACTTTGGCGATGACGTTGCCCTCTTCGATCAACCGCTTGACCTGCTTGTCCCGCGCCGCTTCATGGAGCTGGGAGAAGTAGGTGATCTTTTTCCGGAAGAAGGACTCATCCAGGGGAACCCAGCAGGGTTTTTCACCACGGTGCCCTTCCACCTCCCGGTACCAGAGTTTGTTGTGGTCAGGATGCTTTACGCAGATAAAATCATGTTCTCGGCTCATACTGTTCCTCCTTGTTGTAATTTGTACACACTTCATCACCACTATTGAATGAATGGGATTTGGCCTCCTTTCTGACAAAATAGTACCTTAAACTGCTGTTTTAGTATGCCAAAACACTTCAATTCTTTTTGCCTGTTTTTAGGCTTCTGTTTTTGGATACTCATTGTGTACATCTGGCACAAAAAACAGCATCTGCTTTCAAGGCAGATGCTGCAAGGTAGATCATATAAAGAAGAGGCGATTAGAATGTCATTGAAGAATCTTTGTTTAACAAAACTACGCATTAATAAACTGGGATGTCCCGCCGGTGCAGACCCTCGCCCTGTCACAAACCGGTTTCAAATGGTCGACAGGTTGTTGGATGAGATCCGCTCTAAGAAGGGTAAGTATTCTGCATTAGAGCGAAGGAACTGGTTAGTCAATGCAATACTTGCCATGAATGTACCAAACGAGTTTTTGTCTTGGAATGTACAGGAAGGACAGACGTACGACAATCTTCCCGAAGAGATCAAGAGGTTTGATGAACTGGACGTTAACAATATCGCAGATATTATGAGAATGTATGATATAAGCATTTCGTTGAAGGAAGGAATGTACACCCAAATCAAATATATCAAGCAATTACTGCTGGATGTTAAAAAGCGGGCACCATCAGAACTGCCTGACGATGCCAAGGTTTTTTTGGACCTATTGATGGATGCGTTTCGCGAGAAGCTTTCTAAACGGCTCGAACGCACTCATAGCCAAGGGTTAAAGTGTAAAACCGGGTGTGAAGATCCGCTCAAGGAAATCTATGGTGAAGTTCTCGACAATCAGCGTTGGGAAAACTATTTGCTCTATACCGATGCCATGTTTTTTGCCTACCTGCCCTTTTACTTTTTTATGGAGTTCTTGAGATGCGAATGCAGTTACACGATTCCACGAATCAGAAAGACATTTTATCGGCAAAGATCCTCTTCGCAGCCAGAGGGTTATGATGGATTCCATTTTATTCATTGTTCAACAGAGGAACCATTTTCTGTGGTATTCCATATGCCTGCACTTTACCCAATCGCGCCGAGTGAGCAGTATGAAATCTCCCTGCTGTATCAGTGCGTTCAGGACGCGTTGCTCAATTTTATGAAGAATCTGAGCTCCTATGAGTCAGAAAGGACAAATAAAGACAAAAAGGATTCACCGGCCGAGAAAAATGGATGGGTCCTTAAAAACTCCATTGCACACGAGTTTTTTCAAGCAGCAAATGCAGATACTACGGATTGTTGTAGCTTTGATGATGTGCGCTATACGATTGAGTTAGATGAGGATCATGTACCTCTTATGGACTTCCACCAGATAAATTATAATAAGTCTGACCAGCAAGAAAAGGAACCTACGGATTCATGGCTTGATTTCAAACTTTACTTTATGCTTCCAGCCTGGAGTATTAGTTCCTTTATAAGGTCGCTCGAATTATACGGCTCTTCAAACGATAATACAGAGGTAACCGCCGCTATTATTGTTGATATAATAACAGATTTCTATAAAGATCCTTCTACTTCTCCAAAAACAAAAAAAGCCATTGAGCAAAAGCTGGAAAATCTCCCTAAATGGATGCGGCCTATCATTAAAACGCTAGGCTTAATATATAATCCCAGACTATTTATCAGTGAGGAGCCATTTAAAAATGGGGAATTGGCAGATGGTGTTAAATTATTGAATTTCTTATTATATCTGTCGCCTTCGAGGCACAAATATCCATATCGCCACAATGAGAAAATCAATCGAATATGGAGCAAGGTCATAATCGCTGGTTGTGATTTTGTCAGCGAAACAGACGACTATGTTGATAAAGTCTATCTTTGTAACCCAAGCAATGAAATTATGAAGCAATTATTATTCCATGCGGGGTTTCATATTTCTCTTTTGAGCAGGGATGAAGCTGAGCTATTATTGTCGGTGAAAAACTATGCCGAAGATGTTATCGCCTCTGCAAGTGCAACTTCCGAAATTTATAGTAATTATGTTAAATTTCAGTTTACATGCGCCCATGATGCAGTAGGCGATTTAGTTTATTGGGGAGATATCCGGATTTCCTCGTGGTATTTGCGGTTGGAGGATTTGGCAAGACTTTTTATTTCTCCTGAAAGATTAGACTGCGTTCGAGAGGTACAGTCTTTTTTAGAAAAGAATAGCGATCATATTGAACATATCTTTGACACGTATATGCAATTTAAGCAACAGGATGACCGAAAATTTGATACCATCGTGGTCAGTTTTGAGGGATACCATCAGGCACATTTTAAATATTATATTCCTCCGACGGCGACAAACCTGTTACCAAATAAAGAGGTTCTGTTTCATGCCATTAAGCAGGTCTGCGGCCATATAGATCTATCCTCTATCCAACCGGAAGTTATGGATGACTTGACGTACGCAGTACTGCTCAATACCGTCTTCAAGGGGAAATACAACAGAATGATTGCCCAATTGGATGAAATCTTTTCTAAAACAATTATTACCGCATAATTGGGGATCACATTTCTCCAGGGGGGACATTCCTGTTATAAGGGAAACGGGGGTACAAAATGTCCCCCCTAGAAAAAGAGCCAACACAGATGGAATCGCCAGTTGCTGAGCAGTCTGTGCGATGCAACGCCATTCCATCTGTGTTGGCAAATTTTTTATTTTGTGTGAGCAGTGAAAAGGATAAGGGGTGAGCTTGCTTTCAGTCTCACAGAGACGCAAAAGCAAGCCACTCCGTTCCTTTTGCGTACGCCGCTCAAAAAGTGCAGCTTGACCGCAGATGATGGTGCATCACCACCGCTGGAATGGTGCACTGCTTCCGCGGAAATGGTGCATGGCGGCCGCGGGCGTG
>NZ_NFHG01000050.1 GCF_002159265.1 Flavonifractor sp. An82
TGTCACCGCCGGAGTAAAATAGACCTGGAGCGCCGGGCAAAAATTGACCCACGCCTAAAGACCGGCTATCTTAAAAGTGTGTCGAATACTTTTAAGGGAGATGGCCGAATGATTAGGAGTGGGCTGATACTAATGATAAAAGAATTAGCAGGAAAAGGCAAGAGTGCGTATTCCATTGGACGTGAAATTGGAGTATCGAAAAACACTGCCCGGAAGTACATGACGCAGCCAGCACAGCCGCATGGCTTAAAGGGGGTCAGGAAAGGCTCTAAGCTGGATCCTTACAAACCTCAGCTGGACATTTGGATGCAGCAAGGTATTTTCAATTGTGTGGTGCTGCTGGAACGGCTGCGGACACTGGGATATGACGGCGGGATGAGCATTCTGAAAGAATACGTACATCCGTACCGGCCGGCAAAATCCGCGCCGGCAGTACGGCGCTATGAGACACCCAGCGGCAAACAGGCGCAAATGGATTGGGGAATCTGTCAGTATCAGGACCAGAGCGGGGCCCTGCATAAAGTGGCTGTTTTTGTGATGATATTAGGATATTCCCGTACCAAGTACATTGAGTTTGTAAGCCGCTGTGACCTGCGCAGCATGGAACGGTGTATGCTGAACGCATTTCTGTATTTCGGGGGTGTACCTAAGGAAGTGCTGACAGACAACATGAAGACAGTCGTTGCAGGGCGTGAGGCTGGCAAGGTGATTTGGAACACACAATTCTCTGACTTTGCGGTAGAGATGGGCTTTTTGCCGAAGGTCTGCCGGGTTAGGAAGCCGCAGACTAAGGGGAAAGTAGAGCGCCTGGTCCGGTACGTGAAAGAGAACTTCTTCCCTGGACGAAAGTTCACTGATCTGGAGGATCTGAACCGGCAGGCGCTGCTCTGGTGCAAAACGGTGGATTCCAAGCCTCACGGCACCACCGGTAAGGTTCCATTGCAGGTGCTGCCTGCGGAAGAGCTGCTTCCATTACCTGCTCAGGAGATTCAGGAGCGCTACCGCTGGGAGAGACGTACCGTAACCAGAGAAGGATTGGTGAGCTTTGACGGAATCCGTTACGGTGTACCATGGCAGTACAGCGGCAAGGAGGTACAGGTACGGCTGTGCAGCGGTTTTGTGGAAATCTATTACGGAGAGATGCTTTTAGTCAGGCACCAGGTCCAGTACCATACCGGAAAAATCATCTGGCTTCCCGGACAATACAAAGGCCTGGCGGAGCACAAAGGGATTGCTGCACCGTATCCGGCAGCCCAGCAGCAGGATCTTCAGGTAGAAGTACGGCCCCTGCAGTTCTATGACCGTTTGTTAGGGGGTTCCGCACATGGTTGAATTAGAACACGCCAGAGCCCTTCTGGAACAAATGGGGCTGCAGACTGCGGCTCAACTTCTGGACGCCCAGTTGGAGCAGTCCCTCCACGCACAGCAGACTTATGTGCAGTTTCTCAATGAACTGCTCTCTTCTGAACAGCAGCAACGCCAGCGAAAGAGCCGGGAAACCCGGCTGAAGCTGGCCAGGCTGCCTCACCGCAAGAGCCTGGAGGACTTTGACTTTGCGTTCCAGCCCAGCATTGACAAACGGCAGATAGAGGAGCTGGGTACGTTGGCCTTCGTTGCCCGAGAGGAAAATGTCATCCTACTGGGACCCCCTGGGGTGGGCAAAACCCACCTGGCTGTTGGTCTGGCGCTCAGGGCGCTGGACGCCGGTATGGTGGTTTATTACACCACCCTCTCGCACCTCATTACGGATTTGAAGAAGGCTCAGCTGCAAGGACGCCTGGAACGCAGGTGGCGGGTCTATCTGCGCCCGGCTGTGCTGGTGATTGACGAGGTTGGGTACATGCAGTTGGACCGCCAGGAGGCTGAGCTGCTGTTCCGTCTCATCTCGGAACGGTATGAGCACGGCAGCATCATCTTGACCAGCAACAAGTATTTCAGTGATTGGGGGGAACTGCTCAGCGACAATATTCTGGCCACCGCTCTGCTGGACCGGCTGCTCCACCATGCCCATGTAGTGAATATCCGCGGCCAGACTTACCGACTGCGGGAACGGTGGAAGGCCGGTGTCCAGCCGGTTCCTCCAGCTGAGCTTCCGGCGGATAACTGACCGGCGGACGGAGTTCCGGCGTTTGGGTCATTTTCTGTCCGGCGTTTTAGATTTTTTTCCGTCCGGCGTTGACA
>NZ_NFHG01000051.1 GCF_002159265.1 Flavonifractor sp. An82
GCCCCAGAAATGTAAAATTCCAAAACCATAATGAAAATGCAGACCGCCATCTCTTTGCCTGTGCGCTGAGATGGCGGCCTTTTTATGCGCCGAAAGATTTTACGGTTACAAAACAAAGGCTGAAAACAAAAAAGGAGCCTTGAAATCCTTTGATTTCAAGGCTCCTGGGGTGGTCCGAGTGTAATTATAGGACTTGGAAAAATCCAGTCATATCAATGGTTTTAACGCAGTAAGCAAGAGGTTTTTATCTAAAAAAATTATTCTTTGAGAATTACGCCGCCCGAGTGAGACTATGGGCGGCGTTTTCATAATCGTTGGAAGGAGTGTTTACCGCTTCAAGCGGGCTCCCGGTTAGATCGGTTACATCCCCCTCTAAACCGGGCCAAAAGAGCGCTTCAATACGCAGAAACTAGAATTGTAAAAATGAATAGCAACATCTAGGTATTAAGTTGTTGCTCATTATTTGTGTCTATTCACCTGAAGTACTCTTTTCAGCATTAACATCGCTTGAAAGTGAACAATACCATGATTTAAAATCATTTATTGTAATATACCGTGTGGCAACACCTTTTTGTGGAAAATCATATTCATGCCCTTGTAGTCTGTTTAAGATTTTTCCAGTAGGGTCTTTTATTCGATACAGACAGTCTGAAATTAAAATTTTTTCCCCACGATATATACCCCATTGTCCAGCAGATTTGCCAATTCTGCTGATGATAATATCTCCCGATTCTGCATATACTAGATTTTCACCAGACACCGCACAATACCGTAAAGATGGTTTCCACTGCTCGCTTTTCTTAGCTGTATGCAAAATGGCAGTTCCTTTGTCACAAAACATCTGGCTGGAGACATTACCGCGACGAATATCAAAAGCTTCATTAGTGGCGGAATATCTATCATACCATCTACCAGCTTGTATATCTTTTTGAGGGACAGTACATTTGTTCTCAAATAAAAACTGCTCATTTTCAAATATAACACAACTAGAGTTTGTTGTTTTCTTTTTGGGAGAGCTATTCTTAATTATTAGTGCGTAGCTATTTATATTTGATGCCCCAAATGTATCTTCCGGAAGCTTGATTATCTCCCTTACATAATAATTTTTCCCTATTAAACTACGAATTGCAGTGTTACTTTCTGCTTCAACAAATGTACTTGGAAGAATAATTACTAAAGTGCCATTCTCTTGTAACAAGAGGAGATTTGCCAAAAGCATTTCATTTTCCAGTCTTTTGGTACTATAGGAAGAAAACACACCTTGGTATAGCAACGGGAACTCTCTGTTTGTTTTTACAAAGTCAAAGGGAGGATTCGCCAAGACAAGAGGATATTTCTTTGCATGTTTGATTGCGTATTGGCGGCCATCCATTTCCATAAAGTTTACATCTGAAGCTATATGCGGTTTAATATCGACACCAAATAACGTTGTATTTTTCCACCGCTTTTTTGCTGCACGCAATAGATTGCAACTACCACAGCAAATGTCGATGGCTGTATCAGGATGTGGTACATTTACTTTCCTTACCAATAGATTTGCTATTTGAGGTGGTGTATAAAATTTGCTGTAGTCCAATAACTCCTCCCTCCTATTACAATAAATTTGGACAGGAAAGCCGGGCAGCCAGTCCGGCTTTCTCTCCATCTCGTGCCTAAGCTACAATAAGGGGAGCAACTGGCTGACCAATCCCT
>NZ_NFHG01000052.1 GCF_002159265.1 Flavonifractor sp. An82
GAAAGACCTGCTAACAAAAGTCAAGTAGAAATTTTAGATTTGGGGGAGCGGCAAAAAGACAACACAAAATCAAGCCGCTGAGCATCTCAAAATCGAAACGGCGGCCAGCCAGATGGTATGACACGAAAATTAGTTGTGCTCCAGAGAATCCAAGTAGGCTTTCACAGAAGCGTAGTAGATGCGTAGGAACTTGTTGGCGGATGCCATCATGTAGACACGGTAGGGCTTGCCCTCAGAGCGTTTCTTGTTCATGAACTGGTAGACCGGCTCATCCGTTGGAGCGCATTGTAGGATGACACCCATCACCAGAAAGAGCGTCCTGCGCAGGGAGGCAGATCCCCGCTTAGAAATGCTACGGCTACGGACATCCATTTGGCCGGATTGGTAGGGTGGGGCGTCAATGCCCGCAAAGGCCACCAGCGCTTTCTTGGAATGAAAACGGCGCACATCGCCAATTTCAGCTATGAGTTGGGGGCCGAGTGTGGGGCCAACACCAAACATCCCCATCACTACAGGATACTCCGGCAGAGAAGCTGCCAGAGACTGCATCTCCTGTTTGAGAGCAGCTAATGCGGCGGAAGTTGCCTGGAGTTGGGAAATGGCCTGTTCTACCAAAAGTTTTGCCGTATTTGTTTTCGGCATGACACCGAAGCGTCCACAGGCGGAGGCATAAATGTCCAGCGCCTTATCTTCACTGAAATTGTAGCCGTGCTTTCTGCACCACTTCTGGTACTTGGTGGTAAAGACTTTCTTAGACAGACCACAGACACATTCGCAATGCCAGAAAGCAGCTACAAAGTCCACCCACTTTTCGCTGCCATCGGCGCGGGGCGGACTGGTAAACAGACGGTTTGCATCAGGGAAAGCGGTGTCCAGCAGGGAGATCAAGTTGTTTTTCAGCATGGTCTGTACTTTGGAATACTGTTGGTACTGCCGGTAGCAGGTCTTCAACATGAGCCGGGCATCTTCTTCCGGGACATATCTCGGAAGTGTGAGCCAGTGGTCAAGACCGTAGTTGGCCAGCTTCACGGCATCCTTCTTGTCGGTCTTGCCCCGTCTTAAACTGTTGTTCCCGTAGTCGTGCACCAGCATTGCATTGACTACGGAAACATAAAGCCCCGCGCCGTGGAGCAGCCAGGCCACAGGCGCATGGTAATTGCCCGTGGATTCCATCACCACACGGGTCTCGCCGTCCAGGCTTTTGAGCAGCCTTGCCAGCTCGCTCAGTTCACTGGCGGTGTGGCACACTTCAAAAGGTGAAACCACTACCTCTCCAAAGGGCCGCATGACTGCAATCGTGCTCTTGCCCTTGGAAACATCGATGCCAACGCAGTTCATTCCCATTCCTCCAATACAAAGAATTCGCAACCGGAATCCATCTTTTCTCGTTGCCGATTCAATCTATTGCGTGACACGAACTCTCCGGCACCCGGTGGCTCAACCTGCTCAAATCGAACGCTGCAACAAGAGGATGGCTGACAGTCTTTCGAACGGACATAAAAGCCCAAGGAGGGATTGGTCAGCCAGTTGCTCCCCTTATTGTAGCTTAGGCACGAGATGGAGAGAAAGCCGGACTGGCTGCCCGGCTTTCCTGTCCAAATTTATTGTAATA
>NZ_NFHG01000053.1 GCF_002159265.1 Flavonifractor sp. An82
CGCCCTTTGAAAAGGGCACCCTGCACCCCGCCTAAACTTTGTCACTCGCCGTTGGGCAGGGTGGAAAGGCCAGGGGCCTTTCCACCGCCCGGCAAGTGTTTTCCGTGGGGTGAAAGTCAAGGGGTACGGGTTGTATTGCCTTGCGGCAATCTCCACCCGCAGGTATGCCCCCTTGACTTTCGCCCCCGCTCCCCGTGACAGCCGTGACGACCGTGACGATGTTTTGCACACCGCCTCCGCACTCCAAAAAGCTGTCACAGCCGTCACGGTCGTCACGCCTGGGGTTCCTCCAGCGTAAGGCTGATACTCCGTCCGGCATGGGTTCGGGCGCTTTCATAGTGGATGTGGTACTCATAGGACAGCCGCCATGCCCGGACATTCAGCCGCATAGCCAGGGCATTGGGTTTCATATCCAGCTCCAGGGCGGTGACAAGTTCCGTGGCCGTCCCTCTCCACTCTGGCCGTTCCGCCGTCACCAGGGCGGCAACAGCCTCCAACACCGGGTCAGGCGGCTCCTGCCGCAGCTCCGTTTCCCGCCGCTCCAGCTCCCACACAAGCCGTTCCTCGTCCCGTTTGAGGTAGAGGCGCTGGTCTTGCTGATCCCGCCCGGAAATGTCCAGGGTGGCGGCGTTGTCTGTCCGCCGCTCCTTTTGGAGCAGGAAGGCCCCGTCTGCCGCACCCAATAAGCCGTTGGTGCCGGAGATCATATCAAACTTATCATCGGCCTGCTGCTTGCGGGTGTGGTGTACCACCAGGAGGCAGACCCCGTTTCCATCGGCAAACCGTTTCAGTTTGGTAATTACCTCGTAGTCGTTGGCATAGCTGTACTTTCCGCCGTCCTCCTCCCGTACTTTTTGCAGGGTGTCGATGATAATAAGCCGGGTGTCCGGGTGTTCCCGGACAAAGCCCTTTAACTGCTCCTCCAGGCCACCGCCGAGCTGCTTGGCTCCGATGGCAAAGAACAGGTTTCCGGTACTCTCTACCCCAAACATCCGGTACAACCGCTCCTGTAAGCGGCGGTGATCGTCCTCCAGGGCCAGATAGAGGACTGTCCCCTGGCGCACCTCATACCCCCACAGGGAAAGGCCCATACTCACATGATAGGCAAGCTGGGCCATGAGAAAGGACTTGCCCACCTTGGGAGCGCCCACAAAGAGATATGTCCCCGCATAGAGCAGACCGTCTACCACAGGAGGTCTGCCGGGGTACACCTGTTCGTAGAGGTCATTCATAGACACGGTAGGCAGATAGGCCGGGTCATTGACCCGGCTTATCTGCCGCAGGATTTCCTCCAAATCTCTTTCCGGGGGCTTGTGTTCTGTCACGCCCTCTGCTATACTTTGGTTAGGTTTTTGTGAGAGCGACTGTCCCCCGTCTGCGCCAACAGGCGGATATGGGGCAGTCGTTTTCTCTTGCAATCTATCCATCTATCAATCCTCCCTCATGCCGCCCATGATGGCGGCGATCAGCCGGATGGTGTCCAGCAGCTCGCCATCCACGCCATTCCCGGCCTCGATACGCTCCAGTTCT
>NZ_NFHG01000054.1 GCF_002159265.1 Flavonifractor sp. An82
ATGAATAAGCCACGGCTAACTACGTGCCAGCAGCCGCGGTAATACGTAGGTGGCAAGCGTTATCCGGATTTACTGGGTGTAAAGGGCGTGTAGGCGGGACTGCAAGTCAGATGTGAAAACTATGGGCTCAACCCATAGCCTGCATTTGAAACTGTAGTTCTTGAGTGCTGGAGAGGCAATCGGAATTCCGTGTGTAGCGGTGAAATGCATAGATATACGGAGGAACACCAGTGGCGAAGGCGGATTGCTGGACAGTAACTGACGCTGAGGCGCGAAAGCGTGGGGAGCAAACAGGATTAGATACCCTGGTAGTCCACGCCGTAAACGATGGATACTAGGTGTGGGGGGTCTGACCCCCTCCGTGCCGCAGTTAACACAATAAGTATCCCACCTGGGGAGTACGATCGCAAGGTTGAAACTCAAAGGAATTGACGGGGGCCCGCACAAGCGGTGGAGTATGTGGTTTAATTCGAAGCAACGCGAAGAACCTTACCAGGGCTTGACATCCCGGTGACCGCTCCAGAGATGGAGTTTCCCTTCGGGGCGCCGGTGACAGGTGGTGCATGGTTGTCGTCAGCTCGTGTCGTGAGATGTTGGGTTAAGTCCCGCAACGAGCGCAACCCTTATTGTTAGTTGCTACGCAAGAGCACTCTAGCGAGACTGCCGTTGACAAAACGGAGGAAGGTGGGGACGACGTCAAATCATCATGCCCCTTATGTCCTGGGCCACACACGTACTACAATGGTGGTCAACAGAGGGAGGCAAAGCCGCGAGGCGGAGCAAATCCCTAAAAGCCATCCCAGTTCGGATTGCAGGCTGAAACCCGCCTGTATGAAGTTGGAATCGCTAGTAATCGCGGATCAGCATGCCGCGGTGAATACGTTCCCGGGCCTTGTACACACCGCCCGTCACACCATGAGAGTCGGGAACACCCGAAGTCCGTAGCCTAACCGCAAGGAGGGCGCGGCCGAAGGTGGGTTCGATAATTGGGGTGAAGTCGTAACAAGGTAGCCGTATCGGAAGGTGCGGCTGGATCACCTCCTTTCTAAGGAGACTTCGGCGCGAATTACATGCCGAGCGAAGCGAGGCATATAATTCTCAAAGAAGTGGTAACACTTCTTTGAGACAACGGCGCGCCGTAACGTCCTAAGGTCAGCTTTCTGGAGCGAATGAACTTTCACGTTGTTTAATTTAGAGGGTACACGCGCAGCGATGGGGGTATAGCTCAGCTGGGAGAGCACCTGCTTTGCAAGCAGGGGGTCGTCGGTTCGAGCCCGACTATCTCCACCATAATTTCAATGCTGGATCGAAGCACCTGGTAAACAGATGTTTCGATCTGGTCTTGAAAAAGACTGGAAGTCAGCACCTTGAAAACTGAACAATGCAGATTGAAAGTATGAAGAGCAAGCAACAGAGGGCAATAACAGCAATGTTGTGGAACTTAAAGATAGAATGGCG
>NZ_NFHG01000055.1 GCF_002159265.1 Flavonifractor sp. An82
TACCCTGATCCACCAGATAGGTGCTCTTCAAATGCCGGTCAATGGAGTAGGAATCGGAATAGATCTGTTGGATGGATCTCTGGTCCACCAGGTGATCAATGGTCTTCTGGATCTGGTGATACTTGAGCTTTCCGGCATACAGTTCGATGGTATGGAGGCCCAGATGGATTTGCTTCAGTTTCATGTTACCCCCTCCTGTTCCGCTGGCAGTTGGTACAGTGGCGGCAGGTGTTGGGCTTCTTCTCACCCAGTGCGGTCAGCACCTGCTGCATGATGCAGACCTTACCGGTGACGATCCGGACCATCTCATCCAGCCGGTCCAGCAGCAGCTTTTGCAGGGACTCGTCATAGTCCTCCTTGCAGAGGATATTGACGTTCTGGTCCCGATCCTCAGGGGCATAGAGCAGTACACAGCGGGACTTCTTTCCATCCCGGCCCGCTCGACCAATCTGCTGGTAATAGTCAATTACGCTGAGAGGCAACTCAAAGTGGACTACCAGGCGAATATCGGGCACATCCACGCCCATGCCGAAGGCAGTGGTGGCGACCATAATTCTCTTCTGGTTGCGGATGAATTTCGTCTCGTTTCTCAGCCGCTTATCCGGGTCCATATAGGCATGGCACTTGACCACCTCACCGGGAAACCGGTCTGATAGATAATTGGTAACCAGATCCACATGCTTGCGGGTGGCACAGTAAATGACCACACGGCCCTCTTTTCCGTACTTCTTGAGATGATACTTCAGCCGCGACAAGCGGCGCTTGATGGTCATGGTGGAGCAGTCCTCCCGGATGAGGATCAGATTGGAGCGCTCCAGGGAGTTGACATATACCTCAGGCTCATCCATGCCCAGAAGGGAGCATATTTTTGAGCGGTAGGCTTCCGGTGCTGTAGCCGTAAAGGCGGCAACCACTGGGCGCTTTTTCAGGGTGGAGATCCATTTGCCGAT
>NZ_NFHG01000056.1 GCF_002159265.1 Flavonifractor sp. An82
TCTTGAATACTCTCTGGTACTACCTTGTACTACCATGCACTTCCTCAGACTCTTATAGTTTGGCAGAGCCATTTTACCCTGACAAGCCGCCGACTGTTTTTACGCTTACTTTGTTTTCCCTTATTGTTTCCCTTTTCGCCTCAGCAGACACCGTTCGGATGTAGGCATCCATCCGGTCTGCGCTGGCCTGCTGCATCTGAGCCGTCACATGGCCGTAGACATCCAGAGTGAAGGATGCGGTGTGGTGGCCCAGGTTGCTCTGGACGGTCTTGATATCATCGCCCGCCTGCAAGGACGCCACCGCATAGCTGTGCCGCAGGTCATGAAACCGTGCAGCAGGTATGCCAATGTTCCTGGCAATTCGCTTGAAGTTATGGTACACGGTACTGGGTGACAGGTGCCGGCCCATGGCGTTGCAAAACACATAGCCCTCGTCATGCCACATAGCCCCCACCAGACGCTTCATCTTCTCCTGCTCCTCCTTCTGCTGGCGGAGCAGATCAACCACAAAACGGCTGGCCTTGAGCGTGCGGCTTTTATCATTTTTAGTGGAGACCAGGCGGTAAGCGCCCGGCTGTCCTGGAATGTTCTGGAGCTGCTTGTTGATGGTAATGGTGCCGTGCTCCAGATCCACACAGTCCCATCGCAGGCCAAAGACCCCCCCGGCGCAGGCCGGTAAAAAGCGTCGTCAGGAACAGAGCCCGGAAGGGATGATTCTGCACTGCCTCCATAAAATGGGTGATATCTGCGTACGCCGCTCAAAAAGTGCAGCTTGACCGCAGATGATGGTGCATCACCACCGCTGGAATGGTGCACTGCTTCCGCGGAAATGGTGCATGGCGGCCGCGGGCGT
>NZ_NFHG01000057.1 GCF_002159265.1 Flavonifractor sp. An82
GGCGTGATGTTCGGCAGGGCTTCTTCTGGTTTGTGGTGCTTGTTGTACTTCCTGACAAGCCCCTGGAACATGCTCTCGTAACAGGACGCCGTTTTGGGAAGGCCGCTCTGGTTGAGGAACAGGAAGTTAGTGTAGCCCCCGATATTGACCGGGGCGGCCTTGCCTCTGTTCTTCACAGCCCGCTTCAACGCCTGGTAGACCTTCTCGCTCATGGGGATCTGCCGCGCACCCTTTTTGGTCTTGGGCTCGTCCACATAGTAGCCGAGCTCGCTGTCCCTCAGGAGCTGGTGGTCCACATGGATGCAGCGGTTTTCAAAATCCAGGTCCGTTGTCAATCCGCACAACTCGGAAACGCGGAGGCCGGTCCCCAGCAGAATGATGATCTCATCACAATACTTCCGGTAGACCGGATCGCTGCCGGCGAAGGCCAGGAGGCGGTCCTCCTGCTCCTGGGTCAGCGCGGCTTTTTCCTCCGTGTCATCCTCCAGGACATCGGCTATGGCGAAGTTGAACGGGTTTTTGCGGATGCAGTCATCCTCAATCGCCGTGTAGAAGGCCGCCTTCAAAGACCGTTTCCAGTTGCTGATGGTCTTGTAGGCGTAGCCCTTCTCGCTCATCCTGATGGCCCATTCCTTGGCGTCCGACAGTTTCACGCTGTCAATGCTCCGGGACCCAAGGGGGTCCTCTTTCAGGACGGACATCAGGTATTCCCGGCCCTTCACGGTGCTCCGCTTGACATTTTTCCTA
>NZ_NFHG01000058.1 GCF_002159265.1 Flavonifractor sp. An82
AGAACTGGAGCGTATCGAGGCCGGGAATGGCGTGGATGGCGAGCTGCTGGACACCATCCGGCTGATCGCCGCCATCATGGGCGGCATGAGGGAGGATTGATAGATGGATGGATTGAAAACGAAAACGACCGTCCCATATCCGTCTGTTGCAGCAGACGGGGGACAGTCGCTCTCACAAAAACCTAACCAAAGTATAACAGAGGGCATGGCAGAACACAAGCCCCCGGAAAGAGATTTGGAAGAAATCATGCGGCAGATAAGCCGGGTCAACGACCCGGCCTATCTGCCTACCGTGTCTATGAATGACCTCTACGAGCAGGTGTACCCTGGCAGACCTCCTGTGATAGACGGTCTGCTCTATGCGGGGACATATCTCTTTGTGGGCGCTCCCAAGGTGGGCAAGTCCTTTCTCATGGCCCAGCTTGCCTATCATGTGAGTATGGGCCTTTCCCTGTGGGGGTATGAGGTGCGCCAGGGGACAGTCCTCTATCTGGCCCTGGAGGACGATCACCGCCGCTTACAGGAGCGGTTGTACCGGATGTTTGG
>NZ_NFHG01000059.1 GCF_002159265.1 Flavonifractor sp. An82
CGCCATTCTATCTTTAAGTTCCACAACATTGCTGTTATTGCCCTCTGTTGCTTGCTCTTCATACTTTCAATCTGCATTGTTCAGTTTTCAAGGTGCTGACTTCCAGTCTCTTTCAAGACCAGATTGAAATACCTGAAATTCAGATACTTCAATCCAATATTGAATTAAGTGGTGGGCCCAAGTGGACTCGAACCACCGACCTCACGATTATCAGTCGTGCGCTCTAGCCAGCTGAGCTATGGGCCCGTAAATTTGGTGCCATCTGCTTCTTTCCAGCCTGGCCCGCATCGGCATAGCCGCCGCGGTACACGCTAAAAATGTGCCGCAGGCACATTTTCTTAACGCGTGTACCCTCTAAATTAAACAACGTGAAAGTTCATTCGCTCCAGAAAGCTGACCTTAGGACGTTACGGCGCGCCGTTGGCTCAAAGAAGTGTTACCACTTCTTTGAGAATTATATGCCTCGCTTCGCTCGGCATGTAATTCGCGCCGAAGTCTCCTTAGAAAGGAGGTGATCCAGCCGCACCTTCCGA
>NZ_NFHG01000006.1 GCF_002159265.1 Flavonifractor sp. An82
AGGATTGCATCAGGCCAAGACACTCTCATTCTAACAGCTTAGGCAACGATACGGAAAAGACACGGCTGGCTGCCGTGCCTTAAACCGTAAATATATTGTAATAGGAGGATTACCTTGAAAATACTGGTTGTAGACGACGAGAAAGTGCTGGTCAAGGGCATCAAGTTCAACCTGGAGAGCGAGGGCTACCAGGTGGAGGCCGGCTATGACGGGGAGGAGGCGGTGGAGCTGGCCCGCAGCGGCAGCTTCGACCTCATCATTCTGGATCTGATGATGCCCAAGATCGACGGACTTCAGGCCTGCATGCGCATCCGGGAGTTCTCCAATGTGCCCATCATCATGCTCACCGCCCGCAGCGAGGACACCGACAAGATCATCGGCTTTGAGTGCGGCGCCGACGACTATATCACCAAGCCCTTTAATATTCTGGAGCTGAAAGCCCGTGTGCGGGCCCTGCTCCGCCGGGCGGGCATGGCGGCCCAGCAGAAGGGGGGCGGCGGCAAGCTGGTCATGGGCCACATCACCCTGGACCCGGACGCCCGGGCGGCCTGGAAGGACGGCAAGAGCGTGGACCTGACCGCCAAGGAGTTTGACCTGATGGAGCTGCTCATGCGCAACCCCGGGCGGGTGTACAGCCGGGAGAATCTGCTCAACGTGGTGTGGGGCTATGAGTATGCCGGCGACTACCGGACGGTGGACGTCCACGTCCGCCGTCTGCGGGAGAAGCTGGAGCTGGACCCTGCCAACCCCCAGTATATCCTCACCAAATGGGGCGTGGGCTATTATCTGAAGCATGGAACGTAAGCATCAGGAGAGCGAGACCGCCAGACGGGTGCCCTTCTGGCGGTCTTTGCAGACCAAATATGCTCTGACCTATCTGGTGATCGTGGCGGCGGTAGTAGTGCTGCTCAATACCTATCCCCTGAAGGTATCCCAAACCTTGGCCTACCAGTCCAAGCAGACCTCTCTGCAAAACCAGGCATCGGTGCTGGCCTCCGCTCTGGCCACCGGGCCGGATGCCCTGACCCAGGAGGGAGCCACCCGCACGGTGAGCCTGCTGTTGGGCAGCCTGGGGGTCACCCGGGTGGTGGTCACCGATACCAACGGCATGGTGCTGTGCGATTTTCAGGAGGGCAGCCAGCGCAGCGATACCGTGGGCCAATACGCCATGATCTGGGAGATCGTCACTGCCCTGCGGGGCAACAACGTGTTCCGGTCAGAGTATGCCGGCGGCGCCCTGTGCAGCCGGGCGGCGGTGCCCGTCACCTACCGCTCCATGACCCAGGGGGCGGTCTATCTCTATGAGTACGACGCCGAGCAGGGGGCGCTGCTCCAGGGCATCCAGACCAATCTGCGCACCATCTCCATCGTCATCTGTCTGGTGACGGCGGCCATGGGCGTGGTGTTTTCCAAGGCGCTGACCCGGCGGATCGCCCAGCTGCTGCGAGGCATCCACACGGTGCGCCAGGGCGAGTACAGCCACCGGGTCACTGTCAAGGGCGGGGACGAGCTCAGCCGTCTGGCCGACGAGTTTAACGAGCTCACCGGCCGGCTCCAGACCACGGAGGAGGTGCGCCGCCGCTTTGTGTCCGACGCCTCCCATGAGCTGAAAACGCCTCTGGCGTCCATCCGCCTGCTCACCGACTCCATCCTTCAGGCCGACCATATGGACGGTGAGACTGCCCGGGAGTTTTTGACCGACATTGGGGATGAGGCCGAGCGGCTCACCCGTATCACCGAGAAGCTGCTTACCCTCACCCGGCTGGACACTGCCCACGAGATCCACAGGGCCCCGGTGGACGTAAAGACGGTGGTGGAGCGGGTGGAGCACATGCTCTCCCCCCTGGCCCGGGCGGCCAATGTGTCCCTGGAGATGTCCCTGCAGCCCGGCTGCGTGATTCTGGCTACCGAGGATGACCTGTACCAGGTGGCCTTCAACCTGATGGAGAACGCGGTGAAGTACAACCTGCCCGGCGGAACGGTGACCGTCACCCTGAAGCGGACGGCGGAGCAGGTTATTCTGCTGGTGGAGGACACCGGCGTGGGCATCCCGGAGGACGACCTGCCCAAGATCTTCGATCGCTTCTATCGGGTAGACAAGGCCCGTTCCCGGGCTGCCGGCGGCACCGGTCTGGGCCTGTCCATCGTGCGGGACACGGTACGCCAGCACAACGGCTCCGTGGATGCCAGGCGGCGGGAGCAGGGAGGGACCTGCTTTACCGTCACATTCCCGCTTTGGACGGAGGAAGGGGGGACGGACCATGAGTAAGCGAAGCGCTGTGCTGCTGCTGTGCGCGGCCCTGCTGGCGGCAGGGGGGTGCGCCCACCGGGAGAGCGGGTCAGGCAAGGGACAGGAGTATCTGATCTATTACTCCGCCCTCTCCAACCGGGAGAGCGAGTCGGCGGTGGCAGGGGAACATCGCGCCCTGTCCGCCGGACAGGAAACCGTGCCCGCCCTGATGTCCCTGCTGCTGTCCCAGCCGGAGTCTGCCGGTCTGACCTCCCCCTTTCCCAGTGGCCTCCGGCTGCTGGACTGGCAGCTGGAGGAGGGACGGCTCCACCTTGATCTGTCCGACCACTATTACAGTCTGTCCGGCGTGGACCTCACTCTGGCCGACGCCTGCCTGGCCCTGACCTTCTGCCAGCTGGAGGAGGTGGACTCGGTCTATGTGACCGTGGAGGGCCACGAGCTGCCCTACCGGGCTGCCCAGCAGCTGTCCATGGAAAATATTCTGCTGGCCGGCGGCGCGGACGAGCCCATGTCGCTGGGGGTGGACCTCTGGTACCTGAGGCCCGGCGGCCGCGCCCTGGGTGTGGAGCGGCGGCAGATCGTCAAGACGGTGGACCAGACCCTGGTACAGGCGGTTTTGGCCGCCTGGGCCGACGGCCCGGAGGGGGAACTGGTCTCCTGTCTGCCCCAGGGCAGCCAGATCCGTTCGGTGGAGGTACAGGACGGCGTCTGCGTGGTGGATCTGTCCCAGGAGTACATCGACGGCCTGCCCCGGTCGGAACAGACCGCCGCCCTTACCGTATACGCCATGGTGAACACTTTGTGCGAACTGGACGGGGTGGAGGCGGTACAGCTCTACATCGACGGGGAGCCAGCCCCGGCCGTGGGCGATCTGCCGCTGGACCGGGCCCTCATCCCGGACACCTCCCTGACGGAGGCCGGTTCTTGACAACCGGACCGGTCGGGTGTAACATACCAAATATTATTTGACGCTTTATAACATTACCGCGATACAGGCATCCCTGCCGACCCCTCGCAAAGAAAGGAAGAATCACGCCATGAGCCAGCACCGCATCAGTACCCAGTGTATCCACGCCGGTTATACTCCCGGCAACGGGGAGCCCCGGAACATCCCCATCGTTCAGTCCACCACCTTCCGGTATGCCACCGGCGAGCAGATGGGGGCCCTCTTTGATCTGGAGGCCAGCGGCTACTTCTATACCCGCCTGCAAAATCCCACCAACGACTATGTAGCCGCCAAGATCTGCGCCCTGGAGGGGGGCACCGCGGCTATGCTCACCTCCTCCGGTCAGGCGGCTTCCTTCTATGCCATTTTCAATATCGTCTCCTGCGGGGAGCATGTGGTGTGCTCCTCCTCCATCTACGGCGGCACCTACAATCTGTTTGCCGTCACCATGAAGCGCATGGGCATCGACTTCACCTTCGTGGACCCCGACTGCACCGAGGAGGAGCTGAATGCCGCCTTCCGGCCTGAGACCCGGGCCGTCTTCGGAGAGACCATCGCCAATCCCGCCCTCACCGTGCTGGATATCGAGAAGTTTGCCAAGGCGGCCCACGCCCACGGTGTGCCCCTCATTGTGGACAATACCTTTGCCACCCCGGTGAACTGCCGCCCCTTTGAGTGGGGGGCTGACATTGTCACCCACTCCACCACCAAGTACATGGACGGCCACGCCAACGCGGTGGGAGGCGCCATTGTGGACTCCGGCAAGTTCGACTGGAACGCCCACGCCGACAAGTTCCCCGGCCTCACCACTCCCGATGAGAGCTACCACGGCGTCACCTACACCGAGCGCTTCGGCCTGGAGGGAGCCTACATCACCAAGGCCACCGTCCAGCTCATGCGGGACCTGGGCTCCATCCCCTCTCCCCAGAACTGCTATTACCTGAACATCGGCCTGGAGACCCTGCCCCTGCGGGTGGCCCGGCACTGCGAGAACGCCCTGGCGGTGGCCAAGTTCCTGAAGGATCACCCCAAGGTGGCCTGGGTGCGCTACCCCGGCCTGGAGGGGGACCCCTACTATGAGCGGGCTCAGAAGTACATGCCGGACGGCACCTGCGGCGTGGTGTCCTTCGGCGTAAAGGGCGGCCGTGAGGCGGCCTCCAAGTTCATGGCCGGCCTGGAGCTGGCCTCCATCGCCACCCATGTGGCCGACGCCAAGACCTGCACCCTCCATCCCGCCTCCACCACCCACCGCCAGATGACCGATGAGGAGCTGGCCGCCGCCGGCGTCTCCCCCGACCTGGTGCGCCTCAGCGTGGGCATTGAGGACGTGCAGGACATTCTGGAGGACGTGGCCCACGCCCTGGAGCAGGTGTAAGCCATGGTTGTGGATCCCAACGTATACAGCGGCCCGCCGGCGGAGGCGCGTCATCCCAATGAGATGGCGGTCTATGCCTTCCTGGATCAGCTGGGCATCTCCTACCAGCGGTGCGACCATGAATATGCCAACACCATGGAGGACTGCAAGGCGGTAGAGCAGGTGCTGGGCGCCCCCATCTGCAAAAATCTGCTGCTGACCAACCGGAAGCAGACCGACTTTTATCTGCTGATGATGCCGGGGGACAAGCCCTTCAAGACCAAAGACGTCACCGCCCAGCTGGGCTGCGCCCGGTTGTCCTTCGCCACGCCGGAGCACATGATGGACCTGCTGGGGGCCGCTCCCGGCTCGGCCAGTGCCTTTGAGCTGATCCACGACAAAGAGGGCAGGGTACAGCTGGTGATGGACAGGGAGCTGCTGGCGGGGGAGTTCATCAGCGGACACCCCTGCTTCTCCACCACCACCCTGAAGCTGACCCGGTCCGATTTTCTGGACCGTTTCCTGCCTGCGGTGGGCCATCAGCCCGTCATTGTGGACCTGCCCTGGCCGGAACAAGAGTAAGGAGGGAGGGCCATGCTGGCCTATACCTATGTGGAGCGGGGTAAGTTTGCCCTGCTGAACAAGCCCAAGCCTCAGCTGCTGGACGACGGGGACGCCATCGTCCGGGTCACCCTGTCCAGCATCTGTACCAGCGACCTGCACATCAAGCACGGCTCGGTGCCCCGGGCGGTGCCCGGTATTACGGTGGGCCATGAGATGGTGGGTGTGGTGGAGGAAGTGGGGGCCGGGGTGTCCACGGTACAGCCCGGCGACCGTGTGACCGTCAACGTGGAGACCTTCTGCGGCCACTGCTTCTTCTGTCAGCACGGCTGGGTGAACAACTGTACCGATCCCAACGGGGGCTGGGCCCTGGGCTGCCGCATTGACGGCGGTCAGGCCGAGTATGTCCGGGTGCCTTACGCCGACCAGGGGCTGGACAAGATCCCCGATGGCGTGTCCGACCGGCAGGCCCTTTTCGTGGGGGATATTCTGGCCACCGGCTATTGGGCGGCGGATATCTCCCACATCACGTCGGAAGACACGGTGCTCATCATCGGCGGCGGGCCAACCGGCCTGTGCACCCTCCAGTGTGTCCGGCTTCAGAACCCCCGGCGGATCATCCTGTGCGAGCGGGACCCCCTGCGCCGGGCCTTTGTGGAAGCCCACTACCCCGGTGTGCTGACGGTGGGACCGGAGGAGGCGGAGTCCTTCGTGCTGGCCCACAGCGACCATGGCGGCGCCGATGTGGTGCTGGAGGTGGCGGGCGGACCAGATACCTTCCGCCTGGCCTGGCAGTGCGCCCGGCCCAACGCCGTGGTGGCGGTGGTGGCCCTGTACGATACCGACCAGGTGCTGCCCCTGCCCCAGATGTACGGCAAGAACCTGACCTTCAAGACCGGCGGTGTGGACGGCTGCAACTGTGCCCGCACCCTGGAGCTCATTGCCCAGGGAAAGCTGGATACCACCGCCCTCATCACCCACACTTATTCCCTCGACCGGATTGAGGAGGCCTACGACCTTTTTGAGTACCGGCGGGACGGGGTGATCAAGGTAGCGGTCACCGGTCCGTAAAATACACAGAAAAGCTCCGGGAGATGGACTTCTCCCGGAGTTTTTGTTACCTTTGGAACTGTTTTGTGATAAAACTGTCACTTCTTTTTTGAATACATGTGCTATCATGGAGCTATGGAAAGGAAGTGGAGCAAATGAAGCGATTGCTTGCGCTGACCCTCTGTCTGGCACTGCTCTGTCCCGCCGCCCTGGCGGCAGAGGGAGAGGAGCTGTGGCAGCGGACCGAGCCGGGCGGAAATTATGTGACCATCCGCCTGGACTATTCCCGGGATGAGGATATGGACTGGAGCATGCTCCGCAGAGTGGGCGTGCGGGACGCCGACACCAAGGAGCCGGTGCCCCTCAGCAGCGACCTGGCCTGGGGAGAGGAGCTCTTTGCCACAGTGCCTGCGGAGGATGCGGACCGGCCCCTGGAGGTCTTTCTGGGGGAGGAGCACCAGTTCCCCGACTGCGTTGAGGTCTGGCAGGACCATGCCTACTATTATCCCCCCGGCGGCACAGAGGAGCTCTATCTGCGGGGTGTGGTCAGGGGGGACGGAGCCGGCAACCTGAACCCGGACCAGACCATTACCCGGGCGGAGGCCTTTGCCATGGTCTGTCGGCTGCTGAGCCTGGAGAGCGCCGGCGACCCCGGTTATGAGGATGTATCCCCGGATGACTGGTACTATGAAGCCGCTTCCGCCGCCCGGGCGGCCGGTCTGGCCGCGGCGGACACCAACTTTAATCCCACCCGTACGGTGACCCGGGGGGAGTTCACCGTCATGCTGGCCCGGGCCATGGAGTATGTGGGCTGGGTCACCATTCCGGAGGACGGGGACCGGTCCCGGCTGACTTTGGGGGATGCGGACCAGATCCCGGACTGGGCCCTGGGGGGCTATCTGGCCTTTGAGGATGACTATTCTATGGGCATCTATACCATCCAGAGCACCGGGGAGATCGATGAGGTGTACGGCGAGGAGATCACCCAGCGGCTGGCCCAGTGGGATCTGGGGGCCACCCGGGGGGAGGTCATCACCTTCATGGACAACGTGCGCCAGTGGATCACCTGGTACCCGAAACAGACCGCCATCGACCTGGGCTTTGACCAGGAGATGCCGGTGGTGGACGGTTCCACCTCCACCTATCCCTACACCACCGCCTTGTATGGGGCCCTGTTCACCAACTATGAGCGCCATCCTCAGTTCCCGGAGAGCCACTCCAAGAGCCACGAGTCCTATGAGCGGCTCATCAGCGGGGAAGTGGACGCCCTCTTTGCCGCGACGCTGCCCTCGGAGGATCTGAAGGATCTGGCCAAAGAGGCGGGGGTGGAGCTGACGTGCATTCCCATTGCCTATGACGCCATGGTGTTCTTCACCAACGCGGAGAACAGCATTACCGGCCTGACCATGCAGCAGATCCAGGATATCTATGTGTGGGGCAAGTACGATAACTGGAGCCAGGTGGGGGGACCGGACGCCGGGCTGCTGCCCTACCGCCGCAACGCGGACAGCGGCTCCCACGCCCTGATGGAGCAATACTTCCTGGAGGGGGGCAAGCTGACCCTCAGCCCCGATGTGAACAATGTGCTCACCTCCTACGCCATGTCCTCCGCCCTCACTGACGTGGCGGAAGCCATGACCACTAATCCTCTGGCCTATGCCATGGGCTACAGCGTGTACTACTATTATGTAAACAGCTACTGGCTGCTGTTTGACTCTTCCGGCGGGGACCTGAAGCTGCTGGCGGTGGACGGCGTGGTGCCGTCGGAGGAGACCATCGCCGACGGAAGCTACCCCCTGGCGGGATACAACTACCTGGTGTTCCGCTCCGACGAGCCGGCGGATTCTCCCGCCCGCAGGCTGGCCGCCTTCCTGCTTACCCAGGAGGGGCAGACCCTGGTGACCAACGCCGGTTTCGGAGCTCTGAGCCAGAGCGACCTGGCCAAGGCCAAAGACCTGTTGTAACAGAGAAATAAGTTTAAATGGCCGCCCAACGGGCGGCCATTTTTTGTGACGATTTGTCCCTTATCAGCTTCAGAAGCCGGTCAGGTTCTGACCACTTCGACTCACTCATACATCACGCCGTTGATCTCTGCGGACGCAATGCTGTTTGTATCCACGATCCGGTTGAAGGTATAGGTGAGGGTGCTGCCTTCCAGGTCGAGCAAGCCGTAGGTTTGGTTCGAAACAAAGTCAGCCTCGTTTTTCACCACATATTTGGAGCCGTCCGTATAATACAGCGTGACGCTGTCAATGGAATCACCGTCCACTCCAAGGGAAGCCAGATCCATTTGAATGCTGACGGGGGAGATGTAAACCGCGCCGTCGGCCAGCTCCACGCCTGCGATGCCTACGTCGCCGGGCAATTCTATGGAAATGTCATTCCTTTTGGTCCAGTCATCCCCTGAGCCGATCCCTACACAGATGGTTTTCTGAGACGGGTGTGCAATGAACGGGTCGACAATAAAATAGGTGCAGATGTATAGCTTTGTTTCACTGCTCATGGCCGTATCCAGATAGTCGCGGCTGGAGCCCCGCACTCTTGTAAAAATAGGTGCCTCCGCAGGCCACCACAGCTCCCCATCGGAGAATACTTCATAGCCGATGACCCCATTGCTGTTTTCCACCGTGTAATAGAGCATCCCTGCCCGCGTTGCGGCGTCATATAAGAGTGCTTCCACATTTAACGTGTAGTCACCGCACACTGCGCTTTCCCCTACGGCAAAAATGTACGGTGCGATCAATTCCTGGGCCAGGGTCTCATCCACCGGCACCCGCTCCCAGGCGGGGAGGTTTGTCACCAGCTTTCCATACTCGTTATACTCCACAATACCATTTCCGGAGCTGACATTCTCGCCGAACAGCGCATGGATCATAGATGCCGGGTTTTCATACCGGAGAAAGCCTACCGCGGCGGCGGCTGTGACGATGCCGCACAAAACAGCGGCTGCTACGGCAACGGTTCTGGACCATTTTGCGCGTTTTCTGCTCTTGTGTGTCATATTCATTACCTCCACAAGCACGTCTTCGGAGGCATGAAGGGAGGAAAAGGTCTCCTGATAGGTTTTTTTATCAAACATGACTGTCTGCCTCCTGAAGATTGGATTTAAGAATCTCCCGTCCGCGCCTCAATCTGGTGCGGACAGTTGCGTTGGGAATTTTGAGGAGCTTGGAGATTTCCTCGCAGGAGTAGTCCTCGTAGTAGTGCAAAAAGATTGGAACACGGTACTTCTGAGGCAGTTCCATGACCGCATAGAACAGCTCGCTATGCTCCGGGGATGGAAACGAGAGCGTCGATGCATACTCCTCGATGGGCTCCGTTCGTTTCCACGGAGATAAAAATGCTTTTTTACATTCGTTGATGGTAACACGAATCAGCCAATGCTTGATATGCGCCTCGCTGTCAAAGACTTTATCCGCGCGATAGAGCTTAATGAGCACATCCTGGGTGATGTCGTCTGCCTCTGATCGGCTTTTTGTGTAGTTGAACGCCAATCGAAATACCATATCCATATACAGTTTTGCAAGATGGTTAAATTGTTCATCATTCAACATAGGTTGTTCTCCCTGAAAAGCTTTTCACTTATAATATCATTGAATGATCAAAATTGTTTCACCGATTACAAAAAACGGCCGCCCATCGGGCGGCCGTTTTTCTTGGAATAACGTATACCATTTGTACATTTGCAGCAGACACTCATTGTGCTCAGATCTCCCGGCGGCCCTCCAGGGCCCGCATGAGGGTGGCGTCGTCGGCGTACTCCAGGTGGCTGCCCACCGGGATGCCGTAGGCCAGCCGGGTCACCTTCACCCCGAAGGGGCGCAGGATGCGGGAGAGATACATGGCGGTGGCCTCACCCTCGGTATCCGGGTTGGTGGCCATGATGACCTCCTGAATGTCACCGGCGGCCACACGGCTCACCAGCTCCTTCACCCGCAGCTCGTCGGGGCCCACATGGTTCATGGGGGAGATGACGCCGTGGAGGACGTGATACACCCCGGGATATTCCCGGGAGCGCTCCATAGCCGCCACATCCTTGGGGTCAGCTACAACACAGATCACCGACTGGTCCCGCTTGGGGTCCTGGCAGATGGGGCACAGCCCGTCCCCCTGGGAGAAGTTCTGGCACACGGGGCAGCAGTGGATAGCAGCCTTGGCCTCGGTGATGGCCTGGGCAAAGGCGGCGGCATCCTCCTCGGTCAGGGAGAGAACATAGAAGGCCAGACGCTGGGCGCTCTTCCGGCCGATACCGGGCAGCCGGGCGAACTGCTCCACCAGTTGCTCCAGCGCGGGGGGAAAGTACTGCATAGATTAAAACATCCCTTCTTGGAGATCGATCCCCTGGGTACGGGGGGAGGGTGCCGCCTGGATCAGTGCGTCCACATCCAGGGCGCGGCAGCGCGGGTCCAGTTCCGGACAGGCCACCCAGTCCACGTCGGGGAGCGCCTGGCCGTATTTCACCGTGTGGGCCACCGTACCCGGCAGCATGTAGGAATTGTGGGGCACGTTCAGCGGGCAGAGGTAGAAGTCGCCGGTGCGGAGTACCCGGGGGACCAGGGCGCCGTCCCGCTCCTCCACCACCAGCATAATACCCTGCTGGATGACGTTCAACTCATGGACATACCGGTGGAGGTGGCTGTTCTGCCAGCCGCTCTGGGTGCTGGCCTCGGTGCGGATGTAGGAGCTTCCGTCGGAGGCGCACAGGCGGAACCGCAGCTCGCCGTTGTCCATCCGCTCGTGGCGGGTGGTAACGCCCAGCTCTTTGGCCTGTCCGTCGGTGAGGGGCGCGGGCATGGTCAGCCCTCCCGCAGGGCGGCGATGGCTGCGGCGGGATCGGCCGCGCCGTACACCGCCGAGCCGGCCACCAGGGTGTCGGCGCCGGCGGCAATGACCTTGCTTACCGTTTTGGGGCTGACGCCGCCGTCCACCTCCAGCCGGCAGGCGGGGTTATACTTCTCGATGATGGCCCGGACCTGACGGATGGTATCCAACTGGGATTCCATAAAAGCCTGACCGCCGAAGCCGGGCTCCACCGTCATCACCAGCACCATGTCCAGATCCTCAATATAGGGCAGGACGGCGTTGGCCGAAGTGATGGGCCGCAGGGCCACCGCCTTCTGTACGCCGCACTCACCCATCAGGCGGAGGGCCTCGGCGATGCGGGTAGGATGGTCGGCCTCCAGGTGGACGCTCAGCAAGTCGGCTCCTGCCTTGGCAAAGGCCTCCACGTAGCGCACCGGCTTGTCGATCATCAGGTGGACGTCTAGGAACATATCGGTACACTTGCGGATGGACTGCACCACAGGCACGCCGATGGTGATGTTGGGCACAAAGCAGCCGTCCATCACGTCTACGTGGAGCCAGTCGGCGGAGGATACCCGCTTGATGTCCCGCTCCAGGTTTACAAAATCAGCAGAGAGGATAGAGGGGGCGATTTTGATCATCATTTACCACTCCATAGTCAAAAAGATGGGGCGGACCGGTACAAGGGCCTGTCCGCAGGCAAAAGGGAGCCGGGGCAAAGGGGACGGTGGGCACATAAGATACAGCAAGCGGATGTCGCCCGGGGCCCCGCCGCTCCCCCAACGCGCCCACGGGCTGCCGGCCCGGCGGTCCATGCCCTGAAATCGCGTGCCGCATCATATAGTGTCCGGGGGAGAGCTTCTCCCCCGGACACAGCTGGTTTATGGGGGCTTGTCCGCTTAGTTATAGAAGTCGTTGGTATGGCACTCCCGGGCCTGGTAGCCGGCGGAGCACATAGCGTCCAGGATGGCACGCTTGTGGGTGTGGCCGAAGGCCTCCAGGGTGACCCGCAGCTCCACGCCGCTCTGACGGTTGATGTTGATGAACTGGTTGTGCTCCAGCTTGATGATGTTGCCGTTGGCCTCGGCCACGATCTGGGCCACCCGCAGCAGCTCGCCGGGGCGGTCGGGCAGCTGCACCGAGAAGGTGAATACCCGGCCACGGTTGATGAGGCCGTGCTGCACCAGGCTGGCCACGGTGATTACGTCCATGTTGCCGCCGGAGAGGACAGGCACCACGTTCTTGCCCTTGCACTTCAGGTGGCTGAGAGCGGCAATGGGCAGCAGACCGGCATTTTCCACGATCATCTTGTGCTTTTCCATCATATCCAGGAAGGCATCCACCAGCTCATCATCTTCAATAGTGATGATGTCGTCGATATTCTGCTGGATGTAGGGGAAGATCTGATCGCCGGGGGTCTTGACCGCCACGCCGTCTGCGATGGTCTCCACCTTGTCCAGAGTGACCACGTGCCCGGCCTCCAGACTGGCCTTCATGGAGGCGGCGCCGGTGGGCTCCACGCCGATGACGGTGACATTGGGGTTGAGCAGCTTGGCCAGGGTGGACACGCCGGTGGCCAGTCCGCCGCCGCCGATGGGCACCAGGATCACGTCCACGTCGGGCAGGTCCTGGAAGATCTCATAGGAGATGGTGCCCTGGCCGGTGGCGATGGCGGGGTCGTTGAAGGGATGGACGTAGGTCAGTCCCTCCTCCTGGGAGAGCTTGGAGGCCAGCTCGGCGGCATCATCAAAGGTCTCGCCGTGGAGCACCACACGGGCGCCGTAATCCTTGGTGTTGTTCACCTTCACCAGGGGGGTGGTGGTGGGCATGACGATGGTGGCCGCCACGCCGGCCTGCTGGGCGGCGTAGGCCACGCCCTGAGCATGGTTGCCGGCAGAGGCGGTGACCAGACCCTTGGCCTTCTCCTCCTCAGACAGAGTGCTGATCTTATAGTAAGCGCCCCGGATCTTGTAGGCGCCGGTTACCTGCATATTTTCCGGCTTGATGTACACATGGTTGCCAGTGGCCTTGGAAAAGGCGGAGCTGTAGACCAGATTGGTGTTGCGAAGGACGCCGGACAGCACGCTGCGGGCCTCCTTAAACTCTTTCAGGGTGAGCATGGAACAGACTTCCTCTCTTTTCTGGGATACATACTTTATTATCATAATGAGTTTTCGGGCTAAAGTCAACGTGTTCTTGACAGGGGAAGGAGGGGGGCGGTACAATGACCTGGAAAGAATGCTCCGGCACTGCCGGTGTGGAATATGGAGGAATGCAGGTATGGCTGACAACATGGACTTTACGCCGGAGCTGACCCTGACCCCGGATCTGGGTGCCGCCGCAGCAGAGGCGCCCGCCGCGCCTCAGCCCAGCGCCGACCCCGCCGTCAGTGAGGAGGCCAAGGCCATCCAGCTGGACGAGAGCAAGCTCACCGAGGCCGAGCGCAAGATGGTGGACGACTTTGCCCAGAAGATCGATCTGACCGATACCAATCTGGTGCTCCAGTACGGCGCGGCGGCCCAGAAGAACATTGCCGGCTTCTCCGAGAGCACCCTGAACTCCGTGCGCACCAAGGATCTGGGTGAGGTGGGAGACGCCCTGTCCGCCCTGGTGGTGGAGTTGAAGGGCTTTGGCGGTGAAGAGGAGGAGAAGGGCCTCTTCGGCTTCTTCAAGAAGAAGCGCAATCAGTTGGAGGCCATGAAGACCTCCTATGCCAAGGCCGAGACCAATGTGAACAAGATCGTGGAGGTGCTGGAGGCCCACCAGGTGACCCTGATGAAGGACATCGCCATGCTGGACCAGATGTACGACCTCAACACCAAGTATTATAAGGAACTGACCATGTATATCCTGGCGGGCAAGAAGCGCCTGCACCAGGCGCGCACCGGGGAACTGGAACAGCTGCGGCAGAAGGCCGCCCAGAGCGGCACCCAGGAGGACGCCCAGGCCTACAACGACCTGGCCAACATGTGTACCCGCTTTGAGAAGAAGATCCACGACCTGGAGCTGACCCGGGTGATCTCCATCCAGATGGGCCCCCAGACCCGGATGATCCAGAACAACGACTCCCTGATGCTGGAGAAGATCCAGTCCTCTCTGGTGAATACCATCCCCCTGTGGAAGAGCCAGATGGTGCTGGCCCTGGGTCTGGAGCACTCCCGTCAGGCCACCGCCGCCCAGAACGCGGTGACCAACATGACCAACGAGCTGCTGCAGAAGAATGCCGACATGCTGAAGATGGGCACGGTGGAGACCGCCCGGGAGGCCGAGCGCTCCGTGGTGGACCTGGAGACCCTCCAGCACACCAACCAGCAGCTCATTTCCACCCTGGATGAGGTCATGCAAATCCAGCAGGAGGGCGCCCAGAAGCGCCGGGAGGCCGAAGTGGAGCTCGGCCGCATCGAGGGCGAGCTGAAGCAGAAGCTGATGGAGCTGCGGGGCTGATCAAGAAAAGCCGAGGGGCGCTGCAATGTCATTGCAGCGCCCTTTTTGACATGAGACGGACACAACTTTCTGCTATGCTGTGGAGGAAAGGAGGGGATACCATGGCGGAGAGCATTCTGGTGGTGGAGGACGAGTACCGCATCCGCAATATTGTCCGGGATTATCTGACCGCCCACGGCCTGGACTGCGACCTGGCCCGGGACGGGGAGGAGGCCTTGGACCTGCTGCGGGACCACGACTACGACGCCATTCTGCTGGATGTGCTCATGCCCGGGCTGGACGGCTTTTCGGTGTGCCGGGCGGTGCGGGCCAAAAGCCGGGTGCCCATCCTCTTCCTCACCGCTCTGGGCAGCGAGGAGGACGTGCTCCAGGGCTACGCCCTGGGGGCGGACGATTATATTACAAAGCCCTTCTCCCTGGCGGTGCTGCTGGCCAAGACCAGAGCAGTGATCCGCCGCAGCCGGGGGGAGAGCGGCGGCGACACCCTGACCTGCGGAGCCATTGCCCTGGATACGGCGGGGCGCACCTGCGCCGTGGCGGGAAGGCCGGTGGATCTGACGCCCCGGGAGTACGAGCTGCTCCTCTGCCTCATCCGCAACAGGGGCCAGGTGCTCAGCCGGGATCAGCTGCTGGACAAGGTGTGGGGCATCGACTTCGAGGGGGGCCAACGGGCGGTGGACGTGCGCATCAAAAGCCTGCGCGCTGCTCTGGGAAGCGCCGGGAAGCAGATCAGGACGGTATTCAAGGCGGGCTATAAGCTGGAGGAGGGGTGAACGTGAAGCGGTTCCGGCAGATGAGAAAGAGCACCCTGCCCCTGTTTCTGGCCTTCTGGCTGCTGATGATGCTGATTCTGGGCTGGCTGAACCTGCAGGCCCAGACGGTCCGGATCAAGCAGACGGTGGAGAGTGCCCGGCGGGATGTGGAGCGCAGCTATGAGGAGATCTGGGCCGGCGGAGCGGAAGAGGAACACAAGCCGGTGATCCTGACCTGGCGGCTCTCTCAGAGCCTGTGGGAGTACCACGGCGTGGCCCTGTTCCGGGTCTATGACAGTGACGGGAAGGAGCTGGCCCGCAGCCAGATGTCCAAAGGGGTGGCCTGCCCTTATGGAACGGCCACCTACAGCTGGACCATCCTGCCCGACCCGGTGCTGACGGAGGAGGAGCAGGTGGCCCTGGCCCAGCGGCTGAGCAAGGAACGGAGCCTGTCCTGGTTCTATGGCACGGCAGGCGGGCTGTTTGAGGA
Organism: Flavonifractor sp. An82; assembly: GCF_002159265.1. Lineage (GTDB taxonomy): Bacteria > Bacillota > Clostridia > Oscillospirales > Oscillospiraceae > Flavonifractor. The sequence continues at coordinate 15,652 of NZ_NFHG01000006.1, forward strand.
CCAGGCCGGGGAGGGGCTCTATTGCGAGGTGACCGGGGTGGCGGATGAGCAGCGGCAGGTGATCTATCCCCAAAAGCTGACTTATGTTTACCAGGACCACGCGGTGACTCTGATCGACAGCACCAGCGACTTCTTCGCAGATAAGGAATTGACCACCCTCCGGTTTGACGCGGTTTGGCTGGCCTCTGCCCTGGAAGGGATCAAGGCCTCCCCCAGGGAGCTGCTGCGCTGCTACCGGCAGGCCGAGGAGAACCTGGAGAAGCTCTTGCCCTCGGGCACTCCCAGCATGAGCAGCGTATCCGTCAGCAGCAGCGGCAGCACCTGCGCCCCCATGGGGGAGGACGCGATTTTGGCCTCCGCCTATGCCTATGCTCCGCTGCCCACGGCCCTGATGGGCCTGGGGCCCACGGCGGTGCTCACCCTGCTGGCGGCGATAGTTCTGGCGGTCTTTACTGACAGACGGCAACGGCAGGCCCTGCAGCGGGAGCGGGCCTTCACCCGGGCGGCGGCCCATGAGCTGAAAACCCCGCTGGCGGTGCTGCGAACCCACGCCGAAGCCCTGCGGGAGGACATCGACCCCGCCAGACGACAGGAATACCTGGGCGTGGTGGTGGAGGAGAGCGACCGGATGGCGGCGCTGGTGGGCAGTCTGATGGACCTTGCCCAGTTGGAGAGCGGCGTCAAAACGGAAGGAGAGCCCCTGGATCTGACCGCTCTGGTGGAAGGCAGCGCGGCACGGCTCGAGCTACTGGCACAGCAAAAGGGGATTGGGCTGACCACACAGCTGGCTCCGGCGGCCGTTTGGGGGGACAAACTGCGGCTGGAGGAACTGGTGGACAATCTGGCGGACAACGCGCTGCGTCACTGTACCCCGGGCGGCAGGGTGACCATTGCCCTGGAGCAGGTGGGGAAGCAGGTCGCACTGACGGTGGACAATGACGGCCACCCCATCCCGCCAGAGCACCTGCTTCATATCTGGGAGCCCTTCTACCGGGGGGACCAGGGCCGCAGCCGGGCGGACGGCGGTGCGGGTCTGGGACTGGCTGTGGTCCGGGCGGTGGCGGAAGCCCACGGGGGCGGCTGCTGGGCGGAAAACCGCCCGGGTGGTGTGACCTTCACGGTACAGCTGCCCGGCTTGCAATCCACAAAGTGATGTGGTATGATTTCCTCAACGTGTAAACGATTGTGAGGGAATGTTATGAGATATAATCGTCCGGAGGCCAAATGGCTGGCCCGGGATGCCATGCGTGGGGCCTATCCCCACCCCATGCTGGTGTCGCTGGTATACATTCTGATGACCAGCGTACTCAGCACCATCATTATGAATTATGTAGCAGATCCCTTTCAGGTGGCTTATTACTACCTGACTCAGACCAGCTACGAGGTGGAGGAGATCCTGAGCGCCATTTTTACCCCCTCCCAGATCATGATTGTTCTATTGATGGAGCTGCTGATCAACCTCTATTACTGGGTTGTGAACTACGGCTATACCTCCTACTGCCTGCGGCTGGCCCGGCGGGAGGGCCCCGGCTACCGCAACCTGCTGGATGGCTTTTATAACATCGGCCGGGCGCTGGCGGTAAACTTCCTGGTGAGCCTGTTTACCCTTCTGTGGGGTCTCATCGGCATTGTGGTCTATATAGCTGCGGTGTTCCTGGCGGTGATCAGCGGACTTACACTGCTGATCCTCATTGGCGCGATCTTTATGATGGTTTGGACCATCGGCGTGTCCTACCGGTACCGGCTGTCGGTCTACTTCCTGCTGGACCACCCGGAGATGGGAGCCCTGGAGGCCATTGGCCACAGCAAGGCTGCCATGAAGGGCAACCGCATGACGTTATTTGTCCAGGATCTGTCCTTCCTGGGCTGGGCGCTGCTCTCCGTCTTCACCCTGGGCATCCTGGGTCTTTGGCTCAATCCCTACATGGGGGCAGCTGATGCCAACTTCTACCACTGGGTGGTGTACGGGACCTTCCCCGGCGCGCCCACCGGCGGCTGGAAGACGCCTTACGGCGATCTGTAAGAAGATTTGAATGCAAAAGCGGGAGCACAGTCCGCCGATGGTGCGGAACTGTGCTCCCGTTTTCTGCATATGGGGGTGGGCCGTTCAGGCTGTGGGAGCGGTCTCCTCCGGCATGGATGGAGGCTGCCCGCCGCCGCGGTCGGGGCGTTGACCACCCATACCGCCGCCACCTGTCATGCCGCCGGGGTTGGACTCGGAGCCGTCGTTGGTGGTGACATCGCCGCCGATGTTGGTGTAGGTGCCGTCGCAGTCCAGGGCGGTGTCGCCGCTGCCGTTGCAGGTCAGATCCAGAGTGCCGCCATTGATGGTCAGGTCGCCGTTGGAGTCGACGCTGTCGCCTCCGGATACGATGGTGAAGGTACCGCCGTTGATGGTAATAAAGCTGTCCGAACTGGAGGCAAAGGTGTCCTGGGGACGGCCGCCGAAGCCCCCAAAGCCGGAGCTGTCAGCTCCGCCGGCGGCGTTGAGACCGTCGTCGTGGGAGGTGATGTCAAAGGTGCCGCCCTCGACGGTGATGGTCAGACCCTCGATGCCCTCATAGCAGTAGGGGATGGTGAAGGTGCCGCTCTGGATGGTGAGGGCGTCGTCACAGTGAACGGCGTCGTCTCCGCTGCTCAGGTTAAATTCGCCTGCGGCAATCACCATGGCGCCTCCGGCGTGGAGACAGTCGTCGGCGCTGTTGATGGTAAAGGTGCCGCCGTTGATGGTGTAGGTGCTTTCGCCCTTGATGCCCTTCTGGCTGACGGTGTCCTCCTCAGTGGAGCTGGTCTCCTGGGGGACGGCGGTACCGGGCCGTCCGGGGGCAAAGCTGTCGTCGGTGGACATCTCCACGCTGGCACTTCCTTCCCCGGTGGTCAGCTCAAAGGCGCCGCCGTCGATCTGGAGGGTGCCGCTGGCGCTGATGGCGTCCCCCTGGGCATGGATGGTGTAAGAGCCGCCGGCGATGTAGAGGGCGCCCAGGGTAGTGTCCTCCGTGTTTTCTGCGTGGATGCCATCCTTGCCGGAGGTGATGGTGAAGACTCCGCCGGCGATGGCCACGCTGTCCTTGCCGGTCATGCCGTGGCTGGCAGAAGTGACGGTGTAGCTGCCGCCGGTGACTACCAGCTCGTCCTTGGAAACCACCCCGTGCCCCGCCTGGGCCTGGATGGTCAGACTGCCCGAGCCGTTGAGGGTCAGGTCGGTTTTGGAGAAGATGACGGCGTCGATGTTGTTGTCGTCAATGGCCACATAGGACCCGCCGTTGGACAGGGTGTTTTCAGATCCATCCGCCAGGGTGACAAAGACCTTGTCGGCCTCCAGCGCATAAATGGCGGCGGAGGTGGCGCTGTGGATGGTGACGCCGTCCAGTACCAGCCGGACCTTGTCCGTATCGGCGGCGTTGATGACGATCTGACCATCCTCCAGAGTGCCGGAGAGCCGGTAGATCCCTTCGGCGGAGATCACCACCTGACTGCCGTTGACAGTCACCCCGTCGGCGGAACAGGAGGCGGAGCTGCCGCTGAGTGTGATGTCGATGGCCTGGCTTTCATCATAGCTGCCATCCAGGTCCCGGTCGCTGAACCAGGAGGAGTTGGTCTGAGTAACAGCGGCATTTGTCTGCGTCGGTGTGGAACTGGCGGAAGGGGTGCTGTCAGGGCTGGCAGTGCAGCCGCTGAGCAGAAGCAGACCGCAGAGCAGTAGTGCGAATGAGCCCGATGTGCGGATATGGTTCATAGAGATTCTCCTTTACAGTGTGGCTGCGGTGGTATCCTGGTAGCAGAGGGAGATTTCCAGGTTTCCGTTTCGGAGCCGCAGCGCGTCGATGAGGGCCTTTTCCTCAGCGGAGGCCTTCAGAGTCAGGTCATAGGTCAGCTTGAACAGGCTGCCCATATTGGTGGTTTTGACCTGGGTGAGGGAATACTGAGTGGTGTAGCCCTCCAACACGGGGTCAAAGACCCCAGCGTAGTCCAGGTCCTCCGGAATGGTGATGTGCAGGGTGCGGAACCGGGCGGACCGGCGACCGCCGCCCAGCCGCAGGGCGGTGTAGAGCATCATGACGCCCCCCAGGATGAGGGCAAAGAGAAGGGCGTAGGCCAGATAGCCCATGCCGGCCATGAGGCCAGTGCCCATGGCTACGAAAATGGCGCCGATCTCCCGGGCGGAGCCGGGGGCGGAGCGGAAGCGAACCAGATTAAAGGCTCCCGCCACCGCCACGCCGGTGCCCACGTTGCCGTTGACCATCAGGATGACCACGCACACCACGGCGGGCAGGATGGCCAGGGTGATGGCAAAGCTTCTGGTGCAGTTGGAGCGCCACAGGGTCATGGTGCACAGTATCAGGCCGATGAGCAGGGAGACCCCCACGCACAGCACAAAGGCCCCGGGGGTAATGGTAGTGGTGAGTGCGGTGTCAAAAATACCGCTGAACAGTGCGTCAAGCATAGCGAAGCATACCTCCTTGGGGTGTGGTCAGCATGGTTTGATAGGCGCTGCCATATTTGGAGAAGGAGGTTTTGAACAGCTTCTGCTCCGACAGCACCTGGACCATCCAGAGAGGGAGGGCGCCGGAGACCTTCAGCTCCATGAGCACCTGGTCCGGGCCCAGCAGAGGAATGCCGCTGGTGTCGGAATCCAGGGTAAGGCGGTCCCGGCGGAACCGGATCTCCGTGTCAAAGGTCATCCGGAAGCTGCCGGTCTGCCTGTCGTGGAAGGCATCCCGCTCATAGGAGAGAAAGACGGCAGGGGACAGGGAGCCGTAGTAGGCTGTGGCATAGGCCAGTTCTTTGCCGATCTGGGTGTCCGGCCAGGGCTGTTTGCCGGATATGCAGTCCAAAACCTGGCGCTGAGGCAGGGACAGACGGCGCTTGTAGACTACCGAGCGGTACTTCTTTTTCAGCTCCGCAAAGACCGGACTGTCCATACCGGCCCGGCCGTAGCTGCGTATGCGTACCTTCTCCTTATAGACCGGTTTGTCCAGACTCCGGCGGATAAGCAAAAACTGAGGGGTATCCAGATAGAGGTTGCGGATGGAGCTGTGGCTGTAGTCGTCGGCCACCATATAGGGCTCCATGGCCCGCAGAACGGCGTCCTGCTGCCGGCGGGTCATCAGGTATTTGATTTCATAGCGTTGAAACACCATTTGAGCGTTCACGGTGCTGAGCCTCCTTGTAGGGAATGTAAGGATACTGTAAAGGCTCAAACATAATTGTAGTTAAAAGCCCGGCAGAATTCCGGCAATTTCATATGGGCGGCTGACAACCGGTCGGCGACGTGGTATTCTTTTAATTAGAATTAAGGTAGCGACTGCAAAATGGAACTCACATTGGATCGAAAGGAGAGGGTAGCCTTGCGCATTTTGCTTGCCGAGGATGAACGCTCCCTGTCCCGGGCCCTGGTGGCTCTTCTGGAGCGCAGCAACTATTCCGCGGACGCGGTTTATGACGGGGAGGAGGCGCTGGCCTACCTGGAGGGGGGCAGTTACGACGCACTGATCCTGGATATCATGATGCCCAAGGTGGACGGCCTTACGGTGCTGCGGCGGCTGCGGGAGCAGGGCAATCCCATTCCAGTGCTGCTGCTTACCGCCAAGTCGGAGGTGAGCGACAAGGTGCTGGGCCTGGACACCGGGGCCAACGACTACCTGACCAAGCCCTTCTCCACCCAGGAACTGATGGCCCGCATCCGGGCCATGACCCGCACCCAGACCGGCCAGGTCAGCAGCCGGATCACCTTCGGCAATATCACCCTGGATCAGGCCACCTTTGAGCTCAGTTCCCCCACCGGCAGCTTCCGGCTGGCCAACAAGGAGTATCAGATGATGGAGCTGCTGATGTGCAATCCCCGTCAGCTCATCCCCACTGAACGGTTCCTGGAACGGATCTGGGGCTATGACAGTGACGTGGAGCTCAATGTGGTGTGGGTGTACATCTCCTACCTGCGGAAAAAGCTGACCGCCCTCCACGCCGATATCCAGATCAAGGTGACCCGCAACGCGGGCTACTCTCTGGAGGGACAGTCATGATCCGGTCTCTGCGGCGCAAACTGATTGCGGCGTCCATGTTTTCCCTGGCGGTGGTGCTCTTTCTGATCCTGGGGGGCGTCAATCTGATGAGCTACCATAAGGTGGTGACCGACGCCGACGCCATTCTGGCGGTGCTGGGAGCCAACGACGGCGGCTTTCCCATGCGGGAGCCCCCTGACGGATTCCAGCCGGTGAAGCCTCAGGAGGACCGGGGAAAGCACATGCCCGGCCTGTCCCCGGAGACCCCCTATGAGTCCCGCTATTTCTCTGTGCTGGTGGATGACAACGGCCAGGTGCTCCAGGCCGATACAGGCCAGATTGCGGCCGTTGACGGGACGGATGCGGAAGAATATGCCATGCAGGTGTGGGAAGGGGGGCGCGAAAAGGGCTTTCTGGGGAGCTATCGCTATCTCCGCTGTGAGGAAACGGAGGGGACCCGTATCATCTTCCTGGACTGCAGTCGCGGTCTGTCCAGCTTTTACACCACCCTGGCCGCCAGTGTGGCTTTGGCCCTGCTGGGGCTGGCCTCTGTGCTGCTCCTGCTGCTCCTCCTCTCCCGGCGGATCGTCCGGCCGGTGGCGGAGAGCTATGAGAAGCAGAAGCGCTTCATTACCGATGCAGGCCATGAGCTGAAGACCCCCCTGACCATCATCAGCGCCGACGCCGACCTGGTGGAGCTGGAGTGCGGAGAAAACCAGTGGCTGACCGATATCCGCCGCCAGGCCCAGCGGCTGACCGGACTGACCAATGATCTCATCTATCTCTCCCGCATGGAGGAGGAGAACCCCACATTGCAGACCATTGAGTTCCCCATCTCTGATGTGGTGGAGGAGATGGTCCAGTCCTTCCAGGCACCGGCCAGAAGCCAGGAGAAGGAGCTGACGGTCTCGATCCAGCCCATGCTGTCCTATACGGGGGATGAGAAGGCCATCCGCCAGCTGGTTTCCATCCTGATGGACAACGCCCTGAAATATGCGCCCCCGGGCGGGAAGCTGTCTGTGGGGCTGGAGCGGCGGGGACGGAGTTTGCAGCTGACCGTGTCCAACACCACGGCCCAGCCTGTGGAAAAGGATCAGCTGGAGCATCTGTTTGACCGCTTCTACCGGGTGGACCAGTCCCGCAGTACCCAGACCGGCGGGTACGGCCTGGGGCTGTCCATTGCCAGAAGCGTGGTGGCGGCACACAAGGGCAAGATCCGGGCGGAGAGCACGGACGAAAAATCTCTGACTATTACGGCCGTTTTGCCATAAGCAGGTAAAGAACGCTCTATCTTAAGATTTATAAATGTTTACAACTATCTGGATCAGTCGTGAGTCTTCTATACAGCAAGGGCGGCAAGCCCGCTGTATAGAAAGGAAGAATGACTATGAAACGTATGATCTGCCTTGTGATGGCCGTGATGCTGGCGGCCCTGTGTCTGACGGCCTGCGGGACGGTCGGGGACGGTAAGGGGAACAGTAAGCCCGGCTCCAGCACATCGGCTCAAGCTGAAGGGAAGACGGTCCAGGGTATCATCAACCAGAAGGGCGATTATCTGGTGCTGTTGACCGATGAGGGCGAGTATCAGGTCATGAACTACGGCAAGGGCGTCAATGCCGACGACTTTGCCGAGGGCGACAAGGTCAGCATCACCTATACCGGAGAGCTGGGCGTGGAGGGTTCCATGCCGGTGATCACGGCCATCTCCAAGACAGAGTAAGGCAGGACAAAAGCGAAAAAAGGTACCCTCCAAGCGCCAAATGTTATATAATGGGCAGCATGGAGGTGCACCCTGTTGGAAGAAGTAGCCTTTCGGATTTTGATTTGTTTTCTGGCCAGCGCAGGGGCGGGCATCGGCACCGGCTTTGCCGGGATGAGCGCCGCCACCGTAATCAGCCCCATGCTGGTGACTTTTTTGGACCTGCCCGCCTATGACGCCATCGGGATCGCACTGGCCAGCGATGTGCTGGCCAGCGCCGTCAGCGCCCGTACCTACGCCAAAAGCGGGGCCATTGACCTGAAAAACGGTTTTGTCATGATGTGCGGTGTCCTGAGCATGACCCTGGTGGGCAGCTGGCTGTCCTCCTTTGTACCGGACGGCACGTTGGGAGGCTTTTCGGTGTTCATGACCCTGGTGCTGGGCCTGAAGTTCCTTCTGCTTCCGTCGGTGAAGCCCAGGCACACCATGCAGGACAGCAGCCGGGTGATGCAGATTGTCAAGGGTGCGGCAGGAGGCTGCTGCATCGGTTTGATCTGCGGCTTTTTCGGGGCCGGCGGCGGTATGATGATGCTGATGGTACTCACCATGGTGCTGGGCTACGAATTGAAGACTGCCGTGGGTACCAGCGTGTTTGTGATGACCTTCTCCGCCCTCACCGGAGCGGCCAGCCACTTTGCCTTGGGCAACATGCCCAGCCTGGACCTGCTGCTGCTCTGTGTGGTCTTTACCCTGATTTGGGCCCAGATCGCTGCCCGCATTGCCACCCAGGCGTCCCCGGAACGGCTCAACCGTCTGACCGGCGTGATTCTGACTGTCATCGGCATTGTGCTGGTGACCATATCCCTGCTGTAAAGAAACCCCGAGGAGAATCTCCTCGGGGTTTTCACGTTCTATGGCTTGCACCGGCCGCAAGGGGAGTACCCCCGGGCGATCACGTCCTCCCGCAGGCCGGTATAGGCCTGCTTGTTGGACTCCTTCATCTGATCCACGCTGGAGCAGCCGGGCTTGTGGAATTTCCGGGTGTTGGTGTTGAGAATGTAGTCACTCAGCGCAATGTCCTGTACCACGGGCTGGACGCTGGGCTCCGGCGTGGGTGTGGACGTAGGAGTTGGGAGCGGCGTAGGCGTAGGTGTGGGAGAGGCAGTGGGGGAGGGGGAGGGCCTCTCCGGCGGGGTCTGGACGGCATAAAGTGAGGGCGAGGGCGTAGCCTGCGGGGCGGGGACAGCTCCACAGCCTGCGGTCAGCGCCAGCAGCAGCGCCAGGCCCAGAGCCAATAGCTTTTGTTTCATGTGATCTGACCTCCTGCCGACCGGATGGGTGCAAATTTGGTGTTTTTTCCATTGTATCCCACCCGGTCCAAGAAAGCGGGCGAATCCTGTCGAAGGAGAGAGGTCAGGAGGATAAAGTGCCGATTGATTCCGGGGCGTCCTTATGAGATAATAGCGGTGATTCCATAGATGGGCAGGAGGCTGCCCCAATGAAAAACAGATGAGGTGGACCAAATGGCAAACGAGTACATTCGCTTTACCGACGATATGAGCGCCCCCTATTCCGACCTGGTGACGGTGGACGGGAAGTTTCTCTTCCTCTCCGGTCTGGTGTCGGAGGACCTGAACACCGGCGATCTGGTGTGCGGCACCATCACCCAGGAGACCTGTCAGGTGCTGGACAACCTGAAGGCCCTGCTGGAGCGCCACGGCTCCGACATGGACCATGTGGTGCGCATCGACGTGCTGCTGCGGGACTTTGCCGAGCGGGACGAGATGAACGCCGAGTATGTGCGTCACTTTGATCCCAAGCATATGCCTGCCCGGCTGTGCTACGGCAACGTGGGCCTGGCGGACCAGTGCAAGATCGAGATCGCCGTCACCGCCGTCAAGGCGTAAGAGCATACAGCGCAGGAAGGGGCGCGCCGCAGCTGCGGCGTGCCCCTTTCCGCCCATGCTAAACTGGATAAAATAGTTCGGAATGACACAGAACGTACACATGCCCGGGGTAGGATAGGGGCGAAAGGGAGGGAGCGGCCATGAACAGCAAAGTGCTCATCGTGGAGGATGAGGCCAGACTGCGGGAGGTGCTGTGCGACTACTTCTCCAGCAAGGGGGAGCTTCCGGTGGAGGCGGAAAACGGGGTACAGGCCCTGGCCCGGCTGGAGGAGGAGTCCTTTGACGCGGTGCTCATGGACATTATGATGCCCGAGCTGGACGGGCTGTCGGTGTGCCGGGCGGTGCGCAGGACCAGCGACGTGCCCATCCTCTTCCTTACCGCCCTCTCCGATGAAGAGGACAAGCTGCTGGGCTACGAGCTGGGGGCGGACGACTACATCACCAAGCCCTTTACCCTGTCGGTGCTGTACGCCAAAACCATGGCTCTCATCCGGCGCAGCCGGGGGACTATGCGCTCCGGCGACCGGCTGGAGGTGGGGGGCATCGCGCTGGAACTGTCGGCCCAGAAGGTTTATGTTAACCACAAGCAAGTGGCCCTGACCCCCAAGGAGTTTTCCCTACTGCGCTGTCTCATGCAGAACAAAAATATGGTCATGAGCCGGGAGCAGCTGCTGGTGAAGTGCTGGGGCTATGACTATGAGGGGGAGTCCCGGGCGGTGGACACCCACATCCGCCGCCTGCGGGACAAGCTGGGTGAGGAGGCCGGACGGATCAAGACCGTCATCAAGGCGGGGTACCGACTGGAGGGGTGAGCATGAAAAAGCCGTTTCGGATCAAATCCCTGACCGCTGTCACCCTGCTGCTGGCCGGGCTGGCCCTCTTCCTGTGGCTGGTGGGCATGTATCTGCTGACTGCCCTGACGGCGGAACTGGCCGCCGATCGCTACCTGGAAGACAATGAGGACCGGGCGGAGCTTTTGGCCGGAAACGCCAGGCTCTCCCAGGCCTGGGGGGACCCGGACCTCTATCAGAATTTCTGGGAGCGAGCGGTATGGGAGACGGTGGCTACAGGGGAATTTGCCTGGGGCACCCCCATCGCCAACGGAAACAGCGGCTTTCTCCAGCGGCGCTACAGTGACCAGGTCTTTGTAGCCAACGCCGTTTATGACGCTCAGGGCAACTGCCTGGCCGGCAGCTGGGAGGATTTTTTCTACTTTACCGTTTTGACCGAGGACCAGTGGAAGGCAGGGGAGGAGACGTCCGGCCACTCTGCCAGGGCCCCGTTCCGGCGGGAAAAGCTGGTGGAGGGCGGACTGGAGCTGGTCAAGCATAACCTCCACTTTGATGCGGCCGCCATGCGATTTACGGGCGTTTATGACGGGACGGAGATGACCCTGGTTCGGGCGGAGTATATCGCCCAGGAAGATCTTTGGGACGTGCTACCCCGGAACGGCTCCTATACGGTGTCCAATGTGGTGGAGGAGGCGGGGCTGACCTGGCGCCCGCTCTACGAGGACCCGGAGGCCGTGTCCGCCGGAGCGGAGCAGGTGACCCTATACGCCGACTATCTGGATGTGTGCTGCCAGGACAAGTCCCCCTCCTTCTCCTACCGGGGGACCCGGTATGACAGTGTGGCCGACATGGTGGAGCAGGTGGGGCCAACGCTGGCGGAGGGCAGCCAGAACCTCAGCCGGTACGAGGGTCCGGACCTGCTCATTCTCAGCACCGCTTATTATGAGGAATATGAGGGAGAAAGCTACCTGACCGCTCACTACCAGGGGGAGAAGGGGTATGGCGGCGATCAGACAGAGGATGTGCCGGAGCTGCAATTCTATGTGGTCAGCGCGGCCTGGTGCTCCCCCTGGGAGACCGCCATGGGGGAACTGCGGAACATCTACCTGATTACCTTTGGCCTGGCGGCCCTGCTGGTGCTCTGTGTGCGGGCCTTCCTGAACCGGCGGCTCATTTGCCCGGTGCGGGAGGTAAGCTGGGGACTCAACCATCCGCAGGCGCGGGCGGAGCCGCCCTATAGAAACGGGGGCTGGCGGGAGCCGGTAGAGCTGCGCCAGGGGTATTATGACCGGATGGAACAGCTCCGGCTGGCCCGAAACGAAACGACCAGACTCAACACCGCTCTGGACTACGCCAAAACAGCCGAGGCCAACCGGCGGCAAATGACCTCCAACATTGCCCATGAGCTGAAGACCCCTCTGGCGGTGATCCACAGCTATGCGGAGGGCCTGAAGGAGCACATCGCCGAGGAGAAGCGGGACAAATATCTGGACGTGATCCTGGCCGAAACCGGCCGGGTGGACGCCATGGTGCTGGAGATGCTGGATCTGTCCCGGCTGGAGGCGGGCAAGGTCAAGCTGGCCCGGGACACCTTCTCCCTGACGGAACTGACACGGTCGGTCTTTGAACGGCTGGAGCGGGCGGTGGAGGAAAAAGAGCTCAAGCTGACCCTGGACCTGAAGGAGGAGTGTACCGTCAATGCCGACGAGAGCCGTATGGCTCAGGTGGTGGAGAACTTTGCCAGCAACGCGGTGAAGTACACCCCGGAGGGAGGTTCCATCTGGGTGCAGGTGTGGAAGGGCCGGGAGGGTACCTGGTTTTCCATTGAGAATACCTGTACCCCACTGTCCCGGGAGGAGCTGGACCACGTGTGGGACACCTTTTACCGGGGGGATCAGGCCCGCTCGGGCGGCGGCACCGGCCTGGGTCTGGCCATCGCAAAGAACATCGTGGAACTCCACGGAGGGAAATGCTCGGCGCGCAATACAAGCAGCGGCGTGGTGTTTTCCTTCTGGCTGTAGTGTGCTTCCTTCCGGGCAAATGACCCCTTCACACAGAAGACCCGGTCTCTCCGTTTACGGAGAGACCGGGTCTTTTATCAGTTGTTGATACTGTGGGTCTGCGCCCCCAAGTCATTCACCAGTTCCTGCACCTCATTTACCAACCGGCACAGATGGAAGCCGTCACATACCGCGTGGTGTACCTGTACGGCCAGAGGCAGCAAGGTCCTGCCGCCGTCCTCATAAAACTTCCCCATGGTAAAAATGGGGGGTAGGTAGTCGTAGCCCTTCTGCAGGTTCAGATTGAACCCTTCAAAGCTGGCCCAGGGGACCATGGATACCGGAAAGGTATTTTCGGGGGTATCCGTCCGGGACATCAGGCCCTGCCGATCCCCATAGACGGCCATATCATGCTCGAAGGCGGCGCAGAAAGCGGCATAGTCCGGGGTGTAGGCGGTCCACAGATTGGAAAAGGTCTCGGTATCTCGGTGAAAGACGGTGTAGCAGGGATGGACCTGGTCATAAAACCCCAGTTCACCTGCCTCGTTGATAGCCATACGGAACTCCTGATGGCAGTTCACCGCTGTGGAGAGGGCATACAGCATGGCGGGGTAGAGCTTCTGACCCCGCTGCCTCAGCCTGGTGATGTCCAGCTTGAACACAGCGCTGTAGGTGCAGGGCACCTGGGTAAAGTAGTGGTCAAAATAGGCGCTGCGGGGCCAGGTTTTCTTGTCGATCCTGGTGAAGAGCATGGCGCTTGTCCTCCTTTGTCCGGGCTGCTGAGCGTATTATACCGGAGGATCACAGCCCGGTCAATGCCAGTGGGTTTAGGCCAGCTGGCGGAAGAGGTTGACCATCTCAATGGCCGACAGGGCGCAGTCATAGCCCTTGTTGCCCGCCTTGGTGCCGGCCCGCTCGATGGCCTGCTCGATGGTGTCGGTGGTGAGAACCCCGAAGAGCACCGGCTTGCCGGTCTGGAGGGAGGCCTGGGCCACCCCCTTGGACACCTCGGCGCACACATAGTCGTAGTGAGAGGTGGAGCCCCGGATCACCGCGCCCAGGCAAATCACCGCGTCATACTTGCCGCTCTGGGCCAGATGAAGGGTGGCCACCGGGATCTCAAAAGCGCCGGGCACCCAGGCCATGTCGATGTTTTCCGTGGGGACACCGTGGCGCACCAGGCCGTCCTCCGCGCCGGAGAGCAGCTTGCTCACGATGAACTCGTTGAATCGGGATGCCACGATGGCGATGTGCAGACCCTCGCTGCCTACCAGCTTACCTTCCAGAATGTTCATGTCAAATACCTCCCTGAATTTTGTCGTCGTCGGTCACCTGCTCCAGCAGGTGGCCCATTTTTTCACGCTTGGTCCACAGATAGAAGTGGTCGTGCTCCTGGGGTGCCACCTCGATGGGTACCCGTTGGGTGATCTCCAGGCCGAAGCCGGACAGGCCGTAGATCTTGTCCGGATTGTTGGTGAGCAGCCGCAGCTGCTTGACGCCAAGGTCCCGCAAAATCTGAGCCCCGATCCAGTACTCCCGCAGGTCGGGGGCGAAGCCCAGCTTGATGTTGGCCTCCACCGTGTCATAGCCCTGCTCCTGGAGGGTGTAGGTCTTGAGCTTGTTGATGAGGCCGATGCCCCGGCCCTCCTGGCGCATGTAGAGCACCACGCCCCGGCCCTCCTGCTCGATGCGCTCCATGGCGGCGGCCAGCTGCTGGCCGCAGTCGCACCGCTGGGAGCCGAACACGTCGCCGGTGAGGCACTCGGAGTGGACCCGGCACAGTACACCCATGCCGTCCCCAATCTCCCCCTTCACCAGGGCCACATGACTTTCACCGGTGAGATCGTTGGTGTAGCCGTAGATGGTGAAGTCGCCGTACTTGGTGGGCATCTTGGCCACCGCCTCCCGGACCACATGCTTGTCGTGGAGGCGGCAGTAGTCCTGCAGATCCTTGATGGTGATGACCTTCACGCCCCAGGTCTCGGCGTTTTGCAGCAGCTCGGTGGTGCGCATCATGGTGCCGTCTTCCCGCATGATCTCGCAGCACAGGCCGCACTCGGCCAGTCCCGCGTGGCGGCACAGGTCCACTGTGGCCTCGGTGTGGCCGTTGCGGGCCAGTACCCCGCCCCGGCGGGCCACCAGGGGGAACACATGGCCGGGCCGGCGGAACTCCTCCGGCTTGGAGTCGGGGGCGGCGCACCGGCGGCAGGTAAAGCCCCGTTCCTCGGCAGAGATGCCGGTGGTGGTGTCCATATGATCGATGGACACGGTGAAGGCGGTCTGGTGGTTGTCGGTGTTCACCTTCACCATCTGCTCCAGCCCCAGCCGGGCGGCCACCGCCTCCGACATGGGGGTGCAGATGAGGCCCTTGGCGTGGACCGCCATAAAGTTGACGTTTTCGGTGGTGGCGAACTGGGCGGCGCAGATCAAATCGCCCTCGTTCTCCCGGTCGGGGTCGTCGATGCACATGATGAGGTGTCCGGCCCGCAGCTCCTCCAGGGCCTCCTCAATGGTGGCAAATCCCATGGTATGTATCCTCCTTTAAAATCCGTGCTGGGCCAGAAATTCCATAGTGATGCCGGTTGACCTAGAAGTCTCCCGGCCCAGCAGTCTGGCCACGTATTTTCCCAAAATGTCGGTCTCCAGGTTGACGGTGTCCCCGGCACGCCGGTCCAGCAGGGTGGTCTGGGCTCCGGTGTGGGGAATGATGGAGACAGAAAAGTCCCGGTCGGTGACAGCGGCCACCGTCAGGCTGATGCCGTCGATGGCGATGGAGCCCTTCTCCACAATGCCTGCCAGCAGCTCCGGGGCGGCGGCTATGGTTACCCACACCGCATTGCCCTCCCGCCGAAGGAAACTTACCGTACCGGTGCCGTCGATGTGGCCGGTGACGATATGCCCGCCGAAGCGGCCGTCGGCCGCCATGGCCCGCTCCAGATTGACCTGGGAGCCGGGACGGAGTCCGCCCAGTCCGGTGCGGCGGAAGGTCTCGGGCATCACGTCGGCGGTGAAACCGGCGGGAGAGAGGGCGGTCACCGTGAGGCACACCCCGTTCACCGCGATGGAGTCTCCCAGGCGGGTGCCCTCCAGCACCGTGCGGGCGGCCAGCTCCAGACTGCCGGGGCCCAGCTTGCGGACGGTGCCCAATTCCTCAATGATCCCTGTGAACATGTTGTATCACCTCGTATTCCAGCAGAAGATCCTCCCCCATGGGGGTACAGGTGGGGGGAGAGAGTCGCCAGCACTGATCGGGGGAGTCCACTCCCACGCCCTCCACCGGGCTTTTGGCGTCTGCCCCGCCGAAGAGCTTGGGGGCCAGATAGCAGTATACCTTGTGGACCAGGCCCTGCCGCAGCATGGACTCGTTGAGCCCGCCGCCCCCTTCCAGCAGAATACCGTCGATCTCCCGCTTCCCCAGCTCCGCCATCAGGGCGGGCAGGTCCACTCGGCCGTCGGGGCCGGGCAGGTCCAGCACGGTGATCCCCAACTCCTCCAGTGCCGTTCGCTTGTCCCGATCAGGGGAGGCGCAGGCTATGATGGTGGGTACCTCTTTTGCGGTGCGGCACAGGTTGGAGTCCAACGGGTTACGCAGGTGGGAGTCGCAGACGATGCGCACCGGGTTCCGACCGCCGTCCATGCGGCAGGTCAGCATGGGATCGTCCTGAAGCACCGTGCCGATGCCAGCCAGAATACCCCGGTACTGGTGGCGCAGGGTGTGGACGTGGGAGCGGGCAGTCTCGCCGGTGACCCACTGGGACAGGCCGGTGTGGCAGGCGATTTTGCCGTCGGCGGTCATGGCGTACTTCATGGCCACGTAGGGGGTTTTGTGGGTGATGTAGTGGAAAAACACCGGGTTGAGGGCGTCGCATTGGTTACGCATGAAGTCCTCTTCCACCGTGACTCCAGCCTGCCGCAGCAGGGCAGCCCCCTTGCCGTGGACCAGGGGATTGGGGTCCCGGGAGCCGATGACCACCCGGCGGATGCCCGCCTCCAGAATGGCCTGGGTACAGGGGGGCTGACGGCCCTGATGGCAGCAGGGCTCCAGCGTGACGTACAGCGTGGCCCCCGCCGGGTCCTCCGTGCAGGCGGCCAGGGCCTCCCGCTCGGCGTGGAGACCGCCGCAGCGGCGGTGCCAGCCCTGACCGATGATGCGGCCCTCCTTCACCAGCACCGCCCCCACCAGAGGGTTGGGGCTGGTCCAGCCGGTGCCATTGCGGGCCAGCTTGATGGCCAACGCCATGCAGTCGGTATCGTTCATGATGGCTTGTCCCTCCTTTTTCGGGACGAAAAAAGCGCCCCGAAGCAACTTCGGGGCGCTGAGAAAGCAACTGCGGGGCGGGGTAAAAAACCATAAGAAAAGGGATATATTCATTCCCGCCGGCGTCTTCTTCCATCCAGACTTTAACTGTCGGTTTTGGAATCACACCAAATCCTGCGCTTGCGCGCTCGCGGACTTTACCGCCGATCGGGAATTTCACCCTGCCCTGAAGACTGCATATGAACTTGTTGGCCTTATCATAGCACCGGATGGCAAACCTGTCAACCGGTTATTTATCCACGCTGGGGATCTCGGTGGTGTCCACCTCGTCCAGATGGTTCAGATAATGCCTGGTCTCTTTGGCGATGACGCCGGAGAGGAGAAGCACCGCAATCAGGTTGGGAATGGCCATAAAGGCGTTGAGAATGTCGGCGATGGTCCACACCAGATCCAGGGCCAGCACCGGGCCCACCACCACGACCGCCACGAAGAGGATCTTGTAGGGCAGGATGGCCTTCTTGCCCCACAGGTACTGGGCGCAGCGCTCACCGTAGTAGGACCAGCCCAGGATGGTGGACCAGGCGAAGGTGATGATGCCGATGACCAGAATAACGGGGCCCAGTACGGGGATCTGGGCAAAGGCCAGGGTGGTCAGCTTGCCGCCGTCGGTGACATCGGCCATGTTGATGGAGGGATTTTTCATGATGGTGGAAACCAGCACCAGACCGGTCATGAGGCACACCACCACGGTGTCCCAGAAGGTGCCGGTGGCGGAGACCAGAGCCTGTCGCACCGGGTTGCGGGTCTGGGCGGCAGAGGCCACCAGGGGGGCGGAGCCCATGCCGGACTCGTTGGAGAACAGGCCCCGGGCCACGCCGAAGCGCATGGCGATCATCAGGCCCTGACCCACCAGACCGCCGGCTACCGCGCCGGGGGTAAAGGCCAGGCGGATGATGGCGCCGATGGCGGGGAGAATGAAGTCGTAGTTGAAGCCCAGGATGATGATGCAGCCCAGCACATAGAAGATGGCCATAAAGGGCACCAGCTTCTCACACACTCTGGCAATGGAACTGATGCCGCCGATGATGACAATGGCGGTGAGCAGGCCGCCCACAATGCCGATGACGATGGGCGGGATGGAGAAGGGCACGTTGTTCTGGATGACCTCGGCGATGGCGTTGATCTGGGTGCCGCAGCCAATGCCGAAGGAGGCCAGGGCGGCCAGGGCGGCAAAGAGGACGCCCAGCCATTTCAGACCCAGGCCCCGCTCCAGAGCGTACATGGCGCCGCCCTGCATTTTGCCGTCGGGAGTGCGCACCCGATACTTGACGGCGATGAGGGACTCGGCATACTTAGTGGCGATGCCGAAGATGCCGGCGATCCAGCACCAGAACACTGCGCCGGGGCCGCCCAGGAAGATGGCGGTACCCACGCCGATAATATTGCCGGTGCCGATGGTGGAGGCCAGGGCGGTGGTGAGGGCCTGGAACTGGCTCACATCGCCGGGGGAGTCCGGGTCACGGGTCACCGACAGACGAACGCCGGTGAAGGTCTTGCGCTGGATGAAGCCGGTACGCACCGTCATAAACAGGTGGGTGCCCAGCAGCAGGACGATCATGGGAATGCCCCAGATAAAGTCGTCCAGCCAGTTGAGGAAGGATACGATCATGTCCATACAAACCCCTCTTTTCTCTCTGTTTCTCTCTTATTTGTTCTGTTCCAGCCACTTTTTCAGCTGTTCCGCCATGGCGGAATTGCCGGAATCCTGCCGCTGCTCCTGCTGCTGGAGGTAGCGGCGCACATCTCCCTTGCCGGCGGACTTGCTCTCCCGCCGCTTCTTGAAGTCGCTGAGCCGCTCCCGGTAGCCGCACACACAGGCGAAGAGCTGCTTGTCCCCCTCGCCCCGCAGCTCCATCTTTTTGTGGCAGTTGGGGCAGCGGGCGTTGGTGGTCTGGGTCACTGAGCGGCGGTAGCCGCATTCCCGGTCGGGGCACACCAGCAGCTTACCCCGCTTGCCCTTGACACTGAGCAGGAACTTGCCGCAGTCGGGGCACTTCTCCCGGGTCACATTGTCGTGGGTGTAGGTGGCGTCGCTGGCCTTGACCTCGGCCACCAGGTGGGAGGCGTAGCCCTTCATCTCTCCCACGAAGGCGTCCTCCTGCTCCTTGCCCTGGGCGATGTCCCCCAGCCGTTTTTCCCATTTGGCGGTGAGGGAGGCCGAGCGCAGGTCGGCGGGGGCCAGCCCCACCACCTGAATGCCCTTGGAGGTGGGCACCAGCTCCTTGCCCCGCCGCTCGATGTAGAAGGCGGAGAACAGCTTTTCGATGATGTCCGCCCGGGTAGCGGGAGTACCCAGGCCGCCGGTCTCATCCAGGATCTTGCTCTGGTCCCTGCCCTTCACCTGGGCGGCGGGGTGCTCCATGGCGGTGAGAAGGGTGGCTTCGGTGTACCGCTTGGGGGGTGCGGTCTTGCCGGAGTTGATCCGGACAGACTGGACCGTCAGCTTGTCTCCCTGTTTCAGGTCGGGGAGAGACTGCTCCCACTCCTCCTCGCCGTCTTCCTCCTCCAGGTCGAAGGAGCGGTCATAGGCAGCCTTCCAGCCCAACTCCTTGACAAGCTTACCTTTGGCGTAGAAACTCTCGCCGTCGATGGTCAGCTTGAGGGAGACCTCTTCATACTCAAAGGGGGGCAGCAGTACCGCCAGAAACCGGCGGGCCACCAGATCAAAGATATTGCGCTCGGGACCACTGAGCCGCCACAGCTCTACCTGATCCTCGGTGGGGATGATGGCGTGGTGGTCGCTCACCTTAGCGTTGTTCACCAGGTAGCGGGTCTGGAGGGGACGGCGGGTCATGATCTGCCGGGCCAGGGGGGCGTACTCGTCGATCATGACGCTGCGCAGCCGCTCAGGCAGGGTGGGTACCACGTCGTCGGAGATATAGCGGGAGTCGGTGCGGGGATAGGTAAGGATCTTGTGGACCTCATACAGGTTCTGCATCACCGACAGGGTCTCCTTGGCGGAGTAGGCGTATTTCTTGTTGGCGTCCCGCTGCAGCTCGGTGAGATCATAGGCAGCCGGAGGCGGAGTCTGCTTCCAGGTCCGCTTGATCTCGGTGACAAGAGCAGTCTTGCCGCTCAAGCGGGCGACAAGTGCTTCTGCTTGCTCCATATTGAAAATACGGGCCTGTCCGTCTTTATCCCGCCATGTAGCCGTAAAGCCTGGAAGCTTGACGGATACGGTGAAGAATTCCTTGGGCTGGAACTTGCGGATCTCCTCTTCCCGGTCGACGATGAGAGCCAGGGTGGGGGTCTGGACCCGGCCGGCGGAGAGCTGGGCGTTGTACTTGCAGGTGAGGGCCCGGGTGACGTTGAGGCCCACTACCCAGTCGGCCACGCTGCGGGCCCGGGCGGAGTGGTACAGATTGTCGTAGTCGGCAGCGGGGCGCAGGTGGGCGAAGCCCTCTTTGATGGCCTTGTCGGTCTGGGAGGAGATCCACAGCCGCTTGGCCGGTTTCTTCCAGCCCGCCTTCTCCATGATCCACCGGGCCACCAGCTCGCCTTCCCGGCCGGCGTCGGTGGCGATGACCAGATCGGACACATCTCCCCGGCGCATGAGGGACTGCACCGCCCGGAACTGGCGGCCGGACTGGGGGATGACCACCGTTTTCATCCTGTCGGGCAGCATGGGCAGGGTGAGCAGATCCCACTTGGCCCAGGCCTTGTCGTAGTCCTCCGGGGGCGCCAGCTCTACCAGATGGCCCAGGGCCCAGGTGACGATGTAGCGCTCTCCCTCCAGAAAGCCCTCGCCGGATTTTTTACAACCCAGCACACGGGCCAATTCCCGCGCTACCGAGGGCTTTTCCGCCAATACCAAAGTTTTAGACATATTGTTTCTCCTAACCGCCGGAAACCGGCGTTTTTCGCGGTTTTCTCCCGTTGACTTTTTCATAGCCGGCTGGTATCTTTAAGCCAGAAGGAAGCCCCGGTTGTTGTGCTGACTGAGAAAGGAGTACAGCATGAGTGCGTTGGGAATGAATGGTGCCTTTGCCATGATGCAGGCCAGACTGAGTCAGAACCTCCCCCCCGAGGACCGGATGGATGCCACCGAGCGGGCCTGCCGCAGGCGGGCCAGGGACGCCGAGTGGAACTTCCGTGTATCCAAGGGATACGAAAAGGACACCTTCTGGAACCGGGTCAAGTTCAACATGACCCACAAAGACTGAGTTGATATGCTGCCGCAGGCTCTGCCTGCGGCTTTTCTTACAGGGAGATGCTCCAGTTGCCCAGCTGATCCAGAATGGGGATGAGCCGCTTGCAGGGCTCGGTGATGCTGTATTCCACCCGCACCGGTACCTCCAGATACTCCATGCGGGTGACCAGCTTGTCCTCCTCCAGCTCCCGCAGGGCGTTGGCCAGCACGGTGTTGGACACCCCGTCCAGCGTCTTTTTCAGCTGGTTGTACCGGGTGGGACCGTTGTTGTACAGAGAGCACAGGATCTGCATCTTCCATTTGCCGCCGATGAGGGACAGGGCGTGGTTCAGGGGGCAGGTCTCCATACAGGGACAGTTTTCATGCTCCACAGGTCAGTTCCTCCTTACCTGGTACGAAATTTCTGCGTTCTTGCACTGGGTGAAGATAGGTACTATAATACTACCAGGTTGTAAAAATGAAAAGTGTTTTTTAGGAGGAATTTCCATGCCGCCCTATCTGACCGGCCTCGGTATCGGCCTGGCCTATGTGGCCCCCATCGGAATGCAGAACCTGTTCGTCATCAACTCCGCCCTGACCCAGCCCCGGCATAAGGCGCTGCTGACCGCCCTCATCGTGATCTTCTTTGACGTGACCCTGGCGCTGGCCTGCTTCTTCGGCATCGGCGCGCTGATGGAGCACTTCACCTGGCTGCAGATGGTCATTCTGCTGGTGGGCGGCGCCATCGTCATCTGGATCGGCATTGGCCTGCTGCGGGATAAGCCCACCATGGACAACAACGTGGATGTGAACATCTCCCTGCCCCGCGTGGCGGCCAAGGCCTGCGTGGTCACCTGGTTCAATCCCCAGGCCATCATCGACGGCACCATGCTGTTCGGCGGCTTCCGGGCGGGCAACCCCGGCGGGGTGAGCACCCAGCTGATCCTGGGCTCCTCCACCGCCTCCTTCCTGTGGTTCTTCGGCATCACGGTGCTGATCTCCCTCTTCTCTGCCCGCTTTAACGATAAGATCCTGCGGGTCATCAACGTGGTGTGCGGCATCGTCATTATCTTCTACGGCTGCAAGCTGATCTGGCAGTTTTTCCAGATTGTCCTGTAAAGAAACAGAGGGGCCGCTCCCAATGGGAGCGGCCCCTCTGTGCTTTGTTTACTGATTGCGTACCAGGTTGACCAGCACCTGGGTCATCTTTTCCAGAGCCTCCGTGGGGATGTACTCGTGGACGCCGTGGAAGTTTACACCGCCGGTGCACAGGTTGGGACAGGGAAGGCCCATATAGCTGAGCCGGGCGCCGTCGGTGCCGCCCCGGATGGGTACCTCCAGGGGCGTGACCCCCACCGCCTCCATGGCGGCACGGGCTCGGAGGATGAGGTACATATGGGGCTCGATCTGCGCCCGCATGTTGTAGTAGGAGTCCTTCAGGTCCATCTCTACCGTGCCGGCACCGTATTTGGCGTTCAGGTAGTCCACTACCCGGGTCAGGCAGGCCTTGCGGGCCTCGAAGCTGGTCCGGTCGTGGTCGCGGATGATGTAGGAGAGGGTGGCGGTGGTCTCGTCGCCCGACATCTCGCACAGATGATAGAAGCCCTCGTAGCCCTCGGTGTGGGCGGGGGTCTCGGCGGGAGGCAGCATGTTCACCAGCTCCACGGCCATAAGGATGGCGCTCTTCATCTTGTTTTTGGCGGAGCCGGGGTGGATGTTCACGCCGTGAACGGTGATCTGGGCGCCGGCGGCGTTGAAGTTCTCATACTCCAGCTCGCCCAGCTCGCCGCCGTCCACGGTGTAGGCCACCGCCGCGCCGAAACCGGCCACATCGAAGTGGTCGGCGCCGCTGCCCACCTCCTCATCGGGGGTAAAGCCCACGGCGATGCGGCCATGGGGGATCTCGGGGTGGAGGGTGAGATACTCCACGGCAGACATGATCTCGGCCACGCCGGCCTTGTCGTCGGCGCCCAGCAGGGTGGTGCCGTCAGTGACGATCAGGTCCTGGCCTACATACTTGGCCAGGCTCTCAAAATCGGCGGCTTTCATCAGGATCTGCTTTTCCTCGTTGAGGACGATGTCGCCCCCCTCGTAGTGGACGATGCGGGGCTTCACATCGGCGCCGGGGGCGCTGGGAGAGGTGTCCATGTGGGCAATGAGGCCCACGCAGGGGATGCCCTCACAGCCGGGGGTGGCGGGGAGCCAGCCGTAGACATAGCCAAACTCATCCATGTGGGCGTTGTGCAGGCCCAGGGCGCTCAGCTCCTCCGCCAGAGCGGCGCCCAGCACCTTCTGCTTTTCGGTGGAGGGGACGGTCTGGCTGTGCTCGTCGGACTGGGTATCATAGGTCACGTACTTCAAAAAGCGTTCCACAGCGTTCATGTTTCTACGTCCTTTCCGCCGGGACCCGCCGCTTTCTCTTGACGGGGACCGGGCAATGGAATACACTGAAATCGTAACAAACATTGTACCACAAGAGGAGAGCGATTTCCATGGTAACAACGCAGGAATTTACCTTTCCCTCCAGCGACGGGGTCCATCTGGTGGGGGCCACCTGGTGGAGAGATGAGTCGGAGCAGCCCCGGGCGGTGGTACAGCTGGTCCACGGCATCTCGGAGTATATCGGCCGCTACGACGCCTTTGCCCGCTTTTTGGCCCAGCACGGGTACTGGGTGGTGGGCCACGACCACCTGGGTCATGGCCGTACGGCGGCGGACCCCTCGGAATACGGCTGGTTTGCCGACAAGGACGGCTGGAAGTATGTATTGAAGGACACCAAGACCCTCAGACGTCTGGCGGGAGAGGCCTGCCCGGAGGCGCCCTACATCATCATGGGCCACTCCATGGGCTCCTTTGTGGTGCGGGGCTATCTCAGTTTCTGGCCGGGGACGGTGGACGGCGCTATCCTGTCGGGCACAGGGCAGGAGGCCCCTGCCAAGGTGAATGCGGGGCTGGCCCTGTCCTCGCTGCTGATGAAGACCAAAGGTCCCCGGGCCCACAGCAAGCTGCTGGACAGCTTGTCGGTGGGAGCCTATAACCAGCAGTTCAAGCCCACCCGCACCGGGGCCGATTGGATCTCCCGGGATGAGGCGGTGGTGGACGCCTACTGTGCCGACCCCCTGTGCCGGTTCCTGCCCACCGTCAGCATGTTCCACGATATGATGCACGGGCTCAACCTGCTGGCCCGGAAGAGCACTCTGGCCCGGCTGGACCCGGACACGCCGGTATACTTCTTCGCCGGAGACAAGGACCCGGTGGGCCAGCAGGGCAAAGGGGTTAAAAAGGTGGCCCGCTGGTTCCGGGAGGCCGGGGTGAAGGACGTGACGGTACGCCTCTACCCGGAGGGCCGCCACGAGATGCTCAATGAGACCAACCGCCAGCAGGTCTATGAGGATGTGCTGGCCTGGCTGGAGGGGCATCTGCGAAAGAGAGCATAACAAAAGCGGCCGCGCTGTGCGCGGCCGCTTTTTGGTTGGGATCAGCCCGGAGGCCAGGTCATATCCCGGCCCGCCAGCACATGGAAGTGCAGGTGGTGGACCGACTGGCCCGCCTGCTCTCCGCAGTTGGACACCACCCGGAAGTCGGTGATGCCCTGCTCCTTGGTCACCTTGGAGATGACCTCAAAGATGTGGGCCACCACACCGGCATTGTCGGGGGTGATCTCCCCGCAGGAGCCGATGTGAGCCTTGGGGATCACCAGGAAATGGGTGGGCGCCTGGGGATCGATGTCATAGAAGGCAAAGACCTGATCGTCCTCGTAGACCTTGTTGGACGGGATCTCCCCGGCGGCGATCTTACAGAACAGACAGTCGCTCATAGCAGGACCTCCTCATTTGTCAAGCTGGGTCCAGTATAGCACAGAAGGAGAGGCTTGTCATGTCCCGGAAACGAAAAAAGGACCGCCCTGCAGGGCAGTCCTTTTTCTATTGGTCAATCACACAGCGCGGGTGACCTTACCCGAACGGAGGCATCTGGTGCACACATAAACGTGCTTGGGCGTGCCGTTGACGATCGCCTTGACGCGCTTCACATTGGGCTTCCAGGGACGGTTGGTACGGCGGTGAGAGTGGGACACCTTGATGCCGAAGACAACGCCCTTGTCGCAAAATTCACATTTGGCCATTCGCTTATACCTCCTCGCTCGTCAGGATACGCTTATAAAAGCATCGAACGATATGATAGCAGATGTTTTGAAAAAATGCAAGTGTTTTTTTCAAGATATTCCGCTTTTTTCGTTAGACCGGCACCAGCAGGCTGTCCAGGTAGTCCCAGTCCATCCCGCCGGCCACCTGGTAGGCCTGGTGGAAGGAGGGGGCATTGACCAGGTAGGTGTAGGCCATATCCTCCTGCACGGTCAAATGGACCCCCTTGTTTTCAGGGCCCAGAAAGGTCATGGACAGCCACCTGCCGTCGGGGGGATAGTCATATGAACCCAGCACCGTCCGCAGCTCCAGCCCGCCCAGGTAGTCCAGAAGGGCATCCTGATCCCCAATTTTGCACTCCATCCCCTCTCTGTCCTGAAAACGGTAAATGCTCTCGATCTGGCAGGGATTGGAGGCCGCGGGCGGGAGCAGAAGGTCCCGTCCGCTTCCTCTGCCATAGGACAGGGTGATCCAGCCGGAGGTGAGCATCAGAGCGGCGATGGCCAGCCCTGCCACCCACCCGTGGATTCCCCGATAGGCCGGGTGGAGCACATGGCGCAGGCGGTAGCGCAGGGCAGAGGCGGAGGCGGACAGGCAGGTGGTGAAGCCGGACTGCTCCTCGGCGGTGGACAGCAGCAGCCGGGCGTATCCCTCGCCGCCTGCCTGGCCGATGTGGTCCAGTACCTCCTGGTCGCAGCTCAGCTCCAGCTCCTCCGCGCCCCGGTCCATGGCGCTCCATACCAGGGGGTTGAACCAGCACAGGGCGGAGCAGAAGGTAAGAAAGAATTTGGCAGAGCTGTCCGCCCGGCCGATGTGGATCAGTTCATGGCGGAAGATGAGGGCCAGTTCCTCCTGGGTGTAGCTCCGCTGAGGCAGCACCACACGGACGGTGGAGGCAAACAGGCCGATGGACAGGGGCGCGGAGACGGCAGGGGAGAGGACCGGTGCATGGCAGCGGTCGGGATATCCCGCCCACTGGGCCAGCTCCTGCCACAGCAGGACGGTCTGGGAGTCGGTAATGGTATGGGCGTCCTTCAGGATGCGCCGCCGGAATCGCAGATGGGAGAAGATCTTCCACCCCAGCACGCCCACAAAGCCCGCCAGCCACACCCAGCAGACGGCCTGAAAGGCCCAGGCCGACAGGGGGACCGGGATGATCACCAGGGGGCGGGGAGGCTGGCTGGATGCATTGAGGGCCAGATAGAGGTAGTTGGGCAGCATCCACAGAAACACGCAGGTCTGAGGCTGGAGATACCGGCGGAGCAGGGGGAGCAGCAGGAGCATCGCGCCGTCGTAGAACGCCAGCTGGAGAAAAACCTGGGACAGCGTGCCCAGCAGGGTGTTGAAGCCGCCGTGGCTCAGCGTATAGGGGAGGAAGGGCAGAAGGACCAGAAAGAACAAGGGGAGAGTGCCGTAGAAAAACAGCGGGCGGAATCTGGTCTGATTCTTTTTGGGGCGGAGAAAGTCGGGGGGATCTGCTGTTCTGTAGAGTACCCAGGTGACCGCAGCGCCGAAGATCAGGGCAAAGCTCAGCCGCCAGACCAGCCAGTCGTTCATAGCCGGTCCTCCTCCAGCAGCTTGCGGAGCTCTTCCAGCTCCTCCCGGGTGAGGCCGCTGTCGCACAGGGCGGCGGCGAAGGCGGGCAGACTGCCCCGGCACACCTTCTGGACAAAGGTGCGGCTCTGGGCGGCCAGATAGTCCTTTTGAGCGATGAGGGGGGTGTAGTAGCTTTTGCGTCCCTGCTTTTCAATTTGAAGGAAGCCTTTCTCCCCCAGCCGGGTGAGCACCGTCAGCAGGGTGGTGACCGCCATGGGATGGACGCTCTGGAGTACCGCCTCGATGTCGGCGCGGGAGGCCGGCGGCGTGCAGGACCACAGGGCCTGCATGACCTCCAGCTCGGCGTCGGGCAGACGTCGGATGGATTTCATAGGCTCACTCCTCTACAATTATAGTACAATATTATTCTACAAAGATAGAAATACTTTGTCAAGTGGGGCGGGAGCCTTTTCGGGGAAATTTTCCTGCCGGTTGCAAATGAGTTGGAGAAAATGGTATAATAGCATAAAATACATTGGTCAGGAACAGAGAAAAGCAGCCAGGAGGTAGAGACATGGAGAGCTTATACACCGTCAAGCTGGGCGAGCTGATCAAGCAATTCAAACTGGAGGTGCTGCGGGGCGCGGCGGGCTATGAGGATCAGGCCATCCGCACCGAGGACGTGAACCGCCCCGGTCTGCAGCTCACCGGCTTTTTTGATTATTTTGATCCCCATCGGCTCCAGGTCATCGGCAAGGTAGAGGACACCTACCTCTCCGGCCTGACGCCGGATCAGCGGCGGGAGAGCTTTGAGCTGCTGCTGAGTCAGGACATTCCCGCTCTCATCCTCTCCCGGGGCATCGAGCCCTTCCCGGAATGCATGGAGATGGCCGAGAAGTACAACCGGACGGTGCTCCGCAGCCAGGACACCACCAGCGTGCTCATGAGTACCATCATTGCCTCCCTGAAGTCCTATCTGGCTCCCCGGATCACCCGCCACGGCGTGCTGGTGGAGGTATACGGCGAGGGTGTGCTGCTGCTGGGCGAGTCCGGTGTGGGCAAGAGCGAGACCGCCATTGAGCTGGTGAAGCGCGGCCACCGCCTCATCGCCGACGACGCGGTGGAGATCAAGCAGACCGTCACCGGCGGTCTGGTGGGTACCGCTCCTGAGCTTATCCGCCACTATATCGAGCTGCGTGGCATCGGCGTCATCGATGTGCGCCGCCTGTTCGGTATGAGCGCCGTCAAGGAAGAGAGCGAGATCGACATGGTCATCAACCTGGAGCAGTGGAAGGACGGGACTATGTACGACCGGCTGGGACTGGAGAATCTGTACACCACCATTCTGGACGTGCAGGTGCCCTCCCTGACCATCCCGGTGAAGCCGGGCCGGAATCTGGCGGTCATCATCGAGGTGGCGGCCATGAACAACCGCCACAAGAAGATGGGCTATAATGCCGCTCTGGAGTTCACCAAGCAGATCAACGAGCACTTTGACCAGGCCATGAGCGCCCAGATGAACAAGTAAACGGTAGATCGGGCCCGCCGCAGAGGTCCGGGGGGGAAGCCTCCGGACCGGCCTGCGGCGGGCTTTTGCGCAAAGGATGTGACCCTTTTGACCTTTTTGTCTCTGCCCTTTCTCTGCTTTTTCCCAGTGACGGCCCTGGGCTATTTTCTGCTGCCCCGGAAGGCGAGAAATGTGTGGCTGCTGCTGGCCAGTTGGTTTTTCTACCTGTGTGCCAAGACGGTGTACCTCACCCTGCTGCTCTTTGTGATCCTGACCTCCTATGGGGCGGGTATCGCCCTGGGGAGAGAGAAAAAGCGCCCGGTACTGGTTCTGTGCCTGCTGACCGATGTGGTGCTGCTCTTCCTCTTTAAATATGTCAACTTTGCTCTCTCCCTGGCGGCTGGGGTACTCCGGGGCGTGGGGGTCTCCTGGAACGCGCCGGTGCTGGACATTGTGCTGCCGGTGGGGATCTCCTTCTACCTGTTCCAGGCCATGGGTTATGTCATTGATGTGTGGCGGGGCAGGACGGAGGCCCAGCGGAGCTTTCTGCTCCACGCCCTTTTCCTCTCCTTCTTTCCCCAGGTGGTATCCGGCCCCATCGGCCGGGCAGAGGAGCTGACCCCTCAGTTTCGGGAGCCCCACCCCTTTAACTGGGACCGGTTCCGGCAGGGGCTGCTGCGGTTTCTGTGGGGCGCGTTCAAGAAAATGGTGCTGGCTGACCGGCTGGCGGTACTGGTGAATACCGTCTTTGGGGCGCCGGAGTCCTACGGGGCGGTGCAGGTGATGGGGGCGGCGGTGGCCTTCTCCTTCCAGATCTACTGCGACTTCTCCTCTTACACCGATATGGCCCTGGGGGTGGCGGACAGCATGGGCTTCACCCTGCGGGAGAACTTTGACACCCCCTATTTCTCCCGGTCCATTGCGGAGTTCTGGCGGCGGTGGCATATGTCTTTGTCCACCTGGTTCCGGGACTATCTCTACATCCCATTGGGAGGTTCCCGTCGGGGGACTGCCCGGAAGTACCTCAACGTGCTTATCGTCTTTGCCCTCAGCGGCCTGTGGCACGGGGCGGCCATGACCTTTGTGGTGTGGGGCGTGCTCAACGGCCTCTATCAGGTGGCGGGAGCAGTCACCGCGCCCCTGCGGGCGGGCGGATACCGGCTGCTCCGCATCAGGGAGGACGGGCCCTTCCGCCATGGGGTACAGGTGCTGATCACCTTCCTGCTGACCACGGTGGCCTGGGTGTTTTTCAAGGCCAGCTCCCTGTCCAATGCCTTTGACGTACTGGGCGGGATGTTCCGGGGGCCTCTGTGGGTCCGCCTGAGCATGGGGCTGGACCGGTGGGAGCTGCTGGCGGCCGCCGCCGGCCTGCTGCTTCTGCTGGTGGTGGACCTGCTGAGCTGCCTGCACAACCTGCGCAAGGCCTACCTGAAGCAGCCCCGGCTGGTGCGGTGGTGCGTCCTGTGGGCCCTCCTGCTGGGCTGCCTTATCTTCGGCAGCTACGGAGCGGGCTATGACGCCCAGGCATTTATGTACGGATTCAGCTTTTAAGGGGGGGATGGACAGATGAAACGCCTGCGCAAGGGAAAGAAATGCTTCTTTGTCCTTCTCTTCCTGCTGTTGACGGCGGTGCTGGTCAACTTTGTCTCCGACGTGCTGCGGCCCGCCCAGGTCACCTACGGCTCCACCTGGAGCGCCTTCCGGGCGGAGCCCAAGGACAGCCTGGATGTGATCTATCTGGGCAGCTCCTTTGCCTACTGTGATATCAATCCCTCGCTGGTGTATGACGCCTCCGGCCTGACCGGCTACGTCATGGCGGGGGGTGAGCAGCCCCTGTCCATCACCTACTGGTATCTGAAGGAGATCTTCCGCACCCAGTCTCCCTCTGCCGTTGTGCTGGAGGGCACCTCCCTCTATTTTAAGCGGTACCAGAATTACACCCAGCAGAATGTGAGCCAGATGCCATTTTCGGCCAATAAGCTGGGGGCCATCTTTACCGCCGCCGAGCCGGAACTGCGCACCGGCCTGCTCTTTGACCTGTCTCTGTACCACGGCCGTTGGCAGGAGGTGGGGCGCAGCGATCTGAAAAAGGCGGTCATACCCATCCGGAAGGACCACTACAAGGGCTATACTCCGGTGGAGGGGGTGCTGGAGGGCGTGGGCCAGACTCCGTCGGAGCAGGGCCGCGTCGTATCGGAGGAGGACTATGCCGCCAGCCTGGAGTGGCTGGACAAGATCCTGGACCTGTGCCGGGAACACGGCGCTCAGCCCATCGTCACCTTCAATCCCAGCTATACCCGCTGCACCAAGGAGCAGTATGGCCGCAACGCAGCGGACATTCTGGCGCTGGACAGCGGAGTACTGGTGTACAACTGGACGGACAGCTTTGAAGAGATGGGCCTGATCCCCACAGAGCACCTCTACGACGGCGGCCACCTGAATCGGGAAGGGGCGACTGTCTTTTCCGCCTGGCTGGGCCGCTTCCTGACCGATGAGGTGGGGCTGGTCCCCCGGGCCCAAACGGCGGAGAATGCCGCTGCCTGGGAGGAGAGCGCCGCCTGGTGGCGGGAACAGAACGGAAACTGACCTGAAAAACCTCCGGCTTCGGCCGGAGGTTTTTGTCACGTTTGGCCCGGCTCAGGTGTATTCCAGGTGAACGCGTTCCAAAACACAAGGCAAGGAGGGAGGACCATGGAGGGGGGAGACAGGGAGGCGCTGGCCCGGCGGCTGGTGGAGACCTGCTCCGACCAGCTGCTGCGGGTGGCGTACTCGCTGCTGAATTCCGTGCCTGACGCCCAGGATGTGTGCCAGGAGGCATTGCTCAAAGCGCTGGACCATTCCGGGCAATTTGAGAGTCAGGAGCACGAGCGGGCCTGGCTGATCCGGGTGACCGTCAATCTGTGCAAGAATCTGCGCCGCAGTCCCTGGCGCACCCGGACGGTGGGATTGGATACGGTGGCGGAGCAGCCGGCCTTCCAGCCCCGGGAGGGCGGCGTGCTGGAGGAGATCCAACAGCTGCCCGCCAAATGCCGGGAGGTGCTGGTGCTCTATTACTATATGGGCTATGACAGCAACGAGATCGCGGACATGCTGGGCATCCGGGCGGACGCGGTGCGGGCCCGGATGAGCCGGGCCAGACAGAAGCTGAGATTGGGATTGGAGGTACAGGGCTATGGCAAGCTATCGGGATGAGCTGGAGGAACTGAAATTTTCACAAGAGGAAAAGACGGAACTGACCCGCCGCATGGCAGCGGGGCGAGCAGAGACAAGAGAGCGGCGGATGCGCCTGCCCTACCGGGGCCTGGTGGCCGGGGTGGCGGTGGTCTCCCTGCTGCTGGGCGCGGCGGGAGCCGCCTCCCTGGCGGGAGTGTCTCCTGCCTTCCGGACCTTCTTCGGCATTACCGACCAGGTCCAGGCGGAGCAGCTGGGTGCCCAGCAGTTGGATCTGGTCTTTGACGATCAAAGAGGCTCGGGTGCCTCCATCACGGTAAAGGAAGTGGTGAAGGACCAGGAGAAGGTCTATGTTCTGATGGACTTTACCGCCCCGGAGGGGACAGTACTCCCGGTGCCGGAGGAGACGGCGGACGGCCGGAACTTTTGGCTGGGGGAGGAAGAGGGAGACTGCTCCGCCGCCTTTTATGGAGATGAGGACTGCACCCAGCGGGTGGACCCCCGCAGCTGGAGCTGGGGCTTCCGGGCGGTGGAAGACTCTGACACCACCGATGGGGTGATCCCCATGATGCTCCAGATCACCTCAGATGAGACTCTGCCGGAGGAGGCGGCCTGGCTTCGGGTCACCCATCTGGCCAACCTCTGGGTGCTGGAGAACGGGGAGGAGACCCGGGTGCTGGAGGGGATGGACTTTGAGCTGGTCATCCCTATTGAGACCACGGCGGAGATCTATTCCTTTGAGGGGCGCTGCGGCGTTGCTCTGAACGGGACGACCTTGGCCACGGTGGAAAACCTGACGATCTCTCCGGTGAGCGTGGCCATGGACCTGGTGATCCCCGATGGGGAGGACTATGACGAGGCCTTTGCCCAGCAAGGGCCCTGGCGGATGTATGTACTGCTGGAGGACGGCACTGAGGTGCAGACCCGGTTTGAGAAGGGCAGCGGCGTACAGGATACATTCTGTGACGCCGAGGGGAACGCCTTCTTCCGTGCCGATCACGTCCGCTTTGAGCTGGAATCTCCCATCGACGTGGCCCGGATCAAAGATATCGTCTTTGTGGGCGACAACAGCCAGCTCTATGAGGAGGGGAAGGAGGACGCGGTCATTTACTTTGCGTTCAGCCCCCACGCCTTCCGCAACGAGACCTATTGGAATACGGTCAACAGTCAGTGGAAGCAGCAGTAACTCTGTAAAAAAGAGCCCGGAGGGATCCGGGCTCTTTTTTCTGTGCAGAATTGAAAAAAACCTTGCAAATTGGGAAACACTGTGATATTATATCCGGGCATGATTACGCACACCCGCGGACGGGGGGCCAGGTGCTTCCGCTTGGAGGTTGGCCGGCTCCGAATGAACCGGGTGGAGGAATCAACAATTAAAGGAGGAATTTTTACCATGGCAGTCGTATCTATGAAGCAGCTTCTCGAGGCGGGCGTCCACTTCGGTCACCAGACCCGTCGCTGGAACCCCAAGATGGCCACCTATATCTACACTGAGCGCAACGGCATCTATATCATCGACCTGCAGAAGACCGTGAAGAAGCTGGAGGAGGCCTATAACTTCGTCCGTTCTCTGGGCGAGTCCGGCCAGACCCTGCTGTTCGTGGGCACCAAGAAGCAGGCTCAGGAGGCCATCAAGGAAGAGGCTGAGCGTGTTGGCATGTACTATGTGAACGCCCGTTGGCTGGGCGGCATGCTCACCAACTTCAAGACCATGCGCGGCCGCGTGGAGCGCCTGAACCAGCTGAAGAAGATGCAGGAGGACGGCACCTTCGACATGCTGCCCAAGAAGGAAGTCATGAAGCACCTGGGCGAGATCGCCAAGCTGGAGAAGTACCTGGGTGGTGTTGTGGAGATGAAGAAGCTCCCCGGCGCTCTGTTCGTCGTTGATCCCCGCAAGGAGCGCAACGCTATCAACGAGGCCCGCAAGCTGAACATCCCCATCGTGGCTATCGTGGACACCAACTGCGACCCCGACGAGATCGACTACGTGATCCCCGGCAACGATGACGCCATCCGCGCCATCAAGCTGATCTCCGGTGTGATGGCCAACGCCATCCAGGAGGGCAAGCAGGGCCAGGACGCCGCTGAGGAGACCGAGAAGACCGAGGCTGCTGAGTAATTTACTGGAGCAAAGGACAGGAGCGCCCGCCCGCGCGGGCGGACGCTCCTTTTTATAATTGAGATGGAGGTAATGTGATCATGGCAATCACTGCAAAAGACGTACAGGCTCTGCGCGAGATGACCGGCGTGGGCATGATGGACTGCAAGAAGGCTCTCACCGAGGCCGAGGGCAACATGGACAAGGCTGTTGAGATCCTGCGTGAGAAGGGTCTGGCTGCTTCCCAGAAGAAGGCCGGCCGCATCGCCGCCGAGGGCATGGCTTACGCCGCCGTCATCAACGGCATGGGCGTGGTGGTCGAGGTCAACGCCGAGACCGACTTCGTGGGCAAGAACGAGAAGTTCGTGGACTTCGTCAAGGGCGTGGCCGCTGTGGTGGCCGCCAACAAGCCCGCTGACCTGGACGCTCTGATGGCTCTGCCCTTCGGCAACGGCCGCACCGTGCAGGAGGAGCAGCAGGAGATGGTGCTGGTCATCGGCGAGAACATCAAGGTCCGCCGCTTTGCCTTCTTTGCCGAGGGTATCTCCGTGCCCTATATCCACGCTGGCGGTAAGATCGGCGTGCTGGTCAACCTGGAGACCAACCTGACCGCCGAGCAGGTGGAGACCGTTGGTAAGGACGTGGCCATGCAGATCGCCGCTCTGAATCCCCGCTTCTGGGACAAGAGCCAGGTGGACGACGCTACCCTGGAGGAGGAGAAGAAGATCCTCCTGGTCCAGATGGCCAACGATCCCAAGATGGCTTCCAAGCCCGACAAGGTGAAGGAGGGCATCGTGGCCGGCAAGCTGGGCAAGTTCTACAAGGAGAACTGCCTGCTGCAGCAGGAGTTCGTGAAGGACAACTCCATGACCGTGGAGCAGTATATCGCTTCCTCCGCCAAGGCTCTGGGCGGCACCATCACCCTGAAGGACGCTGTGCGTTTCGAGAAGGGCGAGGGCATCGAGAAGAAGCAGGAGAACTTCGCTGAGGAGATCGCCAAGCAGCTGGGCAAGTAATTGTGTACTTGTCCCCCCGCAAACAAGCACATTGTCCCTAAATAATGACTCACAAAAGAGTCCGAGGAAATTCGTTTCCCCGGGCTCTTTTTTTATTTATTTTCTGTTTTTAGCCCGGTTTTATCTTGATTCTGACTTTTACCGAACTTTTTCGGAAAAAGAATTGTCGAGCAGCTTGTGGTCAAAATGGTTGGACAAACGACCAGGTTAGAGTGGGACGACCACATGGTATCTAAGGATAATGCAAATTATTCTGAGATTTTGCAGATAAAAAAGAATTAAATTGAGATTCTGCGGGTCTTTTTCAGCAAAATCTCGGTTTAATTCAAAAACTAAAGTCAAAATCTCAGCTTAATTCGATATGAATCATCAAAATCTCAAGATAATTCTTTTGGGGGCAGCAATGGATAAGGCGGGAATGAAAACAAGGGACATTCGATTTTTCAGCAACAAGAACGATCAGATCATTTGTATCCACTCAAAATGGGCACGGGATTACGCGAAATATCTGGAACAGCAGCCCTGGGTCCAGTCCTATCAAGCTGTAGTATCATTGGAACCCGACTACATGCAGCATGTATCTCCCGTTGATATCCGCTCACTTTATTTTAAAAGTGAGTGGGCGACCGATTTTCTTATTAGGTTTGTAGACGGAAGAAAAGGGGTCCGGGAACTGGTACACAAAGAGGATCTAACAAAGCGCGCAATAGTCGAGCGTCTGGAGCTGTCCAGAAGATATTGGGCAGTACGGGATATTGACGAGTGGAAGGTGGTGCTAGTCGATGTCTGAGGCACTGCGCTTTGTGAAACGATTAGGCGCCATCTATCGAGTTTTGCTTGAGACTCCGGCCGGTTGCTGGCTGACTGACTGTAACGGCCCCTCTCCACCATTTTTTGAGGTCAGCTTGGACAGGTATGAGCGAGTACCAGCACCGAATAGTTGGATGGACGAGCACACTATAACACCGGCTCAAGAAGTCCGCCTAAGGATGATCCAGTCGATGATGGACTGCGACGACTGCATCTCAGACAAAACCCTGCGCTACAAGATGGCGGCAGAGGCGGCACAGCAGCACCAGACTACGACACGCCGCATCCTGCGGCTGTACTACCGGTATCTTGCCACAGGACGACTCACGCAAAAGCGGCCACAGCAGGCCAGCAAAAGCAATCAGATGATAGAGCGAGCAATCCGGCGATACTATTTTGGTGCCAAACGGCTATCCCTAAGATCTCTGAAGCAACCGAGAAGCCCTGAGGCAGGCACTGTGTCCTGCATCAGGGCTTTTATAACTATATCAAAGAGGTAACCTTTTAGTGTGTCACACTCCTGCTATATGTGCTGCAGATTTTTGTTGGGCACTGGACACGAGGTGGATGCGGCCAAGGTCTACGGTTGGATACCGACTGGTGATATGGATCGCTGCAATTGTTGTACTCACATTGACGCAAGCTTCCTTAGAATGCTATACTGAGTCTGCGATTAAAAAGAACATAAGTTGGAAATTGCGGACGATTCACGCCTCTTTAGATATAAGTAGTTGGCTTGTCTCATTACTGATAAGCATTGATGCACAGGAGGTTGTAGACATCATGATAACGCTGTTTGACCAGGAAAAAGTATGGGAGATCGAACGCTACAATATCCGTGAAGAAGGGGCGAGGAGGGGATTCGGCAATTGATACAAAGAATGCTTGCCAATGCAAGTATTCGGGAAGTATCGGGTATTACTGGGTATTCTGAAGAAGAAATCAATCGAATTTTAAAGACTTAATGTTTTTCTTTTATACAAAAAGCAGGGGGAATATTGCCTTTTGCTTTGCGCCCTTGTGCTGTATGTTTTGGCTCATGCAGTTGTAACTTGTTATCTGATCGCCAGGGACAACGAAGCGGAGGGGTTTATACAGGAGACCACTTCCCATCCCCAATGGTTCGAGCGCCTCTGCCGCAGGGCCGCAGCCTCCAATGAGAGTGAGGCCAAGTGGCAGTTTGCCGCATATCTGTCAGAATGTCCGTGCAGCCAGGAAGTCAAAGACATGATCCTGGACTTCGCAAAGGACCCCAATGAATATGTGAGCCGGCGGGCGCTTTTGGCGATGCCCGCTCTGCGTCCTGACTGTGTGGAACAGTTTGCTCCGCTGTTCTGGGAGCGGAACTGTTATTCCCTCGAATTACAGGAATACCAGAGGATCGCTGTTCTGGTCTCGCTGGATGCCATCCATTCCAGCCTGCTTCCACAATACTTGGAGCAGGCCAAGCAGGATGGCCGGCGCTATCTGCTGGAACACGCAGAAAGGATCAAAGGAGGACTACTGTGAACGAAAATTTATTCCGCACCCAATTCAATCAAATGGAAACCACCGAGAAGCAGGTGCTGATGGAACGCCTGGCGGCTCGTTATAATATGACTTTTCTTGGTCTACATACCTTTGACCGCTGGGGCCAGAGCAGCACCACCGGCATATTCAAGAAAGATGGCCGGGAGTTTGTCTTTGTTCCCGGCGATACCGTCACCCTGGGCTGGGAACGGTTCGCCGTTGGGCTGGATCAGGACAGCCGAGAGGAACTGGACGATCTGTTCCAGGAATGGGAGATGGAACAGGACCCGGAGGAGATGATCCGGGAAAGCATGGCTCCTGTTCGGCAGGCAGCCATTGGCCCCATG
Organism: Flavonifractor sp. An82; assembly: GCF_002159265.1. GTDB lineage: Bacteria > Bacillota > Clostridia > Oscillospirales > Oscillospiraceae > Flavonifractor. The sequence goes on from NZ_NFHG01000006.1 coordinate 52,634, forward strand.
CTGGTGGGCCGGGAGCTGGAGGAGCTCTGTTGGGAGCCGGTCAAGATGGATGATCCCAGACTAACTGCCCACCCCGACTGGCTGAAGAAGTTCCGGGATTTTGCCTGGAGCGACCTTGACAGCCTTACTATGCACCAGTCAGCCCGCATTGAGCGGACGGAAAAGGGCTTTCAGATCTGTATCTATAACCGCACTGATTACGATGAACTTCTTGCCGGGCTGGAAAAGCAGGGGCTCTCACTGCCTACGGTAGACGAGTGGGCCTATCTATGCGGCGGCGGGTGCCGCACCCTGTTTCCCTGGGGGGATGGAATGGACTACTCCATGCACCTGCATCACTTTGAAAGCCCGGAGGATGAGGACAAGCCCTTCGATATGGAGGAACCCAACTTCTTCGGCCTGTCCATCGCCTATGACCCCTATATGCGGGAGGTTGTGAAGGCTGAGCAGTTTACCACCTGCGGAGGTGATGGCGGGCGCAGCATCTGCGGCGGACTTGGAATTTTCCTCGGTTTCCTGCCCTGTTCGCCCCACTGCAAGCCGGAAGTGCAGGAGGACAAGGAACTGAACGGCGACTATGATTTCTACCGGCCCATTATCCGAGTGGAGTCAATTTGAGAATACGGAGGGCAACATGAGAGAAACAACACCCGATCTCACAAGGATCAGCAAATATATCAGTTTGATCCTTCGGCACAAGCCGGAGGTCATTGGAATCCAGTTGGATGCCCACGGCTGGGCGGATGTCAATGCGCTGCTGGCGGGCATCAGCAGGAAATACCCCATCAACCGGGACATTCTGGATGAAATCGTGCGGAGTGATGAAAAGCAGCGGTATTCCTTCAGCGAGGACGGAACAAAAATTAGGGCCAATCAGGGGCACTCCATCCAGGTAGATGTGGAACTGACCTTGACCGAGCCGCCGGAGACGCTGTACCACGGAACGGCCCAGCGGTTTGCCGCCTCCGTCGAGGCCCAGGGACTGCTCCCCCAGAGCCGCCTGTATGTTCATCTTTCACCGGATCAGGAAACAGCGGAGAAAGTTGGGCGCCGGCATGGAGAACCTGTGATCTACCTGGTGGATGCCGGCCAGATGCACCGGGACGGATATTGCTTTTATTTGTCCGCCAATGGAGTCTGGCTGACAAAGGTGGTTCCTGCGACCTACCTGAAACGCTTAGAGGGTGAATTGAAACAGCATTGACCTATGGCAAAGGTGATCGAAGAACGCTTCACCAACTGGCAGGGACAGGACTTCGACGAGGACACACTGGAGCCTTCCGAGGTGGCTCAGGCCATCATGGAGTATCTGGACTGCGAGTGTACCTATTTCCCCTCCATGAAGGATGATGACCCCATCATGGCAGCCTACAACTATGCCAAGCGGGACAGCGCCCAGGAAGGCTTTGTGCCGCTGCTCATCAAGGCGGATGATGAAACGCTGTTGGAGTGTCTGGTGATGAACGCCGACCCGGAGAATGATGCGGACATTTACGAATTTGACCTTAAAGCTGTAACGGAGTACCGGAAGAAGATGCTCTCCGCCCCCATCAAGGACGGAAAGACGGTTTTGGAGGAATTGACCGGCCAGCGCAAGGAAGAAGCCGAGGACGATGATATGGACTGGGAGGAGGAGATCCTGGGCGAGATGGAGGGCGGAGAACCAAACGACCGCTTCTCCAGCTACTGGGATGATGATACGGAGATGACCTATCCGCTCATCCTGGCCAAGATCCCGGTGAAGAATCCCTGGGAGATCTTCGCATACCTGCCCTTCGGAAACTGGAACGAGTGCCCTGACACGCCGGAGCTGATGGCTGCGGCCAAATACTGGTTTGAGCAGTACGGCGCGGTGCCAGCCGCCATGAGCCACGATGAGCTGGAGTTCCTGCTCCCGGCCCCCGTCCCCAAGGAGAAGGCCATGGATGTGGCGGTGGAGCTGTATGGCGTCTGCCCCGATGTCATCGACCAGGGACCGGAAGACGCCACCGTGGGCGCTTTGGCTGATGTGCTGCGGCAGTCCACTGTCTGGTATCTCTGGTGGGATTGATGGGAGATTTTGACTATGAACGAATACCTGAAGCAATATATTGAACTCCAAAAGCAGTTTCGAGAGACAAAAGGAAATCCAGACAGTGTCCGCGCTCTCTATACCTTCAAGGAGAAACTGGAGCTATCGGAAGACAAACAGGCCAAGGAGGTACTGGTGGATGTGTATGATCTGCTGGACTTCAAGAAGGATGCCTACGAACTGCTCTGCCAAATCGGAAATCGTTCCGATAAAAAGACACTCAAGCGGCTGGGCACGCTGAAGGACTATGCGGAAAACTGGGGCAATCATTATGCCCTCCCCAGGCCCAAAACGCCGGAGGAGAAGCAGAAAGAGAAGGAGCGGCAGGCCCAGCTGGGCCTGCCCGCCTTCCGGTATCACCCAAACCCTCTGGAAACTGGGGCTTTTGAGGAATCCGCAGACGGCGTTGTCTGCGACTGCTGCGGCAAGACGACCCATATTTTCTATACAGCCCCCTTTTACGCTGTGGAGGATATTGCATATCTGTGCCCAGAGTGCATCGCCAACGGCGAAGCAGCCCGGAAATATGACGGTAGTTTTCAAGATGATTTCTCTGTGGACGATGGTGTAGACGATCCAGAGAAGCTGGACGAGCTGATCCACCGCACCCCCGGCTACTCCGGCTGGCAGCAGGAATATTGGCGCGTCCACTGCGGCGACTACTGCGCCTATCTGGGCCATGTGGGTGCCAGAGAACTGCGGGCGCTGGGTGTGCTGGAGGATGTGCTGGACGATCCCATGTGGGACGATGAGCAGAGAGAAATGATTCAGGAATCCGTCAATGGCGGGCATCTGCAATGCTATCTGTTCCAGTGCCTCCACTGCGGAAAACACCTGGTCTGGATGGATTTTGATTGAGGAGTTTTCAAAAGGTGGGATACAAGCGATGAAACCCAAAACACTGACCATTCAACTGAATGATGAACAACTGCCCATCCTTCCAGTGGAACCGGAAGCCCACCTCTCCTTTACCACTCATGCTGATGGAAATGAATTGGAGCTAACGGGAAACCGGGCGGGGCTGCTTCTATTGGCGAAAGCCGCTTTGGGTATGGCAGAAACTCTTCGCGGGGATGGATTCCACATCCATCTGGATGACCTGTATAGCATCAACTCCGAGGGAAAAAGCATCCTGATCCGAAAGGAGGAACGGCCAAAACCATGATTGAAAAAACCTTCCTCAACCCCGCCACAAATAAGCAGTGGCGGATTGAAATTGACGGACATACCATCCGAACCTGCTTGAATGGCGGGAAGGTCAAGGAGATCCTGTGCGACTCCGCCTTCCAGGTCAAGAGCAAGACTGCCAGCGCCATGATGAGCCAGATGCGGAAAGGATTTGTCTATCAGAATCCGGATGCCGCTGTTGGGCAGGCGCGGTGCCACCGATTTGTCGGAAAGGACAGCAACGGCTTTATGCCCCTGGCTGCCGCCCTCACACGGGACGACTTCTTCCTGACGAGGGTGGTCGGAGATTTTGAGGACGAAACCCTCTATCACTTCGATGGCAGCGGGGAGATCTTCGAAACAGTTTCCCTGGGTGCAAAGAGAATGACCTATGAGCAGGTCCTCTGCCCCAATGATACCCTGCTGCTGAACAACAGCTATCTTCTCCAGCAGTTTTCACTCCACACCCATGAGATCACGCCCTTTGCCAACAAGAAAAACAGCATGAGGACTATGCTGGACCAGAGCGGTAGCCTGACCTTGTGGTACACAGGAGAGGAGATCGTCGTCTTTGACTTTGCCAGCAACACAGAGGTGTGGCGGGAAATGGTGAAATGCAAGAAGTCAAAAGACCCGAATTTCGCCTATTACTGCTTCGGGATGCTCTCTCCCCGGCAGAGCAAAGCGGCTTACCGCGTTACCGAGGGGGAGTATGTGCTGGTCGATCTGAAGTCCGGCCAAAAAGTCGTGATCCCCAATGCGGGCTGGCATCCCTTCTTCTCTCCGGATGACCAGTGTTTCTCGGTGGGCGGCAAGTTCTATCTGACCCAGACCGGAGAGGAGATAGCCAATCCTTTCCCGTTTTCTGTCCGGCAGGGGCTGAGTGTTTCAGACACCTGTATGGTGCGGACAAGGGGCAGCCTGATGGCTGTCCAGCAGGAGCGGGGCAACTCCCCCATAGAATTGTGGGATACCAGCAGTGGCCAGCTGTTGGCCACCATTGATGACCCCTTTGTGGTGCGGCAGGTGAATTTTGCTTTTACCAAGAGCGGACTTGTCCTGCACACCGATTACGGGGCCATGAGCATCTATTCCTGCGCCCTCTGAAACGGAGAAGTGACCTATGGATCATGAGAGGAAAAATCTATTGGCTCAGAAAAAAGCGCAGCTCAAGATAAAACAGAAAAGAGCAGAGATACAGCAATACAAGGACCGTCTCACAAAAAGTATCGAACATTTTTCTCAAAAATACCGATATGCGGATGAAGCGGAAGCACTCAAAATTGAAACCTTTATCTCAAAACTCAATTTTGAGCAGCCGGGGCAGCTGGCGATCCAAGAAGTTTGCCCATATCCCCATGGAAATGCCTACTTGTGCTTTTTAATGGGAACAGACGCCTTATTTGAGATTTATGTATTTGGCAAATATTCTGACATCATGAGCGATCATGATGCATGGGAAGTTTTCAGTCCATACCTGTTGCTTGTGGACGAGGATTTTATTCATTACACTTATATTAACGATGATGGCGAAGTCATGGAATCACAAGTATCGTGATGGCGGAGAAAGAGCGTGGACACCTATGAACAAAGAATCATTGACTGAAAAACTCCTGGACTTGGTCGAGGGGCGGGAAACTCCCGAAACCTGGAGGAGCTGGTGGGACGAACATGAGACGGAGTTGGAAGCCCTGCTGAGTCGGGGTGAATTTCTGAAACTGAAGCCCTGCCGACATGGTTTCCAGTGGGTCCCGGTGTTTGGCAGCCAAAAGGGAGCCATCGCCATTCTGGAAAAGAGCGGCACTGCATTTGAGGCCAGCAATCTCTACCAGGAGCGGTATCTGGCCGAGCTGGACGCTTTCTGCAAGGAGCAGGAGCGAGTGCAGCGGGAAAAGCAAACGAAATTCAAGACCAACAACCCGGAGTTGTTTGGCCGATACCCCAAGTTCTCCAAAGCGTTGGCAAAGGTACTGGATCCCGCTGATGAGATCAGGCCTACCGCTACGGAGGAGCAAATCGCAGGCCGAGAAAGGGCGCTGGACTTCACGCTCCCGTCCCAGGTGCGGGAGTTCTTCCTGCTGACCGCAGGCATCCAGGCGTCCACAGGCGTGATCCTTTCCCTTGCCGGGATGTTTGATCTGACCATCCATGGAGAGCGGTATTGTGTGCTGGGCGAGTTCTGGAAAGAAGCGGACGGCGACCAACTTCTGCTCCGTCCCGGAGAGGAAACCATCTGGTACTACGCCCATGAGCAGGACAAGGTAAAGCGCCTCTGCAATGATATGGCAGAACTGCTGGAGAAGAAACTGGCGAGGTATCTCAATGAGCACTGAAAATATCGCCCATGAAAAACGCTATCGGGACTGGCGGGCGCAGTATATAAATGCGGTATAATGTTGACCAAAAAACTGACTTTAAAAGACGGTGAGTTCACTTGAGAGAAGACATTGAGAGCTTAGAGCACGACTTTTCCTTGATAGAAAACGGCTTTAAGGTTGAAGAAAAAAGAGCTTTGGATGATTATAAGGCTCATGATCGTGAATACATCAAAGAGTTGGCGCTTTTGGCGTACAAATCTGAAGTATATCAGGTAAGAATGTATGGCGTATTCCTTTTGGGCTACTTATCAGAAGATGATGACATTTTAGTATTCATGAGAGATGAGGTCTCGAAAGACGATGACTGGAGAGTTCAGGAGATATTAGCAAAGTCGTTTGATGAGTTCTGTAAGCGAAAAGGATATCAAAATGCTCTTCCAACGATTGATGAATGGATGAAAAGCAGCAATCCCAATACCCGGAGGGCTGTTACAGAAGGTCTGCGGATTTGGACGAGCAGACCATATTTCAAAGAGAACCCTATGGAAGCGATTAAACGGTTAGCTGGTTTGAGAGAGGATTCCAGTGAATATGTCAGGAAGTCGGTAGGTAATGCCTTGAGAGATATAAGCAAAAAATTTCCAGATTTAATTGAGGCTGAACTAAATCGTTGGAAATTGGATAGGAAAGAAATCAATCAAGTATATAAATTGGCAATCAAATTTATTAAGTAGCGAATTCCATTTTGTTTGAGAGACGCTTCTGCCAAAGTCAAGGATACTAACAACCGCAGAGAGGAGACAATCCCCATGTCAAACAGCCGGGTAGCCACTTGGAGCGGAATCCGAAACAAACTGGAGAATGATTACCTGTGCCCGGCGCTCCGGGGCCGCATCCAGTATTTTGCCACCAGCTACTGGGAAAGCCATGACCAAACAGGCCGGGCGGCCATTCGATTGGACGGCGTGGAGGTGCTGCGAAGCAACTACTATGCCTATGAACAGCATTATTGGAACAGATATCAGGCCCTGCGGCGGGAGGGTGTCGGAGAGGTCGACCCGAAGGCCCCCTTCCGGCTGGCCCATGAAGGGACGCTAAGCGACGGCTGTTTTGACAACGGTTTTTTCTATGAGGCGTTTCACGAATTTGACAACCAGAGCATCGAGAAAAGCCTTGTCAGCAAGAATCCTCTTGTCCGCATCTTTGCCCTCCTGGACCGCAGGCTGGGAAAGCGCCGCCTGCTGCCTTTGGAGGAATCCATGGAGCAAGAACTGGACTGGGTGCGGGCCTTCTATGTGATCCGGATGCAGGCCGAAGGGTTAATGGAAAAGGAATAACATTCAGGAGGAACTGCCATGTCACAGATCGCATCCTTTTATCTTCTCAAAGACGGCCGGCGGCAGGAACTGTCCAATGGCGACTGCTCTGGTGCGGTTTATATGGCCATCTGGGACTGGTGTGAGAGCGAGCTGGATTTGGATGTCCGTTTTCCTGCTCCCCAGACGGAGGAAACCCTGGACTGCACTCTGCTGAAGGGAGAGCTGGCGTCTAAACTGCTGGCAGCTCTGCGGGAGCAGAACCTCCCGGAGCTGGCCGCTAAAATTGCCACAGACTGGGATCTACTCACCGAGGCGGTACAAAGCGGACTTGAAACGCTGCGCTCCCATCTGGAACTGGTGCAGGGCGACGCTGCACTGCTGTATGAAATGTTGTAAGACGGAGGGATACCATGCTGGCAAAGCGGTTTAAACACATTTTACATGATCTGGGCATGGCTGGGCTGGAGCACCCTCTGTTCTACCATGCGCCGGTGGGCATCCGGTTTGAAATCGGCGGGGAGGAACCAATTTATCTGGACAGGAGTGCGGCGAAGCTGAAAACCAACCCCGCCTATGTTCAGGGGGCGCTGAACCGGGCCGCCGCAATCTATCAGGCACTTCCGGCAGTGCCGGACCTTCTGCGGATCGACGGGTATCCCGATGAAGAACCTGCCGAGTCCCTGCTGACAGTTATCCGGCAGCGAATGGGACTCCCGGTTCCCGATGAGCAACTTCCGGCCATAGAGCAGGATGAAGATGGGGATACCCATGCACAAGTGCAGTTTTACTGGGATCTCAGCGGGATTACCTTTCAGCCGGAGCAACTTCTACAGGAAATCATTCTGGGGGATATCGGAGGCTGGAGCGGCTTTGTGTCCAGCGTCTATCTGACAGGGCCGGGACCGTTCCTCTACCACCTGTACGATGACCGGGGGCTGGATGTGCTGGGCAGTTCCAGAGAACTGCTTTTGCCGCTTTACCATCAGTTTCATGGCTGGATCTTGGAGTACGATCTGGAGAAAATCGACAGGCTGTTCGCTCCAGCAAAAGGATGACCGCATAACAGAGAAGGAGGCATCACTATGCTGCTGGTGGCCGCCTGCCATACATACGATGAGCCGGTGCCCCCCACTGTGGAGAAGGACTGGAACTTCGGAGAGCATCCTCTGGTAGCCCGCCTTGGATCGGATGAGGAGCGGGTGTGGTCCCTGTTCCGTGGGGCAACCTGGTGGCTGCCTCTGGCGGATGCCTTCTTCTTTCAGGCGCCTCTGCCCACCGATGATCAGGCGATGATCGCCACCCTGGGCGGACTGCGGAAGGAGCTGGAGAAGCTGAACCAGCTGGCGTGGCAGGCCGATGAGGATACCATCCTTGATTGGGCAGACACGGAGGGATACCCGGTAGACGGAATTATAGATGCAGATGGACAGTATAGCAAGGCGGACATCCCGGAACACACCCAGTATGACACCCAATCCCTTGCCAAGTTTGCCTTCTCCATGTTCTGGCGTGCCATGCGGTTTGCCGAGGAACAGCAGGTACCCATTTTGCTGGATTACTGAGGAGGGATTTTATGGGATATGATGTAAGTTTTCACCCGATTTCACCGGAAGAAATGCGGGAATGGTATTTCACCCCGCTTACCTGGATACAGCAGGGGCAGGAGGAAAAGGTGCTGGCCCTTGCCGCGCAGCACGGAATGGAGGATTTCTACGCGGAAAAATATCTGGACACCCTGCGAGTCGGGGCGGAGACAGAGCCTGATGAGTTATTTGATAAGAGCCATGGCTTTTACATTGCGGTGATCCAAGGCTTCTTCCGGGACTACTATTACACTAGAGGGAGCAGTTTTTCCCTTCTGATGGAGGAGAAGCCGGAATATGTCCGGTACTTCACCCCATGGGCGCAGGTGGTGCCAACAGCCTTTCCCAATCCGGCAGAAAATCAGATCATCGAAAACTACTGCTCCGGTGTGTACCTGTCTCGGGATCAGGTCACACAGCTCCTCCGGGATCTAGAGCAGGAACCAAAGGTGCTGGAAGATCTGGAGGGAGTTTGGAGCGATGGGCAGCTTGCGGTGCTGAAAAAGGCACTTGTCGCTGCGGCAGAATTGGGTGTCGGTCTGCTGGAAGCCACTGAGGTGGTGGAACCTAACCCTATCCGCCCCAATGAGAGTACGAGCTACTCAAACCTGTACCACTGCGACCGGGATGGGGTGTATCTCTACATGGATGCCGCCAGCAGGCAGATCGAGGATGCCATCAGGAGAAGTGAGGGACAAGTATGAGCAATAAAGTGTTCCAGCAAAACCTGAATGACAAAAAAGGCCACCAGCCTGGTGGCCCCTATCTCATTCAGATGCTGTTCAAAGAGCCGGTGGATATGCCGGACAAGGACGAAATGACCGCTGTAATGGAAAAGCACATTGGCGCTGTAGAGTGTTTCTGCCGTGATAAAAAGATGGCTGGCTTTGCCGCCCTGGATCATATCGCGGAATTTCAGGATGGCAAATGCCCGGTGCAGCTGATGGTGATGAAATGCGACAAGTTCAATGGCAAAGGCTTTGACGCCTTCCTGATGAGTCAGATGTGGGACTGCCAGGAGGACCGGGAGCGGATTTTCCGGGAGTGCCGGTATCAGGTGGTGGCCACCGATATGCTGGCTGCGGCGCTTCCGGCACTGGAGCGGGCCAACCTGGATGCCGACTTTGTGGAGGCCCTTGCGGAGCTGTACCCCACCTGTGAGGCGTTCTATTTCCAGAACTGCGGCAAGCTCCTACTAGCGGAGGATGTGCGTTCCCATCAGATCGAAGGCTCAGATCGGTTCATCCGTTTTGGCGTCAATGTCCGTTTCTTCAACATTGAGGGTACCGAGGATATGCTCATCGATACGGTGGGCATGAGTACTTTGTTCCTGCCGGATCTCCAGTACCATTTCTACGATATGAACCCCAACTGGGTGGTAAACCACGCCTACAATGTGGCGTCCTATATTCTGGAGCATGACAACCCTATTAAGGATGGGGAAACGGTAGACGGCGTAGCGGATGGCCAAATGAGTCGGGAAATCCAGTGGAAGTGCCAGTATGAGGATGCCCTGATCCAGCCACCCAGAGGAGTGTTGGACATCCATATGGGAGAATTTGCTGCTGGGCAGCGGTAAAATATAGTGCGTTTGGAGCAGATAGGGATGCTTTTCTTATATACAAAAGAGTAGGGGCATATTGCTTTTTGACTTGCGCCATCATGCTGCGTATTTTTGGCTCATGCAGTTGTGACCTGTTGTTAAAAACAGCAGACAGACTTCTCGTTGCTCACAACATTGAGCCAAACCAATCAAGCTGTTGTATGTGGCACTGTCTCCCACCTTAATGATGCTTTTTGTGAAAAAGATCTGCTTTTATACATCAAAATGGTTACTCTCGGAGGATCTAAAATATGAGTTTGTGATACCGCATATAATACTTATGACTTTACTGTACGGATAGGCAACATCTCATCACAGGCCTCACACTGAGAGCGTGTCCCAAATTGTCTGACAGACCTCTTCTCGCTTTACAAAAGTAAAGCTGATATGTGGATACATGGCCTGATGCCGCAATACCTGTTGGTATAAGTGGGTTCCAACAAAAGTCTGATTTTTAAATGTGAACTGCCAATGGGATAAATCCGAAATCTGTACCACATGATCGTCTGGGGCAGTACCAATCACATACACCAGTTGTTTACCAGCTATTTGTGTAAGGAGTGCGGCATTTTCATAGGATTGTCTGTTTTGAGATCCTGCAAAATCCTTGTAGAGCTCCAGGATGTTATCTTTGCGGTCTACAATAACATTACTGCCTGACAAAGTATAATCTCCAGCAGGTAAGTACTGCGGCAGAATAATAACACCATGCTCGGCACACCAATCGACCATGGGAGATTTACCTTCGCGGCTGTCGCTACTAAGTACGGGCAGCCCGGACAAGTTTGCTAACAGCAATGCGTGCCGCCAGTTAGGATCGCCCTGCCGCCAGCCACCTTCAGTCCCAACACGGATATCATCTGGAGTAACCTGATAAGCAGATGCTGGCAATGATCTCCTTACATCTATATATCTGGTGCCCATCCGACGATGGAGCTCCAGACATATATGATGTCCCACTGATTCCACCAACGATTGTATCCTGGCATGTCTGCCGCGATTGAGCGCATCCAGTGCACACCGGATGGCAGTGGTACCTCTGTGCTTATCCAGTCTCCAGACCAGAGGCCACTTGCCGGTCTGCTGATACATATAGGTAGCCCATCCCACACATGGGCCAACCGATATGTCATAGCGGATATAATAGGCCACATCATCCTGCTCGGCAGAAAGAAGTTTTACTCGATAGATACCATCCATTGGAGTCTTAGGTGGGTACATGGACTTGCCTCCAAACCAAAAGATTTGACTTACTGGTCGATTATAAGCAAAACAACTCAAACCTATTGGCAGAAAGTTTCTCCACCACTCTTTACCACTTCTATCTTGCAAATAAGAACAGGAACTGCTATAATTTCTCTAACAGAAACGAATTTCCTAAGGTACCATGTACTTGTCCCCCCGCAAACAAGCACATTGTCCCTAAATAATGACTCACAAAAGAGTCCGAGGAAATTCGTTTCCCCGGGCTCTTTTTTTATTTATTTCCTGTTTTTAGCCCGGGTTTTGGATTGATTTAGAACTAATTTAGAACTTTTTCGAAAAAGATGGGGCCAGCAGCTTGTGGTCAAAATGGCTGGACAAACGACCGTTTTGGGAAGGACGATCACAAATTGCATCAGAAAATCAAAGGACCGGGCAGCAGTGCCCGGTCCTTTTTGTATTTATTCATTTGAGAGGATCTCAGAGTCCTCGGCGGCACATATTCTGGATTCTTCCAGCCGCTGCTGCAGTTGGTCAGCCTCCATTTGCAAACGAGCCCGGCTCTTTTTCCGGTTCATCTGCAGAAAGAGATGATACCGGTATTGCAGAGATTCCGACTTGGGCGGAAAGAGGACGGTGTTCCCGCCGAAGCGGCGGCCCTGCAGCTCGTTGCGGCAGATCTCGTCATCCAGCACAGCCATGAGCAGCGCATAACGGGTATATTCCTTCAGAGGCATGCGGATGCTCCGCCGGAAGCAGAGCACACCTCCGGCGCACGCAGCCAGAGCGCCCCACAACAGAATGGATTTTTTCTTCTTCATAGATTGATTACCCCCTGATCCGTTGGATGGTAAGGCCGGTCTTCTCCTCCAGAAAGCTGCGGAGCGCTTCTATTGAGCCGCTGTCCAGACTGGATTTTTCGCAGATATGTCCCTGATTTTTGCTCAGAATGAGCACCAGGTAGGCATCGGTCTCGGCCAAGGCAATGATCCGGCTGTAGGCCCACTGGCTGACCACGCCGGAGAGGGAGGTCTCAAAGTGATCCTCCGAAAAGACGGTGGTGCACTCCTTCAGATCAGGCATGCCTTTCCGGAGGGCGAAAAAGGCGTTCAGAGCATCCTCCTTCCAGGATATTACCCCCAGCAGGATGATGACGAACGCATATTGGACCACCGACCAGGGCTCGTTCAGAGAACACCAGATCAGGAGCAGGCAGAGGAGTATGATGCCCAAAGCGATCAGATGGGTGATGCGGGAGGATTTCACCCGCACCGTTTTTCGCAGGGCCTTGGCAAGGGCGGTCAGGGCTTTTGTATCATAGGTGGTGTGGACGGTAAGCTCCATAAAACCTCCTGAAAGTGGAAATGATGTGGGATCAGTATATCATTTCTGCCTGTGAGGAGTGGTACGGAATCCTTACGTTTACCTTAAAAATGGCAAAGAAACAGCGCAGGGCAATGCCCTGCGCTGTCAAATCATATGGGATGCAATCAGGTCTCAGCGGGGGAGGGAACCAGGAACAGGAAATCGCTGCCGCCCTCGGACTCCGGGAAAGCGCCGTACATGGAGAAGTTGTACATAAAGCGCTCGGCCATCAGGGTGCCGTAGCCGTCCTGGCAGTGGTCGGTGGTGTCATAGGGATCGGCCACGATGAACACGTCGTCCTGCTGGGTCTCGGTGCCCATGGTGTCATAGCCGATGATGACCTGCCAGTGGCCGCCCCAGTCGTTATAGCACACCATGACCGGCTTGCCCTCGGCCAGCCAGCCCTGGATGGTGTCCATCCAGACCTCGGAGGCCGGGTCCTCATAGTCCAGTGTGCTGGTGTATGTAAAGCCGCCTACGCCGTCAAAAATATCCATGGCCTGTTTCAGGGTGGTGCCGGGATACTCGGCCAGCTCCGTGCCCTCCAGGGAGTGGCGCAGAGCCGCCAGGCTCTCCTCATTCCAGTCGCCCAGCTGATTGTACCAGTTGAGCACCATCAGGGCACAGGTAACGCCGCAGGCCCACTCGCTGGTCTGCTGCATGGTCTCAAAGCCCGTCAGGATGGTGAGGGTGTCCGTGGACTCCATGTGGTAGTAGTCGGGATGGGCGAAGTAGGGGGAATCCTGGTGATCACCCAGCCGCTCTACCGAGTCGGCGCCGTCCTCGGGGGACAGGTCCACAGCGTAGGGGATCTTCATCTCGTCGGTGAAGCTGGCGGAAACCTCCGCCTTGTCAGGTGTGGCATCCACAAGGGATGTTTGGGCCGCCCCAGTCGGCTGTGCCCCTCCATTGGTGCAGCCTGCCAGAAGGCCGGCGGTCAGGGTGAGGGTCAGCGCCAGAGTGACTTGTTGTTTCATTTCTCGATCTCCTTTTCAATCCGATTCTGCGAAAACGCAGTGATGGAAATTATAGCGGAATCCGTTGGAAAATGCAAGAAGAAATATCCAATGATCTGGGACATTCAAAAATAAATTTTTGAAAAGCACTTGACATGGAGTGTACTCCAGGTGATATGGTCTAAGCAAAGGAAAGGAGACGATAGGATATGGCGGAGCAACGGCAGACAGAAGGTTTCCGGGAAGCTATGGACCGGGTGTGCAGGACCCCGTTTGAGACCTGTGATCCGGAGTTTGCACGGCTGTTTGCGGCCTTTGCCCTGGATGAGGTTGAGCAGCAGGCTCAGCTGGATGACAGGACCGGATTTCTCACCCTGCTGGCCGCCCTGATGGGCTGTCAGGGCATCCAGATGTACCAAGAGACGGCGAGAGCGGCATTGGAGCATGGAATCACGCCGGTGGAGCTGAAGGAAGTGGTGTACCAGGCCACAGCGTATCTGGGCATGGGTCGGGTATACCCCTTCCTTCAGATTACGGACCAGCTTCTGACGGAGGCGGGAATACCGCAGCCCCTACCTGGGCAGGGGCGCACCACGCCGGAAGACCGGGTGAAGCTTGGAAATCAGGCCCAGGTGGACATTTTCGGCGAGGGCATGCGGGGCTTCCAGAACAGCGGCCCGGAGGATACAAGGCCCATCAACCGCTGGCTGGCGGGCAACTGCTTTGGAGATTACTATACCAGAGGAGGGCTGGACTACCGGCAGCGGGAGCTCATCACCTTCTGTTTTCTGGCGGCCCAGGGAGGCTGCGAGCCCCAGCTGACCAGTCATGCGGCGGCCAATTTGCGGCTGGGTAACGACAGAGCCTTTCTGATCCGGGTGATCTTTCATATTTTGCCCTACATCGGTTACCCCAGGAGCCTCAATGCGCTGCGGTGCCTGGAGCAGGCGGCGGGACAGTAAGGAGGAACAGCCATGACCATTGCGGAAGTGAGCAAAAAGTACGATATCTCTCCGGATACCCTGCGGTATTACGAGCGGATCGGCCTGATCCCGCCGGTACCCCGCAGCAAAAGCGGGATTAGGGATTATGGGGAGGAGTCCTGTGGCTGGATCGAGCTGATGAAGTGCATGCGGGCGGCAGGGGTGCAGATCGAGGCGCTCATCGAGTATGTGGCCCTCTTTCAGCAGGGGGATGACACCATCGATGCCAGAAAGGCCATCCTGATCGAGCAGCGGGACCAGCTGATGGAGCGCATGGCGGATATGCAGCGCTCGCTGGACCGTCTGAATGACAAGATCGACCGGTATGAGCAGGGGCTGATGACCAAGGAGCAGCAGCTGCGCCGGGCTGGAGAACGAAAGGAGCAGAGCACACATGGAAGCGATTGAGAGCGTATTTCCCCGCGGACCGGAAAATGAGGCCTACGCGGCCTATTTTGTGGGCACCAGCTATCTGAATATGCTGAGTACCCAGGGGGTGGTCATCGGCAACGTGACCTTTGAGCCGGGCTGCCGCAATAACTGGCATATCCACCATGCCAAAAGCGGCGGGGGACAGATCCTGCTGTGTACTGCCGGACGGGGTTGGTATCAGGAGTGGGGCAAGCCGGCCCGGGCGCTGAAACCGGGCGATGTGGTGAATATCCCGCCGGAGGTGAAGCATTGGCACGGCGCGGCCAGCGACAGCTGGTTTGCCCATCTGGCGATAGAGGTTCCCGGTCAGGAGACCGTCAACGAATGGTGTGAGCCGGTGAGTCCTCAGGAGTACGACAGCCTGCCCAAGAGCTGCGTGCACAATGCTTGATGCCCGGGGGAGCCGGCGAAGCGAATACGATAAACAGAAACAGCACCTGGATTTTTCCAGGTGCTGTTTGTTTACTGTAAAGGTCAGAGAAATGATGCTCAGGAATGAAGGGTAGTGAGCGGAGCAGCTTTTGCGGGAGCGTTCCTTGCTGAAGGTGAGCGTGCTGGCCGGAGCAGAAATACAGAGGCACGGAAAGCGCCGTCTTCCACTGTGAATTCCGCCTGACCGCCGTACCGCTGGGCCACTTCCCGTACGGTGTCCAGCCCGATGCCGAAGCGGCCCGGCGCTTTACTGGAGAGGTAACGCCCGTTGAAGGTTCTCAGGGGCCGGGTACAGGAGTTGCCGATCACCAGCGAGAAGTAGCCTGCTGCAGAGACGCTTCTGGCCCTGAGCCAGCCGCCGCCTTCCCGCTGAAGGGCTTCCAGGCTGTTTTCCAGCAGATTACTCAGCACCAGACAGAGATCAGGTATGGCGCCCTCCCAGTCCAGAGGCGGGGTGATATGCAGGTCTGTTTGAAAGCCCAGGGCGTTGGCCTGGTCCAGATAGTACTGTTCCAGCACGGACATTGCCCAGCTCTCCCGGCGGGACTCAGCCGGAAGTTCCTCCAGCGCATTGCGCAGGGTGGAGGCGCTGTCCGGGGAGAGAGACCGCTCCTCCGTCAGGATCAGATACTGGCGCAGATCATGCCGCAGCTTCCGCAGCTGCTCCAAATCGGTCTGTGCCATCTGGTTGCCCATCTGAAGCAGTTCCCTCAGGTGCAGGTTTTCCTCCCGCTCCCGGCGCAGCGCATCCCGCAGACGGCCCAGCCGCCACAGAAGCCACAGAAGCAAGCCGGCTGCGGCCAAAATGATGAGAATAATTTCAGTCTGTTTCATGTCTGTGACCACGCCTTGATATAGGTCCAGTCAATAAACTGGCTGCGGATACGGGACATATTGGCTGAACTGATAGGGACCAGCTCCTCGTTTGTCATGCGGAAATCGGTGCCCTCGATGCCGGCCACATGGTTGAGGTTGACCAGGAAGCTGCGGTGACAGCGGAGGAAGTCCTGACTGTCGATGGCGGACTCCAGATCGTCCAGGCCCCGGCGGGTAATGATGACGCCTCGGGCCGTGTGGATACGGGCCTGATGGCCGTACACGTCCACATAACAGATGGAGGACAGGGGCAGCTTTTGCCATTCCCCTTCGGAGTAGACCGACAGCAGACGGTGGGGCTCCGGGAGGTGGGAGAAAAACCAGTCCAGGCAGACGGATACGTCCTCCATCTGAAAGGGCTTTACCAGGTAGTCGGAGGCCCGCACCTCAAAGCTGTCCAGTCCGTGGTCCTGGCTGGTAGTTGCAAAGATGATGGACAGCTCGCTGCCGGTGAAACGGATGCGCCGGGCTGTCTCGACCCCGGACAGGCCGGGCATGTAGATATCCAAAAAAAGCAGATGGATGAGCTGGCCGCCCTCCAGGGCTGCCAGCAGACTTTCACCGCTGGAGAAAAGCTGCAGTTGGACGGACAGCTCCTTGGCGCGGACATAGGACTGTACCATTCTGGCCAGACTGATCCGCTCGGACTCCAGATCGTCGCAGATGGCGATGGAGAATTCCGGCATGGGGCTGCCTCCTTTCCTGCTGCTGTGTAAGGGTCGGGGCTAGCTGCCGTAACGCAGCTGACGGTACCGGCGATAGGCCTCCGCAACGCTGGACTTGTTTCCCCGTCCAAGGGAGAGCTGGGTGCCGTCGCTGAGAAACAGGCTGCCTCCCGAAAGCTCCTGTACATAAGTGAGATTGACTACAAAGCTGCGCTGGCATCTGGTGAAGATGAGTTCAGGCAGACGCTGTTCCAGTTGGTACAGGGGTTCCCGGGCGGCGATGCTCTGGTGGGAGGTGTGGATCAGGCAGCCCCGGCGGGTACCTTCCAGCCACATCAGGTTCTGAAAGGGGATGCCCACCTTCAGGCGTTCGCTGAGGATCTCCAGCCGCAGCAGGTCGGTGAACCACAGCCGGGCGCAGCGGAGCATGGCGTTCCACAGCTTGTCCATGGCGACCGGCCTGGTAAAAAAACCATCGGGGTGGAAGGAGTAGCTGTCGATAGCCCGCTGAGGATCACGGGAACAGAGGAACAGGGCGCTGCTTCCGTCCTGCGGAAAGGAGGGCGGGGGAGCGCTGTCCAGATCCCAGAAGAGGATGGCAGGACCTTGAGGGGGGACCGCCTGTTCCACAGCCACGATGTCCATGGAGACACAGGACAGCGCCATCCAGGTTCTAAGGGTTTCGCACAAAGCTGCCCGCTCCTCAGGATCAGGAAGGAAGACCAGAATATGCATGTCCCTTCACTCCTTTCTGACCCGGACAGGGCGGCAGCGGCAGGAGTACTTTTGCGCGGGAGACCCTTTCCGGGGGCTGGGCATGGATATGGTGTATCTTTATTTAAATTTAACATAGATTTACAAAATTGAAATCACCCGATTCAGCCCCCAAAAAGAACTATGCCTGCGGCGCACCGCAGGCATAGTTCCCCAGACTATTGATAAACAAGGTCAGCCGAAGGATTCGGAGGGAAAGATAGTGTGAAAGACTGCCCCGTAGGGCGATTCGGAGCGCAACCGCCACGAGGTGGCGGCACTTAGCGCGGAGATAAACCGTCAGGGTTGTCTTTCGCGTCCAATCAAGTAGTTCTTTAATATGTCGAAAAATATTTTTCGACATATTAAAGAACTATGCCTGCGGCACACCGCAGGCATAGTTCTTAGAGCAGCATATATTTCTTTAAATCTTTTCGCTGCTTGATGCTCAGTTTTTGCAGTGTGGCGGACATATACTGCTTGACCGTATTGAGGGAGAGCCCCATATGGTCGGCGATTTCCTGATTGGTCCAGCCCCGGGCTGCCAGCATGGCGGTAGCAAATTCCGTGGTGGTCAGATTGTCGGCCACGTCATGACCGGTGACTGGATTATGGACTTTGCGCCAGCCGGAGGAAAAGCGGTAGGTGATGGCAATGATCCGGCGGAAATCGTCCGGCCAGTCCTTTTTGAGTACAGCTTCCAGCATGCCCCCCAGCAGGCCATGATGCTCTCCCAGCCCCTCGATCAGATCGTCCGGTTGGGCCAGTTCCCAGGCAGCCAGCAGATGGGACTGGGCCTGCTCCGGCTGCTTCAGACTCATGTAATCCATGACGGCGGCCAGATGCATGTAGATGGATGGGATGGGGTAGATCTGGGGCTGCATGGAGAAGGCGGTCTCCACGATGCCCAGACTTTTTCCATAGTCTCCCTGCAGATAGGCGTAATGGGACTGGACATAGAGGGCGAACATCCGCAGCCCCGGGGGCAGCAGACGGATATGCTCCTGCAGGGAGCTCACGCCGTTGGGCAGGGGCAGGTGGAGCAGTACGGAGGCGGTGGTGACAGTGAAGGTGGCCAGAGCCAGCAGCTGGGGCGGCATATCCGGGTTGGCGGTAAGTGTGTTGCGTACCGCTGAGAGAGTATATCGGGTCCGCTGGATCTGACCGATAGAGAGGTTGGAATAGGCGTAGATCAGACAGGCGGACAGCCGCAGGGGCAGTTCCGGGTGGGAGAGGTAGAGCTCCGCCGTTTGGGCGGCCTTCTCCGGCTGACCGCTGAAATAGTAGTACTCAGAGCGGGCGATGTCCCGCATCCGGGGGTCCTGAATTCCCTCCACAAATTGCAGACACTGGCCGGGGATGAAAGCGGTGTTCATCAGGGGCATGGGTGTCAGCAGGGAAGGAGCGGTCTCCGGGGGAGACGAAAGAACGGGCTGCTGGGGGGGATCTGCCGGTGGCGCCCCCCGCTGTTCGGCAGGCTTCTGTGTATCCTCCGGAATGGCCCAGGAACCGCCAAACTTGATGGCGCCCTGGATCCGTCCGTCTCTGCAGTACTGCTGGACCAGACGCTGAGAGATCTTCCATTTCTGCGCTGCTTTCTGGACGGTGATATATTCCATGGAACTCCCCCTTGCTGGATCTTTTTTGGACTTCCATTATATGCTTTTTTGCACAGAGTTTCAATATGCAATGCGGGCAGGGAAGCGGGTTTGGATGGAGGCATGTGGGCCGGATACCGCTGGCGGATTTGACAGAATCGACTAAATCCGCCGTTTGTTTCGGCGGTGCACCTGGACAGGCTGCCATAAAAAGACCATGCGTTTTGCACCCGTAAAGGGACGTTCGTGCCAGAATCGTTGAAAGGCCAAATTCCATTTCATACAATAAGACTACGAAATGGAGACAGGCCGGAGGTGGAACATTGAACATCGCTGTTTGTGAAAACAGCGGGGCGGCGGCGGAGCAAATGCGCTGCTGGATCCAGCAGTACTGCAGGCTCTATCGGGTGCCCGCTGTTCTGGAGTGCTTTTCTTCCCCCACCGCGTTTTCTGCCAGCGGCTCTCCGTTCGATATCGTCTATCTCTGCTCCGGCGGCAGTACCGGGTTTTATCTGGCCCGACAGCTGCGGGAGCGGGATCCGGACTGTAAGATCATCCTGGTGGATGACACCCAGGAGTATGCGGTCCGGGGCATGCGTCTCCATTGCACAGACTTTATTCTCCGCCCGGTGGAGTTCCGGCACATTGTCCGGAGCATGAACCTGGCGCTGAGGGGGTGGATGTGATCGAGCGGCTGCAGGTAAAGCGGCGAAAGTCTGGGGGGCCGGGACCCGGCGGGCTGGAGCAAAAGCTGCGGGGCCAGATGGCCTGGGCGGCGGGCACGGAGTTCTTTCAGCACCGGGACCCTCTGTACCATGTAACAGAATCCTTTCAGCAGACCTTTGACGCCATGGGCCGCCGTCATGCCGCCCAGCTGGGCGGGGAAACGGAGGAGAAGGAGCAGCCTGCCGGCGGGGAGACGGAGCGGCAGGGGGAACAGACCCCTGACCCCACCTCGGCCCGTTCCTTCTACGAGCGGGACCGGCCGGAAGATCAGGATATGCTCCGCCGGTTTTCCGAGACTGCCTTCCAGCGGGGCACCCTCTCCGGAGCGGTGCTCCAGGGTACAGGGCAGATGATGCTCTTCTCCTGCCTGAAAAAGACGGTGGGCCAGTCCCAGCCTGACAAGTGGCAGCAACGCAAGCTCTTTGAGAAAGCCTCCCCCATGCGCAACGTGCCGGGCCATAGTCCGGACAAAGTGGTGTTCAACCGGGGGTTTACCGACAGCGCCGTGGGCCTGGTGGTGGATACCCTGCGGGACGCCCGGCGTACGGTGGAGGACATGCGGGATCTGGCCCTGGGAAAGAGCGAGATGGGCCAGGCCGGAGCGGATACCCTGCGGACCATGTACCCCTTTCTGGACGACAGCAGGGAGCGGGAGCTGCTGGAGCAGTACCGGGACCAGCTGAAGGAGACGGGGGACACCCAGGAAAAGGCCGCCCTCCAGAGCGCCATCGGAAGGATGGAAGCCCTTGTGGGGAAAAAGGCCCAGATGAAGCAGGAGTTCATCAACAAGCTCCGCTTCCTCTCTGACCGGGCCAATGAGGCACTGGAGGCCTTCGAGGCTCCCGGCTTTGCCGGGGCTCTGGACCAGGCGCTGCGGGAGGCCACCGGGGCGGAGGAGCCGCCCCCCGAGGAAGGAGGCGGCGGGACAGATGGAGCAGCAGACACAACAGGGCCGGGAGCGGCAGCGCCCGGAGGAACAGCACACAGCCCAGACCCGGGAACGGAACCCTGAACGGGAGCGGCTGAGCGGTCCGGGCCAGTTGGCCCAGGCACTGATGGCGGGCGTTTCCCTTCTGGATTTGCCCCCCCTTCGATTGGAGGAGCTGGCCGCCCTCATGGGAAACCAGGGGATGGCGGATCTGCTGGAGCAGCAGTCCATTCCGCTGGAGGAGACCCGTTTTACCCTGCCGGAGCCCGTTGGGACCACTCCCTGGCCCGTGCCGGAGAGAGAGCTGATTTTGTCGGACCCGCCCCCGGACCTGACAGCGGGGGAGCAGGGAGGCAGGGCCTTCGATCCGGCGGGACTTGTGTATTAGTAAGGAGGGGAGTCCATGGATGAGACCTTCGATCTGCCGCCGGACAGCGGCGGGGAGCTGGCAGCCCTGCTGGAGCGCAGCGGTGTGGACTATGTCCGCCAGGGGGACCAGTTCCGCTTTCGCTTTACCGGCGGCGGCTGTACCTGGCAGATGGTGTGCCGCTGCCGGGAGGAACGGGTGCTGGTCTACGGCGTCCATCCGGCTCCCGTACTGGACGAAGGGCGGGCCGCCGACCTGTGCAGCCGGCTCAACAGTCAGCTGGTGGAGGGAAGCCTTTTCCTTCAGGAGGGACACTTCGTCCTCCGCACCAGCGCACTGCTTACCGAACGCTTTGAGGCGCAGGCGCGCATTGCCGCCGCGCTGGAGTATAACGCCGCCGTCCTTTCCCACTGGTGGGAGCGGCTGGCGGCCGAGGCCCAGGGCCTCACCATTCAACCCTGAATCCGAATCCCGGCTGGCTGGGGTTTTGGAGGATATCATCAGCAGGCGATATTTCAAAAAAGAAAGGAGGGGCGCTTCACGTCCGGCCCCCAGCCATGATATGCGGCGTGAAGCAACAGCATGGCAGAGTATCTTTCCCCGGGTGTCTACGTAGAGGAGTACGATTCCGGCGCAACACCCATGCAGGGCGTCAGCACCAGCACCGCGGGCTTTGTGGGCTTTGCGGAGCGGGGCCCGGTGATCGGGCAGCCCCAGCTGGTCACCAGCTTTTCCGACTACAAGCGCATGTACGGCGGCTATCTCAGCGACGCGGCCTACGGCAATAACCGCTTCCTGCCCTATGCGGTGGAGCAGTTCTTCGCCAACGGCGGCGCCCGGGCCTACATCATGCGGGCGGTGCCCGGCGACGCCCGGGCGGCCAGCATCACCAGCGGCGTTCTGAAGATCACCGCCGCCAACCCCGGCGCCTGGGCGGAGGAGCTGCGGGTGATCGTCGCCCCCGCCTCCAAGGCCAAGACCCAGGTCCTGGCGGCAAACGGCGCCGAACTGACCCTGAAGAATGCCGACGGCTTCAATCCCGGCGACGTGGTGGAGCTCTTTGACGGCAAGACCGCCGCCCACGCCACCATCAAGAGCGTGCTGGATAAGGTCATCACCCTGGACGCCCCCTGTGCTCTGGACGTGGCCGATACCCGCGTGGGCACCCCCAAGTACATCAAGACCTGTGAGATCTCCATCATTGCCCGCCTGGGCGAGAATGTGGAGAGCTACGAGAACCTCTCCCTCAAGCCGGACGCACTGAACAATGTGTGTGCCAGGACGGTCAAGTCCGACCTCATTGCCGTGGAAGTGGTGCCCGCCAAGGCGGCTCCCGCCCCGGCCAAGGAGAAGGACAAGGACGGCAAGGAGGTTCCCGCTCCCGCGCCCAAGGCGGCCTCCATCGTGCCCTTCGCCCTGTGCGGCGGCGGAGATGAGGAACTGGTGCTCACCCTCCAGGGGGGCAGCAACGGCTCTGTGCTCAACGCCGCTGCCGATGCCTTCCTGGGCAAGGACGACGGCCCGGGCAGACGCACCGGCCTGCAGGCCTTCCAGGAGAACAGCAATGTATCCATCCTGGCCATCCCCGGCATCACCGCCCCCGAGGTCCAGGCGGCCCTCATCGGC
The DNA here is from genome assembly GCF_002159265.1 of Flavonifractor sp. An82. Lineage (GTDB taxonomy): Bacteria > Bacillota > Clostridia > Oscillospirales > Oscillospiraceae > Flavonifractor. The sequence continues at coordinate 75,605 of NZ_NFHG01000006.1, forward strand.
TTCTGCGAGGGCAAGAAGAGCTGCTTCGCCATTCTGGACGTGCCTCTGGAGCTCAAGAAGACCAACGACGTGGCCAACTTCCGGGATATGTATGACTCCACCTACGCCGCCATGTATCATCCCTGGCTGGAGATGTACGACGCCGGCGCTAAGCGCTCGGCCTACTTCCCGCCCTCCGGCGCCATGGCCGGTATCTATGCCCGCACCGACATCGAGCGGGGCGTCCACAAGGCGCCTGCCAATGAAGTGGTCCGGGGCTGCACCGGTCTCTCCTGCGCCTATAACGAGGGCGAGCAGGATATCCTCAACCCCATGGGTGTCAACCTGATCCGGGCCTTTACCGGCCGGGGCATCCGGGTGTGGGGCGCCCGCACCATCAGCTCCAACGGCCTGTGGAAGTACCTCAACGTCCGCCGCCTGTTCATCTATGTGGAGGAGTCCATCAAGGCCAACACCAACTGGGTGGTCTTCGAGCCCAACTCCGCCACCCTGTGGAGCCGGGTCACCCGCACCATCGAGGCCTTCCTGGCCACCTGCTGGCGGGACGGCGCGCTGGCTGGCGCTACCCCCGAGCAGGCCTTCTTCGTGGAGTGCGGCCCCACCACTATGACCCAGGATGACATCGACAACGGCCGGCTGATCTGCCAGATCGGCATCGCCCCCGTGAAGCCCGCCGAGTTCGTCATCTTCCGCATCACCCAGAAGACCGCTTCCGAATGATCTCCAGTCTCCCATACTGATACAGAAAGGACGAAATAAAACATGGCCATCAATTATCCATACAGAGTATTTCGGTACCAGGTGGAGATCGACGGGATCAGCCGGGCCGGCTTCTCCGAAGTGTCCGGCATGAGCGCCTCCACCGACGCCGTGGAATACCGCGAAGGCGACGACCTGCGCAACACTCCCCGCAAGCTGGCCGGTCTCACCAAGTACGGCAACGTGACCCTGCGCTGGGGCGTATCCGATGACAGCGACTTCCTGGAGTGGCTCAACTCCGTGGCTCCCACCAACACCGCGCCTCCCACCGGCATGGTCCGCCACAACGTGACCATCACCCTCATCGACGACGCCGGCAATCCCGGCCCCGCCTGGCAGCTCATCAACGCCTGGCCTGTGGGCTATACCGTGCCCGACCTGAACGGCCTGGGCGGCGAAGTGGCCATCCAGTCCCTGGAGCTGTGCCACGAGGGCCTGGAGCACATCCCCGGCTCCGTGGCCGGCGCGCCCGCTGACATCTGATCATTGACGAGGCAGACTCTGACGGCTTACGGGCCCTCCCGCCTGTGAGCCGTCAGGGGACGCCCGGCGGAGGAGGACAATCATGCAGACAGAATTTGAATTTGAGCTGCCCAAGGGCTATGTGGACGCCAACGGAGAGGTCCATAAGAAGGGCACCATGCGTCTGGCCACTGCGGCAGACGAGATCCTGCCCCTGCGGGACCCCCGGGTCCAGCAGAACGCAGGCTATCTGACCATCATCCTGCTCTCCCGGGTGGTCACCCGGCTGGGCACCCTGAGTGCGGTCAACACCCGGGTCATCGAGAACCTGTTTACCATGGACCTGGCCTATCTCCAGGATATGTACCAGCGCATCAATATGTCGGAAATGCCCCACTACCAGCTGACCTGCCCCCACTGCAACCAGCAGTTTGAGGTGCCGCTGGATTTTTTGCTGGGCTAGAGTGGGCTTCCGGGGAGGACGAGGGACTCCCCATCCGGCGTCTGGCGCCTCCCGATAGGCCGGGAGAGGACCCGGCCGCCTGGCGGGACCTGCCCCGCCGCCTGGACAGCCCCTTGTCCCGGAAGTCCGCCCAGGGGATGTCGCTCTATCCCCAGGATCGCCTCTATCAGGAGATGGCGTTTCTGGCCTACTACCTCCACTGGTCCAACGAGGACCTGATGGCCCTGGACCACTGGGAGCGGCGGCGCTGGTGCCGCGAGGTGTCAGGGATCAACCAGAAGCTCAGCGGAAATGAGCAGAAAACCTTTGAACTGAAGTGAAGGGCAGGTGAGATGAGCCATGGCCGACCCCACCTACAAGCCTCCCCGCACCGACCCCCTCCGATCCTTTCGCTTTCTGGTCAAGATGGGGGCGGGGGGAGAAGTATCTGCCGCCTTTGCCCGGTTCTCCGGCATCCAGATGGAGATGGAGACCATCCAGGTCCGCAGCGGCAGCGACAGCCGGGGCGTGAAGGAATATATCCCGGTGTTTACCAAATATGCTCCTGTGACCCTGAGCAAGGGTGTGATGGGAGACAACGCCTTTCTGGAGTGGGTCTTTTCCGCCAGCGCCGGCGAGTTCACCGGCCCCAATGACAACGAACTGCGGCGGACCATTGATGTGGTCGCTCTGGACGAGAAGAGGGTGGAGCGGGCAACCTGGACCCTCCAGGGAGCCATGCCCATCGGGTATCAGCTCTCCCCCATGGACAGCGGCCGCAGCGAGGTGCTCACCGAGAGCATCACCTTCGCCATCACCGGCGTCAAGCGGACATTTGAGCCGCTGCCCACAGACAAGGATTCCAATACTGATTCCGGATAGATTCCGGGTTAAGACTGAGTCAAATAAAAAGGAGGAAGACAGCATGGCCATTTCCGGCGCTTATTTCGATGTGCTTTTGGTTGGCCCAGGGGCTGTGCTGGCCGGCGACTTCCTCGCGGTGTCCGGCCTGGACATGGAGGCCGATTACGAGGTCTATACCGAAGGGGGGAGCAGCTATCCCCGCTTCTTTTTCAAAAATGTAAAGCCCCAGCACCTGGTGCTGGAGAAGGGCGTGGTGACCACCATCGACAGCGTCTCTCTGTTGATGTCCATGGTGAACCTGGGTATGTCCATCCCGCTGGCCGGTACCATCATTCTGAAGGACAGCTTCGGCACACCCAAGCGGACCTGGACCATCGTGGGGGCCTACCTGCAAAAGTATGTGGGGCCCCAGCTCAACAGCAACCAGGCCAGTGTGGCCGTCAGCCGCATCGAGCTGATCCATAACGGGTGCTTCTGATGAAATCGATCGCTGTGACAAAACCGGATATGGGGGTACTCTCCCGGCAGCGGCTGCCCCTCTCTCCCTTCGGGGCGCTGGCCCAGGCCTTTGGCGAGGAACTGCTGGCCAGAGCGGAGCAGGGAGAGGGCAGGTGGTCCTATGTGCCGCTGGAGCTGTTGGAGGAGGGGGAGGAGCCTCTCCCGTCGTCGCCGCCCTCCAGAGTGGAGCTGCATGTGGATCTTCAGCTGGTGCTGGAGGCCCTGCGCCGGGAGAAAGGACGGACGGAACAGCACCGGGCCACGGAGCGCATCGTGGAGCGGCTCCTCCGGCTTCAGCAGGAGCGGACACCCGGTCCGGCTGTGGAGATGACGGTCAGCCAGACCGTCATCCGGCCTCTCTATGGGACGGGGATCATCCGACAGGAATTTCATCAGAGCCTGACCCAGAACCTTCATGTGGCCGCAGCCGACAGCCGGGGACAGGTCCCGACGGGGGCGCTGGCACGGCAGGCTGAGGCCTTTTCCCGAAACCTGCAGCTTCTGCGGGAAGAGGGAAGACCGTCCCGGCAGGAGATCCCGCTGCCTCAGGGCCAGGCGGTGGTTCTGCCTGTGGCGGAACAGGAGAACTCCGGAATGACTGGGGAACGGGTCACTTCTGCACCGGCGGCAGACCGCAGACCTTCTTTTGCGAAAGAGCAGCTGCTTCCGCGGGAAGAGCTGACCTTACTGGAAGAGGCGGGAAGAGAGGCAGAAGAGACACAGAGCCAGGTGTTCCAACGTGAGGCGGATCGCCTGGGGCGCCTGGTGGAGCGCACAGTGGAAGAGGCCGTCCGGGCTGGAGCCGCAGAGCAAACACCCCGTACAGCAGACCGGCCCGGAATCATGGAACAGAGATCTCATACAATTATGGCGGACCGGCCCGAGGGGCACGGCACACCGGAGCGTCTCTTCCGTGAAGACCAACGGACAGCGGAAGACCTTCAGACCGGCGCGATACCCTGGCGAGAGGTTCCGACAATGCCGCCGGCAGACCGCCCCCTTTCTGCTTACAGGCCCATGGAGCTGACCCACCGGACGGAGGAGGAAGGAGAAAAGGGAAGGGCAGAGCAGCCGGAACCATCCCGACCGGACCGACAGTATGCCAATGGGGCGGAGAAGAAAGGGAATGCTGTTGCTTCCCAAAGTATTGCCCACACAGCCAGAGACATCCGGATGGGCGGCGGGCTACATTTCGGAGATGTGGAACATGTGGAAAAGTCCATAGCGCCTTTGCCCCTTTCCGGAAAAGAAATGGGTCAGGCGGCGCTGGTGACCGGAGCGGCAGGAACAGCAAGAACCGGCAGTCGACCGGCGGGACAGGATCAAACGCGCCCGACGGCGGATGCTGTGCTTCCCGCCTGTGGCCCGATGGAAGTGGAATACCGGAGTCAGGGGGAAGCGGAACAGCGGGAGACAGACCGTTCCGGCAGCCGTCAGACCGCCGGGAAGCCCCACATTGAGCAGAGCAGACAGATCGACCGCCCCTGCCGCCAGACGGAAGGTCGGACAGAGGAAATCTCTGCGGCGGCATCACCAATAGCAGGACGCCGGGAAGGAGTCCAGACAGCCCGTGATATTCGGGTGAGCGCCCCACCGGTGGGACAACATGAAACGCTCCCGACGGCGGACAGTATGCTTCCCGCCTATGGTTCGGTGGAATTGGAATACCGGAGTCAGGGGGAAGCGGAACAGCGGGAGACGGACCGCTCCGACAGCCGTCAGACCGCTGGGAAGCCCCGCGCTGAACAGGTTGGACAGACAGACCGTTCCCACCGCCAGACGGAAGGTCGGACAGAGGAAACCTTTGCGGCGGTATCTCCAATAGCGGGACGCCGGGAAGGAGTCCAGACAGCCCGTGATATCCGGGTAAGTGCTCCACTGATGGGACAGGACAAGGAGGCTCCGGCAGCAGATCATGTGTTTCCCGCCTATGGCCCGGTGGAACTGGAGCACCGGAGTGAGGGAGAGGCGGAACAACGTGAGACGAGCCACTCCGTCAGTCATCATCAGACCGCCGGGAAACCCCATGCTGAACAGGCTAGGCAGACAGACCGCTCCTACCGCCAGATGAAAGACAGGACGGAGCAAAGCACTGCTGCTATCTTTCAATCGTTAGGACGGTGGGACATGGTACGCCGGGAAGAAGTTCAAACAGCCCGTGATATCCGGGTGAGCGCCCCACCAGTGGGACAGGACAAGGAGGCTCCGGCAGCAGATCATGTGCTTCCCGCCTATGGCCCGGTGGAACTGGAGCACCGGAGCGAGCGGGAAACGGAACAGCCGGAGACGAGCCGCTCCGGCAGCCGTCAGACGGCCCCGAGTCCAAAGTCCGGCCAGAAGGTGACTGCCGCAGCTTCGGATCTTTTGCCGGAGAGCGGGAAACAGCAAACGACTGTCCCCGGTTTTGCAGCAGCGGGGAGAACGGGAAGCATCACGGCCCGGGATATCCGGACCGGCGGGAAGACCCCGCAGGGAGCGGAAAGAACAAAGGCTTCCGGATGGTCCCTCCCACCGGCCGGGCTGATTCTGAACCGCTCGGGTGACGGAGATGGTACAACCTCCATAACAGATCTGCCCCTGGCCGCAGAGAGAAAAACAGAGGCGAACCAAAGCCATGCCGGTACTCCCGTATTCCCGGTAGAGCCGGTCCCCCTGACCTACGGACCGGCCCAGGGCGGGGCAGGCGGGGAGAGTCAGGCGACATCCCGAAGCCCGGACGCCCCGGAGCAGGAGGAGTCGGAATATGTACGCAATCTGCCCGACTGGGCAAGAAACTTTTTAAAGAACAGCTGGAATGAAAGCGGTTCCTCCGGAGCCATGGGTGTGGCCCGGGAGATCGCCGTGCTGCCCCAGCCGGAGGAGCAGGTCCAGTGGACGGCCCCCAACTATCATCCGCCGGAGGCCTCCGTGGTCTACCGGGAAAAGGAAAAGAGCGTTCAGCCCCCCAGCAGAAGGGAGCCCCAGATCAGCGAGACAGAGCTTCAGCGGACTGCCGACCGGGTCTACCGCATGATCGAGGAGCGCATCCGGCGGGAACGCCGCCGGCTGGGCCTGTAAGAAAAGAAGAGAGGAGGCGGAGGAATGTATATCGGCGCACCCAACCCCAACATCATGGCGCCTTTGGAGAAAATGACCATTGAGCCCAAGGGAAAGTCGTCCTTTGAGGTGCTCTATAACCCTGAAAGCTATGTCCAGAGCCGCAGTGTCCGCTATGCCCAGTCCAGCGGTATCTCCACCAACACCCCGGTATCCCAGTTTGCCGGCGGCAGTCTGGAGGTCCTGCAGTTCCGCCTCTTTTTTGACAGTATGTCCGCCGGCAGCGAGGTGGGCGGCGGCCTGACGGACCGCCTTAAGTTTACCGCCAACAGCCTGCTGCCCAGCATCACCAAGATCGTCGATGTGCGGAAATACACCAAAAAGGTCTACAAGCTCATGGAGATCGACCCGGACAAGCATGTGCCGCCCCTGCTCAAGCTGAAATGGGCGTCGCTGCAGTTTACCGGCCATCTGATCAGCTGCCAGCAGAATTTTGTCCGCTTCAACGAGCAGGGCATCCCTCTGCGGGCCTGGCTGGACTGTGTGTTCCAGGAGTTCATCCCGCCCCAGAAGGCCACCCTGCCCCGCCCACTGGAGTCGCCGGACACCACCAAGTACCGCACGGTCCACCAGGGGGACGCCCTGTGGTCTCTGTCGGCCAGGGAGTACGGGCAGCCGGAGCAGTGGCGGGCCATTGCCGATGCCAACGGATTGGCCAACCCCAGGACACTGCGCTCGGGAGACCGGCTGGTACTGCCCGCCATTAAAAAGGGATAGACGGCAAGCAGTGAGAGGAGGTGGGAAGGGTGGACAAAGGCTCCTATACCTTTCAGGCACTGAGCAGCAAATATGAGGATTTCCGGGGCCCCGCCTTTACCATCAAGGTGGATGGGACCAAGCTCAACAGCGCGGAGATGCCCATCGCCTCTCTGGAGGTGGAACTCAGCGCCGACGGCTCGGCGGGAGGCTGCCACTTCTCGGTGGAGAGCCTGTACGATTTTTCCCAGTCCAAGTGGATCAATAACCTGGCCAAGACCATCCAGGTAGGCGCCAAGCTGGAGGTGCTGGGCGGCTATGTGAAGCAGGAACTGATCTTCTACGGCTATGTGGACGAGTACTCCATGGAGTACAGCGGCTCGGCCCCGCCCCGGTTGGCGGTGACGGGGATCGACGGCTTCGGCTATCTGATGAGCTGTCAGGAACCCATCTATGGCGGCAAGAAGACGCCCCAGAAGGTGGTGGAGGAGATCCTGACCAAGGCGGTATCCGCCGGCTACGCCAAGAGCAAGACGGTGGGCACCCTCTCCGGCTTTGACGTCCCGGTGATCAAGGAGCGGCTGGACGACTACAAATATCTGCGCCTGATGTCCGAGCGCTACTGTATGAGCCTCTTTTCGGTGGCGGGGGAGCTGATCTTCGACAACGTGGTGGCCAACAGCAGCCCCCTCATCAGCCTGACCGTGGGCATGGGCCTGCTGGACTTCCAGCGGCGGCTCTCCCTCCAGGGCCAGGTGGGGGAGGTGGAGATCTGGGGCCGGGATGAGAAACAGAAGTTCATCAAAGGGGTGGCCAAGAGCGTCAGCATCGGCGGCTCCGGCAAGAGTGCCGTACAGCTGGCCCCCAAATTCAAGCAGACGGCCCTGCGGGAGTACAACGAGTACGTCCGCACCGAAAAGCAATGTGTGGAGCTGGCCCAGGCCCGGCTGGACAGCAGGGCGCTGGAGTTTGTATCGGGCTCCGGGACCTGCGTGGGCATCCCTGAGCTGATCCCCGGCCGGTACATCACCATCAAGGGCCTGGACGACGACACCGAGGGCAGCTATTTTATCACCAAGGTCCGCCATCGGTTTACCGGGGAGGGCTACTACACCCAATTTGAAGTGAAGGGAGCCAAGGCCTGATGTACAACATCGCACAGGAACTGCAGGCCGCCATGTCCGCGGCCGGGAACAACCTTGAGTGGCAGACGAGACGGCCCGGGCTGTCCCTGGCGGTGGTGACCAACATCAACGACGACCAGAAGCTCAACCGGGTCAAATGCCTGCCCATTGAGAACAATCAGGTGGAGGAGACCGACTGGTGCTATGTGATGGCTCCCATGGGCGGCAAGGAGCACGGCCAGTTCTTCTTCCCCAGCGTGAACGATCTGGTGGTGCTGGCCTATCTGGGAGGCGATCCCCACCGGCCCCTGGTGCTGGGGGCCATCTGGACCGCCCAGGTCCCGCCTCCCTATACCATCCAGGACGGCAAGGTACATAACTACTCCATCAAAACTCCCACGGGGACGGAGCTGCTGTTCTACGACGAGCCCAAAAAGCAGAAGGTGACCATCACCCTGCCCTCGGGCACGGTGCTGACCATCGACGATGAGAACCAGGCGGTGGCCTTGAAGGACAAAAATGGGGAGAACGCCCTGAACATGGACCTGAAGGGAGGCAACATCACCCTGAAGGCCAAGACCAAGCTGGAGCTGTCGGCGGGGAGCACCACCGTGACCATGGAATCGGGCGGCAATCTCACCGTCAAGGCCACCAAGGAGATCGGAATCGAGACTGCCACCCTGACGGAGAAGGGAAGCGCCAAGGTCTCCGTTCAGGGGGGTGCGGTAGAGGTCAAGGCTACCGGTACGCTGGATCTCCAGGCTTCGGGCATAACCAATGTGAAGGGCAGCATGGTGAATATCAACTGACCGGGCCGCCGGTGAAAGGAGCGGGAGCGGATGAACGGAAAGGAATTTTTGGGCCGGGGGCTGAAGTTTCCCCTCCAGGTGGACCCCAGGACGGGCAAGATCGCCATGTCCGACCAGGAGGAGGACATCCGGGAGGCCATCGGCATCATCCTGCGTACCGGCAGGGGAGAGCGGGTCATGCGGCCCGAGTTCGGCGCCGACACCATGGACTACGCCTTTGCCTCCGCCTCCAGCTCCATGACCAATTCCATTTCCCACGATCTGCGCCTCATTCTTCTGGAGCAGGAGCCCCGCATCAAGGATGTGGAGATCTGGTGCGACCAGATGGATCAGCACAGCGGCGCGGTGGTGATCCAGATCAGCTACACGGTGCGCAGCACCAACAACCGCTATAACCATGTGTATCCCTTCTATGCCACGGAGGGTTCGGAAGGAGGGGGCGCGGTATGAGACTGCCGGTTCTGGACCCCAGAGACCGGGAGGCCGTCATGGCGCAGGTGGCGGCCCGTGCCCGGGCCTATACGCCGGAATGGCGGTACGAAGGGGCGGAGGACGACCCGGGCTCCGCTCTGGCGGCCCTCTTTGGGGAGATGTTCTATCAGACGGTGGACCGCTTCAACTCGGTGCCGGGCAAGCTGCACACGGAATTTCTCAACTTGACCGGCTTTCAGATGCCGGACCCCATGCCGGCCTCCGGTCTGCTTCAGTTCACCGCCCACGACACGGTGGAGGAGCCGGTGCCGGTGCCCGAGGGCACCCAGGTGTTTACCGAGGATGAGGAGCGGGAGCACATCGTCTATGAGACCCAGCGGCCCATCCAGTCCACCCCGGCCCAGCTGGAGGAGGTCTTTTATGTGGACCCCCGGGCGGAGGTGATCCAGCAGCTGGATCTGGCCAAGTCCCAGCCCTTCTTCTGCCCGGTGGAGGGGGAGAACCTCCAGCGGCACCGGTTTACCCTGTATCAGGACGACGCCCTCTCTCTGGCGGGCCCCTGCCAGGTGGAGGTGGAGCTGCGGCAGGACGGCGGCTTTACCGCGGCGGAGACCGCCGCCCGGCTGGCCGACCCATCTCTGGTCCGGTGGAGCTTCCCCAGCCAGGAGGGGGAGGAGCCCTTTACCGCCGTCCGGGCGGAGGGGAACCGGCTGCTGCTCACCTATGAGGGAAAGGCGGCTTTTACACCGGATGAGGAGGGACACTACCGGATCTCCTGCACCGGCGGCCTGGGCAGCGGCACGCTGCTGCTGGACGGGGTCAGCCTGTGCAGCCGGCCCGCCGGCTGGCTGCCGGTGGACGGAGTGTCCAACGGCGACGTGCCTCTGGATCTGGAGGAGGGGGGCTACTGCTTCGGCCGACGGCCTGCCGCCTACGCACTGTGCTACTTCCGGGCCGACCAGGTCTTCCGCAAGCGGGGGGCCCGGGTGAATCTGCATCTGGAGGTGGCGCCGGTAGTCACCGATCCGAACGGGGAGGAGCCCCATTATCAGTTCAATCAGCACATCATCGACAAGCGGGACGCGGTGGCGGTGGTGCCCGACGACGTCTATGTTTCCCAGGTGGCCTGGGAGTACTTCAACGGCCTGGGCTGGCATACCCTGCCGGTATCGGGCAGCAGAAATCCCTTCTCCTGCAAGCAGGATGGACCGCTGGAGCTGGTCTTCGACGTGCCCGCCGATCTGACCCCCACAGAGGTCAACGCCCAGCTGGGCTGGTACATCCGGGCCCGGGTGGTCCATGTGGAAAATGAGTTCTCCATGACGCCACGGTGGGTGGTTCCCTTTCTGAAGGACGCCCGGTGTACCTGGGCCTACGACCGGGGCCTTCCGGTCCAGGGGCTGGAGTCAGAAAACAACGGCAGCATGGTCCGCATGGAGGAGACCGAGGGGGTGGAGCGGCTGTCCTTCCCGGCCCTGGTGGGACTGGAGGAGCATCCGAAGGCCATGTATTTCCGCTTTGACCGCTCCCCCAACGCCATGCCCCTGTCCCTGTTCTTTGACCTGGCGGGGCGGGTGAAGCTGGAGGACAAGGTGCGCTTTGAGGCCTGGACAGGCAGCCGGTTTGAGCCGGTGCGCACCGTGGATCTGACCCGCAACCTGCTCAGCCCCGGCATGATGCTGCTCTACCTGTCTCAGCCTCTGCCCCAGCACACCCTGTTCGGCAGAGAGGGCTGCTGGCTGCGGCTGACCCGCAGCTCCTACCTGGACAACACGGGAGGCTGGCCCAGGGTCAATGCCATCCGGCTCAATACCGTAACTGCCCTCCAGCGGGAGCGGGCGGAGGAGGAACGCTTTTCTTCCGGCGCGTACGAGGCGGGCAAGACCCTGCAGCTGCTCCACAGCCCGGTGCTGGACCCACAGGTGTGGGTGGATGAGGTGAACGCTCTGGCGGTGTCCGATATGAAGGAGCTGGCCCGGACCCAGCCGGACCGGGTGGAGCTGGAGCGGGAGGACCGGATCATCACCCACTGCTGGGTACTCTGGCAGCGGCGGGATCAGCTGACCCTGGCCGGGCCGGAGGAGCGTTGCTACAGCCTGGACCCCTATGAGGGGACCATTACCTTCGGTGACGGCATCCACGGGCAGGTCCCGCCCCAGGGAGAGGAAAACCTGCGGGTGCGCTACTGGTTTGGCGGCGGCACCCGGGGCAACCAGCCCGCCGGTTCGGTCACGAAACTGGTGGGGGCCCTGCCCCGGATCAGCTGGGTGGAGAACATCACCCCCATGAGCGGCGGCACCGACCGCCTGACGCCGGAAAAGGTGGACGCCATCGGCAGCAAGGCCCTGCGTCACCGGGGCCGGGCCGCCGGTGTGAGCGATTTTGAGGAGATCGTCTCCCAGTCTTTTCCCCAGGCCCGGCACGTGAAGTGCTTCCCCAGCCGGGACGCCTCCGGCGCTTACGCCCCCGGTCATGTGAGCGTGGTGGTGGAGGGATGCGACCTGGACAGCCGGCGGGTCACCGAGGACCTGTGCCAGCGGATCTATGACAGACTGTCCCAACAGTGCGACTGCGTCATGGCCGCCGAGGGACGGCTCCATGTGGTGGCCTCCACCGTGATCACCGTCAGCAGTACGGTGACGGTGGAGATGGCCGATCCCGACCAGGGGGCCGCCACCCAGCAGGCCATCGCCCAGCGGCTGGAGGAACTGATCAACGTGCGCTGGCGGGAGCGGGAGATCGGCCAGCAGATCCGCATTGCCCAGGTGTGGCAGACGGTACGGGATACGCCCAACGTGCGCCTGGTCCGCAGCATCCTGCTGGAGGGCTGGTACGATCAGGCCGGCATACCCCGGGTGGTGCCTCTGGAGGAGGACGGCGCCTTCCCCTATGCCACGGTAAGAAGCGGACTCCACCTGATCCAGGTGGAGTAAGGATGATAGATTTGAGACGAGAGGGAGGGACGGCCCCATGCTGAACGCCAGGAACCTGGACGACCAGACCTATGAGGAGATCGTAAAATCGGCGGAGGGCCGTCTGCCCTGGCTGTGCCCGGTCTGGACCGACCACAACGCCCACGACCCGGGGATCACCATTCTGGAACTGATGGCCTGGTACAAGGAGATGCAGCAGTACCACATGAATCAGTTCACCGATCCCCTGCGGTGCAAGCTGCTTGATTTAGCGGGTGTGACCAGGCTTCCCGCTGCCCCTGCCCGGTGCGCGGTGGAGCTGGGGCCGGAGAGCCCCGCCCGGCTGGCGGGGGAGCGGCTGACCACCCGTGAGGGCATCCCCTTTGAACTGGAGCAGACCATGCCCGAGTTGCGCCCGGCGGTGGCCCGCATCCAGATCGTCCAGGGGGAACAGCGGATGGACGTGGGGGCGCTGCTGGAGGACCGGCACGTTACCTTCCAGCCCTTCAGCCAAAAGGACGGCTGCTTTTCTCAGCTGTATATCGGCTTTTCCCAGTTGGGTGAAGGGGATCTGCGGCTGTGGTTCGATGTGGAGTCCCCGGCGGGCGTAGCCCGCAATCCCTTTGCCTCGCTGGAGCAGGTTCCCCGGCTGATCCGCTGGACCTGTCAGGGGGCGGAGGGGCCCACCTTTCTGGAGGACGAGACCCACGCCCTCAGCGTCAGCGGCTATGTGACCCTCCGGCCGGAGGGAACATGGCCGGCGGATGAAGAGGGGCTGCACTGGCTGGTGCTTACCCTGGAGGACCCGGGCTGTGAGGAGCAGGTCCGCCTGTCCGGCCTGTCCGCCGGGCGGTGGCCCGCGGTGCAGCGGGAGACCTGGGCCAAAAGCTATTTCTTCCGGGCGCCGGCCCGGCCCGACTGGATCGTCTGTCTGCCCGATGGGCTGGCCCGGGACGGAGAGTTGGCGGTCTTTCTCCGTACCAAGGAGCGCTGGGAGCAGACCGGGCTGTGGCAGGCCGCCGCAACCCAGGATGGACGGGTGATTCAGATGGATACCGGCGCCGCCCTTGAGGACGGGGAGGACAATGTGCTGGTGGTGGCTCTGGACGCAGTCCACAGCAGCAGGCTTCTCTTTGACGCCAAGGGGCTGCCCGGCGAGCGGTTTTTCCTGGACCTGAAGGGGCGGGTAGCCCTGACGGAGTCCATGGTTCTTTTGTGCGATACCCTGGACCGGGACGGACAGGTCCGTCCCACTCTGTGGCGGTGCGTAGACGATCTGTATGCCTGCGGTCCCAGAGACCGGGTATTTACCTACGACCCGATACGGGAGACTATCGCCTTCGGCGATGGAGAACACGGCGCCCTGCTCCATCCGGGAGAGGGGGCGGTGCTAGTGGCCGATCTGGCCCTGACCCGAGGGGCGGGCGGCAACATTCCGGCAGGGACGGAGCTGGCCTTTGAGGACGGTCAGACGGTCTGTTGTCAGGCCGCCCGGGGCGGCCGGGACAGAGAGACCACGGCGCAGGCCCAGGCCAGGCTGCTGCAGAGGCTGGACCACACCCGCAAGTGCGTCTCCGCCGCTGATTATGAGCGCCTGGCCCGGGAGACGCCGGGCCTGCGGGTGGCGGCGGCCAGGGCTCTGCCCGGCTATGACCCGGAGGAGCCCACCGGGGTCAGCCGCCTGCCCACCGTAACGGTGGTGGCGGTGCCGGCGGGGGCGGGCGAGCGCCCCCTGCCCGACCGGCGCTTCCTGGAGGCGGTGCAGGCACAGATGGACCGGGTACGCCCCATCGGTACCCAGGTGAAGGTGGTGCCGCCGGTCTATGTGGACCTGGAGGCGGAGGTGGTCCTGCGGGGGGGTAGCGAGGAGATGGAGGAAGATCTCCGGCAGCGTTTTTCTACCTGGCTGGCGGAGAACGGCATCGGCGGCACCCTGCGGGCGGGAGACGCCCTGGCGCTGGTCCAGGCCGCCCCCGGCGTGCTTCAGGTCCGGGAGGCTACTTTGCGCACCGCCGCCCCGGGCTGTTACCAGAACGAGGAGGGAGACATCCGTCTTCCCAGAAGGGCCATTCCCAGATTGGAGCGTTTGCGGGTGGAGCGGCTGCCCCAGCCGGGCAGCGGCCGCTGATCACGAGGATAAGGAGGGAACCGCGGTATGGAGCCGATCCAGGCACAGATGGTATTTTGCTGCGCGGAGCAGTGGATGGGCGGGTACTTCTTCCAGGTGGAGCCCTGGGAGGACGGCCTGCGCCTGGATCCCGGCCGGGCGTCCACCGGCGTGTACTGCCTGACGGCGGTGGACAGCGGGGAGACGGGCTTTCTCTGGGGCCGGGCGGCGGTGGAGGCCGATCTGCCGCCGGACACCGCCCTGCGGATCTACGCCCGGGCCGCCGACACCCGCCGGTGGGGGGACTGGTCCGACCTGGACCAGGGCATCCGCACCCTGGAGGGGGACCCGGTCCCTGCCCTGCGGGAGATCTTCGGCCCGCCGGTCTCCGAGAGCGGAGATTGCCTGCTGCCCTGTACCGGCCGCTATTTATGGCTCATGCTGGAGCTGACAGCCACCGGAGCACGGGCCCCGGTGATCCGTAAGCTGCGGCTGTGGATGGGCGGCGACCACATGACCGATTACCTCCCAGCCATCTATCAGGGGGAGGACTTCACCTACCGCTTCCTGTCCATTTTTGACAGTATGTACGCCGACATGGACCGGGCCATCGACGCCCTCTCCGGGCAGGCCGATTACCGGCACGCGGAGGGAGACCTGCTGCGGTATCTGGCCTCCTGGGTGTGCGTGGAGCGGGGGGAGAGCGAGAAGGAGCTGCGGGAGCGCATCTCCACCGCCCTGCCCGACTACGAGGAGCTGTACACCGTGGAGGGGGTGCGGCGCAGCGTACGCCGCCTCACCGGAAGGGAGCCTATCCTCATCGAGCCCTTCCAGGTCTCCCCCAACCGGCCCGACTGCCGGGACCCGGTGCTCTACCGGCGGCTGTACGGCGAGGACCCCTACCGGTTTTTCGTCCTGCTGCCGGAGGACACCTTCTCCGGCCAGAAGGAGCGGGAGCAGTTCCAGCGGGACATGGAGGAAGTCATTCCCGCCGGGATGACCATGCAGATGATCCAGCTCAAGCCCTGTGTCCAGCTGGACTGGCACACTTACCTGGGCATTAACGCCCGGATCGGCGGCTATGTGCCGGCGGTGATCGACGAGCAGGCCACCATCCACTACGACACCACGATTGGAGGAGCCAACCATGAATAACGCCAACTTTTTCCCCTTTGAGCGCAACCGGTACTTTTACGGGAAGCTGCTCACGGTGCGGGACTTTGAAGTGGAGCAGCGCTACCACTGCACCAAGCGGGAGCTGCTCAACCGGCTGGTCCACGGCGCCGGCGTGGTGTGCGGCCTGGGAGTCACCGCCAGCGATGAGTCCACCCTGATGATCGAGAGCGGCATGGCTCTGGACTACCAGGGACGGGAGATCATCGTCCCCGAGGCACTCTTCCGCAAGCTCCAGATGCTGGAGGGGCAGGAGACCCTGGCGGGCAAGCAGGACGCCTATCTGTGCCTGGCCTACGATGAGCAGGATGTAGAGCCGGTAAATGCCACCGGCGCCGAAGTGGGCTCCCAGCGGCAGTTTGATCTGACCCGGGAGGGCTTCCGTCTGTTCCTCACCGCCCAGCCCCCCGCCTACCAGAGCCTGCTGGAGACCGAGGGCCGGGAGAATGTGTCGGTGCTCTACCAGAGCGAGGAGCTCATTCTGGTGCTCTCCGTCCCCTCCACCCTGTGTGCCGGGGAGGAGTTCCAGGTTCAGGTGCTGGTGGTGAAGAACGAGAACACCCCGCCGGTGCAGTTCTCCCTGGAGGGGGAGAATACCTTCGTGGAGAGCGACAACGGCCGGGTGCGCCTGGCCTGGCGGGAGAGCCGGGAGGAGAAGCGGTGCGTCTACACGGTGGAGTTCCCCCTGCGGGCCAAGGCCCTCAGTGATGTGGACAGCCGGCTCTTCCCCAACGGCTGCGAGCTGAACGTGGAGCTGGGCAGCCATCATTACAAGAACTATCTGGACGTGGAGGCCGCCGTCCACCTGTGCCGGGACCAGGAGGACTGCCGTCTGCGCCGCATGCGGCTGGATGATTTGAGCCGGCACCTGCGGGGCCGGGACCTGCCTCTCTATCTGGCCAAGCTGGAGTTGATCCACTCTGCCGGCGGGGTCTTTGTGGGAGGCGTGACCAGCCTGCCCTTCCAGCAGAGTGTAAAGACGGAGGGGGCGGCCAAGGGCTCTGCAGCCGGGGAGTTTACGGTGACCACCTCGGTGCGCAGCCTGGAGTACTGGCAGAAGCCCGATGTGAAGGCGGTATACCAGCCTTCCTCCGGGGCCCTCCATCTGGATTTCGGCATCCCTTCCCCGGAGCAGTACGACTACGCCGTGGCCCACGGTACCGTGGACCTGACCATGCCCGGCGGCATTCGGGTGAACAGCCGGGTCTTCTCCCAAGAGATTGCCCACGGCCTGGGGGCCGGGGCGGTGGACGTGCGGCTGAGCGTGGAGTTTGTGGACAAGGAGCGGGAGGAGATCGCCCTGCTGTGCGGCAACAGCGAGGTGTTCAAGCATAAGTCCATGAAATGCGCGCCCCCCTGGGTGGAGGCGGCCGCCCTGGTCTATCCTGAGCGGGGGACCATGCGCATCGGCCTGTGGCTCCACGATACGGTGGACGGCAATCTGATTCGGGTCCACTACTTTGCCCAAAAGCCGGAGCGGGACACCAGCCGCATCCTGTCCCAGCGCCGGGTGAGCCTCACCGTGACGCCGGAGTTCTCCCGGCTGGGCTGCCGGGAGAAGCTGCAGTTCCAGGCCGAGGTGGTGGGCTCCGAGGATAAGAGTGTCATCTGGAGCGTCAAGGAGGACAACGGCGGCGTCATCGACCGCAACGGCCTCTACCAGGCCCCCGAGCAGCCCGGCACCTATGAGATCGTGGCGGTGTCCGGGGCGGACGACTCGGTGAGCGCCAGTGCCTTTGTTATCGTGGAGTAAGGAAGAAGAGC
The DNA here is from genome assembly GCF_002159265.1 of Flavonifractor sp. An82. Lineage (GTDB taxonomy): Bacteria > Bacillota > Clostridia > Oscillospirales > Oscillospiraceae > Flavonifractor. The sequence continues at coordinate 92,743 of NZ_NFHG01000006.1, forward strand.
CGGACCAGTTCCGGCGGAGAGGGGGAAACGCCGTGGATGCCATGCTGGTGCGGGAGCGCTATAAGGTGGTCCGGGTGGCCGACAGCCGGGAGGATTACGCCTTTGCGGAGGCGGTGGATATCCTGGACCGGGAGATGGGCGGCTGTCTGCTCAATCTCTACGAGGGCCCCCTTCTCCGCCGGTATCTCTCCTGCTTTGACCGGCTGGAGGGCTGCGCGGCCTTCCAGGGCATGTTCCTGGAGGGGGAGAGCCTGGTGGCCGTCTTCCAGGACTGCGGCGGGGTCCCCATCGACCAGGTCTTCTACAAGGGGGACCGGCACAGCTGGGAGGACCGGATGCACTACGCCGGGCAGTTTTTCCAGCAGGTGCTCAACCTGGCCGACCTGCCTGCGGAGATGGCCTGCGCCCTGCTGCTGTCGGAGAATGTGCGGGTGGATCTGACGAACCGGCAGATCTGTCTGCGGCACCACATGGTTCCCATGGAGGACATGAATCCCCGGGAGGCGGCCTATCTGGCGGGGGACCAGGCCTTTAAGATCCTGCGGCCCCGCTGGAGCTCCCCCAGAGAGGAACTGGATTTCCTGGATGAACTGAAGGAGGGGCGCTGCACCAGTCCGGTGCAGCTGTACGCCCTGTGGCGGAGCCGGGAGGAGCAGATCCGGACCGCCTGTGAAGCATTGCAGAAGAAGAACGTGGTCCGCCGCTGGTGCTCCCTGCTGGTGGGCCGCGTAAAACGGCGGGCCGCCCGGCGGAAGGCGAGGTGATCGGTACGGAACAGGTAAAACGGTGGAGCATATTTATCTTGATCCTGGCGCTGCTCAGCGGCGCCGCCGCCCTCCTTTTCCGGGAGACCGCGGCGGAGCAGATCTCCATCCTCCGTACAGGAAAGGGGCAGGCCCGCTACCTGCTGGCTGCCGCCGACGCGGAGGGAAGCGTCTATGTGCTGGGCCGGGACCGGCAGGGTTATGTGCTGGCGGTAGGAGATCAGACCGGAAAGCAGACCGCCCGCTGGCGTCTAACTGCGGAAGAACTGCCCCAGGAGGGGGTACCCGCCGTTCTGTTTCCGGCGGCGGGGGGCGCCATCTACCTGGGCCTGTATGAAATTGGGGAGAACACCACCCTCCAGCTCTATCGGATCACCCAGAAGGGGGAGACGGCGGAGCTGCTGCTCAGCGAGTCCTGTCCGGGAGACAACCTCCGGGAGCAGATGGCGGCGGTGGAGCTGTCCAGCTTCTCCCAGGTGGACAGCGTGGTTACCTTCGCGGTGATGAAGGAGGATACCGCCACCTTCTACCGGCGGACCGGAGCCACCGGCGGCCTGGAGAAGGTGGAGACCTGCACCCAGGACGGTCTGCAGGCGGCCCTGGCCCTGTCCGATGGCACCCAGGTGCTGGCGGGGGATGAGGGACTGGTCCGGACGGACGGAACGGTGATTCCCCTGGAGGGAAATGAGATTGTAATAGAATTGGCGCAGGCTGGCACAGGATTCTGCTATGTGGATGGTGCCGGTCTTGAGGTGTTTTATACGGACTTTGCCGACTGGAGCCCCTATCCCATCCTGTCCCTGGAGAAGGAGGCCTATGACCTGGACCGCTGTACCGATCTGTGGGTCACCCGGGAGGGGGATGTCCTGCTGCTCATGGACGGGGATACCCTTCTGTTGGACCGGGGCAGTACGGTGTCCGACCTGAGCAGGATGCTCTATCCCTCGGCGGCCCAGTGCGCGCTGAAGCTGGCGGGACTGGCTCTGGGGATTGTGGTGATCACCGTGGTTTTGTGGTATGCGGTGTGTGAGCAGCGCCGGTTCCGCCTGCCCATGCTGGTGCGCTGGGGTGCATTGGTGGTGGCCGTGGCCGTTCTGGGGACCGGCGCGCTGGTGCAGGGACCGGTGGACGCAGCCAGCCGGCAGACGGCGGAACGGGAGGCGGACTCCCTGATGCGTGCCCTTGCGGTACAGACCGCAGGTTACATGGAACCGGGGGAGGGTTTGCCACTGGAGCTGGGCGGCAGTCTGGCCGGCGCTTCGGAGCTGTACCGGGACGCCGCCGTATCGGTTTATACCCGGTCGGAGACAGGGGCTTGGGTCCTGACGGAGAGCAATACGGGACAGGCAAGTGGTCTCCGGGGGGAGCTGACGGCCAGCTTTGACCGGATCCGGGCGGAGCAGGCCATGGACCAGGACAGCCTCTTCTGGACAGACAGCCGGAGCGGGCAGGTGCGCTATGTGCTCTATCAGGCTCTGGGAGAGTACTTGCTGGCGGTGGATGTGGACGGCGGCCCACTGCTGGAGGCGGGCAGGACAGCCACCCAATGGATGGTTCGGGGGCTGGTGGCCCTGGCGGCCCTGCTGAGTTCCCTCACCCTGGCCATTCTGTGCTGGATCACCCTGGGCGTGCGCAAGTCCCTGCGGGGCATGGAGCAGCTGGCGGCCGGCAGACGGCAGGTCCGGGTCCGGGTGGGAGGCGGCGACGAACTGGCCAGTCTGGCCGACGACGTCAACGCCCTGTCTGCCGCCATGCAGGATGTGGAGTCCCAGCAGCAGGAGCTGGCCCAGTCCTACCGGCGGTTCGTGCCCGAGCGGGTACTTTCCCTGCTGGGCAAGACCACCATCCAGGAGGTGGACAAACAGACCTTTGTCTCCCGGGATCTGGCGGCCATGATGCTGTGGTTCCGTTTCCCGGCTCAGGTGTATGAGCGCAGCGGCCGGGAGCTTTTTGAGAACATCAATGAGATCATCGAGCGCACCGCCTCCATCGTCACCCAGAAGGGGGGCGCGGTGTTCAACTTTGCCTATGACGGCTATGACGCCGTTTTTGAAGGGGGAAGCGCCGCGGCGGTGAGCACCGCGGTGGCGGTGCAGCAGGTGATCATGGAGATCAACCGGGAACGAGAGCTGAACGGCCGCCCCCCCGTCGCCGTACGCATCGCCCTGGATGAGGGCAATGTGATGCTGGGCGTGGTGGGAGACGAGAACCAGCTGGAGCCCGCCTCTATCTCCTCCAGCTTCTCGGTGGCCAAGCATCTGGTGGAGCTGTGCGGACGGCTGGAGGCCAACATCCTGTGTACCGAGGCGGTGATCCGGCAGGCCCGGGGCTACGGCAGCCGGTACATGGGCAAGTGCATGGAGGGCGGCCAGGCCATCCGGACCTACGAGATCTTTGACGGCGACGCCTTCGAGATCCGTAAGGTGAAGGAGGACACGGGGGAGCGATTCTCCCAGGGTGTGTATGCCCTGTACAGCCGGGATTTCTCCCAGGCCAAGCGTATTTTCCTCAATTTGGTCCACCACAACACGGGAGACGGCGGCGCCCGGTACTACCTGTATCTGGCCGACCGGCTGGAGAAGCGGCCGGAGGATGAGATCAGTCTGGATTCCGGGCAGTGAAGGAGGGCGAAGATCCATGGCCACACAATTTGATATCATTCGAAATCAGGCCGAGGCAGCCGCCCGCAATGCGGCCGCCCGGGTAAGAGGCAATGTGCGCCGGGAGACCAGTCTGGTCAACCAGGCCAGCCGCTGGGCCGGACGGGCCATGACCGAGGGGGAGGCAGCCCTGCGGAGTCGGAGCGGCCGCCGGAGAGGGCGCACGCCGCCGCCCGGCCGGACCACGGCGGAACCGGCGGGACCGGTCCGGCCGGCGCCCGACGGATATGTGCGCCGCTCTCCTGTGCAGCCCCTCCATGTGATGGAGGGCTACCGGAAGCGGCAGGTGCTGCGGGTGGTCACTGTCATAGCCGTGGTGGCAGCCATCGGTGTGGGGATCTATCTGCTGAACCGATTGGGAATTTTCGGGCGCTGAGCCCGCCAGACCATACATAGGGGGACTTCCTTTGCTGAGCTATCTGCTGCGACAACTGACCAATTCCTTCGGGATCTTCTTCCGCACCATCCGGGCCTTCTTTACCCGGAAGCTGGTGGGGGCCTGGTCCTATCTGCGCCGCATCACCAACTTCTCCCGCCATGCCACCAAGGTGGCGACCAAGTCCTTCCAGGGAGCGGCGGTGGCTGTCAAGAAGCCCACCAAGCGGGCGGACTATATCGAGACCCAGCGCCTGTTTATCTCCAAGTCCTTCCTCATTTTGCTGGCGGTGGGGCTGATCCTGCTGGGGCTGCTGATCTATTTTGTGGTCTGGCCCTTCCTGCTCAGCCACTTTTTCGTGGCCAAGTTCTATCAGGGAGATGAGCGGCTGGCCGACTGGTCTGGGCGGGTCATCGTTTACTATGACGAGGCAAAGCAGAACCCCATGTACCAGGGCACCCTGGAGGAGGGACTGCTCCAGGGCAAGGGAAAGGAGTACGACGAGGAGGGCCTGCTGCGCTACGAGGGAGACTTTGTGGACGGCCAGCGCAGCGGCGACGGCACCCTCTATGAGGGGGGCGTGCTGGTCTATCAGGGTCAGTTCTCCGGCGGACAGATCAACGGTACGGGCGTGGCCTACGAGGACGGGGTCAAGTACTATCAGGGGACCTTTGTGGACGGCCTCTATGAGGGAGAGGGCACTGCCTACTACCCCGACGGCACCCGGTCCTATGTGGGCAGCTTTGCTGCCGGTTTGTACGAGGGAGAGGGTACCCAGTACGACCAGGAGGGGCGGATGTGCTATCAGGGCTCCTTTGCCGAGGGACTGTATGAGGGAAGCGGTACCATTTACCGCAGTGACGGCGATCAGATTCGGGCGGAGTTTTCCGCGGGAAAAACCACCGGAGCAATTCAGTGGTATCAGGAAGGCAAATTGTGGTATGATGGAGGGGCAGATGATCTGACCCCAGACGGGTACGGCACCCTGTACGCCGAGAGCGGCAAGGCGGTCTACGCCGGGGAGTTCGACCAGGGCACCCTGGACGGCGCCTGGCTGCTGAGTCTTACCGCCGCCCAGCTGCGGGAGGCCTTTGGGGAGGCGGAGCTCACCGAACAGGACGGCGAGATGGGCTTTGTGATAGAGCATACCACGCTGGGCCTGACTGCCCTGTGCAGCTATCAGCAGGAGGAGGAAGAGGCCCAGGTCTACCGTCTGTGGTTTGCCCCTGAGGACGACAGTATCTGGGCGGAGCTGCTGCCCTGGGAGAGCGGCTCCCAGGCCGCGCTGTGGGCGGTGGAGGACCGGGAGAGCCAGCCGGAGGAGAGCGTGCTCCAGGGAGGCGTTCTCCAGCCCAACGGCACGGTAGGGGGAGACTGGTACCAGCGGCAGTACCGCTATGAGGATTATGTGTGCAACCTGCTCAGCCAGCAGAGCAGCCAGCCCCCGGTCCAGCTGTGCTGGAGCCGGGACATGACCCAGACCGGCGGCCTGCCGGTGGAGTCGGGTTCGGCCCAGGCCCAGGAGCGGCTGGACGGGCTGCTGGCCGCCCTGGATGGGGCGGGAGGGGCCTCCGGCGGAAGCGGGTCGGGAGGCAGCGCCGCCGCCTCTGAGAAGGATGTGGAGCGGCTGCTTGGCCTGATGCTCACTGCCCAGGATGGGGAGGACCTGATGGACGCCCTCATCGATTTCTATAGCTACGGCGAGATGGCCGCCTGCCTGGAGACCAGCCAGCCCCTCCTGCAGCAGACGCTGGCAGAGGCCCAGACCATGCTGCAGCGGGGCCAGGGGAGCCAGGAGGCAGTGGATCAGGCCCAGGCTGACCTGGACGAACTGGACCGCCGGCTGGCCCAGTACCGTACGGCACAGGAGCAGGCCAGTCTTACCGTGCAGGAGCTGTGCAAGCTGGACCCGGCAAACTACGACCTCCAGGCCGTTATCCTCACCTTTGACCCGGTGGAGATGGATGTGTCGGGGCTGTGCAGTGCGGCTGTGACCTACGCCCAGAGCGTGGCTGCCGGACGATATGAGGTGGATGCCGCGTCGCTGGAGCGGCAGGTCAAATCGGCGGTGCTGGAGCTGGGCCTGTCCTATGAGGCGGTACGGACCGCCCGGGAGGATGCGGTGGATGCCGCCGGTCAGGTGGATCAGGTCACCCAGGCCTATGCCAGAGGGACGGCGGACAAGGCGGCACTGTATGCCGCCCAGTGTGCCCGGGACGAAGCCATTGCCGCACTTTATCAGGCCATGGGCACCTTTGCCCACCAGGCAAACAGCCTCAACACCCTCTCCGGAGGCTGGGTGGCAGAGAAGTACGACTGGATGTCGGATACCTTTGGGACCCTGTTCCAGAGCGAGATCCTGCGGGGTGAGGAGGCAGCCCGCCAGGCCGAGGAGGAAAAGAGGCGGCAGGAGGAGGAAGCGGCCCAGGCCATCCAGCAGGAGACCCAGGCCCCCGAGGAGACCGAGACCCAGCAGTCGCCTGAGCCGTCCCCCACGGAGACGGCCCAGGGATCTTGAGAGAAGGGAGCGGGAGATATGGCGGATTATACCGCGCTGGTGGAGGCGGGCAACGCCCTGGTGGAGATGCTTCGGGACACCCTGACGCCGGAGCCCATCGGCAACCGGGAGCTCATTGCCCTCTGCTCCCCCCATGAAAGTGAAAACAATCAGCTCACCCTCTACCTCTATCAGGTGGAGGAGGATACCCAGGGGGCCCAGAGCGGCTATTACCAGGTGAGCCGGGAGGTGGAGCGGGTACGCCCCACCCGGTATAACCTGCGCTTTCTGGTCACCGCCCACTCCAAGGCTCCCGCCCAGCTGAAGGAGGCCGATCAGTACCGCATGGTGGGGGCCGCCCTGCAGGTGCTCCGGGACCACCCGGTCATCGACCAGCAGTATCTCAGCGGGTCCCTGGCCGAGCAGAACGCCAGAATCCATGTGGTGCTGGAGAAGACCACCCAGGACCAGCTGCTGAAGATCTGGAACAACAACTCCACCACCTATAAGCTGTCCTTTGTGGTGCTGCTCACCGGGGTGGAGATCGACTCCAAGCGGGAGCGCCGGTTCAGCCGGGTCACCGACGTCACCATCGACACCCAGCAGAAGCCGGGAGGTGTGGGATCATGATCACCATGCACGCCAGCGCCGTCTGCCGTGTGCGGGACGGCTACACCGGCCAGCCTCTGGAGAGTTCCGCCCTGGTGTGTACCCTGGATGGAGCGCCGGTGCGGCCCCTGTCCAAACCCGGGGGACTGCTGGTGCTGCTGGATCTGGCCCCCGGCCCCCACCGGCTGGCCCTGCACAGCCACGGCTACCAGGAGGAGTGGGTGGACTTCCAGGCCGACGGGGGTACCCAGGAGCTGGAGGCCGCCATGAAGCCGGGGGAGGGCTACCCCTTCCGGGAGGCGGTCACTCGGCTGGCGCTCACCCTGACGGAGGGTGGAGGCCCCGCCGCCGGGATGCAGTTCTGGCTGGCGGTTCCCGCCCGGTGGGATCTGAAGATCGCCCAGACAAAGGCGGAGGCGGGGAGCGATCAGTTCCGGATCTACTGCAAAGGCTCGCCCGACGAGGTTCCGCCGGGACCCTACCTGATCGCCGACGGGGAAGACAGCGAGATCGTATTGCTCCGTGAGCTGGCGGAGGAAATGGGTACGGTGGCCCGTCCCCTGAGTCGGACTCACAGCCGCAGCCGTTCCCTGCTGCCCGCCCAGTGCTATCACACCGGGCCGGATGGCAGTCTGTCCGCTGCATTCCGGTCTGCCTGCAAGCTGGAGCTCTATTCGGAGACAAAGGGCCTAATTGCCAGCCTGACCCTGGAGCCGGGGGAAAACAAGAAGACCATTTCACTGTGAGAGGAGAAGGAAGATGGCACAGCCAGCAGTCCAGACCGCCGTATGCAAGTGTTCCTTCGGCGCGGCTCCCGCGCCCCTTACCGTCACCAGCCAGATGACCGTCGCCATAGGCGGCATGCCGGCGGCCACCATCCTGGACGGAGCAGGCATGGTCAACGTGCCTACCTTCGGCATGTGCTCCAACCTGGGCAATCCGGCGGTGGCGGCAGCCACCGCGGCGGCCATGGGGGCCCTGACGCCGGCGCCCTGTGTGCCCGCCACCGTAAGCTGGATGCCGGGGTGCCCCACGGTGCTGGTGTGCAAGCGGCCGCTGCTCAATAACAGCAGCAAGCTCATGTGCGCCTACGGAGGGGTGATCCAGGTGAGCGTCACCCCGGCCCAGACGGTAAAGGTGCCCTGACATACAGGAAAGGGGGGAGTGCCATGGAGGAGTACGACCTGCGGGATGTGGCCTATGAGAAGATGGGCCGGGGCTATGATACCCAGTGGGATCTGATGGACGATCTGTTTGCCTGGCTGGATCTGCGGCTCTATTATTTCTATAAGCATCATCAGTGGCTGGGTCCCAAAAATGACATGCGGAACATGATGGGTCTGGTGGTCAGCCGGGAGGAATTTGAGCACAACCTGGCCAAGGCCGCCCAGCTGGGTCTGTCCGCCCAACTCAGTGGGGAGGAGGCCGCCCAGCTGGAGGCCTCCCGTACCGCCATTCAGGCCCGGCTGGACCGAACGGAGGGAGAGTTTCCTCTGCTGCGGCTTTTCTGCCGGTGCGGCCTGGACCGCTTTGAGCAGGATTGTGTGGCCCTGGCCTATGCCGGAGTGCTGGATCAGAAGTATGAGAAGCTCTTTGCCTACCTCCAGGACGACATCACCCGGAAGGCGCCCTCTCCGGCCCTGGCGGTGCAGCTCTTTCTCCCCCTGGAGCACAACATGGAGGAATACCTGTCCCGATTCTCCCGACGGGACACCTTTACCAGTCTCTTTGACCGGGAGCGGCTGGCGGCGGGCCAGCTGGTGCTGTGCCCCACGGTGCTGGAGTTTTTGAGTACCGGCACGGTGGCCCCTCTGCCCGGCCTGCGGCTGTTTGACGGGGCGGCGGAGGCGCCCTCCGGTCCCCTGGTTATCGGGCAGGAGGCCGCCCGGCGGCTGGACCTGCTGTTTCAGGAGCCGGGGGAGTGGGTGATCTGCATCACCGGCGGCCCGGGCTCGGGCAAGCGCTTCCAGGTGGAGCACCTGATGGCCCGCACCGGGCAGCGCTGTGTGTTCCTCTCCCTGGACGGTCAGAAACCGGAGGAACTGGCCCGGGAAGGGGTGCTGGCCGCCCGGCTCACCGGGGCCTGCCTGTGCTGCGGACACATGGAGGGGCGGGACGGAGAGGGTAAGCTGCTGCCGCCGGAGGAGAAGCTGCTCCAGACCATCCTGGACCTGGAGCCCGCCCACGAGAAGGTGTTTTTCCTCTCCCAGCTGCCCATCCGGGCCCGGCTGGACCGCCTGAGTGTGGAACTGGAGCTGCCTGATACCACCGAGGATGAGCGGATCGACCTGTTCCGGGCCTTCCTGGGGGATACGCCGCTGGGGGACGGCCTGACGGTGGAGGAACTGGCCTCCAAATTCCGGTTCTCCCCCCGGCAGGTGGAGCTGGCCTGCCGCCAGGCGGTGGGGTTGGCCCGGCTGGATGGGGAAAAGGCTGTTCCCAGCCGGGAGATGCACCAGTGCTGCTACCACCAGGTGGTGCACAAGCTGGGGGATCTGGCCACCCCGGTGCGCCCCGCCTTCCACTGGGACGATGTGGTGATGCCGGCAGATCAGAAGCGGCTTCTGCAGCACGCCTGCGGCCACATCAAGTTCCGCCACAGGGTGTACAGCGACTGGGGCTTTGACAAAAAAGTGACCTACGGCCGGGGGCTGTCCATCCTCTTCGCCGGCGCGCCCGGTACCGGCAAGACCATGTGCGCCCAGGTCATCGCCAATGAACTGAATATGGAGATGTATAAGATCAACATCTCCCAGATCGTCAGCAAGTACATCGGTGAGACAGAGAAGAATCTTCAGGCCGTTTTTACCGAAGCCAAAAAGTCCAACTGCATCCTCTTCTTTGACGAGTGCGACGCCATCTTCGGCAAGCGCAGCGAAGTAAAGGACGCCCACGACCGCAACGCCAACGTGGAAGTGGCCTACCTGCTCCAGCAGATCGAGGAGCACGACAGGGTGTGCATCATGGCCACCAACCTCATCGGCAACATCGACGCGGCCTTTATGCGCCGGATCACCTATGTGGTCCACTTTCCATTCCCTGACCCGGCCATGCGGGAGGAGATCTACCGCCGCACCATTCCCAAAAAGGCGCCGGTATCCGGTGATGTGGACTGGGCCTTTCTGGCGGAGAAGTTTGAGCTCTCCGGCGGACATATCAAGAATATCGTCCTCTCCGCCGCCTTCCTGGCGGCTTTGGAGGATCAGCCCATCGGCATGTCCCAGCTGCTGCGGGCTGCGGTGGGCGAGCTGAAGAAAAATGAGATCGTGGTCGTTCGGGAGGAACTGCGGGAATACGCAGACCTGCTGGACGGTTAAAGCGCCTTCCGGTTCCGAACCGGCTTTACAGAGGCAGAAACGAGGTGGACCGCTATTGAAACGCAATGCGCGCTTTACATTGGGGAATAAGCTGCTGCTCATGGTGCTGCTCATGAGCCTGATTCTCTGTACCGCCGCACTGCTCATGAGCTACCGCACCTACCTGCGGGATACCCGGATGCTTTACGGACAGGAGGGCCAGACGCTGGCCCGGGAACTGGCCGGACAGGCAGATCCGGAGAACGGGGAGGGGGACGCACGCCTCCAGCAGATCCTGTCTCAGGCGGTGACGCAGGAGGTCGCTTCCTTTGTGGCTGTGGTCCAGCCTCAGGACGACGGATTAGAAATCCGGCTGTGCGCCGGGGACCGGAGGGAGGAGGGCCTGCTGGCCGCGGGAGACAAGTGGATGCCCGGAGGTCTGGGTTATACGGCGCTGGAGCTGCTGCAGGAGGGTGAGGAGCCCGAGCCCGTCTTCTGGAAGGATGCCGACCTGGGCTGGCGGATGCTTGCCGTTGCCCCTGTGTCCCAGACCGGGGACGCTGTGGCGGCCTATGTTGTGGTAGAGCGGGACATGGGGCAGGCTGCCGCACGGGAACAGGGTTTTCTGGTGAGCATGGGGGTGCTGCTGGTCTGCCTGGCTGCCGCCCTGATCGTGGCCTTTATGCTGGTGGTCCGGCGTATCCTGGTCCGGCCTATCCGCCTGCTGACCAAGGCGGCCCAGGACTATGAGGGCGGCGAGAACAAGTCCACCTTCACCAAGGTGAAGATCAAAAGCCATGATGAGCTGCGGACCCTGTCCGATGCCTTCCGCATGATGCTGGTGGAGATCGACCTGAACAATTTTGAACAGAAGGAACTGGCGGTGCGGGAGCAGAAGCTGGAGATCGAGCTGCAGCTGGCCAATGAGCTTAACCAGTCCATGCTGCCCAAGGAGCTGCCGGAGCGGGAGCAGGGCTATGAGTTTGAGGTACACGGCCTGCTGTGCCGGGGCCGTGAGGTGGAGTACGACTTCTACGACTACTTCATGCTGGATCAGGACCGGCTGTGCGTGGTGATTGGGGCGGTGCCGGGGGAGGGGATCCCCCAGGCCCTCTACACCGCCATGGCCCAGACCGCCATCAAAAGCCAGCTGCGCTCCGGCCTGTCCCTGGCGGCGGCTATGACCGCCGCCAACAGCCAGCTGCATGAGATGAGCGGGGCCTTTGTCCTCCACGCTCTGGTGGGCGTGCTGGACGGAATGACGGGAAAGTTCTCCTGCATCAACGCCGGACAGGAGGTTCCGTTACTTATGCGCAGCCAGGACCGGTATGAGTGGGTGAAGGCCCCGCCCTATGCCCCCCTGGGCCAGAATGAGAACGTGGTCTATCAGGTGCTGGAGCTGGAACTGCGGCAGAGCGACCGGATGTTTTTCCATACCCGGGCCCTGGGCGAGATCAAGAACGAATTGGGCAAGGACTTTGCAGAGGACCAGCTTCGGGCCACCCTGAACCTGAGCCAGAGCCGGGGACTGGGGGTGGAGCGGCAACTGGAGTTTGTGCGGGATACAGCTGGGGCTTACTCCCGGCAGGTACAGGTGGACGGCTATGCCATGCTGGCCCTGGAGTATCGCCGGAGGGACAGGGCCATGGCCCACTGTGTGTTGAATGCAGGGCAGGAAGGAGAGCGCCTGCTGCTGGACTTCCTCCGGGGGCAGCTGGAGGCCAATGCCTTTACCGGCCGGCAAATCGCCGAGACATCGGTGCTGGCCGACGAGCTGTTTGTACTGTGCTGCGGTCAGGCTGAGCCGGATGCCCGCTTCCTGGCCCAGTGTGCTGTGACAGAGGAGAACGGTACCGTGTTGCTCCAGATCAAAGGCTCCATGGGCGGGAGAGATCCACTGGAGTACACCCGGGGCGAGGCGGCGGCCCGGGCGGCGGCCTACATCCGCCAGAATACCCAGCGGGTGGTCTTTGAATCCCTGGAGGACATGGATGTGATCACCGTGACCCGACAGTTGACAGCAGGCTCATCCGCTCAAAGCGGATCGAGACAGCAAACGAGGAGATAACGCTTATGATAGAAAAACGTTTCCCCGCGGCTCTGGATCAGTTGGAATCCGTGCAGATGTTTGTGCTGGAGCAGCTGAAGGGCCATACCTACTCCGAACGGACCCGTGCACAGCTGGATGTGGCCGTGGAGGAGATCTTTGTGAACATCGCCCGTTACGCCTATCCGCCGGACCAGCCCGGGTGGGCCCTGATCCGCTGCCGGGTGGAGGAGGAGCCCCCGCGAATCATCGTGCAGTTTGTTGACCGGGGGGTTCCGTTTGATCCGCTGGCAAAAAAGGACGCGGATATTACCCTCTCAGCCGAGGAGCGGCAGATCGGTGGCCTGGGGATCCTGATGGTCAAGCGATCCATGGATCAGGTGGAGTACACTTATGAAGATGGACAGAACGTCCTGACTTTGACAAAAAATATTTAAAAGTCGCAGAATATGCGAAATAATGAGCAAATTCTGCACTGTCTCAAATCAAAGAAATGAGGTAAAATGAGATGACGATCACAAAAAAGATGGACCATACCGCCCTTACTCTGTTTCTGGAAGGCCGACTGGACACCACTACCTCACCACAGTTGGAAGGGGAGCTGGCAGCTTCCCTGGATGGCGTTACCCAGTTGACGCTGGATATGGAGCAGCTGTCCTATCTCTCGTCGGCAGGATTGCGGGTGATCCTGTCCGCCCAGAAGCGGATGAACAAGCAGGGGCGGATGGTGGTGCGCCACGTAAATGAGACCATCATGGAAGTCTTTGAGGTGACCGGTTTTGTAGATATTCTGACGATTGAGTCATAATCGAGGGATCGTTTATGTTAGATACCATGCAGCAGCGTTGCCGGCCGATTCAGCTGGAAGACCGTCCGATCATCGATGAAATCCGTGCCAAAACGGGACATACTCTTAGCGCTCATGCGTTTACATCGCTGTATCTTTGGCAGAATGCGCTGAAACTATCCGTTTGTTTGGAAGACGATGCGTTTTTTATTCGCTTCTTGCTGCGAGGAGAAAATGCATGGTTTTATCCATGCGGCAGCGAGGAGGCCCAGATTCGCTTTCTTCAGATGGGCCTGGAGTGCCAGGATTTCTCCTTGCATTATGTACGTCAGGAGGATATGGATTTTATCCAGAAACAGTTCCCGGATCGGTTCCGCTTTGAAGAGGCCTGGGGAGATTCTGAGTATATCTGTGACAGGATGGCACAGATAGAGATGCAAGGCGGGGCCTATCGAAATCTGCGGGCAAAGGTTCGGAAAGCCCGTGAACGTCATAACTGGATAATCGAGCCGCTGGGCCCTGAAAATATGGAAGAAGCCAAGCATGTATTATTCAGCTGGGAGGCCCTCCGCGAAAGAACGGGGGATGGCGATGCTGCGCTGATCGGGCTGACAGAGTTTGAGGCGCTTGGATTCCAAGGAATCTTGGCCAGGACGGAAGAAGGACCGCAGGCGGTTGCGTTTGGAAAAACGATCGCACCGGATATCTTTGATTTTCATGTCGAGAAAACACTGATTCCTTCTACGGTGAATTATGTAAAATGGGAACTGTATCGGCGCCTTCCGGAACAGATAAAATGGATTAACTTGGAAGAAGACTTGAATTTGCCCGGACTAAAGAATAATAAGCTTCAAGCAGTTCCAGTGGCGATTACTCCTTTATGGAAAGGAATTCCGGTATGAAGGAATCCGCGTTTACAACCAAAATATTTTATCGTTTTTTTTTCCCGGCGGTAGCTGCTTCGGTGTGCTTGGGATTAGCAAACCTTGCTGATGCCCTGTGCGTAGGCATGGTGATGGGCGAGTCGGCGCTGGCCGCTATCAGTTTGGTGTCTCCTATCTTTATGGTGTTCAATGTACTCCATATGGGTATGGCTGTAGGTGGTTCAGTAATTTTTGCCCAGCTCATGGGCAGTGGAAAAGTGAAGCAGGCTGTGGATGTATTCCACCAAATGCTGCTGCTGGCCTTGATGGTAAGCGTTGTGTTAGCAGTTTTGGGAGAGGTTTTTGTAGAACCTCTGATTCGTCTGCTGGGGGCAGACCCCTCCCAGGGGGATGTCTATGTAATGACCCGTGCCTATGCTGTACGTTTGCTGGCTGCGACGCCCTTGTTCTTTTTAAACATGCTGTTTTACTATTTTCTTCGGTGCGATGATGGGGAGCGGCGGGCAAGTGTGGGACTGGCGGTGTCCAATCTGCTGGATGTGGCGCTGTCCTTTGTCTTTGTGCTGGGCTTCGGTATGGGAATCAACGGCGCGGTGTACTCCACCATTGTAGGTGTTGGAGCAGCGGTGCTGATTTATCTGCCCCATTTTTTCCAAAAGCCCAATATCCTCAGTCTGGGCCTGCCCCGCCCTAATTTGAAGGTCATGTTCCAGTGTTACCGTACTGGGTTTTCCAGTTCATCCCAGTACATCTGGCAGTTCCTCTTTTTCCTGGTCATCAACAACCTGCTCATCAGCCGCCATGGAGAGAGCGGGCTGGCAGTATTCAACGTCGTACTCAACATCTCCTACCTGGTGGTGGGCCTCTTTGATGGTGTGGCTGCCACCATTCAACCTTTGGCTGCCACTTTTCATGGGGAGCGTAACAGAAAGGCGGAGCGCGACACCTTACATCTAGCTTTAAAATGGGGGGGAATTCTGGGTCTGCTGCTGCTGGCGGCGGTGGCCCTTCTTGCCCCTCAAATTGCCCGGCTGTTCGGCTTATCGGAGGATATGGTAGCCATGGGAGCACTGGCTCTGCGGTTGTATTGTGTGGGAGGCATTGGAGCGGGTGCCAGTCTGCTGCTGTCCGCCTACTGGCAGTCCATTGGCAAGGAATTTCAGACCATGGTGCTTACCTTTTTGCGCTCCTTTGCGGTATATCTGGCCCTTGCCGTTCCGCTCTCTATGGGTCCGCTGTCCTTTTTCTGGCTGGTCTACCCTGCCAACGAATACCTCTCTCTGATCATTATTGGAATGTGGAGAATGCTGGCAATCAAGAAGGGCGAACTCATGATGGCCGATCTGGATGAGACTCCTATTTTTCATCGTATGCTCCAGCAGGACACAAAGGAATTGTCCGGACTGCTGGAAGAATGCGAGGAGTTCTGTGGGATGCAGGGGGCTAGTATGCAGCAGACCTTCTTTGTTACCATGGCCATGGAAGAGATGAGCCAGGCTATCTTTACCCATGCCCAGGAGTCTGGCCGCCAGGACATTTACATGCAGATCACGCTGTTTCAGTCGGAACCGGGGGTATTTGACCTCCATATCCGGGACAACGCTATGGCCTTTGACCCCTTCTCGTTGCGCACGCACCGCATCACAGAAGCAGATAACGAGGAGATGGCCATGGACAGTATGGGAGTATTGATGGTAAAGAAAAAAGCCAAAGAGTTCTACTATCGCCACTTCCAAGGCTTTAACACCCTGCTGGTACGGATATGATTTAAAAAGATATGGTTGCTAGTGGTGTGGCGTTTTCATATATGGAAGACGAAAAAATCAATGTGTGTGGTATGCAGAAGACCTAAAGAATCTAAGCCTATGTTGGTGTGAGGGGATGATTTCATGGTAGTCAAGGGAGAGAAGTGGATGATCCAGGATCTTAGCCGGATATGGGAGGTCTGCTTTGGTGATAGCCAAGAATATATCCGCCTTTTCATGGAGCGAAGGTTTTTTACATGCGAACCTTTGGTATGGCTGGAGGACCGACAGGTTATGGGGGTAGTTTATCTGCTGCCATGTCTCATTGAAGGCCGGAAGGCTTATTATGGATATGCGGGTGGAGTATTGCCACAATTTCGAAAGAGAGGCATTTTTGAAAACCTGCTGAACTACGCGGAGTGGTTTTGCGAGCAGAGAAATGCGACCTTCATATTTGTTCCAATCAGCGGATCTGAAGAATATTATCGTAAGCGGGGCTTTCAAGCATCATTTTTCTTTTCCAGAAAGAAATTCTTAAAGGAAGGGACATATATGTCCTTCCAGCTTCATGAAGCGGATGCTGAGTCATATACAAAGATAAGAGACCGAAAGTTTTCGGCATATCCATATTTGCGGTGGGATGAGGCTGCGGTGGATTATGCTTTGGCAGAAAATCGTTTTTGCGGCGGATTTGCAAAGATCGTGACTGCGCATGAAGATGACGATAATATTATATTTGGCAGAAAGAATGGAAACGTACTGGAAATTCTGGAAACTACGCTGGATCCCGAAACTGCAAAAAAACTGACCCCCTTTTTTTGCGCGACCTGGAATACAGATGAGGTTATTTTTCAGTTTCCCATAATATCTGATGAGGACAAGATCCCCAATGGGGGAAGTTTTGGGCACTTGAATTTTCAAAATGGGTGGATGGGATTGAGCTTGGCATAATCAGGAGAAATGGGGAGGAGCATATGAAACTCTCGCTTAGAACAAAGACAATTATTGGGATTATTTGCATGTCGATTATCATCGGTGCTGTGGCGATCGTGCTCTCTTATCGTACATATGCCGGTACCATGGATGAGCATTATGAGAAGATGGCAATCGACCTTGCGGAGACAGCTATTTCCATGTTGGACTCTGAAAAGGTCCAAAAATATGCAAAGACACTGGAGCAGGATGAGGATTATGAGGAACAGAGAGCTGTATTATGTGAATTGATTGAGGCAAACGATGCGGCGCAGTATCTGTATATTCTGGTTCCGCAGAACGGTGGAGATGTAGAAATTGGAGATGCGATCTATGATATCATGGACAGCGACTCTGAAGTAGAATTTGCGGAGATAGAACCGGCGTACATTTCCGTTAAGGTCGGAGAAAATCTGGTATACATCAGCGAGACTGAATACGGATGGCTGTGTTCTGCCCTTGTATGGATGTACGATGATCAGGGCGAAGGATATGCGATGATGAGTGTGGATATTTCCATGGACGATGTCATGGCCGATCGCATGGAATTTTTGCGGGCGGTATTGCTCGCTGTCCTTCTGGCTATGATTGCCGCTTGTGTCATTCTGGTACTACTGGTCAACCGATTTGTAGTCAATCCCATCAACCAGGTGGCCCGGGCCGCTCTGCAGTATGTGTCTGACCGGCGGACCAGCGAGGGCAGAGGTGCCACTACCGGCGTGCGCCGTACTGCTGCGGACAGTGAAAGTGGGGAGCGCTCGGCTATCTCCCAGCTGAACATCCACACCGGCGATGAGATCCAGGCTCTGTCCGAGGCTATCAAAACCATGGAGCTGGAGATCAATGAGTACATCCAGGACCTGACCTCTGTGACTGCCGAGAAGGAGCGCATTGGCGCGGAGCTGAACGTGGCCACCCAGATCCAGGCGGATATGCTGCCCCGGATCTTCCCTGCCTTCCCCGAGCGCACCGAATTTGATATTTACGCCATCATGAACCCTGCCAAGGAGGTAGGCGGCGATTTCTACGACTTCTTCCTGGTGGACGACGACCATCTGGCGGTGGTCATTGCCGACGTGTCCGGCAAGGGCGTGCCTGCGGCGCTGTTCATGGTGATTGCCAAGACCCTCATCAAAAACCACGCCCAGAACAAGGACTGCCCCGGGGAGGTTTTCACGCAGACCAATGAGCAGCTGTGTGAAGGCAACGACGCGGGCCTGTTTGTCACCGCCTGGATGGGCATACTGGAGATCAGCACCGGTAAGTTCACCTATGTGAACGCCGGCCATAACCCGCCTCTGCTGCGGCATGCGGACGGCAGCTTTGAATGGCTCAAATCCCGGCCCGGTTTCGTGCTGGCGGGGATGGAGGGTCTCCGCTACCGGGAGAATGTTATGGAACTGGCCCAGGGAGACACCCTCTATCTCTACACTGACGGCGTGACCGAGGCCACCAACGGAGCTCAGGAGCTCTTTGGCGACGACCGCCTGCAGAACGCCCTGAATGAGCAGCCCGATCTGCCGGTGGATGATCTGCTGCACAAGATCAAGAATGACATTGACAGCTTTGTGGGCGAGGCGGAGCAGTTCGACGATATTACCATGCTGGGGCTCAAGTATCACGGTGGGAAGGGGTGAGGCAGGTGGAGGAGCGAAACTTTCCTGCCAATCTGGATCAGATGGAGCAGGTCCAGGCATTTATCGGAGAGCAGCTGGAGCAGTATCATTGCCCCTATAAAGTGAAGTTTCAGTTGGATGTGGCGGTTGAGGAGATCTTTGTCAACATTGCCCACTACGCCTACCGTCCGGAGCAGGTAGGCGAGGCCACTGTTCGCTGCTGTGTGGGAGGCTCACCCCTCCAAATTACCATCCAGTTTCTGGACAATGGCAAGCCCTTCAATCCGCTGGCCAAGGAGGACGCCGACATCACCCTCTCAGCGGAGGAGCGTGAGATCGGCGGTCTGGGCATCCTGATGGTCAAGAAGAGCATGGATGCAGTGGAGTACAACTATGAGGACGGAAAGAACATTCTCACCATTAAGAAAAACATCTGAACCCGGTCCACGTGGCACAGAAGCCTCTCAAGGGTGGCAGAACGCAGAAAACAGGACAAGGAAACATGGTATAATATAGACAACAAATAAGTTGCTTGCCGGATCAAGTTACAACGTTCTGCTGAGATTTGGCCAATCTGGACCGGCGGGAGGAGGGAAGGGCATGGAACGGCTGACCTTGCGGACGGTTGGGCCTGCGGACAGTGCGTTTTTGCAGTATGTTCCCGGCAATTTCCGCCCTCTGCTGGAGCAGGAAGAGACGGTGTGCGTGGGAGCGGTGTTTGACGGCCGGGCCTGCGGCGCCGCTCTGGCCCAGTGGGACCGCGGCGATTACTACCTCCGGTACATCTTTGTAGACCCGGAAGCCCGGCTGTGCGGCCTGGGGACCTACCTCCTCCGGGGGCTGCTGGGGCAGATCCGGGTCCGGGGCAGCGAACAGGTGCGGGCGGTTTACTCCCACAGCATGCTGGAAGACGGACGGCAGACCCTGGGCATTCTGGAGCGGGCAGGTTTCTCCCGGCCGGAGCCCGTCTCCACCGGCTTTGCCACACGGCTGGGGGATATCCCCGATGTGAATGTGTCTTCCGTTCCAGGCCTGGAGGTATACAGTGTCCAGGAGGCCCCCGGGCCGGTGGGGGAGGCCTATCAGAAGCTGCTGTGGAAGGGGGAACTGCCCGGCTTTGCCCACATGGAGGAGTTGGAGCGGCCCTGGCCGGAGCTGAGCAGCTTCTGTACGGTGGATGGGAAGCTGTCCGGCGTATTTCTCATCGACCGAAAAGGCGAGGGGTGCCATCTGGCGGGTCTGTATGTGCTGCCGGAGTTTCGGGGCGGACGTACCACAGCGGCCCTGCTTGCCCGCAGCATCCGGGCGGCCAAAGCCATTCTTCCGCCGGAGACGGAGGTATGGACCTCCGCCATCGACCGCAATGCCTTTTCTTTGTGCGAGAAGCTGCTGCGTTTGGGCAGCCAGTCCACGAAAGAGACGGAATTTTGTTCTGTCTACCATTTCTGAGAAGGGGGACGTGTCAGATGCAGACCTATATGACAAAACGCAAGGCCCCGGATCGGGCCGTTCCGCCCGTCCAGGAGGCGGCGCCCTCCCGGAGCGAGATGCTTCACCTGTCCGGCGCCGGAGCGCCTCAGCCCATGTCCCCCCAGCTGCGGGAGAAGTTTGAGCCGGGTTTCGGCGCGGACTTTTCCAATATCCGCATCAGCCGGGGGCATATCCCGGAGGAGATGGGGGTCCAGGCGGTGGCCCAGGGCACCGATATCCTGCTGGATGAGCGCGCCGGCATGGATGTGCTGGGCCATGAGCTGGCCCATGTGGTCCAGCAGGCCCAGGGCCGGGTGGCAGGCGGCTTCCCGGTGGTGGAGAATGCCGCCCTGGAGCACGAGGCCGACGTGATGGGCCAGCGTGTGTCCTCCGGCCTTACCGCCCAGGCGGGGCCCCAGAACGGCTTCGGCGGAGAGATGATGTCCATTTCTCCCATGTCCGCCGCCTCTGCCCCCGCTCAGTGCAAGTCCGGCAAGAGCAAAGAGGAAAAGAAAAAGGACAAGATGCAGATCAGCAATCCCACGGCGGTGCAGCCGGGTACGGCGGGGTATCACAACAGCATGCTGAACCGTACGGCGGCGCAGAAGGGTTCCGCGCTTGGGACCACGACACACAATGTGGCCATCTCTCAGATGCTGGACAGCATGCATGATCCGGCCTATATGCAAAGAGTGGCGGCCCATACCGGCAGTTCTTCAGAAGAGATCCGGACGGATATGGGGAAACTGGTGGGTGCGGACTATGCCAAGGGAGTCCTGGCTTCCGACAATCCCAATCTGGACATAAGCAACCGCGACGCCGGCATGTTCCGCGTCAATCAGATGCATCACCAAAATCTGTCGTCCTTCCTGAAGGGGGAGCTGAAACAGGCCGGAGACCAGGCGGTGGCCGCAGCCAAAGGAAGCACCGTGAGCCAACAGGAGGTAGACGGTAAGACCGAATTCCAGCTGGCACCCGGATTGGTGGATGCCCAGTTCCAGGCAATGTCCGACCATGCCTTGCGGTCGGCCCCCACCGTGGCAGCGGTGGACTCGTTTTTTGGAGGTATGCGTAAGGGCGGTTCGGATATGAGTGATGAACATCTGGAAAGCATGGTCACCAACGAGGTGTTCCTGCGGGGTCTGAATCCTTTGCTGATCGAACCAACGTCACAAAGCTCTCCGGAGGAAGCCCAAAAGCTCAAGATCATGTCTGCCGGGCTGCAGAAGAAATTGAAGGGAAATCATGTGAATCTCTTCCCGGGGCGCATGTCGGAGGCGGCGCCCCGCAGGCCGGACGGGACCCGGGTGCCCCAGCGGGGGCCGGCAGTGGATGCCAAACGGGCCGAACGGGCGGCCAAAGCGGCTGATGGTTCGGCGCCCTCTACCGTCGGCATGCGGGAGATGTTCAATGAGAGCAGGGCCGCCGCAGAGGCGCGGCAGCCCGAGTATGAGGGACTGACACGAATCTTCAAGGACCCCAGGCCCGCGGAAGCGCCACCGAACTATACTGGCATGAAGCGGATGTTCGACCCGGAGAAGGCGGCCTACGAAGCGCAGATGCCCGGCTATGAGGGCGTGAAGAGGATCTTCACGGAGCCTAAAACACCCGCCCAGGACGCGGAGACCACCTTTGAAGATATGCAATGCTTCTTTAACCCCGCCATAGGCCCCCGGCGGGAGGCTCAGGCCGCTTACCGGGATGTGGAGAACCAGACCTTCTCGGGCAGTATGCGAAGCATCTTTGATGAGGATGCCGCAGAGCTGGAAGAGTTGATGCCCCGAGCCCCCGGCGCATCTGGAGGAGACGATATTTACAGCGGGCTGGGCATTCATGATGATCTGGAGGACGAGGAAGCAAAGGATATGCTCCCTGGGGTGGGCAATGTGTCCGGAGCGCCGCAGCAGGCGTTCCTCGACCCGTCCTATATGAGGCTCCTGGACAGTGGGCCAATGGGGCCCATCAT
Organism: Flavonifractor sp. An82; assembly: GCF_002159265.1. GTDB lineage: Bacteria > Bacillota > Clostridia > Oscillospirales > Oscillospiraceae > Flavonifractor. Next base: position 114,432 of record NZ_NFHG01000006.1, read on the forward strand.
CGGGGATGAGGATGTGGACATGAGCGTTACAAGCCCCCCCAAGAAAAAATCCTGGTGGAAGTTCTGGAAGTGACAGACGATCAGAAAGAGAATACGGAATGCCAGTAAAAAAAGCAGACACCCACAGGGTGTCTGCTTTTTTGATGCAAAAGACCGCCGGAATGGCTCAAAGCCGGGCCAGAACGTCATCCAGCTCCAGCGTGGTGGTACCGTCCTCCAGAATGAAGCAGGGGATGCCGATGGAGCCGTTTGCCTTGGGGCCCTCAAAGAGCGGGCTGCTGTCCCGCAGGGCCAGATAGGTCTTTAGATCTGCCAGGCAGGCGGACAGATTTTTGAACTCGATCTCCACCTTCCGGGCGGCAAGTTCATTGATGGCGTAGAGGGTGTCGGGGCAGAGATGACTGCCGATCAGTGTGACTTTCATATGCTACCTCGCTTAAAGATTATTTTTCCGCAATGGCCTCGATCTCGCACAGCGCGCCCTTGGGCAGGTCCTTGACCGCCACGCAGCTGCGGGCGGGCTTGGACACGAAGTACTGAGCATAGACCTCGTTAAAGGCGGCAAAGTCCTCCATGTTGGCCAGGAAGCAGGTGGTCTTGACCACCCGGTCAAAGCCCACGCCGGCAGCCTCCAGGATGGCGCCCACATTCTTGCAGCTCATCTCGGCCTGAGCACTGATCCCCTCGGGCATGGTGCCGGTGGCGGGGTCCACAGGAAGCTGGCCGGAAGTAATGACCTGGGAAGCGGTCTCGTAGCCCTGAGAGTAGGGGCCGATGGCGCCGGGGGCGCGGTCGGTAACAATGATCTTCATAAAAATACCTCCAGAGAATCGTTTGTGTGATCAGCCGCATTCCGGGGAGGGAATGCTTCTGTCTAAGATATAGGATAGGGGGTGTTCTGTCAAGTGCTGCTGCGGGCCTTCTTCAGCCAGTCCTTGCCCTCCACGATGCGGGCTACCATCATGGAAGCAATGGTGTCGCCGGAGGCGTTCAGGCAGGTGGCGGCGGGGTCGAAGAGGAAGCCCAGGGTGGCGATGAGGGGGAAGGCCTCGGCGGGGAAGCCGAACATGCTGACGATGAGCATCTCGCCCACCAGGCCGCCGCCGGGAGCACCGGAGAGCACGAAGGCGGAGAGAATGGCCACCAGAATGGCCATAGCGTAGGTTCCAACGCCGGTGAAGGGCATCTGGAACACACCGAAGAGGAAGGCGATCTTGGTGATGGAGCTGAGGACGGAGCCGTCCATGTGCATGGTGCAGCCCATGGGCAGCACGATGTCGCTGATATCCTCGGGAACGCCGATCTTGGCGCAGGCTTCCTTATTGACAGGCAGGGTGGCGGCGGAGCTCTGGGTGGCAAAGGCGGTAACGGCTGGGGTGAGGATGTGCTTGACCATCCGCTTGACGCCCTGGGTACCGCCGGCGAAGAAGGCGTAGAGGGGGAAGAAGATCACCACATAGAGCAGGCAGAGAGGATAGTATACCACCATGGACCGGCCGTAGTCGCCGATGATCTCGGGGCCGTACTCAGCCACCAGGTTGGCGAAATAGGCGCCCAGGCCGATGGGGGCGATGATCATGATGACGCTGACGAACTTCATGATGATGCTGTTGAGGTTGTTGAGCAGCTTGCCCATGGGGCTGTCCTCGCCGCCGCAGGCCGCTACGCAGAAGCCGAAAATGATGGCAAAGATGATCAGGGGCAGCATGTTGCTCTTGCTCAGCAGCTTGGAGAAATCATCCACCGTCAGGGCGCCTACAATCATGTCGCTGGCGCTCTGCATCTCACCCATTTCGGTGGTGGTCATAGCGATGCTGGTGCCGGCAGAGGGGCTGAACAGGTTGACCCAGAGCAGAACGCAGATGCCGGCCACTGCGCCGGTAATGAGGAAGCAGCCGATGGTGCCTCCCAGGATCTTACCCAGCCGCTTCATATTGGCCATGCCGCCCACTGCGGAGGCGATGGAGATGAACACCAGAGGTACCACAATGGTGAACATCAGGTTGAGAAAGATCTGGCCAATAGGCTTCAGACCCTGACCCAGCGTCGGGTTCACCACGCCGATGATGGAGCCGATGGCGATGCCCGCCAGCAGCAGGATGGGCAGGCGGTATTGCTGCCACAGGGACTGCTTTTTTTAAACAGTAGACATAACACGATCTCCTTTTCTCTATTTCAGTAGGACGTTTTGGAAGAGGGGAGGGTTACAGTGCGTTGACAGCGCGCTCCAGCTGGCCCAGGGCCTGCTCCAGTACGCTGCGGGGGCAGGCGGCGTTGAGCCGCATGAAGCCGTCCAGGCTGCGGCAGAAGGAGCAGCCGTCGTTGAGGCCCAGGCCGGCCTTGTGGATCATGAAGTCGTGAAGGGCGTCGTTATCCAGCCCCAGCTCCCGGCAGTCCAGCCACATCAGGTAGGTGGCGTCGGGGGCATAGGTCTTGATCTTGGGGATGCGGGTCTTGCAGTAGTCCACCACATAGTCAAAATTGGCGGACAGATAAGGGAGCAGCTGCTCCAGCCACTCTTCACCGTGGTTGAAAGCGGCCTCCATGGCGGTGAGGGAGAAGGCGTTGTTGCGGTGGATGTCCATGTTCATCCAATAGCGGTCAAAGACCTCCTTCATGTGGGCGTTGGGGAAGACCACGGTGGAGGCCTGGAGACCCGCCAGATTGAAGGTCTTGGTGCCCGAGATGCCGGTCACCACATACTGAGCGATTTCCGGGGAGAGGGTGGCCACCGGGGTGTGCCGCTTGCCGTGGAAGATGAGGTCGGAGTGGATCTCATCGGAGAAAAGGACCACATGATGCTTCATGCACAGCTCCGCCATCCGGCGCAGCTCCTCCGGAGTCCACACGATACCCAGAGGATTATGGGGATTGCACAGCAGAAACAGGTCGGCCTGGGTGAGCTTTTCCTCAAAATCCGCCCAGTCCATCTCCCATTTGCCGTCCCGCTCCACAAACTGGTTCTCCAGCACCTTCCGGTTCCAGGCCTCCGTCATATCGTAGAACTCGGAGTACACCGGGGTCTGGATAAGCACGCTGCCCCCCTCGGGCGTGAAGAGCTTGACCATGGCGCTGATGGACTGGACCACACCCAGGCTGTAGCTCATGAGGGCGGGGTCGATCTCCCAGTTGTTGCGGCGCTTCTGCCAGCCCCGTACCGCCTCAAAGTAGCTGGCCGGGCGGCTGGTGTAGCCCCAGATGCCCTCCTGAGCCCGCGCAGTCAGGGCGTCGATCACAGGCTGGGCGGTTTTGAAGTCCATGTCGGCAATCCACAGGGGGATCACCTGGTCAGTGCCGAATTTTTTGATCCGCTCGTCATATTTGGCCGCGCAGTTGCCGCTGCGATCCACGACGACGTCAAAGTTGTACTTCATATGCACATACCATCCTTTCCGTTTGGCTTGCTTTTGTATTGCCTCTCAACGCCCCTGTTTAAAAGCAAGCGCCATGCCTGATTGGCCTGCACATGGTATATTTTCTTTCATAAAGCCGTATTTTGTTTATATTATCTAAGTTTTAGAGATTCTATTTATGCAAGAACTCCATTGGAACCCGGTATGATCTGCCGGGCTCCAATGGAGTTCTTTTTTAAAATGGTTATAGGGCGACCTATTTTATAAAATGGTTACCCCAAAAACCTGTTTTTGATTATTCAGATGTGTGGGACAGCTTCTGGGCCAGAAGCCGCCCGTTGGAGGTCAGGCCGGTTCCGCCCCGGCCCCGGGTCACATGGACCAGGCCCTGCTGATCCAGACTCTGGAGGATGCGGCGGATTTCCTGCTGGGAGCAGGATAGTCCGGACTCTTTGGCCGCCTTCAACAGGCTCTCCCGTCCTGCGTTGGAGCCGCTCTGATCGGCCTGGTAGAGCTGGAGGAGCACAAATTCCTGATCCTCCGGGGGATACTCTTTTAAATAGGTAAGGCCGGGCAGAGACGGGGCGGAGGAAGTGGCGCGGCTGCTGTCGGCCACAGGGAGGTAGTGGAACGTGGGAGGCAGGTCCTGGGGCGTGATGACCGGGCTGCCCACATAGCTGAAGTACTCCACCACATTGCGCAGCTCACGGATGTTGCCCCGCCACTGGTGGGTGAGCAGAAGCTGCCTGACCTCGGGGGAGAGGGTGAAGGAAGCCCCGCTGTCGCTGCGGAACTGGTCGATGAGCGTCAGCAGATCCTGACCCCGCTCCCGCAGAGGCGGGATCAGGACGGGAAGGGTGTTCAGGCGGTAGTAGAGGTCCCGGCGGAAGCTGCCCTCCTCCACCCGCTGTTCCAGATCTTCGTTGGTGGCGGCCACAATACGTACATCCACGGAGATGATACGGTTGCCTCCCACACGCATGATTTCCCGCTCCTGGAGGACCCGCAGCAGCTTGCACTGGAGGGCGGTGCTCATGCCCTCCACCTCATCCAGAAACAGGGTGCCCTTGTGGGCGAATTCAAACAGGCCGGGCTTACCGCCCTTGCGGGCGCCGGTAAAGGCACCCTCCTCGTAGCCGAACAGCTCACTCTCCAGCAGGTTTTCCGGCATGGCGGCACAGTTGATGGCCACAAAGGGGCTGGAGGAGCGGGGAGAGGCGTTGTGGATGGAATGGGCAAACAGCTCCTTGCCGGTGCCGGTCTCGCCGATGAGCAGGATGGGCAGCTGGGTCTGGGACATCTTCTTCAGCATGGTCATGCAGCGCATCAGGGCGGGAGAATTGCCCCGCACGTCGGCAAAGGTGTACTTGGCACGGTGCCCCTTGTGGAGCAGCTGGGTGCGCAGCTCGTTCTGCCGATTTTCCGCGTCGGAGAAGCGCTGCACCGTGGCGAAGGCACCGATGCAGCTGCCGCTGCGCAGCACGGGGGCCACCGTCACATTCATGTTCACTCCGCCCACGTTGACCACCCGGGCGGGCTGGGCCCGCTCCTCTTTCAGACAGGTCTCGAAGGGAATGAAGGGATAGATCTGGTTGGCGGGCTGCTGGAGGGCGTCCATACGGGGGATGCCGGTGAGCTCCTCCATCTTTCGGTTGCAGGCAAATACTTCTCCGTGCTCGTTGACGCCCACCAGGCCCTCGTCCAGGATCTCCATCAGCATATCGAACTGACTCTCCAGCCGCAGTCCCCGGGAGAAGATCCGGTCAAAGCTGTAGGTGTTGGTGGCTACACTCTCCTGATATTGCTTGAAGGCCTCCGACTCCAGCAAATCCTCAAAGCCCAGCCGCAGGGCGGCTTCAATCATGGTGGAGCTGGTGCACACCCGCTGGCCGATGTCGATGATTTCCCGGGCCCCCTCCGGCACATAGCGGGACTCCATGGGGGTGATGACGTAGTCATACCGGGACATATCCGGCACCGGCGCGCCGGGGTGATACAGGTCCATTACCAGCTGGTTCACCCCCAGCTGATTGAGGCGGGTGACCGCCTCCCGGCACATTTTCTGGCTCAGGTTGACGAAAAGGGCCCGCTTGCCCGGGGGCAGAGCCTGGAGCTGACGGATCACCGACCAGCGGAAGGTCACCTGGACCTCCATCATCTCACCGTCGATGGGGACATACTGATGAAGGTCGCCCACCGTGTCAAAGGCGTCGGTGGAGATCATGTAAAGGGCATAGCGCCGGACCATATGGGTCACAGACTCGTCCCGCACGCTGTAGGCGTCCACCGATACCCGGTCCCCGAACAAGTCCCGGACCTGCTGGGCGTAAAATTGCCCGGCCAGCGTATCCAGGGAGATCACGGCGATCTCTTTCTTCATGGAAGGTCCCCCCTTTTTGACCAGTTAACCTGTTGTTTGACCAATTTAATAGTATAATGCCCCCAAAAAACCAATTCGTCAAGTCAAATTTTCCAGAAGCAGGCATAATAAATTTGAATTTTCCGGTTATGGGGGCTCCAAAGGATGCCAAATAAATTGGCATGGCGCTTGCTCATATACGGGGATGAAGAAAACGGTGACCAGTTTGGCAGGTCATCCATAAAAAGGAGAGGTCATTATGCAGTTGACAAAGGAAGAAATGCTCACGCTGCTCCGCCAGGAGGTGGTCCCCGCCCTGGGCTGCACCGAGCCTGTGTGCGTGGCCCTGTGTGCGGCGGATGCCTACCACGCCATCGGCGGCCAGGTGGTGTCCATCAAGATGGAGGTCAACCCCGGCATCTATAAAAACGGCATGTCGGTGGGTATCCCCGGCTTTAACCGGGTAGGCCTGAAATATGCCGCCGCCCTGGGCGCCTGCCTGGGCAATCCGGAGAAGGGCCTGCAGCTGCTGGAGGAGATCAACAGCATCGTCAGCAAGGAGGCCACCCGGCTGGTGGAGGACAAGCAGGTCATTGTCTCCATCGCCGAGGAGGAGACCCAGCTGTACGCCCATGCCGAGATCATCACCACCCGGGGCATCGGTATCAGCACCATCCGGGGCACCCACTCCAATATCGTCTACACCAGCGCCAACAATGAGGTGCTCTTTGAAAAGGAGTACAGCGTGGACAGCGAGGACGCCCTCCATGAGAAGCTGAAGTCCATGACGGTGGCCCAGATCCGGGAGCTGGTGGACAGCGCCAGCGAAGAGGAGCTGGCCTTCATGCTGGAGGGGGCGGAGATGAACGAGGCCCTGTCCGACTACGGTCTGGAGAATCGGCTGGGCATCGGCATTGCCGACACCCTGAAAAATCAGCTGGGCACCGATATTCTGGGCAGCAGCCTGATGACCAACACCATGGTGCGGGTGGCCTCCAGCGCCGAGGGCCGTATGTCCGGCTGCCCCTACGCGGTGATGAGCAGCGCGGGCAGCGGCAACCACGGCATCACCGCCATCATCCCTGTGGTGGAGCTGGCCAAGCACCTGGGAGCGAGCCGGGAGGCCACAGAAAAGGCCCTGGCCTTCTCCCATATGCTCAACGTCTACATCAAGCTCTTCACCGGCAAGCTGAGCGCCACCTGCGGCTGCGGCGTGTCCGCCGCCGCCGCTGCCAGCGCCGCCATGGTGTGGCTGCTGGGGGGCACCGACGCCCAGATCGGGGCCGCCATCATCAACATGAGCGGCAACCTCACCGGCATGATCTGTGACGGCGGCAAGATCGGCTGTGCCCTCAAGCTGGCCACCGCCACCAGCGCCGCTATCATGAGCGCCTATCTGGCGGTGGGCGGCGTGGTGGTCAGCGCCAGCGACGGTATCTGCGCGGCTACCCCGGAGCAGGCCATCCGGAACATGGGCCTGGTCAGCACCCCCGGCATGGTCCAGACCGATAAGACCATTCTAAGCATCATGATGGACAAGGATCAGAACGGCTGAGCCCAAAGGCGGCCCCCGCGGACAGCGGGGGCCGCCTTTGTCCATTGTGCCGGAGCGGTAAATATGCTATAATCTCACCACTGACCGGAAAGGAGGGATCCATATGCTCAAGCTGCTGCTGGGCCGGGCAGGCACCGGCAAGACCCACGCCATGCTCACAGCCATGGGACAGACGCCCCGGCCTCAGGTCCTGATCGTGCCGGAGCAGCACTCCCACGACATGGAGCGGCAGCTGTGCGCCATTGGCGGCAACGCAATTTCCCTCCACGCCGAGGTTCTCTCCTTCACCCGGCTGGCCAACCGGGTGTTTTCCGCCCACGGCGGCCTGGCGGCTCCCACTTTGGACGGGGGCGGCCGGCTGCTGCTGCTGTGTACCGCCCTCAAGTCGGTGGCCGACCAGCTGAAGGTGTACCAGCGGCCCTCCCGCAAGCCCGCCTTCCTCAGCAGCCTGCTGGCCACGGTGGACGAGCTGAAGAGCTGCTGCATCAGCCCGGAACAGCTGTGGACGGCAGGCAGCGAGACCGGCGGCGGGGAAGGGGACAAGCTTACCGACCTCTCCCTCATTTACGGCGCCTACGAGGCCATGACCGCCCAGCGGTGGGCCGATCCCCGGGACAAGCTGACCCGGCTGGCCCAGGTACTGGCAGAGACAGACTGGGCAGCGGGAAAGGATTTCTATGTGGACGCCTTCACCGATTTCACGCCCCAGGAGCGGCAGGTGCTCTCCGCCCTGCTGGACAAGGGGACCTCGGTGACGGTGGCCCTCACCTGTGACAAGCTGGAGGAGGACGAGGGGGGGACCGGTATCTTTTCGCCCGCCCGGCGCACCGCCCGGCAGCTGCTGCGGCTGGCCAAGGACCGGGGAGTGCCCGCCCAGGTGGAAGTGCTGACCGGAGACCGGACCGGCCGGAGCGCCGCCCTGGCCCACCTGGAGAGCCAGCTGTTTGCCGCCCGGCCCGCCCCTCTGGAGGAGGGCGGGGAGGAGATCACCCTCTTTACCGCCAACACCCCCTACTCCGAGGTGGAGTGGACGGCGGCGGAGATTTTACGCCTGGTGCGGGAGGAGGGCTTCCGCTTCCGGGACATCGCGGTGTGCGCCCGCAGCCTGGAGGGCTGCGGCCCAACCATCGAGACGGTATTCGCCCGCTACGGGATACCGGTCTTCCTCAGCCGCATGAGCGACATTCTGGAAAAGCCTATCCTCACCCTCATTACCGCCGCCCTGGACACCGTGTCCGGGGGTTACCGGTATGACGATCTGTTCCGCTGCCTGAAAACCGGCCTCACCGGTCTGAGTCAGGAGGATGTGGACCTGCTGGAGAACTATGCCCTCACCTGGAGCCTGGAGGGGAGCGCCTGGACGGGCAAGAAGGACTGGACCAACCATCCCAAGGGCTACGGCCGCAAATTCAGCGAGGAGGACACCGCCCTGCTGGCCCGGCTCAACGCCCTGCGGCGGCAGGTGACCGCCCCCCTGGAGGAGCTGCGCAGGCAGCCGGATAAGACGGGGAAGGGTCAGGCCATGGCCCTCTACCGCTTTCTGGAGGCCATGGAGGTGCCCGGGCAGCTGGCCCGGCGGACGGAGGAACTAAGGCAGCGGGATCAGGCCGCCCTGGCGGAGGAGTACGCCCAGCTGTGGGAGATCCTGTGCGGCGGCCTGGAGCAGTGCGCCCAGATCCTGGGGGACACCCCCATGGAGCTGGAGGAGTTTGCACGGCTCTTTTCCCTGGTGCTCTCCCAGTACGACGTGGGCGCCATCCCGGTGTCGTTGGACCGGGTGAATGCCGGGGAGATGCCCCGACTGGCCCACAAGGGCTATCGGGCGGTCTTCCTGCTGGGGGCGGACGACGGCGCCATCCCGGCGGTGGCCCCCTCGCCGGGGCTGCTCAGCGACGACGACCGCAGTCTGCTGGCCTCCTACGGCCTGGAGCCCGCCCCAAGGACGGGGGACAAGCTGTACCGGGAGATGACCATTGTCTATGAGACCTGCGCCCTGCCCCGGGAGAAATTTTATGTCTGCTGGTCGGCCGCCGGGGCCGAGGGGGAGGAGCATCGCCCCTCCTTCCTGAGCTCCCGGCTGAAGGCCATGTTCCCCCACCTGCGCCGGGTGGAGGAGGGGAGGCTGGACGGCTCCTTCCGTCTGGCGGCTCCCCGGCCCGCCCTGGAGCTGGCGGGGCGGTTTTCCCAGGCGGCATCTGCTCTCAATGCTTTGCCGGAGTATGCCCCCCTGGTGGAGCGGATGACCACCGCCGCCAGCCGGGAGCGGGGACGGCTGTCCCGCCCGGCGGTGGATGTGCTCTACGGACGGCGGGTGCCTATGTCGGCTTCCCGGATGGACAAGTACAAGGCCTGCCACTTCTCCTACTTCATGCAGTACGGCCTGAAGGCGGAGCCCCGGCGGGCCGCCGGGTTTCAGGCCCCCGAGTACGGCACCTTCATCCACGACGTGCTGGAGCACGTCTTAAAAGCCTGTAAGGACAGGGGCGGCGTGAAGGAGGTCTCCCCCCAGGAGCTGCGCACCCTCACCGATCAGGTCGTGGAGCGCTATGTGGCGGAGGAGCTGGGAGGACTGGAGCACGAGAACGCCCGGTTCCAATACCTGTTCCGCCGCCTGCGCAAATCGGTGTACGCCGTGGTGGAAAACGTGGCGGAGGAGCTGCGCGCCTCCCGGTTCCAGCCCATCTCCTTTGAGCTGGGCTTCGGCAGCGGCAAGGATCTGCCCCCGGTGGAGCTCAGCGTGGACGGGGTCACCGTCAGCATCTCCGGCTTTGTGGACCGGGTGGACGGCTGGGAGCACGACGGGCGGCTCTACCTGCGGATCGTAGACTACAAGACGGGACGCAAGTCTTTTGACTTGACAGATATTTGGCACGGTATGGGCCTTCAGATGCTGCTCTATCTTTTTACGCTGGAGCGTGAGGGAAAAGAGCTTTACAAGCAAGATGTGATAGGGGCTGGCGTCCTCTACCTGCCAGCCAGAGACGCGGTGGTGGCAGGGAGCCGGGCTATGAGCGACCAGGCCCGGCAGAAGAAGGTGGACGCCGAGCTGCGGCGCCGCGGCGTGGTGCTGGACGACCCCGCCGTGCTGGCCGCCATGGAGGACCCGGAGGAGGGGCCCGTCCGATTCCTGCCCGTCCGGGTGAACAAAAGCGGCCAGATCACCGGCGACGCACTGGTGTCCGCCGAGCGGCTGGGCAAGCTGTCCCGCCACACCGACCACGTCCTGCGGGAGATCGGCCAGGAGCTGGCGGCGGGCAATATCAACGCCGACCCCTTCTGGCGGGGCCCGGAGCAGAACGCCTGCCAGTGGTGCGACTATGCCGCCGCCTGCCACTTTGAGGAGGGCAGAGGGAGCGACAAAAAGCGGTGGCTGCCCACCGTCAAAGGCGAGGACTTCTGGGCGGCTGTGGAGCAGGAGAAGGACTGAACTCCCCCTCAGGTATTTCCCGGACAATTAGCTGTTTGAATCCCATGGGAAAAAGATAAAATCCAGGTAAGGATCAAAGAAAGGAATTACAACCACATGGCGTTTTTTGGAAGCTTTTTAAGCAATACCAGCAACTTCCTCTACACCTATATCCTCATCGCCCTGCTCATCTTCGCGGGGCTCTACTTCACCATCCGGACCAAGGGGGTGCAGTTTCGCCTGTTCCCGGAGGCCATCCGGGTGCTGGGGGAGCGGAAGAAGGACGGCAAGGATATCTCCTCCTTCCAGGCCCTGATGATCTCCACCGCCTCCCGGGTGGGTACCGGCAACATCGCCGGCGTGGCCAACGCCATCATTGCCGCCACCGTCATCGGCGGCTACGGCGCGGTATTCTGGATGTGGCTGCTGGCCCTCATCGGCGCCGCCTCCGCCTTCATTGAGAGCACCCTGGCCCAGTGCTACAAGGAGAAGCACGGGGAGAACTGGGTGGGCGGCCCAGCCTACTATATTCAGAAGGCCCTGGGCAGCCGTTTCTTCGGCGTGGTGTTTGCCGTGCTGCTCATTGCCTGCTTTGCCTACGGCTTCAACGCCCTCCAGGCCTACAACGCCGGCTCTGCCCTCCAGTACTATCTGCCTAACTATGCCACCAGCATCTGGCCCGCCGTGGTGGGCGCGGTGCTGGCCATCCTTACCGGGGTGTGCATCTTCGGCGGCGTGCGGCGCATCAGCGCCATCACCTCCGGCATCGTGCCGGTCATGGCCGCCATCTATATCGCCCTTGGCCTGTTCATCACCGTCAAGAACATTGGCCAGGTGCCCCACATGATCTCCCTCATTTTTTCCCAGGCCTTCGACCCCAAGGCCATGTTTGCCGGCATCGGCGCCTCCTGCATCATGCAGGGTATCAAGCGGGGCCTCTACTCCAACGAGGCGGGCATGGGTTCCGCCCCCAACGCGGCGGCCGCCGCCGACGTGTCCCACCCGGTGAAGCAGGGCCTGGTACAGATGCTCTCTGTGTTCATCGACACCATTCTCATCTGCTCCACCACCGCTTTCATGCTGCTGCTGTCCGGCGTGCCCATCGACGCCTACAGCGAGGGCATGAACTTCGTCCAGGCGGCGGTCCATGCCCAGGTGGGCCCCTTTGGCCCCATCTTTATCACCGTGTCCATCTTCCTCTTTGCCTTCAGCTCTCTGGTGGGCAATTACTACTATACTGAGTCCAACTTCCGGTTCATCCGGGACTCCAAGGTGGGCCTGCTGATCTTCCGGCTGACCTGCGTGGCGGCCATCTTCATCGGGGCCCAGATGAGCTTCTCCATGGTGTGGGATCTGGCCGACGTGCTCATGGGCCTGATGGCCCTGGTGAATCTGGTGGCTATCCTGCTGCTGGGGGGCAAGGCCCTGAAGGTGCTCAAGGACTATGTGGACCAGAAGAAGGCGGGCAAGAACCCGGTGTACCGCTACGAGGAAGTGGGCATCGGCGATCCCGAGATCTGGGACGAGGCCCACGCCCGCAAGTGGGAGGGCAGATAATCGGTCGATCAAATCCGGCCCCATAGAAAGGAGGAAACCAGATGGCCTTTTCCTTGACAGAAGAACAACAGGCGGCGGTGGACAACCGGGGGGGCGGCCTTCTGGTGTCCGCTGCGGCGGGCTCCGGCAAGACCCGGGTGCTGGTGGAGCGTCTGCTGGCCCGGGTGGAGGAGGGGGCCGACGTGGACCGCTTCCTGGTCATCACCTACACCAAGGCCGCCGCCGCCGAGCTGCGGGGCCGTATCGTGGAGGAGATCTCCGACCGGATGGCTCTGCGGCCCGCCGACAGCCATCTGCGCCGTCAGGCCACCCTGGTGTACAAGGCGGGCATCTCCACCGTCCACGCCTTCTGCGCCCAGCTGCTGCGGGAGTGCGGCCACCTGCTGGACATCGACCCGGATTTCCGCCTGTGCGACGAGGGGGAGGCGGGCATCCTGATGCTCCGCGCCCTCAACGATGTGCTGGACAAGCGCTATGAGGACATCCAGCCGGACAGCGATTTTGCCCGGCTGGTGGACACCATGTCCGCCGGACGGGACGACCAGCGCCTGGTGCAGATCGTACTGGATATCCGGGGGAGGGTCCAGGCCCACCCCGATCCCGCTGCCTGGCTGGCCGGGCAGGAGCGCACCTTTGCTCTGGAGGGGGTGACCGATCCGGTCCAGACCCCCTGGGGGGCGCTGCTGCTGGCCGATGCCGCCGGGCAGGCGGCTTACTGGCGGCGGCGGATGGAGGAGGCCCGGGACCTGTGTGAGCGGGACGCCAACCTGCTGGCCAACTACGGCGACAGCGTGGCCGAGACTGCCAGAGCCCTGGGGGAATTTGAGAAAGCGGCGGGCCGGGGCTGGGAGGAAGCCCGGGCCCTGCTGCCCATCCCCTTCCCCACCGTGGGGCGGAAAAAGATGGTGGACGACCCTGCCGCTGTGGAGCGGGTGAAGGCCATCCGCACCGCCTGCAAAAAGCGGCTGGAGAAGCTGGAGGACTGGTTTGCCGACAGCGGGGAGGACCTGCTGGCCGATCTGCGGACGGTCTATCCTGCCATGCGGGGGCTGTTTGCCCTGGTGCGGGACTTTGAAGCGGCCTACGCCACTGAAAAAGCCCGGCGAGGTTTCTTGGACTTCTCCGACCTGGAGCACATGGCGGTCAAATTGCTGGTGGGGGAGGACGGCCGGCCCACCGAACTGGCCCGCCAGTGGAGTACCCGGTACGACGAGATCATGGTGGATGAGTACCAGGACACCAACGAGGTACAGAATGCCATTTTCTCCGCCCTGTCCAGGGACGGCACCAACCTCTTCATGGTGGGCGATGTGAAGCAGTCCATCTACCGGTTCCGACTGGCCGATCCCACCATCTTCCTGGGCAAATACCGTACCTTCAAGCCTTACACCGAGGCGATGGAGGGGGAGGAGCGGCGGGTCATCCTGTCCCGCAACTTCCGCTCCCGGCCGGAGGTGCTGGAGGGGAGCAACTACCTGTTCCGGGCCATCATGTCGGTGCCTTTTGGTGAGATGGAATATTCCGACGACCAGGCCCTCTACCCCGGGGCTCCCTTTGAACCGGACCCCACCTACTGCGTGGAACTGGACGCCCTGGATGGGGATATGGACGGGGAGGAGGGGGCGGAAAAGGTGAGCCGGGACCTGCTGGAGGCCCGGTTTGCCGCCCGCCGCATCGGGGAGCTGCTGGATGAACACTTCCCTGTCTCTGACGGGCAGGGGGGCACCCGGCCGGTGCGGCCCTCTGACATTGTGATTTTGCTTCGCTCCCCCAATACGGTGCTGCGCCACTATGCCCGGGCCCTGGGCGAGCGGGACATTTTGTGGGAGGCCGAGGGAGGCGGGGACTTCTTCGGTTCCACCGAGATCTCGGTGGCCCTGTCCCTGCTCCAGATCGTAGACAACCCCCGGCAGGACGTGGCCCTCATTTCGGTGCTGCGCTCCCCGGTGTACGGCTTCTCCGCCGACCGGCTGGCCCAGATTCGGGCTGCTAGCCCGGACACCGATTTTTACGCCGCCCTGGCCGCAGACGACAGGGAGGACAGCCGCGCCTTTCTGGCCGAGCTGGACGACCTGCGGTTCGGCGCGGGGGATATGAGCAGCCACCAGCTGCTGTGGCACATCTACGACCGCACCAATCTGCTGGGCATCTTCGGCGCCATGGGGGAGGGGGAGACCCGGCAGGGCAACCTGCTGGCCCTGGCGGAATTGGCCCGGCAGTTCGAGGGGGCGGGCCACAAGGGCCTGTTCCGCTTCCTCACCTACCTGACCCGGCTGCGGGAGAATGGGGCCAAGCTGGCTCCGCCCACGGCGGGCCGTACCGGCGGTGGGGTGCGCATCATGAGCATCCACAAGTCCAAAGGCCTGGAGTTCCCGGTGGTACTGCTGTGTGGGCTGGCCCGCCGGCTTAACCGGGAGGATATGAGCCGTCCCATCCTCTTCCACCCCAAGCTGGGGGTGGGCCCCAAGGGGCTGGATATGGACCGTGGCATCGAGTATCCCACTCTGGCCCGGATGGCGGTGGCCCGGCAGCTGGAGCGGGAGATGATGGCGGAGGAGCTGCGGCTGCTGTATGTGGCCATGACCCGGGCCAAGGAGAAGCTGATTTTGTCGGTGGCCCTCACCGGCGGCGGAAAGGACCTGGAGAAGCTGGCGGGGGACAGCGGGTATCCGGTGGACCCCCAGGTGCTGCTGGGCTGCCAGAGCGTGGGCCAGTGGGTGCTGCTGGCCGCCCTGTGCCGCCCCGACGGGGGAGCCCTCCGCCGGGCGGCGGGCCAGGAGGTGGCGATTCCGGACGCTCCCTTCGGCCCGGACTGGGAGATCCAGTTTGTGGATGGCACACCGCTGACGCAGGCGCCGCCACGGCACTGGACAGCTCCCGCCCAGGCGGCGGATGAGGTGCAAGGGGAGGATGGCCGGGCGTTGACCGATCTGCTGCGCTGGACCTATCCTCATGGGGCGGAGGTGACCATTCCCTCCAAGCTCACTGCTACCCAGCTAAAGGGACGGGGACTGGATGAAGAGGCGGCGGAGGAGGCCCCGCGGCCCGCCCGGCCTCTCAGCTTCGGCAGACCCCGGTTTGCCGCCGAGGAGATGGGGCTTACCGCCGCCCAGCGGGGCACCGCCCTCCATCAGGTGCTGCAATACATTGACTTTGAAAAGGCTGAGACGGTGGAAGGGGTACAGGCCGAGATTGACCGGCTGGTGGCGGAGCAGTACATCACCCCCCAGCAGGGGGAGGCTGCCGACCCGGCCCCCATCGCCGCCTTCTTCCAGTCGGACCTGGGCCAGGCGCTTTTGTCCTCGGTCTCCCTGCGGCGGGAGTTCAAGTTCTCCATCCTGGAGCCTGCCAGCCGCTACTACCCCCAGGCGGGGGAGGGGGAGCAGGTACTCTTCCAGGGCGTGGTGGACTGCTGCTATGAGACCCTGGAGGGCATCACGGTGGTGGACTTCAAGACCGACCGGGTGACCAAACGCACCGTGGCGGAGCGGGCGGAGCACTACCGGCCCCAGCTGGAGGGTTACAGCCGTGCCCTGGAGGAGATCACCGGGAAACAGGTGATCCGCCGGGTATTGTGGTTCTTTGCCCTGAATCAGGGGATCGACCTGTAGGAATTTGAAAATTTCTGAAAAAAACTGTTGCAATCCACCAGCCGTTGTGCTATCATATTCTAGCGTTTATAAGGCGTGGAGGTTTGCTGCGCCGCTTCATCCGGAACGAGAAAGAGGTGAACACATCATGAAGGAAGGCATCCATCCCAACTACGAGCAGACTACCATCAAGTGTGCCTGCGGTAACGTGATCGAGACTGGTTCTACCAAGAAGGACATCCGCGTGGAAGTTTGTTCCAAGTGTCACCCCTTCTTCACTGGTAAGCAGAAGATGGTGGATACTGGCGGACGTGTCAGCCGCTTCAACAAGAAGTTCGGCCTGGACAAGAAGTAAGTTCGTCTCTGAGGGCTCGTACCGGTTTCGGTGCGAGCCCTTTTTTCAATGGTGCTGTACCTGCTGATGCCGGACATCCGCGGGGCCGGCCCTTTTCCGCCATGCCGCGCAGTTTCCCCTTGCCATACACAAAGTATGCCTGCGGGAAAACTGCTTGCCTGACAAAAAAGATCCTGGCCCGGCGAATATCCGTCACCAGCAGGAACAGCACCTTTCTTTTTTCGGAAAAGACACATATAATAGGGGAGATAACAGGAGGTGCGTACCATGTTTGAGAAAATCGATCCCAAGGCTCTGGACCAGAACGTCTTTTCCCTGATCGGGGATCAGTGGATGCTCATTACCGCCGGAAAACAAGACCAGTACAACACCATGACCGCCAGCTGGGGCGGCCTGGGGGTGCTGTGGGGCAAGCCGGTGGCCACGGTATACATCCGGCCTCAGCGGTACACCCTGGAGTTCGTGGAGCGGGAGGACACCTTTACCCTGTGCTTCTTCGGAGAGCAATACCGGAAGGCCCTGGCCCTCTGCGGTTCCAAGAGCGGCCGGGATGTGGATAAGGTGAAGGAGTGCGGCTTTACCGTAGCCACGGCGGAGGGGGCCCCCTACTTTGAGGAGGCCGACCTGGTGCTGGTGTGCAAGAAAGCCTACTGGCAGGACATGGACCCCACCCACTTCCTGGACGGGGAGATCGACAGCAAGTGGTACCCAGAGAAGGATTATCACCGTATCTTCATCGGTGAGATCGTGGAAGTTCTGCGGAAAAAATAATGCGGGGGCGCACAGCCTGCGCCCATCGGAGGACACATGACAGAAAACCAAGAGAAAAAAGCCATCAACCGGGCAGTGCTGGTGGGCCTCAACGCCCACTGCCTGTCCGAGGCGGAAAACGCCGACGATTCCTCCATGGAGGAGCTGGCCGACCTGCTGGAGACGGCGGGCGGCGTATGCGTGGGCACCGTGTTTCAGAACAAGGACACCCCCGATCCCCGTACCTTCATCGGCGAGGGCAAGGTAGCGGAGGTAAAGGAGCTGGTGGACGCCATGGAGGCCGACATGGTCATCGTGGACAACCCCCTGTCTCCCTCCCAGCAGCGGGCCCTGTCGGAGGACCTGAAGGTGCAGGTGCTGGACCGGGCTGCCCTTATTCTGGATATCTTTGCCCAGCGGGCCCGCACCAAGGAGGGCCGCCTCCAGGTGGAGCTGGCCCAGTACCAGTACCTGCTGCCCCGGCTGCTGGGTATGTGGACCCACCTGGAGCGGCAGGAGGGCGCCATCGGTACCCGCGGCCCCGGTGAGACCCAGCTGGAGACCGACCGGCGGCACATCCGCCGAAAGATCCAGAAGCTGCGGGAGGAGCTGGAGCAGGTGCGCCGGGTGCGCTCCACCCAGCGGGCCCGCCGGGAGAAAAACGAGGTGCCGGTGGTGGCCATCGTAGGCTACACCAACGCGGGCAAGTCCACCCTGCTCAACAAGCTGACCGGGGCGGACATCCCCGCCAACAACCGGCTTTTCGATACCCTGGACACCACCACCCGCACTCTGGAGATTTCCGATACCTGCACAGTGCTCCTCAGCGACACGGTAGGCTTCATCCGCAAGCTGCCCCACCATCTGGTGGAGGCCTTCAAGGCCACCCTGGAGGAGCTGTCCTACGCCGACCTGCTGCTCCACGTCATCGATACCTCCAACCCGGAGTGGCGGGAGCAGGCCGAGGTGGTGGAGAAGCTGATCTGCGAGCTGGGGGCGGAGCAGACTCCCCGCATCGACGTGTTCAACAAGATCGACCGCTGCCCCAGCGAGATTTTGCCTCACGGGGAGGACATTGTGTCCATCTCCGCCAAAACCGGCCAGGGGCTGGACGAGCTGCTGAGTAAGATCGGCGACCGGCTGGATACCGGTGCCTGCCGTGTGGTGCTCCACCTGCCCTACGACAAGGGCGGCGTTTTGGATCTGCTCCACCGGGAGGCCAAGGTGGAGCGGGTGGACTACGGCGAGACCATCGAGGTGGAGGCCGTGTGTACCCCCATCCAGCTGGGCCGGCTGAAGGACTATGTTGTGTCCGGCTGGACGCCCCCCAAGGAGTTTTGGGAAGATTAAGGAGGGCAACACCATGAAACCACTGGAGACCGAGCGCCTGCTGCTGCGTCCCTTTACCGAGGAGGACGCGGCCGGCCTGTACGCCTACGCCAGCCACCCGGAGGTGGGCCCCTGGGCGGGGTGGAAGCCTCATGCCGACGTGGAGGAGAGTCTGCGGGTGATCCGGGACATCTTCCTGCCCTCTGATACCCTGGCGGTCATTCAGAAGTCCGACGGGCGTCTCATCGGCTCCGCCGGATTTGTGGGCAAGCACCGCACCGAGCTGGGTACTCCCAGTGAGGAGGTGGGCTACTCCCTGGCCCGGGACTGCTGGGGCCAGGGCCTGATCCCCGAGGGGGTGGAGGCCATCCTCCGCCACGCCTTTGCCGACCTGGGCTACCAGGCAATCTGGGCAGCCTACTACGACGGCAACCGCAAGTCCAAGCGGGTGATGCAGAAATGCGGCATGACCTACCGCCTGTCCCGAGTGGAGCCGGTGGAGCAGCTGGGAGAGACCCGGTTGGCCCACTACTTCGCCATCACCAGAAGGGAGTGGGAGGGCAGATGACGGAATACTACATTCCCACCGCCGCCTCTGAGACGGAATTTGTGGAGAAGCGCTCCCGGTTCATCGGCCATGTCTGGCCGGTGGAGAGCGAGGAGGAGGCCCGGGGTTACATCGAGGCCATGAAAAAGAAGTACTACGACGCCCGCCACAACTGCTGGTGCTACCGGATCAAGGAGGGGGGCGTGGAGCGCTACTCCGACGACGGGGAGCCCCAGGGTACCGCCGGACAGCCCATGCTCAACGTGTTCCAGCGGGAGGAGGTCACCAACGTGTGCTGTGTGGTGACCCGCTACTTCGGCGGGGTGCTGCTGGGGGCGGGAGGCCTGGTGCGGGCCTACACCCAAAGTGCCAAGGACGCCCTGGACGCCGCCGGGATCTCGGTGGTGCGCCGGTGGGTGGAAACGGCGGTGACCTGTCCCTACTCCTTCTTCGAGCGGGTGCGCCAGGAGGCGGAGGCTCAGGGGGGCGTGCTGGGGGAGAGCGAGTATGCCGCCGATGTCACCGTCCATGTGCTGCTGCCCGAAGAGAATACCGAGGCCTTTGCGGCCCGGCTTACCGAGCTCACCGCCGGGGGTGTGGCTCCCGTGAATTTGGGAGAGGCTTTCCGGGCGGTACCCATCAAATGAATGCAGAAAAATCCCCACGGCATGCCGTGGGGACGCTTTCTAATTACTGGTCAGCAGCAGCAGATCCTTGGCGGGCAGCTCCAGCCACAGGGGGTCACGGCCTGCCAGGGCAGTCCAGCGCTCCTTCTCCAGCTCGATGCGCAGCCAGGAGAAGCCCTGACTGCCGCCGGGAGTGGTCAGCATGACCACGGTGGAGAACACGTTCTCCACCACCCGCTCCACCCGGCAGGGGAGGCGATTGGGGCCGGGACCCTCCACGGGCCTGATGTAGTGGGCCCGGACACCAATGTGGGTGAGTCCCTCCGGCAGGGGCTGCCCCGGGTCCAGGGTCACACCCCAGTCCAGAGCCTCCACCATGCCGCCGGCTGTGGGCTGTGCCCGGGATACGTTCTTGCAGCCCGACAGCAGGCAGGCTGACAGGGTGCGGGGGGCCTCAAAGAGCTCATGCACCGGCATCACGGCCTGAGAGCGGCCGTTGTCCAGTACGCACACCTGCTGGCACAGCCGCTGTACCTCGTCCCGGTTGTGGGTGACAAAGAGCACCGGGCCGGAAAAGGCAGAGAGAATGTCGGCCAGTTCCAGCTCCACCTGCCACTTCAGATAGCTGTCCAGGGCGGAGAAGGGCTCGTCCAGCAGCAGGACCTCCGGCTGGCTGGCCAGAATGCGGGCCAATGCCACCCGCTGCTGCTGGCCGCCGGACAGCTGCCGGGGATATTTGTGCTCCTGCCCCTCCAGGTAAAAGGAGGAGATCAGACGGTTTACCGTCTCTTTCCGGAGCGCCTTGTCCTGTACCCCTACGGCGATATTCTGCTCCACCGTCATGTTGGGAAAGAGGGCGTAGTTCTGGAAGAGGTAGCCCACCCGCCGCTTCTGAGGGGGCAGATCGATGTGCCGCTCCGAGTCAAAAAGTACCCTGCCGTCCAGCACGATACGGCCCCGGTCCGGCTTTTCGATCCCGGCGATACACTTGAGGGTCAGGCTCTTGCCGCAGCCCGAGGCCCCCAGCAGACCGGTGACCTGGCCGCTCTCCGTTTCAAAGGAACAGTCCAGCCGGAATTTGCCGAAGTCCTTGTGAATGTCAACCTGTAGCCGCATCACTCCACCTCCCCGGTGACAGGAACGGTTCGGCGGCGGGGGCGGCGGTCCTTTTTCTCCAGCATATTGACAGCCAGCAGCACCACGGCGGAGATGGCCAGGTTGATGAGTACCCACCGCATGGCTCCGGCATCATCTCCGGTGCGCCACAGCTGGTACACTGTGGTGGAGATAGTGGCGGTCTTGCCAGGGGTGTATCCGGTAATCATGGCGGTGGCGCCGTACTCGCCCAGAGCACGGGCAAAGGCCAGTACGGTACCGGCGATGATGCCCTGCTTGCAGTAGGGCATCATGACCCGCCAGAAGATCCAGGTGTTGGACTTGCCCAGAGTACGGGCGGCATGGGCCAGAGTGACGTCGAAGGACTCGAAGGCGCCCCGGGCGGTGCGGTACATCAGGGGGAAGGCCACCACCGCCGAGGCGAAGATGGCGGAGTACCACACCATGGTCAGCCGCAGGTCAAACATATTTAGGAACCACAGCCCGATGGTCCGCTTGGGCCCCAGCAGCCGCAGCAGGAAATAGCCCACCACGGTGGGAGGGAGGACCAGGGGAAGGGTGAGCACCACGTCCAGCACACCCTTGACCAGCCTGGGCAGCTTGGCCACATAGTAGGCCGCCAGGATGCCCAGGAAGAAGATGAGCACGGTGGAGATGGCGGCGATGCGCAGGGAATTCAAAAGGGGATAGAGGTCCAGAGGGATCACCTGCCTTATCAAATGGGCCTGCCGCTGTGCGGCAGGCCCCTGTTTTTTACTGGATCACGGTAAAGCCCACGCCCTCCAGCACGGAGATGGCGCTCTCGTCGGTGTGCAGGTAGTCCAGGAAGGCCTGGGCGGCGGCCTGGCTGGCCTCGTCGGTGCCGCACTTCATGACGGCGGCGGGGTAGATGACCTGGTCGCACATGTCGGCAGTGGCCTGGTCCACCACATTGAGCTCATAGGTAAAGGCATCGGTGGCGTAGATGATGCCGCAGTCCACGGCGCCCTCCTTCACCTGGTTGGCCACCTCGGACACGTTGGAAGCGTAGGTCACCTTACCGGCGCTCTCCAGAGCGGCGATGTCGATGCCCAGAGTGTCCAGGATCTGGAGGGAGTAGGCGCCCACGGGCACGTCGTCGTTGCCCAGGCAGAGCAGGGACAGCTTGTCGGTGGCCAGATCAGAGAAGGACTGGATGTCCTTGGGGTTGTCGTCAGGGACCGCCAGCACCACCTTGTTCTCCACAAAGTTGATGCGGGTGTCGGACAGCACAAAGTCCAGACCCTCGTTGGTGCCGGTGGTGTCGGCGGCGTCCAGCTGGTTCATCTGCTTCTGGGCGGCGGAGATAAAGAGATCGCATACGGCGCCCTCCTCGATCTGGGTCTTCAGGGTGCCGGAGGAGTCGAAGGTGAAGATCAGGTTGACATTGGGCGCAACCTCTTTGTACTGCTCGGCGATCTGGGTGAGGGTGGCCTCCATGGAGGCGGCGGCGAACACCACCACATCCACCGGCTCCTCCTGAGCGGGGGTGTTGCCCGCAGGGGTCTCACTATTCTGGGCGGGACTGTTTGCGGCGCCGGGATCGCCGCCGCAGGCGGCCAGGGCCAGGACCAACGACAGGGACAGGATCAGGGACAGGATTTTTTTCATACTGCATTCTCCTTTACAAAATGGTAGGCGGCCCCGTTTCCAGGAGCGCCCCGGCCCGCCGCCATGATGTGATACATTTTAGGCATGACGGACTCGAAGAATTCAGGACTTATGTTAACGGGCGCAGTTGCCCGCAGTCCCCCTTAAAATCTCCAGGCCGTGGCCCAGAGCGGGGAGGATGAACTCCAGACACTCCCGCACCGCCTTGGGGCTGCCGGGCAGGTTGACCATAAGTGTCTGCTTGCGAATGCCCGCCGCCGCCCGGCTCAGCATGGCCCGGGGGGTGATCTGGAGGGACTGCCACCGCATGGCCTCGGCAATGCCGGGGGCGGGGCGCTCGGTCACCGCCAGGGTGGCCTCGGGCGTCAGGTCGGTGGGGGAGAAGCCGGTGCCGCCGGTGGTGAGGATGAGGTCGGCCAGGTCGTTGTCGCACAGCCGCTTCAATTCCGAGGACAGGGGCTCCAGCCCATCGGGCAGCAGGGCGGTGTGGACCACCTCATAGCCAGCCCCCTCCACCATTTCCCGGATCACCGGGCCGCTCTTGTCCTCCCGCTGTCCGGCATAGCCGGAGTCGCTGAGGGTGATGATGGCTACCCGCATACTCAGCCCTCCTCCACGATGGTGAGCTCATCCCCCACCGAGATGGTGCCCCCGTGGAGCACCTTGGTGAACACGCCCTCCCGGGGCATGATGCAGTCGCCCATGACCTTGTAGATCTCGCAGTGGGCGTGGCACTGCTTACCCACCTGGGTCAGCTCCAGCAGCACGTCGTTGCACTTGAACTTGGTGCCGATGGGCAGGATCTTGAAGTCGTAGCCCTCCACCACCAGGTTTTCACCAAAAGCGCCGTCATCCACTACAGCGCCCCGGGCCCGGAAGGCCTCCACCTGCTCGTGGGAGAGGAGGGACACCTGCCGGTGCCACTTGCCTGCGTGGGCGTCCCCCTGGATGCCCCAGTCCTCCACGAACTGGGCGGAGCCCACGTTTTTCTTCTGGGTACCCTTCTGTTCACTGACACAGACAGCGATCACTTTGCCCATGTGCTTATCCTCCGATCTGATTCATGTTGCGGCCCTCGTCGGCCGCCTCCCGCTGGCCGCCGAAATGATGGCTGGCGGGTTTGTGGTTGATGGCGTCCGCCATAGCGGCTTGCAGAGTGGCATCGTCTGCGCCGGCGTCCAGCAGGGCCTTCAGGTCCACCCCGTGGTCGTATTGCAGACAGGTCTTGAGAAAACCGGTGGCGGTGAGCCGCACCCGGTTGCAGCTTTGGCAGAACTGGTGGGATACTGCGCTGATGAAGCCCACCTGGCCCCGGAAGCCGGGGAAGGTCACGTTGCGGCTGGGGCCGCTGAGGGGGTCGGTGGGGCAGGAGATGGCGGTACCGAAGACCTCCTCCAGCCGGGCCAGGACCTCCTCTTCGGTGCGGCGGGTGAGGGTATCCCCCAGACCAATGGGCATCAGCTCAATGAAGCGGACCGACAGGTTCCGGTCCTTTGCCAGGGAGGCCAGAGGCACCAGCTGGGCGTCGTTGCCGCCTGAAGGGACGCAGTTGACCTTGACGGTGAGTCCCGGTGCGGCCAGCGCGGCCTCCAGGCCCTCCAGAGCCCGGGGCAGCTCGTCCCGCCGGGTGAGGGCGGCAAACTGCTCCCGGTCCAGGGTGTCCAGGCTGAGATTGACCCCGTCCAGTCCGGCCTCCAGCAGGTCGGGCAGCTGTTCGGCCAGCAGTACCCCGTTGGTGGTGAGATTGACGGTACGAATGCCCTTAATGGCCTTGATCTCCCGGACCAACCCGGCCAGGCCCTTGCGCACCAGAGGCTCGCCGCCGGTGAGGCGTACCTTCTCCACCCCCAGACCGGCGGCCAGACGGACCAGATGGGCAATCTGCTCGTAGGAGAGAATGGCGCTGTGGTCCACCCACTCCACCCCCTCCTCGGGCATGCAGTAGCGGCAGCGCAGGTTGCACCGGTCGGTGACGGACACCCGCAGATAGCGGATGTTGCGGCCAAATTGATCATACATGAGGCAGGCCCTCCTTTACCAGATGAAGCAGAAAACGGGCCACGCCCTGAGGATCATTGAGAGAGAGGACCGGCGCGCCGGGGCACTCCAGCGGCAGGTCGGTGACCAGAGCCAGCAGGGTGGCCGGGTCGGACACCGGGGCTTCCGAATTGCCCCTGCGCACCACCTCCAGCTTAGGCCAGGCGGTGTATTTGAAGCCCTCCAGCAAAATCAGGTCGGCCTCGGGGAACTGGGTGATCAGAAAATCCTCCGTTACCGGCCGGCGCTTGACCACCTTGAATTTCTCCCCGTCAAAGATGGCGGTGCCTGCAGCCCCGGCGGCCATGAAGCGGCCGGTGTCGGTGCCGGGGGGATCGGGGAGGAAGGAGTGGCCGTCGTGCTTGACCACCGCCACGTTCAGCCCGGCCTGGGACAGAAGGGGGAGGACCGATTCGATGAGGGTGGTCTTGCCGGAGTTTTTCACCCCGGACACCGCCACCACCAGGGGCTCAGACACGGTCATACACCCCCGATTTGCCACCCTCCTTATGGACCAGGTGGATGTCCCCCAGCTCCATGCCTTTGTCAATGGCCTTGCACATGTCGTAAATGGTGAGCAGGGCTACCGAGACGCCGGTGAGGGCCTCCATCTCCACCCCGGTCTTGCCGGAGAGCTTGACGGTGCAGGTGGCCCGCACGGCGCAGACCTCCTCCAGAATCTCGAAATCCACCGACAGGTGGCTGAGCAGCAGAGGATGGCACAGGGGGATCAGCTCCCAGGTGCGCTTGGCGGCCATAATGCCCGCCACCCGGGCCACCCCCAGCACGTCGCCCTTGGCGGCGGTGCGGCCGGTAATGGCGTCCAGAATGGGGCGGGTGACCTTGATGGTACCCTCGGCCACCGCCGTGCGGTAGGTGGGGTCCTTGCCGGTCACGTCCACCATGATGGCGTTGCCGGCCTCGTCAAAATGATTGAAAGCAGGTTCCATACTAACCTCCTGTTGAATCGATATGGGGCGGTCACAGCAGCCAGACCTGAACGGTCTGTCCGGCCTCCGCCGGAGGGGCGCCCGCCGGCAGCTCCACCAGACAGCTGCATCCCACCAGAGAGGCCAGCTGGCCGGAGGAGTGGCCCTGGGGCAGGGCGGCCTCACCGTCCTGGTAGATGCCCCGGAGAAAGCGCCGCCGGAGGCTGGGCTTGTCATAGGGGGTGGTGAGAACAGCCTGCTTCTGCCGGGGGAGCAGATGGGGTTCCCCGGCCAGGGCGGCCAGCAGGGGCCGGGCCAGCAGCTCAAAGGTGGTGAAGGCGGCAAAGGGGTTGCCCGACAGGGACAGGATGGGTTTGCCGCCGAAGCGGGAAAACATGGCGGGAGTGCCCGGCTTCAGGTTCACCTTCCAGAACACCTGCTCCGCTCCCAGCAGGGGGAGGGCCTGGTGGAAGATATCCTTGTCTCCCACCGACACGCCGCCGGTGGTGATCAGCAGGTCACAGTGATTCAGCAGCTCTGCCATGGCTTTTGCCACCGCGGCTGGGGAGTCGGCGGCGTGGCGGCAGAGGACGGAGATGCCCAGCTCCGCCAGACGGGCGGAGAGGAGCACGCCGTTGGAGCCGTAAATTTTTCCCGTGGGCAGGGGCTGGCCCGCCTCCACCACCTCGTCCCCGGTGGTGAGCAGAGCCACTTTGGGACGGCGGCGGACCGGTACCTCCGTGATGCCGGCACTAGCCAGCACGCCCAGGGCGGCAGCGTCCAGCCGTGCGCCCGCAGGAAGCAGCAGACTGCCCGCCCGGTAGTCCTCGCCCCGGCGAACATAATTTTGATAAGGAGGGAGGGAGGCGTAAATGGAAACAGGGTTCCCCCGGTCGGTGTCCTCCTGTCGGAGCACACAGTCGCAGCCCTCAGGCAGCATGGCCCCCGTCATGATGCGGATGGCCTGACCGGGACCCAGAGGGTGGTGAGGGGCGTCCCCGGCGTACAGGGTATCTGCCACAGGCAGGAGGACGGGGTGTTCCCGGTCTGCCCCGGCGATGTCAGCCGAGCGGAGGGCATAGCCGTCCAGGGGGGAGCGGTCAAAGGGGGGCTGGTCCATGGGGGCGGCCACGTCGTGGGCCAGCGTGCGGTCCAGAGCCTGAAAAGCAGGCAGCACTTCAACGCCCAAGGGGGACAGCCCCTGGGTCATTCGTTCTACCGCCTGCTCCAGAGAGAGATCGGTGAGCATGGTCAGCACCCCTTGCCGAAGGGACAGATGGGATAGTGGCACTCAGGGCAGCCCAGGCACAGACCGCCGTGGCCCAGTGCCTTGAGGTCAGTCCGGCTGATGGGTACCCCGGCGGCGATGCGGGGGAGCACCAGGTCGAACACAGTGGCCTTGGCGTACATGACGCAGCCGGGCAGACCCATGATGGGGGTGCCGTCGGCGAAGTAGCCCAGCAGGAACATGGCGCCGGGCAGCACGGGGGCCCCGTAGGACACGATGTCCGCGCCGGTGTCCTTGATAGCCTTGGGCGTCTTGTCGTCGGGATCTACGCTCATACCGCCGGTGCACAGGATCAGGTCCACCCCCTTGGCCTTGTAGTCCAGGGCGGCGGCGGTGATGGCGGCCATGTCGTCGCCAGGCAGGCAGTGCTCCGTGACCTGAATGCCGTAGGCGGCCAGCTTGTCGATGATGACGGGGGTGAAGGTGTCCTCAATGAGGCCCTTTGCCACCTCACTGCCGGTGGTGATGAGACCGCAGGTCTTCAGCTTCCAGGGGGTGAGGGAGAGGATGGGACCGCTCCCCGCCCGCTCTTCCACCGCTTTCAGCTTGTCCTCGGCAATGACCAGGGGGATGATGCGGGTGCCCGCCAGCTTGTCCCCTTTATGGACGGCAGTGTTGGTGTGGCGGGTGGCGATCATGATCTCATCCTCGCCGTTGAGGGCGGTCAGCCGCTCCACATCCACCTGGAAGAGACCGTCCATGTCGGCGATGAGCTCGATTTTGCCCTCCTTCACGGCGGTGGCGTGCATATGCTCGTTCTGGCACAGGGCCTGGAGCCGCAGGGCGGCCTCGTCCTCGTGGAGCATGCCGGGCTGTTTTTCCCACACATAGAGGTGCTCCTTGCCCATACTCAGCAGCACTGGGATATCCTCCTCGGTGACCACATGGCCCTTGCGGAACCGGGCGTCCTTGGTAACACCCCGGATAATCTGCGTCAGATCGTGGCAGAGCACATGGCCTACCGCGTCGTGGGTATCGATCAATTTCATGTGATGTCCCTCCAAACAAAAAAGAGGTACCGTCTTTTTACGGTACCTCCAGGCAGAGGGGTACAATACCCCCCCTGTAAAAGAGACTCCTTTTCAAAGACGGAAGGCCGCGCCGTTTCCAGCCCGACCCTGGCGGTGCGCCGTAGGCATTGCCCTTAGGCGGTCCCGCTCGGAGCGTATCCAATTGTCATCAGTGTAGCATGGTTTTCGGAAAATTGCAATGGTCAAGAGGGGCGGTGTATAGTATACTGAGGAGGAAAGGGGAGAGGGCATATGCAACAGCTGCGGGGACGTTTTGCCCCCAGTCCCAGTGGACGGATGCACCTGGGCAATCTGTTTTCCGGCCTGTTGGCCTGGCTGTCGGTGCGCTCCGCCGGGGGGACCATGGTGCTGCGGATGGAGGACCTGGACCCGGATCGGTGCCGGGAGGAGTACGCCCGTCAGGTGGCCGACGATCTGCGCTGGCTGGGGCTGGACTGGGACGAGGGGTATCAGGTTGGCGGTCCCCATGGGCCCTATTCCCAGAGTGAACGCACTGAATTATACGCCGGAGCATTCCGGAGACTGGAGGAGATGGGGCTGGTCTACCCCTGCTTCTGCACCCGTGCCGAGCGGCTGGCCGCCTCGGCGCCTCACCGGTCGGACGGACAGATCATCTACTCAGGCAGGTGCAAACACCTGACGGAACAAGAAAAACGGGAGTTATCCGCAACCCGTTGTCCCGCATGGCGTTTGGCGGTTGAAGATCAGGAGATATCCTTTCAGGACAAATTGCAGGGAGACTACCGGGAGAACCTGCAAACGGACTGCGGAGACTTTATCATCCGCCGGTCTGACGGGGTGTATGCCTATCAGCTGGCGGTGGTGTATGACGACGGGGCCATGGAGATCAATCAGGTGGTACGGGGGAGAGACCTGCTGGACTCCACCCCACGGCAGATCTGGCTCCACACCCTGCTGGGCTTTCCGCCCCCGGAGTTCTGCCACGTCCCCCTGCTGCTGGCCCCGGACGGACGGCGGCTGTCCAAGCGGGAACGGGACCTGGACATGGGCGAGCTGCGGCAGCGGTTCGCGCCGGAGGAGCTTACCGGCCTGCTGGCCTTCTGGGCAGGGCAGCTGGACCGGCCGGAGCCGGTGACCCCGGCGGAGCTGGCCAAGTGCTTTGACTGGGGCAAGGTGCCGGCGGAGGACATTACGGTTCATCCGGAAGAGCTCTAAAAAAGGTGCCGCGGCGTGATTCGCCGCGGCACCTTTTTTATGATTCAGGAAAAGGACACGTCGCAGTCGGTGGGGACGATGCACACATAGGTGGTGCCCGCCCCGAAGGTGATGGGATCGCCGTTGGAGTCGGTGTAGTGGAACTGGCCGTTGGGATACTGCTTGCTCCAGGTCAGATCGGTGATCTTGCCCCCGCAGGCAAAGTAGCCCCTGCCGCCGCTGGACAGATCCACCGTTATGTGGCCCAGATAGTCGCCTGTGTTGCGGCAGGCGGTCTTGAGGATCACCACATTGGTTACCTCCACCTGCTCCTGGGTATTGCCATCTATGTAAGGAGAGCCGTATTCCTCCACCCCGTACTTGCCGGTGTCCTCGTTGTAGACGAAGCGGCCGGTCTTGTAGGTGGAGACAGGAACGGTGATCTGATTGGCGGTTACACCGTCGGCGGGGGTGCCGTCTTCGGCAAACTCCATCTCATAGGTGTAGCCCTCCTTGTGATCCAGGCGGATGTTATAGGTGGGCAGCAGATCGGTGATGGTCTGTCCCGTGGTGACCACGGTGTGCTCCAGGCTGTAGGTCTGACGGCGTACCGGGTCACGCCACATCAGGTTGCTGCCCTCCGTCTTGCCCAGGTAGGGGCCCCGCACCGCGTCCAGGGCGGTGACGCCCCACTGACTGATCTTGCTGTAGGCGTCCTCGCTGCCGCCGGCATGGAGGAAGATGGCGTCGTGGCCCAGGGCAACCTCCAGATAGTAGGGGCGGGCGGAGCGGATGGAGCCGATGGTGCCCACCCCGTCCAGGGACTGGTAAACGCCCACCATGCGGGTGATGCCGCCCTCGGCGGGGATCTCATAGATGATGTCGGCCTGGGACTGGCCCAGCTGGGGCAGGGCCTGCTTCAGATTGTTGAGCATAATGGCCACCGGGCGGCGGTTGACCCATTCCTCCCCGATGGGCAGGCCGGTGAGGGGATTGACGGGGCCGTCATAGGGGGTGGGAGAGGGCGTGGCCACTTCCACCGTGGGAGCGGGTGAGGGGGAAGGGGAGGCGGAGTCCTCCGGCTCCGGCGTGCCGCCGCAGGCAGACAGCAGCAGCGGAAGGGTGAGCAGCAGGGGCAGTAATTTTTTTCCCATGACGGTATCCTCCAATTTTGACTGAGTGCCCGGCGTCAACCGGAATGCTGATTCTATCATACCTTGTCGGACAAGCCTCCGTCAAGCGGTGGGACCATTGGAAATTGCACTTGTGATTTGGGGCCGGCTTGGGTATAATGAAGGATAAGCGGCAAACGCTTTGGAAAGGAGCGCTCCATGGCACGTCACGGTTTTATCCACGACAAACTGGATATCAAGTTTCTCATCCTCTATATCATGGCGCGGGTGGCGGCCCCCATTGACTTTCACGCTCTCACCGATCTGACCATGTGTGACGACGGGGTGGACTACTTTGAGTTTGCCGAGGCGGTCTCTGAGCTGGTGGAGACCGGACATCTGACCCTGGAGGAGGAGCTCTACGCCATTACGGACAAGGGCCGGGCCAACGGTGCGGCCTGCGAGAGCAGCCTGCCCTATACCGTCAAGCAGAAGTGCAATGTCCGCCTGGCCAAGGTCAACGGGATCCTCCGCCGCAATGCCCAGGTGCGCTCCAGTGTGGAGGACCGGCCCGAGGGGGGCAGTGTGGTCAAGATGGAGCTGGACGACGACAAGGGCAACCTGTTTACCCTCCAGCTGTTCTGCGGCACCCGGGAACAGGCCCAGCGGATGGCCGATGGCTTTCGGGAGGAGCCGGAACGGGTCTATCATGATGTGATTGCCGCGCTGCTGGACTGGGAGAAGAACCGATAAATTTTTCGCGGCAGGGGAAAATAATAGTTGACAAACCAGGTCCAGGCCGCTATAATAATCAAGCAGTCTTTTGACGGGGCTGTGTTTTGCGGATGTGCTGGAACTGGTAGACTGGCTAGCTTGAGGTGCTAGTGGCCCACGGCCGTACGGGTTCGAGTCCCGTCATCCGCACCATATGCGCGAGTGGTGGAATTGGCAGACTCGCTAGATTCAGGTTCTAGTGTGCATTACGCACGTGCGGGTTCAAGTCCCGCCTCGCGCACCAAAAAAGAAAGACACGACGTAAGTCGTGTCTTTCTTTTTTGGATACTCCAAGAGATCAAATCTATTTGTACGGCCCGCAGCTGGGGCCGCGATCATCCCGGGAATGGAGGAACAGGACCATGAATGAGAAGGAAGTAGGCGAGCTGCGCCGCCGGTTCAAGGGGGACAAAAGCGCCATCACCCATGTGCGCGGATGTTATGTCAATGAAAAGCGGGAGATCGTCTCCCAGTTTGACCAGTCTCTGGCCCTGATGAGCGAGGAGGAGAGCGAGAAGCTGCTGGCCATTCTCCGCCGCACCCTCTCCGGCGGTATGGACCGCAACCTCATCGACGTCAGCTTTGCCACCCGCCAGGTGGCCGAGGGGGAGGAGCACAAGCTGCTCATGGCCCTGCGGGACTCCGGCCTTCAGAATGAGGAGGCGGTCCAGACCTTTTTCCAAAAAGCCATCGGCAGCCTGGACCTGGAGGGCAGCTATCTGATCCTGCTGGCCCATGACCGCTACGACGTGCCCTATCGCGCCAAGGACGGCGAGACCCAGAAGGACGCCTCGGAGGAGGTCTATTCCTACATCCTGTGCAGCATCTGCCCGGTGAAGCAGACCAAGCCCGCCCTCAGCTTCTACGTGCGGGAGAACCGCTTCTACAACCGGCAGGCCGACTGGCTGGTGTCCCCGCCGGAGCTGGGCTTCCTGTTCCCCGCCTTTGACAACCGCACCACCAACCTGTACGACGCCCTCTACTACAATAAGGACGTGGGGGAGAACCACCAGGACTTTGCCCAGGCCGTATTCTGCACCCAGATCCCCATGCCCGCCCAGGCCCAGAAGGAGACCTTTCAGGCCATCCTGGGGGAGACCCTGGGGGAGGAGTGCAGCTATGAGGTAGTGCAGGCGGTCCACGACCAGCTGCGGGAGCTGGTGGAGGAGCACAAGGAAAACAAGGAGGAGGAGCCCCTGATGGTGTCCAAGGGGGCGGTGAAATGCGTGCTCCAGTCCTGCGGCGTGTCGGAGAGCCATATCAACGCCTTTGACAGCCGCTACGATGACAGCTTTGGGGAGGACACCCGCCTGAGTCCCCGCAATCTGGTGGACGCCAAGCAGGTTCAGGTCTCCATGCCCGATGTGACCATCAAGGTTTCCCCCGAGTACAGCGCCCTGGTGGAGACCCGCACCCTCAACGGTAAGAAGTACATCCTTATCCCGGCGGAGGGAGAGGTGGAGGTCAACGGGGTTCCCATCCATATTGAGGACTGACAGCCTGGAACAGGGAATTGCATCTTTCGGCAAAATAGGGTACAATCAACCTAATCACTCTTCCAGGGAGGCCGCGTCAATGGGCATTTTCAATCCGGAGAATGGAATCTACCGCTATACAGAGAAACTGGTGGATCTGATCCTCCTCAGCATATTCTGGGTGGCCTGTTCGCTGCCTCTGGTGACGCTGGGACCGGCCACCGCCGCGCTGTACAACACCGTGGTCCGCTGCATCCGCCATAATGAGCGCAACAGCTGGGGGATGTTCTTCAGCACCTTCAAGAGCAATCTGAAGGTGGGCGCCCTCACCAGCCTGGTGGTGATCCCGGTGGCGGTCATTCTGATCTTCCTCTATGACCTGCTCTACCAGTCCGCCCTGCTCAGCAGCACGGGGTATGTGCTCTTCTATGCCTATCAGATCTTTCTGCTGCTGCCGGTGGGGGCGGCCTGCTACCTCTTTCCCGTCCTCTCCCGGTTCACCTTCCAGGTCAGCGGACTGCTGGTCACCTGCGCCAAGCTGGCCATCGCTCACCTGCCCAGCACCATTCTGCTGGCGGTCATCTTCTTTGCGGCGTTGACGGTGTGCTCCAATATGATCCTCTTCCTGTTCCTGCTGCCCACCATTGTGGCGCTGCTCCACTCCTTCCCGCTGGAGCGGATCTTCAAGCCCTATATCGACGCCCAGAGAGGGACGCCGGAGGAAGAGGAATAAATCCATCAAAAAAGTGCCTGCTGCATATGCAGCAGGCACTTTTTGTTCTTCTTGCAGGGACTCAGCGCAGCACAGCGCCCAGGTCCTTCTCCAGGGCGGCCAGGATGCTCTTCACATCCTCATCGGCCTCCTCGCTGGTGAGGGAGCGGTCGTCGGCACGGAGCACCAGGTTGAAGGCCACGGACTTCTTGCCCTCATCCACGCCCTTGCCGCGGTAGATGTCGAAGAGCTTGCAGTCCTTCAGCAGGCCCTTGGCCCCCTTGCGGATGCACTCCTCCAGCGCGCCCACGGTGACCGCCTCGTCGCACACCACGGCGATATCACGGGTGACGGCGGGGAACTTGGGCAGGGGGACGTACTCGGGATCGGCGCCCTTGGCGCACATGAGCTGGCCCAGGTCCAGCTCAGCGCAGTAGAACTGGGCGTCCACGCCGTAGTTCTGAGCCACCAGGGGATGGATCTGACCCATGACGCCAATGGGTTGGTCACCGGCGTACACGTCGGCCACCCGGCCGGGATGATAGGAGGGGTTGGTCACGCAGGGCACCTCAAAGCGGATATCAGTGGCCCGCAGGTCCTTGAGAATGGCCTCCACGCAGCCCTTCAGGGTGTAGAAATCCATGTCATCGCCGTAGGCGCCCATGGACAGGACCTTGTTCTCCACCGCCAGGCCGTCCTCGCCGCCGGGCAGGTAGATGCGGCCCACCTCGTACAGGCGCACGTCCTGGTTGCGGTAGTTGTAGTTGCGGGTCAGGATCTCCAGCATGGAGGGCAGGACGGTGGTGCGCATGATGGAGGTGTCCTCGCCCAGAGGGTTGAGGATCTTGAAGGATTCCCGACGGGGGTCCTTTTCGTCCCAGCGGATCTTGTCGTAGCAGGTGGGGGAGATGAAGGAGTAGGTGATGATCTCATCATATCCCATGGAGCGGCACATAGAGCCCAGCTGACGCTCCAGCAGCTCCTCCTCGCCGTAGCCGCCCAGGGTGGTCTGGCCACGCATGAGGGTGGTGGGGATGTTGTTGTAGCCGTGGAAGCGGGCCACCTCTTCCGCCAGGTCGGCCATGCCGATGACGTCGCCGCGCCAGGAGGGCACGGTCACCTGGTCGCCCTCCACCTGGAAGTCCAGCTTCTTCAGGATGGACACCATCTCAACCTCAGAAACATCGGTGCCCAGCAGGCCGTTGATCTTCTCAGGCTCCAGCTTGAGGACCCGGGGCTGGGGCACATAGTTGAGGATGTCGATGGTGCCGTCCAGCACCTCGCCGGCCCCCAGCAGCTCCACAAGCTCACAGGCGCGGTTGACGGCGGGCAGGGTGTTCAGGGGGTCCAGGCCCTTCTCAAACTTGGCGGAGGCCTCGGTACGCATACCCAGGGCCAGAGCGCCCTTGCGGATGCAGGTGCCGTCGAAGCAGGCGGACTCGAAGACCACGTCCACGGTGTCGTCTACGATCTCGCTGTTCTCCCCGCCCATGATGCCTGCCAGGCCCACGGCCCGGGTCTCGTCGGCGATGACCAGGTGGTTGGCGTTGAGCTTGCGGACCTGTCCGTCCAGGGTGGTGAGCTCCTCGCCCTCGGCAGCCCGGCGGACAATGATCTTGCCGCCCTTCACATAGCGGTAGTCAAAGGCGTGCATGGGCTGGCCGTACTCCAGCATGACATAGTTGGTGATGTCCACGATGTTGTTGATGGGACGCACGCCCATGGAGCGCAGCCGCTCCCGCATCCACTTGGGGGAGGGGGCGATCTTCACGTTGCGTACCATGCGGGCGGTGTACCGGGGGCAGAGATCGGCGGCGGCGGTCTCCACGTCCAGCAGCTCCATCAGGCTGCCGTTGCCGCCGCCCTTGACCACGGGCTCGTGGAGGGTGAGGGGGGCGTCAAAGGTGGCGGCGGCCTCCCGGGCCAGACCAATCACGCTGAGGCAGTCGGGGCGGTTGGGGGTGATCTCAAACTCCACCACGTGGTCGTCAGCGCCGATGATGGGCTTGATGTCGTCGCCGGGCTTGATCCCCTCCTCGTTGAGGATGAAAATGCCGTCCTCGATGCAGTGGGGGAACTCGGCCTGCTGGGCGTGGAGGTCGGTCAGGGTGCAGATGGTGCTGCTCTTGGTATTGTAAGCCACCAGATCCCCCTCATGGAGGTTGGGGCAGGTGGTGGACACAGAGACGGAGCCGTCGCCGGTGTCCAGGGTCACATCATAGGCGGAGTAGCCGGTGGTGGTGACGGCGGTCACCTTGGCGGCCACCACGGGGCCATAGATCTTGTGGCCGGGGGCAATGTCGGCGGGGATGGAGGGCTTGTCCTTGTCCAGGGGGTGATAGTCGCCCAGAATGGCGGCGGGGACAATGGTGGCGTAGGGGAAGTCACGGGTATCCAGGCCCAGTTCGGCAAGGCCGCAGAACATGCCGTTGGACACGGCGCCACGCAGCTTGCCCTTCTGGATCTTCACGCCGCCGGGCAGGGTGGACTTGTGGAGGGCCACCGGCATCAGGTCGCCGGGGTGAATGTTCCAGGCGCCGGTGACGATCTGGATGGGCTCATCCTGAGCCACGTCCACCTGGCAGATCCACATGTGGTCGGAGTCGGGGTGCCGCTCCAGGGACAGCAGCTTGCCCACCACCACATTGGAGATCTCCTCCCCCAGGTCGTGAGTCAGCTCCACCTTGGAGCCGGACAGGGTCATAGCCTCAGCAAATTCCTTGTCGGAGGCAGTCACAGTGACAAATTCATTCAGCCATTTTCTGCTCAGATTCATTGTTTCTACACTCCTTTCTCAGAATTGCTCCAGGAACCGGACGTCGTTCTCGAAGATGAGACGCAGGTCGGCGATCTTGAAGCGGCGCATGGCGGTACGCTCCAGGCCGATGCCGAAGGCCCAGCCGGAGTACACGTTGGGGTCGATGCCGCTCATCTCCAGCACCCGGGGGTGGATCATGCCCGCGCCCAGCAGCTCGATCCAGCCCTCACCCTTACAGGTGGGGCAGCCCACGCCGCCGCACTTGTGGCACTGGACGTCCATCTCGCAGGAGGGCTCGGTGAAGGGGAAGTGGTGGGGACGGAAGCGGGTCTTGGTGCCCTTGCCGTACAGCTTTTCCACCACGGTGTTCAGGGTGCCCTTCAGGTCGGCCATGGTGACGCCCTTGTCGATGACCATGCCCTCCACCTGATGGAACATGGGGGAGTGGGTGGCGTCCACCTCGTCCTTGCGGTACACCCGGCCGGGGGCAATGATGCGGATGGGCAGCTCCATGGTGTCCATGGCCCGGACCTGCATGGGGGAGGTCTGGGAGCGGAGCATCACACGGCTGTCCTCGTCAAAGTAGAAGGTGTCGGACCAGTCACGGGAGGGGTGGCCCTCCTCGGCGTTGAGGCGGTCGAAGTTGAGCTTGGCCAGCTCCACTTCGGGGCCGTCCAGCACGGTGAAGCCCATACCGATGAAGATCTCCTTGATCTCGTCCAGGGCGATATACATGGGATGACGGTGGCCGGTCTTGACGGCCTTGCCGGGGACGGTGATGTCCAGGGCCTCCGCCTTCAGCCGGTCCTCCAGGGCCTTGGCCTCCAGCTCCTTGCCCTTGGCCTCCAGGGCGCTCTCCAGGGCGGCGCGCACCTCGTTGGCCAGCTGGCCCATGGCGGGGCGCTCTTCGGCAGACAGCTTGCCCATCATCTTGAGCACCGCGGTGAGCTCGCCCTTCTTGCCCAGGTACTTGACCCGCAGGGCGTCCAGGTCCTGAGCGGTTCCGGCGCCCTCAAAGGCAGCCAGCGCCTCCCGGCGTATGGTTTCCAGTGTTTCCTTCATATTCGCAGCTCCTTTTGCAGTATTTACAAATGAAAAAAGCCCTCCATCCCAAATCACTGGGACGAAAGGCAAACCTTCCGCGGTACCACCCGCATTTCCCGCGCACAGCGGGCACTCTGGCCCCGATAACGTGGGGCGAGACCGTCCCTGTCTCCAGGGCCGCTCCAGGACGAACCGAACGGGCCAACCCCACATCCGCTTTCAGCCGGTGACGGACGCTCTCTGCTGGGCCGGGGGCCGCTCTTTTTCCCTTCTTCGCATGTAAACCTATTTATAGCACAGATTGACGAAAAGCGCAAGATTAAAATTGACTGGGCGGGGCGGACAGCATATAATGGGGACGGTCTGGCGGGAGGAAAAACGGTCCCGCCGGGAAACGAGAGATACCATGGAACAGGAGCGTGGATGAAAATGCGAATCGCCACAGCGCAGCAGATGCGTGAGATCGACCGGATCACAATTCAGGAGCGGGGAGTGCCTTCCACCCAGCTGATGGAGCGGGCGGCCGCGGCGGTGGCCGAGGAGGTTATG
Organism: Flavonifractor sp. An82; assembly: GCF_002159265.1. GTDB lineage: Bacteria > Bacillota > Clostridia > Oscillospirales > Oscillospiraceae > Flavonifractor. The sequence continues at coordinate 151,468 of NZ_NFHG01000006.1, forward strand.
GCGCTGACCGGAGACTGTGCCGGCCGGGTGGTGTGTTTCTGCGGGCCGGGCAACAACGGCGGAGACGGCGTGGCCTGTGCCCGACAGCTGCTGGAGGCGGGCTTTGAGGTGCGGTGCGTCCTGGTGGGCAGCCATGAGAAGATGACCCAGGATACCCGGGCCATGGAGGTCAAGCTGGCTGCGGCGGGCGGAAAGCTGGAGATCTTCCAGCCGGACGACCCGGATTTTGCGGCCTGGTGCCTGGAGGCGGACGCCATGGTGGACGCCATCTTCGGTATCGGACTGAACAGCGATGTGCGTGGGGACGCCCTTACCGCCATCCATATGATGAATACCTGCGACATCCCGGTGGTGTCCGCTGACATCCCCAGCGGAGTGGAGAGCGATACCGGCCGGGTACTGGGCGCAGCGGTACAGGCCGCCCGTACGGTGACCTTTACCCTGCCCAAGGCGGGCCACTTTGTAGGCAAAGGCGGCCTGTGTACCGGCAGGCTGACGGTGGTCGATATCGGCATCCCCAAAGATCTGGTGGACGCCCTGGACTGCCCGGTCCAAAGTGTGGATGGAGGGGACGTGGTTCTGCCCCGCCGCCCGCTGGACGCCCACAAAGGGGATTTCGGACGCTGCGCCATTCTGGGGGGCAGCGTGGGCTACACCGGCGCCCCGGTGCTGGCGGCCCAGGCGGCGGTGCGTACCGGTGCCGGTCTGGTGTCGCTGGGGGTGCCCACGCCTATTTGGGTGGTGGCTGCCGCCAAGCTGGATGAGGCCATGCCCTACCCGCTCCCGGCGGGGAAGGAGGGGCAGCTCTCCCTGGAGGCAGGGGAGGCCATCCACCACAAGCTGGCGGGCTGTGGCGTGTGCCTCATCGGCCCGGGCCTGGGCCGGGGCAACGGTGTGTCCGCCGTGGTGCGCCACCTGCTGCGGGAGGTCCACATTCCGGTGATCCTGGACGCCGACGGCATAAACGCCCTGGAGGGACATATAGATATACTGGACGCGCGGCAGGGCCTCCATACGGTGCTCACTCCCCACGACGGGGAGTTTGCCCGGCTGGGGGGAGACCTGTCCGACGGGGACCGGCTGGGTGCGGCCCGGAGCTTTGCCGTGGAGCACAGCTGCTGTCTGGTGCTCAAGGGACACCGGACCATCACCGCCTTCCCGGACGGTACTGCCTACATCAACACCACCGGCAACCCCGGCATGGCCAAGGGGGGCAGCGGCGACGTGCTGGCAGGGGTGATCCTGTCCCTGCTGGGCCAGGGTCTGCCCGCCCGGCAGGCGGTGCCCATGGCGGTGTGGCTCCACGGAGCGGCGGGCGACCTGTGCGCGGAGGAGATCGGGGAGTACGGCATGACCCCCACCGATGTGGTGGCCGCCCTGCCCCGGGTCCTGAAGGAACACGTGGAATAAAGGGGGAACGGCCGTGCGCCGCCGAGGGTGTGTGTGCGTACTGACGATGATCCTCTGCCTGGCCCTGACCGCCTGCGGCGGCGGAGCCACCGGAGCGGAGCAGCTGGCCCTGGACATCCGGGGAGAATACCTGGCCATGGAGGGCTGTACGGCATCGCTGACCGTCACCGCCGACTACGGCCAGCGGGTCTATGAGTACGGCATGGATCTGGAATACCGGCGGGAGGGTGAGAGCGTGTTTACCATCACCAGCCCGGAGGCTGTGGCCGGAGTGACCGCCCGGCTGGAACAGGAGGGCGGAAGCCTGGAGTACGACGGGGTGCGGGTGGAGACCGGTCCCCTGGACGACAGCGGCATGAGTCCCATGGACGCGGTGCCCGCCCTGATGCGTTACGCCGCTGAGGGCTTTATGGCCGAGTGCGTGATGGAGGAGCGGGACCAGGGGCAGGTACTGCGGGTGATCTGCCGGGACCCGGACCATCAGGCGGGGGAGGGGCAGGAGTGCTCCCTCTGGTTTGATCCGGACAGCCACGCCCTGCTGCGGGGGGAGCTGTCCCAGGACGGGTACACGGTGATCCAGTGTGTCTTTTCCGACTTTCAGCCCATGGGCTCCGCTGGAGAAGATTAAAAAAACAGGAGGCGCTTAGGCGCCTCCTGTTTTTGGCTTAAAATGCGGTGGGACCGTTGTCGTCATCGTCGCCGGGCGCGGCCTGAGCCACTTCCTGCTCCAGGTCGTCCAGCTCGGACAGACGGCGGCGCAGCTCCTCCCGCTGCTGGGCGGTCATCTCGTTGACATGCTTGTCGAACTGCTCCTCCCGGCGGCGCTGGGCCTCCTCCTGGTACTTGCGCTGGAGCTCCACGCCGTGCTTACGGCCCTCCTCCAGCGCCACGGCGCCCTTTTCCACCAGAACCTTGCCGGCCTTGCCGGCCTGCTCTGCAGCCAGGGCCACCAGACCCACGCTGGCCAGACCTACGTCCGCCAATACCTTGCCGATACCTTCCACCATAGGAATAACCTCCTTTATCATACCCGTTGAGGGGGACCCAATGGTCCGTTGATTTGCGCGTTGTATTTATAGTATATCCGAAAGTGGCCCAAATGTCTTGAGGAATCTATGAACATTAGATGAAAAATAGATGAAAGTGGGATCAGGTTCGGGGTTGTGGCGGCGGCGGCAGCGTAGTATAATGAGAACGGCGCAGTCTGCCCATGGGCGGCAACGCCCTTTTGGTATCTGACGCAGATACCGCGTATCTTATGGCATTAAGAGGATAACCGATGAAACAGACGCAGACAAGGACCTGGACGGAGATCGATCTGTCCAATCTGGAACATAATTACAGAGCCCTGCGGGCCATGCTGCCTCAGGGCTGCCGCTTTCTGGGCGTGGTGAAGGCGGACGCCTATGGTCACGGCGCCGTGCCGGTGGCCAGGCGGCTGGAACAGCTGGGGGCTGAATACCTGGCGGTGGCCTGCCTGGACGAGGCCATGGAGCTGCGGCAGGGGGGGATCACCACCCCCATCCTGATCCTGGGCTATACCCCCGTCGAGCGGGCCAACACCCTGCTGGACGGCGGCATTACTCAGACTGTGTACGATCTGGATATGGCCAAAGCCTTGTCGGACGCGGCGGTGGCCGCAGACAAGACCCTGAAAATTCATCTCAAGGCCGATACCGGCATGTCCCGGCTGGGCTGGCTGTGCGGCGGCGATTCCCTGACGGAGGCGGCGGACGCCATCGCCCAGGTGTGTGCCCTGCCCGGCCTGGAGGCGGAGGGGATCTACACCCACTTTGCCAACGCCGACGGGGACGAAGATTACACCATGCTCCAGTTCACCCGCTTTTTGGACCTGCTGGAGGAGCTGAAGGGCAGGGGGATCACCTTTGCCATCCGCCACTGTGCCGCCAGCGCCGCGGCCCTCAACTTCCCCTGCACCTATCTGGACATGGTACGGCCGGGCATTGCCCTGTACGGACACTATCCCGACCCCTCCTGCGAGGGGCTGGACGGCCCCGGCCTGCGGCCGGTCATGACCCTCAAGACCCGGGTGGCCTCGGTGAAAACGGTGCCCGCCGGGACCCCGGTGAGCTACGGCTGTACCCATGTGCTGGACCGGGAGACCAGGCTGGCCGCCCTCACCATCGGCTATGCCGACGGTCTGCCCCGGCTGTGCTCCGACAAGCTGGAGGTGCTCATCAAGGGCCAGCGGGCCCGTGTGGTGGGCCGGATCTGCATGGATATGTGCATGGCGGACGTCACCGGCCTGGACGTGGAGCCAGGGGACGAGGTGGAGGTGTTCGGCGAGCACCTGCCCATCGAGGATATGGCGGCCATGGCGGGCACCATCCAGTACGAGCTGCTGTGCGCCGTGTCCCCCCGGGTCCACCGGGCCTATCTGGACTGAGGCACCGGCCCCGGCATCCGGGCATACAATGGGCCGGGGGAGAAAGGCCCGGCCAGACGGCGGGTGGCCGACCTGCCCCGCGAAATTTTGCAGGGCGGGTATAATTCCCGCCGCCCCGTGGGAAAATCATAGTGACCGCGTTACATAGGCCTCCGGTCGTGTGACGCTGGTGACTATTTTCCGGCGGAGTGTGAGCTTTTGTGGATAACAGCGTAAAACGCGGAGACATTTTTTATGCCGATCTGAGCCCCGTGGTGGGCAGCGAGCAGGGAGGCGTGCGGCCGGTGCTCATCGTGCAGAACGATGCCGGCAACCGCCACAGCCCCACTGTCATTGCGGCGGCCATCACATCCCAGACCGGCAAGGCCCGTCTGCCAACCCACATCGAGCTCTCAGCCAACACCTACGGGCTCCCCAAGGAGTCGGTGGTGCTGCTGGAACAGATCCGGACGCTGGACAAAAGGCGGCTGAGAGAGCACATGGGACGGCTGGACGAAGCGCAGATGCAGCGGGTGGATAACGCCATCGCGGTCAGCTTTGGCCTGCACACGGGAACCATGGTTTGAACACAAGAGGGGGGAGTCGCCCGCCGGGCGGCTCCCCGCCAGACAGGAGGTACATATGAAACAGAAGAAGTGGCCGGTCCGGCTCATTTCCGGCGGTCTGATGACCCTGGCCCTGGTGGGGGTGGCGGTGGCTGCCGGACAGCAGGGCAGCAAGAACGACCCCCTGGTCACCCTCAGCTACCTGAACGACCAGGCCCTCCCCGCCATTCTGGAGCAGGTGGACGACAAGGTGGCGGACAAGCAGACCGAACTGGAGAAAAAGCTGGACGCGGTGGTGGACGGCTATGTGCAGGAGGTGGAGAGCAAGCTGAACGGCTCCTCCGGGTCCTCCTCCGGCGGTGTGTTCCAGATCGTCAACCTGAAGGCGGGACAGACAGTGGTGGGCACCGCGGCCTGCGAGTTTCTGCTGCGCTCCGGCACAGCGGTGTGCGTATCCGACTCTGCCCCCGGTCTCATCGATACCACGGCGGGCTCCACCCTGTCCGGCGGAAGTGCCCTGACTGCCAACCACCTGTATCTGGCCACCATCGACGGCCGGGGGGTGAAGGCCTCCACCGATGTGACCATTATGGTGCGGGGGAGCTATACCATTCAATAAGATAAAAGAAACAAAAAACGTGGACGGCATTGCCGTCCACGTTTTTTCTTTACATCAGAGTGGGGATGATCCGGGCCAGGGCCGCCGCCAGCCTGGCGTGGCTCTCCCGGGTGAGATGCATGAAATCCACGCCGTTGCAGGCCAGGTCCAGGGTGTTGGCGTCCAGGAAGGCGCAGCCGTTCCGCCGGGCCACTTCCTCATATTCTGCCGCCAGCTGCCGGGTCTTTTCCACGCAGCCGGGGCCCATCTCGTCAGCCACCGGGGAGGTGTAGACCGCCTCCTCAATGGCCTTGGGGGCGATGATGAGAATGTTGGGCCGGCCGCCGGGACCCCAGCAGTCCACGCTTTGGGCGGCCTGAACCAGCCGCTCCATACCCCGGCCGATGGCGTGGGCATTGGCTCCCAGCCGGGACTTGGCGTCGTTGGTGCCCAGCATGATGACCAGCAGGCTGATGGCCCGGTGGCTCTTCAGGCAGGGCCGCAGATAGGGGAGGGCAGACAGCCCCTCCTCTACCGGATCGTCAAAGACGGTGGTGCGGCCGGACAGCCCTTCTTCAATCACCAGATACTGCTCGCCCAGAGCTTTTTGCAGCAGGCAGGTCCACCGTTCCTCCTCATTGAAGCGGAACAGGGCGCTGTCGGCGCAGTCTGCCGGGTCGGCGCAGTAGCCGTGGGTGTTGGAGTCCCCCAGACAGAGAATGTGGTGGCGCATTTACTTCAGCTCGGGCAGGGAAGCGGCGGCCACAGACTGGCCCACACGGCGGGCCTTCTCGTCGGGCATGGTGGGATTGATCTTGTCGGCGATCTCGGGATACTCGTCGGCCAGCACCTTCAGGCAGGTCTCCAGCAGCAGGTCGCCGCCCTTGCCGGACATGACCCGGCCCAGCAGCAGCACGTGCTTGAAGCCGTAGAAGTGATGATAGAGGGCCAGAGAGTGGGCCAGGTACACGCCGATGGAGCGGTACACCGCGGCGGCGGCAGGATTGCCCTCCTCCATGGCCTTCTGCACCACCTTCAGCTTCTCGGCGGGGGAGAGGCTCTCGTCCAGCTGGATGCCGGCCCGGGGGGCCAGCTTGATAACGCCGTCCTGGGAGAAGTACTTCACGCCGCAGCCGATGTCACCGGACCACTCGTCCTCCATGGCCTCGGGGTTCACGTCCACGGGGGCGAAGGCCAGCTCGTTGAGCCAGCCGGTGATGTTGCCATTGGCATCCACGAAGCCCACGGCCTCGCTGGTGCCCATGGCGATGCCCAGGATGTTGTTCTCCTCCAGGCTCATGGCGCCGGCCAGAGCGGACACGTCGCCGTCGTTGGCCACCACATAGGGGATGTCGCCAAAAGTGTCCTTGATGGCGCGGATGTAGATGTCCTTTACCTTGGCGTCAAAGTCCTCCTTGGGGACCTTCAGGAACAGGGAGGCCACCATGGTGCGGTTCTCAATGTAGATACCGGCGGAGGAGACGCCCACCGCGTCCACCCGGGGCATGTGCTCGGCGGCGGACTTGAGGGCGGACACGATACCCTCATAGTGGTAGTCGGGGTCGGCAGTGGTCTTGGGGAACCACACCACCTCTTCGGAGAAGACGGGCTGGCCGTCGATGACGGCGGACACCTTGCGGTCGGAGCCGCCGGCGTCAAAGCCGATGCGGCAGCCGCCCAGGTGACGGCCCACGGCCTGGGGATTGCTCTTCTCGGCGGGCACCTGGTCGCAGTACACCACCTCAAAGGGCTTCTCATATACGTTGGACATGAAGTCGGCGTCGAAGGAACGCTTGCCGCCCACGCAGTAGGTGGCCTTCATGGCCTCGAAAATGTCCTTGTCGCCGCTGATGTACACCTTGAAGCCGCCCATGTACCACAGCATGGTCTTGATGAGCCGGTCCACATAGTAGCGGTCGGCCTCGGCCATGTCGGGGGTGCCGTGGATAAAGGTCTTGTAGACGGCAACCTCACCGCCGGCCCGCTCCACAGCCAGGTCCAGAGGCTTCTTGGCGTCCTTCAGAAAGGAAGTGCAGAATTTGCCCAGAGGAAGAAAACCGGGGTCCAGCTCCGGTACGTGCTTGACAGGGACTTCGATACCGAGATGTTTCATGAGACGTCCTCCTTCATATGTGGGAATAAGCAGACTGTTATACGTATAGGCTACCAGCTTTTTTCAATCTGTCAAGCATATTTTCGGGATTCTGAAAATTATTTTCTTTCAGGGCTTGACGGGGGATGTACTGACGGGTATGATGGAACCAATGGGGGAACTCTCCCAACATTGGAAAGGTGGGAATTGCAACTATGGATATCACTGCACGTCTGCAGGACCATCAGAAATGGATCAAGGAAGAGCTGGAACGGAGCGTCAACTTCTGGCTCAAGAACGGTATGGACCCGGTCAACGGGGGCGTTTACACCTGCCTGGACCGGGAGGGTAAGATCTTCTCCACCGATAAGAGCGTGTGGATGCAGGGCCGCTGCGCCTGGATGTTTGCCTACCTGTGCCACACCTACGGGGTGAAGGACGAGTGGCTGGCCGCCAGCAAGAGCTGCCTGGACTTCATGGAGCGCTGCTGCATCAACCGCGAGGCGGGCAACCGCATGTACTTCACCGTCACCGGCGACGGCAAGCCCCTGCGTCAGCGCCGCTACTGCTTCTCCGAGGGGTTCTACGCCATCGCCAACGCAGAATATTATGGTGTTACCGGGGACAAGGAGTGCCTGGAGCGTGCCCGTGCCGCCTATGAACTGATCTGGAACCTGAACCAGGGCCTCATCAAGGACCCCACCGGCATGGGTCCCAAGACCATCCCCGAGACCCGGTCCGGCCGCGCTCTGGCCAACCCCATGATCTACCTGAACATCACCTCCGTGCTCCGCCGGGTGGATCCTGAGCAGGCCGAGCTGTACAACCAGCGGGCCGCCCAGTGTGTGGACGAGATTTTCCGCTATCACTACAAGCCCGAGCTGGGCTGCACCCTGGAGAGCGTGGGCCCCAACGGCGAGTTCCGGGGCGACGTCACCGAGGGCCGCGTGGTCAATCCCGGCCACGACATCGAGTGCTCCTGGTTCCTGATGGAGGACGCCAATCTGCGGGGCAACAAGGAGCAGCATGCCACCGCCATCAAAATTTTCGACCAGGCCATCAATGCCGGCTGGGACAAGGAGTACGGCGGACTGCTCTACTTTATCGACTGCCTGGGCCGTCCCCCCGAGGCCTATGAGCACGACATGAAGCTGTGGTGGCCCCACGATGAGATCCTCATCGCCTCCATGATGATCTACCGCGACACCGGCGACGAGAAGTATCTGGAGTGGTTCGAGAAGACCCTGGACTACTGCAAGAAGTACTTCTCCGATCCCGAGTTCGGCGACTGGTACGGCTACCTGCGCCGGGACGGCAAGCCCACCGAGCCTCCCTGCAAGGGTTCCACCTTCAAAGGCCCCTTCCACCTGCCCCGTATGCTCATCATGTGCGATCAGATGATCGGCCAGATCCTGGAGCGGAATTGAGAGGGCGGCAATGCCGTTGGTAAATGTATTTGAACGGATCAACAGCGAGTACTATCAGCTGACCAGCGCGGAGAAAAAGGTGGCTGACTACGCTGTCATCCACCAGCAGCAGACCCAGTTTATGTCCATCTCCGAGCTGGCGGAGGAGGCGGGGGTGGCCGAGGCCACCATCTCCCGCTTCTGCAAGCGGCTGGGCTATAAGGGCTACAGCGCCTTCAAGCTGGCCATTGCCAACGCCACCGCCGGTCGGGTGGACCACAGCGCCGCCGAGACGGGGGAGGCGGAGGAAGAGGACAGCGTGGAGGGGATGTGCCGCTCGGTCTACCGCAGCGACGCCGAGGCCCTGGCTCAGACCCTGGAGCTCATTCAGCCGGAGACCGTGCGCAAGGCGGCTGATATGATTATCTCCGCCAGCCGGGTGCTCTGCATGGGGCAGGGGGGATCCATGATCCTCTCCCAGGAGTGCGCCCACCTGTTCAGCACCATCCAGCTGAACTTTACCGCCGTGATGGATTCCCATCTCCAGGCCATCGCCGCCTCCCAGCTGACCCCCAGCGACCTGGTGATCTATTTCTCCTATTCCGGCTCCACCAAGGAACTGATGAAGAATCTTCGGATCATCCGGGACCGGCAGGCCAGAATCATCCTCATCACCCGATTCCCCAAATCTCCCGGCGCCGCCTATGCCGATATCGTGCTTCAGTGCGGTTCCCGGGAGGGCCCCCTCCAGGGCGGCTCGGTGGCCGCCCGTATCGCCCAGCTCTACCTGATGGACGTTCTGTTCCATGAGGTATGTCGCCGGGACCGGGAGGGGTGCCGCGCCAGACAGGAGCTGGTGGCGGAAGTGCTGTCGGACAAGCACATCTGACCGCCTGCCATGGAACGGTGAAAAAAATTTGCAGATTTCATAGAAAAAGAAAAAAATATGTGATTCGCTATTGACAAATCCTGTGTTGAACTGTACAATCTACACAACGGGTTACCTCTGTGTAATCACGAAAATTATCGAAATTGAGGAGGATGAACGATGAAGAAGAAACGTATTCTTGCACTCGCGCTGGCTGCCTCCATGTCCCTGGGCCTGGCGGCCTGCGGCGGCGGCGAAGAGGCATCCACTGAGTCTCCTTCCGGCAACGGCGGCGAGTCCACCGGCGCTGTGGAGCTGAACCTGTGGTCCTTCAACATCGGCGGCTTTACCGATTCTGCCGCCTGGGAGCCCATTGTGGCTGCCTTCAATGAGGCCAACCCCGACATCAAGATCACTGTCACCCCCATCAACTATCAGGACGGCGACCAGAAGCTGACCACCGCTATCAGCTCCAACAACGCCCCCGACATCATCTTTGAGGGCCCCGAGCGTATCGTGGGCAACTACGCCCGTGAGGGTCTGATGGTGGACCTGTCCGACATGTGGACTTCCGGCGGTTCCGACATCGCCGAGGGTATCTCCAGCGTGTCTCAGCTGGACGGCACCTACTACATGTACCCCCTGAGCGTGGCCGCTCACTGCATGGCCATCAACTATGAGGCCTTTGAGGCTGCCGGCGCTCTGCAGTACATCGACGAGGAGACCCGCACCTGGACCACCGATAACTTCGTGAAGGCCATGGAGGCCATTCGCGACGCCGCTGCCGCCGGCACCATCGACGTGACCGTGCCCGGCATCATCTACTGCGGCGCTCAGGGCGGCGACCAGGGCACCCGTGCTCTCGTCAACAACCTGTACTCCGACTACTATGTCACCGATGACGGCAGCTCCTACAACGCCAACAGCGAGAACAACGTGAAGGCTCTGAAGCTGCTGCAGGATATGGTCAACAACGGCTCCATGAGCGCCAACGCCTCCTTCGCCGCTTCCGACGAGCTGCAGGCCTTTGCCAACCAGACCGCCGCTGTGACCTTCTGCTGGAACTACTCCAACTACACTCAGTATGCTGAGCAGACCCAGTTCACTCCCTTCGCCATGGCTTTCCCCTCTGATGACGGCAAGCCCGAGCTGGAGATGGCCGGCCCCTACGGCTTCGGTATCTTCAACAACGGCGACGAGGCCAAGATCGAGGCTGCCAAGAAGTTCATCGACTTCGTGTGCAATGACAAGACTGCCGGCGTTGAGGCTGTGAAGACCACCGGCTTCTTCCCCGTCCACTCTGAGTGGGGCGACGTCTACGCCGATGCTGAGGACGCTGATGTCCGCGCTCCCTTCGCTCTGATGAGCGACTACCTGGGCCGCTACTATGCTCTGACCGGCGGCTGGACCGAGCAGCGCGCTCTGTGGTGGCCCATGCTGCAGGAGATCATGACCACCGGCGCCGACGTGCAGACTGCTGCTGACAGCTTTGTGCAGCAGGCCAACGCCAACATTGGCTGAGTCAGATCCAAGCTGGCCTAACATGAGTTAGCAATGTTGTGCCCGCTCCCTGTGAGGGGGCGGGCACAATGCTTTATCCCGGGGTGGTCCCCGGAACCAACGACACTACATTGAAAGAGGGGAGAGACTCATGGCGCAAAACACTGTAGCGCCCCAGCAGAAGCCGAACAAGCAGAAGAATTCCCAGTTCTCCGGCATGAGCAAGGCTCTGGTCCGGAGAGAGACCATTTCGGCTTACTGCTTCCTGCTGCCCAGCCTGATCTTCTTTGTGGGCTTTGTGGTGGTACCCATGTTCATCTGTGTGTTCTACAGCTTCATGGAGTACGGCCTGGGCGGCATCAAGGGCTTCGCCGGACTTGACAACTACATCAAGCTGTTCCAGGATCCCATTTTCCATCGGGGCTTCCTGAACACCGTGCTCATCGTGGTGATTGCGGTGCCCACAGTTACCGCATTCTCCCTGTGGGTGAGCTCCGCCATCTACAAGATGCACTCCGTGCCCCGTTCCTTCTTCCGCTGCGTGTTCTACCTGCCGGTGGTCACCGGCTCGGTAGCCATCACCGTGGTGTGGAAGTGGATCCTGCACCCCTACAACGGCCTGCTCAACCAGGTGGCCGGTACTACCGGCTTTGACTGGCTGGGCAATTCCTCCACCGCCATTTGGTTCATCATCCTGATTCTGTTCACCACCTCCATCGGTCAGCCCATCGTCCTCTACGTAGCCGCCCTGGGCAACGTGGACCAGTCCCTGGTGGAGGCTGCCCAGGTGGACGGCGCCACCAAGCTCCAGGTGTTCTGGAAGATCAAGTGGCCCCAGATCATGCCCACCACCCTGTACGTGCTGGTCATCACCACCATCAACTCCTTCCAGTGCTTCGCTCTGATCCAGCTGCTGACCAAGGGCGGCCCGCTGAACTCCACCATGACCATCATGTATCAGGTCTACGACACCGCCTATCGTCTGAACGACCTGGGCTATGCCAATGCCATCGGCGTGGTGCTGGCCATCATCATCGCCATTTTCTCCGCCATCCAGTTCAAAGTGGCGAAGACTGACTAAGGGGGGAGTGAGAACATGAAAGCAAAAACTGATCTGAGCGGAACCTCCACCGGCTACAAGGTATTTGCAGCTGTGGTGCTGATCCTGGTCGCATTGTTCTTCCTGTTCCCCTTGTACTGGATCGTCACCGGCTCCTTCAAGGGCGTCATTGAGATCAATGCCAAGCATCCTGTGTGGTTCCCCACCAGCCCGACGCTGGAAAACTACATGAAGCTGTTTGACAACCCTGCCTTCCAGTGGCTGTTCAACATCATCTTCATCTCTGCCGCGGCCATGGTGCTCACCTGCATCACCGCCGCTCTGGCTGGCTACGCCCTGGGCAAGAAGCGGTTTATCGGCCGGGGCGTGCTCTTCACCATCATCATCTGCGCCATGGCCCTGCCCAAGCAGGTCATCGTCATCCCCCTGCTGCAGGAGATGACTGCCATCGGCCTGAACGACACCCTGTGGGCCGTCATCCTGCCCACCGTAGGCTGGCCCTTCGGCGTGTTCCTGATGAAGCAGTTTGCCGAGACCATTCCCAACGAGATCCTGGAGGCCGCCCGAGTGGACGGCGCAGGCGAGCTGCGCACCTTCTTCAGCGTGGTCTTCCCCATGATCAAGCCGGGCATCGGTGCGCTGGCCATCTTCACCTTCGTCAACACCTGGAACGACTACTTCCTCCAGCTGGTCATGCTCACCAGCCGGGAAAACTGGACCCTGCCTCTGGCCATCGCCAACATGCAGGGCGAAATGTCCAACGACTTCGGCCTGATCATGGCCGGTGCCGCGCTGGCTGCCATCCCCATCGTGGTGGTGTTCATCGCCTTCCAGAAATACTTCACCCAGGGCATTGCCATGGGCGCCGTCAAGGGTTGATTTATCCTCCAACTTCGTTTATTATTGTAATTTGAGAGAAGGAATACTAACATGAGCGATCTGAAAAAATACCAGGGTGTGATTCCGGCCTTTTACGCCTGCTATGACGAGGCCGGCAACATCTCCGCGGAGGGTGTCCGTGCCCTGACCCGCTACCTCATCGGCAAGGGCGTCAACGGCCTGTACGTGGGCGGTTCCTCCGGCGAGTGCATCTATCAGAGCGTGGCCGAGCGCAAGCTGGTGCTGGAGAATGTTATGGCTGAAGCCAAGGGCAAGGTGGTCGTCATCGCCCACGTGGCCTGCAACAACACCGCCGACAGCATGGAACTGGCCGCCCACGCCGAGAGCCTGGGCGTGGATGCCATTGCCGCTATCCCGCCCATCTACTTCCACCTGCCTGAGTACGGTATCGCCGGCTACTGGAACGACATTTCCTCTGCCGCGCCCAACACCGACTTTATCATCTACAACATCCCCCAGCTGGCCGGTGTGGCTCTGACCCCCTCTCTGCTGGCCGAGATGCAGAAGAACCCCAAGGTCATCGGCGTGAAGAACTCCTCCATGCCTGTCCAGGACATCCAGATGTGGAAGGACGCCGGGGTCATCGTCTTCAACGGTCCCGACGAGCAGTATGTGTCCGGTCTGGCCATGGGCGCCTGCGCCGGCATCGGCGGCACCTATGCCGTCATGCCCGAGCTCTTCCTGAAGGTGTATGAGCACTTCCAGAAGGGCGAGATGGAGCCCGCCCGCCAGATCCAGAACGATATCTGCCGCATCATTTATAAGATGTGCTCCGCCCACGGCAACCTGTATGCCGTGATGAAGGCTATCCTGGCCAAGAACGGCGTGAACTGCGGCTCTGTCCGCAAGCCCATGCCCGGTCTGATCGACAGCGATGCCGCCGTGGTGGACGAGGCCTATGCCATGATCACCGCCGCCATTGCCAAGTACTGCTGATTCCGTCTCAATATCCGGGGCGGGCATCTGCCCGCCCCACCCTTGAAATGAAAGGCTAGGAGAAACGTTATATGCGTATTTATCAGTCTGAAGACTACCAGGCCATGAGCCGCCGGGCGGCCAACATCATCTCCGCCCAGGTCATCTACAAGCCCGACTGCGTGCTGGGTCTCGCCACCGGCGGCACCCCCGTGGGTACATACAAGCAGCTGGTGGAGTGGTACAAGAAGGGCGACCTGTCCTTCGCTGAGGTCCGCTCCGTCAACCTGGACGAGTATCTGGGCCTGTCTCCTCACCATGAGCAGAGCTACCGCTACTTCATGCAGGACAATCTGTTCAATCATATCGACATCAAGCCTGAGAACACCCACGTGCTCAACGGCCTGGCCAAGAATCCCGAGGCCGAGTGCGCTGCCTACAACAAGCTGATCCAGGATCTGGGCGGCATTGATTTGCAGCTGCTGGGTATGGGCCACAACGGACACATCGCCTTCAACGAGCCCGGCGATGACTTTGGCCTGGAGACCCATCTGGTGGATCTGACTGAGAGCACCATCGAGGCCAACAAGCGCTTCTTTGAGAGCCGGGACGAGGTGCCCCGTCACGCCCTGAGCATGGGCATCAAGAACATCATGAATGCCCGCCGCATCCTCATCATCGTCAGCGGTGAGGAGAAGGCCGACATCGTGAAGAAGGCCTTTACCGGCCCCGTCACCAAGGACGTGCCCGCCTCCGTGCTGCAGCTGCACCCCGACGTGACCCTGGTGGGCGACAAGGCTGCCCTCCACAAGCTGGTGGAAGCAGGTGTTTCCGTATGCGGATAACCGGCGGACAGGTATTTGACCTGCACGAGGGCTTTGTCCAGCGGGACGTGTGCTTTGACGGCCGCCTGCTGTCCAACTCCAGCGCCGACGGCAAGACCTACGACGCCAGCGGCTGTTATGTGATCCCCGGCCTCACCGACGTGCACTTCCACGGCTGCAAGGGCCATGACTTTTCCGACGCCGACCCCGAGGGCCTGGAGATCATGGCTCAATATGAGCTGTCCCGGGGCGTGACCCAGATCTGCCCCGCCGGCATGACGCTGCTGGAGGATCAGCTGACCCGTGTTTGCCAGGTGGCCGCCGCCCACAAGGAGGCCGACAAGCCCGGCGCCGCTCTGTGCGGCATCAACCTGGAGGGGCCCTTCCTCTCCATGGCCAAGAAGGGCGCCCAGAACGGCGACTGGCTCCACGCCCCTGACGTGGATATGCTCCGCCGCCTCATTGCCGCCTCCCACGGCCTGGTGAAGCTGGTGTCCCTGGCTCCCGAGGAGCCCGGCGCCATGGAGTTTATTGAGGCAATGGAGAGCGAGGTCACCATTTCCCTGGCCCATACCACCGCCGATTATGACACCGCCATGGAGGCCTTCCGGCTGGGCGCCCGGCAGGTGACCCACCTGTTCAACGCCATGCCTGCCTTTACCCACCGGGCTCCCGGCGTGGTGGGCGCGGCCCTGGACACTCCGCTGTGCAATGTGGAGCTGATCTGTGACGGCGTGCATATCCATCCCGCTGTGGTGCGGGCAGTCTTCAAGATGTTCGGAGACAAGCGGGTCATCCTGATCTCCGACACCATGCGGGCTGCCGGTATGCCCGACGGCGACTATACCCTGGGCGGTCAGGCCGTCAAGGTAAAAGGTAAGTATGCCACCCTGGAGGACGGTACTCTGGCCGGCTCGGTTACCGATCTGATGAGCTGCATGAAGACCGCTGTGTCCTTCGGTATCCCCCTGGCGGACGCTGTCCACGCCGCTGCCGTCAATCCGGCCAAGGCCATCGGCATCTTCAGCCGGGTGGGCAGCCTGGAGCCCGGCAAGCGGGCCAATGTAGTTATCCTGGACGAGAACCTGGAACTGAAAGATGTATTCTTCCGCGGCGAACAGGTCTGCGGCTGAATAGAGCGCACCCCCAAATACTGGCCTTCCGGTCCTACTCCATTCCTATAGGCCGGAAGAGTCGAAAAAAAGGAGGAAAATCCGCCGGACCGGCGGTGCGGCAGTGTGGAGACCTGTCGTAACGTTCCGGGAGTTTCGCTCTCCCGGAGCAAGAGGGTATTTGCGGAGGCATTGCCCTTACGGTCCATGCATATGGCAACTGTGGTTCTGAAAGGTATCAAGAAGATCTATGACAACAAGGTGACTGCTGTTCACGACTTCAACCTGGAGATCGCGGACAAGGAGTTTATCGTGCTGGTCGGTCCTTCCGGCTGCGGCAAGTCCACCACTCTGCGGATGGTGGCTGGCCTGGAGGATATCTCCGAGGGCGATCTGCTCATCGGCGGCAAGCGGATGAACGACGTGGAGCCCAAGGATCGTGATATCGCCATGGTGTTCCAGAGCTACGCACTCTATCCCCACATGACGGTCTATGAGAATATGGCCTTTGCCCTGAAGCTGCGCAAGGTGCCCAAGGAGGAGATCGACAAGAAGGTGCGGGAGGCCGCTGCCATCCTGGACATCACCCAGTACCTGGAGCGTAAGCCCAAGGCTCTGTCCGGCGGCCAGCGTCAGCGTGTGGCCATCGGCCGCGCCATCGTCCGCGATCCTCAGGTCTTCCTGATGGATGAGCCTCTGTCCAACCTGGACGCCAAGCTGCGTAACCAGATGCGCGCCGAGATCATCAAGCTGCGTCAGCGCATCAACACTACCTTCATCTACGTGACCCACGACCAGACCGAGGCTATGACCCTGGGTGATCGTATCGTCATCATGAAGGACGGCTTCATTCAGCAGATCGGCACTCCCCAGGAGGTGTTCGACCGTCCCGCCAACCTGTTCGTGGCCGGCTTCATCGGCTCTCCCCAGATGAACTTCTTCGACGGCAAGCTGATGAAGAAGGACGGCAAGTATCAGATCGCCGTGGCTGACGCCGTGGTGGAGCTGGCCGACAAGGCCCAGAAGATCCTGGCCGAGAAGGGCGCCGGCGATATGGACGTGGTTGTGGGTATCCGTCCCGAGCACATCTCCTTCGCCGCTGTGGCTGGTCCTCACACCGTGGCCAGCAAGGTGGACGTATCCGAGATGATGGGCAGCGAGGTTTACCTCCATGTGACCGCCGCCGGCAAGGACGTGGTGCTGCGTATTCCCACCACCGAGCTGCCTGAGGAGCATCGCGCCGGTATTCCTTACGGCACTGACATCAACTTCACCTTCCGTCCGGAGCTCATCCACCTGTTTGATCCCCAGACCGAGAAGAACCTGCTGTATTGATTGTTCCAGTAGTTCAAAAGGCCCCTGCCGCGAAAGCGGCAGGGGCCTTTTTACGTCCTCGGTGGCAGGGCGGGGGAGTGGTGCATAGACTGTAGGGACGCAGCAGAGCGGCGGATGGAAGGGTGTGGAACAGCCTATGCGGCGGAATCACGACGATTCGTACAGGTATTATAACAGCGACCCGCTGGGAAAGGTATGCCGGCCGGTCTGCATCTGTCCCGGCCCCACCGGGCCCACCGGATCGACTGGTCCCACGGGTCCTGCCGGTCCGGCAGGTGTGACCGGTCCTGCCGGGGCAACGGGGGTCCCTGGCAGAGTTGGCCCCACCGGTCCCACCGGCTCATCAGGAGCCATCGGGCCCACCGGGCCTACGGGATCGACCGGCCCCACCGGACCGGCCGGTGGAGGCAGTGTCACCGGCCCTACTGGTCCCACCGGCGCTGTTGGGCCTACCGGTCCTGCCGGTGGAGAAGGGGCCCCAGGTCCCACAGGGCCCACCGGCCCGACAGGTACAACAGGGCCTGCGGGACCTGCCGGAGGCGCAGGACCCACCGGTCCAACAGGCCCCACAGGGCCAAGCGGAGTGGAAGGCCCCACCGGGCCCACTGGGGCAGAGGGACCGGTACCGGATGATGTCTTTGCATCCTTCTTCAATTTCCAGTATCCCTTGGTGCGGGGCAGCCAGCTGGCCCTGTTCCCCGATGTCACCGATCCTACTGGGGCAATTACCCAGCCCTCCCAGACGCAGATTGCACTGGAGCCGGGGTACTATCTCATTTCTTATAAGGTTTCTGCCATCTTCCAGCGGGCCAACTATATGCAGGTGACGCCCACCTACAATGGGGCACCCCGCTTGGAGTACGGAATTTATTTTGCTACCAGCACTGATGGCTCCAGTGCCTGTGGCTCGTCCTTTCTGATCGTGCGCGCTCCTGCTGCCACTACCTTTAGTCTGACCTACAGCGGTTCGGCCAATGCCACTGATGGGGAGATCAATGTGACCATTGTGAAGCTGCGCAGGCCGCTGTGAGGACAACAGGGCATGTTTCCAAAAATAAAAAAAGTAAGACACGACGGAAGTCGTGTCTTACTTTTTGGAGCTAGTGGTGGGAATCGAACCCACGGCCTGCTCATTACGAGTGAGCTGCTCTACCTCTGAGCCACACTAGCAAAGCAGATACCTGCTGCAAATGGAGAAAACAGTACATTTGCAGTTTGTAATGATATCACATTTTTACAGCGGAGTCAATATCTTTTCTGTGCCGGAACAATACAAAGCGTATAGGGCGGATTTGATTTGAAAGAGAATATGCAAAAGAGAATGGGTTATGGATGGCAAATTTGCCGGAAGAATTTTTTACAGTATCAACAGGAAAAAAGATGGGAAGAAAAAGTGAGGGATTTCCGGGAAAGACAGCTAAAATATCGTACGGATGCAGAGAGTGAAATATGGGAAGAGGTAGACATAAAAATGAAGAAAAAAGAGTTTTACTCGCAGTTATTCACATTGTCCACAGGGTTATCCACTGCTGAGTTGCAGGACAAGACAAGGAATTCTCCACTTTTACACAGAGTTTTCCACACGCAATAGAAAGATGAAAAGGAACGAAACTATTCGGTTTTCGGTGACATAACATAGATTGTGGCGTTTTGTGCAGTGAATGGGGGGAGTTCCTTCAAAGCGCATGAGGAGGGAATGGCCTTTCCGGGAAAAGCACTTGCGGACAGGAAGAAACCAGTATAAAATAAGGGTGCTTGAACATTACAGTGTTACACTAGGAGGAATGTTGAACCTATGGAACAGGCAAAGGTATATTATTCTGACCTGCGCTGCCGGCCCGGCAAGAACCTGCTGAACAAGCTGGAGAAGCTGATCCGCACGGCGGGGATCGGAGAGATCGACTTTGACCGGAAGTTGGTCGCCATCAAGATGCACTTTGGCGAGCCGGGCAACCTGGCCTTCCTGCGGCCCAACTATGCCAAGACGGTGGCGGATGTGGTCAAGAGCCTGGGCGGCGTGCCCTTCCTCACCGACTGCAACACCCTCTATCCCGGGCGGCGGAAGAACGCCCTGGAGCACCTGGACGCCGCCTATGAAAATGGTTTCTCACCCCTGTCCACCGGCTGTCAGATCATCATTGGCGACGGACTGCGGGGCAACGACGATGTGGAGGTGCCGGTGGCCGGCGCGGAGCACATTACCACCGCCAAGATCGGCAAGGCCATTATGGAGGCCGATGTGATCATCTCTCTGTCCCACTTCAAGGGCCATGAGCAGACCGGCTTTGGCGGCGCCATCAAGAACCTGGGCATGGGCTGCGGCTCCCGCCGGGGCAAGATGGAGCAGCACGCCGAGGGTAAGCCGGTGGTGGAGCAGAGTAGCTGTGTAGGCTGTGGCAAATGCTTCGCTCAGTGCGCTCATGATGCCATCTCCTATGGAGAGGACCGGAAGGCCTCCATTGATCTGAACAAGTGTGTGGGTTGCGGCCGCTGCATTGCTGTGTGCAACGTGGATGCCATCCATGCCGGCAACGACTGCGCCATGGAGGAGCTGTGTTGCCGCATGGCGGAGTATACCAAGGCGGTGGTGGACGGCCGTCCCCAGTTCCACATTAGTCTGGTCATTGATGTTTCCCCTTATTGTGATTGTCATGAGGAAAATGACCTACCTATTGTGCCCGATGTGGGCATGTTTGCCTCCTTTGACCCGGTGGCCCTGGACCAGGCCTGTGCTGACGCATGCCTGCGCCAGCCGCCCATCCCTGGGTCATTGCTGGATGAGCAGATGCACGCCGATGGCTTCTGCGACCATCACGACCACTTTATCAACAGCATGCCCAACACCGACTGGAAGGTGTGCCTGGCCCACTGTGAAAAGATCGGTGTGGGTACCCGCTCCTATGAGCTGATCGAGGTAAAATAATCTCTTCAGAAAGGAAGATTCGACATGGATGTAAAGGAGATCCTGAGCCGCTGTGACCACACCCTGCTGAAGCAGGAGTCCACCTGGGGCCAGATCAAGGCGGTCTGTGACGACGGTATGAAGTATGACTGTGCCTCCGTCTGCATTCCTGCCGCCTATGTGAAGCAGGCTGCCGACTATGTGGGCAACGCCCTGAAGATCTGCACCGTCATCGGCTTCCCCAACGGCTACTCCACCACCGCAGTCAAGGTGTTTGAGACTGAGGACGCCATCCGCAACGGTGCCGATGAGATCGATATGGTCATCAATATCGGTTGGGTCAAGGATCAGCGGTGGGAGGACCTGCTGGAGGAGATCCGCGCCATCAAGCGCTCCTGCCAGGGCCGCATCCTGAAGGTCATCGTGGAGACCTGCCTGCTGACCCAGGAGGAGAAGGTCAAGATGTGTCAGATCGTCACCGAGGCCGGTGCCGACTATATCAAGACCTCCACCGGCTTCTCCACCGGCGGCGCCACCCGGGAGGATGTAGCCCTCTTCAAGGCCAACGTGGGCCCCGAGGTGCGTATCAAGGCAGCAGGCGGAATCCGCACCCTGCAGGACGCGGAGGACTTTATCAATCTGGGCGCGGATCGCTTAGGTACCTCCGCTATCGTCAAGCTGGTGAAGGGGCAGACGCCTCAGGGCTATTGAGACAGTAAAGGAAAAGGCTTCCCTGCGCTTCAGCGCAGGGAAGCCTTTTTCAGCTCGGTCAGATGCGGTCCGCCAGGGCAGCCGCCTGGCGACAGCCGTCGGTGCTGTCCACATCGCCCGGATTGAGGACGCCGGGTACCAGTACTTCGCCCACCATGGTCCACCGGTTCAGCGCGGCGGTGCGCTCCATGGGGATGCGTACGCCGTCCAGAACGGAGAGGTCCTTCTCCTCGCAACAGGCGATGAGGGCGCACTCCTTTCCTGCAATATCTTTGCCGCCCACCACCAGGGAATAGAGCCGGTCAATGACGCCCTTGATCTGAGCGGGAATAGAGTACCAGTACACCGGCATGGTAAAGACGATGGCGTCGGCCGCCAGGATGGCGGGGGCAATGGTGTTGAAATCATCGTCAAAGGCGCAGGGCTTGCCTGTCTGGAAGCAGGTCTCGCAGGCCCGGCAGCCGCCGATGTTCATCATAGCCGCGTCAAACCGGGTAACAGTGTGGCCCTTTTCCTCTGCCGCCCTGATAAAACTATCTGTCAGGGCGAAGCTGTTCCCGTTTTTGCGGGGACTGCCTGTAATCACAACGATATTTTTACCCATAATGCTCCTCCTTGATCTGTAGGATTGACTTTCCCGGAACCGGATACTACAATCATAGCAAGAACTGGGGAAAGAACAAGTACGCACATAAAAGTGCGATACTTGCATCAAGGTTCAATACTAACCCAAAGGAGAGTGCCCCATGAAAGCACCGGAAGCCTACAAAGCATGTATTTCCTCCGCCCGTCTGGCAGATACCGGTTTCAGCTATACCCTGTCACTGATCAGCGGAAAATACAAGATGACCATTCTCTATACCCTCATGTGCTTTGGGGTGGTCCGGTTCAATGAGATGAAAAAGTATATCGAGGGGATATCCTACAAGACCCTCAGCTCCACCCTGAAGGAGCTGGAGGCGGACCAGCTGATCCACCGGGAGGAGTATCCCCAGATCCCGCCCAAGGTGGAGTACAGCCTTACGGAGCGGGGCCGGTCACTGATCCCTATTTTAGATCAGATGTGCGACTGGGGCGAGCAAAACCGACTGCCTTGATATTCTGTATAACGACTGAGAGGCCTCCGGCAAAAGCCGGGGGCCTCTTGGTCGGTAAGGAAAGGAAAAAGGAAAAAAGGGAGTAGGTTTAGTCTTTGGCTGCGGATTTGAGGTAGCCCTCCACACCGGCGGCGGTGGACAGGCCCATGGCCTCCTGGGTTACCTGAGCGGCCTGAGCGGCGTGCCAGCGGTGGATCTGAGCTCGGGTTGCCAGCACGGCGGAGGCGCTTACTGAGAATTCATCCAGGCCCCAGGTCATGAGCAGAGGGATGAGCCGGGGATCGGCGGCAGCCTCGCCGCACATGCCCACCGGAATGCCTGCCTCCTTGGCGGCGGTGATGATGCTGCGGATGGAGCGGAGCACGGCGGGGTGGAAGGTGGTGTACAGGTTCTCCACCTGGGCGTTGCCACGGTCCACCGCCATGGTGTACTGGGTCAGGTCATTGGTACCGATGGAGAAGAAGTCGCACTCCCGGGCCAGCAGGTCGGCAATGAGAGCGGCGGCGGGAGTTTCCACCATGATGCCCAGGGGGATGTCCTTGTGGTAGGACAGGCCCTCGGCCTCCAGCTCCTGCTTGCAGGTCTCCAGCAGAGCCCGGGCCCCCAGGATCTCCTCCAGAGAGGTGACCAGGGGAAGCATGATCTTGATGTTCTTCTCCTCAGCGCCTGCCCGCAGCAGGGCCCGCAGCTGGACCTTGTACAGGTCAGGGTTGTCCAGGCAGTAGCGGATGGCCCGGTGGCCCAGGAAGGGGTTGTCCTCATGGGCCATGCCCAGGTAATCCACCGCCTTGTCGCCCCCCACGTCCAGGGTGCGGATGATGACCTCCTTGCCCGCCATGGTGCGGGAGACGGCCAGATAGGCCTCGTACTGCTCGGTCTCGGAGGGAACGCTGGAGCGGTCCATGAACAGAAACTCGGTGCGGAACAGGCCGACGCCCTCGGCGCCGGAGGCAGCGGCGGCTTCCGCCTCGGCGGGGGAGCCGATATTGGCGTACAGGGCGTAGCGGTTGCCCTCGGCGTCCACCGTCTCCTTGTCCCGGTAGACCGCCAGCAGGGCCTTCTGCCTGCGGAAGGCCTCCTGCTTGGTCAGGTACTCGGACAGGGTCCGCTGGTCCGGATTGACCAGAGCCACGCCGTCGCTGCCGTCCACAATGACGCTGTCGCCGTCCTTCAGCTGCTCCATAGCACGGGGCGCACTGAGCACCGCGGGCAGCTCCAGCGCCCGGGCCAGGATGGCGGAGTGGCTGGTGCGGCCCCCCACCTCGGTGAGAATGGCAGCCACATGCTCCTTGTCCAGCCCCACCGTCATGGAGGGGGTGAGGTCATGGGCCACCAGTACGCTGCCGGCGGGCAGACGGCTGACGTCCACCCCGGTGACCCCCAGCAGGATGGCCAGCATCCGGCTGCGGATGTCCCGCACGTCGGTGGCACGCTGGCGCATCAGCTCGTCATCCACCCCGGCGAACATCTCGGCGTACATGGTGCACACCTGGTCCACCGCCGCCTCGGCACACTGGCCAGCGTCGATGACCTCGCCCATCTGGCTCTGCATGAAGGGATCGCCCAGCATCATGATCTGGCCGGTGAGGATCTCCGACTCCTTTTCACCCACCTGGGCGCGGATGTGCTCGGCCATGGCGGTGGTCTTCTCGTTGAACTGGGCGATGGCGCCCTGCAGGCGGTCCTTCTCAACCTCTTTGCCGCCGTATTTGACAGCGGAGTAGTCCAGGCTCTGTTCCCGGACACAGACGGCCTTGCCGATGCCGATGCCGTCGGAAGCGGCGATGCCACGTAAGATCATAGCGGTTCCTCCTGTTTTGGACGGCCGGGGAGCTTACTCGCCCAGGCCGGATTCCACCAGCTCCACTGCGGCCTGGAGGGCTTCCGCCTCCTGCTCGCCGCAGCACTGGATCTCGATCTCGCTGCCCTGCTTGATGCAGGCGGCCATCAGATGCATGATGCTCTTGGCGTTGATGCTCTTGCCGTTGAAGACGATGGTGACGTCGCTCTTATACTTGGCCATGGTGTTGACAAAGAGCTGAGCGGGACGCATGTGCATGCCCTGAGGATTGACAATCTTAGTGGTAGCGGTGACCATAATGATACTTCCTTTCTTCGTTCAATATCGCAGTATTATACTTTCTTTTTCTTCAATACACCCAGCAGGACCATGCCCACCAGGGAGCCTACAGCCAGGGCGATGACATAGCCCAGCACATTGGTCATAATGGGGAAGACGAAGATGCCGCCATGGGGGGCGGGGAGGGCACAGCCGAAGGCCATGGACAGGGCGCCGGCCACACCGGAGCCCACGATGCAGGAGGGGAGGACATGGAGGGGATCGCCGGCGGCGAAGGGAATGGCGCCCTCGGTGATGAAGCACAGGCCCATGATATAGTTGACTACGCCGGACTTGCGCTCATCCTCGGTGAAGCGGTTCTTGAAGAAGGTGGTAGCCAGGGCGATGGCGATGGGGGGGACCATACCGCCGATCATGACGGCGGCCATAATGTCGGAGCCCTGCCCGGCGGCCATGGTGGCCAGGGTGGAGGTGCCGAACACGTAGGCGGCCTTATTGAAGGGGCCGCCCATATCCACGGCCATCATACCGGCCAGCACGATGCCCAGCACCACCTTGCTGCCCTCACCCATGGCCTCCAGGCCGGAGTACAGGGCGGTGTTGATGGCGCCCACGATGGGGTTGATGAGGCACATGAACAGGCCGATGATGAGCAGGCCAACCACGGGGTAGATCAGGATGGGCTTGAGGCCCTCCAGGGCCCGGGGCAGCTTATCACAGAGTTTGCGCATGGCCAGCATCAGGTAGCCGGCGGCAAAGCCGGCGATGAGGGCGCCCAGGAAGCCGGCGGAGACGGAGGTGCCGGAGGGGGAGGCGAAGGTAGCGCCGGACACGGCCAGCGCGCCGCCTACGAAGCCCACCATCAGGCCGGGCCGGTCGGCAATGGACATGGCGATGTAGCCGGCCAGGATGGGCAGCATGAAGTTGAAGGCCACGCCGCCGATGTTCTTGAACCAGGCGGCGATGGGGGTGTTGGTGCCGAAGTTGGCGTAGTCGATGGAGGCGTCGTCCAGAAGGAAGGCCAGGGCGATGAGAATACCGCCGCCGATGACGAAGGGAAGCATATGGCTGACGCCGTTCATCAGCTGCTTGTACAGCTTGCGGCCCATGCTCTCGTTGGTCGCCTCATGAACTACCTCGCCGGTGTGGTGATAGATGGGGGCACTGGGGGCCTGACGAATGAGCTCCTCCGGCTTGTGGATGCCGTCGGAGACAGGCACGCGGAGCACGTGCTTGCCGTCGAACCGGGCCAGGTCCACTTCCTTATCGGCGGCAATGATGATACCGTCGCAGGAATCGATTTCTGCCTGGGTCAGGATATTTTTGGCGCCGCCGGAGCCCTGGGTCTCCGCCTTGACAGGAATGCCGATCTCCTTGCCCTTCTTCTCCAGGGCCTCGGCAGCCATGTAGGTATGGGCGATGCCGGTGGGGCAGGCGGTGACCGCCAGGATGCGGGGACCGGAGGCAGAAGTCTCGGCAGGTGCGGGAGCCTCTGCAGGGACCTCCTCGGGGAACTTGGCGGCCTCGTACTTGTCAATGACCTCCATAAAGGTCTTGGCATCAGGAGCGGCCCGCAGCTCGCTGATAAAGTTGAAGTCCATCAGAAGGACCATCAGATGGGACAGGATCTCCAGGTGCAGGTCTCCGTCCAGAGGAGCGGCGATCATGAAGAAGAGGTCGGAGGGCTGTCCGTCCATGGCGCCGTAATCCACACCCTCCTTCAGGATGCAGGCGGCCAGGCTGGGGGAGGTGACGCAGCCGCTCTTGGCGTGAGGGACGGCAATGCCCATCTCGATGGCGGTGCTGGTCTGGGCCTCACGGGCCAGGATGGCATCCTTGTAGGTCTGGCGGTCGGTCAGGCATCCGCTCTTGTCCTGCAGGTCCACCAGCAGGTCGATGGCGCCCTCCTTGTCGGCGGCGGAAGCGCCCAGCGCAATTTTGTCAGTGCTCAGCAGATCGACGATACGCATAACAACGATCTCCTTTCGGATCAGAGTAGGGTAGCGTATGAATCAAAGTGTTTCCAGCAGGGCCATGATCTGTTCCCGGGTAGCCAGGCCGTCGGAGAAGGCGGTGGCCGACCCGGCGGCGGCACCCAGACGCTGGGCATAGCCGTAGTCGCCCTTCTCCAGCCAGCCGGCCAGGAAGCCGGCCACCATGGAGTCGCCGGCCCCCACCGAGTTACGGACTTTGCCCTTGGGCACGCCCAGACGGTGGCAGCCGCCCCGCTCATCCAGCAGCAGGGAGCCGTCGCCCGCCATGGATACCAGCACATTGCGGGCGCCCTGCTCCTGCAGCTGGACGGCACAGTGGCGGATCTCGGTATCGGTGACGGGGGTTTTTCCAAAAATCTCCCCCAGCTCCAGATTGTTGGGCTTGATGAGGAAGGGATGATAGGGAAGGGCGCTGCACAGCAGGTCACGGGTGGTGTCCACCACGAACTGGATGCCCCGGTCCTCCAGGCGGGCCAGGATCTGCTCATAGACGTCGTGGGACAGGGCGGCGGGGACGGAGCCGGAGATCACCAGGATATCCCCGGCGTCCAGACGGTCCAGCTTGTCCTGAAGGGCCCGCAGTGCCACCGGCCCCACGGTGGGTCCCTGACCGTTGATCTCGGTCTCAGCTCCGCCCTTCACTTTGACGTTGATGCGGGTGAGACCATCGGGCAGCCAGATGAAGTCGGTGCGGATGCCCAGATTGTGGAGGCCTTCCTCCAGAGCCCGGCCGGTAAAACCGGCCAGGAAGCCCAGGGCCACGTTTTCCACCCCCAGGGCGGAGAGCACGGTAGAGACGTTGATGCCCTTTCCGCCGTACTGGATGGCCTCGCTCTGGGTGCGGTTGATCTCGCCGGGACGGAGGGCGTCCATCCACACCACATAGTCCAGGGCGGGATTAAAGGTTACCGTATAGATCATGGATTATACCTCCTTGATAACCGTATGTTCCAGGTAGCTGGGATCGGGCAGGTGCTCGGTGATGATGGTGGCCTTTTCCAGCGGAAGCACGGTCACGGCGGAGACCAGCTCAAACTTGCTGCTGTCCGCCAGCACAAAGGTGAGATAGGACCGCTCAGAGGCTTTGGTCTTGATGGCGGCCTCCTCCGGGTCGGGGGTGGTGAACCCCTGGCGAATGGTGATGCCGTTGATGCCCAGGAAGGCCTTGGTGAAGTTGTACTTCCCCAGTTCCTCCAGAGCCCCGGCACCTACCACCGCCCAGGTGCCGGGCTTGAGAAAGCCGCCCAGCACATAGCCCCGCAGGCCCAGCTCCATGAGCCGCTGAGCACAGCTGATGCCATTGGTGACAAAGGTGGCGCCGGAGCCCTTCAGGTACTCCACCATCCGTACGGTGGTGGTACCGGCGTCCAGGTAGACCACGTCGTCGTCATTGACCAGCCCTGCGGCATAGTGGGCAATGCGGTCCTTCTCATCCCGATGGAGCAGGGTCTTGGTGGAGACATCCGGCTCCTCTCCCTGAAAGGTGCCGCTGGCCAGTACCGCGCCTCCGTGGACCTTGTTCAGCCGTCCCTGACGGGACAGAATGGTCAGATCCCGGCGGATGGTGGCCTCTGATGCACCGGTGAGCTCACACAGCCGGGTCACGCTGGCCGCTCGATTGTCGGCCAGCTCCTGGAGGATGGCTTCAAATCGCTGTTCTGCCAGCATGGGATCCCTCCTATTACAATAAATTTGGACAGGAAAGCCGGGCAGCCAGTCCGGCTTTCTCTCCATCTCGTGCCTAAGCTACAATAAGGGGAGCAACTGGCTGACCAATCCCT
>NZ_NFHG01000007.1 GCF_002159265.1 Flavonifractor sp. An82
TCGGCCATCTCCCTTAAAAGTATTCGACACACTTTTAAGATAGCCGGTCTTTAGGCGTGGGTCAATTTTTGCCCGGCGCTCCAGGTCTATTTTACTCCGGCGGTGACATATGCACCCTTGGGGGTGGACTGACCTTTCGGCTGTGGCAGTTCCACACAGCCAATGTCATTGTAGTGGATCTCCACTGTCTGCTGAGCGTGCTTGCTCCATTTCACGTCCTTTTCGTGGACCACGATCTTTTGGATGAACAGTCGCAGCAGCTCCGGCGTCAGCTCCTGGATGTCCGTGTACCGCTTTGCCAGGGTGATAAAGTGGTCTGTGCCGGACACCTGCTCCCGCAGCTTCTGGATGGCAGTTTCCTTCTCCGGGATGGCCTTGTTCAGCATTTCCATCTCCTGAGTGTAGCTGCCGGAGAGTGTCTGGAACTGCTCTGCTGTGATCCGCCCCAGGACGCTGTCCTCATAGAGCCGCTTGAAGATGCTGTCCAGTTCCCTGCTCCGCTTCTTCATAGCAGTCAGTTCCCGTTCCAGCCCACGCATCTCTCTTCGGAGTTCTGCGGACTGCCTGCTGCCGATGTACGCGGCAAACTCCTGGGTGTGCTCCCTGGCCATTGCCGTTACCCGCCGCAGGTCCTCCAGGACCACATCATCCAGCACACACTCCCGGATATAGTGGGCGGTGCAGAGGGTGCCGTCCTTCTTGTAAGTCCGGCAGGTGAAGTGATTGTAGGACCGGCTCATGGTATGGGCGCGGTGGAGCACCATAGTACTCCCGCAGTCGGCGCACACCACCAGCCCGGAGTACTTGTTCTGCTCGTCCATCTTGGTAGGTCGCCGTTTGTGCTGGCGTACCCGCTGAACCATATCCCAGACCTCATGGCTCACCAGGGCGGGGTGGGTATTTTCCAGCACCATGCATTCCTCCCTGGGATGTTCCACTTTCCGCTTGTCCTTGTAGGAACGGGTGCTGTACCGGAGATTGATGGTGTTGCCAAGGTAGATCTCATTCTCCAGCATGTTGGCAATGGTACTGTCAGACCATCCATAGGGATCATTCAAATTCAGACTGCTATGGGCAACGCCAAAGGTTTTGTAAGCGTAGGCCGTAGGGCATAGCACCTGTTCCCGCTTCAGCAGCCGGGCGATCTGGCTGGGTCCCTGCCCGGCGGCGCACAGGGCGAAGATACGCCGCACCACGGCGGCGGCCTCCTCGTCCACCACCAGCTTCTTGCGGTCCTGCTCATCCTTGCGGTAGCCGTAGGGCGCTCTGGTGCCCAGTCGCTCCCCGCGCTCCGCCTTGGCCCGCTGTACCGCCCGGATCTTCCGGCTGGTGTCCCGGATGAACCACTCGTTAAATAGGTTCTTGAAGGGCATCAGCTCCGTGCTCTCACTCCGGTCGGTGTCCACATTGTCGTTGATGGCGATGTAGCGGACGCCGAACATGGGGAAGCGTTCCTCGATGTACAGCCCCGTGTGGAGCTGATTGCGCCCCAGCCGGGACAGGTCCTTGGTGATGATGGTGCGGATCTTCCCGTTTTCCATATCTGCCATCATCTGCTGAAAGCCGGGGCGGTTGAAGCTGCCTCCGGAATAGCCGTCATCCACATAAAAGCGGGGGTTGGGGAAGCGGTGCTCCTGTGCGTACCGCTCCAAGATATTCCGCTGGTTCTGGATGCTGTTGGACTCTCCGTCCGCCCCGTCATCCTGACTGAGGCGGCAGTACAGGGCGGTGATCTCATTCTGGTTTGACTGTTTCATACAGCCCTCCTTTTTTCTCGTCAAACCGATTCAGCGCATCGCGCCTACACAATACCCCAAAGCCTGGGGAATGTCCAGCCCTTTAGGCGCACAGCTTCCCTTGCTGTGCGTCCAGGTCGATGAGGGCTTTTAGCTTGTCCTCCGGGGTGGCGCTGCCCTGTACCGGGAACACAGACACCACCTGGATGAGCCGCCCATGGGAGCGCTGAAGGCGTTCCACGGTTACCTGTCGAACATCATCTTTCGCTTCTTCTGACATTTTCGTTTCCTCCATCTCTGGTCGGGAAGGTTCGGCAACCTTGCCAAACCTTCCTGGGCAGCGCTTTTGACGATATCATCAAAAGCGGTCTCCCGGCTCTGTGGTATATTCCGCTCCTCCCGCAGATCGCCTTTGACAATATTGTCAAAGGCAATTTTCTGCTCCTGTGGCACAAAAGTGGCGATCCCGGCAATTTGGCTGAAAGCGCCCTGTTTCTCTCTGGGGCCTACACCTGTCCCTCCGCTGGGCCTGCGAGGCCACACGGGGCCTCCTGTGGCCTCACTGGGGCTATTGCTGGGTGGAGAGAAGAAAGCATTCCTCGCAAAGCTTGTCCGCCAGAAACTCCAGCTGCGCGATCTGCTCCGGGGCGAGTTCTCTGGCCCTTGGGCAGCGAGCGATCTGCCGGATGTTGGAGTAGATATGGTTTACGGCGGGATGCGGGTCCAGCCTCTGCCTGGACATTCGGGTGCGAATCGTTGCCCCCTGGATCAGCTTGCGAAAGTAGGTAGTGACTGGCAGCCCCGTAACAGTCAGATAGCGGCACAGCTGCTGGTACTGCTCCTCCGTCATGCGGACAGACAGAGAGCAGCTGTTGTCCCGCATAGGTGGTCGTGGCTTATGTTTATACCGCATAGGGGTACCCCAGCTTTCTCACCTGCTGGAACCGTTCCACCACCTGGGCCAGGCGATGGAGGGCAAGTTCCAGATGCTGGGCGGTGCCGCTGCCGCTGTTGAATGCCCTGGCCACGGCGTTGATGTCCCGGCCAGCCTCATCGGCAAAGGCGATGGCCGCTCTCGTCTCCTCCTCCCGGTAGAGCATGGGGCGGTTTCGCTCCAGCTCTCTCATCAGCCAGGCATTGGCGGACAGCCCGGCAACCCTGCTTTTCTCTTTCAGCAGGGCATATTCCTCCTTGCTCATGCGGATACAGGTGCGGTGTGTTTGTGTGTTCATGTTTCTCCTCCTCTTGGGAGACGGCTCCAGAGCCGCCCCCCCGGTTCTTGGGGCCATCATAACAGGTAATCCGGACAAGCCCTGTCCGGATTAAAAGAAAAAGTTGGGTGTCTCATGATGCACCCGCTATGATTCGAGGGTGTCTCATGAGACACCCTCACACCGGAAAAAACCGCCGCACAAATGGTTGAAAAATGTTCTTTTCGATGGTAAGATACTCAAACTTAGGATGGGAGGTGTGGAGATGCCGGAAGAAGCGTCCATGCGGTTGGAGATCGCGTTTCGGGCAGATGCGCTGGAACAGTGGGGATATTCCTTGGAGTACGCAAGGCAGGTCGTTCAACGGGCCTTTGAACGGGGTGGCCTGCACTGTACAGAAAATCGTAGTGGTCTGACAGCCTATGGCCGGGAAGCAGGCGACTTTGCCTGTCTTTGGCGGGTGATCATGGCGTTGCTGCGTTCTGACTGGTTCCCGGACTGCGCCGTGAAGTGTCTGTGGTATGATGAGGACGGAACAGTGGAGGATCTTCTTGCCCAGGCGTGGAAAGTAAAGCAATAGGTAAAAAATCGGGTTAGGCAAGGTTGCCGAACCCGATTTTCGGTATCGCATATGGCTGTTAAAGGTATGCAGTATCCAAATGAGATCGGGTTTGATGATTTCACCAAACCCGATCTTTGCACAGAAAACCTTCCGGCAGCCTTGCCGAAAAGTTCCGCCCGCAGGCGGCATTGGGGACAGGGGGTTCCCCTGCAAGCGCGTTTTGACATCAAAACGCTATGCTTGCGTGAAACGCCCGCCCTTCCGGGCGGGCGTTTCACCGCCGCCAGAGGCGGCGGATAAAAACAGCTGGGCCAGCCATCACCTTTATGACGCGGTAATCTGGACCGCATTTTCCCGCACCTGCTGGATGGTCTCCATCAAGGCAGTTCTAGTTTTAGGGTCAAACAGCTTGATGAAACTGATAGGCTTATCAAAGGGCGGCTTCGTCAGCTCGGCCACATTCTCCATATACCCGTTCAGCTCGATATGGTGGATGATCTTATGGACAAAGGCGATCTGCTTCTGGTTCAGGGACTGGTCATTGATAAAGGCAGAAAACGCCTGCATGGCTGCCTCGTGATCCAGCTTGGCGATCTTGCGAATGAGCAGGCCGAAGGGGGTGTCTCCGAACTCCCGAACATAGTCCTCTTTGCTGCCCAGTTCGCTGGTCAGCACTCGCTCCAGTTCCTGATAGTCGCCCATGGCCAGCGGGATATTATGGGTCAGCTTGTAAATGGCCAGCGTGTCGCCATGCTCGTTGACATAGCGGTTGACCTTGGCTCGGTAGTCCTCAAAATCATAGGCAGCGTCCAACTGCACACCCTCCTGGTTGTCAATCACCTGGTCAGTCAGCTTGGTGACAATCAACTTCTGTTTGCCACCCTCATCCAGAAAGCGGATCAGCTCCCGCAGCTCTTTTCGCACTCTCTCAAACAGCAAAATGTCATTGGCATCCCAGAAAGCGTCGGTCTGGACTTCATGAAGCACCGGCAGCTTTGCCTTGACCTGCGGGATGCTGGCTTTGCGCTCCAACAGCGCGGCGGTGTCGCACAGCTGCTTCCTGGCGTACTTGAACGCGGGCATCTGCTCGATATGGGCCAGCATCAAGCCATACATAAAGTTGTCAAACCGCTTTGCGAACTCGTCCGGCTCTTCGGCCTGCACCAGGGGGGCGATCTGCGTAAGCAACTCGCTCTTATCTCCCTCGCTGATGGTAGCAAACGCCTCCGGCTTCTGGTACTTGTCCACGAACTGCCGCCGCAGCTTGACTGCGATCAGGTCGGGATTGAGGGCCGCCACCTGCCGGTGGCAGGTATCCACCAGTTCACCCCGCCATACCTGATCGTCCTCCCCGGCAAAGGCGCACTCCTGCAACGCCATGGCCAGCCGGACCTGTTTCCCAAAGAGATTCTCCGACAGGGTTTTGGTCTCTCTGGCCTCATAGCCCTCTTTGTGCTGCCGGAAAAATTCAAAGTTGCCGCAGTAGTCAAAGATCAGAAACCGGCGCTTGTCGGTATAGGCTCCGTCCACCTGATCCACGCAGGCCAGCCCCTGACACAGCCGGGTGCCCCGGCCGATCATCTGCCAGAACTTCGCCTTGGAGCGCACCTTTTTGAAGAACACCAGATTGACGCATTCCGGGACATCAATGCCGGTATCCATCATATCCACCGAGACGGCAATGTGCGGCTCTTTTTCCGGCTGCTTGAAGTCGTCAATGATGGTCTGTGCATAGGAGTCGTCGCAGATGACCCGCTGGGCAAAGGTGCCGTGGTACTGGGGATAGAGCTTATTGAACCGCTCCAGAATAAACTCCGCATGGCGCTTGTTCTGGACAAAGATGATGGTTTTCCCCAGCCGGTCACCGCCCGCCACTTTTACGCCCCGCTCCATCAGGTCCTGGAGCACAATGTCCACCGTTGTCTCGTTGAATACGAACTGATTGAGCGCCGCAGAGGGGATGAAGTCCGGCATCATGCCGTCCTCCACGAAATCCTCCTCATACCGCTCCTTGTCCTCGTCGGACAGGTCGTCATAGGTGATGCCCTCGTCTAAAAACTTGGTCTTGACCTCATAGTTATAATAGGGCACCAGCACATGGTCCTGATACACCGCCGTCTCATAGTCATAGGCATAGGTGGGGACACCATGCTCCATCTCGAAAAAGTCGTAGGTGTTGCGGTCCACATCGGTCTTGGGCGTGGCGGTGAGGCCCACCATCACCGCATCAAAGTATTCAAAAATCGCCCGGTATTTTTTGAAAATACTCCGGTGGCTCTCGTCAATGATAATCAAATCAAAGTGCGCCGGGGTAAAGAGCTGCCGCCCGTCCTTGGATTTGGTGTCGTCAATGGCGTTGAGGATGGTGGGATAGGTGGAGAACACAATGCGGGCGTTCCGGTCGTCCTTGTTGGAACAGAGGTTGCACAGGGACATATGGGGCAGATAGTTTTTGAAATCGTCCTTGGCCTGCTTGACCAGCGCAGTGCGGTCGGCCAGAAACAGGATATTGGTCACCCATTTGCCCCGGCTGAGCACATCGGTCAGGCTGGAGGCCGTTCTGGTCTTGCCGGTGCCGGTGGCCATGACCAACAAATGCTTGCGGAATCCCTGGGTGAGCTGCCCGCACACCGCCCGAATGGCCTCTTTCTGGTAATAGCGGTCGGTGATTTTGTCGTCGATGGCAACTCCTAGCAGGTCCAGCCGTTCCGCCCGGCGGTTCATCAGCTTTTGCAGGTCGTCTTTGCTGAATACGCCGCTGACCTTGCGCTGGGGGCCGCTCTGGTCGTCCCAGAAATAGGTGTCAAATCCGTTGGTGGTGAACATCATGGGGCGGCGGCCAAATTTCCGCTCCAGACAATCCGCATACAGCACCGCCTGTTTCCGCCCGGTGTTGGGGTCCTTGCTGGAACGCTTGGCCTCCACCACCGCCAAGGGCAGCCCGTCCTTGCCAAAGAGCACATAGTCACAGTAGCCCGGCTGACCCGGTACGCCAGCCATACCCTCCACCGGGTACTCCTCCTGTACATCGGCGTCGGGACCGTCGAACTTCCAGCTCATCTGCTTCATGTCCACATCAATAAACCGCTTGCGGGTCTCAAATTCGGAGAGGTCCTCCGGCTGGAAGGTACGCTCTTTCTGGTGCTTGTCCTTTCCGGCGGTGAACTGGGCGGACATCTGCTCGATCTGTTTGCGCAGGGCTTCGATCTCTGCCGCTTTTTCCTCCAGCAAACTCTCCTGTTCCTTGATCTTCCGGGTGTCCACCGCTACCGGCTCGGTGGGGATCAGGCTCTCGTCAAAGGTGCGCTCCACATAGTCTGCCCCATAGCAGTAGTCGATCCACTCCACGAACTCGAACAGCCCCCGCAAGGCGGCCAGGGCGTCGCCGGGCTGCACGCTGCGCTCGGTATGTACCGCCAAGTTACCCAGCTTGATGATAAACTGGAACTTGCCCCAGGTGTTGGCGTCCACGGCAAAGCGAAAAGACGGCTCATGCACCAGAGATTGCAGATTGTCTTTATAGGGCAGTTTCATGGACTCGTCCGCCGCATAGACCCACTTCACCGCCAATTCTAGGGCTTTGCGGCAGCCCACCGCGCACATGGCCGGGGCGGAGGCGTAGATTTTTTCGGCTTCCATGCAGGCAGGGGCAAAGAGGGCGTAGTCAGGTTTGGCTATGAGAAAGGAGAAGTTGGGCATGGTGTCACCTCACTTCATACAGTTTGAAGCCATATATCTCCATTTTTTAAATTTTCCGGTTCTTCTGACCCTGCATAAATTTTAGGAGTTGACTCTAACTTTTTTTCTAATTCATCTATCCGTTTTTTTGCTAATATTAACTCATTTTCGACAGATTCTTTAGCAATACTATCGCCTCGAACCCATCCGATTGCAGGAAAATCTCGTATACACAGGTTAATAGACGTTGAGATATTGGCTTTAAGTGTACCAAGATCACCATGAAACTTTACCAATTTATCTGAGCAAACTTTTTTCTAAATTCAGTGAATTTACCTCGCATCTCATCTGTTGATTCACAATTTTTTGCAGGTAAATTTTCTGGTTTATCAAATACAAAGCTCATTACTGGAATGCCCTTAGAAATTGCATAGTCATATTCTTTTTCAGTAAAGCCAACACCATCTCGATCGAGTGAACCGTAACGGCCGCCTAAAATAAGAATATAGTAGTCGCAATCATCAAGCATTCTTTTAATGTAATCCATTTGACTCATATCGCTTGCTGGAAACTGCTCCATCCCCACAGGGATACAGTTATTATCTAAAAGACACTGGGTAGCTGCAGCGCGTTCGTCTATCAGGTCACTATATGTAGAACTGATAAATACCTGATACTTCTTTTTTATACTCATGATTTTGACCACCTTTCAAAATTATCGTCCTTATAAAATAGCCCTGCATCAGCGCCTTCTGGCAGTCCACTGCGCACATGGCTAGGGCGGAGGCGTAGATTTTCTCGGCTTCCATGCAGGCCGGGGCAAAGAGGGCGTATTCAGTTTTAGATTGGAGGAAGGAGAAGTTGGGCATATCTGCACCTAAAAAATTTAATAGCGCATATCAATCCCCGAATTATATCCTTTTGCCGAATACCCATATCGGCACAGCATATCTTCTAAAATAGTTTTTTGTATATCCTTCATTTCTTTTTCACACCCAATTGGGGCCAGCGTTACGCTTTCCAGCGAATTCTTACTCAAATTCAACTCAATGAATGGTATAATATATCCGTTGCTGTCTCGATATTTGATTGGTATAGGAGATCCTTGCAAAACGCCATTTTTTGTTGTTCGTCCTACATCAATTACAATCCGAACTTCTTCCTCATGTGAAAAATGCTGACTTTTAAAAACCAATGCCCACTGCGCTAATTGCTCTGAAACAAGCGCCCGCACTAATTTATCATCTTGATTGTACTTTTTGGCCTCCTTTATAAGATTTATAAAACCCGTAATTAGTTCTTTTTGTTCTTCTTCTCTGTATACCACAGGAAATATACTAAAGGAAGCCTCTTTTTCCCAAAATTGTTCTTTTAGCGAATTTGTTATTTCACTTGTCAAAAGCCCAATATTGCGTCCGTCATATTGGGTTCCCTTAGAGTAATATTTCCACATTGCTAAAGAATCGCCATCTTGTGATAATGATGTCAAAAATTGCTCTCTATTTATTCTTATAGGTTTTCTTCTGCCACCAACATTATAAAACAATGTAGTTTTGGTAGGTGATGTATTCACGAGAATAGAATGCAAGTCTTTATCTATCTCGCCTTTATGATACATTTCATTACAATTATTTATAAAAATTTTTCTAGCAAAAGTTCCTTCCATTTTGTCATTCAAACAGTCAAAACGGCTTGCCCTCAATATCAGCTTGTCAGGATTTTCTTTCAAAATAGATTGTAAGCCAGAAGATGATGTATAATGATAAATTAACTCTCCTGCAAAAATTGGGGGCATGAATTTCTCATAAAGTTCAGTGCAGGATTCAAAGCCGAGATTATCTACCAATATATCCAATGCGCATTTCACCATATCACCTCACCCAAAATATTCCTGCATCAGCGCCTTTTTCAGCGTTTCCAGCTTGTCAAGGCTGTGGCTGATGGTGGTTTTTGTTTTCTCTGTTTGCTCTACAAATGAGGCAAACCGATTTTGTAAATCTAATGGCGGGACAGGTATCTGTAATTCTCCAAGTATCTTTTGATTCAGATTCTGAATATTAGCACCTCGTCCAGCCATCTTTTTTCGGATAGAATCAGTTTTTAAAACTCGCAGCAAATAATCAGCTTTCACTTCATCAGAATTTAATCTGAATCGAATACAAAAGCCGCTAAAAGTTGTTGGAGTTGTTGCAGGATAAACT
Source organism: Flavonifractor sp. An82 (assembly GCF_002159265.1). Lineage (GTDB taxonomy): Bacteria > Bacillota > Clostridia > Oscillospirales > Oscillospiraceae > Flavonifractor. Next base: position 9,389 of record NZ_NFHG01000007.1, read on the forward strand.
ACTAAACTTCTGCCTACAAGTGCCTTATTGCCGTTTGAGCGCACAAAAACAATATCACCATCTTTCAACATATATTCGTCAGATGGTATATCTGTAAGGGAAACGGTTGGGAGTTTTGAAGTATCTGAAATGCAAGATAAGTTTTTAAAATCACCCACACCCAAACAGTGAATATTTACTCCTACATCAGTTGAATGAAAGTTCATTCCATTTTTACAATCTCCAAGTTGAAGTAATCCCTTTAAATTCCAATCATAGGGGTTACTTACCGGGTCCCCAAACATCTCCACAAACCTGGCTTTAACCATCTCATCCAGCTTGTCCAGCTGCTGGCGGCGTTTGGAAATCAGGTGGCTGACCTTATCCAGCACCGCCGCAATTTTGCGCTGTTCGTCAAAAGATGGGAGTGGAATGTGTAAATCAGCTATGTGTTCATTTCTCAAATTATTTATGTTAGCCCCCGCTGATGCTGCTGAAATATGGTTGCGGTAATAAGGGGCCTGAAAGAAGTATCCCATGTATTCACAGCATTCTATTTTAGGGCGTACAACTTTGCAAAACGCTCCAAATACCATAGGTAAGTCTTTATCTACAAATGCGGCCTTTCCAACTAGTTCCTTACTGCCGCTAGACGTGCATACAAGTATGTCTCCCTGCCTTAAATATTGAGATTCACTTACTTTATTTTTTGAAACATATACCACATCATCAATCACGATTTTTCCATTTTGAATGTTGTTTGCACGCAATAAAATAACACTGTTGTTATTTAGATTATCATGCAAATCCGCTGGTTTATATGAAACCCCCCGGATTTGCTCTATAATATCTCCTAACTTTGCCATCACAGCATCCCCTCCAATTCCGCCAGCCCTGCGGTGATCTCCGCCTCCAGCGCATGCAGGTCTTTCATCAGCTCTTTTGTCGGGGGATATTCCACCGGCACATACTCTTCCTTTTTATATTTATTGATGGACAGATCATAGTCGTTGTCGGCAATCTCCTGCCGGGGTACCAAAAAGCTCTGCGCGGTGCGGGGGCGGTCGGCTTCCTGATCGAGGTTGTGGAACCGCTGGATGATGTCGGGGATGTCGTTGTCCGAAATTTCGCTGCGCTTGTCGTCCAGAGAAAAGCCGTCGGCCTTCATGTCATAGAACCACACGTTTTCGGTGCCGCCCGCGCCGGTCTTGGTGAACACCAGCACTGCCGTGGACACCCCCGCGTAGGGCTTGAACACGCCGGAGGGCATGGAGATGACGGCCCGCAGCTGATGGTTCTCCACCAGTTCCTTGCGGATGGCTTTGTGGGCCTTGGATGAGCCGAACAGCACCCCGTCCGGCACGATGCAGGCGCACTGGCCGCCCTTTTTCAGCATCCGCAGAAACAGCGCCAGAAACAGCAGCTCGGTCTTTTTGGTGTTGGTCACCGCTTTCAGATTGTCGTGGATGCTCTCCGCGTCCACGGTGCCCTTGAACGGTGGATTGGCCAGACACATGGTATATTGGTCGCTGATCTGGTTCTGCTTGGACACGCTGTCCCGGTAGTCGATATCCGGGTGGCTGATGGAGTGGAGCATCAGGTTCATGGCGGAGATGCGCAGCATGGTGCGGTCGGTGTCAAAGCCGGTAAACGCGTCCCCGGCAAAGTGCGCCCACTGTTCGGTGGTCATGGTGTCCTCATAGTAACGGCGGATGTACTCGGAAGCGGACACCAGAAAGCCCGCCGTGCCACAGGCCGGGTCACAGATGGTATCGTCCGGGGTGGGCCGCAATAACTCCACCATCATCTCCCGGATATGCTTGGGGGTGCGGAACTGCCCATTCTGCCCGGCGGTGGACAGCTTGCTCAGCATGTACTCGTAGAGGTCACCCTGCATATCCCGGTCAGAAATGTCGTGCTCATACAGGTCGTCCAGCCCGGTGATAATTTTCTGTAACACCTGGGGGGTGGGAATCAGAAACATGGCGTCGCTCATGTAGCGGGCAAAGGCGCTCTCGTTCTGGGGGCCGTCTTCGGTCTCATCGGTAAGCTCTACCAGCTCGCCTTTGTCGTTGAAGTCCGGCAGATGACCGTGCTTCATGTTCTTGATGGCCGGGAACACCAGCCGGGAAATCACATCGTAAATGTCCCGGGGGTCGTTGTTCTTGAATTTGCTCCAGCGCATGGACTGCCCCACAGCAGACGAGGGGAAAATTTTGTCCATCTGCTCGCCGGTCATGTGTTCAAATTCTTCCGTCTCCAGCTCCTTTTCGTCCAGAGAGCGGATAAACATGAGATAGGTCATCTGCTCGATGACGGTGAGGGGGTTGGTGATGCCGCCCGCCCACAAGTCAGTCCAGATTTTGTCTACTTTATTTTTAATCACGCCTGTTATCATGGGTTTGTTCCTCCGTTTTCTGTATCGGGAATAAATTCCATCACGTCTCCGATGTTGCACCCCAGCACAGTACAGATTTTTTCCATGCTGTCCATCGAGACCGGCTCGCCCTTGCTCAATCGCGCTAACACATTGGTGCTGATGTTTGCACGGTGCATCATGTCAGTCTTGCTCCAACCATGGTCGATCAGCTGCTTCCACAGCCGATTATAGCTGATAGCCATCCTGCACCTCCTAAATTTCTTCTATTTTCCAGTATAACAGGTGTGGCTCTAAAAGACAAATAAAAATCACGAAATCATGAAGTTTCGATGCAAACAACTGGGGTCTCATGAAAATAGAGGCGCCTACGAAAAATTCGTAGGCGCCTTTGTTTCGATACGCAAAATCGGTTTGTTGTTCTTATGCTGGGATACCTGTATGGCGCGCCTTTTTCCTGCTTATTTGACCTGCTTTCCCTCCAGAAACACCGCCATAACCTTGCCGTTCCAGTCGAAGGGGTGGCCCTGGGTAACCACGATATCGGCGTCCTTACCGGGAGCCAGGGTGCCCACCCGGCGGTCGATCCCGGCGATCTGGGCAGGATTGCGGGTGATGGCCGCCAGGGCCTCCTCCTCCTCCATGCCGCCCCGCACCGCCATGGCGGCACACAGGGGCAGATACTGAATGGGGGTCTCCGGATGGTCGGTGCAGATGGCCACCTTCACTCCCGCCCCGGCCAGCAGGGCGGGATTCTCCAACGTCTGACCCACCAGCTCCGGCTTGGAGCGGTCGGTGAGGCAGGGGCCGGTAATTACCGCCGCCCCCTCGGCGGCCAGCAGGTCGGAAATTTTATAGCCCTCGGTGCCGTGGACGATCACGTATTTCAGCCCGAACTCCTTGCTGAGCCGCACCGCCGTGGCGATGTCGTCCGCCCGGTGGGCATGGAAGTGGGCGGGCACCTCCCCCTTCAGCACCGGCACCAGCGCCTCCAGCTTGGTGTCAAAGTCGGGCATATCCTCGTCCGGGTCCTGGTCGGCCTTGTCCTGCTTGTCCTGGTATTCCAGGGCCTTGGACAGCTCCTCCCGGATGAGGGCCGCCGTAGCCATACGGGTCACCGGGGTCTCCTTCCGATCGTTATACACCGACTTGGGGTTCTCCCCCAGGGCAAACTTCATGGCCGCCGGGGCCTTCACCACCATCTCATCCACCCAGCGTCCGTCGGTCTTCATGGCCAGGAACTGCCCGGCGATGGGGTTGGCCGACCCGGGACCGGTGAGCACCGTGGTAACGCCCCCCTCCCGGGCCTCCAGGAAACAGCGGTCCAGGGGATTCACCCCGTCGATGGCCCGCAGCTGAGGGGTGCAGGGATCGGTGGACTCATTGCCGTCGTCCGCCTCAAAGCCCAGGGAATCCCCGAACAGGCCCAGGTGGCAGTGGGCGTCGATGAAGCCGGGCAGGATGTGTCCGCCCTGGACGTCCAGAGTCTGATCCCCGGATGCCGTCAGCTCCTCCATGGGACCCACCGCCGTGATCTTTCCGTCCTCAAAGGCCACATAGCCCCGGCCGATCACCGGTCCCTCCATGGTGTGGACCACTCCGTTTACAAGTATCATCTTCTCCCCGACCCCTTTCGACAAATGTTGTCTTTGACATTTTCAGTAAAATATGGTATTTTATATTTGCAGCTCATGCGAGGTACAAGTGCGATCCATCAAACGATTCATTCCATTCTTCACGCACACATTGGGCGTCTCCTGACGGAGACGCCCGTTTTTTCTTTATGACTGGGGGATATACTGCTCGGTCAGGGTGACCTCACGCTCCAGATAGGCGCCCTCCCGCCACAGGCGGAAGGAGATCACATCGCCCACGGCCATCCCCTCCTTCAGGGCCAGCAGTTCCTCGATGGTGGTCACCGCCTGACCGTTGGCCTCCACGATCACGTCCCCGGGGAAGATGCCCTGGGTCCTGGCGTCGGAGTCCTCCTGCACACTCTTGACACAGACGCCGGCAGGCATACCGTAGACCTCCATCATCTCCTCGGTCACTGTATAGCAGGTGATGCCGATGGTAGGTTCCCCGCTGACATAACCCTGGCGGATCAGGTCCTCCACCACGGTCTTGACGGTGGTGGTGGGAATGGCGAAGCCCAATCCCTCCACCGTGTCGTCATAGGCGTACATCTTCATATTGGTGATGCCCACCACCTGGCCGTACTGGTTGATGAGGGCGCCCCCGGAGTTGCCCGAGTTGAGGGCGGCGGTAGTCTGGATGAGCACCATACTGTACCCGTCCACATCCACGACCCGGTTGATGGCGGAGATGATGCCGTCGGTCATGGTGCCCCGCAGCTCCTGGCCCAGGGGGTTGCCGATGGCCACCGCCGGGTCCCCCACTCGCAGTTGATCGGAGTCTCCGAAGACCGCGGGCTGTAAATCCTCCCCTTCCACCTTGAGCACCGCCAGGTCGGTGGGAAGGTCCATTCCCACCAGCAGCGCATCCAGGATGCGGTCGTTCTGAAGCACCACCTCCACCTGACTGCATCCCTCGATCACGTGGGCGTTGGTGATGATATAGCCGTCGGCGGACAGCACTACGCCGGTGCCGTAGGAGTAGGAGGTGCCCGCGTCTCCCCAGATGGAGACGATGGACTGGATGTTCTCCTCATAGATGGTCTGGAGGGGGTGGGGCTCCGACTGGGGCTGGGGGTTCAGCGTTACAGTAACCTCATCCCCCAAGGGAGCCCGTTCTACCGTGGTCTCCCCCCGCTTCTCATCCTCCTGCCAGGGGTCCTCCCAGTCCTCTTCCCATTGCTGGCCGCCGGAGGGCCGCGACAGGGCATCCCGGTACCGCAAGGTGTCGCCCACCCAGTGGAGCACCACCGCCGCGATGATCAGCAGCGCCAGGGCGGCGCAGAACAGCAGCACCGCCCGGCCCGGTCTCCTGGGCCGGCGGCCCTTCCTCCGGCCGGGGCCGCCCATCTCTTCCGGGTAGACCCGGTTCTGGTCATAGTAGTAGCCGTGCATGGGTCCCTCCCGTAGTGCGGCTCACAGCAGGCGGGAATCTTCCCCGCCCACTGGATGCCGGTTTCAGGCCAGCGTCAGGGTAAAGGCGAACTCGGTCACCCCGTCCTGGCTGGTCACTGTGATGTTTTCCTTGTGGTTGTTAAGGATAGTCTTGACGATATACAGGCCCAGACCCACACCCTCCCGGTCCACGCTGCGGGATTTGTCACTCTTGTGGAACCGGTCAAAGATCATGGCCAGCTCCTCCGGCGGGATGGTCTGGCCGGTGTTGCGTACTGTTACATGGGCCTTGCCCGCCTTGGTGGTGATGGAAATGCCCATGGTGCTCCCGGGATCGGAGAACTTGATGGCGTTGTCCAGCAGGTTGTAGCACACCTGGGTAATGGCGTCCGGGTCGCCCCACACCATCACCGGATCGTCGGGCAGCTGGGTATCCACATCCAACTGCCGGTCATTGATCTTGGTCTCCAGGCTCACCAGTACCCGCAGCATGACCTCGGATACGTCAAACTGCTCCTGAGCCGTCACATTCTCCGCCGACTGAAGCCGGGACAGATCCAGCATCCGCCGCACCAGGCGGGAGAGCCGCCGGGTCTCGGAGGAAATGGTCTGGAGGGCGGCCCGCTCCCGCTCGGGGGGGATGGTGCCGTCCAGGATGCCGTCGGAGAAGCCGGCAATAGTGGTCATGGGAGTCTTGAGCTCATGGGAAATGTTGGCCACAAACTCCGAGCGCCGCTCCTCGCTCTTGGCAATGGAATCGGCCATGGCATTAAAGGCCTCGGCCAGCTCTCCCACCTCGTCCCGCCGGTCCTCGTAGCCGGTGACCCGGACATCATATTCCCCGTGTCCGAATTTCCGGGCGGTCTCGGCGATCTCCTTCAGAGGCTTGGTCTGCTTCAAAGAGGTCACCGAGCTGGTGAGGAAGGCGATGCACAGCACCACCACAGCGGTAAAGAAGAAGATGGTGGTAAAGGCGCGCCACAGCTCCGTCAGACTGGAGGCCTCCGCGGCCACATAGGCCACACCCACCAGATTCTGCCGGGTCTGGCCGGTAGTCACGTCCACCGTCTTGATGGTAATGGGAGTGCCCGCCACATACCGCTTCTCCGAGAAGAAGCCTCCCAAATCGCTCATGCCCGTGTAGCCGCCGGTCTTGGCCACCGTCTCGGACACCGACTTGGGCAAATAGCGGCCCGACAGATCCTTATAACCCTGGACCGTGGCACCGTCAGTGGACACCACCATCTCGCCGTCGGCCTCAGTGATGAGCACCACCGCGTCGGAGATGCGGGCGATGGTGGCCACCATGGTAATATACACCTCATCCTCCACACTGTAGCCGATGGAGCGGACCGAAGCGGTGAAGTTGGCCACGTAGTCGGCATTGCGCTCCATGGACTCTTTGGTCTGCCGGATGGTGTACTGGTAGGACAGGGTAAAGAAGGCGGCGCCCAACAGAGCGAAGGAGATCAGGATCATCCCTGCCGTCAGGACGAACTGCCGTTTATACAGACTGCTCATCCGCCGGTCACAACCTCAAACTTATAGCCCACGCCCCACACGGTTTTCAGGGACCACTGGTCGCTTACCCCCTCCAGCTTCTCCCGCAGGCGCTTGATGTGTACGTCCACGGTGCGGGAATCGCCGAAGTAGTCAAAGCCCCACACCTCATCCAGCAGCTGGTTGCGGGTAAACACCCGGTTGGGAGAGGCGGCCAGATGATAGAGCAGTTCCAGCTCCTTGGGGGGCGTATCCACCCGCTTGCCGTCCACCAGCAGCTCATAGGAGTCCAGGTTGATGACCAGCTTGTCAAAGGACAGCTTCTTCTCCCCGCTGCCATTCTCGTCCCCGCCGAAGCGGCGCATCACCGCGTGGATGCGGGCCAGCACCTCCTTCATCTCAAAGGGCTTGACGATGTAGTCGTCGGCGCCCCCCTCCAGGCCGGCCACCTTGTCCTGGGTCTCGCCCTTGGCGGTGAGCATGATGACGGGGGTCTTGTCATTCTCCCGGATCTTTTTGAGCACCGACCAGCCATCCATCACCGGCAGCATGATGTCCAGCAGCACCAGGTCGGGGCGGAAGGAGCGGAACAGCTCCACGCCCTTGCCGCCATCGCCGGCTACCGCCGTCTCAAAGCCCTCCTTCTCCAGATAGAGATGGAGCAGCTCCGCAATATTGGAATCGTCTTCCACAATGAGGACCTTTTTACCCATAGTACACCGTCCTTCTCAGACTGATCTGAATCATATTCTTCCGGTCCCTCCGGTTATGCATTCAACCGGGAGCCCGCGTCCCATTCTTTTTTATTATACGCCCAAAGTCCCGACGTGAGGTGAACAATTTGTAAATCGACCGCCTATTTTGTTCCAACGTAGGACCGGTCCAGCTGGAGCACCACATAGCAGCCGGGTACCACCCGGCGCACGGTATCTGTGATGCGCTGCCGCACCTCCTCGTCTGTGAGGCGGCAGCGGTGGGGCACCACCACGTCAAAGATCAGGTTGGAGTGCTGGGGGCCACGGGTCAGGCGGAAGTCGTGGATGCTCATATCCGGGTCGATCTCCCGGACCAGCTCCGCCACCTGCTCCCGCAGCCGGGCCACCTCGCTGTCCCCGGTGGCGATGGGGTCCATATGGACGGTGGTCTCAATGCCGAACTTCTCCTGGATCTCCCGCTCGATGTGGTCGATGGCGTCGTGGGCGTCCATGATGTCCTTGTCCTCGGGCACCTCGGCGTGGAAGGAACACATCCGCCGGCCGGGGCCGTAGTCGTGGATCACCAGGTCGTGCATCCCCACCACCTGCTCATGGGAGAGCACCAGCTGCTGGATGGCCTTCACCAGCTCCGGCTCGGGGGCGGTGCCCAGCAGCGGATTAAGGGTGTCCTTGGCGGCCCCCCAGCCAGCCCGCAGGATGAAGATAGCCACCACCACACCAATCCAGCCGTCAATGCTCACCTGGGCAAAGTGGCCGATCAGGGTGCCCGCCAGCACGGCGGAGGTGGCCACCACGTCGGACAGGGAGTCGGCGGCGGTAGCCTCCATGGCCGCCGAGTTGATGCGCCTGCCCAGCTTCCGGTTGAAGAGGCACATCCACAGCTTGACCAGAATGGAACAGATCAGGATGATCACCGTCACCAGGGAGAAGGCCACCTCCTCCGGCCGGATGATCTTCTCAATGGAGGTCTTGCCCAGCTCCACACCCACCATCAGAATGAGCAGGGAGACCAGCAGGCCCGCCAGATACTCGATACGGCCGTGGCCGAAGGGGTGTCCGTCATCCGCCTTCTGCCCCGCCAGCTTGAAGCCCACCAGCGTGACCACCGAGGAGCCGGCGTCAGACAGGTTGTTGAAGGCGTCGGCCGTTACGGCGATGGAGCCGGTCAGTACACCGGCAAAGAATTTCCCCAGCGACAGCAGGAGATTGAGAAAAATACCCACGCCGCCGGACATCACGCCGTAGCGCTCCCGCACCGCCGGGTCCTGTACGTTCTCATGGTCCCGTACCAAATGCCGGACCAGAAAATCCGTCATATATGTCCCTCCAAATTCCAAAACAGATTCTAATCATTATCCCACGGAAGTACTCCAACGTCAAGCCGTCGACCCTTCTTCCGCCATGATCTTACCTATTATAATAAATAAGGAGCGGCGCATGACTGCGCCGCTCCTGCGTCTTGCTGCCTTTATTCCAGATCCGCCGGGAGAAAAGCCTCATAGGGCAGTACGGCGGACAGCTCCACCATCAGGTCGGAGAACCCTCCCGACCGGTCCCAGTCCGCCCGTGGCGTGCGCAGCACGCCGCCTTCGGTTGGGCGGATGGGCAGAGACACCACCGCCCGGGACCCACGGTCCTCCCGCTGTTCAAATACGATGGTACCGCCGTGAAGGGAAGCGATGCGCCGGGCTACCCGCAGCCCCAGCCCCAGGCCCTCCGGCCGGTACAGCAGGCTCTCCTTCTCTGTCTCATCGGGGGGAAGCAGTCCGGGGCCGTCGTCCCAAACGGTGAGCACCGCCCGGTCCTCCCGCACCGCCAGGCGCAGGCCGGTGTGTCCGCCCTTCCCCGCCGCCCGGAAGGAATTGGAGATGAGACCCAGCAGCATCCGCCGCAGCTGGACCCCGTCCCCGGTGGTGATCAGGCTGCCCTTCTCCTCCTCATAGGAGAATTCCAGTCCCGCCTGCTTTGCCAGAGAGGCCACCTGTTCTCCCAGGGTGCGGCACAGCCCCGCCAGATCCAGGCTGCCCGGCTCCACCTTCACTTCCTCCTCCGGCAGCTGAAGGTACTCCAGATTGCCCAGCATGCGCATCATGCGGTACATGCTCTGGTGAAGGATGGCCAGATAGGGCTCGTACTGCTCCCCCGCCTTTTCCTGTACCACCGGCGTCAGCAGCTGGACCGCCGCCGCCAGATTGTTCATCTGCTCCCGGAACTGCTCCACCAGCAGCAGTCCCAGGTCCTCGGAAACAGGCTCCATCCGTCCATCTCCCCTTCCTGCGCCCCAGAGGGGCTATAATCAAAGTCAGTATAGCAAATATTTTGTCGAATCTCAAGAAATAAGGTCGTATAACGTCGAAACTGCCACGTTTACCGATAACCCACGCATAAATTTATACAGTTTCCCCAGTAAGTTTTGCATTTTTCCTCTTTTCATTCCCGGCAGATTAGTCTATAATGTAGTCGCGCCAAAGAAAGATGTATTAAGAGGCTATTTAGAACAAAGGAGAGATTCACTATGAGCATTAAAGTGGGTATTAACGGTTTTGGCCGTATCGGTCGTCTGGTGTTCCGCGCCGGCATCAACCGCTCCGACATCGAGTTCGTCGGCATCAACGATCCTTTCATGACCCCCGACTACATGGCTTATATGCTCCGTTACGATACCATGCACGGTCAGTTCGACGGCACCATCGAGTACACCGATGACGCCATCATTGTCAACGGCAAGACCGTGAAGTTCTTTGCCTGCATGGACCCCAAGGACATTCCCTGGGGCGAGGTGGGCGCTGAGTACGTCGTGGAGTCCACCGGCGTGTTCCTGACCCAGGAGAAGGCCCAGGCTCACATCGACGCCGGTGCCAAGAAGGTCGTCATGTCCGCTCCTTCCAAGGACTCCACCCCCATGTTCGTGATGGGCGTCAACCAGGACAAGTACACCTCCGACATGAAGTTCGTGTCCAACGCCTCCTGCACCACCAACTGCCTGGCTCCCATCGCCAAGGTGCTGCATGACAACTGGGGCATCACCGATGGTCTGATGACCACCGTTCACTCCACCACCGCTACCCAGAAGACCGTTGACGGTCCCTCCAAGAAGGACTGGCGCGGCGGCCGTGCCGCTGCCGGCAACATCATCCCCTCCTCCACCGGCGCCGCCAAGGCCGTGGGCAAGGTCATCCCCGAGCTGAACGGCAAGCTGACCGGTATGTCCATGCGTGTTCCCACCCTGGACGTGTCCGTGGTCGACCTGACCGTCAACCTGGCTAAGCCCGCCAAGTACGACGAGATCTGCGCCGCCATGAAGAAGGCTTCTGAGGGCGAGCTGAAGGGCATCCTGGGCTACACCGAGGACGCCGTTGTCTCCTCCGACTTCCTGGGCGACGCCCGCACCTCCATCTTCGATGCCGGCGCCGGTATCGCTCTGACCGACACCTTCGTGAAGGTCGTGTCCTGGTACGACAACGAGTGGGGTTACTCCAACAAGGTCCTGGACCTCATTGCTCATATGTATTCCGTGGACCACAAGTAAGTTACTTGAAACCGAAAAAGGGACGCTGCATCCGCAGCGTCCCTTTTTTCTGTCTGTCTTTTTCAAACAAGCGCTTATACCAGCTCTTTCAGCAGGGGCTCGAACTGAACCCCCTCCACCGGCGGGGTGCCCACCTTCAGGGTATGGGCCACACACCGCTGGACAAAGCTCACCGCCTGCTCCACAGACCCGGGCAGCTCATCCCCCCGCATGAGGGCGCCCAGCAGCACGCTGGCAAAGAGGTCCCCGGTGCCGGGGAAGTGGGCGGGCTCCTGGTGGGCCATCACAAAGCCGGTGGTGCTGGTGATGCGGTCAAAATACCCCGCGCCCACCTGGCCCTCCCTCAGGCTGATGCCGGTGAGCACCACCGAGCGCCTGCCCTCCAGGCTCAGCCGCTCCAGCCAGGTCCGGATGCCCCCCTCCTGGGTGGGACGGCTGGCATAGTCCTCCTCCAGCAGCAGGGCGGCCTCCGTCCAGTTGGGGGTGATGCAGTCGGCCCCATCGGCCAGCTCCCGCATTTTGGCGCACAACTCCGGAGTGCAGGTGCGGTAGGGCTTGCCGTGATCCCCCATTACCGGGTCCACCAGCACCCGGGTGTTGGCTCCCCGGAACTGCTGATAGAAACCCTCGATGATCCGGATCTGGTCCGGTGAGCCTAAAAATCCGCTGTAGATGGCGTCAAATTCCACTCCCAACTCCGCCCAGTGAGCAGCAGTCCGCTCCATCTGGTCAGTCAGGTCCAGAAAGGTGGCCTTGTCGCTAGGCGGGAAGGCAGTATGGGCGGAGAGGCTGGCGGTGAGCAAGGGGCAGCACTGGCTCCCCATGGCGGACAGCACCGGCAACACCACTGTTAGGGAGCAGCGGCCGAAACCTGAAATATCCTGTATGGCAGCAATCCGGGGCGCAGCTTTCATGGTCTGAATCCTCCCGAAACAGTATTTTCGTCGATTTATTATAATGCGTCCGGAACAAAGCCGCAAGTCAAACCCACCGGAATTGTGCCGGAGGAATTGACTTTTCCCCCTGCCGATGCTAAACTGATACAAGTATTTCTGCGGGCATGATGGAATTGGTAGACATGCGAGATTTAGGTTCTCGTGCTTCACGGCGTTGGGGTTCGAGTCCCCATGCCCGCACCACCCGCCGCGGACGCCACAGCGTTCGCGGCTTCTTTATTCGCACATTGTCTGTACAGGAGGTTACACAATATGGATACGCTTCATCAACTGATGCATTTTATTGCCGGCAGCCCCAGCCCCTACCATGCGGTGCATAGCGCCGCCGCCCTGCTGGAGCAGGCGGGCTTTGCCCGGCTGGAGGAGTGCGCCCCCTGGACTCTGGAGTTGGGCAAGGGCTACTACACCACCCGCAACCAGAGCAGCCTCATCGCCTTCCGCCTGCCCAGGGAGACGGTCACCGGCTGGCGGATGACCGCTGCCCACAGCGACTCCCCCACCTTTTACATCAAGGGCGACGTACTGGAGGGGGACAAGCGCTACCTCCGCCTGTCCGCCGAAGGCTACGGCGGCATGAACTGCGCCTCCTGGCTGGACCGGCCCCTTACCGTGGCGGGCCGGGCGGTGGTCAAGACCGCCCAGGGTGTGGAGAGCCGCCTGGTCTACCTGGACCGTGACCTGCTCACCATCCCCAGCCTGGCCATCCACCAGCAGCGGGACGTCAATAAGGGCCACGACTACAACGCCCAGAAGGACATGCAGCCCCTGTACGGTCTGGCGGACTCTCCCTCCCTCACCCAGCTGGTGGCGGAGGAATTGCAGGTGTCCCCCGAGGACATTCTGGCCACCGATCTCACCCTCTGCCCCCGGCAGCAGCCGGTGGTGCTGGGCCCCGCCGGGGAGCTGTTCCAGGCTCCCCGCATCGACGATCTGGCCTGCGCCTATGCCACCCTGGAGGGCTTCCTTACCGCCCAGACCATGGACAGCACCGGCCACATCTACTGTCTCTTTGACAACGAGGAGGTGGGCAGCGGCACCCGCCAGGGCGCCCTCAGCTCCTTCCTGCCCGACGTGCTGTCCCGGATCGCCCATGGGATGGCTCTGGATCCCCAGCAGGTCCGGCAGGCCCTGGCCGGCAGCATGCTGCTCAGCGCTGACAACGGCCACGCTGTCCATCCCAACTTCACCGAGAAGGCCGATCCGGCCAACAGGGTCTATCCCAACGGCGGCGTAGTGGTCAAGCTGTCCGCCAACCAGAAGTACACCACCACCGGCCTTACCGCCGGCCTGTTCAAGGCAATCTGCCGGCAGGCCGGGGTTCCGGTCCAGGTCTTTGCCAACCGGGCGGACGAGCCCGGCGGCTCCACCCTGGGCAATCTGCTGAGCCAGGCAGTCAGCATCCCCATGGTGGACATCGGTATGGCCCAGCTGGCCATGCATTCTGCCGTGGAGACCGCCGGCAGCCAGGACCCCGCCTACATGGCTCAGGCCTGCACCGCGTTCTTCCAGACTCAGTTTGTCCTCACTGCCGACGGCATCTATCAGTTTGCATAAGTATTCTGCTGCGGACCGACAACGGTCCGCAGCTTTTTTTATCTCATACCCCCGCGGGGATTGAGTCCGCCGGGGCAACATGTTATAATATGATATATTCCTACAAATTATTTCTCAAATTCCATCGTTATCCGTACTTTTTCACCAATTTTTAGGGGGTGTCGTCTTATGGCAGGCGTCCGGCTGGAGCACGTGTCCCGGGAGTATATTATGGGAAAAACGGTGATCAAGGCTGTGGACGACATCAGCTTTACCATCCCCGAGGGCAAGTACACCATCATTCTGGGGGCCAGCGGCGCGGGAAAATCCACGGTGCTCAATATTCTGGGCGGCATGGACTCCCCCACCGGCGGCAAGGTCTTCGTCAACGACAAGGAGATCTCCGGATTCAATAAACGCCAGCTCACCCAGTACCGCCGGGAGAGCATCGGCTTTGTGTTCCAGTTCTATAACCTGATGCCCAACTTAACCGTGGAGGAGAACGTGGAGCTGGCCAGCCAGATCTGTCCCAATCCCCTGGACACCCGGGAGGTATTGCAGATGGTGGGACTGGATGACCGGCGGCGGAACTTCCCCGCCCAGTGCTCCGGCGGCGAACAGCAGCGGGGGGCCATCGCCCGAGCCCTGGCAAAAAATCCCGATGTGCTGCTGTGCGACGAGCCCACCGGCGCTCTGGACTACGTGACGGGCAAGTCCATCCTGGCCCTGTTGTACGACCTGTGCAAGCAGAGCAAAAAGACAGTGGTGGTGGTCACCCACAACGGCGCTCTGGCGCCCACTGCCGACGTGCTCATCCGCATGAAGAGCGGTAAGATTGAGTCCTTTGAGGAAAATCCCAACCCGGTGCCGGTACAGGAGCTGGAGTGGTAGCATGATCTGGAAGAATTTTTTCCGCGACCTGCGGCGCACCGCCTCCCGGCTGATCTCGGTGAGCATCATCACCATGATCGCCGTGGTGGTGTACACCGGTCTCAGCGGAATCATTTATAATGTAGACCGGATTATGGGGGACTATTACGACGCCCAGAACGTGGCCGACTACTGGATCTCCGGCTCCGGACTGGATCAGGCCGACTGCCGGGAACTGGCGGCCATCCAGGGGATCACAGGGGTGCAGCCCCGGGTGGTGCTGGACGCCGAGGACCGGCATGACAGCGACCTGACCCTCACTCTCTACGGCGTGGCCGACTTCTCCATCAACACTCCCTATGTGGTGGAGGGCTCCCTGCCTCAGAACAGCCGGGAGATCTTCCTCAGCGACGGGTACGCCGCCGCCCACGGGCTGGAGGTGGGGGACTGGTATGAGATCACACTCACCGGTCTGGGCATCCACCTGCGGCTCCAGATCTGCGGGATCGGCAAGGACCCGGAGTGCCTCTACAACATCAACGCCACCAACCCCTCCCCCGATCTGTCCCGCTTTGCCTTCGCCTATGTGGACGAGGAGGTGCTCAGCGGGGTGATGGGGGCCAACCAATATACCCAGATCTGCATCACCACCGCCAACGACGTGCCCCCCTCCGCCCTTCGCACCGCCATTGACGAGGTGCTGGGCACCAAGGTGGTCAACATTCTGGCCCTGGAGGACAACCAGCCCGCCTACTCCCTCATGGAGAGCAAGGACAATCTGGTGCCCATCCTCACCTTCTTCCCCACCCTGTTCTTCCTGTGCGCCGTGCTGATGATGGTGAGCACCATGAACCGGCTGATCGAAAATGCCCGCATGGATATCGGCACCTTCAAGGCCCTGGGCTACGACGACCGCACCATTCTCATCTACTACCTGCTCCACGCCCTGCTGGTCGTGGTAGTAGGCTTCCCCATCGGCGCCTTTCTGGGCAAATATATCGCCGCCCTCATTGTGTGGACCATCGCCACCGGCTGTGACCTGCCCTCCTATACCATCGTCCATGACTTTGCCGCCTGGGGTCGGGCAGCGGGGCTCACCGCCCTGTGCTGTCTGGGCAGCGCCTGGCTGGTGGCCCGCTCCCTGCTGAAGGAGAGCCCCGCCCAGTGCATGCGCCCCAAGCCCCCCAAAAACGCCAAAACTGTTCTGCTGGAACGGATCGGTCCCCTGTGGCGGCGGCTGGGCTTCAACACCAAGTACATCATCCGCAACACCTTCCGCAACAAGGTGCGGATGCTCACCTGTATTGTAGGCATCGCCTTCTGCATGGCCCTGGTCTTTATGGCCTTCGCCATCAAGGACTCCATGGACACCTACTCCGACGCTCTGGCCCAGAATCAGAACAAATACGATGTAATGGCCAGTCTGAACAGCTCAGTGACCGAATCCCAGTACGCCCGGCTCATCAACGCCCCCGGCGTCACCGGGGCGGAGCTGGAGATGTCCACCGCCTGCTGGATGTACACCGACGACCAGCGGGTCACCTCCACCCTGACCGTAACGGAGGACACAGTCTCCCTTCACCTGTACGACCCCTACGCCTCCGGCTCTCTCACCCTGCCGGAGGACGGGCTGGTGCTGGAGCAGGCCCTGGCCGACGAGCTGGGTGTAGAGGAGGGAGATGTCATTACCCTTCGTTTTACCGGAGATAATCATTACTATACGTTAAGAATAGCGGAGGTCAACCGCTGCGTCAGCGGCGCCTATGTGAGCCGCAGCCTGTGGCGGGACCTGGGGAAGGGCTACTCTCCCACCGCCGCCTATCTCACCACCGGGGACGCCGCCGCGCTGGAACGGGAGCTGGACCGCTACGATTTTGTGGACGGCTGGCAGAGCCGGGAGGCGGTCACCGCCGCGGCGGTGGAGAAGATGACCAATACCTCCATGGTGGTGTACATCCTCATCGTCTTTGGTGGCGGGCTGGCCTGTATCGTCATCTATAACCTGGGCATCATGAGCTTCTATGAACAGATCCGCAGCCTGGCCACCCTGATGGTGCTGGGCTTCCATGAGAAGGAAATCAAGAAATTACAACTCAGTGAAAATCTGATCTTCGCCGGGGCGGGCATCCTTTGCGGCATCCCGCTGGGCATCGCACTGGACCGTTTTCTGATCTTGTCCATTACCGCCATGCCACTGGAGGTGGTCATCACCCCCATGGCCATCGGCCTGTCCTGCGCGGTGACCATGGGCTTTGCCCTGGGGGTCAATGTCATCATCGGTCGGAAAATGCGGGAGATCGATATGTTGGGCGCGCTCAAGAGCGTGGAATAGCACACGGGGGTGTATTTGTATGAAAGCTGTATTCCGGCGGCGTGGAGCCGCCCTGTGTACCGTCCTCGGTCTGCTTCTGCTGGCCGGCTGCTCCGGCGGGAACAAAGACGAATACCGCACCGTAAATCCGGATGTGGGACCGGTGGAATACCGAGTGGAGGATACAGGCACGGTGACCTACGCCGACAACTACACCATCGTTCCCACCGTCAGCGGCACGGTGGAGTCCTGCACCTTTGCCGAGGGGGACACCGTGACGGAGGGCCAGGTGCTGTACACCATCGACTCCAGCTCCCTGGAGGACCAGATCGAGCAGGCCCAGCTGTCCCTGGACAGCGCCCAGGCCTCCCTGAGTCAGGCCCAGGCGGCCTGCGCCGACCTGTCGGTGGTATCCCACGCTTCGGGCACCGTTACGGCAGTCAACGTCCATGTGGGCGACATGATCTCCTCCGGCACGCCGGTGGCCCAGGTGGTGGACAATGTAAACCTGAAGCTCACCGTTCCCTTCTCCCTGGAGAACGCCAAGTTCCTGACACCGGGAGCCGCCGCCCTTATCTCCTTCCCCGGCATGGCGGACACCCTGCCCGGCAAGGTAGTGCGGGTGTATGACACGCCGGTGGCTCTCAGCGGCAGCCGCACCGGCGTCAACGTGGAATTCTCCTTCCAGAATCCGGGCACATTGACCAACGAGACCACCGCCACGGCCTCGGTGGGCGGGATGCAGTGCATGGAGGCGGGCATCATTTCCTACGGCACCGAGCAGTCCATTTACGCCGCCCAGTCGGGCCAGGTGATCTCCCTTTCCATTCAGGAGGGACAAACCGTCTCCTCCGGCCAGACGGTGTGCACCCTGAAGAACGACAGCCTCACCAACTCGGTCACCAACGCCCAGATTCAGGTCCGCTCGGCCCAGACCAGCCTGTCCCAGCTGGAGGACCAGCGGGAGGATTACACCATCACCGCCCCGGTGGACGGTACCATCCTCAGCCGCACCGCCAAGGAGGGGGATCTGGCCTCCGCCGGCAATCCCATGGCGGTGCTGGCCCAGCCGGAGGCCCTGTGCGTCCACGCCAGCATCGACGAGCAGTACATCGACCGGGTGGGAACCGGTCAGAGCGTGTCCATCACCTTCACCACCGATACCGGCGAGCAGCGCACCTATGAGGGCTCGGTCCGCCGGGTGGAGGAGACCGGCGTAACCTCCGGCGGCGTCACCGACTACACCGTGGAGATCGCCCTGGAGAACACCGAGGGTCTGCGGGACGGCATGAACGTGTCGGTATCCATCCTCACCGAGGGCAAGGATGACTGCCTGCGGGTGCCTGTGAAGGCGGTGGACGGCGACACCGTTCAGGTACTGCGAAACGGGAAAGTAGAGACCGTCACCGTGGAGACCGGCATGGTGGGCAGCCAGTATGTGGAGATCCTGTCCGGCATCACAGAAGAGGACACCATCGTGCTGCCGTAAACAGAACAGCGCCTGCCGCAGTCACGGCAGGCGCTTTCTGTTATCCGGATCTCAGTCCAGGCTCCACTCTCCCTGGCAGCTGTTCACAAGGGCGGCGGCCTCCTCCGGGTTCAGGCCCTTGATGCTGTAGGTGACAGCCACCGTGGGCTCCCCGTTGCGCACATAGTGGACCGTAAAGGAGTCATACCGCCAGCCCGGGGTATCCCCCAGATCGTCGTCCACATAACGGCCGAACCGCTGCTCCATGGCCTGTGGCGTGATCTCATCCGGCAGAACGTCCGTGGGCAGCTGCTCGTCGGTGTGGGCGTCCAGCAGCAGATCCGCCTTCACGCTCACAGTGTCATACCCCCGGCACCACAGGATGCTCAAACTGTCCTCCAGCTCGTCAAAGTGCCAGTGGGCGCTCTCAAAGACAAAGCCGTCGGGCAGGGCCGCCCGGTCGGGCAGATAGTCGGCCAGCTCCTGCTGATAGGCCTCGCCCAGGGTCAACTCCCCACTGCCGTAGAGCCGCACCCCCGCCAGCATCATATGTTTTCCCTCAAAGCCGTCGCCCCTCAGTCCGCCGTCGGTAAACCCCTTGTGGCCCACTACCAGGCTGGTCAGCCGGGCTCCGGTCTCCTCCTCCCCGCTGTTGCAGGAGAAGGAGACCCCCATCTCCCCGTCAAAGTAATGGGCATGGTACACATGCTCCTTGACATCGTCTCCATCGGTGTCATAATACAGAGAATAGGTGGTGACCTCCATGCCGTCCACGGTCTCCACTCCGGCGTCGGCATAGATAAGGTCGATGAGGGGTTCCCGGCCGGGCCACAGCTCCAGCGTCAGCTCCTCTTCTCCCCGGTTACCCCAGATCTGGATCCGCCAGGGCTTGCCCTCGCCGTCGTAGGTCACCATACCGTCCAGTCCAAAGCCGGTCCAGTCCAGCATCCATGGTACCTGATCGGTACCGCCCAGGACGGTGATGATCTCCTGGGCGGTAAGTTTTTCCATAAACCACCCCTCCGGCAGGGCATAGTCGCCGGCCATAGCGTCCGAACCGGTGCAGTCGGGGTAGTCGTAGCCGGGTATATTGGGGAAGCTGTGGGGCTGGCCCTCAAAGGGGTCCTCGACCACCAGGGTATACTCAGTCTGCTGATTTCCCGCCGGGGTGGCGGCCACCCCAGCCGTGGGATCGGGCTGTGTCTGGGCCCGGCCCTGCCACAGCTGCCAGCCGCCCACCGCCGCCACCAGACAGCAGGCCGCCAGCACTCCCGCCGCCAGGGCGGGGCGGGGACGGCGGGGTCTCTCCCCCGCCATGATCCGCTCGCGCAGCTCTCCGGGGGCCTGAATACGGTCCATATAGGTACGATATCGGTTCATGGTTCGTCTCCTTTCAGCAGCACTCCCAGCTTTTCCCTGGCCCGGGTGAGCCGGGAGCGGACGGTGCCCTCCCGCCAGCCTGTCAGTTCGGCGATTTCCGCCGTCTGATATCCCTCATAATAATAGAGGTGAAGCACGGTGCGGTCTTTGGCAGGCAGCTTGCCGATGGTCTCCATCAGGCTGTGCTCCTCCGGCCCGGCGGCGGGGTAGGTGTCCAGCAAAGGCGCGGTGCGCCGCCGCCAGGGGGAACGCAGGCGGCTCTTGCAGCCGTTGACGGTCACCCGCAGCAGCCAGGCCTTTTCGTGGGCAGGACTCTCGAAGTCCGGGTCCTTTTCCAGGCAGCGGAGGAAGGCGTCCTGTACCGCGTCCTCCGCCTCATGGGCGTCCCCAAGGATGGCCAGAGCGGCCCGATACAGGGTATTCTCATATTGCAGCAGCAGGGTCTCCAACCGGTTGGAATCCATCCTCTCCCCTCCTTTCACCCTTATATACGCTTTTAGACGCAGTTTTGCTGCAAAGGAGCCGAAAAAAAGATCCGGAGGAAATTCCTCCGGATCTTGACGAAATTCTGTTATGCTTTCTGAGCCGTGAAAGTGCTTACATCGTCCCTGCCCACGATGAGGACACGCCAGATGAAGATGGCCAGGAACAGGGCAGCCACCACGATACCGATGGGGTAAGCAATGGCGGTGGACAGGTTCAGGCATTCAGGTGCCTGGATGAAGTAGGTCACAGACACTGCGGACATGAAGGTAGCGGGCAGAGCCGCGATGAAGCAGGCCTTGGGGGGATAACCGTACTTGTGCAGGAACACGGCGCCGGTCCACAGCACGATCATAGCCAGGGTCTGGTTGGCCCAGGAGAAGTAACGCCACAGCACGTCCCAGGGCAGAGCCAGAGCAATGACGGCGCCCACGCCCAGCAGGGGGATGGACAGAGCGGCACGGGGGCCTACCTTGGACTGGTCAATGTGGAACCAGTCGGCGATGGTCAGACGGGCCGCACGATAGGCGGTATCGCCGGAGGTGATGGGGCAGGCGATGACGCCGATCATGGCCAGAACGCCGCCCACCTTACCCAGCAGGCCGGTGGAAATCTGGAAGACTACGTCACCGGCGCCGCCAGCGGCGATGGCGTTGGTCAGGCCGGTCATGCCGGCCAGCAGAGAGCCGTGGTTGGTATAATAGGTAACGCCGGCAGCAGCCCAGATCAGAGCAATGATGCCCTCGGCCACCATGGCGCCGTAGAAGATGGTGCGGCCCTGCTTCTCACTGGTGATGCAGCGGGCCATCATGGGGGACTGGGTGGCATGGAAGCCGGAGATGGCGCCGCAGGCCACGGTGACAAACATCATGGACCACTTGGGCAGTCCGCCGGGATGGGCAGTGGTCAGGCTGGCCAGAGACAGCTCGGGCATATCCCCGCTCATCTGAGTCAGGATGCCGCCGCCGATGCCCAGGGCCATAACGATCAGGCAGATACCGAACACAGGATAGAGCTTGCCGATGATCTTGTCGATGGGCAGGAAGGTTGCAATCAGGTAGTAGATCATGATGACCACCAGCCAGAACATGGTGCCCATCCAATCGGGGGTCAGCTTGGCCAGCAGGCCGGCAGGGCCAACGGAGAAGTTGACGCCCACCATCACCAGCAGCACCACGGAGAACACACGCATGATGAAGGTGATGACCTTGCCCATGTAGAGGCCTACCACCTCGGAGATGGACTTGCCGTCGTTGCGCTCGCTCATCATGCCGGAGAGGAAGTCATGGACGCCGCCGCCCAAAATGGTACCAAAGACGATCCACAGGTACACCGAGGGGCCCCAGCAGGCACCGGACAGTGCGCCGTAGATAGGACCAAGGCCGGCAATATTCAGCAGCTGGACCAGGAAAATACGCCAGGTTTTCATGGGAACATAGTCCACACCATCGGGGTGGGCTACCGCAGGGGTGGGCCGGTCGTCAATCCGGAAGATCTTCTCCACCAGCTTACTGTAGGTGAAGAAGCCCACGATCAGCAGAATCAGGCAAACAAAAAATGTAACCATACAGGAACCTCCTCAAACTGCCTCCGGGCAGAGCCGCGCGCCCTCTGTCGCAGGAGCAAAGCATAGCAGGCGGAGCGATGTCAGCTAAAACATCCCTACCGCCTGAAGCGTCTACATTATAGTTCCATGCGCGTAAAAATCAAGGGGGGCGGCAGGTAAAAAGTGCACCAAAATTTCTCGTTTCTTGATTAATATAATATTCCATTTTCCACATAATAAGGAGGGCTCATATGTCAGAACAAACCGACCTGCGCCTGGCCGTACTCATTGACGCGGACAACGCACCCCGCTCCGCCCTGGGGGATATCATGGCGGAGGTGGCGGTATACGGCACCCCCACCATCAAGCGGATCTACGGGGACTGGACCACTCCCAACCTGGCGTCCTGGAAGGGGCCGCTGCTGGAGAACGCTATCACCCCCATCCAGCAGTACAGCTACACCACCGGCAAGAACGCCACCGACTCGGCCATGATCATAGACGCCATGGACATCCTCTACACCGGCCAGGTGGACGGCTTCGTCCTGGTCAGCAGCGACAGCGACTTCACCCGTCTGGCGGTCCGGCTGCGGGAGGCGGGTAAGAAGGTGTACGGCATGGGGGAACGCAAAACCCCCAACCCCTTCATTGTGGCCTGCGACAAGTTTGTCTACATCGAGGTCATCCGGGCCGCCGCCGAGGAGGCCCGGGCGGAGGAGGAGAAGCCCAAGGCCCAGAAGCCCCAGAGCCAGAAGAAAAAGGGCGCCCCCGCCCAGCCCCAGGAGCCGGAGCACAAGGTACCCAAGGCGGTGGTCAAGCTCATCGCCGAGTCGGTGGACACCATCGCCGACGAGGACGGCTACGCCGCCCTGGGGGAGTTGGGCAACCTGCTGGTGAAAAAGCAGCCTGATTTCGACCCCCGAAACTTCGGTTTCTCCAAGCTGTCCAAGCTGGTCAAATCCCTCTCCCGGTTTGAAGTGGACGTGCGTCCCACCAGTCAACCCAACGTCACCCACATCCTGGTGCGGGACAAGCAGAGTAAATAGCCAAAATAACCAGTTTGTGCCATGGAAAGCTGCGAAATCCACAGCTTTCCATGGCTTTTTTTGTGCATTTTTCAGAAAGACAGATGGGACACCATAGGGTATAATAATGCGGACTGAGCGGCATACGAAAAACTTCTGTAAACCATTTGCTCATAAGTTCCTTTGGCCTTAACACAGGTATATTTCCGGCGAAAACGGGGCAAATTACCGCTGTAGAGGCCCGCTGCGGTCACAGAAAAGAAACCTCTTTGACTTTACTGCAAGTTATGGTATAATATATGCGTATTGGAGCGCTCTGCGGAGTAAGAGCGCCTTTGGATGCTTTACCGTGCCGGATGTTCCGGCCCTGGATCCCGCCGGTGAGGGTGTGTTCCCCGGCGGAAGGAATAGAGGGTTGCATTTTGACAAAGTATGTAATTCACGGCGGAAAGCCGCTTTTTGGAGAAATTGATATCAGCGGCGCGAAAAACGCCGCTGTTGCTATCATCCCCGCCGCCCTGCTGGTGGACGGGGTATGCCGCATTGAAAACCTGCCCCAGATCAGCGACGTGACGCTGCTGCTCAACATCCTGCAGGAGCTGGGCGCCGACGTGCGCACCGTCAACCGCACCACGGTGGACGTGGATTGCTCCCACATCCGCAACGCCCGGGTGCCTGAGGAGCTGGCCCGCAAGATCCGGGCCTCCTATTACCTGATCGGCGCTCTGCTGGGCCGCTTCGGCTCTGCGGAGGTTCCCCCGCCCGGCGGCTGTGACTTCGGCGGCCGGCCCATTGACCAGCACATCAAGGGCTTTGTGGCCATGGGCGCCAACGTGGACGTCCGGGGCGGCTACATCCATGCCAAGGCTGCCAAGGGCCGGATGACGGGCACCCAGATCTATCTGGACATCGTCTCCGTGGGCGCCACCATGAACATCATGCTGGCCGCCGTTCTGGCCGACGGCATGACCATCATTGAAAACGCCGCCAAGGAGCCCCACATCGTGGACCTGGCCAACTTCCTCAACTCCATGGGCGCGGAGATCATGGGCGCCGGTACCGACGTCATTAAGATCCGCGGCGTGGAACGGCTCAGCGGCGGCACCTACTCTATCATCCCCGATCAGATCGAGGCGGGCACCTACATGACCGCCGTGGCCGCCACCGGCGGCGAGGTCCTCATCAAGAACGTCATCCCCAAGCATCTGGAGTGCATCACCGCCAAGCTGCTGGAGATGGGCGTGGATGTGGAAGAGCGGGACGACGCGGTGCTGGTGCGCCGCACCGGCAAGCTGACCCGTACTAACGTCAAGACCCTGCCCTACCCCGGCTTCCCCACCGATATGCAGCCCCAGATCGCCGCCGTCCTCTGCCTGGCGGAGGGCACCAGCGTCATCACCGAGGGCGTGTGGGACAACCGGTTCCGCTATGTGGACGAGTTCCG
This sequence comes from Flavonifractor sp. An82, assembly GCF_002159265.1. Taxonomy (GTDB): domain Bacteria; phylum Bacillota; class Clostridia; order Oscillospirales; family Oscillospiraceae; genus Flavonifractor. Next base: position 33,535 of record NZ_NFHG01000007.1, read on the forward strand.
CCGCATGGGAGCCCAGATCCAGGTGGACGGCAAGATCGCCGTCATCGAGGGCGTGGAGAAATTCACCGGCGCCCGGATCCAGGCCTGCGACCTGCGGGCGGGCGCGGCCATGGTCATCGCCGGCCTGGCCGCTCAGGGCACCACCGAGATCGGCTGCATCCACCACATCGAGCGGGGCTACGAGGACATCGTCCGCAAGCTCTCCGGCGTGGGCGCCGACATCCGCGTGGTGGTCACCCCCGACGAGGAGAAGCAGGCCCAGGTAGGATAACCCCAAACATTGCGATCAACAGGCGGAGAGAGTGTATCTCCCGCCTGTTTTTTCTGGAAAGGAGCGATTTTGTGCTGGAACTGTGCACCCTGGCCAGCGGCTCCAGCGGCAACAGTCTGCTGGTGAGCGACGGCGCCACTCATATTCTTGTGGATGCCGGTATCTCCTGCCGCCGGATCACCACCGCCCTGAAGGGGCTGGGCATCGATCCCGTGGACCTGTCCGCCGTACTGATCACCCACGAACACAGCGACCACATCTCCGGTCTCACCACTCTGACCAAGCAGCGGAAGGTGCCGGTCTACGCCAGCCGGGGCACCGGCCGGCAGCTGTGCTACCGCATCGCCTTTCTGGAGGAGGTGCTCCACCCCTTCACGCCGGGGGAGTGCTTCTCCATCGGCTCCATCCACATTGAGACCTTCCCCACCCCCCACGACGCCGCCGAGAGCACCGGCTACGCCCTGTCCGCCGGAGGGCGGAAGGCGGCGGTGGTCACCGACCTGGGCCATGTGACGGCCGAAGTGGAGGCGGGTATCCGGGGGGCCAACCTGCTGGTGGCCGAGGCCAACCACGACGTGGAGTGGCTTCGCTCCGGACCCTACCCCTACTTTCTCAAGGACCGCATTCTGGGGGACCGGGGCCACCTGTCCAACGAGGCGGGGGCCGCCCTGGTGTGCTCCGCCGTGGCGGCAGGGGCATCCACCGTGGTGCTGGCCCACCTGTCTCACGAGAACAACACCCCGGAGCGGGCCCGGCAGGTGGTGGGAGACTCTCTTACCCGCATGGGGGCCCTCCCCGGGCGGGACGTATGCCTGGATGTGGCTCCCCGCAGCGAGCCGGGACGGAGGTATGCGGTATGAAGGGCGTCTCCATTCACATTATCTGCGTGGGCAAGCTGAAGGAAAAATTCTACATAGACGGGGCGGCGGAGTACGTCAAGCGGCTGGGGGGCTACTGCAAGCTGCAGCTCACCGAATTGCCCGAGGAGCGGCTGCCCCAGAATCCCTCCCGGGCCCAGATCGACGCCGCTCTGGAAAAGGAGGCGGCCGCTGTGACCGCCAAGCTTCCCAAGGGAGCGGCGGTGGTGGCCCTGTGCGTGGAGGGGGAGCTGCTCTCCAGTGAGAAGCTGTCCGCCCGGCTGGAGAAGTGGACCGGCAGCGGTACCAATACCCTGGTGTTTCTCATCGGCTCCTCCTACGGCATGCATCCCTCCCTGAAGGAAAAGGCCAGTCTGCGCCTGTCCATGTCCCCCATGACCTTCCCCCACCATCTGGCCCGGGTCATGCTGCTGGAGCAGATCTACCGCTGCTTCAAGATCCAGGAGGGCTCCGGCTACCACAAGTAAATATCCGGTATTATTTGACAGCATACGGCGTAAACTTCCAAAAAACAGGGTGGATATACCGGTCGGTTTGTGCTATAATCACAAGCGCAGAGATGTGCTTTTGCTGAAATTGAGGTATATTGGAGGTAATTCCCATGGCTTATCGTGATGTATATGAGAAGTGGCTCAACAGTCCCGCCCTCAGCGAGGCTGAGAAGGAGGAACTGCGTTCCATCTCCGGCGACGAGAAGGAGATCGAGAGCCGCTTTTTTGCTCCTCTGGAGTTTGGTACCGCCGGTCTGCGGGGCACCATGTGCGTGGGCCTGCATCAGATGAATATCCACGTGATCCGCCACGCCACCCAGGCCTTTGCCGAGGTCATCAAGGCCGAGGGAGCCGAGGCGGTGGAGCGGGGTGTGGCCGTGTGCTACGACTGCCGCAACAATTCCAAGGCCTTCGCCCGTGAGACCGCCTGCGTCATGGCGGGCAACGGCATCAAGGTCCGTCTGTTCGACGCCCTGCGTCCCACCCCCGAGGTGTCCTTCGCCGTCCGGGAGTACCACTGCATCGCCGGCGTCAACGTCACCGCCAGCCACAACCCCAAGGAGTACAACGGTTACAAGGTCTACTGGCAGGACGGCGCTCAGCTGCCCCCCCACCACGCCTCCGCCATTGCCAAGAAGATGGAGGAGCTGGACCTGTTCGACTCCATCCAGCGCATGGACTATGACGAGGCTGTGAAAGCCGGTATGATCACCCTGATGGGCGAGGAGACCGACGAGAAGTTTCTGGCCAACGTCATGGGCCAGGTCAACGACAAGGCCGCAGTGGAGAAGGTGGCCGACACCTTCAAGATGGTGTACACCCCCTTCCACGGCACCGGCTACAAGCTGATCCCCGAGGCGCTGCGCCGCCTGGGCATGAAGCACGTCATCTGCGTCCCCGAGCAAATGGTCATTGACGGCAACTTCCCCACCGTGGTCTCCCCCAACCCGGAGAATCCCGAGGGCTTCTACCTGGCGGTGGATCTGGCCAAGAAGGAAGGGGCCGACTTCATCCTGGGCTCCGACCCCGACGCCGACCGTGTGGGCATCATGGTGCGCAACGATCAGGGCGAGTACATCACCATCTCCGGCAACCAGACCGGCGTGCTGCTGCTGGACTACCTGATCGGCGCCAAGCAGCGCACCGGCAAGATGCCGGACAAGCCGGTGGCCCTCAAGACCATCGTCACCACCGAGATGGCCCGCAAGGTGGCCGAGACCAACGGCCTTGCCTGCTATGACACCTTCACCGGCTTCAAGTTCCTGGCCGAGAAGAAGGACAAGCTGGAGAACGCCGGCGAGGGCAAGGTGATCTTCGCCTACGAGGAGAGCTACGGCTACATGCTGGGCGACTACGTCCGGGACAAGGACGCCGTCACCGCCTCCCTGGCTCTCACCGAGATGGCCGCCTGGTACGCCGGTCAGGGCATGACCCTGTACGACGCCCTCCAGAAGTGCTATGAGAAATACGGCTTCTACGGCGAGAAGACCCTCAACCTGGTGATGCCCGGTCTGGACGGTCTGAAGAAGATGGCAGACCTGATGGCCGGTCTGCGGGAGCATCCCCCGGTGGAGATCGCCGGTGTGGCGGTGGCCCAGCAGAAGGACTACAAGGACGGCTCCGTGGTCAACGTCTCCGACGGCGCCAAGTCCGCCATGGAGCTCACCGGCTCCAACGTGCTGCGCTACGAGATGGCCGACGGCACCAGCCTCATCGTCCGTCCCTCCGGCACCGAGCCTAAGGTCAAGGTGTATATCCTGGCCAATGGCACCTCTAAGGAGGAGGCCGACGAGAAGGTGGCAAAGTACGCCGCCTGGGCCGAGAGCCTGAAAAACTGAATTGATCCGTAAGAAAGCCCCCCGGCGTGAGCCGGGGGGCTTTCTTATGTTATTTGACCTCCACGATGCGCACCTTGCCGCCCTGGTCGGGAGAGCGGTCATAGTAGACGGTGATATCGTCGCAGAAGGCCAGGGCCAGCTTCAGGTTGTCCAGATAGTTCCCTTCGCTGACGCTGTACCACTGCCCGGTGGTCTTGTTGTAGCACTGAACCTGACTGGAGATGGGCAGTACCATCTCGTTGGTGGTCAGGGTCATGGTATCCAGGTCGAACTGGGACCGGCGGATGCCCTTGACGGACTGGACCACCATAAAGCCTGCCATGAGATAGTTGTCCTCGATCTTGCTCAGGGAGCCGGCAATTCCGCCCATCTTGCCGGACTTGGCGTCTTCCACCCGGCCCACCGTATAGGTGACGTCGCCGCTGCCGTTTCTCACACGGATCTCGCCGTTCTGATACTCCTGGGTGACCGTTCCGTCGGGGTTTTTGATCTCCTGGGGTCCCGCAGGCCGGTAATAGATCTCACCATACTGGTACCGGTCGCCGGTCACATCATTGAGGACCACCTTATCCACCCGGTTGGCCCAGTCATAGCCCACATAGCTGATCTGATCGGCCATGACCAGCGGTACGGTGATATCGCTGCGCTTAATCTCCACCAGGGTACCGTTGCCCACCTGCTCAAAGAACCGGGCGCCGGGAGACAGCTTCTTGGTCCCCAGCCGCTCCTGCTCCAGATCCAGGGGCGCCACCGAGCCCTTGTAATAGGTCCGGCTCAGATTGAGGATACCCCGGCTGCTGGAGGACACCGTGACCAGATAGCCGTTGAGCTTTTCGGCGGCCGTGTCGCTGTAGGTGGTGCCGCCCTTCAAAGTGATGAGTCCATCCAGCAGGGTGATGCTCACATCGTCCTTGGAGGTCACCTGGGCCACGCCCACCGCATTGGACTTGGCCACGTCGGTGGAGACGGCGCCCGCCACCTCGCCGGTGGCCGTCAGCAGCAGCGTCATCCGGCTGCCCACTTTGAAGGTGGCCAGATCGGCCATGGCGCTGGGCAGCACCTGGAACTTGGCCCCCATCATGGTAATGGTGGAGGGGGTCTGGGCGTTGGGATAGGCGTCCTCATAGAGGCCGCACAGCTTCAAATCGGAGATAAACAGGGTATTGGAATTGGGATCGTAGGTACCCACGTCGTACTGGCGGATGTCGCTGGTATCCGCCGGAATGCCGTTTTTGTAGATGGTGGGCGTCTTACCATCCGTAATGGGATAGAAGGCGTTGCCGGTGCCGGTGGGCTTGTTCTTGACCACCATCACCCGGCCGTTTTCTCCGCTGGTACTGGCGGCAGTGCGGTAGAGGTGCTGGAGCTGCCCGGCAGCATCATAGCAGGCCACCATGGCCGTGCCGGTACGCAGGCTGGTCCAGACCTGCTCATAGGTTTCCGCATCCGCGCTGTCGCTGCGGTAGACCTGGGTATCCAGGGTCACCGCCACCGTATCTCCATCCACCGTGGGGATGGCGTTGGCCTGGGGACTGCCCATCACGGTAAAGGCCTTGTAGGTATAGCCCTCCTCCGGCAGGATAGCCAGCACCTTCTTGTCCTTGTCCAGCACCAGCTTGGCCAGGGTACCGCCCAGGGTCTCATCCATGCCCACCCGTCCGCTCTGGTAGGTACCGGCGGCGGTGAACACCTTGCCGTTGGTGGTCCCCGCCGCGGCGGAGGTCACATCCAGCAGGACGGAGGGCTCGGTGATGCTGCACCCGCGGGTGGTCAGATAGGGCTCGTCGCCCCCCTTGGAGCTGGTAAAGAGCAGGTTGTAAAAGAGGATGGCAGCCTGTCCGCGGGTCAGGTTGGCGCCCCCCGATACCGTCAGGCCCTTGTCCAGTCCGGCCTGGGCAGCCAGGCCCATGTAGCCTTCGTACCACACGGTGCCGGTGGCCACGTCCCCGTCCTGGTAGCCCAGCACCCGCATGAGGATGGTCACCGCCTCCCCCATGGTGATGGGGCGGTCAGGCCGGAAGGTGCCGTCTCCCACGCCCATGATGAGGCGGGTGCCGGCACTCTGGCTCTCTCCGTCGCCGGAGGAGCCCCCGCCCCCCACTGTGATGGAGGAGGCCAGATTGATGTAGCCTCTGGCCCAGTGCCGGGGGCCTACGTCAGTAAAGATGGTGCGGCTGCGCTGGGCGGGCTCCTCGGCGCCCCGGCCCATGATCTCCACCACCATCTTGCAGAACTCACCCCGGGTCAGGGTGCCGCTGGGGTTGAAGGCGCCGGTGCCGGTGCCGTTTACCACCCCAAGCAGCCGCAGGGTCTCGGCGGCATTGGCCTGTCCGGCGTCGGCAATGTCGGTAAAGGCGCTGTTCCCCGCCGCCGACGCTGGCGGGAAGAGGAACATCCCCGCCAGGATGGCCGCTGCCAGCAGGGCGGAAAGCCATTTTCTCAGTCTCATACGCTCACTCCTTTAATCTGCCCGCAGGGCATCCACCGGCTGGAGGCCGGAGGCCTTGATGGCGGGATAGAGTCCAAACACCACGCCCAGGGCGACGGAGATGAAGAAGGCTCCCACCGTCACCCCCGCGTTGGGGATCAATATCATCTTGAAGGACAGCTTGCCTACAATGAGGGTGCCCACATAGCCCGCCGCGATGCCGAACAGGCCGCCGATGCCGCAGATCATGCAGGCCTCAATGAGGAACTGGGCAATGATGCTTCTGCGCTCTGCGCCGATGGCCTTGCGGATGCCGATTTCCCTTGTCCGCTCGGTGACGGTGACCAGCATGATATTCATGATGCCGATGCCGCCCACCGCCAGGGAGATGGCGGCGATACCGCCCAGGAAGCGCTGCTGCATCTTGTCCTGCTCCTCACTCTGCTCCTGCCACTCGTTGGGGCTCTGGACATAGCCCATGCCCTCTCCCAGCAGGTTGTCCAAATAGCCCTGGAGCAGGGAAACCGCCTTGGCGGTGGACGCGGAGTCCTTGGCCTTGGCCACAAAGTCGGAGATCATGTTGTCGCTGCTCAGCACCCGCTTCATGGTGTAGGGCACCAGCAGATAGCGGTCCATGCCCGACATGTTGTTGGGGTCCTTCTCGGCAAAGACACCCACCACCGTGAAGGGAATGCCGTTGATGGTGATCTCCTTGCCCACCGGGTCCACAAAGTTGAACAGGGTCTCCGCCACATCATGGCCCAGGACGCACACCTGGTTGTACCGGTCCACATCCAGGAAGGAGATGTCCCGGCCCTTGGCTATGGTGAAGTTGTTGCACAGGGAGTAGTCCTGATTGCCCATCACCAGCTGGGGACTCTCCTCCCAGCTGCTTTCGTAGCTGTCCATGGTCTTGGCCCCGTACTTGAGCACCGTCCGCTCATAGAAGTTCACCACCGGGGTCACACCCAGGATATAGTCGTCCAGCTCGTCCATGCAGTAATCTCCCAGCAGCTTGGCCACGTTCTTGCCGGGGCTGTAGGCATTGATATTCACCACGTTGCTGCCCAGGCTCTCGTAAAATTCCCGCATCTGCTGGTTCTGGCCCTGGGCGTAGGACACCAGGATGATGACGGCGGCCAGGCCGATGATGACGCCCAGCATGGTCAGAGCGGAGCGGGCCTTTTTGGCCGCGATGGATTTGACGGCGATCTTGAATGCCTGCATCAGATTCACGAAAAGGCCCCCTCTCTGTCTCCGTCATAGAGGATGTGGCCGTCGGCAATGCGGATGATCCGCTGGGCGGTGGCCGCGATGCCGTTGTCATGGGTGATGAGGATGATGGTGGAGCCCTCCTCGTGGAGCCCGTGGAGGATCTCCAGCACGTGCTTGCCGGTGCGGGAGTCCAGAGCGCCGGTGGGCTCGTCGGCCATGATGATGGGGGGCTGGGTAGCGATGGCCCGGGCGATGGCCACCCGCTGCTGCTGGCCGCCCGACATCTCAGTGGGCTTGTGCTCCGCCCGATCGGCCAGACCCACCCGCTCCAGAGCGGCCTCCACCCGGTCCCAGCGCTTGGAGGCGGGCACCCCCTGGTAGATCAGGGGGAGCTCCACATTCTCCCAGGCGTTGAGGGCGGGGATCAGATTAAAGCCCTGGAAGATAAAGCCGATCTGCTTGTTGCGGATGTGGGCCAGCTGCCGGTCGGTGAGCTCGGTCACGTCCACCCCGTCCAGATGGTAGTCTCCGTAGGTAGGGATATCCAGACAGCCCAGGATGTTCATCAGAGTGGACTTTCCGGAGCCGGACTGGCCGATGATGGCCACAAACTCCCCCCGGTCCACCGACAGGGATACGCCGTCCAGGGCCCGGACCTCGCTCTCCTCTCCCTCATGGTAGATCTTGAAGAGATTTTTTACATCAATGAGCATGGCGTCGCCCTCTTAATACATGGTCTGTTCCGGCGTCTCGTAACCCACAAAGACCTCCTGGCCCTCGGTGAGGCCCCGCTTGATCTCCACCCGGGCGCTGTCGTTCAGACCCACCTCCACGGGAACGGCCCAAAAGCCCTCCGGGCCTTCCCAGGCGGGATCGGGCTCCAGAATGGCGTTGACAGGGGGCTCATCGGACTTGACCCAGACGATGGTGCGGGTCTCCTCCTCCATGGAGCCGCCCATGGAGCCGTCGACCATACCGCCACCGTCGGGCATGGGCACGGCAATAGCGCCCAGCTTGCGGCCAAAGACGCCTCCGGAGTACCGCTGGGGCAGGGCCACCACGCCGTCGGTCATGCCGTCCTCCACGAAGCCGTCCTCGGTAAAGCCATCCTCGGGCAGGCCTGTTTCGGGATCAGAGCCGTCCACCATGCCGCCCTCGCCAAAACCGCCGCCGGCATTGGGATCGGCATCCAGGTTATCCGGCAGCTGCACGTTGGAAAAGCTGACATACTTCACCGCCTGGACGGGGACCGTCAGGCAGTTGTCCGACTGGCTGGCCACGAAGGAATAGTTGACGTACATGCCGCTCATCAGGCTGCCGTCCGGGTTATCCACCTTCACCACGGCGGGGAAGGTGGCCACGCCGTTTTCACCGGTGGCGGTGAGGGAGACGCTCTCCACGATTCCCATGTAGGGGGTGCCGTACTGGTCGATGTTGACCATCATGCCCGGCTTGATGTACTGGACGTTCATCTCGTCCACCTGGATCTCAATGGTCATCACAGAGGTATCCGCAATGGTGATGCCCTGGCCGCTGGACACCTCCTGCCCCTCCATCAGGGTACAGGAGAGCACGGTGCCGTCAATGGGAGCCACGGCGTTGTACTTGGCCAGCTCCTCGGTGGCGGTCTTCAGCTTCTCCTCCGCGTCCTTCAGGGCATTTTCCTTGGAGGCGATCTCCTCGTCGGTGTTCTTGGCGCCCAGCTGGACCAGGGTCTGGCCGGCCTTCACGTCCCGGTAGTTCAGCAGATTGACGCTCTCCACCGGACCGGAGGCCTTGGCCTTGATCTCGGTGGTCTCGTAAAACTCCAGCTTCCCGTTCTCATAGGGATAGATGGGGGTGCCGTCGGCGGCGGTGAGGCCGGCGGAGGCCTCCATCCCCTCGGTGAGGGTACCGGGATTGTCCAGCACAAAGACCACCTCAAAGTGGGTGGCGCCCTCCGGGGAGACAAAGCGCACCTTGTTGATCTTCTCCACCGTGCCGGTCCGGCTGCCCATGATAGACGGAATGGAGATCTGGGCGGTCTGTCCCACATGGATGCTGTTCTCATAGGCATAGCTGTAGTAGAGGGACATGCGCAGCTTGGTGTCGTTGACCAGCTTGGCGATGGTATCCCCCTCATTCACCGTGTCGCCCACCTTCAGGTCGGCCACCTCCCGCAGGTTGCCGGGGTGAGGCGCCTTGATGGTAAGCTCCGCGATCTTGTCATAGACCGCCTGCAGCTCCTTGTGGCAGTTGTCCACCGCCTCCTGGGCCACCGTTTGTTCCTCCCGGGCGGCGGTGTCGTCCATCCGGTAGAGCTGCTGCCCCGCCGTGACCTGGTCGCCCTCCTTGACAAAGAGCTCCAGGACCGTACCGGAGTTGGGGGTAATGGTAGCCGAGTCCTTGGCCTTGGTGGTACCGCTGCCCTCCACGTTGACCTGGATGGACCCCAGCTGGACCGGCTCCACCATGGGCTTGCCTCTGACGTCGTCCTCCCGGAAGACAAAATACCACAGGGCAAAAGCCACGGCCCCAATGACAGCCGCGGCAATGAGCAGGCCCACCACCAGCTTGACCCTGCTCCCCCGTTTTTTCTTGCGGGGGCCCGCAGGCGCCGCCGGCGGAGTTTGACTCTGGACCGGCCGTTCCAGCACAGGCGTCTGTTGATCCGTCATAGGAAATTCCTCCTTATCCACTTCCTTGGTCACTGTCATTCTAGCATACCGGGTAAGGTAAGCAATGACAAAGCAGTGACAAATTCTTAACAAAAGCTTAAATTTGGACGGTCCCCTTCCGGCGGTCTCCGGAACCTCTTCAGTGTATCCCTCCCTGCCGGAAACTTCCGCCGAATCTTGCCGTGTCTTCTATTCCTTTAGACGCTTCATCAGGCGAAAAGTTTCTGTGTGAAACAGAAAAAGCCGCCGGCCCCGGGTCTCCCCGGGACCGGCGGTCCCATGCTTATGCTATTACAATTCCACCACATACCGCTCATACCCATTGATCACCCGGGTATTGCCGTACTTCTGTTCCCGCTGGATCTCCCGGCCGTAATTGAGGTGGGTGTGGCCGTGGAGGAACAGGGAGGGCTGGTACTTGTCCAGCAGCCGGTTGAAGGCCCGGAAGCCGGTGTGGGCCAGGTCGGAGCAGGGCACCATATCCCGCCCCGGCGCGTGGGTGAGCAGAATATCAAAGCCCCCTTTGAAAAAGAGTCTGGGGGCCAGCTTCAGGGCCCGCAAAGCCATCTGCCGTTCGGTATACTGATGGGGACCGCTCTTGTAGCGCATGGAGCCCCCCAGGCCTACAATGCGCAGCCCCTGATATTCGTAGCACTGCCCGTCGATGCAGGTGCAGCCCAGAGGGGGATCCTTCTCATAGCTGACGTCGTGGTTGCCATGGACATAGAGCACCGGGCAGTGGGCAAAGGTGGCCAGGAAGGACAGGTAGTGGGGCTTCAGGTCCCCACAGGAGAGGATCAGGTCGATGCCGTCCAGTCTGCCCGGCGTATAGTAGTCCCACAGGTAGGAGGATTCGTGATCGGAAACTGCCAGGATCTTCACTTCAGCCACGCCTCCTCCGCACCCTGGACCCGGATGAGCTCCCTGGCCCGGTCGGTGAGCTCCTCCGGCTTGGGGATGGAGCCCTCCACATAGGAGGACAGCCAGTTCATAGTCAGGATCTGCTGAGCGGGCAGAGGCCCGTCGTCTCCATATACCACGTGGCCCTGCTGATTCATCAGCACCCCGTAGAAGGGGTCCAGCCGCTCGGCCCGGATGGCATCCCGCAGCACCCCCGCCAGCCTCCGGGTACCGGCGGGCAGGCGGCGGGAGCAGAGCACATCCACCGTCTTCTGGTTGATCCCCCACCAGTAGGTGATGGCCCTGCTGCCCTGGCTCTCCTTCTTCCAGCTGCCCTCCAGCACACGGCGCACCAGGCTTTGGTAAAACCGGCCCCAGTCGCAGTGGATGAGGGCCAGATTGTGCAGTTCCCGGGACCGGGGCCCGGCGTTGGCGGCCAGCCGGTCCAGATAGTCGATATACACGATGCCCTTGGCCCGCAGGCTGTCGATGCCGCCCCCCTCCTTCAGGCTGTCCCAGGACAGCAGCACCCGGGCGTTGGCATTGACCATCCGGGCACCCTGGGCAAAGGCGTTGATGCTGGCGATGGTGCCGAAGGTGGGGTAGTCGGCCACATAGCCGATCCAGCCGCTGCGGGACAGGGTGCCCGCGATGGCCCCCTTGATGAACTTGGCCTCGTACATCCGGGGATAATAGGTGCGCACCGAGGGATAGGAGTTGTTGAGAGAGCAGTTGAAGAACTTGATCTCCGGGTGGCGCACCGCCTGCTTGACGCTGGCCAGCAGCAGGGACGGGTCGGTGGTAAAGATCAGGTCGGCCCCCTTCTCCACCGCTTCGTTGATGGCGGCCTCCGCCGCCTCGTCGGTGACGGCATTCTCGTAGGAGAGGGTATAGACCTGGTCGTGCATGGTGTCCTCCAGCAGGTAGCGGCCGCACTCATGCTCGTATACCCAGCGGGAGGTCTCGCTGCTGCCGGCATGGATGAAGGCGGCGCACAGCCGCTCAGTGACCGGCAGGGTAAACAGGGGCTTTTTCACCACGTCGTCCAGCATCAGGGCCACACCGGCGTTCTCCAGCCGGTTGCGCACCTCCTGCCGGATCATGGGCAGCTCCCTGGCAATCTGGGTGGACAGCTTGCCCCGGGAGGCCTGATACCCGAAGAGCTTTACATACACCAGGAAGGCCAGGGAGATATACCGCTGATCGGCGCTCTCCCGGATACAGGCGTCCCGGAACATGTAGTAGAAGGAGCGGAAACTGTGGATCTCCTCGGCGCTCCAGGGCTCCTGGCTGGGCCGCCCCATGGCCTCCAGCAGTTCCCGGTATTCCCCCGGGCGCTTGAACACCAGGAAGTTCAGGCCGGTCATCTGGTAGAAATTCAGAAATTCATAGTAGGCCGTGATCTCCGGGTCGTCGGAGGGACGGGGCAGCAGCCGGGTGACCACCGCCGGGATGGTGATGGCCCCAAAATATTTCAGCACGCTGACCCGCTTGTGGCCCTCCACCACGTAGAAGCGGTTCAGGTATTCCACCGCCTTGATGGGGTCCCGGATGCCCTCCTCCAGGTGCGCCTGGCACAGGGAGGCCCACTTGGTGGCAAACTCGCTGTCCGCCTCCAGCACCGGGTAAAAGCCGGGGGAAAAGCTGCTGCTCCGCAGCCCATTGCAGGTGCCCACAATCAGCTCGCTGGGTACCTCCACCACCCCCAGACTCTCCCGCCGCATGGCCAGCTCCTCCGGGTCACCGGGCAGCACCTGCAAACCGGTGGCTTCCCCCCGGGCCGCCGCCGCTTTGACCTCCTTCTGGCCCAGACGGAGCGCATTATGATATTCCTCCAGGATCGGCATACCGCCGTACCCCCTTTCGCCGGTCTCTCTCAACAAGCTACCACGCCCGGCCGGAAATTACAATCCCTTTTCTTCCTGTCAGCATGCTTTTTGGTGGAAATTGCAGGGAAAACTGGGCCCTTCCAGTTGAAGAACCGCCCGGAGCGTGCTATAGTATGTAAGGTTGGTCAGGCCGCCCGGTCTGCTCCCATCGCATTTTCCGAGTCCGTACTTTGGGCCCGTACTATAAAGGAGATTCAATATGGACCATCGTGATTATCGCAAGGGCACTGTGCCCTGTCATACCTGGCGCATGATCCGCGCCCAGGAGGAAGACCTGTACTTTAAGCGCCCCGCCGTCCCCGGCCGCCGTCCCGCCATCGTAATGCCGGAGGCCCTGCTGGCCCCCAAGACCGTGGTCAAGGCCGACCCCGCTCCCCAGGTGGAGGCTGCACCCGTTGTTGTGGAGACCGCTCCTGCCCCCGGCCTGCTGGACCTGCGTCTGGCCCAGTACGGCGATGAGCTGGAGCGGCTGTACCGTGCCCAGTTCCAGGGCGATCTGGCCGCCTGGGACGGGCTGCTCACCCTGCTGCGCCGGTATCAGGAGAGCCGTCCCCAGGACCTGCTGGATCAGGACCAGCGCCGTGAGGCCGACCCCGACTGGTACTGCCGCCGGGACCGGCTGGCCATGACGGCGGACGCCGCCGCCTTTGCCGACTCTCTGTCCGGCGTGGCAGAGAAGCTGCCCTATCTGAAGGAGTGCGGGGTGGACTTCCTCCGCCTGTCCGCCGACGGTACGGCGGCGGAGCTTGCCCCTGTGGCCGACGCCTGCCGGGCCCAGGACATCTGCCTGTGTCTGGAACTGAAGGAGTCTGCGCCTCAGGACGCCGCCTCCTTCCAGACCTGGGTGGGCAGCCTGCTGGAGCTGGCCAATGCCGGCGCTGACGCGCTCTGCCTGGGAGATCTCTCCCTCCTGCCCCACCCTGTGGTGCGGATGGCCCGGCTGATCGTCCAGCTGGTGTGCCCCGGCGTGCTGCTGGCAGGCAAGGCCCCCGCCTGCGGTGACTTCTCCTTCACCCCTGACAAGCCCGGATGTCATCTGCTGTGCCGGGAGGGCGGCGCCCTGCTGTGGAATGCCCTGGCTACCGGCGACACGGCCCTGCTCCGCCACCAGATCCAGCAGGCCCTCTCCCTGCCCCGGGAGCAGATCTTCCTCAACCGTCTCCACAGCGACGACGGTCTGGACTGGGCCCTGGACTACGGCTGGCTGAAGGAGCACTGCGGCGCCGATGAGGGAGCCCACCGCCAGTACCTCAATGACTGGGCCTGCGGCCAGTTCCCCGGCAGCAACAGCCGGGGCCAGCTGTCCGCTCAGGGCAAGGTATGCGGCACCACCGCCTCCCTGTGCGGTGTGGAGGCCGCCGACTACGAGCAGGACAACACCAAGCTGGAGCAGGCTGTGGCCTGCGATCTGCTGCTCCACGCCTTCCTGCTGACCCAGAGCGGCCTGCCCGCCCTCATCAGCGGCGACGAGGTGGGCCAGCTCAACGACTACAGCTGCCATGAGGACGCCCACAGCCTCCAGCACGGTCCCTTCCAGTGGGAGCTGGCCGCCATGCGGAATGATGAAAACACCCGCCAGGGCAAGCAGTTCCAGGGCCTGCGCCGCCTGACTCAGCTGCGCGCCCAGGAGCCCGCCTTTGATCCCCGGGCCGACGTGTGGACCTTTGACACCGGCAACCCCCATGTGCTGGGTCTGGGCCGCTGGTACGAGGGCCGCAAGCTGGTGGCTCTGTTCAACTTCAGCAGTGATTTTGTCTCCGCCAGCGCCCCCGAGGCTGGCTCCTTTGAGGAGCTGGTGTACGGCGGTCACTACGACGAGCTGGGCCATGTGGAGCTCTATCCCTACGGCTTTGTGTGGCTGCTGCAGCACTAATGAAATCGCACAAAAAAAGACGTGCCGCTCAGCGGCACGTCTTTTTTTACTGACAGGTACGGCAAGCGGCGTCGCACCTTCCGGGTCTGTCACTTGCTCTTTCTGCCGTAGCCGGTGGCAATGGCCACAACCAGGATCACCAGCATGGCAATGGAGTAGAAGTTGACAAACGGAACAGAGGCAGGCGCCACAGCAAAAGCCTCGCCGAACTCCGCCGCCTTCATGGCGGGGATCACACAGTGGACCGTCCAGGGAGCCAGGAAGCAGAACACACAGCCGGCGCAGTCCATCAGGTTGGCTCTGCGGAACCGGTCCAGACCATTCTTCTCGCCCAGTTCCCGGACCAGATCGCCCATGGCCACAATGGCTACGGAGATGACGCCGGTCACCATGCTCAGGATACCGATGCTGCCCACGATGGTGATCTCGGTACTCACCGGGCCCTTGGCCAGCTTGGTCAGGCCCTTGCCCACATCCTCAAAGAGACCGCTGGACTCCAGAATGCCCAGCATAGAGAACACGCCGATGAGCATGGCTACCGTGCCCATGCAGCCGGTGATGGCATCGATGACAGCGCCGGAGACGCTGAATCCGCCGGGGAAAGCCAGCAGGTCAGAGATCTGGTAGATCCCAGTAATCAGGCCCATGACGATGCCCGCGATGACGCCCCAGGCCAGGGCGGTGATCAGGTGCTTCTTCATCAGGCACAGAACAATAATGACTGCAGGAACAATGAGCATTGTCATGGAGAGCGGATGGGGCTCCACCTGAGCAGCCTCCAGGGCGGCGGGGTTGGCCTCGGTCTTGGTAAAGATCAGGAAACACACCAGCGCAATGATGGCCGCGGGGATGGAGTACTTCATCCGGGTGCGCACCACCTTGCCCAGCTCAGCGTTCTGGGTGGCGGAGGAGACGATGGTGGTATCAGAGATGGGAGCCAGGTTATCGCCGAACGCAGCGCCCGACACCACCGCGCCGATCATGTAGATGGGGGACACGCCGGTCATAACGCCTACCGGGAACAGGATGGGGATGACCACCATATAGGTGCCCACCGAGGTACCGGTGGAAAAGGCCAGCAGACAGGTGATAATAAAGGTGGCTGCCGCAAACAGCTTTCCGGTAAAGCCTGCCTGGATGGCGTAGGATGCAATGGTCTGCACCATGCCGCTGTTGGAGATCAGCTTGCCGGAGATGGCCGCCAAAATCACCGCCATGGCAATCACAGGGAACATGGGTTTGGTCAGCCCTGCCATAATGGCCTGGCCGTAGGCCTTCTCATCCTTGGCCACTACCACGCCAAAGATGATGGCCATAAAGAAAGCCACCACATACCCGTTGACGTTGGACTGGCTTACCGCCGCCCAGATAATGAATATGATGGCCACCAGCAGGGGAATCAGCTTCCCTACCATGCCAAACCGGAATTCCAAACGATTCTTCTCACTCATTACGAAACCTCCCTTATCAATACGTTGTGGCCGGGACCGTTATGCCGCCTGCCGGTTCTCCGCCAAACGTCTTATGGTGTGTGGGGCCCGCCCGGCCCCTCCTCCAGCAAGTGCTTTGCCAGCACATTCAGAGAACGGGCCGTCTGTGCCTCATGATACTCGCTGGCCGGCCTGCAGGTCAGTGCGCCGGTGGGACACACCCGCACACAGGCAGGGACCATCCCTCTGCGCAGCCGCTCCACACAGCCGTCACACTTCTCCATTTTTCCCTCCCGGTTGAAAGAGGGCGCACCAAAGGGACAAGCCATGGCACAGGAATGACAGCCCACACAGTTGGTGTTGTCGTAGAGGGTCAGGCCGCTCTCCTCGTCCTTATACAGGCAGGCACTGGGACAGCCCATAACGCAGGGCGCCTCCTCACAGTGCATACAGGCCACCGACAGGAAGGCAAACTTCTCCCGGCCATCCTCCACCGACTCCAGTGCCGCCGCATTGCGGAAGGGATGCTGCCGGTGCTCCACGTCAATGTCATTCTGGTCAAAGCACGCCATTACACAGGCCTGACAGGCGGTACACTTGGAGGGGTCAAAATCAAATATCATTTTCTCCATGGCTCACACCCTCCTGATGGAGACTCTGGTCTCCCGATAGCTGGGGAATCCGGAATAGGGGTCCAGGATCTCATTGTCGGTCAGCTCGTTGGCGTCGGCCTCTCCGTACCCATGGTAGAAGCATACCACACCGGGCTCAGCCTTCAGGGTCAGATTGGCCTTGACCTGGATGCTCCCCCGATGAGATGTGATCTCGATCTTGTCCCCCTGGGCAATGCCCAGCCGGTCCCCATCCTCCGGGTGGAGGTCGGCGGTTGGTTCAGGACGGAGGGAGCGGTTCCAGGGCACCTTGTGGAGCCTGCTGTGGAGCACGTTGGGCAGCCGGGGCGAGGAGGAGAGTACCATGGGCAGATCCTCGTCCGGCCGGTCCTCATAGGGAGGACGATAGGTGGGCAGCGGATCAAAGCCAGGGTGCTTCTCAATCGCCAAAGAGTAGAGCTCAAACTTTCCGCTGGCGGTGTTGAGGCCCCGCTCCAGCATGGTACCCGGCACATAGGGAGTCACACCGGGTACCTTGACCGGCCCATCCGCCTCTTTGAGCATCTGCATGGAGAGGGGCAGGTCCTGAAGGATGTAGGCCCAGCAGGCCTCCGGTCCCTGGCGGAGCAGCTGGTCATCCAGGTCCATGGCCCGGGCCAGCTCACACAGGATCTGGATGTCGCTGCGGGACTGGAACCGGGGCGGGATCACCGGCTTGGTCAGGTACAGGTAGCCCCCGCCGTAGCTCTTCAGCTCACTGCGCTCAAAAGAGGTACAGGCAGGCAGAACAATGTCGCAGAATTTGCAGGTATCGGTCATGAACAGTTCCGTATTGACCAGGAAGTCCAGCTTGAGCAGGTTGTTCTTCAGCCGGGCATCGTCAGGCGAGATGCGGTAGTTCATGCCGAAGCCCAGCATGGCCCGGATGGGATACGGTGTTCCCTCCTCGATCTGGCGGGACAAATCATTGGCCTGCGCCTCATGGATGAAGTCGTTCCAGATGGGGAACCGTTCCGCTCCCACCGCCGGGGCCTTCACCCGGTCATGGTGCTCCATAATAAAGGCGTCCTCCCGGGTGGGGAATCCGCCCGGCAGATAGTTATAGCTGAATTGAATGGGGATCTGCCCGCCGGGCCGGTCGAAACAGCCCAGAATGGCGGACAGGGACATGATCGCCCGGTAATTCTGGAAGCCGTTGCGGTGGTGTGCCAAAGGTGCTGCGCTCTCATTGATGGCTACAGGCAGATTCTCCCAGATCATCCGGGCCGCCGCCTCCAGCTGCTCTGCCGGCACACCGGTCAGCTCCTCCACCCGCTGGGGAGTAAACTGCTTCACATAGTCTGCATAGGCTTCAAACCCGTAAACATAGCGGTCGATGTAATCCTGATCAATCCTGCCCTCTCGGATCAGGATGTGAGCCAGCCCCAGGGCCAGGGCGCCGTCGGTACCGGTGCGGGGCCTCAGATGGATATCCGCAAGCTTGAGGGAGGCGGGGGTGATCCGGGGATCGATGATGATGACCTTCATCCCCTCCGCCTTGCGCTTCTCCACGTTGAGGGCGGCCAGATGCCGGGAGTAGTAGGGATTGTAAGCCCAGCCCAGGAATACCCCGGCCCGCGCCACATCGGAGGAGCACATGGGATTTCCGGTGGTCACCCACCAGTTGAGGAAGGTAGAGGTCATGCAGCTGCTGGACTCGGTGAGAAAATTGGGTGAGCCAAAGGAGTAGGTAAACCGGTGCAGGAAGGGCCGGTACCACTTGGTATAGCCGGAGTAGAACAGCACGCTCTCCGGTCCGCTCTCCGCCTTGATGGCGTTCAGCCGCTGGGCAATCTCCTGGTAGGCTTCCTCCCAGGAGATGGGCTCAAACTGGCCTGAGCCTCTGGGCCCCACCCTGCGCAGGGGGGTCTGAAGGCGGTCATTACGGTAGATGTACTGCCTGTTGGCCAGGCCCTTGGGACAGAGCAGACCGTGGTTGACTGGATGGTCCGCCGTGCCCTCGATTTTGATCACCTGCCCGTCCTTCACATAGGCGTCAATGCCGCAGTGGAACGAGGGGCAGCAAATATCGCAGATGGTCCGCTTCACCTGGATCCCCGTCTCTTCCCCGGGGATTTTGGCTTTTAGCAGGCGCTCTTTTTCATCCACAGGTAAAACCTCCCTTCAAAGCTCAGCGTTCCAGAAGATCGATCATGGGCTCGCTCAGTCCGTTGCGGAGCAGGATCACCCGCTGCATCGGGCTGATGGGCTCCTCATGTCCCAGAAAACGCCGGGTCATATAATTTTTGATGACGCCGCTGATGATATGGTTATCCACAATATTGACCAGAGCCAGCTTTCCCTCACGCCGGACGGCGTAAAAGTAGAAGCCATCGTTGCTGTAGCGAAGTACCTCACCCTGGGCATGGACATCGCCAAAGCCGATAAAATCCATATCCAAAAAATGTGTGATATTATGCAGCAGACTGCCGGGATAACGCACCGTCTTACCCAGCATGGCGCCCGCTGCTGTTACGCCCTGATAGCCCGCATTGGCCCACAGGCCAATGATCTGGTTGTTCCCGCTCTGGATGTTCAGAGCACTGGCGCAATCACCCGCAGCGTAAATACCGGGTACAGAGGTCTCCATACGCTGGTTGACCAGCACCCCCCGGTCCACCTTGGGGCCGGCCGCGTCCAGGAAATCCAGATTGGGGCGGGTACCGATGGCCAGGACCACCACATCCGCCGGCAAGGTCTCCCGTTCCAAGCAGACCTCCAGTCCGTCCCCGGATTCCCGCAGGTCGATCAGCCGCTGACCCAGCCGCAGGCACACACCCTTTTCCTCCACCCGGCGGCCCAGTTCCCGGCCTACTTCAGGTACCGCTGCCAACGGGAAGAGGGTGGGGGCCTGGTCCGCCAAAACACAGCGGATGCCGGCCCGCTGAAACAGCTCGGCCACCTTGATGCCCACCATGGAAGCGCCTACCACCACACCGCTGTGCACATCTCCCTGGTCCAGCCGCTGCCGCAGCGCCTCGGCGTCCGCAGGAGTACGCATCACATAGACATTCCGCTCCGGCATGTGAGGCAGGGGCGGGACAAACACCCGCGCCCCCGTGGCAATCAAAACGGCGTCATACCGGCTGCGCTTTCCATTCTCCAGCACCACCTCCCGCCGCACGGCATCCAGCCTGCTGACCTTTGCACGGCGATGTATGTTCAGCGAGAGTGACTGGGCTATACTCTTCAGTGAGCCGAAGGGGAACAAGGCCTTCCATGGCAGCCGGTGTCCTGTGTAGTAGGTGGTAAGCATGGGATTATAGGGCGGCAGGTCGGTATCGGAGTATACATGAATGGCACCCTCGAAGCCTTCCTCCCGCAGCGTCTTGGCGCAGTGGTATCCGGCACAGCCAAACCCAAGTATCGCGATTTTTTCCATTGCCTCCTCCTCCTTTACCTGATCTGGCTCAGCGCAGTCAGCGCGTCCAGATCATAAATTATCCACCGCCCATCCTTTTTCTCCAGCAGGCCCTGAAGCTCCAGCTCACCAATCACCTGATTGACCGTAAGTCTGGACACATTGATCAGGTTACCGATCCCCTGCTGGATCACCGGCAGGTCGATGCGGATACCCTGCCCTGCAGGAGTACCAAAGCGGTGGGCCAGGTCCACAAATACCGCCGCCACCCGTCCCCGGGCATTGAGAAAACTGAAACGGCGGATATGCTCCATCATCACATGGATCTTATGGGACAGAGAGGTCAGCACCTGGGCATTCAGCGCCACATCCTGGGAGAGGTGGCGCAGAAAGCGGTCCTTGGGGATACAGTAAAGCTCGCTGTCCACAATGGTAGCCGCATGCAGGAACTGCGCCGACGGCTCAAAGCAGGTCTCCTCCCCAAACATACAGCCCGGCAGGGCAAAAATATAAATCTTTTCCGCACCCTCGCTGTCAAAGTAGGACAGGCGCACCCGTCCGCTCTTTACGATATAAATTTGCGCAGTATCCTCCTCTTGATTGTAGATCACGGTTTTTCCCTTGAGACGGATCAGATACTGCTCATCTGCAAGTTGTCTCCAGCGCTCCAGATCATACTGGATCCAGGGCGAGAAGCGAACGCTGTCCGGCATGATCCTTCACCCCCTTGCCTGTCTTGGTTATAGCATACTGTCCGGATAAAAGAATATAAGCTTCTTTACATTTTGAATTTTTATCAAAAAAAATTCAGGCTGTCCCAGTTTGGCGGACTCCTTCCAGACATTGGGAACTCTTCTTGCGCCAAATCCAAGGTCTGGACTGAGCCCTCTCATGGGACAGCCCGTTTTATCTCTATAGTATACTTGGTGGGCAGTCAATCTGCCCCAGGCTCAGGCCTCGATGTCCATGGTCTCCATCTGGGCCTTGGTGACGCCGTTCCGCTTCCCGTAATTCTCCCAATAGGAAGTGGAAGCCTTGAGAAACAGCCCCTTGGGAAGGGGCATGGTCACCTTCAGCCGCCGCCCCTTCCCCCGCGCCATGGAGGCGGCCAGCTGCTTCAGCTTCCGTCCCACCAGCCCCCGGAAGGGGGTATTCAGGATGGCCTCCCCGCTGCCGATGCTCAGTACCGAGCCGAAGGGGTAGCCGTTCGCCTTGCAGAACAGCTCCACCATGCTGACGGCTACCTCGTTCTGTTCCGGCTCCAGAAAACCGCAGTTGATGAGCACGGACACCGTGGGCTTGTGCCGGGGCGGATGCTCCTCCAGGGTCTTCAAAAAATTCAGCAGCGTCACCGGTATCCCGTCGGCGTAGAGGGGAAACACCAGCAGCAGGTGGTCGCAGTGCTCCGCCGCCCGGCACAGCTCCAGGTGGTTGTCCCTGGTAATTGCGTATGTCTCCGTCTCAGAGGGGCACACCTGGGCAAACCACCGGGCGTACTCCTTGGAGTTGGATCTGGGCGCTCTGGGGCTGCCGTTGAGGATCATCACCTTGTCCATGCCAGCACCTCCTCCCTCACCTTCTGTTCTACTTCATGCTCCGGGACAAAAACCACCCGGAAGCCCTCAAAATTCATGTTGCTGGCGTTGCGCTCCACCAGCCGCCGGAACACCTGCTGCTCCTGTTCCGGGATATCACCATAGGCCAGAATCACTGCCTGCTTGGGCACCACGGCCCGCTGCACATGGTGGGTCTCCCCATGGAGCAGGCGAATGAAAGCCTGCTGAACCGGAATGGACCGCTCCAGCATGGTCTTCATCACGGTGTCATAGCCCCCGTATTTCACTTTGCTGACGTACAGAATCTGTCGGCTGGCCGCAATGGCGGGATAGACCTTCACCGCATCGTCCCGGATCACGCACTTGCCCGGGGTTTTCGTCCAGCAGCCAAAGCAGCCCACACAGTTTGCGATCTTCAGCCGGGACAGATCGATCAGCCGGATATCATCCGGATCAGTCTCCGGCAGCGCCAGAGGCCGGTCACTGAGAATCAGTTTCATACATTCCTCCTGTCATGGATTTTCCTGTGCTCTATTATATCATACTTTTTTAGTATGTATTTTACATTTTTATGACATATGCCGCCCTACGGGATATCCAAATCCATGCACCCCAAGGAGTCTACGGATTTGGGACAAGGCCGTATAAAAAATAAGTATTTTTTCAGACGAAACCGCCAAAACATGGTATAATAGAAAAAAGCGCCTCCTGTATTGGGGGAAGAGATGAGGGAGCTTATGAATAATCAAGAAAATCTCCGCGCCATCAAGGTCATCGGACACCGCAATCCGGACACAGACTCCATCTGTTCCGCCATTGCCTACAGCCGTCTGAAAAACATTCTGGACCCTGATCGTCCCTGCAAGCCCTGCCGGGCAGGACTTCTGAACCGTGAGACAGAATTTGTTCTGGATTACTTCCATGTCCCCGCCCCCCAGCTCTATACAGACGTAAGCCCTCAGATCCGGGATGTGGATATCCGAGCTATGGAGGGTGTGGACGGAGAAACCAGTCTGCGCCGGGCCTGGATGATCATGCGTGACCAGCAGATTGATACTTTGTGTATCGTGGACCAGGATCAGCGGCTCAAGGGCGTTATCACCGTCAAGGATGTAGCCACAGCCAACATGGACGGTCTGGACACCTGTATCCTGGAAAAAGCGGAAACCAGCTATCAGAATATTCTGGATATCCTGGAAGGAACCGTTCTGGTGGGCGACATTGAGGGAAAGCGGGTCAAGGGGCGGATCCTCATCGGTTCAGGCAGCGCCGAGCAAATCGAAAGGTCCATCTCTCCGGGAGATATCGCCATTGTTGCCAACCGCAGTGAAAGCCAGCTGGCCGCCATTGAGATGGGTGCGGGCTGTGTCGTGGTATGTGCCGACAGCAAGGTCTCCCGGACCATCCGTATGTTGGCCGAAGAGCAGGGATGTATTATGATCAGTACTCCCAAGAGTACCTATGTGGCCGGCCAGATGATCAGCCAGGCGGCACCTATCCGCCATTACATGACCGAAAACGGGCTGCTGACGTTCAATCTGAACAGCTCCGTGGAGGCTGCTACCAAGGTCATGACCTCTGTACGCTACCGATACTTCCCCGTGCTGGACGACGATGGGCGGTATGTGGGCGTGGTCTCCCGCCGCAACATGATGGGTCTGCATAAAAAGCAGCTCATTCTGGTGGACCACAACGAGAAGAACCAGGCGGTGGAGGGTATCGAGCAGGCAGAGATCCTGGAGATCATCGATCACCACCGCATCGGCTCTATGGAGACCGATGGTCCGGTCTACTTCCGTAATGTACCCGTTGGCTGCACATCCACCATCATCTATCAGATGTATGAAGAAAACGGCGTGGAGATCGACCGGACCACCGCGGGCCTTATGCTCTCAGCTATTTTGTCCGATACCCTGATGTTCCGCAGCCCCACCTGCACCACCATTGATGAACGCACAGCCCGAAAGCTGGCTGAACTGGCGGATGTGGATCTGGAGACCTACGCCGATGCCATGTTTGAGCATGGCGGAGATGTGAGCGGAAAAACCGCGGAAGAGCTCTTCAATACCGACTATAAGATCTTTGACTGCGGAGCGATCCGTTTCGGCGTGGGCCAGGGCAGCTATATGGTGGAGCGCAACCGAAAGGCCAGCGAGGCCCTCATTGCTCCCTATCTGCCGGTAGCTCTTGAGAAGCAGGGGCTTGATTTCATCTTTTATATGTTCACTGACGTGCGCAGTGCCAGCACGGAACTTCTAATGGCCGGAAAGGGAGCCGAGTCCCTGGTGGCCCGTGCCTTTCAGGCAGAGGTCCGGGACGGCCTGGCTATCCTGCCGGGGGTGGTCAGCAGAAAGATTCAGCTGCTGCCCAGAATCATCAGTGCCCTCCGGGAAGAAGAAACATAAGATTGGCGCAGTAAATTGTCTGACTAAATACAGCAGAAATTGCGTTCAAGGGTCTGTATGAACTTCTTTTTATTTTCTTAACGTGTTGCACTTAATAGTATCATTCAGAAAAAGCAAAACCTGCGTATAACCATCGTTATACGCAGGTTTTGTCTACTTTGGTGGAGGCGGGGGGAGTCGAACCCCCGTCCGAAAACGCTTCCTCGGGAACCTCTCCGGGCGCAGACGGTCGATTACATTCCCTTATCCTGACGCAGGCCGTCAAACTTCAGGACTTGGTAGCTTCATTGTTCATGGTGCGCTCAAAGCTTTGCGCACACACGTGCACCACTAAACGACGCCCCGTTCCGGCTCGTGGTCCTTCCGGACGGGACGGCCGCTAATTAAGCAGCGGCGAGAACGACGTTATCGTTGTTCTTTAATTTATAAGTTGCCCGTTTTTAGGATGTCAGGCACATCCGCCCGCTATTCCCGCCTCTACGTCCCCGTCGAAACCAGTACGCCCCCGTAGAGCGGCGCGGTCCAACCGCGCCGCGGCAGGTAACATGTTTAGTTATGTGCTTTAGTCGCTCTCAGCACTTCTCCGGGGCGGGATAATCCACACCGAAGGTCTCCACGGTGACCGACTTCATCCGCTGATCCTCGTAGGGGCGGTCCATCCGGTCCCGCTTGGCGCCCACGATGGCGTCGGCCACGTCCATGCCCTCGATCACCTTACCGAAGGCGGCGTACTCGCCGTCCAGGTGAGGAGCCTTCTCCACCATGATGAAGAACTGGCTGCCGGCAGAGTTGGGATGCATAGCACGAGCCATGGACAGCACGCCGCGGTCATGCTTCAGGTCGTTCTTCACGCCGTTATGGGCAAACTCGCCCTTGATGGAGTAGCCGGGGCCGCCCATGCCGGTGCCCTGGGGACAGCCGCCCTGGATCATGAAGCCGGGGATCACCCGATGGAAGATCAGGCCGTTATAGAAGCCGGACTTCACCAGGCTGATAAAGTTGTTCACGCTGTTGGGAGCCACCTCGGGATAGAGCTCGGCCACCATTTTGCCGCCGTTTTCCATCTCAAAGGTCACAATGGGATTCTGAGCCATGTGAATCTCCTTCCTTTCTCCGGGGGTCCTTCCCCCGCTTTGTCAATAACCGCCGCGGCGGTGTGCTTTCATGGTACGGTCCATCTCACGCTTGGCGTCACGGGCAGCGGCGGAGTCCCGCTTGTCGTAGAGCTTCTTGCCCTTTGCCAGGCCCACCTCCAGCTTGACCCGAGAGCCCCGGAAGTAGATGGACAGAGGGACCAGCGCGTATCCGTCCTGCTTGACCTTGGCAAACAGTTTCAGGATCTCCCGCTTGTGCATCAGCAGGCGGCGGGGCCGCAGAGGGTCCTTGTTGAAGATATTGCCCTTCTCGTAGGGGCTGATGTGCATGCCGTGGACATGCATCTCCCCGTCCTTGACGATGCAGAAGGAGTCCTTCAGGTTGACGTGGCCCTGGCGGATGGACTTGACCTCGGTGCCTGCCAGCTCGATGCCCGCCTCGTACTTATCCTCGATGAAATAGTCGTGGTAGGCCTTGCTGTTTTTGGCCACGATCTTGATGCCCTTGCTCTCCATTCCGCCACCTCCCAACCGGGACAAATCTTCTGAGAATACATTATACCATATCTGTCAATAGCTCAGACAGGGAAATAGGTCAGCAGTCCGGTGAGGGCGTCGGAGGAGAGCACAGTGCGGCCGTGCTCGGCCAGACTGGCCGCAAGATGGGGGCGGTGGGTCTCGCTGCGGCCAAACTCCGAGAGGCGGGCAGCCGCCTGCTCCGCCCCGGTGGGCAGAGAGATCCACCACCGGTCCTCCCACCACAGCAGGGCCGCGTCCGGCCGGGGAACGGATAGGGCCCGAGCGGCGGCGGCCAGATCCTCCAGGCTGCCGAAGGAGAACCAGCACCGCTCCGGAGCGCGGACGTGGGCAAACACCAGCACCCCGCAGGACTCCGGGTAGGCCTCAATCTCAATGGCCCCCTCCAGGTCGATGCCCGCCTGGCGGAAGGCGGTACGGGTAAGCTCCAGGGCCTGCTCCAGGGTCAGGCCCGCGGAGGTCAGGCCGTGCTCCTTCAGATCGGCGGGGGTGATGTACAGGGCAACGCTGGCGCTGCCGATGGGCTGGATGGTCATAGGCTACCTCCTCATGTGATGAAATTGATTATAGCCGCTCTGCCCAGCGGCGTACAGCTGTAATGATTGGCGGGATTGGAAAAGGTGAGGGTGGCACAAGAACTGGAAGTATGGTATAATGCATCTAACCGATCAAAGAAAAGGGGATATGCCGGATGGAACTGTGGGAAAAGACCGTGGAGAGCGAAACCCTCTTTGAGGGCAAGATCGTGACGCTGAAGCTGGACAAGGCAGAGCTGCCCAACGGCCGCGTGGCCCGGCGGGAAGTGGTGGAGCACCCCGGCGGGGTGGCCATTCTGCCCCTGTTTGACGACGGCACGGTCAGCATCGTGCGGCAATTCCGCTATCCCTTCCAGGAAGTGGTCACCGAGCTGCCCGCGGGCAAGCTGGAGAAGGGAGAGGACCACCGCCCCGCCGCTCTGCGGGAGCTGGAGGAGGAGGTGGGGGTCACCTGCGGCAAGCTGACCTATCTGGGCTGCCTGTACTCCTCCCCCGGATTTTCCACCGAGGTGCTCCACATGTATCTGGCCCAGGAACTGACCCAGGGCGCCTGCCACCCGGACGACGACGAGTTTCTGGATGCGGAGCGGATCCCCTTCTCCCAGCTGGCGGACCAGGTGATGTCCGGCGAGATTGTGGACGCCAAGACGGTGGCCCTGGTGCTGAAAGTCAAGCAGCTGCTGGGTCTGTAAGGACAGGAGGTTACCATGAGCAAGCGTATTTTGATCGTGGAGGATGAAAAGAACATTGTGGACATCCTCAGCTTCAATCTGGGCAAGGAGGGCTACGAGACTCTGGAGGCCTACGACGGCGAGGCCGGTCTCCAGCTGGCCCTGGAGCAGAACCCCGACCTGATCCTGCTGGATCTGATGCTGCCCAAGATGGACGGCTTTGACGTGTGCCGTAACCTGCGCAAGGAAAACCGCTCCACCCCTGTCATCATGCTCACCGCCCGTGAGGAGGAGACTGACAAGGTCCTGGGGCTGGAGCTGGGGGCCGACGACTACATCACCAAACCCTTCTCCATGCGGGAGCTGCTGGCCCGGGTAAAAGCCAACATCCGGCGCAACGAGATGGTGTCCGGCGCCCCCGTCTCCGCCCCCGCCGCCTCCGGCAGCCGGATGGAACTGGGCCGCATCTCCATCGATCCCGACCAGATGATGGTCTATAAGGACAACCGGGCCCTGGACCTGACCCAGCGGGAATATGAGCTCATCAAGTTCCTGGCCGCCCAGCCCGGCAAGGTGTTCTCCCGTGAGGCCCTTATGGAGCACGTGTGGAACTACGAGGGCTATGTGGGCGACGTGCGCGCCGTGGACGTGGCCATCCGCCGCCTGCGTGAAAAGGTGGAGGATGATCCTGCATCGCCTCAGTTCGTGGTTACAAGACGAGGGCTGGGATATTATTTCAACGCCTGATGAAACCGATTCCGGCGGGCCGGGGCAGCGGTCCCTGCCCGCCCTATTTTTGATTCTGACAAGAGAGGAGTGGTCCGCAGTATGTTTCGCAGCCTGCACATGAAGCTCATGCTCATCATGACGCTGCTCATCATTCTGCTGATGACCGTTGTGGGCGCATTCCTCATCAACTCTGTGGCCAACTACTACACCCAGGACTTCTACACCCAGATGTCCGAGGCCTTCCAGGACGCAGTGTTCTGGTCCGACCTGACCACCCCCACTCCCGGCGAGGAGGACGGGGCAGCCAGCATTGCTGAGATCCTCAACACCTACAACGGAACCCTGGGTGTGGACAACCGCAGCCGGAAATACTATGTGCTGGATGGCTCCGACGGCCATTTTCTGGCGGGCTCCGACGATCAGGACGCCGACCAGCCTCTGGACATGGACTCCCGCAATCTGATGCGGGTGCTGGCCGGGGAGGAAAAGAGCGACGACTGCACCCCCTCCGCCTCCTACATGGACGTGGCGGTGGCGGTCCAGCGGGGCGGCCAGCGGTACATCATCTACGTCCGGGACGACGGCACCAACGCCGCCGCCCTGAACAGCGAGCTCATCACCCTCATTGTGGAGGCCCTGGTCTTTGGTCTGGTCATCTCGGTGCTCCTCTCCTTCCTGTTGTCCAAAACCCTGATCACCCCCATTGAGCGGCTCACCGAGGGAGCCGAGCGGGTGGCCAACGGCGACTTCTCCCAGAAGCTGGAGGTGGCCTCCCGGGACGAGATCGGCATCCTCACCGGCACCTTCAACGACATGGCCCGGCAGCTCCACCAAACCCTGGAAGAGGTGGAGAACGAGCGCAACAAGCTGGGCACCCTCTTCCTCCACATGACCGACGGCGTGGTGGCCTTCGCCCGGGACGGCGCGGTGATCCAGTCCAACCCCGCCGCCGAGGAGCTGCTGGGCATGGACATTCCCATCGGCGGCAGCGTCAACTACGACACCCTCTTCTCCGACATCGCCCCCCTCCAGGGGGTGCTGGCGGTGGAGTCCCCCGGCTATCTGGACGGAGTACGCAACGTGGGCGGCAAAAGCCTGGAGCTGCTGCTCACCCCCTTTGACCAGGAGCGGCTGGGCGGCGTGCTGGTAGTGATCCACGACGTCACCGAACAGCACAAGACCGAGGAGATGCGCCGGGAATTTGTGGCCAACGTGTCCCACGAGCTGCGCACCCCCCTGACCAACATCCGCTCCTACGCCGAAACACTGGTGGACAACGCCGGAGAGCTGCCCCCCGACACGGAGAAAAACTTCCTGGGGGTCATCCTCAACGAGTCCGACCGGATGACCCATATCGTTCAGGACCTGCTCACCCTGTCCCGGTTCGATTCCGGCCGGTCGGAGCTGAAGCTGGCCCCCTTCTCCTTCGGGCAGGCGGTACAGGACGTGTACAACGCCATCCTGATGGAGGCCCAGCGCCACGGCCATCAGGTGGAGCTGAAGCTCCCCTCCGCCCTGCCCGACATCGTGGGCGACCGGGAGCGTATCGTCCAGGTGATGATGAACATCGTCTCCAACTCCATCAAGTACACCCCCGACGGCGGCCACATCCGCATCTCCGCCGGCCAGTGGCCGGGCAAGGTGTGGATGGAGGTGGCCGACAACGGCATCGGCATTCCCGAAGCCGACCGGGGCCGTATCTTTGAGCGCTTCTACCGGGTGGACAAGGCCCGCTCCCGGGAGTCAGGCGGCACCGGTTTGGGCCTCTCCATCGCCAAGGAGATCATCGACCGCCACGAGGGCATCATCGAGCTGCTGGACCGCCCCGGTCCCGGCCTGACGGTGCGCATCACCCTGCTGACGGAGGGACCACGCCATGGAAAGGAGTAAGCCCAGACGCCGCCGCAACCGGGGCATCGAGCGGCTCAAGAGCATCCTGATCGTGGTGCTCTCCCTCTCCGCGGTCTACCTGACCTTCCGCGCCCTGGTACAGAACGAGGTGCGCTCCGGCTCCCAGGGACTCCTGGGGTCGGTCCTCTCCCTGTTCCAGGACCAGGAGTCCACAGCACCCTCCAATCCCACCGGCAGCAGCGAACTGACTGCCGCCGCCCGGCCGGTGCGCATCGCCGTATATGACGGCGTCAACCGCTACGCCGTCCAGTATAATACCGCTCAGACCGACAAGCTCTTTGACACCCTGGGCATCCTGCTGGGGGAGGCCCTGACCAGCGCCAAGGCCCCTGGTGAGATTACGGAACAGCAGTGGCAGGCCGCCCTCCAGTCTCCCAGCGTGTGGTTTGACTTTCTGGGGAACATTCCCCTGGAGACTCTCAGCGCCTGGACCGGCGGAGGGAGCGCCAACCATGTCCTGTCCGGCTCCGCCCGGCAGATCGCGGTAGCCCTGGATGGGCAGAACGTGCGGCTGTACTATCATAATGAAAGTGACGGCCTGTATTATGCCTGCGAAACGGCGGTGGCCTACACCGGCCACATGGACGAGCTGGTGTCCGGCTACGGCGGTAACGGCACCTTTTTTGTCTTTGAGCTGGGGGAGGACAGCGGCTACACCGGGCTGGACCCCTATGTGCTCATCTCCGCCTCCACCCCCACGCCCCCGGTCTACCGTGCCTCCAACCCGCTGTCCAGCCTGGAGGAAAGTCTGATCAGTGAGCTCCAGGAGGCCCTGTCCTTCCAGACCGCCTCCTACCCCATCCCCAACGGCATCCGCATCCGGGAAGGCCAGGAGACCCTGGAGATCAACCGGGACGGCACCGTGGTATACAGCACTGCGGAGGACACCGCCTCCCGCTACCTGGTGGGGGACAGCGACGTGACCGAAGTGATCGAAACCACTTATCGCCTGGCGGCCGACACGGTGGGCCGCTACTGTTCCGCCGCCCGCATCTATCTCATGGGCATAGAGCAGACGGAAGCGGGTGTAGAGGTCTCCTACGGTTATTGCCTGAACGGTACCCAGGTCAGTCTCTCCGGTGGCGGCTATGCCGCCCGGTTTACCATCCGGGACGGACAGATCACCGCCTTTACCCTCCGCTTCCGCCGGTATGAGGACGGCGGAGAGGCCGGTCTGCCTCTCCTGCCCGAGCGGCAGGCCGCCGCAGCACTGGAGGCCCTTCAGTCCGAGGAGCGGGAGCTGGTGCTCTGCTACACCGACACCGGCGGTGAAACGGTACAGGCCGACTGGATCGCCCAATAACATTCTGAATTTCCGGCAGGCAGGAGAGAGAGGTTCCTATGGAATGGTCAAAGCTGAAAAACGTGATCCTGCTGATGCTGGTATGTGTCAACGTGATCCTCCTGCTGCTGGTAGGCAGCCAGGAAAACCGGGACCACCGCTATCGGGAGGAGACCCTGGAGGCCGTTCAGCAGGTGCTGGAGAAAGGCGGCATCACCTTTGGGCTGGATGAAGTGCCGGAGGACCTGTCCCTTCCCCTGGTGACTGTGACCCGGGACCGGGACAATGAGGCCGCTGTGGCCGCCGCCCTGCTGGGTGAGGTCACCCTCCAGGGGGAGAGCGAGGTGCGCCCCCGCTATACCGGCCCCGGCGGCACCGCAGAATTCTCCATGAACGGCAGCTTTACCATCTTCCTTCAGCCCGGCGTCCGCACCCTGAAGAGCGGTCAGGATTATGAGGCTGCAAGCCGGGAGTGTTTGCAGACCATGGGCATTACGGGAACGCTGGAGGATCTGGAGATGAGCGGCTCAGACGCCGTGGTCACCTACTGCCAGAGCTGGGAGGACAGCCCCCTTTTCTCCTGTCCGGTCATTTTCTACTGGCAGGGAGAGGATCTGGTTCGGGTGGAGGGCCAGCGGCTGGATGGCACGGTATCGGAGTCGTCCAACACCAAGCTGCTGTCCACCACCACCATTCTGGTCCAGTTCCTGGCCGGGATCAACGAGGGCGGCTATGTGTGCAGCCGCATCGACGACATGACCGCCGGCTACCTGACCTCCAGCAGCACCACCCGGCAGGTCCAGCTCACCCCGGTATGGCGTTTTCTCACCGACACCGGCACCTACTATGTAGACGGAGTCACCGGCGCCTTTACCCCGCTGGAATAAAACACGTAAAAAAGGGAGCGGCGAGAGCCGCTCCCTTTTTTATGTTTGGATTACTCCTGGTCCACAATCAGACCGTAGCCGCCGTCGTTGCGCTTATACACCACGGCAAAGCGGCCGTCCTGGTCCACATCCTTGAAGGCAAAGAAGGTGTGGTCCACCAGATTCATCTGGAGCACCGCCTCGTCCACCGTCATGGGCTTGATGGGGAAGCGCTTGGTGCGGACGATCTTGAACTCCTCTTCGTCGGTGTCAGGAACAAAGGAGGAGATCTCCTCCGCATCCACGCTGCGGGAGAAGGCGTCCTGACGCAGGCGCTTCTCCAGACGGCTCTTATTCTTGCGCAGCTGGCGCTCTACAGAGGAGACTGCCGCGTCGATGGTGGCAAACATATCGGAGGTGCTCTCAGCCACACGGATGATGGTACCGCCGGAGCGGATGGTCAGCTCCACATTGTTGCGGTCCTTTTCCACGCTGAAGACGATGGCGGCCTCCGCATCCGCCTTAAAATAACGGTCTAACTTGCCCACCTTTTTCTCGGCATAGGCATGGACCTTGTTGGGCAGATTGATCTTCTTGTCTGTGAATACGAACTTCATCGTTTTCAACTCCTTCCACCCTCCGAGGAGGGATTGGGTCCCGGCGGGTCCGGTTCCCTGTCTTAATTATACCACGTCGTACGCAGATTGTCACAACTTATTTCAAAATCTTTTGTGAATTTTGCCCATCGTCTTTACCGGAACATGAGCCGCAGCCGCAGCGTCCCCTGCCGCAGTCCCGCTTGGCACAGCTGCGTCCCGGGCAGACCTCCCCCTGGGGACACAGGACGTAATCGCCGCCGGAGATGTGAAGCCGCCGCCCTTCCACCAGGGCCAGAGCCAGCTTTTTCCGGGCAGTGTCATACACCTGCTGCACCGTGGACCGGGCCACCCCCATCTGGGCGGCGCACTCCTCCTGGGTACATCCCAGCAGATCCATCAGGCGGATGGACTCATACTCCTCCACCGCCATCTCCACCGTCCCGTCCGCCGCTCCCTCCAGGGGGCCAAAGCTGCTGTGCCGGGGCAGGGCGCAGATGCGGCGGCATTTTTTCGGTCTTGGCATGGGTCTTCCCTCCTGTTCCTGCTCTCAGTGTAGCAGATTCCCGGTATCTGTCAACCGTCCAAAAAACAAAGCCGCTGCTGATGCAGCGGCTTTGTACTTACAGCTCGGCAAATACCGCTTCCGCAGCGGCCAGAGTAGCCTGGAGCTCCTCCTCCCCGTGGGCGGCGGAGACAAACATGGCCTCAAACTGGGCGGGAGCCAGGGCCACGCCCCGCTCCAGCATCCCCTGGAAGTAGCGGGC
The DNA here is from genome assembly GCF_002159265.1 of Flavonifractor sp. An82. GTDB lineage: Bacteria > Bacillota > Clostridia > Oscillospirales > Oscillospiraceae > Flavonifractor. Next base: position 66,366 of record NZ_NFHG01000007.1, read on the forward strand.
GTACTTGCCCACGTCGCTGCCCTTGGCGTCCACGAAGGTGGACACGGCGGTGGGGGTAAAGAAGGGGGCCAGCAGGGAGCCGATCTGGTTGACCACTACCGGCGCGCCGGTTTTGGCGATGGCTGCCCGCAGGCCGCCGGCCAGCTTCTCACCCTTGGATGCGATGTCGGTATAGACCTCCGGGTGCTCCTTCAGATAGTTGAGCTGGGCCAGACCGGCGGCCATGGCCACCGGGTTGCCGCTGAGGGTACCCGCCTGATACACCGGGCCACAGGGGGCCACCTGCTCCATGAGGGCACGGCTGCCGCAGTAGGCCCCCACCGGCATACCGCCGCCGATGATCTTGCCAAAGGTGACCAGGTCGGCCTTCACGCCGAAATACTCCTGGGCGCCGCCCAGGGCCAGCCGGAAGCCGGTGATGACCTCGTCAAAGATGAGCAGGGCGCCGCTCTTGTCGCACAGCTTCCGCAGGCCCTCCAGGAAGCCGGGGGCGGGACCCACTACGCCCATGTTGGCGGCCACCGGCTCCACGATGATGCAGGCAATCTGGCCGGGCCAGGCGTCCAGCAGCTCCTCCACCGAGTGGAGGTCGTTGAACTGGGCGGTGAGGGTATGCTTGACAATGTCCTCTGGCACACCGGCGGAGGAGGGATGCCCCCCCGCCAGGGCGGAGGAGCCGGCATTCACCAGCAGGCAGTCGGAGTGGCCGTGGTAGCAGCCCTCAAACTTGATGATCTTATCCCGGCCGGTGGCCCCCCGGGCCAGCCGGACGGCGGACATGACCGCCTCGGTGCCCGAGTTGACCATACGCACCATCTCGATGTTGGGCACCAGGTCGATCATCAGCCGGGCGATCTCCACCTCCCGGCGGGTAGGCGCGCCGAAGGACAGGCCGTCTTTCACGGCCTTCTCCACCGCCTCCCGGATCACCGGGTGGTTGTGGCCCAGGATCATGGGGCCCCAGGAGCAGACGTAGTCGATATACTTCTTTCCGTCCTCGTCCCAGATGTAGGGGCCGTCTGCCCGGGTGATGAAGCGAGGGGCCATGCCCACCGCCCGGTAGGCACGCACCGGGGAGTTGACCCCGCCGGGCAGCACCTGTACCGCCTGCTCAAACAGTTCCTCTGAGCGTCCCATCAGCCGATATCCCCTTTCTGGATGGCCTGAGCCAGTTCCTTGGCGTAGTAGGTAATGAGCATATTGGCCCCCGCCCGGAAGACGGACAGGGCGGACTCACACATAATGCGGTACTCGTCGATAAGGCCCGCCGCCGCCGTGGCCTTGATCATGGCGTACTCACCGGACACGGAGTAGGCGCACATGGGCAGGTCGTAGGCATCGGAGCACTCCCGGATCACGTCCAGATAGCTGAGGGCGGGCTTGACCATGATGATATCGGCACCCTCCTCAATGTCCAGGGCGCACTCCTTCAGGGCCTCCTTCCGGTTGTGGGGGTCCATCTGGTAGCCCTTCCGGTCCCCGAAGGAGGGGGCGGAGCCCGCCGCCGACCGGAAGGGGCCGTAGAAGGCGGAGGCATACTTGGCGGAGTAGGCCATGATGGGGGTGGCGGTGTAGCCGTGCTGGTCCAGGATGGCCCGGATGGCAGCCACCCGGCCGTCCATCATGTCGGAGGGGGCCACCATGTCGGCCCCGGCCTGGACGTGGGACAGGGCGGTCTTGGCCAGCACCTCCAGGGTCTGGTCGTTGTCCACCTCATGGCCGCAGAGGATGCCGCAGTGGCCGTGGTCGGTGTACTCGCACATGCACACGTCGGTGATCACATAGAAGTCGGGGTACTTTGCCTTGATGGCACGGATGGCCTCCTGGACCACGCCGTGCTCGTCCCAGGCGGAGGAGCCGATGGCGTCCTTGTGGGCGGGCAGGCCGAAGAGAATGCAGTGATTCACTCCGGCAGCCAGGCACTCCTCCACCGCCTGGCACACGCTGTCCAGGCCGTAGTGGTTCTGTCCCGGCAGAGCCTCGATGGGACGTACCCCCTGAAGGGTCTCGTCCACAAAGATGGGGTAGATCAGGCTGTCGGGGGACATGCGGGTCTCCCGGCACAGGCGGCGCACCGCGTCGTTGCCCCGCAGGCGGCGGGGCCGTTGGATCAGTTCCATATCAAACACCTTCTGTTATCAATTCCACCAGCGCATCCATGGTGGCCTCCCGGGCCACCCGCACGGGAATGCTGTACTTCCTGGCTTCGGCGGCGGTCTGGGCCCCGATGCACATACCCACCATACGGGAGAAGTCGGCGTCCTCCCCCACGGAGGAGACAAAGCCCTTCACGGTGGAAGCAGAGGTGAAGGTCACCAGCAGGCCCTCCGTCCCCTCCACCGCCTCCCGCAGCTCCTGAGAGCGGGGGTTGTCGTACACCGTGCGGTAGCTGGCCACATCGTCACAGGCAATGTTACGCCTTGCCAGCGCCTCTGTCAAGGCGGGAGAGCCCTCCTCCGCCCGGAGGGCCAGCACCTTGCCCGTGGCGGGCAGGCCCTCTCCCAGATGGGCAGCGTCATACACCTCCGGCACATAGTCGGCCCGCAGCCCGTGGGCCGCCAACGCCTTGGCGGTACCGGGGCCGATGGCGGCCAGCTTCACCGTCCCCAGGGCACGGGCATCCCTGCCGTGGTCCTCCAGCCACTTCCACAGGGCCTCCACCCCGGCGGGGCTGGTGAGGGCCAGCCACTCATAGCCGGAAAGCTCCTCCATGGCCTTGTCCACACCGGGACAGGGGTCCAGAGGGAGGGTGGCGATACAGGGATATTCCCATACATCGGCCCCCAGCGCCCGCAGCCGGGCGGACAGGGTGCCAGAGCGCTCCCTGGGCCGGGTGACCACCACCCGCTTGCCCTTCAGAGGCAGCTTGTCGAACCAGTCAAAATCCTCCGCCAGGGCGCACACCTTGCCCACCACGATGACGGCGGGGCTCTCCACCCTGGCCTCCTCCGCCACGGCGGGCAGGGTGCCCAGGGTGGCGGAGATGCGCCGCTGGGCGGGGGTGGTCCCCCGCTCCACCACGGCGGCAGGCATATCCGGCTCCATGCCCGCCTCCAGCAGCCCTGTGCAGATCTGGGGCAGGGCGGACACGCCCATCAAAAAGACCAGGGTACCGCGGGTTCGCACCAGGGCCTCAAAGTCGATGTCCAGCTCCTTCCCCGCCCGCTGATGACCGGTGACGATGTGCAGGGAGGAGCAGCAGTCCCGGTGGGTCACCGGGATACCCCCGTAGGCGGGGGCGGAAATGGCAGAGGTGATGCCGGGCACCTCCTCAAAGGAGACACCGTGCTGGGCCAGCAGCTCCAGCTCCTCGCCGCCCCGACCGAAGAGGAAGGGGTCGCCTCCCTTGAGGCGCACCACATTTTTGCCCTCCAGGGCCTTGTCCAGCAGGATCTGATTGATCTGGTCCTGGGGCACCGGGTGGCGGGAGGCCTGCTTGCCCACGTCGATGTGCTCGGCCTTCTCGGGCATCATGGCCAGAATGGCGGGGCTGACCAGCCGGTCATACACCACCACCTCCGCCTTCTGGAGGGCCTCCAGCCCCTTTCGGGTCAGCAGGCCGGGGTCACCGGGGCCTGCCCCCACCAATGTCACTTTACCAGGCATGGATGTCCCTCCTTCATGGAATTGGCCAGCTGCTCCGCCAGCGCGGTGCCCCGTTCTCTGGGTCCGGAGATCTTGTCCCGGAACACCTGACCGGCCTCGTCCACATAGAGGCCGGTGAGGGTAATGTTCTCCCCCTCCAGTACGGCGTGGGCGGCAATAGGGGAGGAGCAGCCCCCGTCCAGCTTGCGAACAAAGGCCCGCTCGGCCCGGGCGCACAGGGTCCCCTCCTCATCCACCACGCCGGTAAGATAGCTCAGGTCCTCCCCGGCCCGGGTCTGGAGGGCCATAATGCCCTGACCGGCGGCGGGGATCATCTCCTCCACGGTAAAATACCGGGTGATGCGCCCCTCCAGCCCCAGCCGCTTCAGACCGGCGGCGGCCAGCACCAGGGCGGAATACTGGCCCTCGTCCAGCTTGCGCAGCCGGGTGAGCACATTGCCCCGCACCGGAGCCACCTCCATGTGGGGGAACAGGGCTTTCAGCTGCACCGTCCGCCGGGCGGAGGCGCAGCCGATGGGCTTGGTGGGGTCCAGTTCGGTGACCCCCTCAGGGAGCACCAGCACGTCCCGGGGGTCCTCCCGCTGGGAGAAGCCCGCCAGGGGGATGGCCGGATTCTCCTCCATGGGCAGGTCCTTGCAGCTGTGTACCGTCAGATCCACCCGCCCGTCCAGCAGGGCGGCGTCCAGCTCCTTGACGAAGAGGCCCTTGCCGCCGATCTTGTCCAGGGTGCGGTCCAGGATCTTGTCGCCGGTGGTCTTCATGGTCACCAGCTCCAGCGTAATATCCGATTGATGGGTGCGGATGGCCCCCATCACCAGCTCCGACTGGATGACAGCCAGCTTGCTCTCCCGGCTGCCCACCCGTATGGTCTTCATTCCAATCCCTCCAGTACGGCCCGGATGGCCTTGGCGGCCCGGGCGGTGCGGGCGTGGTCATCTCCCCGCCCGGCCACGCCGGCCACAATGTTGTCCCCGGTGCAGACGGCGGGGAAAAAGAAGGTGCACTCGTCGGGGGCGTCGGCCACGCTTACCGGGATGCCCAGAGCCCGGGCCTCCTCCCCCACGGCGCGGTTGACGGCGCGGTCGTCGGTAGCGGCCACCGCAATGGCGGCTCCCGCCAGATCGCCGGGGGCATAGGGCCGACCCTCCCACTGTATGCGCCCGTCCAGGGGTTTACACCTGGGGGCGATGACTTTGACCTCCGCCCCGAAGCGGGAAAGTACCTCCGCCCGGCGGCAGGCCACCACGCCGCCGCCGATAACCACGGCAGTTTTCCCCACCAGGTCGATGAAAAGTGGAAAACGGAAGTGCTTTTCCGGCGGCAGGCTCCACCGGGGCCGGGCGGCGGTGTGCACCTCGATCTTGGCGGCGCACCGCTCCAGGTCCTCCGGGGTCAGGTTGTCTTTCAGCCCGCCGGACAGCAGGTCCACCGCCCGGCTCACTGCCAGCTCCACCAGTTCCCGGGCCTCCGGGCCCTCCAGGTCGGTGGACAGCACCCGGGCGGCCACCGCCTGCTTCACCCGCTCCAGGCCGGGCAGGCAGGAGCGGTAATTCTCCCACTGGCTCAGCCGGTCCAGATACTTTTCCACAATTTCTGCCGCCTCCGGTGGAATCTCCCGGCTGGCGTCCACCCCCAGGTCGTCCACATTGTAGAGGGTGAAGCCGGGCAGGGTGGCCACCTGGGGCTCGATATCCCGGGGGATGGCCAGGTCGGCCAGCACCCTGGGCGGATGGGACAGCTCCGCCAGCTCCCAGGCCGTCACGGTGTAGTGGGGGCTGGTGGTGGCGGAGAGCACCAGGTCCATATCCTCCATGGCCTTGTAGCGCTCCTCATAGGGGGTGACGGCGCAGCCGGCGGGCACCACGGTCTCCCCGTGGTGATAGCTGCGCAGGGTGATGGTGACGGCGCACGCCGCCTCGTGGAGGAGGGATGCCGACAGCCGGCCCATCTCCCCGTTGCCGATGACCAGGGCCTTGCGGCCCTTCAGGCCGCCCAGATGGGCCTCCAGCCGGCCCACGGCGGACCGGGCCGCCGACCGGGGCACCCCGATGAAGCGCACCCTGGTCTTGATCTCCTTGCCGGCGGCGGCGGCATTACGGAAGAGGGTCTCCAGCACACCGTCCGCCGTCCCCGCCTCACGGGCGGCGGCGGCGGCTCCCTTGACCTGGGTGACGATCTGATCCTCCCCCCAGATCTGGGAGCGCAGTCCCCCGGCCACCTCCATCAGGTGGCGGGCTGCCTCCTCCCCCGTCCGGGTGACAAAGGCGGCCTCAAAGGGAGCGTGGTCCACCCCGGCCTCGGCGCACAGCAGCCGACCAGGATCGGGGAGAGGCCCCTCCGCACAGGAGAGGTAGAGCTCGGTCCGGTTGCAGGTGGACAGCAGCACGCAGCCCTCCACCCCTTCCCGGCGGGCCAGACGGCGGTCCAGCTCCAGCACCTGGTTGCGGGTGAAGGACAAGCCCTCCCGCAGGTCGATGGGGGCCTTGTGCCAGTCCAGGCCGGTCATGATGAGATTCACGCCTGTTCCCCCTTTTTCACCAGCACCACCGAGAAGTAGCCGCTGCCCTCCTCCAGCTCGGCAAAGCGGGGACACACCAGCTCCCCCTCCATGCCGCAGTTGGCCACCAGGCTGGCCTTGTCCAGCAGGCCGTGATCGGCCAGGGTGGTTTTCAGGGCCCCGATCTCCTTGCCCGCTTTCATAAACACCAGGTTGGCGTCCAGGTCCAGGCAGTCGGACACGTCCTTATGGGAGGCGGGGACAATGAGCAGCCGCTCGCTCTTCTCGCACAGGGCCATGTTCAGCTTGGCGGCCACCGCGCAGAAGGAGGGCACGCCGGGAATGATCTCGGCCTCATAGCCCCGCTCCAGAATCTTCTTATGGAGGTAGAGGTAGGTGGAGTACACCGTGGGGTCCCCCAGGGTGATGAAGGCCACGTCCTTGCCTGCATCCAGGGCGGCGCACACCAGGTCGGCGTTGCGCTCATAGGCCGCGTCCAGGGCGGCATGGTCCCGCACCATGGGGGCCTCGCAGCTCAGCAGCTCCTTGCCCTGGGCCAGCTCCCCCACGATGTTGAGGGCGGTCTTCTCCCCCCGGCCCGCGTCGGGCACAGCCAGCACCGCCGACTGGCGGATAATACGCTCGGCCTTTTTGGTGATGAGCTCCGGATCGCCGGGGCCAACCCCCACGCCGTACAGCATTCCTCTCATTGGTTTTCCTCCTTCAGCATGCGCAGGATCTCCCGCCGGGCCGCCCCGATGGTGGCGGCGGACCGGTCGGCGTCCAGTCCGTCCACGTCCCGCAGCACCTCCATCAGGTGGGCGATGCGGGGCAGACGGAGATGATTGGCCCGCAGGGCCGCCGGGTCGGCAAAGAGGGTCTCCGGCGTTCCCTCCAGCAGAACCTTGCCGCCCCCCAGCAGGTAGGCGTAGTCACAGTACAAGGGCACGATGTCCATATCGTGGGTGGCGATGAGCACCGTCATGCCCAGCTCATCTCGCAGGCGGGTGAGCAGCTTCATGATGTCGCTGACTCCCTGGGGGTCCAGACCGGCGGTTGGCTCGTCCAGAATGAGCACCTCCGGCTCCATCACCAGCACACCGGCGATGGCCACCCGCTTCTTCTGTCCGTAGGACAGGGCATGGGTGGGTTTGTCCCGCAGGTGGGACACGCCGGTGCGCTCCAGGGCGGCCTCCACCCGGCGGCGGACCTCCTCGGCGGGCAGGCCCAGGTTCACCCCGCCGAAGGACACATCCCGGTACACATCGGCGGAGAAGAGCTGGTCGTCCGGGTCCTGGAACACGATGCCCACCCGGCGGCGCAGCTCCAGCAGACCCTTTTTGTCATAGCGCACCGGCTGACCTGCCAGGGTCACCCGACCGCTTTTGGGGGTGAGCACTCCGTTGAGACTGAGGAACAGGGTGGATTTGCCCGCCCCGTTGGCCCCCAGAATGCCGGTGACCTTACCCTGTTCCGCCCCGAAGGTGATGTGGTCCAGGGCCACGGTGCCGTCCTCATAGGTATAACACAGATCTTCTGCCTGGATGGCCTTCACGGCAGCAGCCTCCCTTCCACAAACCAAATGGCGATCTGCCCCGCCGCCGCCAGGGCGGTGAGGGGGAGCAGCCCCCACCCCGGCCGGTATTGGTCGGCCAACGTGGTAAGGCTGCCGGTATAGCCCCGGGACTCCAGGGCGGTATAGATGCGCTCAGCCTTCCGCCAGGAGCGCAGGAACACCATGGAGGCCAGCATCCCCAGGGAGGACACCGACCGGCGGAAGCCCTGATAGCCCAGCCGGGAATCCTGGGCGGTATGGATGTGCTCGGCGGTCTCGGCCAGCACGAAGATGAAGCGGTAGATGAGCTCCATCAGCTCCACCAGCAGCCGGGGCACATGGAGCTTTTCCAGGGCCATGGTCAAATCCGTGACCGGGGTATTCAGGGCCAGAAAATACATGCATCCGATGGTACCCATAGCCTTGCAGAAGATCTGGGCGCCCAGATACAGCCCGTCGGCGGTAAAGCCCCACAGCCTCTCCCCCACCGGCAGGGCGGCCACCATCTCCGTCCCGGCACGGTAGGAGCCCGCCACGATGGTGATGCAGCCGATGACCAGGAATACCAGAGGGACCTTGAGAAAATGGAGGTACACCCTGGGGGACAGGCCCCCCAGGGCGGTAATGAGCACCCCCATCAAAACCAGGGTGGCAAGGCCCACCGCCACGCTGCTGCAGCACAGGCACACCACCAGCGTCACCGCCGTCAGCAGCAGCTTGGGCATGGGGGACACCCGCCGCAGGCGGGACTGGTAGGCGTAGCGGTCGGTGCCCATGGTCAGTTCGTTCCTTTCTCTTTTCCGTCCGGCTTCTTGGTGATGCGGCCCAGGATGAAGCCTACCACCCCCGCGCCGATGGCGGCCTGGAGGGCAAAGAGCAGGGACTCCACTTCCCCGCTGGCAGGCTCCAGAATGGGCTGGAACCAGGGCTCATAGTCGGGGTTGAGCTCCATGATGGCCTCCTCGGCCTGGCCGTCCGCCCCGCCGAACTCCGCATTGGGCAGCAGCCACAGGGGTACGGCGGCGATGAGCACCACCAGAAGGATCAAAATCAAATTTTTCTGCCAAACTTTCATATCCGTCCCCTCCTTACAGCACCTGCAGCTCATGAAGCTCGGTCTTGCTGTACTTCTCCAGCACGTTGAAGATCACCACCGTCAGCAGGCCCTCGGCAATGGCCAGAGGGATCTGGGTAACGGCGAAAATAGTGAGGAATTTCACCAGGCCGCCGTTGACCACCGTCAGCTGGAGGGAGGTGACCACATAGGTGAACAGGTCACCCAGCGCGGCCGCGGCGAACACCGCCACAGCGGCGGGGGCCTTGGCCTTCCGCAGCAGCTTGTAGACCAGCCAGGACACGATGGGTCCGGCGATGGCCATGGAGAAGGTGTTGGCGCCCAGGGTGGTGAGGCCGCCGTGGGCCAGCAGCAGGGCCTGGAAGAGCAGCACGATGAGGCCCAGCACCGTCATCACCAGGGGCCCGAACAGGATGGCGCCCAGGCCCACACCGGTGGGGTGGGAGCAGGAGCCGGACACCGAGGGGATCTTGAGGGCGGAGAGCACAAAGGCGAAGGCGCCGCACATGGCCAGCAGGATCTTGGCCCGGGGGGCCTGATCGATCTTCTTCTTAATGGAGAAGAAGCCGGCCACCAGGAAGGGGACACACACAGCCCCCCAGCCGATGGCCCAAGGCATGGGCAGCATGCCCTCGGCGATGTGCATGGCGGAGGCGCTCATGGTCATCAGACCCAGCAGCCCCACCAGCACCGCCGCGGCGCGGACGGTTTTGTTGGCAGTCAGATTTCTCATACTCGTTTCATCCTTTCCTATCACTCGTAGGTGGTTGGATTGTCGGGCCGGGCAAGGTTTTCCGGCTTGAGTCTCTCTGCCGCCGCGCGTCTTCCCAGGTGACCCCAGTGACATGGTGCCCGGCGGCTCTTCTCTTACGGCAGCGGGACTGCGCGGGATTTCCACCCGGCTTCCCTTTTCCCGGCCCTCTCTATGCAAACAGGCTTACGCCTGGAGTTGTTTTGCCTCTCCGGCGTGCTTGACGAAGAGGGCCTGGATGCTGGGGAACTCCCCCAGACCCTGGAGCACGCAGCTGACGGCGTAGCCCTTCTGCTCCAGCAGGGACTTCCAGGAGTTCTCCTCCTCCCCCGCCAGATCGTTTTTGGCGTGGTCCCCCGCCACGATCATCAGGGGCCGCAGCTCCACCTTTGCGGCGCCCAGCTCCCGGATGCGGCGCACCGCCTCCCCAAAGCCGGGGTAGCCCTCCACGGTGCCGATGACCACGTCCTTCCGGCCCAGGTCGTGGAACACATACTCCAGCAGGGCATAACAGGAGTTGGCAAAGTGCTCGGTGCCGTGGCCCATGTAGAGGATGGCCTTGCCCGCCTCCGCCTCCGGCAGGTCGTGGAGCAGAGCCTGTACCGCGTCCAGATAGTCCCCCGTCTCGGTAAGCAGGGGGCGGCCGAAGGTCAGCTTTTCAAACCGGCCCTCAAAGGGGGTGGCCAGGTCCATCATCTTGTCGTACTCGTCGCCGTTCATGATGTGGGTGGGCTGGACCAGCACGTCGGTATAGCCCTCCTCCGCCAGCTTCTCTAGGGCGGCAGGCACGTCGTCGATGTGGGTGCCCTCTTTTTCCAGCTTGCGCAGGATCATGCCGCTGGTGAAGGCCCGGCGCAGGGTGCGCTCCGGAAAGGCGGCGGCCAGGGCGTGCTCAATGGCGGCGATGGTCTTTTCCAGGGTGTCCCGGTGGCTGGTGCCGAAGGACACCGCCAGAAGGGCTTGTGTGTTCATTTCCTTCACTCCCGTACGTTGTTGCTGGCCTGATAGAGCAAGGCGTTGCAGATGGCGGCGGCAATGTTGCTGCCCCCCTTGCGGCCCCGGGCCACGATGTGGGGGGTATCCATGGTGAGGAGCAGCTCCTTGCTCTCCACCACGTTGACGAAGCCCACCGGCACGCCGATGACCAAGGCGGGAGCGAGCCTGCCCTCGTCTATCAATTCACAGATCCGGACCAGAGCGGTGGGGGCGTTGCCGATGGCAAACACCAGGGGTCCCTCCAGCTGGGCAGCCCGCTCCATGGACACGGTGGCCCGGGTCTCCCCCCGGGCCTTGGCCTCAGCGGCCACGTCCGGATCGGACATAAAGCACACCGCTTTCCCGCCGAACTTCTCCAGCACCTTCTTATTGACGCCGGAGAAGGCCATCTGGGTATCGGTGACGATGGTACAGCCCCCCTTGATGGCGGCGATGCCCGCCGCCACCGCGTCGGAAGAGAACACCAGGTTGTCGGCGTAATCAAAGTCGGCGCTGGTGTGGATGGCCCGCTTGATAATGGGCAGCTGGTCGGCGGGAAATACCCGCTCACCCAGCTCCTGGCCGATGATCTCCATACTTCTGGCCTCAATGTCAGCGGGAGCCACCCGCTGTAATTCCACTTTTTTCATGGGTCATTCCTCCCCGTTCAGGATGCGGTAGATCCGCTCCATGTCCAGACTGGCCCGCAGGCCGTCGGCCAGCTTGTCATACTGCCGCTGGGCATACTCCTGCCAGTCCACGCTGGCGGCCTGGCCCTCCAGGCCCTTGGCCTTCATCAGGGCATTCACCAGGGCCTCAGCCACGCCGGCCTTGTCAAAAATGCCGTGGACGTAGCAGCCCCACACGTTGCGGTTACTGAGGCCGTCGGTGTGTTCCTCCCCGGTCTGGGTGGCAAACTGCACCAGGGGGGCGGCGGCGCTCTCCGTTCTGCCCATGTGGATCTCATAGCCCTCAAAGGCCACCCCCGCCAGGGGGGCAAAGATACCTTCGGCCTGGGCGAAGGTACCGGTCACCCGGGTGCGGGTCTTCTCCCCCTGGAACACGGTCTCGGCGGGCAGCAGGCCCAGCCCCGCCAGGGTGCCGCCCCCCTCCACCCCGTCGGGGTCGGAGACTGTGTTGCCCAGCATCTGATAGCCGCCGCAGATGCCCACCACCGCGCCGCCCTTGGCGGCGTGCTTCAGGATGGCCCCCTCCAGGCCGCTCTGCCGCAGCCAGCGCAGGTCGTCCATGGTGTTCTTGGTGCCGGGCAGAATGATGAGGTCGGGGTGGCCCAGCTCCCCCACGCTCCCCACATAGCGGAGGGAGACCTCCTCCATCCGCTCCAGGGGGTTGAAGTCGGTAAAGTTACTCAGCCGGGGCAGGCGGATGACGGCAATATCCACCAGGCCCACTTTACCGGATTTGGACAGACGGGCAGACAGGGAGTCCTCGTCGTCCACGTCCACCTCCAGCATGGGTACCACGCCCAGTACCGGCTTGCCCGCCAGCTCCTCCAGCTGGGCAAGGCCCGGCCGGAGAATTTCCACGTCTCCCCGGAACTTGTTGATGATGAGGCCCTTTATCAGGTCCTGCTCGTCAGGGTCCAGCAGCTTCACCGTGCCGTAGAGGGAAGCAAACACGCCTCCCCGGTCGATGTCGCCGCACAGCAGCACGGGGGCTTTGGCCATGCGGGCCATGCCCATATTGACCAGATCGTCCTCCTTCAGATTGATCTCCGCCGGGCTGCCCGCCCCCTCGATGACGATGATATCATACTCCTCAGCCAGGGAGGAATAGGCCTCCATCACGTCGGGGATCAGGTTTTTCTTATACTGAAAGTAATTTCCCGCCTTCATAGTACCCCGGGGAATGCCGTTGACGATGACCTGGGAGCCCACGTCGCTGGTGGGCTTCAGGAGGATGGGGTTCATCCGCACGTCGGGAGCTACCCCCGCCGCCTCGGCCTGCATGACCTGGGCACGGCCCATCTCCAGCCCGTCGGGGGTGATGGCGGAGTTGAGGGCCATGTTCTGGGACTTGAAGGGGGCCACCTTGTAGCCGTCCTGTTTGAAGATGCGGCACAGCCCCGCCGCCAGCAGAGACTTGCCGGCGTTGGAGGCGGTGCCCTGGATCATAATTGCCTTTGCCATCACTGCACCTCGCTGAGGGCGGCCAGCAGCCGCCGGTTTTCTGCCTCGCCCCGGACGCACACCCGGTACCAGTCGGGGCCCAGTCCGTGGTAGTTGGCGCAGGAGCGGATGAGCACCCCCCGCTCCAGCAGCTTTTCTTTCAAATTTGCCACGCCGGGCAGCCGGAACAGGAGATAATTGGCCTGCCCGGGGATGACGGTACAGCCCGCGGCCTCCAGCCCCGCAGCCAGTCCGGTCCGGGTGGATTCCACCATGGCCCGCCCCTCCGCCGCCCAGTGGGGGCAGCTGGTGAGGGCGGCCACGCCCGCCGCCTGGGCGGGGGTGGACACGCTCCAGGGCTGGGCAAATTTGCCCAGCTGCTCCCGCAGTCCCTGGTTGGCGGTCAGGCAGTAGCCTAGCCGCAGCCCTGCCATGGCATAGCTCTTGGTGAAGGCCCGCAGCAGCACCAGATTGGGGTAGTCTTTGAGCCGGGGTGCCAGCCCCGGCCCGCCGGTGGCCAGAGGCAGGAAGCACTCGTCCACCGCCAGCACCGCGCCCACCGCGCCGCACCGGTCCAGCACCGCCTCCAGCAGGTCTCCGTCAATGAGCCGCCCTGTGGGATTATTGGGGGTACACAGGAACACCAGGTCGATGTCCGGTCCGATGGCGTCCACAAAGCCAGCATCCAGGTCAAAATTCCTGCTCTGATCCAGGGCGTAGCGGACCATCTCACATCCCATACAGGTGAGGGCCTCTTCATACTCGGAGAAGGTGGGGGCGGTGACCAGGGCTTTCCTGGGTTTCAGGGCGAAGGCCAGCCGAAAGATCAGGTCGGCGGCTCCGTTGCCGCACACCACCTGCTCCTCCCCCACCCCGTCGTGGGCGGCGATGGCCCGCCGCAGGTCCCGGCACAGGGGGTCCGGGTAGCAGGCCGACTGGTCCGCCGCCTGCCGGGCCGCCTCCGCCACCGGGGCAGGCATCCCCAGGGGGTTCAGGTTGGCGGAAAAGTCCAGGACCTCCCCGCCGTAGGCGGCCTGGGCGGTGAGAATGTCGCCGCCGTGGGTGTAGACTGGCATAACAACGCTCCTTTTCACGGAAACAACAAAATCAGCAGGGGTACCCCGCAGAAGAGCAGCAGGGCGAAAAAGGCGGTGGCGTATAAGACCCGGCCCGAGCGCAGGATATCCAGAGGCTCGGCGGGCCGCTGGTCGTCCCCGATATAGGGCTTCTCCACCAGCTTACCGAAGTACCAGTTGGGTCCCGCCAGCCGGAGCTGGAGGGCACCGGCACAGGCCGCCTCGGTGTGGGCGGAATTGGGGGACTTGTGCTTCTTCCGGTCCCGCAGGAAAATGCGCCAGGCGTTCTTCCCGTCATACCCCGCCGCCGCGGCCCCCAGGCACATGAGCACTCCGGAAAGGCGGGCGGGGATGAAGTTCAGCACATCGTCCCACTTGGCCGCCGCCCGGCCAAAGTAGAGATACTTGTCATTTTTATAACCCACCATGGAGTCCATGGTGTTGGCCGCCTTATAGAACATACCCAGGGGCGCGCCGCCGATGGCCAGGAAAATGAGGGGAGCGATGACGCCGTCGGAGGCGTTCTCCGCCACCGTTTCCACGGTAGCCTTGGTCACGCCCGCCTCGTCCAGCCGGTCGGTATCCCGGCCCACGATCATGGAGACGGCGTACCGGGCCTTGTCCAGGTCCCCGGTTTTCAGGGCGTCGTACACCTTCCGGCTCTCGGCGGCCAGAGACTTGGTGGCCAGCAGCTGGTAGCTCACCACACTTTCCACCGCCAGGGCCAGCCAAGGGCTGACCTGCCAGCAGGCCCACAGCAGCAGGGCTGTCAGAGCGGTGGGAATGAACAGGGTGAGAAGCACCAGCACCACGCCCCCCGCCAGCTCTCCCCCGTGGGATTTTGGGAAGATGCGCCGCAGCACCTTCTCCAGGGCAGCGATCAGAGCGCCGATGGCCCGTACCGGATGGGGGGCCCAGTGGGGGTCCCCCAGCAGCAGGTCCAGGCAGAAGCCGATGAGCAGCGCCGCCAGATGACTGATCCACCAACTCATCCCTTGTACTCCTCCAGCACCGTCAGTTCCAGGGTATCCGGGTCCAGGGCCATGCGGAAGCCTCCGCAGTTGGGGCACATCCAGCCGTAATACTCCCGCTCCGGGCGGCCGTACTTGGACAGCAGGCCCATCAGCGCCCCGCCGTGGGATACCACACCCACCCGCACAAAGCCGTGGGCGGCGGCATCCTTCGCCAGCTTCCCGAGACCCATGGACACCCGGTCCACCACCTGCTGGGCGGTCTCCCCTACCGGCATGGCGGCAAAGTTCAGCCGGTCGCCCTGGCCGATCCAGGCCTGATACAGGGGGTCGTCCTTCAGCTCTTCGTGGTTTTTCCCCTCAAAGGGGCCGAAGTCGCTCTCCCGCAGTTCTTCGATGACCGTCATCTCCACCCCCGGCCAGAGAAGCTCCGCCGTCTGGCGGCACCGCATCAGGGGGGAGCGGTAGATATGCTCCACCGCCGGCAGGGTGGGGCTTACTTTGCGGGCCAGCTCCTCCCCCTGAGGGGCCAGAGGCACGTCCAGGGTGCCCACAAAGCGCTTCTCCAGGTTGCCCTGGGTGGTTCCGTGCCGGATGAGGATCAGTTCCATGGTTTGTCTCCTTTCAGGGTCATGGGCAGGCCGCAGAAGATGCGCTCCACCCGCTCCGCCCGACGGGCCAGGCGGCAGCACAGCCGCCCCACATCCTCCCGCCAGGCCCGCTGGTCCCGGTCCACCGGCACCACGCCGCACCCCACCTCATCGCAGATGAGGATGATATCCGGGTTGGCGGTCAGCAGTTCCTCCTCGTCCAGGTCCGGCCACTGCTCCAGCCCGTCAAAGACCGGTTTGGTTTTGGCCTCCTCCGGGGTATGGGCCACCTGGTCGGGGGTATATCCGGTTTTATGCAGCACGTAGTCCAGCTTGCCCTGGCCCGCGCCGCCGATGATCAGAATCATACCAACACCTCAATTTTCTGGACCACCGCCACCATCAGCACCATGGCCAGCTCGCAGGTCTGGAGGAAGAAGCCGGCCAGATCGCCGGTGACGCCCCCAAACTGCCGGGCGCTCATGAGCCGGTAGTAGAGGCAGGCCAGTCCCGCCCCCAGCAGGGCGGCCCCGCCGGTCCACAGGTCCAGCCACAGCAGGGCGGCGGCGCAGACCACCACCCAGATCACCAAAATGCCCCGGGCCCGCACGGTGTCCATAGGCTCCGTAAAGGTAGCCAGCAGGCCGGTGCCCCGGGCGTTGGGCAGAGTGACGGCAAAGAGGCCGGACAGGCTGCGGGAGAGCACCGGCCCTAAAGCCAGCACCAGGGCGGCCCGGCCCACTGCCGCCACCTCACTCCAGCAGGCGAAGAACACCAGCAGGTAGAGCCCGCAGCAGATGATGGCGAAGGCTCCGGTGTGGGAGTCCTTCAAAATCTCCAGCTTGCGCTCCCTGGTCTGGTGGGAGGACAGAGCGTCGCAGGTATCGCAGAAGCCGTCCAGGTGGATGCCGCCGCTGAGGGCGATGGGGATGAGCAGGGCGAAGGCTGCAAAGAAGAGGGGGCCGAAGCCCAGGTACCGTACCAGGGCCATCCAGCCGTACAGCACCGCCCCGATGACCACTCCTACCATGGGGAAAAAGCACAGGGCCCAGGACAGGGCCTTCTTTTCCCAGTCCACCCGGGGCATGGGCACCTTGGAGTACATGGCAAAGGCAATGATAAGACTTTTCACACACGCTCTCCTTTCCACGCCACCGGGATACCGCACACCACTTCGTAGACCTGGTCCGCCAGGGCGGCCGTCCGGCGGTTCAGTTCCCCCAGCACCGACAGGTAGTCCAGAGTAACTCTGTCGTAGTCCATACCGTCGGAGAAGAGCTCGTTGGTGACCACCACCAGCAGCTCCGCCCGGTCCGCCGCCCGGCGGATGCCGGAGAGCACCCGGTCCAGGGTGCCATCCGTTCCGTCGGGGGAAAAATACTCGTTGGCGCACAGGTTGGACAGATCCTCCAGCAGCACGGTGCAGCCGGGAGGCAGAGGGGCGTCTGCCAGACCGGTGGGACACTCCACCGTCTCAAAACCCTTGCCGGAGCGCATCTGCCGGTGGCGCTCCACCCGGCGGACGCTCTCGTCGTCCCACACCTGCATGGTGGCCAGATAGATCCGTCTTTCCAGACCGGAGGAGGTCACCAGAGATTCGGCAAACTCCGACTTCCCGCTGGCCGAGCCGCCGGAAACCAGGATCAACATGGTGATTCCTCCCTTCAAACGGGCGGGTATGGGCACCCGCCCCTACAAATCTCAGCTAAGAGGCTGGTATGCCTCAATGTCCGCGGCCTCAAAGGTGGTCATCTCCCGATAAACCGCCAGGCCCATATCCAGCAGAGGCATCACAGCCACCGCACCGGTGCCCTCGCCCAGCCGCATACCGGCGTAGAGGAAGGGCTCCAGGCCCAGCTCCGCCAGCACCAGCTTGCTGGCCGGCTCGTCGGAGGCATGGGAGCCCAGCATGTAGTCCTTACAGTTGGGGCAGATGCGGGCGGCGATGAGGGCGGCCACCGAGGAGATGAACCCGTCTACCAGCACCGGCACATGGCACAGGGCGCCCCCCAGGAATACGCCAGCCAGGCCCGCCAGATCCAGGCCGCCCACCTTGTGGAGCACATCCATGGGATCGCTGGGGTCGGGCTGGTTAATTGCGATACCCCGCTCGATGGCGTGGATCTTGCGCTGTAAACCCTCGCTGGACAGGCCGGCGCCCCGGCCGGTCATGACCTCGGGCTCCTTGCCCAGCAGCACGGCGGCCACGGCGGAGGAGGTGGTGGTGTTGCCGATGCCCATCTCGCCAGTACCCAGCAGCTTGACGCCTTTGGCGCACAGGTCCCGGGCTACCTCCACACCGGTGAGCACCGCCCGCTCGGCCTCCTCCCGGGTCATAGCGGGACCCTGGGACAGGTTGGCAGTGCCCCGGCGGATGTTCTTCTGCAAAATCCGCTCCCCATGGAGGGGGGTGGCCACGCCGATGTCCACCGGCACGATCTCCACCCCGGCAGCCCGGCCCATGGCGCACACACTGGTGTCACCGGTGGACATGTTCTCCGCCACAATGGCGGTGACCTCCTGACCGGTCTGGGTGACCCCGTCGGCCACCACGCCGTTGTCGGCGCACATCACCACCACCGCCCGCTTGGAGATATCCACGTTGGGGGTGCCGGTGATGGCCGCCATGCGGATCACCGCGCTCTCCAGAGCGCCCAAACTGCCCAGGGGCTTGGCGATGGAGTCCCAGCGGGCCTTGGCCGCTGCCGCCGCGTTCTGATCGGCGGGGGTGATGGAACGGACCACTTCTTCCAGTGTCATAGCGATGCCTCCTGTTGATAGCGGCGGGCCGCCGCCACGAAATTGCGGGCCATATGGGGCTGGGCCCAGAAATGAAAATGGGGAAATCCGGCGTACAGGGCGGGGGTGTGGATCCCGCAGTCCCAGCCCCGGTCACTCAAAGGCTTCTGGGCCCGGAAGCTGTCGCCGGGGTGCTGGCTGTCCCAGTAGTGGAACTCATGGGCGGGCAGCTGATCCCCCGCCTGACACAGCAGACCGTCGACCCGGGCGGTAAGGGTCACATAGCCGAACCGGCCCAGCTTGCCGGTATTCCAGGCCCTGCCGGGGATCACACCCACCATGGGCCAGTCTCTTCCGTCTGTATCCTCCAGCATCTCATGGAGGTAAAGGAAACCGCCGCACTCGGCCACGGTGGGCAGGCCGCCCGCCATCGCATCCCGGATGGCGGACAACATGGCGGTGTTTTGACTCAGCTGCTCCGCCAGCAGCTCCGGGTAGCCCCCTCCCAGGTAGAGGCCGCAGGTGCCTTCCGGCAGGCGTTCATCCTCCAGGGGAGAGAACTCCACCAGCTTTGCCCCCAGCCGCTCCAGCAGCTCCAGGCCGTCGGCGTAATAGAAGCAGAAGGCCTTGTCCCGGGCCACGGCGATGACCGGCTCCCCCTCCACCGGCTCCGGCAGCTCCGGAGGTCCGGCATTCAGGTGGGGGGCGGAGGCCGCCAGGGCCAGCAAACCGTCCAGATCCACGGTTTTCTCCGCCTGAGCGGCCAGCTTATGGAGCTTCTCCTTCAGGCCCGCCACCTCGTCGGCGGTGACCAGACCCAGGTGGCGGCTCTCCAGGGCGCAGTCGGGCAGGCTAGGCAAAAAGCCGTATACGGTGACGCCGGCCTCAGCTTCAATGCACTCCTTCAGCCGGGGGTAGAGCATGGGAGACACCCGGTTGAGGATCACGCCCTTGATCTGGCTGTCCTCCCGGAACTGCTTCATGCCGCTCACCACAGCGGACATGGTGAGGGCGCTGCCCCGGGCGTCCACCACCAGCACCGCCGGGGTGGAGGTGGCTTTGGCCAGGTGGTAGGCGCTGGCCTCATGACTCATGGCGATGCCGTCATAGTAGCCCATGACTCCCTCAATGAGGGCCAGCCCTGCCCCGGCGCTGTTCTGCTCCAGCAGGGACCGGGTGCGGTCCTCCCCCAGGAAGAACAGGTCCAGGTTGCGGCTTTTGGCCCCGATGACCTTGCTGTGGAACATGGGGTCGATGTAGTCGGGGCCGCACTTGAAGGCCACGGGATTGATCTTTCGGTCCATCAGGGCCTGCAAGAGGGCGCAGGTCACGGTGGTCTTGCCCCCTCCGCTGGCGGGGGCGCACAGCAGCAGCCGGGGGGCGCTCATGGCCGACCCTCCCCGGAGAAGATCCACACCGGATTCTGGGCGTCCATGAGGTGATACCGGCCCGCCTGTCGGGTGCGGGTGGCGGCCACCTGCACCATGTCGGCCCCCTCCAGAGGGGCGAAGAGCCGGGCGGCCTCAGCCACCGTCTCCAGGGTGACGGCGGTACACACCACCCGGGCGGCGGGATTTTTCCGGAAGATGATGTTCAAAATTTCCTCCAGCTCGCCGGAGGTGCCCCCCAGAAAAACCCGGTCGGGGGCGGGCAGGTCCTCCAGGGCCGCCGGGGCGGTGCCGGGCACCACCACCAGATTGTTGGTGTGGAACCGG
Organism: Flavonifractor sp. An82; assembly: GCF_002159265.1. GTDB lineage: Bacteria > Bacillota > Clostridia > Oscillospirales > Oscillospiraceae > Flavonifractor. Next base: position 86,045 of record NZ_NFHG01000007.1, read on the forward strand.
GCCTTGTTCTCCGCCAGCAGGGCCAGGGCCTCCTCCTTCTTCTCCACGGCGTACACCTGCCCGGCGGGACAGGTCAGAGCGCACTCCACCGACACCGAGCCGGTACCGGCCCCCACGTCCCACACCACGTGGTGCTCCTCCAGCCGCAGCTTGGAGATGGCGAGGGTACGCACCTCCTCCTTGGTCATGGGCACGTCCCCCCGAAGGAAGGCCCCGTCGGGCAGGCCGGGGGAGTTGAAGGGCCGCACCACCGGGTCGGGGTTCTCGGCCAGCACCACCGACAGGTCGGCAAAGGACTGCTCTGCCAGTTCCGCCGCCGTGCCGGTGACCACCCGCTCGTCGGGGTAGCTCAGCCGCTCCCCCACCGAGATGGTGACGCCCCCCAGACCCCGCCGGGTCAGCTCCTTGCAGATGTCCTCCGCCTTGGTGGCTCCGCCGGTGAGGGCGAAGGTGCGGCTATTGCGCTGGATCTCTCCCACCACGTTGTGGCTGCGGCCGTGGGCGCTGACAATCTTCACATCCTGCCAGCTGGTGTGCAGCTTGGCACAGAAGTAGCTGAGAGAGGAGATGCCAGGGATGGTAATGACCTGATGGTTCCCCAGCAGGGTCCACAGTTTTTTGGCTCCGCTGTAGAAGCCGGTGTCCCCGGACAGGATGACCCCGATTGGGCCCTCCTGCTTCTTTTCGATGTATTCGGCGATATCGCTCCCGGTGATGAGGGGGACGCAGGTGTGGCTTTCCCGGAAGGGCTCCAGCAGCCGGGGAGCCCCCACCAGGGTGGAGCACTCCTTGACGGCCTCCAGCGCCCACACCGTCATGGTCTCCGGGGCCCCCATGCCCATGCCGATGAGATAGACTTTCATGCTTCTCCCTCCCGCAGCTGCGCTTTACATTCCTCCAGAGTCAGGCCGTCCTCGGCCTGGGGCCGCTCCACCACCAGCAGCGCGCACCCCGCCTCACGGGCGGCCTCCGCCTTCTCCCGGAATCCGCCGTAGCCCCCGGTGTCCTTGGTCACCAGAGTCTTGATGTGATATTGCTTGAGCAGGGCCACATTCAGCTCCCTGGAGAAGGGACCCTGCATGCAGATAATGTTTTTGGGCGGAAAGCCCAGCTTCAGGCAGCGATCCAGGGATTCCGCCATGGGCAGCACCCGGGGACAGCACCGCTCCGCCAGGCCGGGCCGGGCAAAGGCGTCCAGCTCCTTGCTGCCGGTGGTGAGCAGCACGTTGCCCGGCAGCTCCTCCAGCAGGTCCGCCGCCGCCGCCATGGTTTTTACCCTGCGGCACCCGTCCTCGCTGTCCGACCGGCGCACCAGCCGCAGCAGGGGCAGGCCCACGGCCTCCGCCGCCGCCCTGATGTTGGCGGTCACCTCCACGGCGTAGGGATGGGTGGCGTCCACCACATGGGTGAAGGGGCGGGAGGCCATCAGCTGTTCCATCGCCTCCCGGTCCATCCGGCCCACGTGGGCCTCCGCCCCAGGGGGCAGGAGGGTCTCGCCGTATTCGGTGGCTACGCAGACCAGAGCGGGGATGCGGCGCTCCAGCAGCCACTGGGCCAGCTCTCTCCCCTCCCCGGTGCCGCCGAAGAGCAGGATGTTCATCTTACTCCCCCCGCTGGAGGTAGCCACGGGGGGTGACCATTTTGCCGCCCAGCACCTTGGTCTGGCTGTTGCCGATAAACACGGTGGTGAACATATCCACCTGGGTGTCCCGCAGCTGGGTCAGGGTGAGGAGCTTGCCCTCCTCCCCCTCCCGGCCGATGTTGCGGACGGTACCGCACACGGTGTTGGGGTCCTTGTCCCGCAGCAGGATGTCGCAGGCCCGCTGCAAATAGTCGGGCCGGTTCCGGCTGGAGGGATTGTAGAGGCAGATGACGAAGTCCGCCTGGGCGGCGGCAGTCAACCGCTTCTCGATCTTCTCCCAGGGGGTGAGCAGGTCGGACAGGGAGATCACCGCAAAGTCGTGGGTCAGGGGGGCGCCCAGCACGGCGGCGCCGCCGCAGGCGGCGGTGATGCCGGGGATCACCTCGATCTCAATGGGGTCATACTCCTGGGCCACCTCGTAGACGAGCCCCGCCATGCCGTACACCCCGGAGTCGCCGGAGCATACCACCGCCACGTCCTTGCCGGTGAGGGCGGCCTCCACGGCAGCCCGGCAGCGGTCCACCTCCCGGCGCATGCCGGTGGACAGCACCTCTTTTTCCGGAAAATCCGGGCGTACCAGCTCGATATAGGCGGTATAGCCCACAATGAGGTCACACGCTTCCAGGGCGGCACGGGCCCGGCCGGTGAGGTCGACGCCCCCGCCGGGGCCCAGTCCGATCACAGTTACTTTCATACCATATTCCTTCCCGCCACCGCCACGGTGACGCCGTTTTTTGCTTGTTTGGGCACCAGAATGGTACCACCGGCACAGACTGCCGCCCGCTCGCACACATTGTCCACCCCGGTGATATGGGCCACAAAGGCGGACCGTGTAAATCTGCCCTTGGCCGCCGCCAGCTCCTCCGCCGTGTATATGGCAAGGGGCAGGTTATGGGCGGCACAGAAGGCCAGCAGGCCGGGCTCCTCTTTCTTCAAATCAATGGTGGCCGCCTGGACCACCGCCTGGGGCTCATAGCCGGACAGGGCTTCCTCCACCGCCTCCCGGATGGTCTCCTCCGGAGTGCCCTTCCGGCAGCCGATGCCCAGGATCAGCCCCCGGGGGGCCAGCCGCAGGGTGCGGGGAAAGGGGCCCTCCCTCCGCCGGTAGGTGACCCACAACCCCAGCTCCGCCGGGCCACAGGTCAGCCCCCCCGGGCAGGGGTGGCCAAAGTCGCTGACAAAGCCTACCGGCTTCCCCTCCAGCAGGGCAGCGGAGATCTCCTTGGCCAGCACCCGGTCGGTGATGACCATGTCCCGCTCCCTGGCCCACACATCTACGGCAAAGAGGCCGTTGACGTCGGTGGCGGTGGACACCGCCGCCTGGCCCCCGGTGAGGGCGGCTATGTTCAGGGCCAGCTCATTGGCGCCCCCCACGTGGCCGGACAGCAGGGGGATGACGAACCGCCCCGCCTCGTCCACGCTCACCACGGCGGGGTCGGTAAATTTATCCTTCACATGGGGTGCGATGGCCCGGACGGCGATACCCGCCGCCCCCACAAAGATGAGGGCATCCGCTTCTGTCCATGCTTTGGCGGTCCAGCCCTCCAGGCTGCCATAGGCCTCCGCCCCCACCTCAGGGGCGAAGCGGGCGGGCACATGGAGGGTAGCCTCCAGGGAGTGGGCCAGGGTACGGCCCAGGGCCGCCCCCCGCCGGGTAAAGGCGATGATGGCCGCCGTCACTTGCTGGCCTCCCGGAATTCATGGGTAAAGGTGGGGTCGTACAGCTTGGACCGCTGGTAATCGTTCCCCAGAAAATAACCGATGGTAATGAGAGCCGTCTTGGTCACCTTGTTCTCCTTGGCGGTTTTCGCCAGGGTGGACACGGTGCAGCGGTACACCTTCTCCTCCGGCCAGGTGGCCTTGTACACGATGGCCGCCGGTGTGTCGGGCGCGTAGCCGCCTGCCATCAGCTCCTCCTCCACCTGCTCCAGCAGACCGGTGGACAGGAAGAGCACCATGGTGCAGCCGTGGGAGGCCATCTTGCGCAGCTGCTCTCCCTCAGGCACCGGGGTACGGCCCGCCATACGGGTAATGATAACCGACTGTGATACATCAGGCAGAGTATACTCCGCGCAGAGGGCGGCGGCCGCTCCGGAGAAGGAGGACACGCCGGGGGTCACGTCGTAGGCGATGCCCAGTTTGTCCAGCTCGTCCATCTGCTCCCGGTGGGCGCCATACAGAGAGGGGTCGCCGGTGTGGAGCCGGACAGTGGTGCCTCCTCTGGCCTCGGTCTCTTTCATCACCTCAATGACCTCTTCCAGGGTCATCTTGGCGCTGTCGTAGACCTGACAGCCTTCCTTTTTATACTCCAGCAGAGCGGGGTTGACCAGGGAGCCGGCGTAGATGATGACGTCCGCCTCTCCCAGCAGCCTGGCTCCCCGCACGGTGATTAGATCGGCCCCGCCGGGGCCCGCGCCGATGAAATGTACCATAATCGAAACTCCTATCTGTACCGGCGGGCGACCATAAAGGTCGCCCCTACGATTGATGTTGATGCAGGGCCAGCAATGTTTCGGCCCCTGCAGTCTGTCCCAGCAGTCCGTACTGGTTGGAGAAGAACACCGCCTCAATGGCCAGGTCCGGCCCGGCCCGGTGGCGTAAAACCTCCTCCAGGGCTTGCGCGATGGAGGCCATCACCGGCTCCAGCAGTCCGGCACCCTTCAGCAGCTCCACCCCCGCGTCGGTGGTGGGGCAGTCAAAGAGGGCCTTCAGCAATTCCCTGTTCCCCCCCGCCAGGGCGGCGTGGGCGGTGAGAGTCTCCCGCCTGCCGTCGGCCACCTTGGAGTGGGTGTTCATGCTGCCCGCAGCCACTTTGATCAGCTTGCCCAGGTGGCCCACCAACAGGAAGGACCGGAAGCCCAGTCCTGCGGCGTGGTCGATGGCGTGGCCCAGGTAGTTGCTGCAGGTACAGCGGTGGGTCAGGTCCAGCCCCAGATTTTCCTCCGCAAAGGCATCCCCGTAGTTGCCGGGGGTGACCAGCAGGTCGGTTACCCCGGTGGCGCGTGCCTGTTCCTGCTCCAGGTAGAGGGAATCGATGAGGGCGGCCTCGCTCATGGGCCGGACGATGCCGCTGGTACCCAGAATGGAGATGCCCCCCTCGATGCCCAGCCGGGGATTGAAGGTGTGCCCCGCCAGGGCCTCCCCCTGGGGCACCGAAATGGTGACGGCCAGCCCGCCGGTATAGCACACTTTTGCCATCTCCTCCTCCACCTGCCGGCAAATCATCCGCCGGGGGGTGGAGTTGATGGCGGCCTGGCCCACCGGCTGGTCCAGACCAGGCCGGGTCACCCGGCCCACTCCGATACCCCCGTCAATGACCACGCCGGGAGCATCGGTCTGTTCCACCCTGGCGAAGATCAGGGCCCCATGGGTCACATCCGGGTCGTCCCCTCCGTCCTTTTGGACGGCGCAGGAAGCCCAGCCCGGTCCGGCGGTGTGCTCCAGCAGCTCGGCCTCCACCGTGATTCCCGCCGGGGTATCGATGACCACGGCAGGCAGGCGCTGGCCGGTAAGCAGCAGCCGGGCCGCCCCGGCGGCGGCCGCCGCCGCGCAGGTGCCGGTGGTATAGCCGCAGCGCAGCTGCTTGTTTCCCACCGGGATATAGACTTCCAGCACCGGACCGCCCTCCTTCCATGCAAAAAGGCCCTCCCCAAACTGGGGAGGGCCTTTTTCACTTGAAAAATGCCGCACCTCTCCACCTCAGAGCTACGTTGTACCGTATCCCTTGCAGCGGGTTTCCTGGCTCGCGCTTCCTCCGCCGGCGCACCTTCTCAGCCCCATGGGCCAATGGTCTCTGCGCCTTTGTCCACGCTTACAGTAGAGGTAAGACTGCGCCGGATTTGCACCGGCTTCCCCTTTGGCGGCAATGCCGCAACTGCGGATACTATTTGATTCCTCGCCATTATATCAGGGGCTCTTAAAAAAGTAAAGATAAATTCTTGTCACAGCCGTGCATCCACAGCCTTCCATTCCATCACGAAATTGGTTAATTTGACCCCATGGCGCTCCACCTGCTGCTCCCGCACCACCTGCCACCCCCGCTTCTCGAAGAAGGGCCGGGCGGTGATGGAGGCATGGGTGAGCCGGGCGCCGGGCAGGGTGTCGCACAGTGCGGTGGCGATCCCCCGGCCCTGGAGGTCCTTATGGACGTAGAGCCGGTCCAGATAGCCGTCGTCAGCCAGGTCAGCAAAGCCTGCCACCAACCCATCCCACTCCGCCACCAGAGTGGTATGGGCCCGGAAGGAGGCGTCCCAGGCCGCCAGATCCACCTGGCCGTGGGCCCAGACATCCAGCTGCTCCGGGGTATAATCCCGTCCGCACACCCCGTGGACAGTCTGATAGAAGAGCTCCGCCAGAACTGGGCAATCCGCCGGACGGTAGGGGCGCAAGATCACACTCATCGCCGGTCCCCCCTGTGGGTCAGCTTGTCCAGCAGCAGGGCACCCAGCTGGCAGAGGTTCAGGATCACATGCATGACGGGATAGGCCAGACCCAGGAAGACCGCCAGCACCAGCAGGTTCTGGACCGTCAGGGCGCTCAGGCCGAAGTTTCCGCCAAACCACAGGATGGCCACCAGGGAGGAGCCGGTCATGGCGCCCATCAGCACCCGCCGCTTCCAGTCAAAGGGCTTACACACCTGATAGAGCACCAGCAGACCCACCATCACCAGCAGAATGGTGGACATGGTGGACAGCTGGTCGGTGGTAAAGCCGAAGGCCAGATAGAAGGCCTCCAGTCCCAGCACCACGATCAGGTCGGTGAGGCCGCCGGGCAGAGCCGCCCGGAACACGTTGGTGAGGAATTTTCCCTTGACAATGCCGTGGTTGGGCTCCAGGGCCAGGAAAAAGGAGGGCACGCCGATGGTGACCGCGCTGAGGAAGGAAATCTGCAGGGGGGTCACCGGATAGGGGAAGGTTGCAAACAGGGAGATGATGGACAGGATAAAGGAGAAGATATTTTTGACCAGATAGAGGGCGGCGGCCCGCTGGATGTTATTGATGACCCGCCGGCCCTCCGCCACCACCTTGGGCATGGCGGAAAAATCGGAGTTGAGGAGCACCAGCTGGGCGGCGTGGCAGGCGGCCTCCGCACCGGAGGCCATGGCGATACCGCAGTCGGCGTCCTTCAGGGCCAGCACATCGTTGACGCCGTCGCCGGTCATGGCCACGGTGTGGCCTCCACGCTGGAGGGCCCGCACCAGCCGCCGCTTCTGGTCGGGGGTGACCCGGCCGAACACGGTGTACTCCCGCACCGCCCGGTCCATGTCGGCGTCAGACTGGAGGGTGGCGGCGTCCACATAGCCGTCCGCCCCCTGGATACCCGCCTGACGGGCCACCTCGGCTACCGTCACCGGGTTATCACCGGAGATGACCTTGACGGCCACCTTCTGCTCTGCAAAGTACTGGAAGGTCCTGGGGGCGGAGTCCCGCACCCGGTTGGCCAGCAGCACCAGGGCCATGGGACATACCCGCCGGGGGTCCAGCCCCTTCTGGTCGGGAGTACCCTGGTACTCCGCCGCCAGCAGCACCCGGTAACCCTTGGCGGACCAGGGGTCCACCGCCTCCTTCAGATCGGAGTAACGGGGTCCCATGATAAACTCGGGTGCGCCCACCACATAGGCGCCGTGGCCGGGAAAGACGGCGGCACTCCACTTGGTGGCGGAGGTAAAGGGAATGGTCAGTTCCGCATGCCAGGTGGAGACGCCGTGGAACTTCTTCTGCATGGCCCGGGCGGTGTCATTGTCCGCCTCGGACGCCTGATAGAAGGCGTTGAGGATCTCGGTGACCTCGGTTTCGGCGTACTTCTCCTCGTCCAGGTACACCACCTCCCCCACCTCCATGCGGGGCTCGGTGATGGTGCCCGTCTTGTCCACGCACAGCACGTCCACCCGGGCCAGGGTCTCGATGCAGTTCATGTCCTGGGCCAGCACCTTGCCTCGGGCCAGGCGGATCATGCTCACCGCCAGCGCCACGCTGGTCAGCAGGTAGAGGCCCTCGGGGATCATGCCGATGAGGGCGGCCACCGTGGACACCACCGTCTCCTGGAAGGTGCGGCCCACGATGAAAAATTCCTTGGCAAACAGGGCGATACCGATGGGGATGAGCAGGATGCCGATGACCCGGATCAGCTTGTCCAGGGAGGACATCATCTCGCTCTTACCCACGGTGACGTCCTTCTTGGCCTCCAGGGTCAGGCGGGCGGCGTAGGACTCCGCCCCCACCCGGTCCAGCCGGGCCCGGCAGCGGCCCGCCACCACGAAGGAGCCGGAGAGCAGCTGGTCCCCCGGCTTTTTGATGATGGCATCGGCCTCGCCGGTGATAAGGGCCTCATTGACCTGCACCTGGCCGGAGAGCACGGTGGCGTCGGCGGGGATCTGGTCGCCGGAGGCCAGTTCCGCCACGTCGTCCCGCACCAGGTGGGAGGCGGGCACCGAGCCCAGATGGCCCTCCCGCACCACATTGGCCCTGGGGGCGGCCAGCAGGTTCAGCTTGTCAATGGTCTGCTTGGAGCGCATCTGCTGCAAAATACCGATGCCGGTGTTGGCCATGGCGATGAGCAGGAAAAGCAGATCCTCGGTGGACCCCACCACAATGAGCAGGACAGCCAGGACCACAAAAATAAAGTTGAAGAAGGTAAAGACGTTGGAGCGCACGATCTGGCCCACGGTCTTGGTGGGAGATTCTACCGGATCATTGGCCCAGCCGTTCTGCTGGCGCTCCTTGACCTGGGCCATGGTAAGGCCCCGTTCCGGATCGGCGCTTACCCGGGGCACATCCCGGCGGGGCCTGGGTCCCTCCTGGACAGCCGGACGCTGTTTTTGCTTGCCTTTCATGCATCAGCCCTCGATATTGCGAATTTCTGTTTGTCATAGGTAACTGTTTCAAAATCTTGTCACATTATAGCCGATTTTCCCCCTGCATACAAGGCCGGCGGGGAAATCTTAACCATTTCTCCACAATTTCTTAAAGGGGAGCATGGCGCCTCACCTTCCCCGCTATACTGGAAGAAAAGGAGGGGTATCCATGGAACAAGCATCGGAGAAAATCCAGCTTCTGCTGCGGCTGGCCCTGTGCGGCGGCGGAGCCGCCCTGCTGTACGGCGGGGCTGCCAAGCTGCCCGCCCTGGAGGAACACAGGCCCTGGCTGGAGGAGCACAGGCTCCAGGTCATCGCCCTGGGAACGGCGGCCCTGTTCGGTCTGTCCCTGCTCCTGGTTCCCAGGCCCCAAAGCGATGAGGCCCACGAGGCCCCGGACTGCTGCGACGGCTATGAGCCGGTGGAGTGAGCCTTCCATAAGCGAACAGGGCCCGCCATAGGCGGGCCCTGTAGGGGTCAGCGGAACAGAGGCAGCAGAGCGGCGCCGATGATGCCGGCGTCGTTGCCCAGCGCCGCCCGCACCAGCCGGGTGCGGTGGACACTGTTGCGGGCGTAGTCCTCCCGGTTGAGGATGTAGCGCACCGGGGCCATCAGGGTCTCCCCCTGGGCGGAGGGACCGCCGCCGATGCAGAACACCTCAGGCTGGAAGATATTGACCAGGCTGGCCACGCCGCAGCCCAGGTAATCCACATACTCGTCGATGACCTTGCCGGCGGCGGCGTCGCCCAGAGCAGCGGCGTCAAAGGGGGTGCGGCCGTTGACCGCCTCCAGGGAGCCCGCCAGCTCCCACAGCTTGGAGTCGGGATGCTCCTCCATCACCTCACGGGTGCGCTTGATGAGGGCGGTGGCAGAGCAGTAGGCCTCAAAGCAGCCCTTCCGGCCGCAGGTACACAGGCGGCCGCCGTGCTCGATAACAAAGTGGCCCACCTCCATACCGGCATAGTTAAAGCCGGTATACAGCTTGCCGTTCAGGACGGCGCCGCCTCCCACACCGGTGCCCAGAGTAATGGCCACCATGGAGTTGCTGCCCTTGCCGGCGCCGGCGGCAAATTCGCCCAGGGCGGCGGCGTTGGCGTCGTTCTCCAGATAGATCTCCTTATCCAGCCGCTCCTTCATCAGGGCGGTCAGGGGTACGTTGGTGAAATCCAGGTTGGACCAGAACCGGATCACGCCGGTATCCGGCTCGATGGTGCCGGGGGAGCCAATGCCCACCGACGCAATATCGTCCATGGACAGGCCCACCTGCTCCACCGCGGCCCGGGAGGCCGCCGCCATCTGGTCGGCCACTTGGTCCGCCGGCACATTCCGGGGTGTGGGCAGGCTGACCTTGCCCAGCAGCTCGCCCTTTTCCGTCACAACTGCAGCGGCCACGTTGGTGCCGCCCAGATCAATTCCCAAGTAATACATCGTCCCGCCTCCTTTTTCTCTTCTCTGATTATAATGCACCAGGCCCGGCGGCACAAGAGAAAAAACGGCGTCCATGGGACGCCGTTTTTCAGGTTACGATAGGCCCCCGGGCCCGCTTAGGGTAAGGGGCGGGCCCTCTCTCACTCCGCTTCCGGCGGCCCCGCAGGTGGACCGCCAGGGCGATCACCGCGCTGAGGAGCAGGAAGGAATAGAAGCTGATGCCCCGGGAGACCAGCACGGCGGGGGTGACCAGTCCCGCCCCGAAGAACAGGGCCATGGCGGTGACGAAGCCGCCCTCGGAGGCGCCCACGGCGCCGGGCAGGGGCAGGTTGGACACCGCCAGGGTCACCAGAGCCTGAGTGGCGATGATATTCACCGGGCTGCTGCCGCTGAGGCCGAAGGCAAAGTAGACCATCACGGGCACGGAGAACAGGGCGGTAAGCTGCACCACGGTGATGGCCAGCAGAGCGGGCACCATGCCGGGGTTGGCCTTCACACACTCGGCCCCCCGCCGGTACTCCTCCATCTGCTTCTCCAGTCGCTGGCGGGCCTTCTCCTCATTGCGGATAATGCGCACCTTCACCAGCAGCCTGAGTACACCGTTGGTGAGCTTGCGGGCGGCGTTGGGCAAAAACATCAGGCAGAGCATACCCACCGTCAGAACGCCGCTGACCAGGGCACCATAGAGCAGCAGCAGGCCCAGGCCGCCTCCCAGATTCTTCACCAGATCGAAGTGGGTCAGGGCACAGATCAGGGCGTAGCCGATGACCACCACCTGATAGCACACCGCAATGAGCATCATGTTCAGGGCCCCGTGGGCGGCGGGGATGTCGTCCCGGGACATGTAATACACCTGGGCAGGCTGTCCGCCGGTGGCGGAGGGGGTGATGGAGCTGACATAGAACCCCACAAAGGAGTACCCCAGACAATTCCGGTAGCGCACCTTGTGGCCCAGCCGCCCCAGGATGATGCGGGAGCACATGGCCTCGCTGCCTACGAAGAGGAACATCATCCCCAGACCGGCCAGCAGCCACAGGGGGTTGAGGTGGCTCAGGGTACCGGCCAGACGCGAGAAGGATATATCCCGGAACAGCATATAGCCGGTAAAGAGCATCAGGGCCAGAATCAATCCGATACCGACCAGGCTTTTCCGTTTGTCCATCAGGCGCACACCCCTCTTTCCGCGTTCAGCCGGGCCAGGATGTGGATAAGGCTCTCCTGCTCCAGCTGTTCCTTCATTGCATGCATTTTCGCCGACATATCCGCCAGCGTATCGTCGTCATAGATCAGTTCCCGAATAGCCGTCAGGCACTCGTCGGGCTCCTTGGCCGCCACCCGGCCCATGCCCCGCTCCACCAGGAACTGGGCGTTGCGCTTCTCCTGCTCCAGGAAGGGCTCCCAGGCCAGGATGGGCAGCTCGGAAAAGATACTCTCAAACACCGTGATGCCGCCGGGCTTGGTGAGCACCAGATCGGCCCAGGCCATGTACTCATACACCCGGTCGGTGAAGCCCACCACGTTGATATGGGGGTATTTGCCCACCAGCCGGTCATACAGCTTCTGGTTGCGGCCGGTGATGATGGTGGTGTTCACCCCGGGCAGGCTGTCCAGCACCTCATAGAAGGAGTCCTTCCGGGGCATCATGCCCAGGCCTCCGCCCATGATGAGCAGGTTGCGCTCCTGCCGGTCTCCCCGGTGGACGGGCAGCTTGAACTCCGCCCGGACGGGAATACCGGTCACATGGATGATGCTCCGGTCCACCCCCTTGGCCGCCAGCCGCTCCTTGATCTCCTCGGTGCCCACCAGATAGTAGTCGGTGTCCCGGTGGATCCACTCGGAGTGGCTGGTCAGATCGGTGATACAGGTCACCAGGGGCAGGCTGCTGCCGGTCTCCTGCTTCCACCGGGCCACGATGCGGGCGCAGATGGGATGGGTGGCAATGACCACATCGGGCCGTTTGACCGCAAAGAGCTCCTCCACCCGGTCAGGGCACTGCTCCTCATTGAGGGGGCGCTCGTCGGAGTCCTTGTTCTGAGTAAACTTATAATAAAGGTTGAACAGGCCGCTGCCCCGGGTCACCAGGACATTGAACCACTTGTACATGGACTCAGGATTGTGGCTGGTGCAGGCGATGAGGTCCATCACTTCCACCTGTGCCTCGGGAAACGACCGCAGCAGCTGCTGCCGCAGCGATATGGAAGCGGACCAGTGGCCCATACCAAACTTTCCCGTTACGATCAGAATGTTCACGCCGCTCCCTCCTCATGTCACTCTTTTTCATCCTCAAGTATAACGGATGTTCCTTTAGAAAATCCGGTCCTGTTTCTTAAAAAGATATTAAGATTAAGGAACAGTTTGTTACTTCCCGTCCTCCAAGGCCTCCTGCAGGGGCTCCGGGCCGGCGGAACACACCGCCGCCCGCCAGCCTTCCCCGGCGTAGGCCCGGAAGGTGAGCCCGTCCAGAATGCCGGTCTGACCCGGCTCCAGCAGGGGCACGGCGATGGAGCGGGGAGCCTGCCGCAGGCCGGCACCGGTACACTTCACCCGCGCCTCCTTCAGGGTCCAGAGGGTGTACAGGCTCCCCCAGTCCCCGCCCCGGAGGGTAAACCAGGCATATTCCTCCTCCGAGAGCACATAGCGGGCCAGCCCCTCCCGCCGGGGGCGCACCCGCTCCACATCCACGCCCAGGGGATGCTCCCCCACGCCGCACAGAGCCAGACCGCCGCTGTGGCTCAGGTTGAAGTGGCACTGGGGATATTGGGGAAACCAGGGCTTTCCGCTGTCGGTACGGGCCACCGGGGGCAGCTGCGCCCAGGCAAAGCGCTCCCCCAGCTTCCGGGCCAGCAATGCCCAGGCATCTCCTTCTTCCAGCCACAGTTCCATACGCGCCTCCGCTGCAAAAAGGCGGCGGCCCCACCGCCCGCCGGGCGGTACGGCGGGGACGCCGCATACTCTTCTGCAGGTATTATATCATGTGTACTGAACAAAGCTGTATATCTTGAAAGCCAAGGCTTTCAAGGTAAAATAGCTTTGTTCAAGTGCAAGGATTTCGGGCCGTTTACGCCCAAAATCCTTGCACCACTCAGACAGGTGCCACGGCACCTGTCTGAGTATACACATTGCTGCAATGTCTCAATGGATGTGAAAACGGCTGATCTCAGTCGCTTTCACATCCATTGCGCGGCAATGCCGCGCAAATAAACCGCATGGCGGTTTATTCAATAGACATTATATCGGTATATTTCGAGATCCGCAAGTGTTTTTCATACATTTTACATAGGTATTCTTTCCATTTGATATAGTTCGACCCCTTTCGTCTCTTTTCCGGCCTCACCGGTCCGGTCATTGCTTTTGAGGCCGGTTGGAGGTACAATGGTGTCTGATCTTCCAAGGATCTTAAAGGGTTCTTAACCGGTTTGCGCCCTTTGTCTTAAAAGACCCGTGCTATACTCTGCTTTTAAATGAGGTGAGTGCATGTATACCATTCTCGTCTGCGACGACGACAAAGACATCGTCTCCGCTCTGGATATCTACCTGACCAGCGAGGGCTACCGCACCGTCAAGGCCTACGACGGCCTGGAGGCCCTCCAGGCCGCCGAAAGTCAGCCGGTGGACCTGATCTTGATGGACATCATGATGCCCGGCCTGGACGGAATCCGGGCCACCGCCAAGCTGCGGGAAAAGCACAACGTGCCCATCATCCTGCTCACCGCCAAGAGCGAGGACGCCGACAAGGTGCTGGGGCTGAATATCGGGGCGGACGACTATATCACCAAGCCCTTCAACCCCATCGAGGTCATCGCCCGGGTGAAGAGCCAGCTGCGGCGGTACACCAGTCTAGGCGGCAAGAGCGGCAGCGGCGACAGCGGCAAGCTGCTCACCAACGGCGGTATCGCCCTGGACGACAGCGCCAAGTCGGTGACAGTGGACGGAGATCAGGTCAATCTCACCCCGCTGGAGTACAACATCTTACTGCTGCTGCTGAAAAATCCCGGCCGGGTCTTCTCTACCAGCCAGATCTACGAACTGGTATGGAACGACCCCTCCCTGGGCTCGGAAAACACGGTGGCGGTACACATCAGGCATCTGCGGGAAAAGATCGAGATCGATCCGGCCAACCCCCGGTATATCAAAGTAGTGTGGGGCCTGGGCTACAAGATGGAAAAGATCTGACCCGCCACAGACAAGGAGCAGTGATACCATGAAGCAACTGGGTACCCGCCTGGCGGTGAAGGTTCTGGCCTTTCTGCTGGCCCTGGGCACCGGGGTGGGCGGCGTATGGGCCTCCCTGTTTATTTTTTCCCAGTGGGACACCCTGTGGACGGGGGTGGGCTACTACTCCAGCAACTCCTGTTTCCAGAACATGAGCATCTGGTACAATCAGGTATCCGAGCTGGCCCGTCTGCTCCAGTACCAGGACTGGGACGCCAAGCTGTCCTACCTGGATGAGCAGCGGCTGTCCGACCTGGAGTACAAGCTGGACAACAGCCGGACCAACTTCCGCTTCTCCATCCGGCGCAACGACACCGGCGCGCTGATCTATACCAATCTGGAGGACGGCGCCGCCATGGAAAGCAGCGTCCATACCGTGTACCGGGACTCCATCTCCCTGACCTACAATGACGGCACCGAGCGCCGGGGGGACTACTTCGTATGGAACGGTGAGAAGCAGTTTTATCTGCTCTATGCGGTACTGGACGACGGCAGCGAGCAACTCATCACCCCCAATGACGCCGCCCTTGCCGCCAAATACGGCTACACCTTCAACGGCAACTCCTGGGACTACGACCAGTCCAAGGACACCCGGCTGCTCTATGTGGAGCTGGCGGTGGAGTACGGCGTGGACCCCACCCTTCCGGTCCATGATGACTTTTATGAGGGCGCCGCCGACTTTACTGAGTACGCCCGCTATCTGCCTGCCATGGCGGTGCTTACGGTGGTACTGGACCTGTCCTGCGTGCTGCTGTGCGCCTTCCTGTGCCGCACCGCCGGCAGGCGGGCCGATCAGAAGGGCATCTACCTCACCTGGTTTGACCGCATCCCCCTGGACCTGCTGTTGCTGCTGGAGGTATGGGCGGTCCTCCTGCTGCTGGCCGGTGGAGACCCCATGGCCGTCGCCCTCAACGCCAACGGTCCCACCACCGACCTGGTGGTAGGTCTGGCCCTGGTGTCCTGCGGCATCGGCCTGTGCCTGCTCTCCGCCCTGCTCACCTGCATCGTCCGCGTCCGGGCACGCACCTTCTGGTCCAACACCCTGGTGTGGCGGCTCATTTCCGTACTAGGCCGGGCAGTCCGCAATGTGGTGGGCAGCTGGCCCCTGACCAGCCGTACCATCCTGCTTTTCCTGCTCTATCTGGTGGGCAGCTTCCTTACCGGCCTCACCCTGGTGCTGGTCCCCGTCTATCAGGGGCTGGTGCTGTGGCTGCTGTGCCGGTGGACCCTCCAGTGGAACCGGGTACGCCAGGGAGCCCAGCGCATCCTGGGAGGCGACCCCAATTTCAAGATCAACACCAAGGGTCTGTACCGGGACCTGGCCGAGCACGCCCGACAGCTCAACGACCTGGGCGGCACCATCAGCCAGGCGGTGGATGAGCGCATCCGCAGCGAGCGCTTCCGGGCCGAGCTCATCACCAACGTGTCCCACGATCTGAAGACTCCCCTTACCTCCATCATCAACTATGTGGACCTGCTGAAAAAGGAGCCCATAGACAATCCCCAGATCCAGTCCTATATCGAGGTGCTCACCCGCAAGAGTTTGCGGCTGAAAAAACTGACGGAGGACCTGGTGGAGGCCTCCAAAGCCTCCACCGGCACCCTGCCGGTCCACCTGGAGCCCCTGAGCATGGTCCAGCTGGTGCAGCAGGCTTTAGGGGAATTTGAGGAGAAATTTACCCAGAACAGGCTGTCTCTGGTCACCCGATACCCTGACGAGGCCGCCTGGATCCAAGCTGACGGCCACCATCTGTGGCGGGTCATCGACAACCTGCTGTCCAACTGCAACAAGTACACCCTGGAGGGTACCCGGGTCTACGTGGACATCGAGCATCAGGAGGACAAGGCCGTTTTCTCCGTCAAAAATATCTCCCGGGAACCCCTGAACATCCCTCCGGAGCAGCTGATGGAACGCTTTGTGCGAGGGGATACCTCCCGCACCACCGACGGCTCCGGCCTGGGGCTGTCCATTGCCCGCAGCCTCACCGAGCTGCAGGGAGGGCAATTTGGGCTCTCCATCGACGGGGATCTGTTCAAGGCCACCGTCACCTTCCCCCTGGCCCCTCCGCCGGAGGAGGAGACCCAGCCGCTGCCCCCCGCCACCTGATCAAAGGACCCGCCCCGGAACATCGGTTCCGGGGCGGGTCCTTTCTCTTTATCCGCAGGAGGAGCAGCAGTGCCCCTCTTCACAGTCACAGGGCAGCTTGAGGGAGTCGGGCACCGGCTGACCCTGTTTCCTGTAGTAGTCGGCCAGGGCGGCCTTGATGGCCTCCTCCGCCAGCACGGAACAGTGCATCTTATAGGCGGGCAGGCCGTCCAAAGCCTCTGCCACAGCGGCGTTGGTGAGATTCATGGCCTCCCCGATGGTCTTACCCTTGATCATCTCGGTGGCCATGGAGGAGGTGGCGATGGCCGAACCGCAGCCGAAGGTCTTAAACTTCACGTCGGTGATCATATCGCCGTCGATCTTCAGGTACATCTTCATGATGTCGCCGCACTTGGGATTGCCCACCTGGCCTACCCCGTCGGCATTCTCAATTTCTCCCACATTGCGAGGATGTTCAAAATGGTCCATGACCTTATCAGAATACAGCATGTGATATTCTCCTTTTCTATTACAGTTCCCAGGTAGGCTTCTGGGCTTCCTTGTCCCAAACCGGGGACATCTCCCGCAGGTAGGCCACTACGGCGGGCACTTCTTTCAGGATATAGTCCACCTCTTCCTCGGTGTTGTCAGGCCCCAGAGAGAGTCGGAGTGAACCATGGGCAATGGCGTGGGGCAGGCCGATGGACAGCAGCACATGGGAGGGGTCCAGGGAGGCGGAGGAGCAGGCGGAGCCGGAGGAGGCACAGATCCCCTTGGCGTCCAGGTGAAGCAGCAGAGCCTCGCCCTCCACGCCCTCGAACACGAAGGAGGCAGTACCGGGCAGCCGCTTGGAGGGGTGGCCGGTGAGGCTGGTATAGGGCAGCTTGCTCAGCCCCGCAATGAGCTTGTCCCGCAGGGCGGTCAGCCGGGCGGATTCCTCCGGCAGCCGGTCCACCGCCTCCTTCAAAGCAGCGGCCATACCCACCGCGCCGGGCACGTTCTCGGTGCCGGAGCGGCGCCCCTTCTCCTGGCCGCCGCCCTGGATGAGGGCGGGCAGGCGGAGGGGCTTTCTCATATACAGAGCGCCGATCCCCTTGGTCCCGCCGAACTTATGGCCGGACAGGGAGAGCAGGTCCACGTTCCACCCCTCCACATCCACCGGGATGTGGCCCACCGCCTGGACGGCGTCGGTGTGGAAGAGCACCTTGTGGGCCCGGGCAATGGCGCCGATCTCGGCGATGGGCTGTATGGTGCCGATCTCATTGTTGGCAGCCATGATGGAGATGAGGATGGTGTCCGGCCGGATGGCCTGTTCCACGGCGGCGGGGTCTACCAGACCCTCCCGGTCCACCGGCAGGTAGGTCACCTCATAGCCCTGCTTCTCCAGGTACTGGGCGGTGTGGAGGATGGCGTGGTGCTCAATGGCGCTGGTGATGATGTGGCCGGTCTTTTTACCCTTGAGGGCCATCAGCTCAGCCACACCCCGCAGGGCCCAGTTGTCGGCTTCGGTGCCGCCGGAGGTGAAGTAGATCTCCTCCGGCTTGGCATTCAGGCAGGCAGCCACCTGGGCCCGGGCCTCCTCCAGGTGGGTCTTGCCCTCCTGAGCGAAGCGGTACAGGCTGGAGGGGTTGCCATAGTCCCGGGTGAAATGGGGCAGCATAGCGGCAAGGGCAGTATCAGTCACAGCGGTGGTCGCCGCGTGGTCAGCATAAATGAATCGTTCAGCCATAGGTGGCTCCTTTCCGGAATCTACTTAATTCCTATCTGTTTACTAGATTATACGATAGCAGTTCATTCCTGTCAAGTAAAATTTCATGAACTTACATTTCATCGGGTCTCTGCTTAAATTTTTATGAAGCATCCCTCTTTCCCGTTGACGGCATACCGCCGGGATGCTATAGTGGAACTACCATTCTTTGCTATAGAACTGAGGTCTGTTATGGATAAAAAGCTGTTCAAAAGCATCCTGCTCATCATTACCTATGCGGTGGTGCTGGTGATGGTACTGGCCCGGCTGGATGTGCTGGCCGGTGCGCTGGGCATCCTGCTGTCGGTGTTCAAGCCCCTCATCATCGGCTTCTGTTTGGCATTTGTGCTCAACCGTCCCTGTCAGTTCTTTTTCCGGCTGTACAGCCGGGGCCTGGACAAAATCTCCGCCCGGGGCGCTGCCCGGCCCCTGGCCGTCCTTACCTCCTATCTGGCCCTCATTATTATTGTGGTGGCCATCTTCTCCTTCGTACTGCCCAAGCTGGTGGAGAGTATCCAGACCTTTGTCCTCAACCTCAGCGGCTATATCGCCAACGCCCAGAACTCCATCAACCATCTGCTGGACTACCTCAATCTGGATATTGAGCAGCTGGACCTGTCCAAGCTGAATACCACTCTGGAGGGCATCCTCAACAACGCCCTGAAATTTCTCTCCAACCTGGGCCCCCAGATCATAGAGTTCACCACCGGCCTGGTCTCCATCGTCGTCACCGGTGTGCTGGCCCTGGTTTTCTCCATCTATATGCTCTCCGGCCGGGATAAGTTGCTGGGCCAATGCCGCCGCCTGCTGAAGGCCTATGTCCCCGCCAAGGTGGCCGGTCCCATCTCTGATGTGGTCTCCCTTACCGCCGCCACCTTCACCAAATTTGTCACCGGTCAGTGCATCGAGGCCTGTATCCTGGGCGGACTGTGCACCATCGGCATGCTGTTCATCCAGCCCGACTACGCCCCCCTCATTGGCGTCACGGTGGGAGCCTCGGCCCTTATCCCGGTGGCGGGCGCCTACATCGGCGCCATCCTGTCGGCCGTCCTGCTGCTGATGGTCTCCCCCCTGAAGGCCTTTATCTTCCTGGTCTTCCTCATCATCCTCCAGCAGGTGGAGGGCAACGTGATCTATCCCCGGGTGGTGGGCACCTCTCTGGGCCTGCCCGGTATCTGGGTGCTGGCCGCCGTCACCGTAGGCGGCAGCCTGTGGGGCGTGCCCGGCATCCTCGTCAGCGTCCCCATCGCCTCGGTGGCCTACACCCTGCTGCGCCGGGACCTCCGCAAGCGGCTGGATAAGCCCGCTGTCTGAGTACAAAAATGCCCTGCTGCCTGTGCAGCAGGGCATTTTTATGGTTGTTTCTTTAGGCCTTGTTTGAATATTGGCGATATGCCCAGCGGCGAGGAATTTTGGCCGCTGGCAAGCAATTTTTTTGCAGGAATCCTGACGGATTTCAAGGAAAAATTGTGCCGTCCAGAGGGCAAAAGGCCCGGCGATTGGGCTTGTTGATAATATTCAAACAAGGCCTAATCCTCAAGCAGCTGGATCCCGCCGCCCAGCACACCGTCGCCGATGTAGACGCTGAGGGTGGCGTCAATCTCGCCCTCCCACATGTGCTCAGCATTGGGAAAGCGCTCTCTCATCCGGACGGCAAACTCCGCCATCTCTTCAGGTGCGCCGCCGTTGGCAATGCCCAGGTTATACCGCACACCGGGCTTGAGCTTCTGGGCCATCAGGTCCAGGATCTTGTCCTGTACCTGCCGGCGGCCCCGTACCTTGGCCACGCTCTGGAGCTGCCCATCCCCGGCAAAAGAGATGACGGGCTTGATGCTCAGCAGTGTGCCGGCCAGAGCGGTCACCTTGCCGATACGCCCGCCCTTGCTGAGATACTCCAGGGTATCCACCGAGAAGAAGGGGAAGGTGTTGTCGATCAGCTGGGGCACCCGCTTGTGCACCAGGGTATCCCAGTCGGCGCCGGCCAGGATATCCTCCCACAGCTGGAGCACCATGATCCCCATGCCCAAGGAGCCGCTCTTGGAGTCAAACACGGCGATCTCCAAATCGCTGCGGGTCTCCGCCAGAAGGCGCACCATATTATAGGTGCCCGACAGGCCGGAGGACAGCATAACAGCCAGCACCCTTTCATAGCCGTCGGCCTTGATTTGGTCCAGGGTGTCGCTGACACTGCCGCCGTCAGGCAGCGATGTCCGGGGCAGTTCGCCCCGGTGCAGCCGCTCATAGATATCCCCGGAGAAAATGTCCACCCCGTCGGAGTACTCCCCGTCGGTACACACGATCTTCAGGGGGACCGTATAGATGGGCTTGCCCTCCCGCAGGGCGGGGGACAGATCGGCGGTGGAATCGGTGAGCAATGCGATCTTCTGTACGTTTGACAAGCTGATCATCCTACTCTATAATCAAGTTTGGGAAACTGACATAACGTCGTTATGTGACTACTTAAATTATAGCGGCAAAGGGTCGCCGCTGTCAAGAGGTGGAAGCCCGTGGAGGACTATCGAACCCGTAGAAAAGAGCAGGCCAAACAGACCGAGCAGGCCATTTTGCAGGCCGCCATGGACCTGTCCCGCAAGCAGAGCTTTGACAAGGTCTCCATTCGGGAGATCTGCCAGCAGGCGGGCATCACCACAGGGGCCTTTTACCACCACTTCCGCTCCAAGGAGGACCTGCTCTCCCGGGGCTTTGCCCCGCTGGACACCTATCTGGAGCAGGCCCTCAACGGCCACCAGGACGACCCTCCCGCCGACCGGCTGTGGCGGCTGATGACCAACTACGCCGAATTTCTGGAAAACCTGGGCTGGGAGCTGGTGGCCCGTTACTACCAGCGGCGGCTGGACTCCCCTGACGACACCTCCTCCATGGATTCCAGCCGGTTCACCCTGCGGGCCATGGCCGATTGTCTGGGGCAGGCGGAGGCCGAGGGCGGGCTGCTGCCCGGCTGGTCGGCGGAGTGGACCGCCGACTTCCTGCTGCGTCACTTCCGCGGCGTAGTCATCGACTGGACCCTCCACCGGGGCTCCTACCGGCTGCTGGCCAGGCTGGAGCAGGACTATACCCTTTTCAGCCAGGTGTTCCGCACCGGCTAAGGGACAGGCAACTTTTTCTTCCATGGCGCATACCCATCTGTGAAGGAGGTGTGTGCCATGTCCCGACTGCTGTCCAAGGCCCGGATCCGCGATCTGCTCCTGGGTCTGGTCCTGTTGTGCGCCACATTGGCGCTGATGCTCTACCCAAAGCCATCCATGGAGGCCGCCCGGACCGGCCTCCAGCTGTGCTATAACGTGATTATCCCGTCTCTGTTTCCTTTCTTTGTGCTCTCCTCCCTGGTGGTGGAGCTGGGTCTGGCCCGCTATCTGGGCCGGCTGCTGGAGGGGGTCATGCGCCCCCTCTTTCACGTCAGCGGCGCCTGCGCCTCCGCCTTTGCCCTGGGCTTCGTGGGGGGCTACCCGGTGGGCGCCAAGACCGCCATCAGCCTGTATGAGAAAGGGATGTGCACCCGTACCGAGGCGGAGCGGCTGCTGGCCTTCTGCAATAACTCCGGCCCCGCCTTTATTCTGGGGGTGGTGGGGGCGGGCATCTTCGCCAGCAGCGCAGTGGGGGTGGCCCTCTACCTGGCCCACGCTCTGGCGTCGGTGTGCGTGGGGCTGCTCTTCCGGTTCTACAAGGCCGCGGAGGACTGCGGCAAGGGCAAGGCCCGCCGCTCCTCTCCTCAGTTTCAGGCCCAGCGCTTTTCCACCGCCTTTACCGGCTCGGTGAAAAATGCCTTTCTGTCTACCCTGAATATCTGTGCCTTTGTGGTGTTTTTTACAGTCGTGATCCAGCTTTTGATCCGCTCCGGCTTTCTGCCCGGTTTGGCTCAGGTGCTGGGTACCGTGCTGGCCCCCTTCGGTCTGACCCCGGAGTGGGCCCAGCGGCTGCTCACCGGCGCGCTGGAGATCTCCTCCGGAGTGTCCACCCTGTCGGAGGGGGGCGCCCTCAGCGGCCGGCTCACCATGGCCGCCTTCATGCTGGGATGGGCAGGGCTGTCGGTCCACTGTCAGGTGCTCTCCTTCATCGGGGGCAGCGGTCTGTCCGTGGGCACCTATCTGGCAGGCAAGCTGCTCCACGGCTTTTTGTCCGCCCTCTTCATCGGGGTGCTGGTCCGTCTGGTCCCCCTCACCGCTCCCGTTTCCAATTACCTGGCCGACCAGGTGGCCGGCATCGCAGGCATGGAATTTCACAGTACCCTTACCGTCTCCATCCTGGCGGCATGGCTCATCTTCCTTGGCTTTCTGCTGGCGGCGGCCCTGGGCTCACGAAAATGCCTTGGCAAACGCCGGAAAAGCGTGGTATAATGATAGGTACGAGAAAAGAGGAGGGAGCATATGCTGTTCCAAAAGGACATTGAGCCCCGCTGCTGCTACTGCCAGCGCGGCACCAAGCTGGACGAGGAGCAGGTCCTCTGCGTCAAGAAGGGCGTGGTCTCCCCCGGGGGCAGCTGCCGCTCCTTCCGGTATGACCCGCTGAAGCGGGTGCCCACTCCGCCGGTGTCGCTGGATCTGGGCAAGCTGAAGGACGAGGATTTCACCTTATAATCAAAGCGGGACCCGCTGCATCAGCAGCGGGTCCCGCTTTTGCGTTTTAAAACAGTAGCCGCACCGCCCAGGCGGCGGCCAAGAAGCCGGCCAGATCAGCGCACAGAGCGGCAGGCACGGCGTAGCGGGTCTTGACGATGCCCGCCGCCCCGAAATAGACGGCAATGGTATAGAAGGTAGTCTCGGTAGACCCCAGCATGACGGCAGCGGTACGGCCGATAAGGGAGTCCGGGCCGTAGGTGGAAATGAGCTCCGCCCCCACACCCAGGGCGGCGGAACCGCTGACCGGACGCACCAGCATCAGGGCCACCGTCTCCGGCGGGATGCCCAGGTTGGTAAGCAGAGGCGCCAGGGCCTCCGCCGCCAGCTCCAGCACCCCCGAGGCCCGCAGCATGTACACCGCTGTCAGCAGGCCCACCAGGGCGGGCACGATGCGGATGAGCACCCCCAGCCCCTCCTCCGCGCCGGAGATAAGGGCGCTGTACACGTCCACCTTCCGCACCATGCCCCACAGGGCAACCGTCCCGATGATGATGGGCACCAGCATGGTAAAAAAGGTCCCCATGGTCAGTCCCTCCACAGCCTGGCCAACAGCTTGGTCGCCAGGATACCCACGGTCACTGACAGGGCGGAGGCCAGCCACACCGCCGGCAGGATATCAAAGGGGGTCTCACACCCGGCAGCCAGCCGCACCCCCGCCACGGTGGTGGGAATGAGCTGAATGGAGGCAGTGTTGCACACCACTAGCATGCACAGGGAATCGGAGGCCACTCCCGGAGTGCGTCGGCTCATGAGCCGGGCCGCCTGAATGCCCAAGGGGGTGGCGGCGTTGCCCAGTCCCAAAAGGTTGGCCGATACGTTGGCGGAGATGCTGTCCATCACGTCCCGGTCCCGGGCAAAGGCCGGGTAGAGCCGGCCCAGCAGGGGCCGCAGCAGCCGGGACAGGCCGGCGGACAGACCGGAGCGCTTCATGATCTCCATGACCCCCATCCACAAGCAGAGCACCCCTGACATGGCCAGACACAGATCCACCGCCGCCCCGGCTCCCTCCAGCGCCGCCGCCCCCACCGCCCCGCCGTTGCCGGTGGCCAGCCCGCACAGGATGGAGATGACCACCATCCCCGTCCAGATTGCCGCCATTGCCATGCCCTCCGCCCCTTTCTCCTTCCTAATTTCCAGATCAGGCTATCTATACGATCCAGCTTCGGAAAAGATACCCAATTCCACGGCGAAAATTGGCAGATAATATATGAAGTTTTTGTAACATCGCTTGACAGGGCAATACGTTGTGTTATAATTGTGTCAGTTTCTAGTTAATGAAGGGAATAATTGGAAGCTAATAGGGAAAGGAAGTAGCATTTATGAAGTCAACTGGGATCGTACGCAAAGTAGATGAGCTGGGCCGCATCGTCCTGCCCATCGAACTTCGCCGCACGCTGGATATCGCGGAGAAGGATTCTCTGGAGATTTATGTGGACGGCGCCTCTATTGTGCTGAAAAAGTATCAGCCCGCCTGCATTTTCTGCGATGATGCCAAGGATGTGGTCAACTTTAAGGGCAAAAACGTGTGCACCAACTGCATCCGTGAGCTCCAGCTGAAGTGATCCAAGCAGAAAGAAACCGGGACTCCACCTGCATTTTGCAGGTGGAGTCCCTTTCTTTTGCTAAATTTGCTAATAATTATACAATTAACACAGGTTAAAAGATTGCTTCAATTTTGTGCTGTTTTTTCCCATCTTTTTCCCTGTTTTCCCGCTGAATCGACGCTTTTTCTGCGGATTTGACACTTTTGATTCGGGTCAAAAATATACGATTTGTAATATTTGATTATCCTAATTAGGATAACATTGTTTATTCATTCATAGCCCTGCTATAGAGCTCATTCTTGGGCAGACCGGTCTCCTTGGCGGCCTGCCGGGCGGCGTCCTTCAGGGACATGCCCTGCTCCCGCAGCTGGGCCACCCGTTCCAGCCCCTGCTCCAGGGTGGGGGTCTCCCGGGCGTCCTCCGCGGCGCCCTCCACCACCAGGACGAACTCTCCCCGGGGCGGGTTGGCCTCGTACCAGGTCACCGCCTCCCCCAGGGTGGTGCGGCGCACCTCCTCGTGGAGTTTGGTCAGCTCCCGGCACAGGGAGATCCGCCGGTCCGTTCCAAAGACCTCCGCCAGATCGGCCAGGGTGGCAGTCAGCTTGTGGGGGGCCTCGTAGAAGATCATGGTACGCCGCTCCTGCCGCAGCTCCTCCAGGTGGGCCCGGCGGTTTTTCTTGTTCATGGCCAGAAAACCCTCAAAGGTAAAGCGGCCGGTGGGCAGCCCGGATACCGACAGGGCGGTAACCAGGGCGCAGGGGCCGGGAATGGCCACCACCTCCACCCCATTCTGGGCACACAGCCGCACCAGATCCTCGCCGGGGTCGGACACCGCCGGGGTACCTGCGTCGGTGACCAGAGCGCAGCTCTCCCCTGCCAGCAGGCGGCCCAGCACCGCCTGTCCACCCGCCTCGGTGTTGTGGCGGTAGTAGGAGATCATGGGCTTTTTCAGCCCCAGGTGATTGAGCAGCTTGAGGGACACCCGGGTGTCCTCGGCGGCAATGAAGTCCACTGCCGCCAGGGTATCCGCCATCCGCTGGGAAATATCCCCCAGGTTGCCGATGGGGGTGGGTACCAGATATAAGATTCCGGCCATAGGATTACCTCCGGTTCATCAGTAATGTAGGCAGGACCTCCAGTCCCGGCCTGCCCTGCCGCACCGCCTCCACCAGAACAGCGGAGGGGGGCGTGTCCTCCCGGTGCTGGATCAGCCGGAGCCGTTTGGGCTCCAGGGCGCTTTCATGGAGGGCGGCAAAGAGCTCTGCCAGACGCTCCGGCCGGTGGACCAGGGCAAACCGCCCGCCGTTTTTGGCCAGCCGTCCGGCGGCGGCGCACCAGTCGGCCAGCGTGGCCTCCTCCATGCGGGTCGCTCCGCCGTCTCCCCCGCTGCCCGCCTTGAAGTAGGGCGGGTTGGCGATCACCAGGGAGAAGCCCCCCGCCGGCAGAGTTTTGCACACCTGGCGGAGATCGCCGGTGTAAATTTCCCCCGTCAAGCCATTTTCCGCCAGATTCTTGCGGGCCAGGGCACTGTCCGCCGGGGAAATTTCCACACCGGTCAGGGTCAATGTGGATTGCCGCCCGGCCAGAAGCAGGAGCAAAGCCCCCGCCCCGCAGCCCAGATCGCACACCCTGTCCCCCCGCCGCAGGGTGGCAAATGCGGCCAGGGCCAGGCTGTCCTGCCCCAGGGGGAAGCAGGTGTCCGACTGCTCATAGCGGTAGGGACCCAGCTGCTCCGGCCCTCTCATGCCATACCCTCCATCAGGCGGCGGACGATGCGGCCGGTGAGTCCCCAGATAGGCCGGTCCGTCCAGGGGTAGACGGGCACAGTGGCCGTCCCGCTGCGCCAGCGGTAGCCGTTGGGAAAGCCAATGCAGTCATAGGGGAAGTCCGTCCCCACCTGGGGCTTGAGCTCGTAGGAGTAGATCTGAGGCGGGTGGGTGCGCAGCCACTCCACCGGCACCAGGAAGGTGCTGTCCACCTCGGCAGGGCTGGGGGCCATGGCGGCCAGTCCCGCCGGGCTCACCACCCCCAGGAAGGGGTGCATCACAAACTTGCCCTGCTGCACCAGCAGGTCCAGGGGGGAGATAATCTCCACCTCCCCAGCTGGGATGGCCAACTCCTCAAAGGTCTCCCGCAGAGCGCAGTCCCGGGGGCTCTCCCCCCGCTCCACCTTGCCGCCTGGGAAGCACACCTCTCCCGGCTGGTGGGCCAGGGTGGAGGCGCGCACCTCGAAGAGCAGGCTCAGCCCCTCCGGCCCCTCCACCAGAGGGACCAGCACCGCATATTCCTGCTTGACGTCCTGGATTTCAGGCACATGGCCCGCCCAGCGGGCCCGAAAATCGGCCAGGGTCATGCTTCTTTCCCTTCCGTCCGCCCCAGCAGGTAGTCGGTGGTCACGCCGAAATAGTCAGCCAGATGAATCAGCGTCAGGGACGGCACATTGATATAGCCATACTCCATCCGCTGATAATGCCGGTCGGTACAGTCCAGAAGCTGTGCCATTTCCACCTGGGTCTTATGCTTTTCCTTCCGAAGCTCTTTGAGCCGCTTTCCAAAGGGCTCCATGATTTTTTCCATTGTAACAAGGCCCCCTTGACATGACATTTTATGTGGTGTATAATAAACACGACATTGGAGGTGGTGCTATGAGTGACTTTCTGACCTTCCTCTATGAAGGATACATCAAACCCTATCTGGACCGTCAGAGCAGGGACGACGGGGATGCCTTCCTGCTGGGGGTACGCACCGGGGCGGGCCTGCGCCAGAACGGGGCGCTATGACTCCGGTCGG
Organism: Flavonifractor sp. An82; assembly: GCF_002159265.1. GTDB lineage: Bacteria > Bacillota > Clostridia > Oscillospirales > Oscillospiraceae > Flavonifractor. Next base: position 112,984 of record NZ_NFHG01000007.1, read on the forward strand.
GTGAAGTGGGCCAGGGGATCGGGGCGACTCCACAGCACCACTTTCCCCGACGCCCGGCTCTTGGGTACATCGATGAGCCGCTGGTTGGTGCTCCCCCGGAAAAGAGCGTCATAGGACTTGAGCTTTTCCACAAAGGGCCCGTCCACCAGCACATCTACCTGCTCCAGCAGGGCGGGCACGCCACCGTCCTCCCGCTCCAGCAGGGTTTCGTAGAGATAGCCGGTGTAGGCCCACACATTGAGGCCGCGGGCTCTGGCCCAGGCCGCCAGGGCGGCGCACTCCTCCGCCTGGTCAAAGGGCTCCCCGCCGGACAGGGTGAGCCCGTCGGTGAGGGGATTGGACTCCATCTGCTCCGCCAGCTCCTCCACCGTCACCTCCCGGCCCCCGGCGGGGTCGTGGGTGTCGGGATTGTGGCAGCCGGGACAGTGATGGGGACAGCCCTGAGTAAAGACAGTGAACCGCAGGCCGGGGCCGTCCACAATGGAGTCGGACACCACATTGGCAATACGCATATCAGTTCTCCTGTAAAGAGGGGGCTGCTGCACCGCAGCAGCCCCCTCTTCCTTCTTATTTTAGAATTGGAACACCACGCCTACCACCGCCGAGGCGGCGATAAACACAATGGGGTGGATCTTTTTCAGGGATTTCACCTGAAGGCAGGCAAAGACCACCACCGCCAGCAGGATGCTCTTCCACTGGAAAAATTCCGCTGTACCGAAGGCGGCGCCGGTGTTGATAAGGGCGATGGCGCACACCTCCATCAGGGCCGCGGCGATCAGAGCGGTAGAGGCGGGACGGATGCCGTAAAACACCGCGTCTACCCCCCGGCTCTCCCGGAATTTTTTCAAAAATCCGGCGATCACCAGAATCACGATGATGGATGGACAGATCAATCCCAGGGTGGCGATGACGCCGCCTGGTATGCCCCCCACATGAAATCCCACATAGGTGGCCATGTTCACCCCCATGGGGCCGGGGGTGGACTCAGAAATGGCGATCATATTGGCCAGATCCCCGGCGGTAAACCAGCCGGTGCGGGTCCCCATGTCGGTGAGGAAGGGAATGGTGGCCAGGCCGCCGCCGATGGCGAACAGACCTGTTTTGAAAAACTCATAGAAGAGCTGGAGATAACTCATCCCTTCAGCCCTCCTTTGGCGGCCCGGACACACAGGCCGGTGACACCCGCCGCCACCACCAACACAATGGGTGAGGTGACAAAGCCCATCACCGCCGCCAGGGCGGTCCCGGCAGGAAAGGTCACAAAATTGCCCACCACCGCCAGTACCACCACCACCGCGAAGATGAGGACAGTGGGCAGATCCACCATGGTACTCTCGCGCAGCTTGAGTACGCTGGACAGGATGAGGGCGCACACACAGGCCCGCACGCCGTTGAAGGCGTGGATCACCGCCGGCAGCTGGGCAAAATTCTGTAAAAAGGCGGCAATGACCATGATAATGACAATGGCGGGGAACACCACCCCCAGGGTGGCTACCACGCCCCCCACACCGCCGGCCAGCTTATGGCCCACAAAGGTGGCGGTGTTGACGGCAATGACGCCGGGGGTACACTGGCCGATGGCAAAATAGTCGGTCAGCTCCTCCTCCCGAACCCAGTCACGCTTCTCCACCAGCTCCCGCTGGAGGATAGGCAGCATGGCGTAGCCGCCGCCGAAGGTGCACACGCCTATCCGGGCAAAGAGCCAAAACAGCTTCCAGTAAAGATTCACGTTACTCCAGTCCCTCCAGTTCCTCCATCCACAGGGAGGCCACAGCGTCAGAGGGCATGCGCCAGTCGCCCCGGGGGGACAGGGCCACCGAGCCCACCTTGGGGCCATCGGGCAGACAGGAGCGCTTGAACTGCTGGGAGAAGAACCGGCGGTAGAAGTTCTTCAGCCACTTGAGCAGGGTGGCCCGGTCATACCGCTTGCCCATGGCCTGCTCGGCCAGACGCAGCACCTTTTTGGGCCCAAAGCCCCAGCGGATGGCGTAATAGAGGTAGAAGTCATGGAGCTCGTAGGGCCCCACCAGATCCTCGGTCTTCTGGGCGATCTGCCCCTCAATGGCGGGAAGCAGCTCGGGAGACACGGGGGTATCCAGAATGTCGGCCAGCACGGTGGACAGCTGAGGGTCCTCCGCCTCCTTGTCGTCGGAGATGAAGCTGACCAGATGGCGCACCAGAGTCTTGGGGATACCGGCGTTGACAGCGTAGTTGCTCATGTGGTCGCCGTTATAGGTACACCAGCCCAGGGCCAGCTCGCTGAGGTCACCGGTGCCAATGACCAGGCCGCCTGTTTGGTTTGCGATGTCCATGAGCACCTGGGTACGCTCTCTGGCCTGGCCGTTCTCAAAGGTGACGTCGTGGTCCTCCATAGACTGGCCGATATCCTTGAAGTGGCGGCGCACCGCCTCCCCGATATCAATAGTCTTGAGGGTGCAGCCCAGCCGCTCGGCCAGCAGCACCGCGTTGGACTTGGTGCGGTCGGTGGTGCCGAAGCAGGGCATGGTTACCGCGATGATATCGCTGGCCGGCCGGTCCAGCATCTCCATGGACACCGCCGTAATGAGTACCGCCAGGGTGGAGTCCAGACCGCCGGACAGGCCCACCACCGCCGTCTTGGCGTGGGTGTGCTCCAGCCGCTTCTTCAGGCCCAGGGCGGCGGTGTACAGGATCTCGTTGCACCGCTCCGCCCGGTCGTTCCGGTCCTGAGGCACGAAGGGGGTGGGGGACACCGGGCGGGTGAGGCGGGTGTCGGTCAAATCCAGATCAAAGGAGGCCCGCCAGCACTCTCGGCTGGGGTCGGCCTGATAGGTGTTCATCCGCTGCCGCTCATAGACCAGCCGGTCCACATCGATCTCGCTGATGGTCAGGCCGTTGGCAAACCGCCGCTCGGCCAGGATGGTTCCATTCTCAGCAATGATATTGTGTCCGGCAAAGACCAGATCGGTGGTGGACTCCCCCTCCCCGGCATTGGCATACACATAGCCGCACACCAGCCGTCCGCTCTGACCGGACACCAGCCCCCGGCGGTAGGCCGCCTTGCCCGCCAGCTCGTTGGAGGCCGACAGGTTCAGGATGACGGTGGCTCCCGCCCGGGCCAGACGGATGGAGGGAGGCTCGGGGGCCCACAGGTCCTCGCAGATCTCCACGCCGATGACCAGATTGGGCATCTCTGCACAGGCAAACAAATCGTTGTTCGACAGGGAGACCTCCTGGCCGCACAGGGAAATTCTGGTCTCCACCCCTGCTCCCGAAGCAAACCACCGCTGCTCATAGAACTCCCCGTAATTGGGCAGGTAGGTCTTGGGTACCAGCCCCAAAATCTCTCCGCTCTGTATCACAGCGGCACAGTTATACAGTTTGTTGTCCCATTTATTCCAGACCGGCAGGCCTACGGCGGTCACCATGTCCAGATTCTTGGTGGCCTCCAGAATGGTGGCCAGCCCCTCCTCCGCCCCTTTCAGCAAGGTGGGCTGGAGGAACAGGTCGGCACAGGTATAGCCGGTGAGGCACAGCTCAGGCAGAGCCAGCACCTTCACTCCCTGCTTGTCCGCCTCCCGCATGAGGGTAAAGATCTGTTCCGCATTGTAACGGCAGTCGGCCACCCGGATTCTGGGGGTGCCGGCGGCAACCTTGACAAATCCATCGCGCATATCACGCGCCTCCTTCCATCAGGATCTTTTTCTAGCGAATATGATACCCCAAACCGGCCCATATTGCAACGCTTCCGGTCGGGAAGAGCAAAACCCCGCCAGAGACCGGCAAAGCCGGACCCGGCAGGGTCTTTTCTGACATAAGGCCGTCTCAGTCCCGGTCCCGCCGATGGCGGGTGCGGCCCGGTTCAAAGTCGTTGGCCTGCATGATGTCCCCCAGCTCCTCGGTGTATTTGCTGGAGGTGTGGACCACAAAGGCATCGGAGTCGATGGGGATCCCCCGCTCGTCCATCTGCCGGATGCTCCAGATATACAGAGCGTCCAGTGCGGGGATGATCTGCTCCCCGCTGGGGGTGAGCACATACTCCACCTTGGGTGGGATGGTGTCGTAGGAGATGCGGCGGATGAGTCCCGCCTCCACCAGCTCCCTCAGCTGCTGGCTGAACACCTTCTCAGAAATGGGCAGAGCCTTCAACGTCTGGTTGAAGCGAATGCTCCCGTAGGTGTGGATCTCATGGAGGATGGTCATCTTCCACTTCCCGCCGATGCAATGCAGCACATAGTGGTAGGGATTTGTCGGTGTGTCAAAATGATCGTTCCACACAAGCAGTTACCTCTTTCTGTCCCAGATTTACACGTGGGGGCCGCAGACCCTCCGCTACCATGATACCACAGCGTCCCCGCTCCCCACAAGGAGGGGAATCATACTTCCGCGTCAGCTCTGCCAAAATTTTAACAAAGAAATTGTGTAGTTTCAACAAGAAGTGAAAATTCATAGCTTTCTTTCAGCCGTTTTGCACATTTTATATCTCTTCCTTTAGTCGTTTTTCACAATTTTGCGGTACTTACCATTTGGTGGGTGCAAACCGTCAAGTTACCTACTTACATAATTGTGCGTATTGCACAAAACCCGCTCCGTGACTACACTATACCCAGACAAAGTGCTGAGGCCAAAGGGGCCTGGCAATGACCCAAACACATGAAAATTATTTAAAGGAGCGGATTTCAAATGGTTAAGCGTACTGTTGAGGAGCTCAAGACTTATGAGGCCGCCGGCCACTTCGGCTGCGTCGCCATGCGCATTCACGGCAAGGAGGAGACCGGTGCCGAGAAGTTCTGGGTTGGCGTTTCCACCTTCCTGCCCGGCGGCGGCGCTGAGTGGGCTTACGAGGACAACCCGCTGGAGAAGGTCTACTACGTGCTGGAGGGCGAGATGACCGTCACCGATAAGGACGGCAAGAAGTATGTCATCCACGCCAACGAGTCCATTTCCTTCCCCCCCAACGAGGGCCGCGGCCTGAAGAACGAGAGCAACCTGCCCGCCCGCATGCTGGTCATCATCAACTACCCCAACGCCTGATCTCGTATCCGATCAGTCATTTGACCACTCATTAGAATATAAGGAGGAAATCATCATGGTTCCCGTGAATAAGGACTTCGTTGAGAATATGTTCTCCGTCAAGGGCAAGGTGGCTCTGGTCACCGGCGCTACCGGCGCTCTGGGCTGCGTGCTGGCCAAGGCTTACGGCTACGCCGGCGCCAAGGTCTTCATGACCGGCCGCAACGACGCCAAGCTGAAGGCTCTGGAGGACGAGTTCAAGGCTGAGGGCATCGACTGCGCCTACTTCGTGGCCGATCCCGCCAAGGAGGAGGACGTGGACGCTCTGGTCAAGGCCTGTGTGGCTCAGTACGGCTGCATCGACATCCTGGCTGTCTCCCACGGCTACAACAAGCCCCAGAACGTGCTGGAGCAGTCCGTTGCCGACTGGCAGTACATCATGGACGCCGACTGCAAGAGCGTTTACATCGTGACCAAGTACGTGGCTCACCAGATGGTGGCTCAGTACGAGGCCGACAACACCAAGCGCGGCAAGATGGTCATCGTGACCTCTCAGCGCTCCAAGCGCGGCATGGCCGGCTACACCGGTTACTGCACCTCCAAGGGCGGCGCCGACCTGATGGTCTCCTGCCTGGCCTGCGACCTGTCCGCCAAGTACCACATCAACGTCAACTCCATCTGCCCCACCGTGTTCCGTTCCGACCTGACCGAGTGGATGTTCGATCCCGAGTCCGCCGTGTACAAGAACTTCCTGAACCGCGAGCCCATCGGTCGTCTGGGCGAGCCCGACGACTTCGTTGGCTACGCTCTGTTCCTGTCCTCCGACGCCTCCAACTTCATCACCGGCAGCAACTGCGACTGCTCCGGCGGTTACCTGGTGGTGTAATTTCCGTTTGACGGAAAGGACGGCATAACGCAATGAAGAAAATCAAAAATATCATGATCTGCGGCGCGGGCATGATGGGCAAGAACATCGGCTTCGTGTTCGCTTCCAACCCCGACTTCCAGGTGGGCATGTACGACCTGTACCCCACCGACGTGGAGGCCGGTATCCGCACCAACACCAAGCAGCTGGTGGAGAAGGGCGTCATCACCGAGGAGGAGCTGGCTGACCGACTCTCCCGCATCTCCTTCACCACCGACATGGACAGCGACATCGTCAAGAACGCCGACTTCGTCATCGAGGCCGTGTTCGAGGACATGAAGATCAAGCGTGAGACCTTCGCCAAGCTGGAGGAGCGCTGCGCCGAGGACACCATCTTCTGCACCAACTCCTCCGTCATGAGCCCCAGCGAGATCTCCGCCGAGCTCAAGCACCGCGAGCGCTTTGTGGGTACCCACTTCTGGAACCCCGGTCACCTGATCCCCCTGGTGGAGGTGGTCAAGTCCGACGCTTCCTCCGACGAGACTGCTCAGACTGTCATGGAGGTTCTGCGCTCCGTGGGCAAGAAGCCCGTGCTATGCAAGAAGGACGTGCCCGGCTTCATCGCCAACCGTATGCAGCACGCCCTGTGGCGTGAGGCCATCTCCATTGTGGAGAACGGCATCGCCGACGCCGCCACCGTGGACGAGGCGGTGCGCTACTCCTTCGGTCTCCGTCTGCCCCAGTTGGGCCCCATGGAGAACGCCGACATGGTGGGCACCGACCTGACCTACAACATCCACGACTACATCCTCCAGGACCTGGAGGACTCCCACAAGCCCTCTCCCCTGCTCAAGCAGCTGCGGGATGAAGGCAAGATCGGCTTCAAGACCGGCGAGGGCTTCCAGAAGTGGACTCCCGAGCAGGTGGCCAAATCCAACGCCGATCTGAACGAGTATCTGATCCGGATGCTGTACGGCAAGTAAGTCATCCGGCCTATCCTACGCACTGAAATCAACTTTAAGGAGGAACCTGTTATGGGTAAGACTGTTTTTGTTGACCTGACTCACCCCTTCGGCGCCGAGATCCCCCGCTGGCCTTACTTTGACAAGCCCGACATCGTGGGCGCCCATTCCATGGCAAAGGGCGGCGTGCTGACTCAGCGCATCACCTGCACCATGCACACCGGCACTCACTGCGACGCTCCCCGTCACGTCATGGAGTATGAGTTCGACGGCCGCCGGGCCCGCTACTCCGATGAGATGCCCATCGACGCCTACACCGGCCAGGCTGTTGTGCTGAAGATCGACATCGAGCCCTGGGGCCTGATCACCGACAAGCACCTGGACGCCGCCTGCGAGAAGTACGGCATCAACCAGGCTGACCTGGAGGGCAAGGTTGTCTGCCTGAACACCGGTATGCACCGCCTGTTCGACGACTCCAAGGCCTACTATCACTATGCCGCCGGCACCGGTGTTGAGGCCGGTAAGTGGTTCGTCAAGAACAAGGTCAAGTGCGTGGCCATGGACAGCCAGGCTCTGGACCATCCCCTGCACACCGCCATGGGCAACAACGGCATGACCCGTATGAACCTGCTGGGCGCCACCGGCCGTCCCATCACTGAGGAGTACAAGGAGCTCTTCGGCGAGGAGGCCTATGCCAAGTTCGACAAGGAGGAGTACATCCGCATCTTCGGCCAGAAGGCTTACGATGAGCTGTACGGCGATCTGGAGAACATCGGCGTTTGGGGCACCTGGGAGCCCTGCCACAAGGAGATGCTGGGCCACGGCATCGTGGGCGTTGAGAACCTGGGCGGCGACCTGGACAAGATTCCCGCCGGCGTGTGGTTCCGCTTCAACTGCTTCCCCCTGCGCTGGTACATGGGCGACGGCTCCATGGCCCGCTGCAGCGCCGAGATCGACGAGGACCTGCTGATCAAGGACGTTCCCACCCGTACCTACAAGTACGGCGGCACCGGCTACGGCGAGGCCGAGGGCAACGGCGACAGCGGCCTGGAGTACATCCAGAAGCTGTTCAACCGCAACAAGTAATTCCCCCTTTCCTCTCTTTGTTCTATTAACTACCCTAAATTCCCTTCCCATTCCATGCCATGCGTAAAGCGGCGGGCTGTCGCCCGCCGCTTTATGCGGTATCTTCATTTCATTAGAAAGGACGATGACAGATCATGGCCGATCTGAAGAATAAGACCATTATTACCGTGGCCACCACCGGCGCCTGGCCCACCAAGGAGAACAACCCCAACGTCCCCATGACTCCCGCCGAGATCGCCGAGGATGTGTACGCCTGCTGGAAGGCCGGCGCCGCTGTTGCCCACCTGCACATGCGTGACGAGCAGGGCAAGGGCACTATGGATAAGGAGAAGTTCCGCGAGACCGTGGAGCTGCTGCGTTCCAATCACCCCGACTGCGATATCATCCTGAACATGACCACCTCCGGCGACCTGAACGCCACCGATGAGACCCGCCAGATCCACCTGAAGGAGCTGCGCCCCGAGATGGGTTCCTACGACTGCGGCTCCATGAACTGGCTGCACACCTCCCTGTTCCTCAACCCCCCCGCCTTCCTGGAGGAGCTGGGCAAGAACATGCAGGAGTGGGGCGTCAAGCCCGAGATCGAGGCCTTTGACCCCGGCATGATCGCCAACGCTCAGTACTACCTGAAGAAGGGCGTGCTGAAGGGGCCCCTGCACTTCCAGTTCTGTATGGGCTGCGCCAACGGCATCCCCGGCACCATGAAGAACCTGATCTTCATGAAGGAGACCATGGAGTCTCTGTGCCCCGGCTCCACCTGGAGCTGCTTCGGCGTGGGTCACTCCGCTATGACCATGCTGTACGGCGCCGTGGCCCTGGGCGGCCACATCCGTGTGGGCATGGAGGATAACGTCATGTACGCCAAGGGCCAGCTGGCTCAGAGCAACGTCCAGTTCGTGGACCGCGCCCGCCGCGTCATCGAGGAGTTCGGCAAGCAGGTTGCCACTCCCGCCGAGGCCCGCGAGATCCTCAGCCTGAAGTAAGCTTTACCATTTCCCCCGCAGGAGCGATAAACGCTCCTGCGGGTCTTTTTATATCTATTTTCGCCCTCTTCGCGCTCTGAGGCCACACACGGCTTCCAGAGCGTCTTTTATCTCCCCGGTCTCCTACCACGTCACACGTGTTTTCCCCGTTCCAGCGCCTCCTGTGCCCCTCTCAGCCCATTTCACATATCTCCAGGCTTTTGTGCGTTTTTTCATCAGTGCTGTCCCAATAGGCACCTCACCCACCCTCAGCGACAAAATTTTACCTCCAAAATTGTGCATACTGAACATTTTAAATTATAAACTAAAATTTACGCGCATTGGTTTGTCAAATTTTTAACTATACTTTTAGATATATTATACAAAACTAGATACTTATTTTTTGGTCAATATGTACTTTTGGTTAGTAACTCACCAACTTGTGGGGATTGCACAAAAGCCCTTAACTGGATAAAGTATACCTGCAACAAGGAATGGACTTGCCGGCACATGTCCTGATCCAAACCATTTTTAGAGATGAGGGAAGATCAATGGCGAAACAAAACCTTCGCGACGGAAACAAGAATTCCGTGGTCAATTTCGGCGCAGGCTGGGTCGTTATCATCTACTGCCTGCTCATGTTTTTCCTGTACGTCGGTATGTGCAACGACGGCGCTAACATCACCGCCCCCAACGTGGCCTATCGCCTGGGTGTGGAAAACGGCATGATCATGAACATGAACTCCCTGGCCGGTATCGTCGGCGTGGTGTTCTTCATCATCGTGGGCCAGATCAACCGTAAGATCGGCGCCCGCATGACCTCCGGTATCTGCTGCATCATCTCCGGTATCGCGTACATCCTGGCCTGCAACGCTCCCAGCATTGTGGTCTACACCGTAGCTATGTGCTTCGTGTACGGCGGCATCATGTCTGCCGGTTACGTGGCCGGCGGCACTCTGGTTGCCACCTGGTTCCCCAAGAAGAAGGGCGTGGTCATGGGCTACACCACCATGGGCCATAACTTCGCTTCCGCTTTCTATGTGCAGCTGGTTGCCATCCTGATCGCCCCCATGATGGCGGGCACCGAGAATATCGGCGAGAACTTCTCCGGCGGCATCATTCCCATCGGCATCGCCGCCATTGTCCTGGGCATCCTGGGCATGATCTTCATCCGCAACACTCCCCAGGAGCGGGGCCTCAATCCTGACAATGTCTCCGACGAGGTCTACAAGAACGAGTACGACACCGCCGATGAGGTGGACGGCGACGGCGGCTGGACTACCGGCAAGCTGCTGGCCACCAAGGAGCTGTGGCTGGCTGCCATCACCACCGGCGCCTTCCAGATCTGCTCCGTGGGCGTCATGAGTCAGCTGGTCATCCGCAACACTCAGCTGGGCTTCACTCAGCAGCAGGCTATGAACGTCATGACCATCCTGGCCCTGGGCGGCGTGGTCGGCTCCTGGCTCATCGGTATCATCGACGACAAGATCGGCACCAAGAAGACCATGGTTGGTTTCGGCGTGTGGTACGCCATCGCCCTGCTGTGCAACTTCGGCGCTGCCGACAGCTCCTCCCCCCTGGTGTATGTCTCCCTGTTCATGATCGCCATGGGCATCGGCGGCTCCGCCAACTTCACCACCTCCCTGCCCGCCTCCATCTTCGGCCGTCATGGCTTTGACAAGGTGAACAGCGTCATCTTCCCCATCCAGGGCGCTATCACCGCCCTGTGCTTCCTGGTCAACGGCGCCGTGCAGCTGATGACCGGCGGCCAGATCAAGATGGCCTACCTGGTGTTCGCCGGCGTGGCTCTGGTCAACGTGGTGCTGGTGCTCATCATCAACGAGCATCGCTTCAACCGCGACTGGAAGGCCGCTCACCCCGGCAAGTAAATCCTGTACCCTTGAGAGGACCGGCGCCCCGCCGGTCCTCTCTTTTTGTGTTCCCAAGCACCAAAAAGCCCCGGCCATACGGCCGGGGCTTTTTGGGTGTGTGTTGTGTGTGTTGCAAAGGTGTTGGAGAGGGATAAGAGAGGAATTGGTTTGGGAGGATGGTCTCTTGTTTTGATTCATCTCTGAATCTGTCTGTATCATACCCTGTAAATAAGGCTAAATCGTGTATGCATTGTGAATAAACTGTAAATATCGATTTTCCTGATTTCTTCCTCTCGTTCTGTCCACTTTGCCGCTTGACAGGGCCACGGTTTGGTGCTATAGTTTCCTCGTTAAAATGGCATGGACGGAGAAGAACCCGCACAGCGGCGGACAGAGAGGGTCCCGTTTTGGTGGAAGGGACCTGCGACACGCGGCGGCTGTACCACTCCCGAGCCGCCCGGGATGACCGGGCCGGGGCTTTCCCGTTACAGAAAGTCACAAGCGGCATGAAGTCACGCTGCGCGCCCTCCGCGACGGCGCCTCTGCACTCCATGCAAGCAGGGTGGAACCGTGGGACGTTTTTTCGCCTCACCCCTGACCGACAGGGGTGAGGCGTTTTCTTTACCCTCCGCCCCAAGTTACAAGGAGGTTTTTTGTATGTCCGAAGAAATCAAGAACGAGTTTTCCTTTGAAAATCCCGAGTACCGCAAGACCTACTGGCACACCTGCTCCCACATTCTGGCCCAGGCTGTCAAGCGTCTGTGGCCCGAGGTGAAGCTGGCCATCGGCCCCGCCATCGAGGAGGGCTTCTACTACGATATGCTCTCCCCCTTCCCCTTCACCGCCGATCATCTGGCCCAGATCGAGGGCGAGATGCGCAAGATCTGCAAGGAGAAGCTGAAGCTGGAGCGGTTTGAGCTACCCCGGGCCGAGGCCCTCAAGCTGATGGAGGAGAAGGGCGAGCCCTTCAAGGTGGAGCTCATCAACGACCTGCCCGAGGATGCCGTCATCTCCTTCTACAAGCAGGGCGAGTTCACCGACCTGTGCGCCGGCCCCCACCTGGACTCCACCGCCCGGGTCAAGGGCAACGCCATCAAGCTCACCGCCTGCAACGCCGCCTACTGGCGGGGCGACTCCAACCGGGAGACCCTCCAGCGCATCTACGGCATCGCCTTCCCCAAGAAGGACGAGCTGGATGCCTGGGTAAAGCAGCGTGAGGAGGCCCTCAAGCGGGACCACAACAAGCTGGGCCGCGAGCTGGAGTACTTCACCACCGTGGACGTGATCGGCCAGGGCCTGCCCATCATCCTGCCCAAGGGCGCCCGCACCATCCAGACCCTCCAGCGCTGGGTGGAGGACGAGGAGCAGAAGCGGGGCTATCTGCTGACCAAGACCCCCTATATGGCCAAGCGGGAGCTGTATAAGATCTCCGGCCACTGGGACCACTACCTGGACGGCATGTTCGTGCTGGGCGATCCCCACGACGAGGAGCAGGAGTGCTTCGCCCTGCGTCCCATGACCTGCCCCTTCCAGTACCAGGTCTTCCTGAACCGGGGCCGCAGCTACCGCGACCTGCCCATGCGCCTGGGTGAGACCTCCACCCTGTTCCGTAACGAGGACTCCGGCGAGATGCACGGCCTGATCCGTGTCCGCCAGTTCACCATCTCCGAGGGCCACCTGATCCTCCGCCCCGAGCAGCTGGAGCAGGAGTTCAAGGGCTGCCTGGATCTGGCCAAGTACTGCCTGGGCACCGTGGGCCTGCTGGACAAGTGTACCTTCCGCTTCTCCCAGTGGGATCCCGCCAACCCCAACAACAAGTACGAGGGCACCGCCGAGCAGTGGGAGACCGCCCAGAAGGTCATGGGCCAGATCCTGGACGACCTGGGCGTGGAGTACACCATCGGCATCGACGAGGCCGCCTTCTACGGACCCAAGCTGGACATCCAGTACAAGAACGTCTTCGGCAAGGAGGACACCCTGGTCACCATCCAGATCGACATGCTGCTGGCCAAGCAGTTCGGCATGGAGTACGTGGACGCCGACGGCCAGAAGAAGACCCCCTATATCATCCACCGCACCTCCCTGGGCTGCTACGAGCGCACCCTGGCCTACCTGCTGGAGGAGTACGGCGGCGCTCTGCCCACCTGGATGTCCCCCGAGCAGATCCGCATCCTGCCCATCACCGACCGGGCCGCCGACTACAGCTATGAGCTGAAGAACAAGCTGTTCGCTCAGGGCTACCGCGTGGAGGTGGATGAGCGCAACGAGAAGATCGGCAAGAAGATCCGGGAGGCTCAGATGGAGAAGGTTCCCTATATGCTGGTCATCGGCGACAAGGAAGTGGAGAGCGGCGAGGTGGCCGTCCGCAACCGCAAGGGCGACCAGACCGTCATGGCCTTCGACGCCTTTGTGGAAAAGCTGAAGGACGAGGTGGATTCCAAGTCCATCCAGCAGAAAATGTAAGCACGAATTCAAAGAGCGCCCCGCGTCTTGCGGGGCGCTCTTTTTGTCACCCTGACCTCTCCGCGGGCATGGCATACTGCGAGCAGATGCTCAATACCATTGAAGGAGTATACACGCTTATGGGAATGCCCGTTATCACCTCCAGCACCACCACCCGTACCCAGGCCATCACCGACATCATTGAGTCGGTGGCCCTTCAGGAAACCGCTCTGTCCCACATCCTCAATGCCGAGGGTGAGAAGATCCAGAAGATGGTGGCCCTGGAGGACGTCACCCCCGAGGTGCTGCTCGCCACCAACAAGTCGGTGGAGTCCATGGTCAACGCCGTATCCCGGCTGGAGATGATCCTCCACTCCAAGCTGTCCGCTTTCGAAGGCTGCCTGTGCAAGCCCGCGGAAGAGGCTGCTGTCCAGGAGTAACCAAATCCCCCCAGGCGGGGCTCCTCATGGGGCCCCGCCTTTTTGGCACCATCAGAGGACACGCCGCATAGAATAACCGTGCACATGTGATACCCTCACACTCTTCCTTGGGAGGACCTTTTATGGCGATCAATTTTGGCCTTGCCAACGACTATAACGTATTCGTATTCGGGAATCTGAGCCTAAGCAACACCGACGCAGAGGGCCGGGTGGCGGCGGACCAGATCCGGATGCTGCTGCAGGCCGGGATTCAGGTCAAAATGCTGGTCAGCGAGAGCTGTCCCGACGGGGAGCGGACCGGCGTCTTTCTGGATGAGCGTCTGGAGTGGGGCAAGATCACCAATACCCTCCACGGAAAGGCCATCCAGTGGCATGACTACACCGCTCCCACCGGGCAGGTCCACGATACCTTCTTTGAGGAGGCCGACCACATTGCCAAAGATTTGGTAGCGCAATTACAGGATGTGGACGTGTGCATCCTCCACGACATTCTCTATCAGGGCTGGCACCTGGTCCACAACATTGCCGTCCGCAAGGCCCAGCAGGAACTGCCCCACCTGCGGTTTTTGGCCTTCACCCACTCCTTTCCGGCCGCCCGGCCCCAGGAGATGGAGTATCCCTTCTCCGCCCGGTTTACCGACCTGCCCAGGACCAAATTCATCTACCCCACCCGCTCGGGCATTCCGGCCCTGGCCAGGCAGTACGACGTGCCGGAGGGGCGGTGCGCGGTGGTCTACAACACCCTGCCCCTGCTCCCCGCCATGAGCCAAGAGGTGCAGGAGGTGGCCCGGCACATAGACCTGACCCGGCCCGACCTGCTGGCGGTCTACCCCGCCCGGCTGACCACCGGCAAGCGCCCGGAGAAGGTAGCCGCCCTGGCAGGGGCCATCCGCGCCGCCGCGGAGCAGGAAATCAAGGTCATCTTCTGCGACTTCCCCAGCGCCGACATCTCCCCCAGGCTTTACAAGTCCATGATCCGCACCGAGGGGAAAAAATTCGGCCTGCGGGGGAAGGATCTGCTGTTCACGTCCGACATCGGATTTCCCGACGGCTTCCCCCGGCAGGGAGTGTTTGAGCTGTTCCAGCTGTCCAACCTGTTCATCTGCCCCTCCTACTCGGAATCCTTCGGGCTCACCGTGCTGGAGGCCGCCAGCCGGGGGAACTTCCTGGTGCTCAACCAGGCCGTCCCCGCACTGAAGGAGCTGGGGGAGAGTCTGGGGGCCTACTTCATGCGGTGGGACGCCCGGAACTTCGGCTATGACACCCACGAAAGCTACTCCCCCTCGGAACAGGCCTACTATGAGGATCACGGGAGGGCAATCGTCAATCTGATACGGGAGGACCGGAGCTTGCGGGCCAAAACCATGGTGCGCCGCCAGTACAGCGACGCCTGGATCTGCCGCAACCAGCTGCTGCCCCTGCTGGAGGGATAAAAAGAGCCTCGGCGCAGTACGCCGAGGCTCTCTTATATCAAAGTTCCAATCCCTTAAAAAAGTCACGGTATTCCGCCTGAAAAATCTCTTTCATCGCCACCAGTTCGCTTACCTTAATGTTCATACGGTTGGTTTCCAGTTTAGCATAGGTGCTTTTTGAGATATTCAGACCCATCAGCTGGAGTTTCGCCACCACCTGCTCCTGAGTCATACCCGCGCCCCGCCGCAGCATTTGAATATTGTGTCCGATATCCAGATCCGGTCGAATCTTCTGCATAGCTTCACCCATAATTCGCAATAAAGAATTTATGAGTTGAGTTTATCCATTTCACATGATATAATGTTTCGCAATAACGAATTTATCTGGTGAATGCTTATGATGAAGTGGCCTATGTGGATACGTGTAGTAGTGGGCACAGCAATATTTCTGGTTTCCCTTGCCCTTGCTTTCTTTTTGGAAGCCTTCTTGGGTGACTATAGCCAATTTATCACGCTTCTTGGCGCAGCGGCATTTATTTATTTAAACCCAGAGTTAATGCGCGGCGATTGATATAAAAAGAGCCCCGACAAGGCGCTGCTTTGTGCAGCGCCCCGTCGGGGCCCTCTTTCCTTTTCAGTTAGAAATCAGCGTTGCCCACGGTACGAGGATGCAGTTCCACGTCGCGGATGTTGGACACGCCGGTGAGGTACATGACCATCCGCTCGAAGCCCAGGCCGAAGCCGGCGTGGCGGCAGGAGCCGTAGCGCCGCAGGTCCAGGTACCACCAGTAGTCCTCGGGGTTCATGCCCAGCTCCTTGATACGGCTCTCCAGCAGGTCCAGCCGCTCCTCACGCTGGGAACCGCCGATGATCTCACCGATGCCGGGCACCAGGCAGTCGGCGGCAGCCACGGTCTTGCCGTCGTCGTTGAGGCGCATATAGAAGGCCTTGATGTCCTTGGGATAGTCGGTAACAAACACGGGGCGCTTGAAGATCTGCTCGGTGAGGTAGCGCTCGTGCTCAGTCTGGAGATCGCAGCCCCACTCCACCTTGTAGTCGAACTTGTCGTTGTTCTGCTTGAGCAACTCCACCGCCTCGGTGTAGGTCACCCGGCCGAAGTCGGAGGAAGCCACATGCTCCAGCCGCTCCTTCAGGCCCTTGTCCACGAAGGAGGAGAAGAAGTTCATCTCGTCGGGGCACTTGGCCATGACGGTATTGATGATATACTTGATCATGGCCTCGGCGGTATCCATATAGTCGTTCAGGTCGGCGAAGGCCATCTCAGGCTCGATCATCCAGAACTCAGCGGCGTGGCGCTGGGTGTTGGAGTTCTCGGCCCGGAAGGTGGGGCCAAAGGTGTACACGTTGCCGAAGGCCATGGCGAAGTTCTCGGCGTTGAGCTGGCCGGACACGGTGAGGTTGGCCTTCTTGCCAAAAAAGTCCTTGGAGTAGTCCACCTGGCCATCCTCGGTCTTGGGCACGTTGTTCAGGTCCAGGGTGGTGACCTGGAACATCTCGCCGGCGCCCTCGCAGTCGGAGGCGGTGATCAGCGGGGTCTGGGCATACACAAAGCCCCGGTCCTGGAAGAAGCAGTGGATGGCGTGGGCAGCCACGGAGCGCACCCGGAAGGTGGCGGAGAACAGGTTGGTGCGGGGCCGCAGGTGCTGGATGGTACGCAGGTACTCCACGCTGTGGCGCTTCTTCTGCAGGGGGTAGTCGGGGGTGGAGGTGCCCTCCACCTGGATCTTGGCGGCCTTGACCTCCAGGGGCTGCTTGGCCTCAGGGGTCAGAACCACGGTACCAGTGACGATGAGGGCAGCGCCCACATTCTGACCGGCGATCTCTTTATAATTGTCCAGCACATTGGCGTCCAGGACCACCTGCAGATTCTTGAAGCAGGAGCCGTCGTTGAGCTCCACAAAGCCGAAGCTCTTCATGTCCCGGATGGTGCGGGCCCAGCCGCAGACGGTGATCTCTTTGCCGCCGAACTGCTCCTGGTCCGCAAAAATCTGTGCGATTTTGGTGCGTTCCATTTCCATTTCCCTCGATTCGTAAAAATTGGTCTCAGTGGGCACTAGTATATCATTTTTTGCTGATTTTGCAAGGGGTTGCGGGCAATTCTCCCCCCAGAAGGTCCCCAAATATCAGCTTTTGCTGCTCCAGGGCGGTGACCGACCGGTCCCGGAACTGGTAGAGCACCCATCCCAGGGCGGTCAGGGCTGCCGCCAGGGCATACTCCAGGCCGCTGAGGGCGCCGGGGCTCATGGGCAGCAGGATATTGCCCGCCAGGAATACCGAGGCCAGCACGCCAAAGACCGCCGTCACCTTTCCGCCGGGCATGGACACCGGCCGGCGCAGGTCGGCCCGGGTCCTTCTCAGCCACAGCACAGCAGCAAAGGACATGACCCACATGACGATGGTGGTCAGGGACGCCACGTTGATAAAGGGAATAAAGAACAGCTTGCCGGTGAAGGGAGTGAGCACCACAAAGGCGGCAGTGAAGCAGATGCACCGCACCGGCGTGCCGTATTTGGGATGGAGGACGGCGAACTTTCTCGACACCAGGGCAAACCGGGACAGGCCGTAGAGCATCTGGGCGGAGGAGTAGAGGGTGGAGTTCATCACCCCAACCGCCCCCACAAAGGCGGTGACCAGGAACGCAATCCGCACCCAGGGCAGGCCGGTGATGGACACCAGCACGTCGGCAAATGGGGCGGTGCGGCCCACCGCCTCGGTCCAGGGCATACAGCCCGCCACAGCGGTGGACACCAGGCACAAAATACCGGTGACCAGAATGAGGCAGGTGATAAGGGCGGCCCCCGCCTTGCGGGCGGCGGGACCGGTGGCGTCGGCGGCGGCCTTGGACACCGTCTCCCATCCGGCCACCGAGAACACCAGCAGGGAGAGCAGGGAGGCCGAGCCGGCAAAGTCAAACTCCAGCCCGCCGTCCGCGGCGTACACCGCCGGGTCGAAGTGAGCAAAGCACACCGCCAGGCCGATGGCGCACATGACCAGCAGCACCACCGTGGCCAGCTTGGCCAGGGAGGCGCACACATTTGCCCCCTTGATCTGCACCCACAGGATGGCCCCCGCCAGCAGCAGCTGGAGGACCAGGTTGGGCAGGGTCACCGGGAAATCCCCCACGTGGTAGAGTACCATGCTCTCCTTCAGGACGGGGAACAGCTCGTCCAGCAGGGAGATGGCGGCCAGATCCACCCAGCAGAATACGATGGTGTTCATCAAAATGCCTGCCCAGCCCACGGCAAAGCCGCCCCTGGGGCCAAAGGCGGCGTAGGAGTACACCACCTCGCCTCCCGGCAGTGGAAACATGGGGATGGCCTCCATGTAGGAGAAGGCAAAGGGCAGCTCAATGACGATGCACAGCACAAAGGCCACCGCCAGGTTTAGGGGCCCTCCCGCCGTGTCAAGCCAGGTGCCGGTGAGCAGCAGCCAGCTGGTGCCCAGCATGCAGCCGATGCCCATGGCCACCAGCCCGAAAAAGCTGATCTTGCCGCCCCCCTGTTTTGCCATACCCATCCCGCCTTCATTTCAGATATTGATATTATACCGGCCCGCAGAAAAAGCCGCAACCCCAACGTATCGGGGCCGCGGCTTTCCGTTCAATAAGCATAGAGGGGGATCAAAAAGGTCCAGGGAGCGGTGACGATGGCCATAGTCAGGGCGATGATATGCCGCTGCCGCTCGTCCAGCAGGGCGCAGGACCTCATGGCTCGTTTATCGAAGAAGTAGATGCACACACCGACAATGGCCACCCCAGACAAGGTGTACAGGAAGCCGGACAGGGTGCGGAAGGGATTGAGGAAGGCGGCGGAGAGCACCTGGTCCACCCAACTGCCCACAGGGTCCGGCAGCAGGGAGAGGTACCAGAAGCCGAAGAGGAACAGGGCTCCCATGAAGTCGGCCAGAAAGCCCAGCAGCCAGAACTTCCACCACAGCTGTTTCAGTACCGCCTTTTTCCCGGTGTGCTTTAACACCGCCAAGGTGATCAGCAGCACCCCACAGTCGATGATCAGGTTGCCCGGCAGGGTGATGAACCACACCTGGGGGAAGAAATACAGGATCCAGATGGGCAGCAGGATATTGTACAGCTTTACTTCCCGTTTCATGGCGTCCGCTCCTTTCCCCGGCAGAGGGCCCGCCCGAACAACCAGCCCAGGAAGATGGCCCCGCCGATCATGGCCCACAGCGCCACCGCCAGCTGCCACAAAAAGCCGCCCTGCTTCCACTCATACACGCCTCCCGCCAGGGGGATAAGCAGAAGGCCCAGAGGAAGCTGGATCAGCGGCTGGAACCAGCGCCGGGTCAGCCTCCCGATCAGCAGGGTGAGGACCAGCGTGCCTGCCAGCGCACCCCAGAACAGTAAAAACAGTTCCATCTCTCAAATATCCTCCTTTCTCCGGCTGAGCCGCCACCCGGTCAGCCAGCCCACAAGGATGGCACCGCCCACGACACCTGAGCCCAGTTCCCAGAATGACCAGGGCTTATGGATCGTCAGATACAGGTGCAGGGCGATGGTCAGTGGGATGGCCAGAAGTACCAGGAGCAGCAGTCGGAGCGGGCGGAACCGCCCCATGGTCAGACGGCACACCAACAGGGTGAACACCGTCGTACCCAGCAGAGCACTCAGAATGGGCGCGCCGCCCATCATCAGCAGATACAGCCGGTCCATTCAGTCCTCCTTCTTTTTTCTGGGCCAGGCCCCCGCCGCCACCCCCAGCAGGCCGGACCCAAAGGCAATGGCGCACATGAGAATGAGTATGGTGTGATCATAGAGCAGGAAAACGGCAGGCAGCACCCCTACCGCGCACAGCACCGGATAGAGGGGACAAAAGCCGTGCCACTCCCCCAGGAACATACCGACGGCCATACAGCCGATGGGCAGCAGCAGTCCCACATAGATGGCCCCGCTGAACAGCGGCATGCCGCCCCCCTCCAGCAGCCGAAGCAGCCAGGGCAGCCCCAGGCAGATGAGCAGGATCACCGGGATGGAAGGCAGGGTCTCCTTCCACTTCCACTGAGAGGGCTTTGGAATAAGTCCCAGCTTCTTCCGCATGGCCTCCACCTCACTGTTCCAGATGGCCCAGCGGACCAGCCAGATGAGGGCATAGACCAGGGCCAACAGGAAGAGATAGGCCACCAGAGGCACCCACCTCCCCCAGTTCCATCCGCACAGGCATACCATCAGGGTAAGCGCTCCGGCGGTAACGGCAAAGTGGGCCAGGGACCGGCGGACCAGGGTGGCCCCGTCGTCGGCAAAGGGCAGGGTGGACACCCCCACCACCGCCCCCATCAGGAAGTAAAGCCCCAGCTGGACCGCCAGGGCGGCGGGGCCGGCAAGCCGCTCCAGATCATAGCTTACCAGCCGGAAGGGGGTGTGGTTCCCCATGGCCAGGAGGCCACCACTGACCAGGTCGTTGAACAGTCCCCCCACCGGCACCAGAAGGGCCACTCCTGCCAGTCCGCCGATGAGGATGCGGACCAACCACTGTTTCTGTCTGTGTGTCACAGGATCTCCCTCCTTTCAAAGCCCCAAAGCTTCTTTGATCTTCTTCACATACCGCCGGGAGACGTAGCACACCGTCTCTTCCGCCAGAGTGATGCGAATGGTACCGGTGAGACCCAGGTCCATGGCGGTGATCTTACGCAGGTTCACGATCTCCGAGTGAGAGATGCGCACAAAGGTGTGCCGGTCCAGCTTGGCCTCCAGCTCATAGAGCCGCTCCCGCAGGTCGAAGATACCCTGGGTAGTCTGGACCTTCACTCCCTTCTCCTCCCCGTAGCAGCGGAGGATGGCTTCCTCCTCCAGCGGCACGGCGGTATCCCCCCGCCAGCCGGTGAGGATGCCGCCCCCCTCCAGCCGGGCCGCCAGGGCTTTCACCTCGTCGGTGAGGGCGGGAGCGGTGATGGTGACCTCCGGCTCCGCCCGGTTTGGATCAATGACAACGGTTACCTTCACGTTCCCTCCCTCCTTTCACCCCCACTATAGCGAAAAGGGGACCGTCTGTCCACGGTTTTCGGACAGACGGCCCCGCTGAGGGGACGGTCGGTTCAGGCAAGGGCCTGAATCTGGGCGTTGAGGGAATTGATGTCAGGCTGGTCCACCGGGTCGTTGGTAAGGCCGTACTCCTCCTTCAGGGCGAGAATGCGATAGACGCTCTCATCCAGCCGTTCCATAGAGACGCGGCCCTCCTCCACCGCCGAGAGCAGTGCATCCTGGGCGGCGGTCAGATTGTCCGCCTCATGGCACACCAGCAGCAGGTCGCAGCCCGCCTCCAATGCCATGATGGCGGCCTCCCCCGTGCCGTATGTATGGGAGATGGCGGCCATGGTCAGATCGTCGGTACACACCACGCCCTCATATCCCATCTCCTGCCGCAGCAGGCCGGCAACCACCCGAGGAGACAGGGTGGCGGGCAGGTCGGGGTCGATCTGGGTCATCAAAATATGGGCCACCATGACCGCGGGGGCCCCTGCGTCCACGGCCGCCTGGAAGGGGATGAGTTCAAATTGCTCCAGTTCCTCCACCGTCTTGTCCACCACCGGCAGCTCCACATGGGAGTCGGTGCCGGTGTCCCCGTGGCCGGGGAAGTGCTTGACCACCGGGATCACGCCCCCCTGGCTCAGCCCTTCATTGATTTCCAATCCCGCCCATGACACCGTGTCCGGGTCGCTGCCGCAGGCCCGTTTCCCGATGACGGTGTTGTCCGGGTTGGACCAGATGTCCAGGCAGGTGGAGAAATCCAGGTTGAAGCCGAAGGCGGCACACTGGGCGGCCAGCACCTTTCCCCGCTCCAGGGGGTCGCCGCCGGAGGCGATAGCGTCATAGGCTGAGGGCAGGTCGTCCACCTCCGGGGGCATCCGGTCTACCCGTCCCCCCTCCTGGTCCACGCACAAAAAGAGGGGGACATGGTCTCCGTTCAGTTCCTTCAGGCCGTTGGTCAGCTCCACCAGCTGTCCGGCGCTCTCCACATTCCGGCCAAAGAGGATGATCCCCCCCACCTGGTAGTCCTGAATGGCCCGAAGGGCATCCTCGCCGGGCTCGGTCCCCATGATCCCCGCCACCAGCAGCTGTCCCACCTTCTCCTCGGTGGTCATGGCCGCCATGGCCTCCTCCACCGGGTCAGGGGTGGGGGTAGGTTCCGGGATGGGAACCGCGCTGGGGGTAATTGCCGGAGCGGGGGTGGAGGCGGTGGTTTGACCGCCGCACCCCGCCAAAAGCAATACAGAGAGCAATATTACACCGACCAGAATACGCTTCATTATCGTTTTCTGCCTCCCTTCCGCCGTTTGGGCACATGCATGGCCCGGCCTTTCCCGGGCTTGCGGGGGCTCTTTTTGCCGCCCCGGCCGGGCCGCTCCTTATGCTCCTCCTCCCGTTTTTTCCGGGATACCGGAGTGCCGCCGGGGAGGATAAAGTCCACCTGTCCGCTCACCGGGTCGGCGGCGGCGCATTCCACCTCCAGGGCCATGCCGAAGGTGTACCGGCCGCTGCCGTTGTCCTCCAGCAGGGTAAGGTGGGCCTCGTCGTAATGCCAGCTTCCGCCGGGCAGGGCCTCCACGGGCAGCAGGCCCTCCACGCCCCCGGCCACCGACACGAAGAGACCGAACCGGGTGACGCCGGACACCACACCGGCGAAGGTTTCCCCAATGTGGCCCGCCATGAACTCGGCCAGATAGCGCTTCTCGATCTCCCGCTCGGCCTCCTGGGCCGCCAGTTCCCGCTGGGAGGACTGGACGGCAGCCCGCTGGGTGGCTGCGGCCAGCTTCTTTTCCTGCTTGTCCAGGGACCCGTCCAGCAGGGCGGTGAGGATGCGGTGGACCATCAGGTCGGGATAGCGGCGGATGGGGGAGGTAAAGTGGCAGTAATACTCTGCCGCCAGACCGAAGTGGCCCAGGTTGTCCTGGTCGTACCGGGCCTTCATCAGGGAGCGCAGCACCATCATGGACACCGCCCCCTCCTCCGGCCTGTCCTTGGCCCAGTCCAGCAGCTTCTGGAGGGCATGGCTGTCCGCCCCCTTCAGGTCGTAGCCCAGGGGGGCCACCATGGTACGCAGGGCCTCCGTCTTCTCGTCGGAGGGCTTCTCATGGACCCGGTAGACGCAGGGCTTGTGGAGGCGGTTGAGATGCTCCGCCACGCACTCGTTGGCCGCCAGCATGAAGGACTCAATGAGCTTTTCGCTCTCCCCCTGCTGCCGCAGGGCCACATCCACCGGCCTGCCCTCGCTGTCGCAGATCACATAGCTCTCCTTGGTCTCCAGATCCAGAGCCCCCCGGTTTTTCCGCAGCTTCTCCAGCACCTTGGCCAGGGCGGCCATGTTCCGCAGCATGGGCAGGATGTGGGCGTACCGCTCCGCCAGAGCCGGGTCCTCCCCCGCCAGCAGTACATTGCAGTCCTCATAGGTCATCCGCTCAGTGGAGCAAATCACAGACTTGGCGATGGTGTGGTCCACCACCATGCCGCTCTGGTCCATGGTCATGATGCAGGACAGGGCCAGCCGGTCCACATGGGGGTTCAGAGAGCAGATGCCGTTGGACAGCTCCACCGGCAGCATGGGCACCACCTGATCGGCAAAATACACCGAGGTGCCCCGTTCAAAGGCCTCCATGTCCAGAGGGGAGCCGGGGCGCACATAGTGGCTTACATCGGCGATGTGGACCCCCAGCACCCAGCGGCCCTGCTCATCCTGTTCCAGGCTTACCGCGTCGTCAAAGTCCTTGGAGGAGGCCCCGTCGATGGTGATGATGGTCTTGTCCCGCAGGTCCAGCCGTCCCTCCAGGGCGGAGGGCTCCACCGCCTGGGGCACGCCCTCCACCTCCATCAGCACGGCGGGCGGGAAAGAGCGCTCAATATCGTGGGTGTAGAGGATGGCCTCCACGGCGCTCTCCCGCCGGTCCGCCGGACCGAACCGCTCCCGCAGGGTACCCATGGGGGCGGTCCTGCCGCCGCCGAAGCTGGTCATGGCCACGGCGGCCCGCTCGCCGGGGCGCACGCCCTTCCGCTTGGTAAACACCTGGATGGGACCGGGCAGGCGCTCGTTGTCGGGGCGCAGCCACAGGGCGTGGTCCTGCCGCTCCAGCACGCCGGTGACGGTCCTGTTGGCCCGCTCCAGCACCTGAACCACTTTGGCCACCCGGCGGCCTGCCGACCGGTCTTCCTCGGTGATGACAGCCGCCACTTTATCTCCGTTCCAGGCGCCGCCCTCCGCCCGGGGCGGGATGAAGCAGTCCTCCCCCTCCTCCGGGATCAGAAATCCGAAGCCCCGGCCGCTGGCCTGGTAAATACCTGTCAATTCCTGTTTGTCTTTCATAAACATTCCTTTCTCATTGCTTTTTTCTTTATTATACCCCCTTCCAAGTGCCTACTCAACGAAAATGTAAGACCGCCGGCAGTCCAATCCCTGCTACCAATTCTGCGCCAGAAAAACCAGCAGGTTTTGAAGAAAGCGGGGCAGGCCGGAGGCCGCCGCCCGGATGGCGCTCTCCACCGCCGCCGGGTCGGCATCCCGTCCAAAAGTAAGGGCTCCCTCCGCCGCCTGACCGATGGCCAGCGGGGCGTGGGCCGAGCCGCCGATGGCAATTTCCGAGGCGATGGCCCCGCCCCCGGCGGCGTACATTCCAAAAGCGCCGCCCCCCATGGCAAACAAGCCCACGGCTCCGCCGCCCAGGGCGATCAGTCCCATGGCGAGCCCTCCAATGGCAAACCCTCCCACGGCCCAGCCGCCCAGAGACAGGAGCAGGCCCAGAGATAGCCCGCCCACGCTGACCAGTCCCAGGGAGAAGCCGCCCAGGGCGACCACCCCCACAGCGCAGTTGCCGACGGCGACGATCCCCCTGGCCACAGCCATCCCGCCGCGGCCAAACCGGATATGGACCAGAGGCAGGCCAAACAGGGTCCGCTTGCTTTTATACTCATACTGATAGCCGGAATAGTAATTGTTGACAATGGTGGTGGCAGGAGGGTCTGAGGCCGCCCTGCTCTCCTGCCCGGTGACCAAATAATCCAGGGACACATTGAAGTACCGGGCCAGGGCGGCCAGGTTGTCCAGGTCGGGCCGGGAGGTGCCCGCCTCCCACTTCTGCACCGCCTGCCGGGACACATTCAAAAGATCGGCCAGTCCCTCCTGAGACAGCCCGGACTGCTTCCTCAGTTCATAAAGCCGCTGCTGAAATTCCATTTCCAACCCTCCGAAACCAAGAATGGTCAATGGCCTTTGACGAGGTCCAGCATAGCAAACCCCAGCCGACAGCGCAACCAAAAGTGGGATACAATTTGACAACTGCCGGTTGCACCCGGTATTTTGCAACGAAAAACGCCCTTCCGCAGTCGGAAGGGCGTTTTTGTTTGCTTTCTCAGAGCAGGCAGATCACAAAGGTCAGGATCATAAACCCGATGGCCACCCACTTGGTCATCTTGGCCAGCTTGGCGTCCCAGCTCTTGGCCTTGTTCTTGGCCATGAAGGTGTCGGCAACACCGGCGATGGCACCGGACAGGCCGGCGCTCTTGCCGGACTGGAGCAGCACCACGGCGATGAGGAACAGGCAGGCAGCCACGTCAATAATGCTCAGAATCAGCTTCGGGATCACGCTACATCGTCCTTTCGTCCCCGGTCACGGGGCAATTATCCATGCTATGTTTGGGCGCGACAAAGTCGTGCAGTCTCTTACACGTAAATGAAATGATAGCATAAATAGCGAACGATTGCAAGGGTTTTTCGCATTTTTTACGCCCCTGCCCGCAGGATCTTCCTACTGCCCCAACAGGTTGCCAGGAAGTAGCCTCCGTACACCGCCACCAGCAGCAGGGCGGTAACGGCACTGGAGGAGGCGGCATCTACCTTTCCTACCTGGGCAATAACGGCGTTGGCAGCGGTCATACCCACCACAGCATGGACCAGGGCCAGGGCCAAGGGCAGGAAGAAGGCCAAAAACACCTGGATATCCACCGACCGGCCCCGCATGCGCTCCGAGACGCCCAATCGGGACAGTACCCGGTAGCGCTGGGCGCTGTCGGCAGCCTGGCTGAGCTGCTGGAGGGCCAGCACCGCCGCCGAGGCCACCAGGAACACCACCCCCAGATAGAGGCCGATAAAGAGCACCAGCACCTTGGTACCCATCAGCTCCATCCAGGTGGACAGTTTAGTGGTATAGGTGTAGCTGTAGGGGAAATCTGCCTGATCCAGCGCCCCCAGGAAGGCCTCTTCGGTCTGCTGGGCGTCTCCGGCATAATCGGCCAGGAAGTAGCAGCGGTCTGCCGTCAGTCCTTCCTCCAGCTGGGATACCAGGCGGATGCGCCAGCTATCCACAAAGGAGTCCACCTGCTCCTGCCCCCAGGCAGCGGCGTAGGCGTCATAGTCGGCCCGGAGCATGACGGAGTGTCCGTCCTCGTCCCGATACACAGAAAAGGAGAGCCAACGGCTGCACTGGGTATCCGGGTCAAAGCCACCCTCTTTCAACCCGGCGGGCAGGTCCGGGAGCTTTCCCTGTTCCGCCCAGGCGGCCAGCTCCACATCCTGAACGATGGTCTGATCCGCCATCTGGGCCACGGTGTTGTTCAGGCCCACCGAGGTGGCCGTGATGCCGATGGCCAGCAGCAGCATCAGACAGATCACCGTCATGGAGCGGTAGGTGGTGTTGATGCTGGCGTTGAACTGCCGCAGGATGAACATGTTAAGGTTTTTGTAATAGAGCTTTTTGCTGCTCTGGCACAGCCGCAGCAAAAAACCGGACAGGGCTCTAAAAAAGAGCAGGGTACCCAGGCTGCCCAGCCCCAGCATCACCCAAAACAGTTCATCCACCCGCAGCAGGCCCCGGGTGAGCAGCATGGCATAGGCGATGACCAGCAGAACGCAGCCCGCCAGGAAAAAGAAGACCGACGCCCCCAGAGAGCGCACCTTCAGCTCCTGGTTCACCCGCCGGGCCCGCAGCAGGTCGATGAGCTTCCGCCGGGACACGGTAAAGGCATGGTAGCACATCACCAGCAGAAAGATGGCGGCGAAGGCCAGGATGGTCTTCAGCAAGGCCGGAACAGAGACGGAAAAGGTGAAAAAGGTCATGGGCACAGCAAAAAGCCCGGCGGTAAAGACCGACAGGGCCTGGGAGAGCACCACGCCCAGTACCAGCCCCACCGCCAGGGCCACCAGGGCGGTAAATGCAGTCTCCGCCAGCAGCAGCCGGGCCACCTGCCAGCGCTCCATGCCCAGCATCAGGTAGGTGCCCAGCTCCCGGGACCGGCGGCGCACCAGAAAGCCGGAGGCGTACAGGATGAGAAAGGCCAGCACCACCCACACGAAGACCGACAGGATGCCGATGAGCTGCTGGATGGCCCCCACGATATTGGTCCGGGGATGCTGGGCCAGATAGCGGATCACGGTCTGGGTCTCCAGAGCGTTGAATACATAAAAGAGGCACACGCCGAAGGCTACGGTGAGAAAGTATACCCCGTAGTCCCGGAAGCTGCGCCCCACGTTTTTGACCGCCAGCTTAGAGAACATTGCTCTGGTCACCTCCCAGCTCGGTCACCACGTCGATGATCCCCCGGAAAAAGTCTCTGCGGTCCTGGTTTCCCCGTTCCAGCTGGGCAAACACTGCGCCGTCCCGCAAAAAGAGGATGCGGTGGCAGTAGCTGGCAGTGAATGCGTCGTGGGTGACCATCAGGATGGTGGCCTGTCGCAGCTGGTTCATCACCTCAAACCGCTCCAGCAGCAGCCGGGCGGACTTGGAATCCAGGGCTCCGGTGGGCTCGTCGGCCAGGATCAGGGCGGGTTCGGTGACAATGGCCCGGGCGGCGGCGGTACGCTGCTGCTGGCCGCCTGACATCTGGTAGGGATATTTGTTCAGGCACTCTGTGATCTCCAGCAGCTGAGCCGTCTCCTTCACCAGCCGGTCCACCTTCTGAGGGGGCGTTTTGCGGATGGTGAGGGCCAGGGCGATATTCTCATAGGCGGTGAGGGTGTCCAGCAGGTTGCAGTCCTGAAACACAAACCCCAGCCGCTCCCGCCGAAACCGGGAGAGCTCCTTCTGCTTCAGGGCGGTAATATCCTGTCCTTCCACCCAGATATGCCCCGCCGTGGGGGTGTCGATGGTGGAAATACAATTGAGCAGGGTGGTCTTGCCGCTGCCCGAGGGGCCCATGATGCCTACAAATTCCCCCTTTTCCACCGAAAAATCCACATGGTCCACCGCGTGGGTGACCGTTCCTCTGCCATAATCCCGGCACAGTCCTTCTACCTTGAGAATCTGCTCCATTGATCTGCCTCCTTTGCTTGTGAAGACAGTGTAGCAGAATCATCTTAAAAATTTCTAAATCCCCTCTTACCATTTTATGAAAGAAAACAGGGCGCCGCAGACGCGGCGCCCTGTGGCGCTTTTCTTATTTCATGGCGCACAGCTCGGCGGCGGTGCGGGCAGCCAGGCGGGCGTTATTGAACACCAGCTGGATATTGGAATCCAGGCTGTCGCCGCCGGTGAGCTCCTTCACCTTGGCCAGCAGGAAGGGGGTGGTGGCCTTGCCGTGGATGCCCTGGGCGTTGGCCTGGGCAATGGCCTCGTCGATGGCCTTGTTGATCACGTCGTGATCCATGGCAAACTCCTCGGGGATGGGGTTGGTCACCAGCATGCCGCCCTTGAGGCCCAACTCCCGGGAGACATGGAAAGCGGCAGCGATCTCCGCCGGGGTATCCATGCGGTAGTCCACCTCGAAGCCGCTCTTGCGGGTGTAGAAGGCGGGCAGCTCCTTGGTACCGTAGCCAATGACCGGCACACCGTGGGTCTCCAGGTACTCCAGGGTGAGGCCCAGATCCAGGATGGACTTGGCGCCGGCACACACCACCATCACGGGGGTGGAGGCCAGCTCCTCCAGGTCGGCAGAGATGTCCATGGTGGTCTCGGCGCCCCGGTGGACGCCGCCGATGCCGCCGGTGGCAAAGATCTGGATGCCCGCCATGTGGGCGATCATCATGGTAGTGGTGACGGTGGTGGCACCGTCAGCCTTGCGGGCCACCAGCACCGCCAGGTCCCGGCGGCTGGCCTTGATCACTTCCTGGCCCTTCTTGCCCAGGTACTCGATCTCCTCGGCGGTGAGGCCGGCCTTCAGCCGGCCGCCCAGAATGGCGATGGTGGCAGGTACGGCGCCGTTATCCCGGATGATCTGCTCCACCTTCAGGGCAGTCTCCACATTCTGGGGATAGGGCATGCCGTGGGAGATGATGGTGGACTCCAGGGCCACCACGGGCTTGCCCGCCGCCACAGCGGCGGCTACTTCAGGGGCTACATCCAGATATTGATTGAGATTCATCATAGATACCTCCATATAAAATCCTTTATTCCATCCGGTCCCGGAGCCGCTGGGGGCTCATGGCCGGGTTAATGGTTTCCGCGCTCTCCATGGCAATGGCGCCCGCCGCCATGGCGGCCCGGGCGGTACCCTCCAGGTCGGTGCCCTCCAGGTAGGCCCAGGCAATGGCCGCCATGCCCGCGTCGCCGCAGCCGGTGGTGTTCACCATCCGGCCGGGGCAGCAGGGCACATGGAGCCGCCGGGTGTGGTCGGCGGCCAGCATGCCGTCGCCTCCTAGACTGATGAACACCCGCCGCAGACCGGTAGCCAACAGGGCGTCTGCCGCTGCATTGAGGCTGGCCTCGTCGGTGATCGTGACGCCGGAGAGGAGCTCCGTCTCCATCCGGTTGGGTTTGAGGGTATGGAGCTTGCCCAGCACCGGCCGCAGCTTCTCCGCCTTGGCAGTAGACACCGGGTCGGCAAAGATTGGCAGGCGCAGGTTGTCCGCCAGCCAGGCAATGGACTCCGCCGGGATATTGGTATCCACCACCACCAGCTGGGCGTTTTGCAGCAGCCGGGCCCGGCCGGCCAGGAAGGCGGGGGTCATATGGCGGTAGATCTCCATGTCGCTGACCGCCAGGGCCATGTCCCCCCGGTGGTCAGAAATAAACAAATAAGTGGAGGTGGCGCCCCCGGGCACCGTCAGGCACTGGCTGATGTCGATGCCCAGCTCGCCGCAGCTGGCGGCAATGCGCTGGGCGTTCATGTCATCCCCGAAGGCGGTGAGCAGACGCACGTCCATACCCAGCAGGGCCATGTTGTGGGCAATATTGCGGCCCACGCCTCCCAAGCTCATGCGCACCTGGCCGGGGTTGGAGTCCTCAGGCACCAGCTTGTCCAGGGAACGGCCGCCAATGTCCAGATTGACACCCCCCACCACCACCGCATAGGGGGCGGTACGGACGATGTAGCCCTTGCCGGCGATGTGCCCCTGCTTCATCAGGTTGGAGATATGTACCGCCGCAGACGACCGGGTGATGCCCGCCTTGTCCGCCAGCTCCTGCTGGGAGATCATAGGGTTCTCCTCGATCCATTTCAGGATCTGCCGCTCCCGCTGGGTCATGGGACACCTCCTAAACTTTTATCTATATTCTAATCATATGCTTATATATTCTGTTTGTCAAGACCCTTCCGGCGGTTATCCGGCTATAATGCGGGCGGCCACAGTGTTGAGCACCTCTTGGTGAGTCTGGTCAAAAATATGGGTGTACACCCGTCCTGTGATGGACACGTCCTTGTGCCCCAGGGCCTTTCCAATGTCCACCAGAGGGATCCGGGCGCTGTTGGCCAGGCTGGCAAAGGTGTGCCGCAGGCCATGGACAGTAATGTCGGGCAGATGATGACTCTGCACAAACAGATGAAAGGCCTTGGTGACCTGGTTGGGATGCCTGGGCAGACCAGTTTCATCGGTGAGCACATAGCCGCTGTCCTGATACTCCGGCTGTTCCGCCGCCAGTTCCAGCTGCCGGGCCCGAATGGCATGCAGCAGCCGGGTCAGGTCGTCCAAACCCGCAATACCCAGGGTGCGAATGGAATTGGCGGTCTTCGGGGTCTTTTCCACCACGCGGTTTCCCGCCGTGGTGCGGGAGATACGGATGCGGATGACATAGTGATCAAAGTCCACATCGGACCACCGCAGGCCGCAGATCTCCCCCCGCCGCAGGCCCAGATAGGCCCCCAGCTTGACTACCACCTCCAGCCATTCCCCCTCCACCGCGCGGAAGAGCTGCCGCAGCTGTTCCGGGGTGTAGTAAAACTGCCGGGTGGGGTGCTCCCGTGGGGCCTCCACCCGCTCCACCGGGTTCTCCCGCAAAATCCGCTGTCGAAAGGCCAGATGGAGGGCAGTGTGGAGCAGGATATGGTGCTTGTGGACGCTGTTGGAGTCCAGGCCGCCTTCCCGCATCTTCTCGGCATAGTATCGCTGGATATGCCAGGGCTCCAGCTGCCGGAGGCGAATGCGGCCAATGGCAGGGTTAATGTGTTTCTTGATCATGGAGCGGTAGCAATAATAGGTGGTATAAGCCCGGTTGGGGGCAATGACCTCCTCCAGCCAGTACTCCAGCCACTCCGACAGGCGCAGGCGGGACGAATCGCAGGGTAATCGTCCGACTTTTCCACTCTGGAACTGTTCCAATGCCAGTTCAGCTTCCGCCAAATCGGTAAAGGTACGCATCCGGCGGTCACGGTGTCCTTCGGCGTCGGTTCCATAATTAAAGCAGACATAGTAAAGCTGCTTTTGATCGTCATACGCCAGATTCTTCCTGATTGCCTTTCTTGCCATTCTGGTCCCTCCTCTGCGCGCAAATAATTTTGTCGAATAAGCGCGTATAGTAGATATTGTGTCAGGTAATTTCACTTGCGTCAATCGTCGTTTTCCGGATTTTCTCCCCCTAATTTTTCCTGTTTTTTCCTATTTTTTGGCTACCTAGCGGCTACCGGTAGCCAATGCCCTTCTTGGCATCCCTTGCAGCCCAGCAGATTGGCGTCTTGGGCAGAGATTGTTCCC
Organism: Flavonifractor sp. An82; assembly: GCF_002159265.1. GTDB lineage: Bacteria > Bacillota > Clostridia > Oscillospirales > Oscillospiraceae > Flavonifractor. The sequence continues at coordinate 144,875 of NZ_NFHG01000007.1, forward strand.
TTGTCTCCCGGGCCAAATCTAATAAGGAGGAATTCCGAATGAGAAACCTCAAGCGAGTTCTCAGCCTGGCTCTGGCCGTCATGATGCTCATCGGCATGATGGTTATCGGCGCCAACGCTGCGGGCTACAACGATTTCACCGATAAGGATGAGATCGTGAACAAGGATGCCGTTTCCATGCTCGTTTCCCTGGGCGTGATCAACGGCATGGAGGA
>NZ_NFHG01000008.1 GCF_002159265.1 Flavonifractor sp. An82
CACCGTGATGCTGGCCTTTCCACCCACGGGGTCGGCAGGCTCCTCCCCCGTCAGAGAGGAGAACAGGAACCAGCCCGAAACACCGATGGCTGCAATACAGAGCGCCAGGACGATGTAGAATCCCTTTCCTTCGATAAAGTCACTGAAGCGGTGGTAGAATGATTTTTTCATGGTATTCAGCACCTCCGAGCCTTATTTTGGACAGGCTGGATGGGCCTTATACACGGATCAGGAACTTTTTGCTGTCCCAGGCAAAAAACAGCCCCGGCGGGCATCTTTGCCCGCCGGGGCTGTTTGGGTACAAAGGCCTTACCGGGCCACGATGACCCGGATGCGCCCGCCGGCGCTCTCGCTCTTGTCGTACCAGCCGGTGAGGGAGTAGTTCCCCTCAGCGATCTTGCTCAGGCTGGACAGGAGGTACTCCCCGTCCTGGTAGACGTACACGGTCACCTGGTCGGCCAGAGCATACTCCCGACGATTGTTGCCCACGGCCACGTTATCGGAGATGCTGATGCTCTCCAGCCGCTGCTCGGTCAGGTTGTACAGTCGCTCCACACTGGAATCCGACTCTCTGCGCACCTGACAGCCGCCCACGTGGAGGTTGTAGATCGTGCTGTCCGAGCTGAACACCTGGGGCTGCCCCCCGATGTCATAGGTATAGGTGGAGGAAACCATCAGGCCCACGTTGATCTCCACCACGTCGGTGATGACGCCGTATTCATGGATATCTCCGGTAGCGTCATCCAGGATGAGATGGGTGATCTCGCCGTCGGAGTTGAGCACATAGTAGCGCACCATGTCCTCGGTGATCTCCATTCCGGCCAGCCGGTCAGGATAGATCCGGATGGGGGTGCATTCCTTGTAGGTGTCGATGATCTGGATATCGCCGGCCAGGGTATAGTCTCCCAGCTTGGTGGCAGCTCCATTCACCTTGCCGCTGAGGTGGGCCTCGGTGAGCCGCTTGACCTCCAGCTTATCCTCCCCGGCCACCACCCGGACCAGGTCGCCCTCCTCCAGGCTCTTGATATCACACTGATACTGGTAGGCGTTGCCGTCGGTGGCCACCACTGTGATGGTGCGGGCCGCATAGCTTCCATCGTCCCCGTCGTCATAGGTCAGGTTCTCCACCTTGGTGATGACGCCGTAGATCAGGTTGCTGTCGGTCTGAGCCTGGCCCAGGGCGGCTACGCCGCCATTGCGGCCCAGCAGCAGGGTCACCCGGTCGCCCACAGAGTAGCTGCCCAGATCGGACAGCTCATAGGCGGCGGAGGTGGTTTCGATCTCATAGGTCTTGCCGGCCACCTTCACCGAGGTGGGGGCGGACGCCGAGGGGCTGACCGCCTCCAGCGTACCGGTCACCTTGTCAGAGTAAGCCCAGATGGTACGCATGGACTCCGACCAATAGACCACATCCTGGTCCTGAATGCTGCCCAGGGTGGAGGAACTGCCGTTGCGGTAGACCTGGGCGGAGGCGGCGGAGAAGGGCAGCTGGCTCTGCCAGTTGCGGGAGGCCACCACAGGGCCCTCCATGGCGGAGTTGATGAGGGCCACCCGGTCCAGCTGACCGGAGGCATTCACCAGGTTCAGGGTGGGCTCCAGAGTATTCAGATAGTAGGAGCCGTTTTTATCTTTAGTGATCATCAGATTGTAGAACAGGTACAGGGCGTCCCGCCGGGTCATAAAGTCATTCTGGCCGCAGCTGACCCCCTCATCCAGGTCCAGGGCCCGGTACTGGGCCATCTGGCCGGCGGGCCACATGCCGGTGAAGTCGCTGTCGGTATAGCCCAGCAGCCGCAGCAGGATGGTCACACCCTCCGCCAGAGTGATCTTCTGGTCGGGATTGAAGTTGCCGTACAGGTCCCCCTGGACCAGATTCAGGTCCACGGCAGCTTTGATGTAGGGGGCGGCCCAGTGGTTCTGAGGCACGTCGGGGTAGGGCTTTACAGCCACCGCGTCCCCCACCGTGTCCCGGCTGGTGGAGGCGGCCACCGTCATCTTGGTGAATTCCGCCCGGGTAATGGTGCGCTCCAGGGCCAGGTCCCCGTTCTCGTCGCCCACCATAATATCCAGGGCGGCCAAGACCTGGGCGGCCTCAGCCTCCGCCGGAGGGGCGGCCAGGGCCCCGGGGGCCAACCCCAGCACCAGTACCACGGCCAGCAGTCCGGATAACAGTCGATGTTTCATCTTTTTTCTCCTTCCCGCGGAAATTGACACTTCTTATGGTTTAGTATATACCCCCCGAAAGCGCGAGGCAAGAGGGAGGTCTTCTTCCCATCAATCGTAGCGCAGGGCGTCGATGGGGTTGAGCTTGGCCGCCTTGTTGGCGGGCAGGTAGCCGAAGAGGATACCGATGCCCACCGACACGCCGAAGGACACCAGAATGCCCCCCGGAGTGGGGATGGCCGCAAAGCCCTCCGCCTCGCTCATAACCACGCCCACCACCGCCGTGAAGACGTTGGCCAGCAGGATACCCAACAAAATGCCGATGACTCCGCCGATGGCGGAGGTGGTGCCCGCCTCGATGATGAACTGGCTGCGGATATCCCGGCCCTTGGCCCCCAGGGACTTGCGGATGCCGATCTCCCGGGTGCGCTCGGTCACCGATACCAGCATGATGTTCATGATGCCGATGCCACCCACCACCAGGGAGATGGCGGCAATGACCACCAGGATGGTCATGAGCACGTTGAGCATGGAGTCCATCATCTCCATCATCTCGGCGGAGGTCATGACCATGTAGGCGCTGCTGTCCTCATAGATGCGAAACAGCATACTTTCAATGACCCCCTTGGCGGCGGAGGAGGTGTCCTTGCTGGTGCTGCCCACCAGGTAGGAATTGCTGCTCATCCCCATCATGCTGCTGGAGGCATTGATCTGCTCCACCAGGCCGTAGGGCATGTAGATCAGGTCGTCCCCGCTGCCCTCGGTGGAGTCCGCCTTTTCCGCCAGCACCCCGATGACGGTATAGGGCACGCCGCCCACCGTCAGGGTGCTGCCCAATCCCTGACCGCCGAACATGGCCTCGTCCAGATAGCTGCCAATGACGCACACCCTCTGGTTGCGCTCCACATCCACATAGCTGAGAAAGCGCCCCTCCATCAGCTTCTCGCCGGTGACGGTCTGCCCCTTCTCACGGTTATAGATGGTCTCGCTGACGCCGTACACCTTGGTGTGCTCATACTCGTCGGCGCCCTGGCGCACGGTGGCGGCGGCGCTGAGATAGGGGCTTACCGAGTCGATGTACTGGGGGTATTTTTCCGCCAGCTCATAGAAGTCCTCCGGGGTGACCTCCCGGTTGCCGCCGTAGGAGTAGATGCCCACCTGGATCATATTGACGCCGATCTGCTCGAACTGGCCGTTCATGTACTGCTGCATACCGCTGCCCAGGGAGACGATGACGATGACCGCCGCCACACCGATGATGATGCCCAGCATAGTAAGCAGGGCCCGGGCCTTGCTGGTCATCAAACTTTTGATGGCCATGCGGAAGGACTGACCCATCTTCATACGTTGAGCACCTCCCTGGTCCCCTCGTCCTGGTCCAGCTCGGGCTGGACCACCGCCCTGGGATCACGGGCGTCGCCGTCATAGATGATCTTCCCGTCCTGGAGACGGATGATGCGTTTGGCTTTGATGGCGATGGAGTTATCGTGGGTGATGAGCACCACCGTGTCTCCCTCGGCGTTGAGCTTCTGGAGAAAGGCAAGCACATCCCGGCCTGTGCGAGAGTCCAGGGCACCGGTTGGCTCGTCGGCCAGGATCACCGACGGCTTGCCCGCCAGGGCCCGGGCGATGGACACCCGCTGCTGCTGGCCGCCGGAGAGCTGGCTGGGCAGGTTTCTGCACTTGTCCGCCAGTCCCACCCGCTCCAGCGCCTGGAGGGCCCGCTCCCGCCGCTCGCCGCCGGACACGCCGGCATAGAGCAGGGGCAGCTCCACGTTTTCCAGTACGTTGAGCTTGGGGATAAGGTTATACTGCTGGAAGATAAAGCCCAGCATCTTGTTGCGGATCTCGGCCTGCTGGTCGTCGTCCATAGTGGACACATCCACCCCGCCCAGATGGTAGGTGCCGGAGGTGGGCACATCCAGGCAGCCGATGATGTTCATGGCGGTGGACTTGCCGGAGCCCGACTGGCCCACAATGGCCACGAACTCCCCCCGATCCACCGTCATGGAGATGCCGTCCAGGGCGTGGACAGTCTCCTCCCCCATCTGGTAGATCTTATAGATATCCTTGAGTTCAATGAGATGTCCCATGGCTTAGCCCATCCCCGCCGCAAAGGCTTCCATCATACTGGAGCCCTGGGGGCTGGGGGCGAGCACCACGTCCCCCTCCTCCAGGCCGTCCACGATCTCAATGTAGTTGTCGTCGTTGCGGCCCAGGGTGACCTCCCGCTTCTCGGCGGCAGTGATGTCCACCACATTGCCCTTCTCATCCAGGCAGTCCTCGGTGGCCACCAGCACGGTGTTCCCCCGCTCCACGGCCTCCACCGGCAGAGTAAGTACGCTGCCCGCCTCCTCTATGATGATTTTGGCGGATACGTTCATGCCGGGGTAGAGCTCCTCCGGGGAGCCGTCCACCAGGACGGTCACCGGGTAGCTGGTGTGGCCGTTGGCGGTGGTGCCGTTGATGTTGATCTTATCCACCACGCCGGTGAAGCTCTGGCCGTCCAGGGCGTCAGCGGTGATCTCCACCTTCTGTCCCACCTGGATCTGGCTGATGTCCTGCTCGTCGATGTCCATCTCAAAGGTGAGCTGGGAGCGGTCATAGATCACCGCGGGGTAGGTGACGGTGGCGCCCGAGCTGGACATGCCGTTGATGTTGTCTCCCACGTCCAGATTCTTCTCAATGACCTCGCCGTCGATGGTAGAGGTAATGGTATAGTCCTCCAGCTTCTCCTGGGCGCTCTTCAGGGAGAGCTGGGCATTTTCCAGGGAGATGCGGGCGTTCTCGATCTGAGTCTCCAGATCCTGCTCGGAAATCATGCCGATGACCTGGCCCTTGCTCACCCGATCCCCCTCCTTCACAGAGAGGGTGTCTATATCGCCGGAGGCCTTGGCGGTGATCTGAGAGGAGGTGGCATATGTAAAGGCCACTCCGGAGGCGCAGGCCGCGCCGCCGATGGAGGCGGTGCCCTGGCTGCTGTCGGTGAGGACGCCGGGGTTGTTCACCAGGATGGTCACCTGCCGCACCAGAGTGCCGCCGGGCCCCACCTCATCAGTGGCGGCGATCTCGCTCACCGTTCCGTTGAGGGTGGAGGTGGTACCGCTCACCGCCACAGTGGCCGTCTGGCCCACATAAAATCCCGCCGCGTCGGAGGCGTGGAAGGGGACCTTCAGCTTCATGTGGTCCCGGTCCAGCACATCGGCAATGACGGTGCCCACGGTCACGCTGTCCCCCTGCTCCACATGGAGTTCGGTGATCACACCGGCATCCTTGGCCGTGATGGACCGGTCCTTCTGGTTGTCGCTCTGGTTCTTAAGCAGATCGTCCAGAGCCAGCTGGGCCGACTGGACGTTGAGCTCCAGCTGGGCAATGTTGTTTTCCACATCCCGGGCGTCAATGCGGAAGAGCACGTCGCCCTTATGGACGGTCTGGCCCTCCTCGAAGGGGGCCTCCAGGATCTCTCCGCTGACCAGGGTGGTCACCTTATAGGACTGAATGGGCTCGATGGTACCGGTGCCCGACACCGACACCGTCATATCCCGCATAGAGGCGGTATAGGGCAGGTAGGCGCTGCTCAGCAGCTGCTGGCCCGCTCCCATGCAGCGGCTCAGCAGAACGGCCAGGAAGGCCACCACCACTGCCAGGATGATCACCCGCTTAATCCATTTGCGTTTCTTTTTGGGGGCCTTGAAGGCGGGCGCCCCCTTCTCCTGCTCCTCCGCTGGAGCCGTTGTGGTTTCCGGTTTGAGCTCAGTTGCTTCCATGGTGGTTTCTCCTTTTCTTTGCTATCCCTGACAAACTGCATGGTCTTTGGCCGCCGCCCCCCGCTGGAGCAGCTCCAGCATGCGCACCAGCCGGGCCCTGGCCTGCTCCGGGCCGCCCTCTTTTCCCACGGCCACGATACTGCCTGCTGCGGCGGCTATCATCAGGTGGAAAAGATCAGGCAGATCGCTCTCCGTCCGCAGATCCAGCCGGGATTGGTCGATCCTGTCCCGCAGCTGGTCCAGCATGGCGCAGGGTCCCTGCCGGTTAAGCACCAGTCCGGGCTGAAGCTGCCGGTTGCGGCGGAGGATGGCCGCCATCTCCCGGAACTCCCCCTGACGCCAGTTGGCCTGCATATGGTCAAACAGGTCCAGGGCGGCGGCAAACAGATCGCCGTCATTCCAGTCAAGCCGCTCCCCCATCCGCTGGATAAGCAATTCTCCGTAGGACTCCATCAGATAGCGGAACAGATCCTCCTTGTCGGTAAAGTACATGTAAAAGCTGCCTCTGGGGATGCCTGCCTCCCGGATGATCCGGTTGATGGAGGCGTCCTCATAGGGGACCCGGACAAATTCCGCCCGGGCCGCCTCCATCAGCCGCTCCCGCTTCTCCTCTGGCAGGTGAAAAAAGGTAGTGCTGGGCATACGCTCTCCCTCCTGACCTGACAAGCTGTCACAATCTTAATCCGACAGCCTGTCAGGTGTCAATGGCAGGGAGACACAATTCACAATTTGTTCCCAAGTTGCCTGGATAACAGCATAGCAGAACCTCACTGAATTTTCCATAAAAAAGGGACGCTGCAATGCAGCGTCCCTTTTTTATGGCGTTATTTTGCTTACTTGCCCACGATCTCGGCGGTATCCATGGCGATCATGAGCTCCTCGTCGGTGGGGATGAGCAGCACCTTCACCTTGGAGTCAGCGGCAGAGATGACGGTCTCCTTGCCGCGGACGTTGTTGGCCTCGGCGTCCATCTTCACGCCCATGAACTCCAGACCGGAAGCGGCGGCCATACGGGTGGCAGCGTCGTTCTCGCCCACGCCGGCGGTGAACACGATGGCGTCCACACCGCCCATAGCGGCGGCGTAAGCGCCGATGAGCTTCTTCACGCTGTACTGGAAGGCCTCCAGAGCCAGAGCAGCCTGCTGGTTGCCCTCCTTGGCGGCGTTCTCAATGTCGCGGAAGTCGGAGGACACGCCGGAGATACCCAGCACGCCGGACTTCTTGTTGAGGATGGTCATCATTTCCTTCATGTCGTAGCCGTGCTTGTTCATCAGGTACTCCAGGATGCCGGCGTCCAGATCGCCGGAACGGGTGCCCATGGGCACGCCGGCCAGGGGGGTGAAGCCCATGGAGGTGTCCACGCTCTTGCCGCCGTCCACAGCGGCCACGGAGGAACCGTTGCCCAGGTGGCAGGTGATGATCTTCAGCTCCTCAATGGGCTTGCCCAGCATAGCGGCGGCGCGCTGGGACACATAGCGGTGAGAGGTGCCGTGGAAGCCGTAGCGGCGGACCTTGTCCTGCTCATAGTACTCGTAGGGCAGAGCATAGATGTAGCTCTTGGCGGGCATGGTCTGATGGAAGGCGGTGTCGAACACGCCCACCATGGGCACGCCGGGCATGACCTTCTGGCAGGCCTGGATGCCGGTGATGTTGGCGGGGTTGTGGAGAGGGGCCAGGGGGATGCACTCCTCCAGAGCGGCCATGACCTCGTCGGTGATGAGCACGGAGCCGGCAAACTTCTCGCCGCCGTGCACCACGCGGTGACCCACAGCGTCGATCTCAGCGGCGCTCTTGATCACGCCGTGCTCGCTGGAGAGCAGGGCGTCCAGCACAGCCTGGATGGCCTCGGCATGGGTGGGCATGGGGATCTCGAACTCATACTTGGCGTCCTTGGAAGGCACCTTGTGGGTCAGGCGGCCGTCGATGCCGATGCGCTCACACAGGCCCTTGGCCAGCACCTCGCGGGTGGCAGGGTCCATGAGCTGATACTTGAGGGAAGAGCTGCCAGCGTTGATGACCAGAACTTTCATCGTTCTATCTCTCCTTACTTTTCCTGATAAACTGTGGCTTGAGAGCCAGGCGTTCCCGTAGTACAATATTGTCTCAGGGGCATATATCGCCTTTATTTTATCCCTTTTTTTCTCAAAGAACAACCCACATTTTAGCCGAAAGGGAGAAAAATTTTACTCTGCTTCTGGAGGAAAATCCATGAATGCCGTTGGGATCGTTGCGGAATACAACCCATTTCATCTGGGACACGCCTGGCACATGGCCCAGACCCGCTCTCTGCTGGGAGATCACCGGCCGGTGGTGTGCGTCATGAGCGGTCACTGGGTCCAGGGGGCCGACTGCGCCATTGCCGACAAGTGGACCCGGGCAGGGCTGGCTCTGGAGGGCGGCGCCGACCTGGTGCTGGAGCTGCCCACCCCCTGGGCCATGTCCTCGGCGGAGTCCTTCGCCCGGGGTGCGGTATCCATTCTGGCTGCCACAGGAGTGGTGGACACCCTCTCCTTCGGCAGCGAGCGGGGCAGCACTGAGGCGCTGATGGAGGCCGCCAGGGCCCTGGACGCCCCCGAATACCCCGCCAGGCTGCGGGCGGCGCTGGACAGAGGGCTCTCCTTCCCCGCCGCCCGGCAGGAGGCGGCGGGCCACCCCTGTCTGTCCACCCCCAACAACAACCTGGGTGTGGAGTACCTCCGGGCCCTGAGCCACCTGCATGCCTCTATGGATGTGATAACGGTGCCTCGCCGGGGGGCGGAGCACAACAGTACCCAGGCGGTAGAAGGCTTTGCCTCCGCCACCCAGGTACGGCGGCTGCTGCGCTCCGGTCACCGTGAGAAGGCCGCCATGCTGGTACGGCCCGGCGCGCTGGACAAAATAGAAGAGGTGTCCTCCCTGGCCTATGTGGAGCGGGCCATCCTGGCCCGGCTGCGCACCATGGATGCCTCAGCCTGGGCCGCCCTGCCCGACAGCGGCGCGGCAGAGGGCCTGCCGGAACGGCTGGTCCGCGCCGCCCGACAGGCCCTCTCCCTGGATGAATTCTATACCCTTGCCAAAACCAAGCGGTACACCCACGCCCGGCTGCGGCGGCTGGCCCTCTCCGCCTTCCTGGGGATGGAGGCGGACCGCCCCGCCCTGCCCCCCTATGTGCGGGTGTTGGGGCTCAACCGCCGAGGCCAGGCATTGTTGAAACGGATGAAGGATACCTGCACCCTCCCCATCCTCACCAAGCCCGCCCAGGCCAGAACCCTTACCGGTCTCGCCCGGCAGGTCTTTGAGGGGGAGGCCCGGTGCACCGACCTGTACGGCCTGTGCTTCCCCACCCCAAGGCCCTGCGGTCTGGAGTGGACCTCCAGCCCAGTGGTGGATCTCACGCCACAGGAATGACCCAGTTCAGGTCCTGATAGGTGACCGGCGCTTCCTCCCGCTGCACTCCGTTGTCCAGATACACCCTGTCCAGGCGCAGGGAGCCGATCTCCACCGCCGTGATAGTCTCCTCTTCCGGAGCGTTGCATGCCCAGGCTCCCGTACCGTCAGACAGCATCTGTGCCGGGTAGCGCTCTCCCGATGCTCCTATGAATACCACATCGGTGGCATAGACAAAGGCCAGGGCACTGTCATCCTCCACCGCTCTGTCCGGGTACAGGTCCAGCAGCCGCCCGTCCCGGCTGGACAGAGCTATGACCGTCCCTTCCGCAAAGGTCCTGCTGGTCTCGGTCATATCCAGCGCCTGGACGGTGGCCAGCCTGACCGGCTTCTCCCACAGCAGTGTGCTGCCGTCGTAGGTGTAGATGCGCAGGGTATAGCCCCCCTCCGGCTGCTCCACCGCCCGGAAGCTGGTACCGACGATCCCCCGGGTCAAAAATCCCCGCTCCAGTTCATCACCGGTCAGATAGCTGGTGTAGCATCCTCTTGTGCTCAGACCGTCAACCGTCTCCCAGCCCTCCAGAACAGAGTCCAGGCCGGCCTCCAGCTCCTGCTCCCCGGCAAAGAGCTTCATCTGATAGCCGTAGTCGGTCTCCTCATCGTCCCGTCCCGGCAGTGCTTCGGCGGAATACTGCTCCAGGTGGACCCGGATCACATCCCCCTGCCGTTCTGCCTCCAGGCGGTAGGTCCACTCATCCTGGGTCCACTCCACAGGCTTCTCCAGGAGCCACACCGCCGTCCCGCTCTTCACAGCGCCCACGCCGGGGAACCAGCGGGCGGTCAGCTCCACCGCCGCCGCCGTGAGACAGAGCCCCGCCGCCAGGCAGGCCGCCAGCCACAATGCCCGGCGCAGGGGCCTTTTTTGTTGCCTTGTCTGGACCGGCAGCCGGTCCAGTTCCTTCTGAATCCGGGTCTCAAAACCCTGGGGCAGCGGGCAGTCCTCCCGCCTGGCCCGTAGCTTCAGTTGTTCATCCCATCCGTTCATGGATCTTCCTCCTCCCGCAGCATCTGTTTTAAACGGGCTCTGGCCCGGCCCAGCCGGGATTTCACCGTGCCCTGGGCCACGCCCAGGATACGGGCGATCTCCTTCACCGGCAGGTCCTCGTAGTAGTAGAGGGTCACCACTGCCCGCTGGTCGCCGGGCAGACGGAGCACCGCCTCCCACAAATGGGACACCGGCCGGTCCTCCGCATCCCCGGCTATCCCCTCCACCTGATCGGTATAGAGGAGCCGGGCAGCCCTGCGCCGCTGCTCATAGGCGCAGTTCACTGTGATCTTCAGCAGCCAGGCCCGGCCCGCCGCCGGGTCCCGCAGCTGCTCCCGCTTCCGCCAGGCCCGGAGGATGGCCTCGCCCACCGCGTCCTCGGCATCGGCGTCGCAGTCCAGCAGGGCACGGGCCGCACGGAACATACTCCGGCTGTGTTCGGTCACCAGGGCCCCGAACTCCTCCCGGAGACTGTCCCCGCCTGCCAGTTCCATGGATGCCATATCCTCACCTCGCTTTTCCTTGTCCGGACGCCCTATAGATGCACCGGAAGGTCCATTGGTTCCCTGAACAGTAAAAAAGATGCCCGGCACATGCCGGGCATCTTTTTGCTTTAATTTTCGGTAAGCACACCGGACAGGTCCACGGGGGTGGCGTCGCTCCAGAGGCGCTCCAGATCGTAGAACTCTCTGGCCTCCTCGTTGAAGATGTGGACCACCACAGAGGAGAAGTCCAGCAGGATCCAGATGCCGCCCCGGTGGCCCTCCACATGGTGGGGGGGCTCGCCGGCATCCTTCAGTTCCTTCTCACAGACGTCGGCCAGGGCCTTGATCTGGGTGGTGGAGGTGGCGGAGCACAGCACGAAATAGTCGGCCAGAGTGGTCAGATGGCCGGTCTCCAGCACCTTGATATCCAGGCCCTTCTTGCTGTCCAGGGACTTGGCGGCCAGCAGGGCGATCTCTTTGGGTGTCAACATACAATCTCTCCTTTACTCCACAGGCTCCATCCCGGGGCCCACCTCGGGCACAGTGGGATCAGTCTGGGGCGTAGATACCGGCGTAGGCGCCGGGGTGGGGGTAGCCTCCGGAGTTGGCGTGGCTTCCGGAGTGGGGGTAGCGGCCGGGGTGGCAGAGGGCACAGGCGTGGCCGAGGGAGTGGCACTGGCTACCGGCGTACTGCTGGGCTTGGGGGTGGAGGTGCTGGTGGTACCCGAGCCGCCGGAACTGCTGGAAGAGCCGCTGCCGGAAGAAGAACTGCTGGAGCCGCCCTGAGGCTTGGCGGCGTAGGTGTCCTCCACATGGCCGCTGGTAGAGGACAGGGAACCGTCCTCATTGACCATCATGATATCCAGCTCATTGAGCTTGATATCCTCCAGATAGGGATTGAAGTAGGTATTCACCATCTCCAGCGTCTGGTCGGGAATGGGAGTCACATAGGACTGCTTATTGCCCACGGTGCGGCTGTACACCCACGCACCCTCACAGGGCAGGGTCATAAAGTTCACGTTGTCCATGCTCAGCCCGCCCAGAATAGCCTCCTGGGCAAACCAGGCGATGTTGTTCACCGTCAGAGTATCCCGGGTGTCCACATTGTTGAAGAAAACCTGAGCCAGAGCGGGGATTTTGTCCACAGTCAGGTTGTTCAGGCAGGTCTCGATGACTGCCTTCAGGAAGTCCTGCTGGGTCTGGATGCGGCCCAGATCACCGCTGGGATAGCCGCCGTAGACGATGAGCTTACCGTTTTCGATCTTATTGTTCTTGCGCCAGCGCAGCAGCTGCATGGCCTCGTCGCCGTCGATCTCCTGGTAGCCGGCCTCCAGATGGATGTAGAGGTCCTGGGTGCCGTCGTCGTAGTTCATGTCGTAGGGCACGTCAAACCACACCGGCCCGATGGCATCCACCAGCTCACCTACGGCCTCCCACTCCACCACCACGGTGAAGTCGGGCTGGAAACCGATCAGATAGGAGATCTCCTCCTTCAGATAGTCAATACCATCCCGATCGTACCGGGAGGCCCAGTTGTAGATGGAATTGACCTTCTTCACATCCCAGGGCACGTTGACCATAGTATCCCGGGGGATATTCAGCACGTTGAGCTTCTGATTGGGAATGTCGTAGGACATGACCATGATGGTGTCGGTATTGCCGCCGCCGCCGGTGTCCCGGCCCACCACCAGGAAGGTGTAAAACTCCTCCTTGCGGTCGCCGGACAGCTTGGGTCCTGTCATCTCCATGCCGGGGGAGGCCTCGGTATCCGGAGGCGTCACGTTGGGGATCTCCGGCTTGACCACCAGCAGCTTATAAGCTACAAACAAAATCACAATGAGGGCAGCGATCACCGTCAGCACGATGAACGCAATCCGCAGCGCCTTCTCCTTGGGCGTGCGGTTGGGCTTGGGCTTCTTCTGCTTGGGCGGCTTTTGCTGTTTTACCAGTCGGGCGCCGCCCTGGCTGTTCTTTTTCTCTTCCGGGTTCATCTTATGATTCCTTTCTGCTGGATTTGCTCCTCAGCCAATCCCTGGCCTGCAGCGTGTTGCTGTGGACCGGCAGGCCCCGGTCCGCCATCTCCTGGATACTCATTTCGCACCCCGCCAGCACCGCCTGGTCCAGATCCTCGTAGGCCAGTTTCCGCAGCCTTTCCACCCCGGGAAAATCCCGGTTGGGCTCCATGTAGTCGGCGATATAGAGGATCTTTTCCAGCAGGGTCATGTCCGCCTTGCCGGTGGTGTGCCAGAAAATGGCGCTATAGATATCATCGCTCACTCCATACACATCCCGGGCCACACACGCCCCGGTCTTGGAATGGAGCAGTTTGACTGCACGCTGTTCCAAATCATCCAGTACGATACCATATTTGCGGCATAATTGCAACTGCTCGTCCATCTCCAGGTACTTGGTGATGTCGTGAAGGATGCCTGCCCGGCGGGCCTTCTCCTCGTCGGCCCCCCAGCGGCGGGCCAGGCGCACCGCCTCCTCCTCGGTACCCCGAATGTGGGCGATCCGTTTGGCCCGGATCATGGAGCAGGCGCAGGCACGCAGCTCCCGGTCGGGCAGCTGCTTGAGATCATAGCGGACGCCGTACAGGCCGTGGCGGATGATGTAACCGTACACAGCCGGCGGCAGGTACTCCTGCCCCTCTCCCCGCGCCAGCAGCTCCCGCAGCTGGGTGGAGGACACGTCCACGATCTCGGGCAGCCGGAGCACACGGGTCCTGGCCCCAAAGGTCTCCCGCAGGTATTCCGCCTGACGGTCCAGGGCCTCCAGGCTGTCGCTCTGGGTGCGGGCAAAGGTGCACACCCCTGCCAGCCGGGTGATCCGCTCCGGGTCCCACCAGTTGTGCAGGGTGAGGAACATATCCGTGCCCATCATCAGCCACAGCTCCGCCTCGGGATATTTTTCGTGGATCTGCTCCAGGGTGTCGGCAGTATAGCTCTTGCCCGGCCGGGACAATTCCAGATCGTTGACCCCGATCCGGTCCGGCAGCAGCAGGCTGTCGGCGGCCAGTTCCACCATTTCCAGCCGTTCCTCCGGGCCGGGACTGCCGGCAGGCAGGGTTTTATGGGGCGGCAGCGCCGCCGGGACAAACTGCAAGTGGTCCAGTTCCAGAACGTCCATCGCCGCCCTGGCCGAGGTCAGGTGCCCCAGATGGGGCGGATTGAAGGTCCCGCCATAGATGCCCAGCTTCATGACCATGCCCCCTCTTTTTTGTTACAGTTTGCGCTTCTTGTCCGCCACCAGAACGATCTTGTCCTTCTTATCCTTCTTGTGGGTTGGACGATACAGGACGAATTTTGTTCCGATCACCTGCACCACGTCGCTGCGGGTCTTCTGGGCCAGCTCCTCCGCCGCCTCCCGGCTGGTGAGCATGCAGTTCTCCAGAACCTTGCCCTTGATAAGCTCCCGGGCCTCCAGGGCATCGTCGGCCTGCTTCACCAAGTTGTCGCCGATGCCGTCCTTGCCCACGTGGAGGATGGTGTCGATGCTGTTGGCCAGGCCCCGCAGCTGGGCCCGCTGTTTACTGGTCAGTTCCATTCAGATAGTTCTCCAATTCTGTTTTAAATTTGTTCAGCGCATTTCCCCGGTGGGAAATGGCATTCTTCTCTTCCGCGGTAAGCTCCGCAAAGGTCTTTTTCAGCCCGGGGATAAAGAACACCGGGTCATAGCCAAAGCCGCCCTCTCCCTTGGGGGCGTAAGCGATGGTGCCGGGGCACTCCCCCCGGGCCTCCACCTTGTCCCCGTTGGGGAAGCAGCAGCAGATGCAGGAAACAAACTTGCCCCGCCGGTCCAGCTGGCCCCGCAGGTTCTCCAGCAGCAGCCTGTACCGGCCCACGTCGTCCAGCTCAGGGCCGCCGTAGCGGGCGGAGTACACCCCGGGGGCGCCGTTGAGGGCGTCCACGCACAGGCCGGAGTCGTCGGCAATGGCGGGCAGGCCGGAGGCCTCACACACCGCGTGAGCTTTCAGATAGGCGTTCTCCTCAAAGGTTGTGCCCGTCTCCTCCACGTCCACATCCACGCCCACCTCGGACTCCAGCACCACATCCACACCCAGCTGGGAGAGAATGTCCTTCATCTCCACCAGCTTGTGGGCATTCTTGCTGGCCAATACCATTTTCATAGCTTTAACCTCCCAGAACGGCCTTCTGGATGGCCTGCACTTCCCGGATGCCCTTGGCGCACAGCTCCACCAGGGCCTGCTGCTCGGCGATGGTGAAGGTCCGGCCCTCGCCGGTGCCCTGGATCTCCACCAGTTCCCCCTCCCCGGTCATGACGCAGTTCAGGTCCACCTGGGCGGAGGAGTCCTCCTCATAGCACAGGTCCAGCAAAAGCTGGTCGTCCACAATACCGGCGGAAATGGCGGCCACACAGGTCTTGAGGGGCATGCTCTCCAGCACGCCCTCCTCCACCAGCTTGTGGAGGGCCAGGCTCAGGGCCACAAAGCCGCCGGTGACACTGGCGGTACGGGTGCCGCCGTCCCCCTGGAGCACGTCGCAGTCCACGGTGATGGTGCGCTCACCCAACTTTTTCATGTCCACACAGGCCCGGAGGGACCGGCCCACCAGCCGCTGGATCTCCGCGGAGCGGGGAGACAGCTTCAGCTTGGCGATATCCCGCTTGGACCGCTCCCGGTTGGCCCGGGGCAGCATGGAGTACTCGGCGGTGACCCAGCCCTCTCCCTCGGGGACGTGGGGCGGGGTGCGGTCCTCCACACTGGCGCAGCACAGCACCTGGGTGTTGCCGCAGCGGATCAGGCAGGAGCCCTCGGCAAATTTGTTAAAGTTGGGAATGATCTCGATGGGCCGAAGCTGGTCGTTGGCCCGTCCGTCGATTCTGGCCATTGTCATAACCTCCAAACGCGGGCCGATGTGGGCATCGGCCCCTACAAAATCAAATCAGCGCTTCCACAAAGGCTTCCGCCTCAAAGGGCATCAGATCGTCGATGCCCTCGCCCACGCCGATATACTTCACCGGCACCTGGAGCTCCTGGGCAATGGCAATAACGATGCCGCCCTTGGCGGAGCCATCCAGCTTGGTGAGGACGATACCGGTGATGCCGGCGGCCTCCTTGAACTGCTTGGCCTGGATCAGGCCGTTCTGGCCGGTGGTGGCGTCCAGCACCAGCAGGGTCTCCCGGTCACAACCGGGCAGCTCCCGGTCCACCACGCGGGAGATCTTGTTCAGCTCGTTCATCAGGTTCTGCTTGTTGTGCAGCCGCCCGGCGGTGTCGATGAGGATCACGTCGGTGCCTCTGGCCTTGGCGGCAGTAAGGGCGTCAAACACCACGGCTGCGGGGTCGGCCCCCTCGTGCTGGCGGACGATCTCCACCCCGGAGCGCTGGCTCCAGATCTCCAGCTGGTCGGCGGCGGCGGCACGGAAGGTGTCGGCGGCAGCCATGAGCACCTTGCTGCCCTCCCCCTTCATCTTGGCAGCCAGCTTGCCGATGGTGGTGGTCTTGCCCACGCCGTTCACGCCGATAAACAGGGCCACCGAAGGCGTGGTGGTAAGATGAAGCCCCGGCTCGCCCACCTGGAGCATCTCGGTGAGCACCTGCCGCAGGCAGGCGCGAGCAGAATCCATGTCCTTGATCTTCTCTTCCTTTACCCGGCGGCGCAGCTCCTCCACCGCCTTCAGGGTGGTGTCCACCCCCATGTCGCCCAGGATGAGGGTCTCCTCCAGCTCGTCGTAGAAGTCGTCGTTGAGCTCACCGGCAAACAACTGGTCGATGGAGTGGCCGATGTTCTCCTTGGTGCGGGTCAGACCCGCCTTGATCTTCGCAAAAAAGCCCATGTTGATTTTGGTTCCTTTCGGTGATTGTTAAAACTGCTCTCTCACTTGATGTGCAGCTCTTTTTCCACATCATTCAGGTTGATGGTGAGCATCCGGCTGATGCCCTGCTCCTGCATGGTGACGCCGTACAGCACGTCAGCTTCCTCCATGGTGCCGCGGCGGTGGGTAATTACAATGAACTGGGTCTTATCCGCCATCTGGCGCATATAGTGGGCAAAGCGTACCACATTGGCGTCGTCCAAGGCGGCCTCGATCTCGTCCATGACTACGAAGGGGGTGGGCCGCACCTTCAGGATGGCAAAGTAGAGGGCGATGGCCACAAAGGCCTTCTCACCGCCGGACAGCAGGGAGAGCACCTTCAGCGCCTTGCCCGGGGGCTGTACCTTGATCTCAATGCCGCAGTTGAGGATATCCTCCGGGTCCTCCAGCTCCAGTGTGGCCTTGCCTCCCCGGAAGAGCTCCACAAAGGTCTGCTGAAAAGCCTCGTTGAGCACGGCAAACTGCTTGGCAAAGATGGAGCGCATCTCCTCGGTGATGTCGGCGATGATGCCCTCCAGTTCCTTTTTGGACTTGAGCACGTCGTCCCGCTGGTCGGTGAGGTAGGTATAGCGCTCGTTGATGCGCTGGAACTCGTCGATGGCGTCCAGGTTGATATTGCCCAGAGCGGAGATGGACTTTTTCAGCTCTCCCACCCGGCGCTGGGCCTTGGGGACGCTCTCCAGCTCCACCCGCTGAGCCATGGCCGCCTGGTGGGACAGCTCGTAGGTCTCCCACAGCTTGTCCAGCAGGTTCTTCTCCTCCATGGCGGCGGCGGCCTTCTTCTGCTCCAGCACGGACACCTCCCGCTCCAGATTGAGCAGGGTGCTGTTCTTATCCCGGGCGTCCTTGTCCGCCTGGTTGCGCTGGGCTTCCAGGGCCAATTTTTCCTCGTTGATGCGGCTGATGGAGGCCTGCCGCTCCTCATTCTCCCGGCGGATGGTCTGGAGCTGCCGCTCCTTCTCCGCGATCTCCCGCTCCAGATCGGCGTTCTTCTCCTGGAACTGGGAGAGCATCTTCTCCCGCTCGGCCCTGTCGCCGGTCAGATCCCGGCGCAGCTCCTCCAGCTCGGTCATGGACTTGCGGGCGGCCTGGGCCTCCGCCTCCAGGGCGGCCAGGCGCATATTCAGCTCGGCAATGGCCTCTCCCAGGGCGGCGGCCCGCTCCTGGGCATCGCTCTGGCCCTTGGCCTTGCCCTCAGCCTCGGCACGCAGGGCGGCGGCAGCACCCTCCAGAGATTCTACCCGGGCCCGGGCGGCCCGGGTGTCCGCCTCGATCTGGGCGGAACGGGCCTGGAGCTGTTCCAGCTCCTCCTTCTGGTCGGCCCGCTGCTTGTTCAAATCGGCCAGCTGGGTATCCAGATGGCCCAGGCGCTCCTCCAGCTTGAGGATATCGTCCTCGTGGCGGCGCTGCTGGGCCTGGGCGGTCTCCATCTCGTAGGAGGCGGCGGTGGCCTCCCGGCGGGCCTCCTCCATGGCGTGGGCGGCGTCAGCCAGCTGCCGGGCCACACCGGAGCGTTGCTGCTCCAGCCGTTCCAGCTCGTTGGCCCGGCTCAGAATACCCGCGCTGCGGGAGGCCGAGCCGCCGGTCATGGAGCCGCCGGGGTTGAGGAGCTGACCGTCCAGGGTAACAATCTTGAAGCGATAGCTGTATTTCCGGGCCATGGCAATGGCCTTGTCCATATCCTCGGCCACCACAGTGCGGCCCAGCAGGCTGGAGAAGATCTTCTCATACCGGGGATCGAACTGGATGAGCTCGTTGCCCAGGCCCACAAAGCCGGGCTCCTTGCGCACGCCCTGATCCCGGAAGTCGGAGGGTCGGATGGAGCTCAAAGGCAGGAAGGTGCTCCGGCCGCCGTCCCGGCGCTTCAGGTACTGGATGGCAGCCTTGCCGTCCTCCTCCCGCTCCACCACGATATGCTGCATGGCGCCCCCCAGGGCGATCTCGATGGCCACGGTGCAGGCGTCGGGCACGTGGATCAGTCCGGCCACCGGGCCGTGGACTCCCCGGAGCTGGCCCTTCTTGGCCTCCCCCATCACCAGCTTCACCGCTCTGGAGTAGCCCTCATACATCTTTTCCATCTCGGAGAGCATATGGATGCGGGAATTGAGGGCATTGTCCTCCATCTGGAGCTTGACGTGGCGCTCCTCGGCCTCCTTGGCCTTCCGCTGCCGGGTCTCCAGCCGCAGGGCGTAGCCGCTGATAATGTTCTGTAAGCTGTCCCTATCCTCCTTGGCCTGCTCCAGCTCCTGGGCGGCCTGGCGGCGGGTCTCCTCCGCCTCATGGAGCCGCTCCTCGCCTGCGGCCAGCTCCTGACGCATGGCCTCGTCCCGGTCCAGCACCTCCTGGGCGGCGGCGGCCAGGGCGGAGATAAGGGCCTTGGCATCGGCGGCGGAGGCGTTCTCCACCGCCTCCTTCCGGCGCAGGTCCTCCAGCTCCTGGGCGATGACGCCTGCAGAGCGGCTGGCCGAGGCGGCCTCCGTCTGGCGGTCCGCCAGCTGCTGGCGCAGGTGGGCGGCCTGGCCCTCCAGCTCCTCCAGACGGGTCTTGCGTTCCCCGATCTGGGCGGCGATGGAGTCGGCCCGGCCCTCCTGCTGCTCCAGCTCCCGCTGGATGCGGTCCCGGTTCTCCAGGTTGTTCTGAATGTTGGTTTTGAGAACGGCGATGGCGTTGTCCAGGCCGTTGGCGTCGGCCTCCCGCTGCATCATCTGGAAGCGGACACCCTCGGTCTCCACATCCTTGTCCCGCATCTGGGCGGAAAAGGACTCAGCGGCGGCATACAGGTCCTCCACCTGCTGCTGGACCTCGCCCTTCTCCCGGACGGCATTTTCATAGTCGGACAGGGTCTTGAGGGACCCGGCCCGGATCTTCTCCAGCTGGTCCAGCCACAGGGAAATCTCCAGCCCACGCAGCTCGTCCCGCAGGATAAGGAATTTTTTCGCCTTTTCGCTCTGCTGGCGCAGAGGCTCCACCTGGAGCTCCAGCTCGTCGATCTTGTCAGTAATGCGCACCAGGTTCTCCTGGGTACGCTCCAGCTTGCGCTCGGCCTCCTCCTTCCGGTGGCGGAAGCGGGAGATGCCTGCGGCCTCCTCAAAGATCTCCCGGCGGTCGCCGCTCTTGACCGACAGGATCTCGTCGATCCGGCCCTGGCCGATGATGGAGTAGCCCTCCCGGCCCAGACCGGTGTCCATGAACAGCTCGTTCACGTCCTTGAGACGGACGGAGCGGCGGTTGATGTAGTACTCACTCTCGCCGGACCGGTAGTACCGGCGGGTGACCATGACCTCGCTCTCCTCCAGTGGGAAGATGTGGTCGGTATTGTCCAGCACCAGGGACACCTCGGCAAAGCCCTGCTGCTTGCGCAGGGCGGTACCGCCGAAGATCACATCCTCCATCTTACCGCCCCGGAGGGCCTTGGTGGACTGCTCCCCCATGACCCAGCGGATGGCGTCGGAGATATTCGATTTTCCGCTGCCGTTGGGCCCAACGATGGCGGTGATGTCCTCCCCGAAGGAGAGGACCGTTTTATCCGGGAATGATTTGAATCCCTGGATCTCCAGCGCTTTTAAATACAAGGCGGCACCTCGCAACACACGTACTCTTGAATTAAAATATTATATCAAGAATGCATCTGCATTGTAAACCCTTTTACGCCGCTTTTGAGGCCGCCGGACAGAGAAAGCCCTCCGTCCGGCTTCCCGTCTCTTGTGCGGAAAGTCCAACGGAGGGCTGCTGTTTGGAAAGCGCCGGGTTCTCACTGGGGGTTGTATCCCAGCTCCCGGGAGATGGCTTCCGCCATCTGGATGGTCAGTTTTTTGGCCCGTTCAAAGTGCTCTGAACCGATGCGGTGGAACATGCTTACCACCGCCACAGAATAACATACCGTTCCGGAGGCATTACGAATCGGGGCCGCTACTGAGCACAGCCCCGTATGGAATTCGCTGTTTTCCACCGCGAAACCCTGCTTCCGGATGGCGTCCAGCTCAGGGGCCAGCTTCTCATAGGTATCAATGGTATTGGGGGTATACACCTTCATCCCCCGCTCCCGCAGGATCCGCCGTACTTCCGCCCCCGAAAGATGGGCCAGCATCACCTTGCCCTGAACGGTGCAGTGTACCGGCAGAGAGGCCCCTGCGCGGGTAACCACATGGAAGGCGCTGGCAGACTCCAGGAATTCCAAAATCAGCGCCTCCCCCTGGTTGAGGAGGGCCAGGCAAACCGACTCTCCCGTCTCCGACCCCAGTTTCTGCAGATAGGGTCTGGCCAGATCGGTCACGCCCAGGCCTTGCCTGACGCTGCATCCCAGTTCGAACAGGTGCAGTCCCAACCAGTAGGTCCCGTCCATGGGCTGCTGCTCCACCAGGTTTTCAGCTCGCAGGGTGGCCAGTATGCGGTGAGTGGTGCTCTTGGGCAGGCCCACCTCGCTGGCGGTCTCCCGCAGAGTGACTGCCCCTCCCCGCTCTGCCATATACTCCAAAATCTGGATTGCCCTGTGGAGGGATTGTATCTCGTTGTCAGACATGCTCTTCCTTTTTCTCCTTCAGAAGTACATTCAGCAACAGATTCAGTACGATACCGCAGACCACCGCGATAAACACGTTGGAGGTGACCAGCAGGTTGAGGAACTTGGGCAGGGAGGCCGCCCACTCCGCGCCGGTGGTGCTGCAGAACAGGGGCAGCATCACCGACATGCCGATGGTGGTGCCCGCAACCAG
This sequence comes from Flavonifractor sp. An82, assembly GCF_002159265.1. Lineage (GTDB taxonomy): Bacteria > Bacillota > Clostridia > Oscillospirales > Oscillospiraceae > Flavonifractor. The sequence continues at coordinate 21,377 of NZ_NFHG01000008.1, forward strand.
TGTGTTGCGCTGGTTATGTTCAGAGGACTGGATCACTTCGATGCCCGAAAACATGATCATGGCCGCAGAGACTAGGAACACGCCGCCTACGATGGGCCGCGGGATGGCCGCCAGCAGTGCGGCCAGTTTGGGGCTGAGGCCATACAGGAGAAACAGAACCGCCGCCACCTGGGTCACCCGACGGGAGGCCACGCCGGTGGCCGCCACAATGCCGATGTTCTGGGTATAGCTGGTGGTAGGCAGGGAGCCGAAAAGGGCGCAGATGGCGCAGCCAAACCCTTCGGCCATGATTCCCTTATCAATATGCTTTACCCGATAGGTTTCCCCGCAGGTGGCACACAGGGCGGCATAGTCGCCCACTGACTCAAACATAGAGCCGATGTAGCCGGTAAAGCCGCCCAGGACCGCTGCGCCCACCACCGCCACCGCGGTGCCGTTACCCACGCCCACCAGCAGGACCGTGATGAGGATAAAGCCCTGGCTGAGCAGGCCCTTTCCCTTGAATTTGAAAATCAGGCATAGCACAAAGGAGCCCAGGGCCATACCCAGCAGCAGCGGATCACTGCTGGAGAAGGCCCAGCTCACCGCCAGTTTAGCGGCCACAAAGCCGATGGCTGCCACCACGGAGCCCACTACCACCGGCGGAATGAGTTTACGGATCTTGCTCATCAGGCGGGCGGCGCCCACCACGCCTTCGATGAGGCCGCCTATGATCACCGCCCCCCACATGGCGGGCATGCCGTAGGCGGCAGTGACGCTGCCCATGGAGGACACCAGGGCGGACGAAGGTCCCTGGACCAGAGGCAGGCGGTTGCCGATGGTAGTTTGCAGCAGGGTACAGATACCCATACAGAAGAAGCAGGAGGCGATCATAACCGGCAGTACCGCCTCCGGCAGGCCGGCCAGCGCCACGAAAGAGCCGGCCCAGATAAAAGGCCACCAGAGTAATCTGGAATGCAAAATACAGTGTCTGTGCCCAATTCTTTGGGACCTCTTCCACGCCGATGGAAACAGTTACGGTGCTCTCAGGCTGGGTATCAAAAATGGGTTGTTCCGGTTGATACATCGAGGCACTCCTTTCTCACACCGCGGGAGGAAAGGTCTGACCCGGAGAAGCCGCGGGCCCTCTCCGGGTCCGGCTCGTTGGGTTGCTTCGTTGTCTCAGCTGTCTCAGAGAATCTCGCCGCCCCGCATAAAGCGGGCGATCACGGTTCCATGGCGAATTACGTACGGACGGGAAGCCCGGGTACGCAGGGCCTCCTGCACATTGTCTGCGTCAATCAGATTCAGGTCCGCATCATTGCCCACGGCAATGCCGTAGCTTCCTTCCGGATCAAAGATGCGGTAGCTGTTGGTGGTCAGCATGTCAAACATGAGCCGGGCGGTGGCCGGCGTGTTGTACTGGGCCGTGTAGGCACCCACCAGGCCGTAGTCCAGCGGGTCACCTGTACCGTAGAGGTGGAATCCGTCGCAGATGGTGTCCTGGGCAGTCGCCACGTTGATCCCCATGTCCACCATCTCCCGGATCCGGGTCACGCCCCGGGTACGGGGTTCGGCGTCGATCCCCATGATGGCCAGCACCTGGGTGTTGGTACACACGTTGACGCCCGCCTGGGCCAGCAGCTTCATCACCTTGATGGCGTGGGACTGGTTTTGGTAGGCGATGGAGGTACAATGGCCGCCGGTCACCCGGCCAGCCCACCCCTTCTGCAATGTCTTCCACGCAGTATATTCCAGCGTGCGGTCAAACATGTCCTTGGACTGGTCAATGTGCATGTCGATCATGCAGCCGTACTTCTCTGCGATTTCAAAGACCAGGTCCACATGGCGGTCCTTCAGCTCATCCAGCCACTCGGCGGCAGGCATTCCGCCCGCTACATCGGCCCCCATTTCCATGGCCTGCCACATCAGCTTCTCTGTGCCCTCGTTGCAATAGATTCCCTCCTGGGGAAAGGCCACGATCTGGAGATCGCAGATGTCCTTGGTCTCTTCCCGGGCCGCCAGGACCCCTTCCAGGCCTATCAGACCGCACATATTGTCGATATCCACGTTGGTCCGCAGCTTGGTGGTGCCGTACATGACACACTCCCGGATGGCCCGCACCGCCCGAGCCTTGACATCCTCCACCGTGTAGTGGCGCTTGATGTCGTGCATAATGTGGATGGAGTCCTCCAGGGTCTCCACACTGCTCTCCCGCCCCTGCAAAGCGGTGTAGGCCTTGTCAAAGTGCATGTGAGTATTGACAAAGGTCGGGCAGGCCAGCATACCGGCCGCGTCGATGATTTCCACCCCGTCCGCGCCGGCCACATCAATTCCCGGCGCAATCTCAAGATACTTTCCTTCACGGCTGATCAGAATGTCGGTCAGCTCAGCCTGATCCAAAAGTTTGGCGTTCCTGATGAGCAGCATGGTCTCCCTTCCTTTCTTCATGTATGAAATGGTGATTGGTCTCTGCGCAGGGAATTCCCCACAGTTCTAATATTATACCTCGTTCCATTTTTTCACATGAGTCCTCATTCCTTGTGACGGGAGTTTTGTTCCGCAATGCGGAATTTAAAAAGCCGAAGCCTCCTGCGGAGGCTTCGGCTTTTTAAATTCTGCGGCAATTACTCAGCCTTTCAGCTTCTCAATAGCGGCCTTGGCGGCGTTCTGCTCCGCTCCCCAAACCGCGCGGCGGTTTGGGAACCCATTCCTTTCATCTGCTCGGGCGAAGTCAATTCGCCCGACATCAAGGTTTTGCCTCCGGCAAAACGCTTGGCGCCGCAGCGCGGCGGCTCGCTTGCACTCACAAAAGAGGCGGAGCACCTGGCAATGTTTCAGCCTTTCAGCTTCTCAATGGCGGCCTTGGCGGCGTTCTGCTCCGCCTCTTTTTTGCTGCGGCCCTTACCCTGGCCGATGGGGGTGCCGTTCAGGTCCACCTCTACCGAGAAGATCTTGGCGTGATCGGGGCCCTCGGCACCGATGAGCTGATAGCCCAGCACCTGGCCGCTCTCCCGCTGGACCAGCTCCTGCAGGGCGGTCTTGTAATCCCGGCTGGCGCTCTTCTCCTCTTCCCGGTCCAGAATGAATTTCTGGATGATCTTGCGGGCGGAGCCGATGCCCCCGTCCAGGTAGACGGCGGCGATCACCGCCTCCACCGCGTCGGCCACAATGGAGGGGCGCTCCCGGCCGCCGCCGGCGTCCTCACCCTTGCCCAGCTTCAGGTAGGCGCCTAGATCCAGCTGCTGAGCCACCTCCACCAGGCTGCCCTCGCACACCAGGGCCGCCCGGGTACGGGTCAGATCCCCCTCGGGCAGGTCGGGGTGGGTACGGAACAGATAGTCGGCAGTCACCATGCCCAGCACGGAGTCTCCCAGAAACTCCAGCCGCTCATTGCTCTGGCAGCCTCTGGCCTTGTTCTCGTTGGCATAGGAGCTGTGGGTCAGTGCATTTTCCAACAGGGCCCGCTGGTTGAAGCGGTAGCCCAGCTTTTCTTCCAAGGCTTCCATGGCCGTCTCTTCCTTTCATGACAGGAGCCCCGCCGTCGGCGGGGCTCCCAGTCGGATTCGGTGTCAGTCTTCCAGCTTGGACTTCAGATAGCGGACCAGGTCGGCCACAGTGGCAACCCCGGACAGGTCGTCCTCGTCCATATTCTCCAGGCCGAATTCCTCTTCCACCGCCATGGTCAGTTCCACGATGTCCAGCGAGTCGGCACCCAGGTCCTCGAAGGAGGTGTCCATGGTGATGCTGTCAGCTTCCACACCAAACTGCTCGGACAGCAGACCGGCGATCTTCTCAAAAATCATGTTCATCTACTCCTGTCGCATCCGTCGTCCGACGGCTTCATTGCTCTTGCACTATGATAATAGGCAAGTTTCCATCGCCTGTCAATAGGAAACTCAAATTTTTTCCTCTCCGCCGGTGGGCAGACGCATATACTCGATGTTCTCCACCAGGTCGTCGATCATGCCGGAGGAGGCAAAATCCCGGGCCTGCCGGATGGCGTTTTTGATGGCGTAGTCGTTGGACGAGCCGTGGGCCTTGATGACCGGCTTGGAGATGCCGATGAGGGCGGTGCCGCCCACCTCGCTGGAATCCATCTTCTTTTTGAACTGCTTCAGGCCGCCGGATACCAGCACCGCTGCCAGCTTGGTCAGGAAGCTTTTCTTGAACATGGCCTTCAGCTCCTTGGCCATATACCCGGCGGTGCCCTCCATGGTCTTGAGGAAGATGTTGCCCGAGTAGCCGTCGGACACGATGACGTCTACCTGGCCGAACACCGCCTCACGGGCCTCCACGTTGCCCACGAAGCGGATGCGGCCCGCCTTGTCGGCAGCGGTAAGCAGGGCATGGGCCTCCCGCTGCAGGTCGGTACCCTTGGAGGGCTCGGCGCCGATATTCAGCAGGCCCACCTTGGGCTCAGGGCGCTTGAGCACCCGCTCGGCGTAGTAGGAGCCCATGAAGGCGAACTGGAGCAGGTACTCCGGGGTGCCCTCGGCGGTGGCGCCGCAGTCGATGAGCACCGCCCCGCCGGCGCCGGTAGGCACCACGGGGGCCAGGGCGGCCCGGCGGATGCCCCGCACCCGCTTGATCATCAGGGTGGCGGCGGAGAGCAGGGCGCCGGTGCTGCCGGCAGACACAAAGGCGTCTCCCGCGCCGCTCTTGAGCAGGTTCAGGCCCACGGTGAGGGAGGAGTCCTTCTTCTCCCGGAAGGCGGTGGCGGGATTGTCGCACATCTCCACCACCTGGCTGGCGTGGGCGATCTCCAGGCCGGGAGGCAGCTCGTCGATGCCGTCATCCTTCAGGACCTTGAGGATATCCTCCCCCCGGCCCACCAGAATGACCTCCACTCCCAGCTCACGGACCGCGGCCAGTGCGCCCCGTACGTTGGAAACCGGGGCGTTGTCGCCCCCCATGGCGTCTACGATGATCTTCATATGGTTCTCCTCTTCTTTCTCTGTTCATTCCTGGTCAGTGGCGGCAGCGGGCAGATGACCCTATTCCACATTCAGCCCCGCCAAAATGTCCAAGGCCCGTTTACTCAGCTCGGCATTCTTGTTCCGCTTACCCTTCACCTTGTAGCCCAGTGGCGGAATGATACCGAAATTCACGTTCATAGGCTGGAAGTCGGTGACGCTCTCGTTGCTCACATAGAGGGCCAGAGCACCGGTGGCAGTCTCCTGAGGGAAATCCACCGGCGGCTTGCCGGTGAGCCGCCGGGCCAGCTCCACCGCCGCCAGGAAGCCGGAGGCGGTGGACTCCACATAGCCCTCCACCCCGGTGATCTGCCCGGCAAAGCACACCCGGGGGTCCTTCTTCACCCGGTAGTACCGGTCCAGCAGCCGGGGGGAATCCAGGTAGGTGTTGCGGTGCATGACGCCGTAGCGGACAAACTCCGCGTTTTTCAGGGCGGGGATCATGGAGAATACCCGCTTCTGCTCCGGCCATTTCAGATGGGTCTGGAAGCCCACCAGATTGTAGATGGTGCCGTCGGCATTGTCCCGCCGCAGCTGCACCACCGCAAAGGGCTCCTTGCCGGTCTTGGGGTCCCGCAGGCCACGGGGCTTCAGGGGCCCGTAGCACAGGGTCTGCTTGCCCCGGCGGGCCATGACCTCCACCGGCATGCAGCCCTCAAATACGTTCTTGTCCTCAAAACCGTGGACCTCCGCCTCCTGGGCGGCACACAGCTCGGTCCAGAAAGCGTCGTACTCCTCCTCGGTCATGGGGCAGTTGATGTAGTCCGGGGTGCCCTTGTCGTAGCGGGAGGCAAAGAAGGCGCTGTCCATGTCCACGCTCTCAAAGGTGACCAGAGGGGCAGCAGCGTCAAAGAAGTTGAGGTAATGGCTCTCCGGGAAGAACTCTTTTATGGCGTCCGCCAGCACGTCGGAGGTCAGGGGCCCGGAGGCCACGATCACGCTGCCTTCTTCGGGAATCTTGGTGACCTCCTCCTCCACCACGGTGATGAGGGGGTGATTGCGGATCTTCTCGGTAATGGCCTGGGCAAAGCCGTGGCGGTCCACCGCCAGGGCGCCGCCGGCCTCCACCCGGTGCTCGTCGGCGCAGGACAGGATGAGGGAGCCCATCCGCCGCAGTTCCTCCTTCAGCAGGCCCACCGCGTTCTCCAGCTGGTCAGAGCGCAGGGAGTTGGAGCACACCAGCTCGCCGAACCACTGGGTGTGGTGGGCGGGGGTCATTTTGTGGGGCTTCATTTCCTTCAGGATCACGGGGATGCCCCGCCGGGCCAGCTGCCAGGCAGCCTCACACCCGGCCAGACCCGCGCCGATCACGATGACTGGTTCCATGGGTTCCTCCTTATATGGGGCTCAGCGGATAAAATGGGTGCGCTGGGGCACCTCCCGCTCCGGCAGGCCGTACTGGGCCTTGCCCAGGGCGATGCTCTTGACCAGGAAGGCCATGTTCCGGGCCAGGGTGCGCATGGTTTGCAGACCCTCGGCGTCCTGGGCGGCCTCGCCGGGGGTCCTGCCGTGGATGCTGTTCCAGTACTGGCTGGAGGCCACCGGCATGCCGCTGATGGTAAAGAATTTGTTCAGCTCGTCAAAGGTGGACGACAGCCCGCCCCGGCGGGCAGCCACCACGCTGGCCCCCACCTTCATGGTCTTGTCAAAGGGGGTGGAGTAGAACAGCCGGGTCAGGAAGGCCACCAGGGTGGCGTTGGCCGAGGCGTAGTACACCGGGCTGCCCACCACCAGGCCGTCGCAGGCCTCAAACTTGGGGGCGATCTCGTTCACCAGGTCGTCAAACACGCACCGGCCCAGCTCGCCGCACCGACCGCAGGCCACGCAGCCCCGGATATCCCGGTTGCCGATGTGGATCAGCTCGGTCTCAATACCCTGCTGTGCAAACACAGTTTCCATCTCCCCCAAGGCCAGGGCGGTGTTTCCGTTGGCCTTGGGACTTCCGTTCAGCATCAGGATCTTCATGGCCTCTCCTTCCCGTCTGCCCCTCAGGCCTCCTCCGTGCTCTCGGCGGCGGCTTTTTTCGCGGCAGTCTTTTTGGTGGCAGTCTTCTTGGCGGCGGTGGTTTTCTTGGTAGTGGCCGCCTTCTTGGTGGTGGTCTTTTTGGCCGCCGTCTTCTTGGCGGGCTTCTTCTCCTCCTCGGGAGGAGCGCCCTCCGCCGGAGTTTCCGTGGCGGCGGTGGTCTTTTTCTTATAGCCCCGCTGGTCCTCGGGCAGGAAGTTGGGGCACTCGGGGTTGATGCAGAAGGGCTTCTTGAAGCCGCGGCCCGACTTCTTAAACAGAGTGTGGCCGCACTGGGGGCAGTTGTCCTTCACCGGCACGTCCCAGGTCATGAAGTCGCAGCGGCGGGCCTCGTCCTTGTTGGAGTTGTTCTCACAGCCGTAGTAGGCGTACCCCCGCTTGGAGGTCTTTTTCAGGATCTTGCCGCCGCACTTGGGGCACTTGCCCGGCATCTCGATGACGATGGGCTGGGTGTGGTCGCACTCCGGCCAGCCGGGGCAGGCCAGGAACCGGCCGAAGCGGCCGGACTTATACACCAGGTTGCGGCCGCACTTGGGACAGATCACGTCGGATACCTCGTCAGGCACCTTGATGCGCTCCCCGTCCAGGTCGGTCTCGGCCTGCTGGAGCTCCTTTTCAAAGCCGCCGTAGAACTGGCTCAGCAGGCTCTTCCAGTCCACCTTGCCGGTCTCCACCTCGTCCAGCTGCTCCTCCATGTTGGCGGTAAAGGCGGTGTCCACGATGTCGGTGAATTTGTCCTTCATCAGACCGGTGACCACCTCGCCCAGGGGGGTGGGCCGCAGGTTCTTGCCCTCCTTCACCACATACTCCCGGTCCAGAATGGTGGAGATGGTGGGGGCGTAGGTGGAGGGGCGGCCGATGCCCTTCTCCTCCAGAGCCTTGATGAGGGTGGCCTCGGTGTAGCGGCTGGGGGGCTGGGTAAAGTGCTGGTCGGGGGTCAGTCCCTTCAGCTCCAGGGGCTCCCCCTCCTTCAGATCGGGCAGGGGGGACTGGAAGGTCTCGTCGTCCTCGTCCTTGCCCTCCACATACACGGCGGTGTAGCCGGAGAACTTCAGGGAGGAGTGGGTGGCCCGGAAGGTGTATCCGGCAGACTCCACCTCGATGGACACGCTGTCGTAGACGGCGGAGGCCATCTGGCAGGCCAAAAAGCGGCTCCAGATCAGCTTGTAAAGCTTATACTGCTCGGCGGTGAGGGACTTCTTGATGTCCTCAGGAGTCAGATTCACATTGGAGGGCCGGATGGCCTCGTGGGCGTCCTGGGCCCCCGACTTGGTCTTGTACACCCGGGGCTTGCCGGGGTAGTACTGCTCGCCGTAGCGGGAGAGAATAAAGTCCCGGGCGGCGGCGGTGGCCTCGTCGGACAGTCGGAGGGAGTCGGTACGCATATAGGTGATGAGGCCCACGGTGCCCTCGCCCTCAATGTCCACGCCCTCATAGAGCTGCTGGGCGATGGACATGGTGCGCCGGGGGGTCATATTCAGCTTGCGGCTGGCCTCCTGCTGGAGGGTGGAGGTGATGAAGGGGGGCGCCGGGTTGCGCTGCTTGTCCTGGCGCTTGACGCTCTTCACAGCGAAGGGCTCTGCCTGGACAGCCTGAGCCACCGCCTGGACCTCCTCCTCGCTGTTGAGGTCCATCTTCTTCTCCTTGCCGTAGAAGCTGGCCTTGAACTGTCCCAGATTGGGGGCGATGCGGGCCAGATCGGCCTCCAGAGACCAGTACTCCTGGGGCACGAAGGCTTTGATGTCGGCCTCCCGCTCGCACACCAGCCGGGTAGCCACCGACTGCACCCGTCCGGCGGACAGGCCCCGGCGGATCTTCTTCCACAGCAGGGGGGAGATCTGATAGCCCACAATACGGTCCAGTACCCGGCGGGCCTGCTGGGCGTTGACCAGGTCCATGTCAATGGCCCGGGGGTGGGCAATGGAGTCGTTGACCACCTTCTTGGTGATCTCGTTGAAGGTCACCCGGTAGGTCTTATCGTCAGGAATACCCAGCATCTCCTTCAGATGCCAGGAGATGGCCTCGCCTTCCCGGTCAGGGTCGGTGGCCAGAAATACTTTATCGCTCTTCTTGGCGGCTTTTTTCAGGTCGTCGATAACCTCTTCCTTGCCCTTGATGGTCTGATAATCCACCGTGAAGTCGTTGTCCACGTCCACGCCCAGCTTGCTCTTGGGCAGGTCCCGGACATGGCCCATGGAGGCCTTTACCTGATAGCCGGGCCCCAGATACTTGCCGATGGTCTTGGCCTTCGCCGGGGACTCGACGATCACCAGATTCGATTTCGCCACTGTACGATACTCCTTTATCCTTGTTCCTCAAAACGGACGGCGGCGGCAAACCGCCGGCCCGGTAATTCCTTCAGATAGCCCCCGGCCTGCAATAAGGTCAGGGCGGTATTCACCCGCCGGGCGGGTATTTCGGTCCGACCCACGATATCGTCGGCGGACAGAGGCTTTTCACTGAGCAGGAAGAAGATCTCCCGCTGCTCCTCCCCCATCTGCTCCAGTCCACTGCGAGGCACAAGGGGCAGGGCCTCCTCCTCGGCGGGTTTTTCCGGCTTGGGTTCCGGCTCCGGCGGCGGGGTGGGCACCACCTCCAGCCGCCCGTCCGCCTCCTCTGCGCTCATGGCACCGGGCCGGCACAGCTTATGGGCATATCGCCCCTCATATTCCCACAGGATGTCCCCGGCGGTACGCACCAGCTTGGCTTCTCCCTGAGAGATCAGCCCGTTGGTACCGGCACTCATGGGGCCGTCCGCCGGTCCGGGGACAGCAAACACATCACGGCCCTGGTCCAGCGCATCATGGGCGGTGATCAGGGCGCCGCTGCGCTCCCCCGCTTCCACCACCACAGTGCCCAGAGACAGGCCGCTGAGGATGCGGTTGCGCTGGGGGAAACGCCAGCCGTCCGGCCGGGTGCCCGGTGGATTTTCCGACAGGATGGCGCCCCGGGCGGCCACATCCTCGTAGAGCCAGCTGTTGCAGGCGGGGTAGACCACGTCCACACCGCCGGCCAGCACCGACACCACCGGACCGCCGCCCTGCAAAGCCCCCTTCAGGGAGGCTGCGTCGATGCCCTGGGCCAGGCCGGAGATCACCAGAGCCCCGGCACGGGCCAGGCCCATGCCGATGCGCCCTGCCATCCGTACGCCGTAGGGGGAGCACTCCCGGGAGCCCACCATGGCGATGGCAACCTCCTCGTCAAAACGAAAGAGCCTGCCCTTGCCGTAGAGCACCAGGGGATAGTCGCTGAGCTGGAGCAGCCGCTCCGGGTAGGCCCCGTCCTGACAGCTGAGCAGAAACAGGCCCAGCCGGTCGCAGTTTTCCAGGATGCGCTGGGGCCGGTCCATGGATTTGTCACACAGGGACCCCTTGCTCTCCTCTGTCAGGCCCAGAGGCTCATATTCCTCCCGGCCAGCCAGATAGGCCCGCTCGGCGCCGCCGAAGTAGTCCAGCAGCTCCACCTGATGCCGGTGGGACAGCCCACGGCGGGTGGACAGCCAGAGCAGATATTGAATACCCGCCACGGCGGCGCCTCCTCTCTTCTTGTTCAGCGGTCCCGCCAGCCCTCCCACAGCACCACGGACGCGGCCACGGCGGCGTTGAGGGACTCACAGCGGTCCCGCATGGGGATCTTCAGGGTGAGGGCACAGGCGTCCAGCACAGGCTGGGACACTCCTCTTCCCTCGCTTCCAATGACCACAGCGGCCCGGCTCAGATTTGCCGAGCGCAGATCTGCGGTATCCTCCCGCAGGGCGGTGGCATACAGGGGCAGACCCGCCTCGCCCAGAAGGACGGTGAGCTCCTCCAGAGCCGTCTCCCACACCGGCAGGCGGAAACAGGCCCCCATGGTGGCCCGCACCGTCTTGGGGGAGAAGGGCTCGGCACAGCCGGGCAGCAGGATGAGCCCGTCCGCCCCAAAGGCGTCGGCGGTCCGCCACACGGTACCTACGTTACCTGGGTCCTGCACCCCATCCAGCACAAGATAGCGGCCGGGAGTCAGCTGCTCCGGCGGGGTCAGCTGGGGGGTGCTGCACACCGCCAGCATCCCCTGGGGGGTGTCCACCGTAGACATGGATTTGAGCACGTCGGCGGGCACCTCCACCAGGCGGACCGTTTCCGGCAGCCCCCCGGGGGGCTCCACGCCCTCGGCCACCACCAGGGTCTCCACCCCGGCGTTCCAGCGGATGGCCTCCTCCACCAGCTTATGCCCCTCGCAGAGGAAGGCCCCCTCCTGCCGGCGGGCTTTTTTATCATTTCCCAGCTTCCGCAGCCGGGCCACCAGTGGGTTCTGGCGGCTGGTGATTCGTTCCATCCTCATATCACAGATCCTGCAGACGGTTGACGTCCTCGGTGCGGCCCAGGGCCACCACCGTATCCCCCGTCTCCATGATGGTGCTGGGGCCGGGGGTCACGTTGAAGGCCTCCTCCCCCTTTTTGCGCACGGCGATGATGTTGACCTTGTACCGGGCACGGACATTCAGTTCCATCAGGTTCTTGCCCAGCCATTCCCGGGGCACAGCGGTCTCCACGATGCCGAAATCGTCGCTGAGCTCAATGAAGTTGAGCACGTTGGAGCTGGACAGGCCCTGGGCCAGTTTGACGCCCATCTCGTGCTCAGGGAATACCACTCGGTCGGCGCCGATCTTCTCCAGCACCTTCCGGTGGACATGGCTCTGGGCCTTGCAGATCACCTTGCGCACACCCAACTCCTTCAGGTTCAGGGTGATGAGGGCGGAGGTGCCCACATCCACGCCCACAGCCACTACAGCGCAGTCGTAGTTACGCACGCCCAGGGCACGGAGCACCGCCGGGTCCCGGGCGTCGCCGGTGACGGCATGGGTGACCTTGTCAGCTACCTTCTGTACATTCTCCTCTGAATCGTCCAGAGCCAGCACCTCATGCCCCAGAGAGCTGAGCTCGGTGGCCACAGCGCTGCCAAACCGGCCCAGGCCGATCACAACAAAGGTTTTCATTTCAGATACACGTCCTTCCAGAGCGGATATTTATCCGATCATCACATTCATCTCGGGATATTTGATCTTGGCCGGCCGCCGGCCGCGGGTGATAAAGGCGATGGAGACCGAGAGCACACCCACCCGACCCATATACATCAGCAGAATAAGAAGGCTCTGGGAAAAACCGGACAGCGTGGGCGTAATGCCGGTGGTCAGACCTACGGTGCCCATGGCAGAGGCCACCTCAAAGGCGCAGTCCAGATAGGGCAGATCCTCCGCCGTGGAGATAACCATGGAGCCCAACAGGAACAGAAAGAGCATCACCAGGGCCAGGGTCATGGCGTTGAGCACCCGGCCATAGGGGATGGCCCGTCCCCGGAAGGTGACCTGCTCCCGGCCGGTGAGGCCGGAGCGCAGGGCCAGCAGCAGCACCGCCACGGTGGCAGTCTTCAAACCGCCGGCGGTGGAGCCGGAGGAGCCGCCGATCAGCATGAGAATACAGGAGAAGGCCTTGCTGGTGTCGCTGATCCCACCCTGTCCGATGGCGTCAAAACCGGCGGTGCGCAGGGTGATGGACTGGAACACGGAGTTCATGATCTTCTGCCACAGGGGCATGTCCCCCAGGGTGGCCGGGTTGGAGAACTCCTCCAGCAGGAAAAAGAGGGCGCCGCCCACAATGAGGGTGCCTGTGATGATAAGCACCATCTTGCTGTAGACCGCCAGTTTCTTCCAACTCCGCTTGTCCAGGATATCCTCCCATACAAAGAAGCCCAGGCCGCCCACCACAATGAGGGCCCCGATGGTACCCAGCACCAGCGGGTTGTCCTGAAGTCCGGCCAGGCTGCTGAAGGCGCCGAACTTTCCGCCCAGCAAATCAAAACCGGCATTACAGAAGGCGGAGACGGCGTGGAAAATGCCCCGCCAGACGCCGCCCAGCAGGCCAAAGTGAGGGATCATGGCGATGCTCAGCAGTACCGCCCCCGCTCCCTCTATCAGGAAGGTTCCCATCAGGGCGTGACGCACCATACGCACCACGCCGTCCAGGTCGTTGAGGTTGAGGGTGGATACCATGATGAGCCGCTCAGACAGACCGATACGGCGGCGCAGGGCGAAGGATACCAGGGTGATCACCGTCATAAAGCCCAGGCCGCCCAGTTGGATCATCAGCAGAATCACCAGCTGTCCGAAAAAGGACCACTGGATCCAGGTATCCACCAGAATCAGGCCGGTGACACAGGTGGAGGAGGTGGCGGTAAAGAGGGCGGTGAAAAAACCGGCACTCTGCCCGTCCCGGGACGCGATGGGCAGGGTGAGCAGCAGAGCGCCCACCAAAATGATGACGGCAAAGGATACCGCCACAATGCGGGTGGCATTGAGGCTCCGGTTCCGGATAAAAATATCCCGGATCCAAAGGGCAAATCTTCTAATCACAGCGGCCCCTCCCAAATACTGCATATTCCCCGGGGACACACTGTTTTACGCAGAAAAGCATACCGAAGGAAGAAATTTCCTCCGGTATACCCGTCTCATTTCCCTGTGGAATCAGGCTCCATAAGCCATTCTCATACGCGGCTGCGTCCGGCTCCAGACCGCCCTGCGCCGCGGTAAAACACACCTTATTCAACACATGAGGGTACATACCAGTTCCTCTTCTTTCGGTGTTCTCAAAGGGGTGCACTATCCCCGTAGAATCGTACAAAGGTAACTATAGCATACCCTCCAAAGATATTCAAGTCAACGATTTTTATACGTCCCACCCCAATTTCCTACCTTATATATAAAAAGCAAATGAGACCTCCCCAGCTCTCTCCTGCAACTTTAACAGATTTCGCCAGTTGTTCCCAACATACGTTTTCTCTTGACAAAAGAGGTTTATTGCGATAAACTCCAATTAGGTTTATTGCGATAAATCTTTCATTGGAAAGGAGGTTCCCATGGAAAAGCTATTCGACAGCGAATACCGGCTCATGCAGGTACTGTGGGACAGCGGTCCCGTCAATTCCACCCATCTTGTGGCCCTGTGCCAGCAGCAGCTGGGCTGGAACAAGTCCACCACCTACACGGTGCTGCGCAAGCTGAAGAGCAAGGGGGCGGTACTCCACCAAAACGCTGTGGTCACCCCCGTCCTGACTCGGGCCCAGGCGGTACGGATGGAAGGAGAGGAACTGGAAAAACTGGCCGGCGGCCTCTCCCCCTTTCTCACCGCCTTCCTCAGCGGCCGCAGGCTGACCCTGGAGGAGGCAGAGTCCCTCAAGGCCCTCATCGACCGCAACATGGAGGAGGGATGATCCATGGAACTGCTGATTCCCACGGTCCTCTGGAGCACCAATCTGGGACTCATGCTGGGCTTTACCTTCGGCGTGCTGATCCTGCTGCGGCCAATCACCCGGCGGCTGCTGCGGCCCAAGCACCAGGTGATATTGTGGTTTGCCGGGTGGATCATGGGATTTACCATGTCTCTGTACACCACCTGCGGCTGGCTCCCTCTGCCCCTTACCTTCCGTGGCCTGCTGATGCCCAAGGGGGCCATACCGGGACAGCCCGCCTTCCTGGCCCTGGCCTCCGATCCGGGGCAGGCGGAGGTTCTCTCCCGGGGCAGCCTGCTCCCCCTGCCCCTCAGCGACAGAGCCGCCCAAATCCTGACCATCATTTGGCTGGTCTTTTTGTGGCGCTGGTGGCGGCGTGGCTGTTTCAGGACTTCCGGCTGCGGCAGATCATGCAGCGGGGAACCGTCCTGCCCCAGGAAAGCTTGTCCGCCTACGACCTGGTGCCCGATACAGCAGTCTATCTCTGCCCCGGTCTGCCCACCAGCTTTGCACGGTATGGCGCTGCCTTCTCCATCGCAGACGAGCGGCACCTCATCTGTCTCCAGAAGGAGCTGCCGCCGGAACAGATGCGCCTGGTGCTCCTCCACGAGTGCGCCCACCTGCGGCTCCATCACGCCTGGTTCAAAGCCATCATGATGATGGTGGTGACCCTGAACTTCGCCTGGAATCCCCTGATCTGGGCGGCCTACCGGCTGACCTGCCGGGATATGGAGCTGGCCTGCGATGAGGCCGTCATGGAGCAACTCTCTCCCACCGACCGCCGGAACTATGCCCGGGCCCTGGTGGAGCTGGGCTCCGGCCGCTGTCTGTGGGGCGGCACGGCCTCCTTCAGCGAGTGCGACACGGTGCTGCGGGTCAAGCGGCTGGTAAACTGGCAGCCCTGGACCCCCGGCAGCAATGCCCGCTCCCTGGTACTGACCGTCCTGCTCATCCTGTTTTTCTTCTGCGGGGGCTCGCCGCTGTGAGCCTCAAGCCTGTCCGCCTTGTCTTTCCCCATGGATCATGGTATCATGATGCAAAGCCCATTTGATCCAGTACAGGGAGGGTTGGCCATGTCCGATACCGTGCCCAAGCGGGAAAAGAAGCCCTACAGCAACTCCTATCACAGTCTGGAGGCCATCTGGTCCGTCCTGCGGCGGTACGCCAGCCGGGAGCACCCGCTTACCGTCAAGGAGATCCACAACTATCTGCGGCAGATGGGAGAGGACGCCCCTTCCCAGGCCACTCTGGCCCGGCTGCTGCCCCAGGGCAAGGGGGTCATGGACGCCCTCTACCCCGGCCAGCTGGCGGAGGCCGACCGCCCAGGCGGGCTGGACGCCTACCAGGAGGGGGATACCCTCCACATCGTGGTGGAGATCCCCCAGGGGCAGGTGCTGGCCAAGGACAATCTGGCGGTGGAGGCCGCCCCTGTCCCCTTCCGGGTCCCCTCCTACTCCACCATCGAAAAGCAGCTGAAGGAGGGAATCCCCTTCGATCTGCACACCTTTCCCTTCCGGCTGCGCTGCGTGGCCCAGGTCCCCGGCGGCAAGCCGGGCAAGGTGCGTCTCATCCCCTATGACAAATATGAGGACACCATGCTGGACCCGGATCGCCGGAACAACACCCCCCGGCGGTACTATCTGTCCAATGTTCTCACCGAGGGGGAGTGGCGGATCTTCTCCGACCTGATCCAGGTCTATCCCTTTGTCACCGAGACCCAGGCCAGGAAGTTTCTCACGGTACTCAACCGGCTGCGCCCTCGCCCCACCCAGCCGCCCCCCAGCCGCTATGCCTACCGGCGAGGCAACGGGGCCCTCTTCCAGAGCATTGGCATTCTGGACGAGGCCATCCGGGCCGGGCGCAAGGTAGCCCTGACCTACGGGGAATACCGGCTCAGGCAGGTGAAGGGCCGCTGGACCCCGGTGCTCGTCCCCAGAGCCGCCAACAGCCGGCTGGAGGTGGAACCCTATGCCCTTATGTGGTCCAACGGCAACTATTATCTGGTGGCCAGGCACCGGGGCATGATGAACCTGCGGGTGGACCGCATTCTGGAGGCCGTCCCCCTGAATGAGTCCTTCTCTCCGCCCGCCGACTTTGACCCGGTGGCCTACCGGGACAGCTCCCCCGTCATGTACCCCGGGGAGCGCACCTTTGTGCGGATGAAGTGCAGCACCAGTCTGATCAACACCCTGGTAGACTTCTTCGGCTCCCTGCCCCAGTACGCCACCCCCGGCCAGGACGGCTGGGTGGAAGTGACCATGTCCATCGCCCCCAGCGGGCTGAAGCTCTTTGCCCTCCAGTACGCCGATCGGGTGGAGGTGCTGGAGCCCCAGTCCCTCCGCCGGGAGATCCTGGCCACCCTGGAGCAGGCCGCCCGGGTCTATCGCTCCTAAAATTTGAAACGGCGCCCATGGTACCATGACCTCACAGAGAAAAAGGAGGTCTTGCCATGGGCGCTTCATTTGAGTTTACCCCCTATCGTTTTGTATTGCCCCAGCTGAAAAAGCAGTATCTGGGCACACAGGGCCAGCTGGCCCAATACATCCCCTACCGACTGGAAAATGACCTGACCCCGGAGGCCATCCGGGCCGAACTGACCCGCATCCCCCACATGGCCCGGCTAGCGGAGCAGCTGGACCTGTCCCGGCGGCTCTATCTGCTGCAAAGCACCGATCCGGAGGCGCTCCTGCTGGCTGCAGAGTACATCGGCACCTTCTTTCGGCTGTCCGATCCCGACTCCTGCGCCTATCGGCAGGATTTTATGGAAGATGAGGCGGAAGAAGCAGAGGAATGGCGGGACGGTGACCCCAACTTCATGACCTTCGACTTTAACACCAATCTGCCCTATGTGGACGCCTGCGAGGTAAGTGCAATTTACGGCGAGAACACCCCGGATTTCGGCTTTGCAGGCCAGTTTTATCGCCCGGAGGCCTCCCCCCGCCGGGCTCCCTGGTGGACCATGTCGAAGGACGCCCCCCTGTGCGTGGCGGCCAACGACATCCTGACCAAGCTGGCCGGTCCCATCTCCGCCATGGCAGAGCGCTCCCCTGTGATCATCCTCTGTCACATCCAGTCCCACCACGATATGGAGGAAGTCCAACTGGATTTCGATTACATTGCAGACCAGCGCAAATTGCTGGCAGAGCTGGCCTTCGATCTGGAGACTGAGCTGATCCAGCTGGACGCCTCCGCCGCCGACTCCCCTTACCGCCGGGAGATCCTGCTCCAGCTGGCCGCCCAGGCCGGTGCCCCCCTGGACAAGCCGGAGGACGGGGGGACCATCCTCAATCTCATTGCCAACTACTGCGGCGACGCCAGCAACGCCACCCTCTCCAAGGCCGTCCAGAACGCCCTGCTCCGCCGGAAGGAGTCCGGCCCCCTGACCGTCCAGGATTTCCAATATCTGGCGGTGCTGTTTGAGAGCAGGGAAAATCGTCGGTCCAAACAGAAGTTTCAGAAGCTGGTGGGGCAAAAAGAGGTGCGGCGGCAGTTGACGGAGTTGGTGGCCTGCATGGACTTTCAAAAAAAGCGGAGTACCATGGGCCTGCCCGCCGACCCCCTCCACTACACCTTTGCCTTCCTGGGGGCGCCGGGCACAGGCAAGACCACCTGGGCCCGCTGGCTGGCCAGGGAGATGGAACAGCGCCGGCTGCTGGAAAACACCGAGATGATCTGCCTCAACGCCGCTGAGCTGAAGGCCAAGTATGTGGGCCACACCACCAGCAAGGTAAAGGCGCTCTTTGACCAGTACGGCGTCATCATCCTGGACGAGGCCTACAGCCTCACCGACGGCGACAACGGGGACAGCTTCGGCTCCGAGGCCCTGGCCCAGCTGTGTGTGGAGCTGGAAAACCACGGCACCGACCGCCTGGTGATCTTCGCCGGATACGGCGGGGCCAGCGACCCCAGCGACAACCGAATGCTCCGCTTCCTCCAGTCCAACCCCGGCATCAACAGCCGCATCTCCTTTAAAATCCACTTTCAGAACTACCAGGCGGAGGAGCTGGCGGAGGTCTTCCGCACCATGCTGACCGCTGGGGGCTACACCCTCCCCCGGGGCTATGTCCGGCCGGTGGTGCAGTTCTTCCGGCAGAGGATGGACGCCAAGGCCTTCGGCAACTGCCGGGAGGCCCGCAATCTGGCCGACCGGGTCAAGCTCCGGACCGCCGCCCGGCTGGCCGGGCACGCCTCCCTTACCAAGGCGGAGGCCTGCCGTATCTCGCTGGCCGACATCCGGCAGGCGGCGGCGGAAATTCTGGCGGAATACCAGGGGCTGGCCCGGGAGGCTGGCCGCTCCATCGGGTTTGAGCCCTGAACCAAGGGCCCGGAACGGCACCCGCCGTCCCGGGCCCTTGTTCTTTCGGTATGCGAATGTTATACTGAGAACACTACCATCATCTGGAGGTGTGTCCATGGAAGCCACCCTTTCTGCCCTGCGCCAGTTCCTGTGTGACGGCGGGTTTGAGTATCTGCTGGTGGTCCCCGGCCAGTCCATGGGAAAACAGCTGCTGGACCTCTACGCCGCCCGGTTCGGGGGCGTCATGGGTCTGCGAGTGGAGACCCCCGCCACCCTGGCCCAGGAACTGTGCGCCCGCCGGGGGATTTCCCGCCCTCTGCTGGGTGACGGTCCCGCCGCCCTGCTGGTCCTCCGCCTGCTGCAAGAGGGCTGCGCCCAGCCCCAACAGCCGCTGGCCTACTTCTCCGCCCTGGGAGAGAGCTGCCTCACCCTGTCCACCGCCCGGGAGCTGCTGCGGGTCTTTCATCTGCTGGAAGAGGAGGGGCTGGACGGGCTGCCCGCCCCTCTGCTGACAGAGCCCCGTCTGGCCGATCTGGATCACCTGTACCGCCGGTTCCAGGCAGAAAAGCAGGCCCAGGGCCTGTGGGACCGGTTTGACCTGTTCCGGGCCGCCGAAGTCTCAGCGGCGGAGGAACCTCTGTCCATCCCCACCGCCCTCTGCGGCAGCCTCACCGCCCGGGGAGTGGCGCGCCGCTTTCTGGAGACTGTTTGCCCGGAACCTGCCGTGCTGCCCATCCCCATATGGGACGCCGTGACCCCCACCCCCTCCTTTTGGCTGCCCCAGACCCCCGCACCCATTGCCGCAACACTCCGCTTTGCCCGGGGCTACGGCCAGGAAAACGAAGCTCTCTTCCCCCTCTACGACCTGTTGGAGCAGGGATATCCCCTGGGACAGGTGTCCATCGTGTGCACCAGTTCCTCCTATCTGCCTCTGCTGGCCGACCATGCCGCCCGGCTGGGGATCCCTCTGACCCTGGGGGACGGTCTGCCCCTGGACACCGCCCCCCTGTGTCAGCTGGTGGGGCAGCTGGCCGCCTGGTATCAGGAGGACTGTCCGGTGGAGGGGCTGGCCGACCTCATGGCCGGCGGGCTGGTCTTTCCCCACGGTGCCGCCCTTCTCCGGTTCCTGCGGAAGTGGAACGCGGGCTTCCGGCTGGAGCGGTATGAATCCTGCTTCCGCCGGGCCCTGGAGCAGCTGCCCCCCGAGGACGAGAGCGGGCTGCGCACCAATCTGGAGGACTGGCTGGCCCTCACCGACCAGCTCCAAACTCTCTTCCATCCCGATACCGCCCCGGCGGAGGGGCTCACCCTGCTGGGCAAGCTGCTCACCCGGTGCTATGTCCGCTTCCATCCCCAGCAGGGGGCGGGGGCCTACGCCGCTTTGATGGAGCTGGCCGACCAGCTTCTGGCCCAGCAGCGCTGTGCCGCCTTTGCCGATTTTCTGCCCCTGCTGCTGGAGCTGACCTCCACTCGGGTGTGGCAGTCCGCCTCCCCCAGGGACGGCGCGGTCCATGTCTCCCTGCTGGCCAGGGACGCCCTGCCGGACCGCCCCCACACCTATGTGCTGGGCCTGGGCCGGGACAATCTCACCGCGCCGGTCTGGGAGTCCCCGCTGCTCCGGGCGGAGGAGCAGGAAGCGATCGGGCTGCCCGCCGCCGACCGGGAGGCGGAGCTTCCCCTCTGCCGTCTGGCACAACTACTTGCCCTGGCTCAGGGCCAGGTGGTACTCAGCTACCCCTGCTATGACACCGCCCGGATGCTCTCTCTGCCCCCTGCCGCCGCCTACGAGCAGCTGCGGGGCAACCAGGACGCTCCCCTCTTCGACTACCGGCGGGCTGTGGGCTTCGCCCCCGCCGAGGGCTGGCTGGCCGGAGACGCTCCCGCCCCCCTGCCCACATATCCGGATACTCCCCTGTCTCTGCCTCAGTTTCTTCAGGAGCACCGCTTCTCCGCCAGCGCCCTGGAGATCGCCCTGGAATGTCCCCGGCGGTTCTACTTCCAGTATGTGCTGGGCATTCCCCAGCCCGACCGCCCCCTGCTGTCCCACGAGCACTGGCTTGCTCCCAACCAGCTGGGCTCCCTGGTCCACCTGGCCCTGGAGCGATACTTCAGCGCCGTCATCGGCGGAACGGCCAGTCCCGACTTTGACGCCCTCTGGCGGGACTGTCTGGCGGAAGCCCAGGAGCAATATCCCTGCCTGTCTCCCCAGCTGATGGAGCGGGATGGGCTGCGGGCCCAGGCCATGGCCAGGCAGGCAGTCCGGTATTATACTCAGCAGCAGAACGGCTCCGTCCCCCTGGCCACCGAGCTGCCCTTTGGAGGAGCGCCGGTACACCGGACAGTGGACGGCACACCCTTCACGCCGCCGGAGGACTTCCGGCTGACGCTGCAAGACTGCTCCATGCGCTTTGCGGGCACGGTGGACCGGCTGGACAAGCTGCCCACCGGCGGGCTGGCTATTCTGGACTACAAGACCGGCTCCGCCAGCCGCTTTATCCAGGGCCTGGACCACAAGATCCAGTACTACCTCTATGCCCTGGCAATGGAGCAGCTGCTGGGACAACCGGTGGAGCGGGCCGACTACCTGCTCCTCTCCCCCGACGGGGTACGGACGGTGACGGTGGACCACCCCGCCCATCAGCCCGACTGCGCCGCCCGGCTGGACGCCCTTTTGAAGGTGCTGGGCGACCCGGAATCCATCCGCATGAAGCAGCCGGTGTGGGAAAACGGCGCCTTCACCTGCCCGGAGGAGGGTGAAGGGCGGCAGAAGAAGCTGTCCGCCTGCGCCGATTACTGTCCCTATGCCGGGATCTGTCAGGAGGTGGACCGATGAATCCTCAGGAACAAGTGCTGCGCCAGACCCTTGAAACCGGCGCCTTTACCACCAATTTTCTGGTAGAGGCGGGGGCGGGCGCGGGAAAATCCCATACCATCTGCCAGCGCATCCTCCATCAGCTGGCTGGCGGCCATGTGCCCCCGGAGTCGGTGGTGGCCATCACCTTCACGGAGAAGGCCACCCTGGAGCTGAAGGAGAAGCTGGACGGGCAGGCCCTGGCCTATGACCGGGCCAACGGCACCCAGCTGGCCCAAAAGGTCCAGCAGGTCCACATCTCCACCATCCACAGCTTCTGCCAAAAGCTGCTCTCCCTCTTCCCTCTGGAGTCCGGCTGCCCCCTTTCCATGCAGGTGGCGGACGCCTCCCTCCAGCTGAGCCGGCAGCGGGCCTTCTTCCGCCGCCAGACCCTCCAGGACCCGGCGGGACGCTTTGCCGCCTTTGAGGCCTTCGGCACCAGCCGCCGGACCCTGGAAGACCTCTTTCTGGACGTGGTCAACGACCGGGAGAGCCAGCCGGTCTACGCCGACCCGGCAGACCCCGCCTCCGGCTTTGCCGCCCGGATGAAGGAGCTGGACGATCTTCTGGACGACGCCCATCAGACTCTTCACAGCAAGCTGGCCACCATGCCCGACGGGCCGGATCTGATGCCCACTGCCCTCTGGGATGCGGTGTCGGCCGCCGCCCCCACGGCCGAGCAGAAGCTCACCCTCAAGCTGGCCCTGCTCCAGGCGGAAAAGGGGGATTCCTTCCGCATGAATCCCCTCTTCTTCACCGCCCAGCCTGCCGTGGCCCACGATCTGGCCCTGTTCCAGGCCTGTCTGACCTTCCAGGGCTATGAGGCCGCCGGAGACGGCGACGGGCAGGCGGAGTGGGCCCGGGAGATTCTCTCCCTGGTCCCCCAGCCGCCCCTGAGGGCGGACGGCCTGCCCGACGCCGCGGCTCTGCTCAGCCGCCTGTCCTCCCTTTACATGGCCGCAGCCCAGTGTCTGTCTGCGCTGACCGTCTCCCATGCCCTGCCGGCCATCGCAGAGCTCAACCGCACGCTGGGCTATGATCTGGCCCTGGCCGCGGTGGTCCCCGCCGCCCGGGACTTCCACGCCCGGCACGGGGAGGATGATGCCTGCTTCTTTGACGATCTGCTGATACGGGCCCGGGACCTGGTGCGGGATGTGCCAGCCGCCCGGGCGGTGCTCCGCCGCCGGTATCAGGTGTTCTATGTGGATGAGTTCCAGG
Organism: Flavonifractor sp. An82; assembly: GCF_002159265.1. Taxonomy (GTDB): domain Bacteria; phylum Bacillota; class Clostridia; order Oscillospirales; family Oscillospiraceae; genus Flavonifractor. The sequence goes on from NZ_NFHG01000008.1 coordinate 43,983, forward strand.
ACACTGACCCGGTGCAGGCACAGCTGTTTTTCCTGCTGACCCACGGCGCCGACGACGGCGAGAGGGACTGGACCCGCTGCCGCCCTGCCCCGGGCAGTCTGTTCCTGGTGGGCGACCCCAAGCAGGCCATCTACCGTTTCCGGGGGGCCGACCTGGACATCTACAAGCAGGTCAAGGGCCTGTTTCTCCAGTCCCCCAATCCCATCGGCCGGGTGGTGGAACTCAAGACCAACTTCCGCAGCAACGCCCAGATCTGTTCCTTTGTGGATCAGGTCTTCGGGCCCCGCAAGCGGAAGGGCCAGCCCATCCTCACACCGTCGGAACAGGAAAACAATCGCACCAATCCCAAGGTAGGCAAGACCCTGGACAACGGTCTCTATCAGGCGGGCTACACCGCCATGGAGGCGGAACAGGGGGACGCCGGGCGGCCCATGGTCTTCCGCTACCCCAACTTTGGCGACAAGAACGACCGGCTGGCGGAAGACAGCCTCAAGCTGGCCCGGTTCATCCGCCATGCCGTATCCGGTAACCATACCCTGCGGGACCGCAAGGGCAATCCGGTCCCCATCCGGTTTGGAGATTTTCTCATCCTCACCCGCACCAAGAGGGCCTGCCAACGCTATCTGGACGCTCTGTCCGCCCTGGGCATCCCGGTCTCCTTCGCGGGAGAGCGGCAGCTGTCCCAGGTGCCCCCGGTGGCCCGGCTGGCCGCCCACCTGCGCTACCTGCTGGACCCGGACAACGAGGTGCTCCTCACCCGGCTGCTGATGGAGTGCTATGGCTTTGACAAGCTGGACCAGCTGCCCGCCCTGCGGAAGGAGGCTCAGTGCCCCCTCACCCGGCTGGTCTCATGGCCGGAGAAGCGGCAGGCCCTGACCGGCGGCAGCTTTGATCCGCTGCTGGGAGTGCTGGACCATCTGGCCCGGCTACTGTCTCTCCGCCATACCCTGCCTCCCGCCGCCTTCCTGGAGCATCTGGCAGCGGAGGGGGAAGGTCTGCTCCTGCCCGGCGATCCCACCGATCCCCTGGTGCGGCAGAGCTGGTACGTCTGCCTGGAGCAGTTTTTACAGCTGGCCCGCCAGTGCCCCTGGACCGACTTTGCCCGGGCGGCCCGATACGCCCTGGAGATCAGCCAGACGGCGGTGGAGCGGGAGCTGTCCCTGACGCCGGGAGAGGACCGGGTACGGGTGATGAACCTCCACAAAGCCAAGGGTCTGGAGGGCAAGATCGTCATTCTGGCTCTGGACGGCCCAGGCCGGATCTCCATTTCCCGCACCAGTCAGGTGGACGGCAGCGGCGTCCGGAAGGGCTACTATACCGTCCGGCGGCGGACCGCCGATGGATACACCCTGTCCCTGTACGCTCCGCAGGACTGGGGCCAGCTCTCCCAGCCGGAGAGCTGCCACAACAAGGCCGAGCAGGTCCGCCTGCGCTATGTGGCCGCCACCCGGGCCAAGCAGCTGCTGCTCATTGCCAGCGGAGACCCCACCGGCGCCAAGCCGGACGGCAAGATCAATGCCTGGGCCGAGCTGGCCAAGGAGGCCTCCAACCTGCCCCCGGCCGGCGATTCCTTCTGGGGGGATCTGTTCCAGCCTCTGGCCCAGGACGCTCTGTCCGCCCCTCCGCCCCCGCCTATACTTCAGGCCCAGCCTGCTTTCCAGGACCGGTCCGGCCAGCTGTCCGCCCTCATCACGGAGGCCAGCCGGACCACCCTGGCCCACATCAGCCCCAGCGCCCTGGACAAGAGCCACCCGGTCCACCTCTCCCCCGATCCGGAGGAGGTCACTCCGCCCCCTCCGGCGTCCGACGACAGCCCGGCGGAGCCCGCCGCCGCCGGCCCCATGGGGGCCGACTGGGGCACCATGGTCCACCGGGCCATGGAGTTTTACGTCAATGCCCGGCCCGCCGGGCCCACCGAGGCCCTGCCCCTCATCCGCCGGGCGGTAACAGAGGTGCTGCCCTCCCCCCGGTTCACCGGGCAGCAGATCGCCCTGTTCTTCGGCGGTCACCCCCCCGCAGACTACGATACCGGGGTGGAGCAGCTGGCAGGGGCTATCGTCAAGGCCACCGCCTTCTGGTTTGACCCCGCCTCCCCCCTGCGCAAGCTGGCAGAGGGTCAGTGCTTTGCGGAGTATCCCTTCCATCTCCGGCTCACTGACCCCAGTGAGCCCCTGTACCACTACATCCGCAGCCGTCTGAAGGATGTGACCGACGACCCTGACGTGCTGTCGGTATCCGGTATTCTGGATCTGGCGGTACTGGCGGAGGGACAGTGGCATATTGTGGACTACAAGACCGACCACATCCGCACCGGAGAAAGCCCGGAAGAGTACCGAGCCCGGCTGGCAGGAGAATATGCCGCTCAGCTCCAGGCCTACATCCAGATCCTGGCCCGGCTCACCGGCCTGCCGGTGGCCGACGCCCAGCTGTGCGCCATCCCCCTGGGAGGCGACTTCATCCCCATTCCATTGGAATAAACCACAACAAAAATGCCTGTCCCATTGGGGGACAGGCATTTTTGTCGTTCTGTTACAGCACTTGATCGGCCAGGCCGTAGACCACCGCCTCACCGGCCTCAAAGAAGTGGTCCCGGTCCATATCCTCCGCCACCGTCTCCGCCGGCTTTCCGGTATAACCCGCCAGCAGTCCCGCCAGACGGGCCCGGGTACGCTCCAGATGCCGGGCGTGGATGAGCACGTCAGAGGCCTGACCGCCGGTGCCCCCCAGTGGCTGGTGGATCATCACCTCGGCGTTGGGGAGTACCCGGCGCTTGCCCCGGGTCCCCGCCGCCAGCAGCACCGCACCCATAGAGGCGGCCAGACCCACCCCGATGGTGGCCACATCACAGCGGATGTGCTCCATGGTGTCCAGAATGGCCAGGCCGGCAGTCACCGAACCGCCGGGGCTGTTGATATAGAGGGAGATGTCTCGGCCGGGGTCCTGGGCCTCCAGATAGAGCAGCTGGGCCACCACAGCGGCGGCGGTCTCGTCGGTGATCTCCCCGGTGAGGAGCACCACCCGGTCCTTCAGCAGGCGGGAAAAGATATCGTATCCTCGCCCCTCCTTTTCCTCAATCACATAGGGCATGGTCAGCATGGTATCAGCCTCCTTTGAATTGTCAGCCCCAGTATACCGCCCGGCCCGCTGCAAATTTTATGAGCTCATCGCCGAAATGCTCGTAAAATTTGTATCCAGCGGCCTGCTAAGATAGGGGCACACAGGAGGTGAACGCCATGGGGTCCTTTGACTCTATCCTTGATTCTTTTCCCTTGTGGCACGGCTGCGACTCCCCGCTGGTAAAAGCCCTGCAGCAGAAAAACTACCCTGCCATCTACGCCGCCCTACGCAGGCTGGATGGTCCGTTGAAAGACGATGCCTTCCCCGCCTTCTTCTGCGCGCTCTTCTGCAGCGTCCGGGCCTTTCAGGCCGTGATGGAGCACTGCTCCCCCAAGGAGCTCTCCGCCAGCCTGTGCAGCACATCGCTTCTGAACGGCCTCTCCCCACCTGGACACAGCATGCCTGACAACACCTGGTGGAGCGCCGTGAATCTGGCCGCCTATCTGGACAAGCCGGAGGCGCTGGACCTGCTGCTGAAGGCGGGCTGTTCCCCCAACCGGGCGTCCGGATGCACCTATTCCCCCCTGGAGGCCGCCGTGCTGGGCCGCTCTTTGAAATGTACCCAGCGTCTGCTGGAGGAGCCGGGGCTGAATACCACCGTTACCAAAACTCTGCTGACGCTGTGGGCACAGACCGAGCAGGCGGACCCTCTGCTGGACTGGTGCTGTCAGCTGCTGTGCGGTCCCCTGCTGGGGCAGGAGTACTCTCCCTTTGGCCCCCCGCCGCTGCCCCCCGGCCTCACGGTGGCCCACACCGCCCAGATGGGAAACCTGCCCCTTACCCTCCGTCTGTGCAGGGAGAGACCGGTGGAGCTCCGCCATGGAAGCGACGCCATGGCCCACATCTTCTCCATCTGTATCTGCCGTCTGAAAGCACGCTCCGATACCGATACTCTCACGGATGATGCTTCATCTTCTCTGTGGGAGGTGACCGACGCCCTGCTGCAGGCCTGCCCCACGCTGCTGCGGCGTGAGATTCCCCGGCGCCTGCTGGTACACCTGGCCCTGGCTCACCCGGAAGGGATCCCACCCATACTGGCCCCCTGGCTGGACCGGATGCCGGGCCGTCTGGTGGTCATGGACCCCCGGGAGGATCAGGCTTTTCTCACCGCCTGCATGGATGGACGCTGGGCGGAACGGTTTGGCTCGGAGCTCACCCCCGCCCTCAAGCGCAGCTGCAGCTTCCCGAATCCGGAGTGGTTTGAATGCGGAACCCTGTCCCAGCACCTGGCCTGCTGCAAAATCTGCGGCAAGCCGCCCAAGGGCGCGCTGAGCGCTCTGGCCAAATCCGCCCTCACCGATCTGTCCGCCCAGGAGCTGGCACAGCAGCTGCTGCCCGGCAGGCTGCTGGACGGTGAGGACCCGATGCTGCTGCTCCAGGCCTTGGAGGAAGACGAGGCTATCGTAGACAAGCGGGCCGCCGTGCTGGCCCTGCACACCAAAAAGGAGGAGGCGGACCCCTATGACCTCTAACTCCACCGACCAGGACGCCCTGGCCCGGAAGATCCTCTATTTCTCCCGCCGGCGGCTCTCCCACCTGGTCCCCGCCCTGCTGCCCGCCCTCTACGCCCTGAAAGACAGGTTCCGAGACACCCCCGGTCCCCTGTCCACCGACGGACGGTTTCTGGACTACCATCCCGAGCAGGTCATCCGGGATTTTCGGGCCCGGCGGGATAGCCCGGCCCTTCAGCTGCTCCATGTGACCCTCCACTGTCTGCTGGGCCACCTGCCCGCACGAAGGGAGCAGGCCGACCCCATCCTGCTGGACGTGGCGGCCGACATCCGGGTAAACGCACTGGCCCAAGCCCTGGTCGGTTCTTCCTTTTCAGTGGATGCGCGCCGGGACAGCTTTGATGATCTGTTGTTCTGGTTCCAGATCGGACAGGCGGCGGACCGATGCAATCAACCGGGCACCCTTACTGCCCTGTGTACCGCTCTTCAAGGCGATGAGCAGACCAGGAGTGTACTGCTCAGTTGCGCCTCTCTCTATGCTGTGGACGACCACACCCTCTGGCATCCGTCCGCACCGGTCCTCCCAGGCAGCGGCGGTAAGGATATCACGGACCAGGACGCCCCTGACTGGGACAGCCTGCTGTGTCAGTTTGGGAAATCGCTGCCCAGCCAGCACTGGGGCATCCTCCCCGATTTTCTCACGAAGGCCATACGACCCGCCCCCAAAAATCAGATCTCCTACCGTTACTTTCTGCGGCGGTTTGCCGCTCCCCGGGAAAATCTGCATACCGATCCGGACTCCATTGACGCCAAATGGTACCATCTTGGACTGTCCCTGTACGGGGACCTGCCCATTCTGGAGCCCTGCGAGGTGTGCGACCGGCCCACCCCTGACCAGCTGGTCATTGCGCTGGACACCTCCGGCTCCTGCGGGGGAGAAATCTGTGCCCGCTTTCTGCGGGAGACCCTCAACCTGCTGCGGGACGTCACCGGCGGCTGCCCCTCCTTCCGCATCCTGCTGCTCCAGTGTGACTGCCAGATCCAGAAGGAGCTGCTGCTGGAGCATGCCGACCAGCTGGACTCCTTTTTGTCCGACTTTACCCCTCAGGGCTTTGGAGGCACCGATTTCTGCCCGGTGTTTCAGCGGGTAGAGGAATTGCGCCAGAGCGGGCGTTTTCACAAGGTAAGGGGGCTGCTCTACCTCTCCGACGGCTTCGGAACCTTCCCCCAAGCGCAGCCAGATTACCCTGTGACCTTCCTCATCCCCCGGGAGCAGGATCAGCCCATCACCCTGGAGCCCAGCCTTCCCGACTGGGTCACCCCTCTGTGGCTGGATATGAAACAAAATATTGTTCAGGAGGCACGAGCATGAAAAGTCAGGTCATTCAGCCTGTAACCATCGACCAGGCCAAGCATACCATTGCCCAGGCTGCCCGCATCTATTTCCGCCGGGACAGCCAGGGCCGCTATCTCATCAACCGGCGGCGGGCCCGCCCCATCTGCCTCATGGGCCCCGCCGGCGTGGGCAAGACTGAGATCGTCCGCCAGGTGGCCCAGGAGCAAGGCCTGGCCTTTCTCTCCTACTCGGTCACCCATCACACCCGCCAGTCCATCATCGGCCTGCCCCGGCTGGTGGACGGAACGGTGGACGGTCGGTCCGTCTCCATGACCGAGTGCACCATGAGCGAGATCATTGCCCAGGTCCACCGCACCATGGAGGAAACTGGAACACCGGAGGGCATCCTCTTTCTGGACGAATTCAACTGCGCCTCCGAGTCCCTGCGGCCCATCCTGCTCCAGCTTCTTCAGGACAAGTCCTTCGGTCCCCACCCCATCCCTGATGGCTGGATGCTGGTGCTGGCGGGCAACCCGCCGGAATATAACCTGGGAGCGGGGGACCTGGACCCGGTGACCGCCGACCGGCTGCGGCTGCTTCACATCCAGCCCGACTACCAGGCCTGGCGGGCCTACATGAAGACCCGGGAGGTCCATCCCATGGTGCTCTCCTACCTGGACACCCACCGGGACCACTTCTATCTCTGCAAGCATGAGGAGGAGGGCACCGCCCTGGTCACCGCCCGGGCCTGGGAGGATCTGTCCCTGATGCTCCGCTGTCTGGAGGAGGAGGGCCAGGGGCCCGACCTGGCGCTGACCGCCCAGTACCTCCAGTCCGGCGAGGTGGCCCGCTCCTTCTTCCGGTATTGGAGCCAGTATGCCGCCCTCAGCGCCTCCCATCTGCTGGAGGATATCCTGTCCGGCTCGCCCCAGGCCCTGCAAAAGCTCCGGGATCTGACCCCCGACCAATGCTGGAGCACGGTATCCGCCCTGCTGAACCGGCTGGATGGCATGGCCCGACAGGCAGCTGAGCTGGACACCTTCACCGCCGCCGTCCATCAGGTCCTGTTTCCCCTGCGGCAGCTGCCGGAGGAGGAGCGTCCCCTCCAGCTGGCCCAGCAGGCTCCCGCCGTCACCCACCTGGCCGCCCGTCAGTTCCTGCTGGACGGCGTCCGCACCCTGAACGATCAGGGCTGGGAGGTGCTGACGGAGCAATTCCGCACCCAGCTGCGCCAGCCCAGAGAGGAAGCCTTTCAAAAGACGGCTTCCGCTGTGGAGCAGGCCATTGCGGTCTGCCGCAGGGCTCTGGAGGGCACGCCCCACCTGGAATTTCTCCTGCAGGGGCTGTGCAATTCCGCCCCCTTGAGCCAAATCCTGCTGACCGGCGACCATCCCCAGTTCCGGCAGCTCTACCAGGACACCTGCTTTGACGAGGAGGCGGCGGCTCAGGCCCTGACCCGGCAAACCCGCCGACTTGCCCGCCAAAAGAAGAAGGAGGAGATCGCATGAAGCCCCAGACCCTGACGCCCCCTGCCTGTCCGCCGGAGTTCCCGGAGGTTGCCGCCGTCTGTATGCCGGTCCATCTCCGGCCCCTGCCCGGCGGACCGGGCGACCAGCTTTCCTATGCCCCCCTTCCCCTGCACAGGGAGTTCTCCCAGCTGGAGCAGGACCTTGCCGCCGCCCCCCAGTTCCGAAAGATTCCCCTCCGGACCCTGCTGAAGGAGCGCCGGGGAAGCCTCCGGGTAATTCTGCTGGGCGACAGCCATTATTACGCCTGCCAGGCCGCCTTCTATCTCTCCGCCCTGGCCCGGCTGTGGGACGCCCGCCAGGCCCGCAGCAAAGAGGGAGATGACTTCTGGGATATGGCGGAGTTGGACGCCTATTTCCCTGCCGATGAGAAACAGGGTCCCAACCTGAAGGACGCCCTGCTGGTCATCGCCCCCCAGCTGCTGGACCCGGAGCTTTCCGAGGGGACGGCCTCCGGCGCCGCCCAGCCCCACCTGCCCAAGCAGGGCGCTCTGGACGCGGACGAGCTGAGCGTCTCCGCCGTACTGGTCTCCTGCATTGATAGCCCGCCCCCCACCAGGCAGGTAGTCCAGGGCATGAACGCCGTGGGAAAGGAAAGCGACGGCAGGCAGACGGACCGCTTCCTGGCTCTGCGGCCGGAGCAGGTGGACCTGGAGCTGCTGGAGGAGCTGCGCTTCCACCAGGGCTTTCATGTGGTGCGGCTGGGCCGGCCCGACCAGGCCTACCTCCGCCGGTTTTTACAGGTGATGGCCCAGGAGCTGATGATGCCCATATCCTCCTCCGTGGATCTGGACCAGGTCATTGCCAGAGTACGCCGCTACCGGGGGAGCGCTTTCAGTGAGCAGGACCTGGAGGCTCTGCTCATGTGGGCGGTCCAGCGGCAGGCCGCCCCGCCCCTTCAGCTCAAGGACCTTCAGTTCCACCCCTACCGGCTGGAGGCCCGGGGCTGGGACACCCTGGAGCGGATGGTGGGCCTGGGGCCGGTGAAAGCTGCTCTGCGCCGGATGCTGGCCGCCTCCGCCCTGGACGCCCGCCGCCGGCAGGCGGGCAGTCCCGCCGCTCCCGCCTGCCGGAATCTGGCCTTCTCCGGCCCGCCGGGCACCGGCAAAAGCGTCACCGCCCGGCTGGTGGCCCACATCCTGCGGGAAGAGGGCTGCGGTACCGGCCGCTTTGTGGAGGCGGGCCGGGAACAGCTCATTGGTCCCTACCTGGGTCAGACCTCCCATATGGTGGCCAAGCTGTTCCGGCAGGCCAAAGGCGGCGTGCTCTTTATCGACGAGGCGGGCGCCCTGCTGGACCGTACAGGCCAGGACAGCTATGCCGCCGAGGCCGTCAACGCCCTGGTGCGGCACATGGAGCTGGAGCCAGAGACCATGGTCATCTTCGCCACCTACCCGGAGGAGATGAAGGAGCTTCTCTCCGCCAATCCCGGTTTGTCCAGCCGGGTGGCCCAGGTGCTGGACTTCGAGAGCTACGACGACGGCCAGCTGTGGGACATTCTGCAAGTTCTGGCAGGCCAAAATGGCTACACTCTGCCCGCTCAGGCCAGAGAGATTTGTCTGGACTTCTTTGCTACGCTCCACCGGCAGAAAGGGGAGCAATTCGGCAACGGCCGGGAAGCCCGCCGCCTGTTCCAGGCCGCCGTGGAGGAGCTGGCTCTGCGCACCCTGCACAGCACCACGGCGGGGGAATCCCTTACGGCGGAGGATCTGGAAACTGCCGCCCGGCGGCTGCTGGAGCAGGAGATCATCACACCCCCATCCCCCATCGGATTCTGATGCTCCGTTCTCAAACAAAAAAGAGGCGCTGCAAGTGCAGCGCCTCTTTTTGTGTCAGAAACTCATCCCTCGGCCAGGCCCACGGCGGTCATCATGACCGCCATCTCCTGGCGGGTGACTACGGCCTGGGGATTCAGGGTATCCCCGGTGAACAGGCCGGCGGCCACCGCCCACTGGACGGACTCCTTGGCCCAGGGGCTGACCTGGTCCTTGTCGGCAAAGCCGCCCAGGCTCTCCTTGCCGGAGGCATTCTCCAGCTCAAAGACAGTAGCATAGCGGGCCAGGATGCAGGCGGCCTGCTCCCGGTTCAGCTGATCCTGGGGGCCCACCAGACCGGCACCATAGCCGTTGATCAGTCCCTTGCCGGCGGCCCACTCCACATAGGGCATGGCAGGATCATCGTCGGTCAAATCGGCAAAGGAGGAGGCGGTGTATTTGCCGGCGTTGATGTCCCGGCAGCGGCCCATGAGAGTCACCAGCTCCCCACGGGTCACCGGCTTGTCGGCCCCCAGCAGGGTGTCGGAGTCGGGGGTGAGATAGCCCTTCTCCACCAGCTCCATCACCGCGGGAGCGGCCTCAGGAGAGACGTCGGTGTAGGGGCACTCCACGGTCACAGGGGTCTCCTCCGGCTGCTCCGGCTCCTCCGTGGTCTCGGGGGGCGTCACTTGGCTGTCGGCGGACACGGTGAACTGGAACACGATGTCCTGGCCCAGGGTCTTGTCCGGATTGTTGGCCTGGATGCCGGCGCCGAAGACCAGCACATAGCTGCCCTCCTCCAGGGCGGGCACGGCGATGGTGATGCCGGCCTCCTTGCTGCCGCTGACATAGGTGGGACTGTGGAGGTTCTCGCCCTCATAGCTTTCCTTCACGGCGATGAGGGGCAGGCTCTTCTCCTGGAAGAGGGCCGCGTCATAGTTGTTCATGCCGGCGGACAGCTGGAAGGTGAAGGTCAGCTCCTGTCCGGCGGGCAGGGGATCAGTGATGGTGTTGCGGTAGACGCCCTCAGTGCTCTCCACCGTCACGGCGGCAGGTGCGGTCAGCTTCAGCGTCTGGCCGCCGGTGCCCTGGAAATCATAGTCGGCAGCGGAGGCCGCCACGGTGAGGGACAGCAGCAGGCCTACTGCGCACAGCAGGCTGAGCAGGGTTTTACGGGTTCTTTTCATAACTTGTTCTCCTTTCTTTCCCGGGCTGACGCCCGCAGATCACATTTATTTGCGGCCTCCCCGGCTGCGCAGTACCAGCAGGACAGCTGCTGCCGCCGCCGCGATCAGTACCACTGCCAGGATGACCGCCGCCGGGATACCGCTGTCGGCATCAGGTTGGACAGGGGGCTCCGACGGGACCGGCGTAGGGGATGGCACCGGCGTCTCCGTCTCAACCACAGCCGGGGTGGACTGGATGGCCGGGGTCTCCGAGGGCAGAGGCTCACTTTCCGCCGGTACAGGGGTAGGCACAGAGGTCGGCGCAGGGGTGGGCTCGGGCTTGGCCGTCGGCTTGGGGGTGGCTGCCGGCTTGGGGGTGGCGGTGACCGTGGCCGAGGGGGCCGGGGTGGCAACCGCCCCGGCGACAGTAAAGCGCAGGGTATGGGCCGTGCCCATGGTGCTTCCGTTCTTGGCCGTCAGATTTCCCGAGATGGTGAGGGTCAGGGTCTCCCCCGCCGGCCAGGCGGTGACCGGGGAGACATAGATGGTGTTGCGCACCTCCCGGTCCACCTGGTCGTCCCCCATGCTTACCACGATGGGCACCTGATTTCCCCCGCTGTCAGTCACCGAGAAGCAGGTCATATTGTTGTCCTTCACCTGCAGATTGACCACATTTTTGGTGAAATCCAGCCTGATGGAGGTATCCGCCGCCACATTGGCGGCGCCGTCGGCCACACTGCTGGCACTGAGGGCCAGAGGCTCGGCCTTCCCCGCTCCGTCCACCGCTCCGGCGGTGGTGCACAGCAGGAGCAGGGCAGCCAGCAGGCCGGTCAGATAACGTCTCATGTCTCATTCCTCCCCGGCCGCATACAGGTGAAGGACCGGGCCGTCCAGCGCCGGTAGCGGCAGTTGTAGCAGGAGACGGTATCATCCACCGTCTCGTCCTCGTCGTCTCTCCCATAGCCATCACAGACCGCGGCCCGGGCGGCCTCTTTTGCCTGACGGCCAAAGCGGAACAGCTTCCCCTCCGCCGTCTGTTCAAACCACTTACTCATACCAGCAGCTCCTCCGGCAGCTCCTGCTTGGACAGCAGATCCCAGCAGCCGTCCGCCCGTGGCTTGGCCACGGCCACCCGCAGGTTTTTGCGGAAGATAGGCTTGCAGGGCCGCAGAAATACCAGTTGGGCCTGGTCTGGCAGCGGCTTGCCCGCCGTGTCCCACACCGCGTCCACCCCGCCCCGGGCGCAGAGCTGGGCGGGCGTCAGAACCTCGCCGGGGGTCAACGGCTGGAGCTTGCCCCGGCAGCGGCCGTCCATACCGCTCAGCCGCAGGCCGCATCCCGCCAAAGCCCCGATGATCCCCTGGCCGGTACCTCCGTGCTCAGACAGGGCGACGGCCTCTTCCTCACTCCGGGTCAGGGCCCAGGCGTCCTCCTTGGTGAGCACCCGCTCCTTGGCAGCCCGTCCGAAGGCCAGCAGTCTCTCCCGGTCTCTCAGGGCGGCGGGCTCCACCACGCACAGGCCGGGGTCGGAGCCGGGGGCGCAGGCCCCGTCCAGCCACTTCCGGCAGAAGGCCGTCACTGACGCCGGGTCTTCCGTGGTGACCCGGCTGCACATGGAGCTGTTGTGGGAGGTATAGGGAATGTCGGGGTGGATGAGCAGCTGATGCCGGGTAATGAAGGAGCCCAGACCCAGCCCCTCCTCCGCCAGACAGGCCAGCAGTTCCTCCAGCACCTGGCCGGTGCCGGGGGAGTCCAGGCTGTCGGTATCGTCGATGCAGATCAGCAGGGTATGTTCCATGGCTTTATTCCACCTTTCCTCCGGTCTTGGGGGTGCGCATCCCGTCGCCTGACAGGATGGAGGCCAGCTCGTCGTCACTGACGGTGTAGTCAAAATAGGTCTGATAGAAGGCCCGGGTCTCCTCCTCCAGGTCGATCTCCGCCAGCTCGGGGTAGAGCAGCTGGGTGAGCCACAGTACCGCCAGGGGAGTTTCGATGCTGTTGGGGTGGCCCCACCTGCTGAGGCCGATGGGCATCTGGTACACGTCCCCACGCTCCACCGCCCCCAGGCCCTTCCACTTCTCGTCGGTCAGGATATAATTGGCCACTCCCACCTCATTGCAGATGATGAGATCCGGGTCCCACACGAAGATCTGCTCCAGGGTGGTGTAGGCGCTGCCCCCCTCCATGGTGAGGCCTTCCCCCTCCAGGGACACATTGACCGCTCCCGTGGCGGCGATCCACTGGGCGGGCAGGCTGCCGGCATAGTCGGTGCGCACCGCCTCGTTCACCGAGTGGTAGAGCCGGGGCCGCTCCTCCTGGGGCACCTGGGCGCTCACTTCCTCCGCCCGGGCCAGACACTCCCGGTACCAGGCGATGTACCGGGCCGCCTCATCCTCGGCATGGAGCACCTGTCCCACCAGCTCCACGGCGGCCAGGGCCTCGTCGATCGTGGTGTTGGACACCACCAGATAGGGGATGCCGGTGGCGTCGATCTTGGCCCGGCTGTCCTGGTCCTCATAGCTCTCCCGGTCCAGCAGGATCAGGTCCACCCCGATGCTCAGCAGGGCCTCGGCATTGACCACCCCGCCGCTTTTCACCACCTGGGCCTCCTTCAGGGAGGGGCAGATGGACTGGATGAGCACATCCCGCTGGATGGAGGGGATGGTGGCCTTCACCTGCTCCCCGTAGCCGAAGGCCACCACAAAGGGGGCGCAGAAGGGGTCCAGGGCGCAGATACATGTGGGTTCCTCCGGAATCTCCACCGTCCGCCCCGCCTGGTCTGTTACCGTACGCAGCTCCGCCGTCCCGCCCTCAGGCTGTCCACCGGGGGCACAGCCGCACAGCAGGATCAGGCAGAGCAGCACACTGAGGGCGGCACCCGATATTCGCTTCATGGCTTCCACCTCCTATAGGATGCGGCGGGGTGCCACCCGCCGCAGGGTGGGTCCGCCCTCCAGAATGGCGGCCTCCACCCCATATACCCAGGCCAGGTTCTCCGGGGTCAGGGTCTCCCCCGGCGGCCCCCACCGGTACAGCCCGCCTGACCCCATCAGGGCGGCGGTCACCGGCAGGCCCATCTCCTCCAGATAAAAGGCGTGGTTGGGATCATGGGTGGCCATCAGCACGCCCACCCCCTGACCGGCGGTCAGCCGGACCATCTGCTCCAGAAAGAGCAGCTCGTTGCGCAGGTCCAGGTGGGCTGTGGGCTCGTCCAGCAGCAGCAGGGGCGCCTGCTGCACCATAGCCCGGGCCAGCAGCACCAGCTGCAGCTCCCCGCCGGACAGCTGCTGATAGGGAGCGTCCGCCTTGTCCGTCAGACCCATGGCATGTAAAACGTCCCGGCACAGCGCCTCATCCGCCTTTCCCGGCCCTCCAAAGGGGGAGAGATGGGCGGTGCGGCCCATGAGCACCACCTGGCTTACCGTATAGGGAAACACAGGCTGATGCCCCTGGGGCACCAGGGCCATGCGCCGGGCCAACTCCCGGCGGGAGAGACGGGTGCTGTCCTGGCCGTCCACCAGGACCCTTCCCGCCAAGGACCGCCGGAGGCCCAGTACCGTGTTGATTAGGGTGCTTTTGCCGCAGCCGTTGGGGCCCATGAGGCACACCACCTGTCCCCGGTCCACCGAGAGGGACAGATCCCGGAACACCGGCACTTCCTGATAGCCGCAGCTCAGTTCTTCCAGGCGCAGCAGCTCACTCACTCCAGCCACCTCCCCTGGTCTTTTTCAGCAGGTAGATGAAGAAGGGCGTGCCCACCAGAGCAGTGAGGATGCCGATGGGGATCTCTGCGGTGGTCAGGGTGCGGGCCAGAATGTCCATTACCACCAGGAAGGAAGCCCCTACCGACAGGCTGGCCCCCATCAGGCGGCGGTTGTCGCTGCCGAACAGCATCCGGCAGATGTGGGGCACCACCAGCCCCACCCAGCTGATGACCCCGCTGATGCACACCGCCGAGGCGGTGGCCAGGGTGGCGCCTCCCACCAGCAGCAGCCGGTACTTGCTCAGATCCAGGCCCAGAGCGGCGGCCTCCCGGTCCCCCATGGACAGCACGTTGATCTGCCACCGGCACAGCATCACCAGCAGAATCCCCACCCCCATGGGCAGGAAGGCCGCAAAGTGGTGGTAGTGAATATCCGCGAAGCTGCCCATAAACCAGAAGGTGATGGCGGGCAGCTGAGAATAGGGGTCGGCAATGTATTTCAGAATGGAGGTGAACGCGCTGAAAAAGGCGGAGATGATAACGCCGCCCAGGATGAGGGTGATCCCGGAACTTCCCCCGGCCACCCGCCCGGCCAGCACGCTGAGCACCACCGCCAGCATCGCAAAGGCAAAGGCGGTGGGGTAGATGGCGGTGCCGCCCCCCAGCGCCACGATGGCCAGAGCCGCGCCAAAGCCCGCCCCGTTGGACACCCCCAGCATACCCGCATCCACCAGGGGATTGCGGAAGGCCCCCTGATAGGCGGCGCCGCTTACCGACAGAGCGGCTCCCACCAGGGCGGCGGCCAGGGTACGGGGCAGCCGCAGCTGCCACACCACACTGACCTGGGCGGCTTCCGCCCGACCGGGGTGGAACAGGATGTCCAGCACATCGCCCGGACTCAGGTCGTACAGCCCGATAAAGAGACTGGCCCCCACGCACAGCAGGGGAAGCAGCACCAGGACCGCGCCTCTCAGCCAGCTTCCTCTTCCCGGCATCCTTCCACCCCCTCTGCCCTCTTGTTGCCATTGTTTTAATTATAGCATAGTGGCATAAAAACGCAACTGGCCCAAAATATGCAAAAAAGGCCGTGTACACGGCCTTTTTTGCATTTGGACGATTTTACAGCTGGTAAAGGGTCTCAAAGCTGCCTTTAAGGGCGGGATAGAGACTGGTATACAGTTGATAGAAGGGCTCATAGGCCGCGCTGTTCTCCCCCTGGGGTGCGCAGGACTGATCGGGGTGGACGATGGCGTCGCAGGCGGTGGGCACATCGGGGTACACCCCGGCGCACACACCTGCCAGGATGGCCGCGCCCAGAGCGGGCCCCTCCTGGGCCGCCTTGGCGGTCTGGACGGTGCAGCCCAGCACATCGGAGAGCATCTGCCGCCAGAAGGGGGAGCGTCCGCCGCCGCCGCAGGCCATGATATGGTCGGGGGCCACGCCCATCTCCCGCAAAATGTCCAGACACTGGCGCTGGGAGTAGGACACCCCCTCCAGCACCGCACGGATGAGATCCCCCCGACCATGCATGGCGGACAGGCCGATGAAGGCACCTCTGGCCTTCTCGTCCAGCAGCGGGGATCGCTCGCCCATCAGGTAGGGCAGATAGAGCAGCCGGTTGGCTCCAATGGGGGACTCCCCCGCCTCCCAGGTCATAATATCGTAGGGATCCACTCCCTCCGCCTCAGCCTGCCGCCGCTCCTCGGTGCAGAACTGGTTGCGGAACCACTGGAGGGACAGACCGGCGGCCAGGGTACAGCTCATCACCGTCCATGCTCCGGGTACGGCGGCGCAGAAGGTATGGACCCGTCCGCCGGGATCGATGCTCACCTGGTCGGCGTGGGCAAAGACCACGCCGGAGGTACCCAGGGTCACAAAGGCCCGGCCGGACCGCACCACACCGGTACCCACTGCCGCTGCGGCGTTGTCACCGGCGCCACCTGCCACCGGTGTACCGGGGGCCAGGCCGGTCTCGGCAGCGGCGGCCGCCGTCACCGTGCCGGTGAGGTCGGTGGACTCATACAGCTTGCCCAGCAGAGCCGGGTCGATGTCCAGCTTGTTCAGCACCTCCTGGGACCAGCAGCGGTGAGCCACGTCCAGCAGGTTCATGCCCGAGGCGTCGGACACCTCGGTGGCAAACTCTCCCGTCAGCTTGTAGCGCAGGTAGTCCTTGGGCAGCAGGATGCGGCGGCATTTTGCAAACAGCTCCGGCTCATGGCGGCGCACCCACAGGATCTTGCCGGCGGTAAAGCCGGTGAGGGCGGGGTTGGCGGTAATATCGGTCATCTGCAAAATTTTCATGGTCAGGCACCCTCTTTAAGGAACAGCGGTCCCCGTGGGCGGCACAGCGCCCGCGGGGACCGCCGCTCGGTCTCGTTTAGAAGCCCTCGTAATCGGCCACGTTGGTGGAGCCGACCACGTCGACGGTAATGGTATGATCCTTTTCCACGGTCTCGCCGTTCAGGTGGCTGATCATGTCATCCACGGCGGTCTGGATCATCTTGGGCGGATAGGTAACGGAGAACAGGTCGAAGTTGGCAACGATGTCGGGATAGGCGGTATTGGCGTGAGTGCCGGACAGCACTTCATACATCTCGCCCAGGCCGGAGGAAGAACCGATGGACTCGATGGACTCCAGGAAGGCGTCCTTCTTGGCCTGCTCGATCTCGGTGCCGCTCAGGGCCTCCAGGATGCCCATGCCGATCTCATCGTCGTGGGTGAAGATGTAGTGATACTCGCCCAGCTCCTCGACGGTCTTGCTGTTGATCCAGTCGATGAACAGCTGCTTGCCGGTGGAACGGCTCCAGCCGGTGGCGGCAGAGTACTCGATGGTGGCCAGCTGCTCCTCGGTCCAGCCGTTGGCAGCCAGAGTCTCGGTGAAGCCCTTGTTGCGCATCTCAGGCACGGAGGAGGTGTCGCCGATCATAACGTACAGCTTGTCGCCAGGCTGCAGGCCGTCGGCGATGAAGCGCTCAGCGGTAGCCTTGCCGATACCCTCGTTATCGCCCTTGACGTTGGCGGTAACCTTCTCCTGCACCACGGGGTTGTCGATGATGCGGTCCACCATGATGAAGGGGATGTCGGTAGCAGCGATGGAGGCCATGGAGGACTCCATGGTGTTGTCGTAAGGCAGGATCACGATGCCGGCGGGAGGAGTGGCGGCAGCCAGAAGGTCGTCGATCTGCTCCTGCTGGTTCTTGGCGTCGGTAGCGGCCTGGACCACTACATTGTAGGTGCCTTCGGCGTTGACCTCTTCAGCCTTCTGCTGAGCATAGGTCAGAACGGCTCCGGTCCAGCCGTGGTCGGCGTTGGGTACCAGGACATAGATGTCGCCGCCGGCAGCGGGCTCGCCGCCGGTCTGGGTCTCACCGCCGCCGCTGGGGCTCTCGGTGCTGCCACCGCCGCCACAGGCGACCAGGCTCAGGGACATGACGATCGCAAGGATAAGCGCAAGATACTTTTTCATGTTCATTGGTCCTCCTTGTCAATTTATTTTCCGCGGCTGCTGCCGCAAATAATCGGTTGATCTCGTCTTTACAGGTCCCTTGAGGCCGGCAGGCCAGGGCGAAACGGCGCTCAAAGCCGTCCGCGCTGATCTTGCCCATGCTGCCTCGTGGTGGAATAAGTCAAAGGGTCCCGCCGCCGGAGGTGATGACGCTGGGGAAAGGGTGTATGCCGAATGTGCCGGTAACGAGGGGATAACGGGAACAGGGCATACAGGTCACCTCCTTTCGCGGAAGTCGTGTCGGTGGGTAGGGACTGCCCCGGCGGCGGACCTCTGGAAAGCCATCTTCTAACAATAAACAGAAAAAGAGTACGGCTTTTCAAAAGCTGTACTCTTTCATACCTGCGGCGCGAGCGCCGCGCTCTTTCATTCAATTTTTCCGGGAAAAGGGCATACTACCCCCTTTCCCCCGTCATTTCACATCAGCATATTGCCGTGGCCTCGCGGGCAGCGCCCACACCGGCAACAGGGGACTTGGTTCACCTCACTCCGCAGATCACACGGAAACGCTGACGCCGCCCATCGTCCGCCGGGACAAGCGTTTCGCATTCGGTTTCATTCAAAAATCATCCTTGGGCCTATTTATATCATTACACTTGGAGTTGTCCCGCTGGCGCATAGGCAGGGGAGGCGTCCCCGCGCGCCTGCGGCTCCACTTCCACGGCAAAACGGTTTTCTGCCGTGGAGAAACTGACCTCACGCACAGCCCATACACTATTCCCGGTTGCACTTATGCGCCCATATCCATAACGCCGGGGCCGGACTGCCGTATGAAAGACTGTCCCTGCTTCCCGCTGGTCCTGCCGGTGATCCTCGGGCAGGGGCCGTCCGCAGCAGTCTTTTACACCGCCAGTATAGCCGTTTTTTACCGGGCCGTCAAGGGCCGAAAAACGCCCCCTCCGCATCAGACTATTGAGCCTTAGTAAATTGCGACAAGCATTGAGCCAAATCAGACCTTAGACTACTAATTTCTATCTCCGAATAGTCTCCCCAGGAGCAGACTAACGCGCCAAACTCCTCGGAATAAAAAAGCCCATCAGAAACCACAAAATCTAAAAAATCCTTTTTACCATTATCCCAAACATACTGCCGGGACGCTCGTCTCTTGAATTTATGTCCAGCATCAGTATAGCCCAGCCTGCGCAGACCTGCCGCAATATCTTCTATGGAGATTTCGTCAGTATCAGCCACTCTATAGAACCTGTTGTTGAAAATGGAATTGTGGTGCAAGGTTTCATATAACTCCGCCGGTCGTATAATCGTCACATTCGGCGCAGATTCGGACTGCCTTGCCGTGGCCTCCTCGTCATTCCACTTCCCGCTGAACAGATAAATCCGCTCGTAGCCGGATTCGCCGCTATAATGTTCGATGGAGATTTCCTCCTGATTCTTAACCTGACAACTGATGGGTTTCTGACGGGAGTCTCTTGCGTTGACAAATTGGAACTCATACTTCTGCTGGTTAGTCTTTCCGGAAGATGGGAGGAGCATATATCCCTTGTCTCCATGCCTCTCCCAGATATACAGAGCCACCAAGTCCTCCAACTGCCTATAATCCAGACACCGAACAAAGTTCTCACGAGTAAAGCGCAGCGGCGGTATCTTCAATTGCGGCACAGTTTCTCTGTCGTCATAGAGTTTCATCGTTAGCAGACGGAGCCTATATCCATCCATTCTCTGTATTGTGGGGTGACGCTTCTGGGAAAGCCGCCCTCGGATCTCTGACGGGATATCCTCCTCCGAGGCATATTCCTCCCACTGCTCCACTCGACAGCCCCAGGAGAGATTGATATACGGCTCCTGATCTTGCTGCACATAGATTGCTGGCTCAATCACCCTTCCGACATAATAATGGCCGTTCTTCAGGCGAGTCAACACATAGTCGCCCTTTTGTACCCTTTTATATTGTTTTAGGGCGTTTTCCATACCGGAATTTGGGCCATATCTTTCTTTGTAAATTTCTGCGCCATCCTGAATGGAAGTACCGTAGCTAAGTGGCTCATTTACAATATCCCAACCCATTCCGAAGATCTTGTGATCGATGCAGGACTGCTGGAAGGTATCAATCTTCTCATAATCACCCCGTTCTTCCGGGTCGAAGGGCATCAGATAGACGATCCAGCAGTTGACGGGGTCCCCTGGTGATCTGCGCATATCGAGAAATGGGATCTCTCTGTGCATGTCGTTTCCTCCTCATATCATTTGTACTATGTTAACTTTGACCTCTGCAAAGGTCGCTGATACGATTAAGATATTCGCCCTGCAGGGCTTTCCCGGGAGGCACGCATTACAGCAGTCGCGCATCATAGGGAAGAAATCGCCCCGTCATCTTATCCCATAAAAGGGACAGAACTGCGCAGCGGTCGATGCTGGGTCCAGCAGCAATCGTGGCTACCTGATACTGTGATGTGTCCCCCGTGTAGTATCCGTCTCTATGGAGCAGGAACACAGAGTCTACCACCCTCTTGATGCTCTCCCAGTGGGGGATATCCACAGAGATCGGATGATGGCCCCTCCTGTACTCTGATGCCCTTGTCAGGCGTGAGAGCAGCAGCACGGCCATATTTTGACTGCGGGCAAAGTCCCGCAGATCAGCACAGATTCGTGCCGCATCAAATATTGCCTGACCGCCGCGGGAAATCCGATACATTCCCTGCAAATCATCTACCACCACAAGGTCAATTCGCTGCCCCAATTCCATGACAGCTTGTTGCAGTTCTCGTCCATCCCCCACTCTGTCCTCCAAGGCGATGTTTTGTGGACATTGAAAGTCTGGTTTGACCCGAAGGATTTTCTCAACAATCTCTCCAACAGAGAGGACTGTCGTAAACCAGACCACATAGCCGCCGGAGTCAGCGATGTTTGCAGCAATTTGGGCCGCCAAAGTACTTCTTCCCATGCCAGGGCGTGATCCAAGGAGGGACACCGTCCCGCGTCGAAGCAAGGGGGCCATACTGTCTAATTCAAGGAAACCCGTATGGATGATAGGAAACCTATCTTTCAAATCCGCGTGTTTCCTAATTGCATGATCCATCCATTCCATAGTATATCACCTTGGTCGTTACTATCACAATCATTTTAGCAGTTCTATTATCCGATATCCAGTGTACCAAAAAACGGACTTAAAACGGGGTGATTAAAAGAACAGGCCGACACTCAAATCACCTATGAGCGTCGGCCTGTTGTTACCCTATCATGCGCTTTGTCTGTGGCGTAAGTCTGGCGTAAATCCGCTTTTCCTAACGCTGAAACCCAGTCGTTTCAAGGGCTTAGGGTGTTTATCAATACATGCCGCCCTCGGGGAATTACGGCTTTCTATACGAGATAAGTAGAGAAAAGAAGGGATATGTGTTATATTCTATAATTTCTTTCCGATATTCTCTACCATAGTCTACATATCTTACCTGCTGAAAATGGTAAGTTTTATGGTAAGCAGTCGGGTATTTTTTGCAGGAAGCAAAGACACTTATAGATTGGAGACTGCCTTGCCAAATGCCTCTTGAACCGCGTGAAAGTCAACATGCGTATAGACATCTAATGTCACGCTGACATTGGAGTGGCCCATAAGGTATTGCAGGCTTTTCACATCGATCCCGGCTCGCTGCATATTGGTACAGAAGGTATGGCGCAGCACATGGGGCGTTACACGCGGAAAGGATTTTCCATAGATCCGTTCCATCTTTTTCTGCATTCCCCGCATATAGTTTTCCAAGTGCATAGCAACCTTTGGCATCCCGGCTTTATCCAGGAAGAGAAAGCCGCTGTACCCATCCACCAGGAGTTCTACTGTTGGAGGCTGCCGGTTTGCCACAACACGCTTTAACGCCATGTAGACCACATCGCTCATGGGGATACACCGGACACCGCTGCTGGTCTTAGGCGATTTTACAAAGTAAGGCTTTTCTGCCGTCCGGCAGAGCTGGTGGTCAATAAAGATGAGCCGCTTTTTGAAGTCCACGTCTTTCTTGGTAAGGCCGTACAACTCACTAACCCGCAACCCGGTGCCCATCAGGATCACAATATCATCATAGTAATTATCCTGTCCATTCTCCTGAATAAAGCGAAGATAATTTTCCTGCTGTTGCTTGGTAAGTGCCGTTCTTTTCACCGCATCGTCCGGAATAATATCGGACACCTTGAATTTGAACGGATTTTTGCGAATCATGTCATCATCGACAGCCATCTCAAAGGTGGGCCGTAGCACACTATGGTAGATAGAGATTGTGTTGCGTTTGCTTCCGGTATCATGTAGGTCAATGTAGAAACGCTTGGCATCGGACAGCTTTACATTTCGCACCTTCATCTGCCCAAACTCAGATTCCTTGATCCGGTTAATGACGGTTCCATAGGCCCGCTTCGTATTATTTCCAATGTCTCGCTTCAGGCTCATATAGCGGTCTACCAAATCAGCTACTGAAATTTCACCGGCAGCATAGTCGATGCCATCGGCGAGGTCCCTTTGGATCGCGGCTTCCTTCTTCCGAAGATCTTCTAATGTCTTAGCGTAAATACATCGCACTTTTCCGTAACTATCTGTATAGCGATAATCATAGGTGCCATTTTTGCGTTGATTTTCACCTGTTTTCAGTACTCGGCCATTTCTATCTTTGCGCTTTCCCGCCACAATGCACACTCCTTTCCGGAAAAGCGCCCGATATGTATGATACAGTTATCATAGCATATCTGGGCGCTTTTTGCCATTCAAATGGAATATTCACTTTGGAGATATGCCTCAAATGGTTTCCGTTTTATCAGGCGACGATTTCCCACCCAAAGCACATATTTCTCGCACTCCTTGGTATCGGTCATCTGCCTCAGTTTGTTGATGCCAATGTTATAGTAGGCAGCGGCTTCCTCCAAAGTAAGATTGGCTTTCTGCCAAATAGGAATTTCATGCGCCACGGAAATCACCTCACAGTTGCTTTTCGTCCAGCAAGTAAGCCTGGAACACAGTACCATCCCCGGTGATGAAGCGGCCCCTTGCGTCCTTGGGTATCTGATCGGCGGCGCTGGTATTGTCCAGAATGATTTGAGAGAGTACATTGTCCGCCCTGCCGCATACCCGGAAATCCAGGTTGTTCTTGATCTGGCCGGGGAGAATGTTGGCGTCCGGGCGCTGGGTGGCGAGGATTAGGTGGATGCCAAAGGCCCGTCCCAGGCGGGATAGTGTCGCCAGCTTGTTTTCAATCTGGGCCAGCACTTCCTTACTTTCTTTGCTGCGGCCTGTTTTGTCCAGCATCTCTGCTACTTCGTCGCAGGCGAACACGATCCGAGAGAGACTTTCTCCTGTGACCTCGTTATAGGTATCCAGATCTTTACACCCGGTTTCCGCAAGCCGTCCCTTGCGGTATTCCAACACCGTCACAAGCTGACCCAGGGTATACAGCAAATCTTTCTCAGTGAAGCACATCCGGCATTTATTGTGCCAGGCTTCGGGAAAGTCCACGCCGCCCTTGAAATCGGCTATGTAGACCTCCGCCCCCTTGAGGAGCGACTGCATAAGCAGCAGCTTCAGCAGCACACTTTTTCCGCTGCCCGTAGAGCCGCCCAGCAGGATATGAGGGATATTTGCAAGGTTGACTGTCACCGCCCCTGTGAGGCTTTCTCCCAGCACCAGAACAAAACTTTCCGGGGACAGGTATTTGTCATTCCAGGGGAGCAGGGCCGGGAAATCACTTTTTGCCGGGACAGCATAGACACGAATGAGTTTTCGCCCCTCCGCCCAGGTCATTTTTGCTATGGTAATATCCAGGGCCGTTTCAATCCTGGCCCGTTTGTCCTCCCACTCGCCCAGCGGTATCCCACAGGGGTCAAACTCCCAGATCGTCAGCCGGGGATTATCCCTGTCCTGCCGTTTGGCTATGAGGGCGGGGGCCTCTCCTGCATGGTTGACAAGGCCAACTTTCTGCAAACCCTCCTTTGCCGCTTTGCTGCCCTGGGGCGTTCCCAGGAACGCCAGGAAAGCCAAGAGGCCACCCACAGCATAGAGGGGAATCAAAAGATTGATAGCCGCTTCCAGAACAGGGGAAAACATACCATAGGAATCCAGACTGAACAGGTATGCCCGAAACAGCCAAACCAGCGCAGCGCCCACCAGATAGGCTCCCAGCAGCACGCCCTTGTAAGGAGTATGCGTTACCACCTCAAGCCCCGTTTTCATGCGTTGGAGTAGGCGGCGGTTCTCCGTCCGCTTGTGAATCGTGTCTTTATCACTTCTTGTCATAGGGAAAGCCCCCTTTCTTGTGGATGATCGTGGAGCCGTCCGGGAGGTACTCCACCACAGTATGGATACGGCGGAGAAATGCCCGCCAGGTTTCCGGCCTCGCCTGCTGTTCCACCCAATATTGATTTTCCAGCGGCGAGTTAGATGTGATATATACTTTTGTGTAACAGGCCGTTTTGTCATTGTACCGGGCCGGGAGCGACAGGGGATAAATGTCCAGGTAGTTGAGCATATCTTCAATGGGAATTTGGCTGCTGAACTCCTCGAATACAAGCACATCCTGCCCGTGGTAGCCGTCAAAGGAAATGCCCCTTGTGGCCCGGTAGTTTGTCACCCGGTAAATGCTCCTGGGGTCATGGGTGCTGTAAATGCTCCGTGTCTTACCTGCTCCGCTGGATCCATAGAGATACGTTACTTCCAAAAGGCGGTTTTCCACGGCGTACTTTTCCGCCGTCAAGGTCTGCCGCAGCAGGTCAATATCACGGACACGAAAAGCCATGGCGGGATTATCGTCAATGATCTCCGTGGTGGTCAGGCCGTCCCGGATATTCTGGACGAGCCGGAACATCTCCGGGTGTTTCTCCGCCCGTTCCGGGGGCATCTCGCCCCATTCCTCAAATGTCCCAGGCACCGCAGTTTCCGCTTTGTCCGTATCCGCCCATCGGCCCTCCTTGCGGATGTAGGCCCGGTTTTCCTGCACCGTTCCGTATGCCTTTTCTATATGAGCGACGGGGAAGCGGTTTTTGATTGTGGTAAATCGTACCGGCGATGGAGCGTAGAAAAACAAGTGCGTGTGATATGTCCCCGTTGACGCTGTTTCGTCGGCCATGCAGTAATAGGCCGGGGAAAACCTCTGTAAGATTTCCTTGATGGCGCTATGGTCTAATCCGGCCTCTGATGGATTGTTGATTACAAGCGCCCATTTTCGGGATTGGCTGTTGCTGCCCATGTAAAGCCTCCCTTGTATTGCTACATGCTACAAGTTTCCCATAAGGGGTAATACTGACCCTTATGGGAGGGCGGCGCTGGCGCTGCCGCCGGGGGCCATTCCCTTGAGGGGACTGTCCTTATCCCGGCTGGCCTCTCCAGTGCCGCCCAGGTCATCAGGCTTTCGGATTCACCAGATGGATGCCCGCAGCCCTAGCTCCCACCTGGGGCTGGCCCTGGCTCCAATAGATGAATACCTCCAGGCCGTCAAAGCGCACTTCCACATAGCCGTCCGGGGTATCCATACGCTTTTCACCGTCAATGCGTACATTGATTTTGTCCAGACCCTTGTCCGGCAGGGCCACCGTATAGCGGTAGCCGAGGACGGTATCTGTCCGCCTGTTGTTCTGGTACTCATAGGCCGGGGACACCTCCACCAGCCACAGCTTGCTTCCCAGGCTCTTAGAGTCAATGATAAGGTCAGTGATTTTCATAGCAATTTCCTCCACTGTATTGTGGGCGGTGGCTGGCCTGCCCGCCGCCCTGGTGATAAGGTCACAAGTCCTTGTGTGGCCTTATCATACCGCGGAAAATCCCTTGAAAATTTCACTGGTGAAATTCAGACAAAAAAATTACCGCCGTCCCACTTGCTGCCTGGGACGGCGGTTTTCTGTCATTCTTCAAAATTGCTTCCCAATAAGGGAAGTCCCTGTTCGGCCAGTTCACAGTTTACCAGGAACACACACCCGTCACGCCGCTTTAACGCCTTGTCAATCTCGTACAGTTCGGGCCATGCGAGATACCGCAGGTTATCCCGTTCTGCCGTTGTCTTTCTAAGGCCAAGGGCTAACTGGTTAATGTCCTGTTCTGTCAGCCGTACTTTTCCACTCCGCAAAATCCGGCTCAATCTGGCCTCCGGCATACCGCTTGCGGTTGCCAGTTCCTTTTGTGTCATGCCGAGTTTTTGGAGGTCTGCCTGGATCTGCCTTGCCAGGGCAGATTGTTCGTTCCTTTTATAACCGGGGCTTTGCTTCGGCTTCCTGTAAGCCAAAGCGGTTTCCCCTGGTTATAAATTGCCTATGTGGGCCTATTGCCGGAGGTGGTCTGCTGATTGTGTGCGTTCAGCTTGCTATGGTGAAAGATAGAATGTGCCATAGCGGCCACCTCCTCCCGTGAAACGCTGTTGGTGAATAATTACATTATCCACCTCCGGCGCAAAGCCCGTTCACGAAAGAAATTCATGGGCGCAGTTTTGGACTGCGCTGGGTCGTTGTTCCCGCAGGGTACCGGGTTGGCAAGTGCAGCAAACTTTTCCCGCCTGCATGTGGGATTGTTCGGGCGTTACCGCCCACCTCGTGGTTTTTCATGCCGCCCATAGGACGGCGTCCTCGTTGTGCCGTAAAAGCGGCGCTCTAATAAGTGGGTCGTGCTGTTGTCGTTGTTCATTCATAGTTATGCCTTTAGACGTTGGCAAAGATAGGGTATCATAGACACGCGCAGAAATCAACTACATATTGAATTATTTTCCGAAAATATTCTATATATTGTATCTCTGTGAATCCGGTCGCGCTTAAAAAAGATAGTGCTTCGCTTTATCCAAATAATCCATCTGTTTCAAAAATATGATCTAACTCCTCGTTAGATATTGCGCGAAGCACTTTGTCACACACAGATATATCAGTGAGATCCAGACGGACAAATCGACTCTTGTTGCCCGCACCAGTGGTCTTATGGATTAGTTGGATTCGGCCAATACGTTCTTCTGCCTTTGCATATGCTACCAGTGCTTTTGCCTTCGGCAGATTATCGGCATATTGGTTGCCATGGGGTTCCAAGATATCCACAACATAATCAACTGCTGGATCACGGCGTACAATCAAGAAATCGGGATAAAAGGATTTCTTCTCATTGTTGATGTCATACGGCAAACACAGCGCCCAAGAGGCTTTGGCCGGATTGCGCAGCCAGCAAACAAAATCTGGTCTGCGGGCTTCCTCGTCAATCAGGTCGGCTTCCCAACCATTCAGTTTGATCTTAGCAATACCTGTATCTGGAGCGGCGAGGAGATGATTTTCATATTCCTTACCGTCAGGGTCTTCCTTTACATAGATGTTTTCTGGAATCGCAAAGATCTGTTCGCTGACAACGGCGCTATCAGCCATGATTTCACGGTATTTTCTTTTACATGCATCTGACTTGTTCGCAACCGCCACGCGGTACTTTCCGGAAAATTCCCGCAGCTTGTTCTTTGCGTATTCACCGAGCTTTGCTCTGCACGATTCATCTGCAGCGAAAAGGACGCAATCGATTTTGTGTGCATTCGGGTTCTCTTCGTTAAAGTATCTGCTACCATAAATATTGGGGAACCCGTATCTGCCAAGCCGCGCATCTGCATTGCGCACCTGTCTGTCAAGATCAGTTTCTGACATCAGGGTAAAATCATTGAAATAGTTTTCCTCCAACGCCTTACCAAATGGGTCAAACACCTGAACAGAAAGTTTGAATTGCAGCACCTGGTCTGCCAGCGTATCATAACGCCCCGTACGATGCAGCTCTTCGATATAGGAGCGAATGAGCCCCACAATATCATCTATCACTTCGTCACGGGCATTTTGATAGATAACATTGTGCGTCAGCAACGTGGCAAGATCCAGAAGCGATTTCAGGTAGTCATTGATTCGATCCTGCCGAACGAAATAGGTTAAATACCCTTTGGCGTTGATAAAATCAATAATCTCTACCCGGTCAAACTCCGGAATCATTTCAAGCTGCTTACCCTGTAAAATATGTTCCGTTGGAATAGTGGGCGCAGATTGCTGGCCACCGGAAGGCACCGGAGCAGTCACTGATTTTGGAGGAATATACTCCGGCGCACCTGTGCCGGTGCTGTTCGAAGCGGCAGGAGCCTGCGGCGGCGCAGTTTCGGCTGCAGGAGTATCTGCAGGTGTCGTTGCCGCAACAGAATTTCCCGGCATATGATCAAACAGATCAATCTGATTCGGATCGGGTTCCACCTGACGGGCATGTCGGGGAGTGTGTACTGTCCAAGTGACATAGGTAGGTTCTTCCAATGATTCGCCGTTAATTTCTGTCGGAATTTCGCCGCCCTCATTGCTTTGAAGTTCTTCTACGACTTTTTTAACGGTATCCTTGTTGAAATGTGGGAGATACAGCTTCACGTCATTTAGAAACTCATCGCGCATGACCCGCATCTGCAGCGGTGTCCGCACCATTCTTCCAAGGAGCTGCGCGATATAAGTCGGGTCGTTTCTCACCGCAAAGGACATCATGGTTTCGGCTCTGGGACAATCCCACCCTGTGGAAAGTGCCTCCTTAAAGAAAACCACTTTAATCTTGTGATCGTCCGCGATTTCGGACGCCTTAACATGGGGGATGGTCAATCCATTCAGTTCCAAAGTCGTCCCTTCTCCAAAGCAATGGGCTACTTCTCCATGTTTGAATGGTGTACCGACCTTTTCTTCGATTTTTGCAAGCACATCTTCCAAGTTGGTGTCAGACAACGCACCGTTATGCCCTTGGCACACCTGAACCACAAGCACCGGATCTACATTGGCATAGTGCTGCTCAGACGTGTACTGATACCAGCGCTTGCATTTCTTCAGCCATTCTTCCACAGCAGCTTCCAGAAGTACAATATCGTTGTTTTTTTCCGGATCTTCCGGGTAAGTAATGACAATCCGATCCTTGAGAAGGCCCGAGCTACGCACATCGTCTGCTGTAATTACATATTTTTGGAGTCCGACGTTGGTGGTGTTGCCAACTAAAGTATTGAATCGCTCCGAAGTGGCGCTGATGCCAAGGATTACCGGCATAGCCCGCATCTTTCGCTTGATGCCGTTTTCGGTGTATTCGTACCCCTTGATAAAACGCTGCATGATCGTGGTGTCGGTACCGGCTTCCCGCTTGCTCTTGGCACCGCGGTGCGCTTCATCGATAATAAAGTACAGTCTGTCCGCTTTGTTTTGAATGGTATTATCAAGGGTTTCCCAAATCGTGTACTGCCGGTCATCAGAGTGCTGCGTCAGTTTACCGTTTCTGCTGATTTTTTGAGTATTCAGAAAGTAGACATGGCCATCTTCCAGCATCTCCATGTCGAAGGAATCCTCTGCAATGGTGACGCACTGGCCAAAGCGCAGTTTGCTGGTTTTCAACTCAATTTTTTGCTTGGACTGGGCATTCAGCTCCGGAGAATCCGACAGCCAAACAAAAATTGCCTCCGGCTGTTCGTCAAACGTAGTCCCATCTGCAAGGGTTGACCCAAAATAGATATCTTCAATTAGTCCAGCAGCAATAATCGTCTTTCCGGCTCCGGTGGGGGCCTGCAGGGAAACGACCTGCGTTTTCTTCCTACGTCTATAATTGTCCAGCGCATCGGCAATGTCCACACGCAGATCCTTCACAGCTTTATCCTGAAAGGATATTAAATTTACTTTCATCTGCTGTTCCTCCCTGCGTTGATTCTAAAGTTGTCCAGATAATCCCGGTACAACTGATACGTTATTTTGCCCTCCAGCGCCTGCGTCATGGAAACAAAGCTGGATTCATAATCGGTCACCAGATATACGACCTCGATTTCGGGATGCTGTGCCAGCTTTTCCGCAAATGCTCCAAATCGGTTCTCGTCATTGAGAATCGCCATTTTATTTTCCGGCAGAATGAGCATATCGGGTACCCCTGCATCAATGGTAGGACATTTCCCAATGGCACCCGCTTTCATCCATAGGGTAGAGAGCAACTCTTTGAACTGCATACCAAGAGAAATTTTGGTTTTATCAAGGAAACCAAGTTTAAAAAATATGGCGTTTGCCTTAAATCCTGCAGACATAGGCCTTTTTATTGGAATGACTTGTTCGATAGGCGAGAGGGTTTCGTTTACCTTTTTTTTGATTTGATTGAACAGTTTTTTGTCTTTTGTAATTACAAAAAGTTCATCAATATGATCAGATTCTCTTACTTTGGAAATCCATTCTTCTGCTCTAGTGGTATCAATTAAAATAGAAACGGTATGTTTTGGATCATCAGATACAACAAAGGCGGTTTCATCTGTAACCAGTTTTCCAGGAAGAATATT
Organism: Flavonifractor sp. An82; assembly: GCF_002159265.1. Taxonomy (GTDB): domain Bacteria; phylum Bacillota; class Clostridia; order Oscillospirales; family Oscillospiraceae; genus Flavonifractor. The sequence continues at coordinate 73,783 of NZ_NFHG01000008.1, forward strand.
ACGCGAGATTAGCTGCACTAGCTTCTTTTTATCCTGAAGTGATAGTATGGATAAATCTATGAAAGGAAGTTGTATAATACTTCTTTTTTTGGCAATTACCTCTTTACCCGAAGTAATATATTCATCGCTCAGTTTTTCGCCATTAATATTTGTTCCCATTATTGAACATACCGTGCGTGGCCATGTGATGTATCTTGCAATTCCGTGGCTTGCCCACGCACTACTACCTTCTTGAACTCCATTTGCCTTAAAGGACTCTTTTTCTTCTTCGCTAACTTCATTATTTGTAACCATAATACAGCGGCGATGCCCGTTATCTTCCGCATTTAATAAATTGATGGCATGAAGTGTAGTACCCGATCCAGCAAAAAAGTCAACAATGAGTGCATTGGGTTTATTCTTAACAAAGAAGTGGATTATATCATGGACTGCATATAAAGATTTTGGAAAAGGAAATTTTCGTTGGCAGACAAATTTTTTTAAAAGTTTACTACCAAACTCTGTAGCGTTATGAGACGAAATCCACCATTGATTGCATGGAATATACTCCTGTGTGTAATCGCTGTCATCAAAAATAAGTGACCCATCTTCTGCTTTTCCAACAACTGCAATTAGCCCGTTTTCAACTTTCTTTTGCCACCCTTCTGATATATATCGTAAAGTTAAACCACTGCTTGTTTGAGTGCTTATCCGCACATATCCTTTTCTTTGAATCTCTAATAATTTTTCTCTAGAGTACTGCCATCGTCCCTCGGTTCCATCATCATGAATGGGAAATAACGCAATCTGCCCTTCAGGTATTTCCACAGAATGTCTGTCTACACCTGGAGGTACAACATCACCAACTCCACAAAATGTTTTTTTATTCTTAGATATAAATATAGGATAAAAACATCCAGGCGAATCCTTTCTATCGGAACCGGATCCACTTCTCATCAAACTACCCCATCTGACTTTTTCGGTAGTTGATGTTCTAATGTTTCCTCTCCATTCTGATGATAACTGCATTGATGAAGGGACACAGTTACCAATTCTAACTACGTACAGGTACTCGTTAACACGATAGAATTCATCGCGTGCAACCCCTTTTGAATTAATCACGCTGCTAACCATCTGTATTTTAGCATCAGAGAACATCTCTTCAAGCAGGCAACCCAAATGGAGGTACTCTTTTTCGTCTATTGTAACAATTAAAACTGAATCGTTTGGATTCAATAGTTTTTTTGCTAATTTCAACCGCTTCTGCATCATAGAAAGCCACAAACTATGCGTATAAGTGTCAGTAGGATCAACGTAGTCGTTATTATACTTCCAATCCTTGGCCCGCGAATTATATGGTGGATCGATATAAATGCAATCCACTTTACCTCCATATAAATATTCCAGAAGCTGCAGAGCATGGTAGTTATCCGCTTCAATCAGGGTATGCCAAAGGTCACTGTCCGGCGCGTTGCACACTTCGTCCAGCATCTGGAGGCAGGGATAGATTGGGTCACCCAGTTCTGCCGTTGTCACGAGGTCATCAACAGGAAATTCCACCGCCTCATTTCCGTTTCTTGGCAGGCAGAGAGCCTTGCCGTCCTCAATTTTCAAAACAGTGTAAGTTTCATTCGCCTTTCCCCCGCGAAGCGATACCTTTAGGCCCTTCCTGACCGGAATGTCATAGAGGGGCGTACACTCCGGAAGATGTTCCTCAAACACAAGGCCAAACTTCTTCTGCTTTACCAGTTTGTCTGCCGCTGCTTGAATCTGCGCCCGCAGCTCCGGATTCTCTATTTTTTGAATCAGTTCATTCAACGCTGCCATATCTCCATCTCCTTATCCTTGCGCCGCAAGCAGCTCGTTCAGTGTTTTGCGTATCATGTCCAGTTTGGCCGGATTGTCTTTAATGAGCTTTGCTATGTCTGCCGGGATCTCACTGCGGCCTTCTGCTGCCAGATCGTATAACCGTTTTCGTCGAATATCATCGGCGCCAGTCTTTTCATCCAGTACAGATGCAATCTTATCCTGAAGCACAGTTGGAGGGGGCGTGGCTGTCAACAGATCGTAGAAGTACGGTTTTTTAATGCCGACTGCGGTATAAAACTCTTCCTGCGACATTTCTGCCTTTTTGATCTCTCCGACCAGATATGCACCAAATGCTGTTTTCTGCCGATGATTCATACGCCCACCTCCTTTGTATTTAGTATGTATGTTTACATACTAACATACTTATAAAATAAATCAAGACCCATCAAAAGATTTTTCTTTTTTCCCTCGACATGTAACGGCCGAAGACTTTTTTCGTAGGAGGGATAAACAAAATAAAACGCCGCTGTCTGTAAATCACAGACAGCGGCGTTCATACATATCAGGCGCTTTTTCTTTGCAATTGTCGTAAGTTTATCGTAAATTCACGGCTGTACCTCCGGCAATTGCTTGCGTCCCAATGGGTTCAGGCTATTGCTTAGTACATGCCGCCCATGTCGGGGGCAGCGGGAGCCGCGGGAGCGGGCTCCTTCTTGTCGGCCACCAGGGACTCGGTGGTCAGCAGGGTGGCGGCGATGGAAGCGGCGTTCTCCAGAGCGGAGCGGGTCACCTTGGTGGGATCCACGATACCGGCGGAGATCATGTCCACATAGGTCTCGTTGTAGGCGTCGAAGCCGTAGCCGGTCTTGTCGGCCTTCTTCACGTTCTCCAGCACCACAGAGCCGTCGATGCCGGCGTTGGTGGCGATCTGACGCATGGGCTCAGTCAGAGCCTTGGCGATGATGCGCACGCCGGTCTTCTCGTCGCCCTCGGTCTCGTCCAGCAGCTTCTCCACAGCGGAGACAGCGTTCACATAGGCGGTGCCGCCGCCGGCCACGATGCCTTCCTCAACAGCGGCGCGGGTGGCGTTCAGGGCGTCCTCGATGCGCAGCTTCTTCTCCTTCATCTCCACCTCGGTGGCAGCGCCCACGCGGATGATGGCCACGCCGCCGGCCATCTTGGCCAGACGCTCCTGGAGCTTCTCGCGGTCGTAGTCGGAAGTGGTGGTCTCGATCTGGCTGCGGATCTGATTGGTACGGTTCTTGATGGCCTCGGAGCTGCCAGCGCCATCCACGATAATGGTGTTCTCCTTGGAGACCTTCACCTGGCGGGCGCGGCCCAGCATATCCATGGTGGCTTCCTTCAGCTCATAACCCATGTCGGCGGTGATGACGGTACCGCCGGTCAGCACGGCGATATCCTCCAGCATCTCCTTGCGGCGGTCGCCGAAGCCGGGGGCCTTGACGCACACCACGTTCAGGGTGCCGCGCAGCTTGTTGACGATGAGGGTGGACAGAGCCTCGCCCTCCACGTCCTCGGCAATGACCAGCAGCTTCTTGCCGGACTGCACCACCTGCTCCAGGATGGGCAGCAGCTCCTGAATGTTGGAAATCTTCTTATCGGTGATGAGGATGAGGGCGTCGTCCAGAACGGCCTCCATCTTCTCGGTGTCGGTGACCATATAGGGGGTGATGTAGCCCCGGTCAAACTGCATGCCTTCCACGACCTCGCTGTAGGTCTCGGCAGTCTTGGACTCCTCCACAGTGATGACGCCGTCGTTAGAAACCTTTTCCATAGCCTCGGCGATCAGCTTGCCCACGGTCTCGTCGCCGGAGGACACGGTGCCCACGCGGGCGATGTCGTCGGAGCCGTTGACCTTCTTGGAGTTGGCCTTGATGGCCTCCACAGCGGTGGCGGTGGCCTTGGCGATGCCCTTCTTCATGACCATGGGGTTGGCACCGGCGGCCAGGTTCTTCAGGCCCTCGCGGATGATGGCCTGAGCCAGCAGGGTGGCGGTGGTGGTGCCGTCGCCGGCCACGTCGTTGGTCTTGGTGGAGACTTCCTTCACCAGCTGAGCGCCCATGTTCTCAAAGGGATCGTCCAGCTCGATCTCCTTGGCGATGGTCACACCGTCGTTGGTGATCAGGGGAGCGCCGAACTTCTTATCCAGCACCACGTTGCGGCCCTTGGGGCCCATGGTGATCTTCACGGTATCAGCCAGCTGATTCACGCCCCGCTCCAGCGCGTGGCGGGCTTCCTCACCGTAGCAAATGATCTTGGCCATAATGAATTACCTCCATGCAAATTCCGCCAAAGCGGAATTAAATTTAAAATTGGTCCGGAGCAGGACATGCGCCTGCGCAGGACACCACTGCTTGCTCCGCCACCGGCGGGCAACCGCCTTTGCGTGCAAAGGCGAGGGGGGTATCGAAACCGTTGTGCCGCTTGCGGCGCGGCGGTTTCGTATCTAGGGGGGATGCAATCCCCCCTGGACGTTTTTACTCGACGATAGCGAGGATGTCGGACTGACGGACGATGGTGTACTCCTCGCCGTCCACCTTTACCTCGGTGCCGGCATACTTGCTGGTGATGACCTTGTCGCCCACCTTCACGGTCATGGTGACTTCCTTGCCGTCCACCAGGCCGCCGGGGCCCACCTCGATGACCTGAGCCACTTCGGGCTTCTCCTTGGCAGAACCAGTCAGGATGATGCCGCTCTTAGTCTTTTCTTCGGCCTCGACCAGCTTGATGACCACACGGTCGGCGAGAGGCTTGAGTTTCATAATGGGTTCCTCCTTATATGATTCATTTTCTTATTAACCAATCCAGATGTTAGCACTCATTTTGCGCGAGTGCTAACTACGTGTATGATAATACCTCTCTCCGCACAAAAAATCAACCCCCTTTTTTGAAAAAAGGGGGTCGGTTTTGGAAAAATTCAAGTTTTGTTCACAAACTCACAGCAGGAGTGCTAATCCACACTCTCACATCTGACTCCAGTAATGCTTGGAACGCTCCAATTCCTGGGTAATCCTGATCTCCTTGTTCTTTTCGTCCAGGTCCATGCCCTGCCCCACCGTACGGCAGGCTTTGCTGTTGATGGCGCATACAAAGACGGTGACCATTACAAAAATCACATAGAGCAGCCAGGCCAGCAAACTGGTACGCAGTGCGGCCAGAAACGGGACCAGAAGGACGCAGGGAAGATAGAGGGCGCTCAAAATAATCATGGTCCACTTGACGATCTTGTACATAATACCCTCCTTTTGAACCGATAGGCCTATATTTGTACATCTCTATTTTACCATACACGCTTTCTCTTTACAAGTCTGAGACCCCTGCCAGGTAGCCCCGGCGGGATAGAAAAACTGCACTTTCTTGTCCGACAGGGCGATGGACAGTTCCTGCCCGTCCACCCGCTCGCCATCCACGTTCACCGCACTGACCCGGTCGCAGTGTATCTTCATCTCTCTGCCCTGGCGTAAAATGGCCTGGGGAATCTCCCCGATCTCCCCCCGGGCAAACTTCTGGATGAGGGCCGCCACAGTCAGACGGGACACCGCCGGAATGACGATGAAGTTCAGAAGTCCGTCGTCCGGCATGGCATCCGGGCTGGGGTTAAAGCCACCGCCGTAGAACCGCCCGTTGCAGGCGCACAGCAGAGTGAACCGCTCTCCGGGCATGGTCTCCCCGTCCACCTCCACCCGATAGGGCAGATGGATGCCCTTGATGATGGTGCGCACAGCGGAGAACTGGTAGGCGGCGGAGCCGCTGATCAGGGGCAGCTTTTTGAAGTCCGCCGCCCCGAACCCGATGCGGGCGTCAAAGCCCACCGAACACACATTGAGGGAATACCGGCCGTTGCAGTTGATGAGGTCCATGGCAGTTTGGGGGGTATCCAGCAGCTGGTCCAGCTGCCGGAATCGGCCGGCATCCTGGCCGAACATCCGCAGGAAATCGTTGCCCGAGCCCATAGGGCAGTGGGTCACCGCCACATGATCCCGGCCCGCCGCACCGTTGACCACCTCGTTCAGGGTCCCATCGCCGCCGCAGGCATAGACCCGCAGCGGATCCCCCCGTTGGGCCGCCTCCTCCACCAGAGCCACGGCATGGCCCGGCCCGGTGGTACGCACCGCCTCCCACTTCTCCCGGCGGCCTGCCATGGTGAAGCGCACCTTCTCCAGCATCTCCTGGCTGCGGTCATACTTTCCCGCATGGGGATTCATGATAAACAGGTGCCGCACAGGCACCCTCCTCTCTCTTCCGTTCTCTCTCTCTTCTCAGCTTACCAGGACGCCGGCGTCGTAGCTGCCCCAAAGGGTCAGCCGCTGCTCAGCCCGCACCATGCGGGCCACGATGGCCGCCGCCTCCGCCCGGGTCACGGTGCCCTGGGGATGGAAGGTCAGCTTGCTGTCCACCCCGCCCAGGATTCCCTTGGCGTAGAGGCTGTAAATGGCCTCCGCCCCCGGGCTGGAAGAGGTGATGTCAGGCACGCTGGCCTTGACCCTGTTCAGATCGTTGATATTGCGCATGTTGCGGGCCTGGCTGGTGGCCGCGAAGATCTGGGCGATCTCCCGCCGGGTGGCGGGGCGCTGATAATCCTTCTGGGTAAAGGTGCCGCTTTTGATGATGCCGCTGGCCAGGCAGTAGCTCACCGCACCGGAATACCAATAGGGGCCGGTGGAGCTGCTGGTGTGGAAGCTGTCATTCTTATAGCGGCTCTCCATGGTGGCGGCCAGCTTGAGCACCTCGGCCACCGTCAGGGTCTGATCGGGGGCATACCGGTTGCCGCCCACACCGGAGGTGAGGCCCACATTATAGGCAATATCCACCCACACGGCAAACCAGTCCCTGGGGGACACATCGCTGAAATTGGGCAGCTTGCCCCGTGTGAGAGAAAATCGGGCCGAGGGAACCCCCTTCTCCACCAGAATCCTGGGCAGGTCAAACACAGGGATCTTGGTCGCCACCCCGTCTTTGGTCAAAGTAAGTACTCTGGTACCCCCCTGCTCAGTGATGGTGGCGCTGTCATAGATCAGATCGTAGAGCAGGTTGGTGGTGCCCCCCTGCCCATCCGGGAAGGGCAGGATACTGGCCACCCCCCAGCGGTTGCCCTTCTGCACCACATACAGGCCGCAGTCCAGGGGCAGCAGGGTACCGTACTCCGGCTGGATCAGGTAGGTGCCGTCCTGCCGGATCACCCCCAGCTTGCCGTCCAGATTGACGGCGGCCAGCCCCAGGGAGAAGGATACCACACTGTCATACTGCAGGGGAATGACCACTTTCTTCTGGGCGTCCACAAAGCCCCATTTGCCGTCCAGCTCGCACTGGGCCAAGCCCTCGCTGTAGCCCCACACCGTGGCCCCCGCCGGGGCGGCAAAGGCCTGTCCCGCCAGCAGCAGGGAGAGCGCCAGCATCAGGCACAGACTCCGAATCGTCCTCTTTTTCCTCATCGTCAGTTCCTCCGTCGATTGATCCCATACTGGAACAGATCACATTTCAGCATGCCGTTATACAGCTTCCGCTTCTTCTCCGCTGTCCGGCCGAAGGTGCGCTCAAACTCCGTATGGGAGGAGAGCACGCTCACCTTCCACCCTTCAGGCAGGGCGCGCACCGCCTTGCCGAAGGCCCGGTACAGCTCCTCCGCCTCCCGCTTCTCCAGGATGCGCTCGCCGTAGGGCGGGTTGGTGACCACCCGGCCCACAGGGGCCTCCCGGTGGAATTTGGTAGCGTCGGCCACCTCAAAGCGTACCACGTCCTCCACGTCGGCCTTGACCACGTTATCCCGGGCGATGGCCACCGCCTTGGGGTCGATGTCCCCGCCCCAAATGTCGTAATCCCCGTGGAACTCCTTGTCCATGGCCTCGTCGGCGGCCTGGAGCCACAGCCCGCTGTCCAGCCACCGCCACCGCTGGGCGGAGAAGGCCCGGTTCAGGCCGGGGGCACGGTTCTTGGCAATGAGGGCGGCCTCGATGGCAATGGTGCCCGAGCCGCAGAAGGGGTCGCAGAAGGGATCTCTTCCCCGATAGCGGGAAAGAAGCACCATGGCGGCGGCCAGAGTCTCCCGCAGAGGCGCCACCACACCCACCGCACGGTAGCCCCGCTTATGGAGCCCCGCTCCGGAGGTATCCAGCATCAGGGTGACCTCGTCGTGCATGATAGAAAACTGGACCTGGTAGAGGGCTCCGCTCTCCGGCAGGGTATCCATGCCGTATTTGCTCCCCAGCCGGGCGGCCAGCGCCTTCTTCAGTACCGCCTGAATGGCGGGCACCGCGTGGAGCTGGGAGTTGAGGGAGTGGCCCTTCACCGGGAAGGCCCCCTCCCGGGGGATGTAGTCCTCCCAGGGCAGAGCTTTGGCACCCTCAAAGAGAGCCTCAAAGTCGGCGGCATGGTACCGGCCCACCACCAGCAGCACCCGCTCGCCGGTGCGCAGATTCAAATTTACTCTGGCAATATCTTCCGGACGAGCCTTACAGCCCACCCGGCCATTCTCCGCCTTCACCTCCGGCAGGCCCAGCCGGCGCAGCTCCTCAGCGCACAGGCCTTCCAGGCCAAACAGAGTGGGGATCAGCAATTCCAGTTCTCTCATGATTCGCTCCTCATTCCAGTCTCATCGGTTTGGTCCAGTATACCCTATTTCTCTCCGCTTGGCAAACTGTAACGGAATGTCACTTCCCTTTTTTACAGAAGTATGCTAGGATAGCCCTAAGAAAGGAGGTCCGTCTATGCCCATACCCAGTATTTGCTGGCTGGTGGCCCTGATCGTCCTGGCGGTGGTGGAGGCCGCCACCGTGACTCTGGTCTCACTTTGGTTCGCTCTGGGCGCTCTGGCCGCACTGATCACGTCCTTCTTCGTCCAAAATATCTGGATCCAGTTTGCCGTATTTCTGGTGGTCTCCCTGGTCACCCTATTGGTGATCCGGCCCCTCACCCGGCGCTATGTGGCTCCCAAGCAGGTGGCCACCAACGCCGACCGGGCGGTGGGCGCTGAAGGTGTGGTCACCCAGGCCATCGACAACCGGAACGCCCAGGGTCAGGTGACCGTGGACGGCAGCGTGTGGACCGCCCGCTCCGACCCGGAAGAACCCATTCCCGAGGGCGCCACGGTGCGGGTGCTGCGCATCGAAGGCGTCAAGCTCATTGTGACTCCCGCAGAAGAAAACTGTGTGTCCCACCGATAAAAGGAGGAATGGAATATGCCTGATATCCCCATCATTCCCATCATCATAATCATCCTGGCCGTGCTCATCATCCTGGTGCTGGCCGCCAACCTGAAGATCGTTCAGCAGTCCAAGGCCTACGTCATTGAGCGCATGGGCGCCTTCCATTCCGTGTGGGGCGTGGGCGTCCACTTCAAGATTCCCTTTATTGAGCGGGTGGCCAAGGTGGTCTCTCTGAAGGAGCAGGTGGTGGATTTCGCCCCCCAGCCCGTTATCACCAAGGATAACGTCACCATGCAGATCGACACGGTGCTCTACTTCCAGATCACCGACGCCAAGCTGTACACCTACGGTGTGGAGCACCCCATGAGCGCCATTGAGAACCTGACCGCCACCACCCTGCGCAATATCATCGGCGAGCTGGAGCTGGATCAGTCCCTCACCAGCCGGGACATCATCAACTCCAAGATGCGCTCCATTCTGGACGAGGCCACTGACCCCTGGGGCATCAAGGTCAACCGGGTGGAGCTGAAGAACATCATCCCGCCCAGAGAGATCCAGGACGCCATGGAGAAGCAGATGAAGGCCGAGCGGGAACGCCGGGAATCCATCCTCCAGGCCGAAGGCCAGAAGCAGAGCCAGATCCTGGTAGCCGAGGGCGAGAAGCAGTCCCTCATCCTCCGGGCCGATGCCGCCAAGCAGGCCGCCATCATGAAGGCCGAGGGCGAGGCCGAGGCCATCCTGAAGGTGCAGCAGGCCACCGCCGAGGCTCTCAAGCTCCTCAACGAGGCCAGCCCCACCGATCAGGTGCTGAAGATCAAGGCACTGGAGGCCTTCCAGGCCGCCGCCAACGGCCAGGCCACCAAGCTCATCATCCCCTCCGAGATCCAGGGGCTTGCCGGCCTGTGCGCCTCCGCCAAGGCGGTGTTTGAGTCCTCCTCCGATTCCGAAAAGAAGAGCTGATCCCCTGTCCCATCCATGCGCCGCGGAAAGCCGCGGCGCATTTTTTATCTTTCTCTTGACAACTATCCTTGTCAATGCTATGCTATGTATGACAAGGATAATTGTCATTTTGACGTATATATTTGTCAATCCGGGAGGTGTGACCATGCCGCTGTACAACCGGCTCAAGGAATACCGGGCCAGACTGGGGGTCAATCAGCAGGAGATGGGCCGCCTGGCGGGGGTATCCCGCCAGACCATCAGTCAGATCGAGCGGGGGGACTACTCCCCCTCGGTGACTCTGGCGCTCAAGCTGGCAAAGCTGTGCGGAGTGACTGTGGAAGATATCTTTATCTATGAGGAGGAGTAAGAACATGAATGACACGGTAAGACGGGACAACCGGAAGTCTCTGCCCCGCTTTCTGCTGGTGGTCCTGGTGGCTGGCCTGCTGGGCGGCGTGGTCGGCTTTTTCAGCGCCTTGGCAGCCGATTTGGGGACCCTGAACGCCATCCGGGACGGGCTGGATATGTTTATGAGAACCATCACCCCCTGGGCCATCCCGGTGTGCACCGCCGCTCTGCTGATCCCCGGCCTCTGTCTGTATCGCTCGGCCAAAAAGGGGTATGCCGCCTGGGATCAGGAGTGTGACGAGGACTATCAGACCATTGAGGAAAAGCTGAGCTACACCCTGCTGCTCAGTTCCCTGGCCATGCTGGCCGATCTCTTTTTCCTGGCCGCCGGTTTCCTCTACGACATCTCCCTGATGAACGCCCTCCTTTTCCTGATCTCCCTGGCTTTTCTCATCGTACTCCAGCAAAAGGTGGTGGATTTGACCCGGCGGATGAACCCGGAGAAGAAGGGCAGCGTCTACGACGTCAACTTCCAGAAGAAGTGGCTGGACAGCTGCGACGAGCTGGAGCGGGCCCAGATCGGGCAGGCAGCCCTCCATGCCTATAAAATCCTCAACGGCCTCTGCCCCGCCCTCTGGGTCATACTTGTGCTCCTCAGTCTTGTGACGGATGTGGGCCTGCTGCCCATCCTGATGGTGGTGCTCATCTGGGGTGCGCTCCAGGTCTCCTACACCCTGGAATGTATCCGCCTCAGCCGCCGCAAATCCCGCTGAAAAAAAGCCTGTATCCAACCGGATACAGGCTTTTTTCAGTGCTTTTTGGAAATGGGAGGCGGGACGATGGGACTGTCCTGCTCGAAGGCATCGAAGTAATCGGCTTCCTGAAGCTCAGGCCGGCGGTGGCGAATGGCCTCGGAGATGATGGGATAGAGCACGATGGCCAGCAGGCCGCCGGAGAAGCCGTTGTTATACAGGTTGAAGCCCTCCACCGGGGTACCGGCCCGCAGCACCACCGAGGAGTGGAGGAACCCGGCCAAAATACCGAAGGGCCAGCCGAAGTAGCCCGAAATGGGGGCCAGAGTGGTACCGAAGAGCAGGGCCAGCTGCACAGCGCTGTCGTTGATGCTCCAATGCATGCAGAAGCCGCCCAGCACCACACCCAGCATGATGGGGATAATGTTGCGGGCGTGCTTGCCGAAGGCGGAGAAGCCCATGATGGTAAAAATACCGCCCAGGGTGGGACCATTCAGATCGCCGCCGGTAATCAGAATGAAGGCCATACCGATGAGACCGTTAACTCCCACATTGATCAGGGTAGGCGCCGCGCCGAACATACGCAGATAGTCACTGGGAGCCCGGCCAGTGGTGAGCAGCAGCCGCCGGTAGCCCGCCCAGGCTGCCCAGATGGGCCGTCCGCTGAAAAACAGGCCCATTACGATCAGGATCAGGCACAGTCCGCCCAGACAGATCCCCAGTTCCACGTTATAACCGGTGGCCCAGTGGTGGGCCACTGTAGGCCGCGCCCCCAGGGAGGTCATCACCGGCACCATGATGGTGGCCAGCAGGCCGCAGGCAAAACCCATATTGTACAGGTTCAGGCCGTTCTGAATCTTGTATGTATAGGCGGACAGGGGGGGCAGCACGAAGCCGATGACGGCGCCGATGAGAATGGCCCACCAGATATTGCCCCAGCCGTTGTCCAGCGCCACATAGCTCACCACAGGAGACAGCGAGGTGGCCAGCAGGGATACCGAGGCATACTTGCCGAACTCCTCCCGGCGGACCTTGGCGTACAGGAAGGTACCAAAGATGATGGGCCAGATGTTGGCAATATTTTTGCCGAACAGGGCAAAGCCCGCCATCAGGCCGATTTCCACCAGGGTGTAACCGTTGAGAGGGTCCTTACTCAGGTGGAGGATTCCCAGGCTAATGAGGGTGACCAGAGCGGCGTTGACAAAGGCCGCCCCGATACCCGCGATCTTCACATAGTCGGTGATGAGGGCATCCTCCGTCTGGATGATCTTCCACAATCCCGGCAGGATCTGGGTGGGATCTCCCAGGATCACGCCGATGGCGATGAGGTAGACAGCAAAACAAATGGCAGCGGGATAGATCTTATGGTAGCGCATATGGTGTCCCCCTTCGGATGGGCAGCCGTATTACAGGCCCTCAAAATATTGTCTGGTCTGTTCCGCGTTGCGCATGACTTCCTGCTTCAGTTCCTCCAGGCTGTCAAATTTCCGTTCTCCCCGCAGCCGCTTGTAAAACTCCATCCGCACGGTCTGGCCGTACAGATCACCGCTGAAGTCCAGGATGAAGCCCTCTACCGTCACCCGGTCCCCGTCGTCCACCGTGGGGCGTACCCCAACGTTGGTCACCGCCGGGCGGCTGTCGCCGTTTTCAAACCAAACCCGGGTGGCATATACGCCGTAGGCCGGCACCAGCACGCCGGGCTGGAAGCGCAGGTTCACCGTGGGGAAGCCCAAGGTGGAACCCAGTTTCTTGCCGTGGGCCACCGTATCGGTGAGGGTATGGGGATGGCCCAGAAACTCGTTGGCCCGCTCCATCTCTCCCTGGGCCACCAGGGTACGGATATAGGTGGAGGACACGGTGATATCGTCCCGGCTCACCTTGGGGATGATGTCGCAGCCGATGCCCAGCTCCCGGCACAGGGCCTGAAGCCGCTCCGGATTTCCCTCTCCCTTGTAGCCGAAGTGGAAGTCGTGGCCGGCCACCAAGTGGACCGCCCCGTGTTCCTTCACCAGATAGTCGGTGACAAACTCCCGCCAGGGCTGGTGCATCATCCGCTCGTCAAAGTGGGCCACGATCACGTCCCGGATGCCGTAATACCGCCGCATCAGTTCCGCCCGGTCCAGGGGGGAACTGAGCAGAGGCACCGCCGGAGTTTTAAGGATCAGGTTCTCCGGGTGGGTGTCAAAGGTGACCGCCGCCGGGACCGCTCCCAGCTCAGCCGCCTTCTCCCCTACCCGGCGCAGCAGGGCTCCGTGGCCCAGATGGACCCCGTCAAAAAAGCCCAGCGCGATCACACGTCTTGTCTCTGTCCCGTTCAATGTAGTTACACCTCGAAAAAGCTTTTGATGGTGCTCATGGTACCCCCTACGCACCGGCCCAGCAGCAGAAATTCTCCGTCAGGGCCGTATACCCGCCAGGTGCCGTCCTGAGCGGCACAGGGGAAGGGGCTGCCGTTTTTGGCCTTCTTCAGCACGCTCGCACCGATGGTCACCGCAGGATACTCTCCAAAGCAGGCATCCACCGGAGCCAGCAGGGCGGCAGGATCGGAGGCGGCCTGAAGCATCTCCAGGGTCACCGCCCGGTCCAGGGTGTAGCCCGCCGCCTCGGTGCGCCGCAGGGCGGACATGCAGCCACCGCAGCCCAGGGCCTGCCCGATGTCGTGGCACAGGGTACGGACATAGGTGCCCTTGGAGCAGCGCACCCGCAGATACCAGGTGTCTGCATCCCGGGGGAAGCCCTTGGGGACCTCCTCCAGCACCTCCAGCCCATAGATGGTCACCGGACGCGGGGGACGCTCCACCTCTTTGCCCGCCCGGGCCAGCTCATAGAGCTTTTTGCCGTCCCGCTTGATGGCGGAGTACATGGGGGGGATCTGGAGGATGTCTCCCCGGAACCCTTCCAGGGCCCTCTCCAGGGCAGCCCGGTCCACCTGCACCGGACGCTGCTCCAGCACCTGGCCGGTGGTATCCTGGGTATTTGTGATAACGCCCAGTTTTAAACCGGCGATATATTCCTTTTTTCCCTCTGTGGCGAACTCCACCGCCCGGGTGGCCCGGCCCACAAAGACAGGGAGCACACCGGTGGCCATGGGGTCCAGGGTGCCGCCGTGGCCCACCCGCCGCTCATGGAGGATGCCCCGCACCTTGGCGCAGACGTCCATGCTGGTCCACTCCTGGGGTTTGTCGATGATAAGCACTCCGTTAGGCATTGTGTTCCACCTGCCGGATGGCGTCCAGAATGGCGGACTCCGCTTGCTCCAGGGTACCGTTGATGGTACAGCCGGCAGCGGCGGCATGTCCGCCGCCTCCCAGCAGAGCGCATACCTTGGTAGCATTCAGCCCGCCGCTGGTGCGGACGGACAGCTTGCACGCCCCATCCTCCAGCTCCCGAATGGTGACGGAGGTCTCCACCCCCTCGATCTGGCCCAGGAAGGCGGCGATGTCCTCCATGTCCTCCTCAGTGGCGCCCGCCTCGTCCATCAGGGACAGGGACACAGGGGCCACGGCGATCTTGCCGTCCTCATAGCGGTGCATCCGCTCCACAATGAGCCGCTCCACCTGGAGCCGGGCCCAGGTCTTGGTCCGGAAGTGGCGCTTGTTCAGGGGGAAGACGTCGATCCCGGTGGCCATCAGGGCGGCGGCCACCCGGTGGGTGTCCGCCGTGGTGTTGCCGTACTGGAAGCAGCCGGTATCGGTGGACACGGCCACATACAGGGGCACCGCCGTCTCGGTGTTGACCTGGCCCAGTTCGTTGAGAATCTCATAGATGATCTCACCGCAGGCCGCCCGCCCGGCATCCAGGCAGGTCTCCTTGGCAAAGAACTCCTGGGAGGGGTGATGGTCGATAGCCAGGTCGACTCCCCGCTCCAGCCAGGGTTCACCGGATTTGGTAAACAGGCCCCGGGCGGCGATATCCACGCTGACCACTGTGTCCGGCTCATAGCCCTCGGGGGCCAGCAGGCCCTCCAGGTACGGAGTGAACAGATGGGTCTCCCCGGTGCCGGGGCAGATATGGGCGGTCTTGCCCAGGCCCCGCAGGCCACGGCACAGGGCGGCGGCACAGCCGATGGTGTCTCCGTCAGGCCGCTTGTGGGTCAAAATCAGATAGCGGTCGTGGGCACGCAGCCAGGCCGCAGCTTCGGTATAGGTCATGGTTTATTCCTCGCTGTCCAGATCGATGTGGGCGTTAGCCGGATTGGCAGGCTTGACCACCTCCGGGTCCCGCAGCATGCTCAGAATGTGGGCGCCGGTGTTGATGGAGTCGTCCTCCACAAACTGCAGTTCCGGAGTATAGCGCAGCTGAAGGGCACGGCCCAGTTCCCGCCGCAGGTAGCCGCCGGCGGACTTCAGGCCCTTGACCACTTCCTTCACATCGCTCTTGTCCAGCACGCTGACATAGATCTTGGAATAGCGCAGGTCAGAGGTGGTGTCCACGCCGGTGATGGACACCAGCCCGTGGACCCGGGGATCCTTGACCGTGCGGATGAGGGTTGCCAGCTCCCGCTGGATCTCCTCGTTGATACGTCCGATACGATTACTTGCCATATATTTCTCCTATTACGCAATACAGACCCGCCCCCTCCTCAAATGAATTGGGGACGGAACGGGTCTGTTTGAATTTTAATGATTGTAGCACCAGAAGTGACTCATTACACTTCGATTTGCTCCACCGCAGCGTTAAGAAGATTTGCCGGTGGCAAATCTTTAGCGTAGGCCGGCACGGCTATGCCGGGCCGGTGGCACTCCGCAAGAAGCAGAATTACACCTCAATCTGCTCCATCAGGAAGGCTTCAATCACGTCGCCCGCTCCCAAACAATGCTCGCGCATTGTTTGGGAACCCTTTCACTTTCTCTGCTCGGGCGAAATGAATCCGCCCTGCGCCAAGGTTTTGCCCTACGGCAAAACACTTGTGCGGCGCTAGCGCCGTCCCGCCTGCGGCGGGGCCCAAGGAGGGCGACCAAAAAATCTGTTCTGATAACAGGCTAAAAAATTATACCTCAATCTGCTCCATCAGGAAGGCCTCAATCACGTCGCCCTCCTTGATGTCCTGGAACTTCTCAAAGGTGATACCGCACTCGTAGCCGGCGGCAACCTCCTTCACGCTGTCCTTGAAGCGCTGGAGGGAGGCGATGGAGCCGTCGTAGATCACCACGTTGTCGCGCAGCAGGCGCATCTGAGCGCCCCGCTGCATTTTGCCGTTGGTGACATAGCAGCCGGCTACCATGCCCACGCCGGTGATGCGGAACACGTTGCGCACCTCGGCCTGGCCCAGCTCCACTTCCTTGAACTTGGGCGCCAGCATGCCCTTCATGGCCGTCTCGATCTCGTTGATGCAGTCGTAGATCACGCGGTACATCCGCATATCCACCTTGTTGCGGGCGGCGGTGTCCTTGGCGTTGGAGTCGGGACGGACGTTGAAGCCCACGATGATGGCGTTGGAGGTGGTAGCCAGCATGACGTCGCTCTCGTTGATGGCACCCACCGCGCAGTGGATGACCCGCACCCGGACCTCCTCGTTGGAGATCTTCTCCAGGGAGGCCTTGACGGCCTCGGCGGAGCCCTGAACGTCGGCCTTGACGATGATATTCAGGGTCTTCATCTCACCGGCCTGGATCTGGCTGAACAGATCCTCCAGGCTCACCTTGCCCACCGGGCCGGAGGCGGCCATCTTCTGATCGTGCTTACGCTGCTCCACCAGCTCACGGGCCATGCGCTCGTCGTCCACGGCGTGGAAGTCGTCGCCGGCGCCGGGCACCTCGCTCATGCCGATGATCTCAACTGGCACGGAGGGACCGGCCTCGGTGAGCTTCTCGCCCCGGGCGTTGGTCATGGCACGGACACGGCCCACGGCGGTACCGGCAATGATGATGTCGCCCTGGTGGAGAGTACCGTTCTGCACCAGCAGGGTGGCCACAGGGCCCCGGCCCTTGTCCAGACGGGCCTCGATGACGGCGCCGTGGGCAGAACGGTTGGGGTTGGCCTTCAGCTCCTGCATCTCGGCGGTCAGGTTGACCATCTCCAGCAGGTTGTCGATGCCCTCGCCGGTCTTGGCGGAAATGGGGCAGATAATGGTGTCGCCGCCCCACTCCTCGGGCACCAGCTCGTACTTGGTGAGCTGCTCCTTGATGCGCTCGGGGTTGGCCTCCGGCTTATCCATCTTGTTGATGGCCACGATCACGGGGATCTGAGCGGCCTTGGCGTGGTTGATGGACTCCACGGTCTGGGGCATGATGCCGTCGTCGGCAGCCACCACCAGGATGGCCACGTCGGTAATCATAGCGCCGCGGGCACGCATGGCGGTGAAGGCCTCATGGCCGGGGGTATCCAGGAAGGTGATGGGCTTGCCGCCCACCTCCACCTGATAGGCGCCGATGTGCTGGGTGATGCCGCCGGCCTCGCCCGCAGCCACGTGGGCGTTGCGGATATAGTCCAGCAGGGAGGTCTTGCCGTGGTCGACGTGGCCCATGACCACCACCACGGGGGCACGGGGGAGCAGATCCTCCTCCTTGTCCTCGGCGGTGTCGATGAGGCGCTCCTCGATGGTGACAATGACCTCCTTCTCCACCTTGCAGCCCAGCTCCTCAGCAATGATGGCAGCGGTGTCGAAGTCGATGACGTCGGACAGGGAGGCCATGACGCCGTTCTTCATCAGGGTCTTGACCACCTCGGCGCCGGTCTTCTTCATGCGGGAAGCCAGCTCGCCCACGCCGATCTCATCGGGGATCTTGACGGTGAGGGGAGTCTTCTTGGCGATCTCCATCTGGAGCCGGCGCATCTTCTCCTGCTCCTCCTGGCGGCG
Source organism: Flavonifractor sp. An82 (assembly GCF_002159265.1). Taxonomy (GTDB): domain Bacteria; phylum Bacillota; class Clostridia; order Oscillospirales; family Oscillospiraceae; genus Flavonifractor. The sequence goes on from NZ_NFHG01000008.1 coordinate 91,575, forward strand.
CTTGTTGCCGCCCTGGAAGCCGCCCTTGCGCTGGTTGCGGCCCTGGAACTTCTGCTTGCCGGCCTGCATCTGCTTGGTCTTGCCGGCAGCCAGATCCTCCAGGCGCTGGTCGTACTTCTCCAGGTTGACGTTGCCGCTCTTGCGGGTGTCCACCACCTTCTTCTCAGGCACACGGGTGGTGGGACGGTTCTGCTGCTGGGGCTGCTGGGCCTTGGGCTGCTCAGCCTGAGCGGCGGGCTTGGCAGGGGCAGCGTTCTCCTTGGCGGGCTTGCCGGCCTTCTGGCCCTGCTGCTGGGCAGGCTGGGCCTTGGGCTGCTCGGCGGGCTGGGCGGGAGCGGCCTTGGGCTCCCGGTACACGTCGGCGTAGATGCTCTCGATGCTCTCCACCTGGTTGTGCTGGGTGAGATACTCAAAAATCAGGGACAGCTCCCGGTCACCCAGAGGCTGCATGTGGTTTTTCGGGGTCGTCGCGTATTTGGTCAGAATGTCGGTGATCTCCTTGGAGTTCTTGTTGAAATCCTTGGCCACCTCATGCACACGATACTTGTTGTTCAGCAAATAAGCCACCTCCAACTGGTCGGCTTGCGCCAATAGGAAAACGCGGCGCTGCCGCTGCGCTTTCTTATTGGAACAAGCCTGCTTGTTCCAATCTGTCTCAGCCATTTTGTTTTCATGGCTGCGGTTTCTTGATCGTCAGTTTGCCCTTGGGGGCAAAGGGTTTTACCTGCTTCTTGGCCGGGGGAGCACTCTGAGGCTCCTTGGCCGCCTTGGGGGGCGGGGCCCAGGGCTTCTTGTTCTTCTTCTGCAGGTTCTTTTCGTGGGCCCGCTGCTCCTTCTGCCGCTGGAGGGCCTTTCCGGCCTGGAGCTTCAGCTGTTCTGCCGCGGCGGAGCACCCCTCCGGGTCGGCGGCGGCCAGCTTGGCGGCAATGGCGGCGGCCAGGCCCACATCGGTGAGGGCCAGCATGGTGCAGGCGGAGCGGCCCACCGCACCGCCCAGACCGCCCTTGGTATAGGGGGTGGTCAAATGGGGCACCTTGCCGATCTCGGCAAAATGGGCCGCCCGGCGCAGGCTGTTGTCTGCGCCGTCGCAGGCGGTGAGGATCAGCTTGGCCTGATGGGCACGGGCGGCGGCGCCCACCGGCTCCTCGCCCACCTCCACACGGCCCGCCTTGCGGGCGATGCCCAGCAGATGCAGTACGCTATCCATCCTGATCGCCCTCCCGCATCTGCTGTTCCAGGGCCTCATATACCTCGTCTGGCATGGGGGCGGAGAAGGCCCGCTCCAGCGCCCTGGCCTTCCGGGCCCGCTTCAGGCAGGCCTCGTCAGGGCACACATAGGCGCCCCGGCCCGGCTTTTTTCCTTTGAAATCCAGGGAGACCTCTCCCTCAGGGCTCTTCACCACCCGGATCAGCTCCTTCTTGGGCTTCATCTCCCGGCAGCCCACGCACTGGCGCATGGAAATCTTCTTGGGCATCCTTCTGCCCCCCTTCCATTGCATTTGATCACCGAGGAATTACTCCTCAATCTCGGCCTCGTCCTCCAGGATCACATCCTCCTCGTCCTCCACTTCCTCGTCAGCAGGGGCGGAGGCGGGCTTGATGTCGATCTTCCAGCCGGTCAGCTTGGCGGCCAGACGGGCGTTCTGGCCCTCCTTGCCGATGGCCAGGGAGAGCTGATCGTCGGGCACCACCACGCGGCAGGTCTTGCCCTCCTCATGGATGTCCACGCTGATAACATCAGCGGGAGACAGGGCGGCAGCGATGTACACGGCGGGGTCCTCGGACCACTTGACGATGTCCACCTTCTCGCCGCGGAGCTCCTCCACGATGTTGTTCACGCGCTGGCCCCGGGGACCCACGCAGGCGCCGATGGGGTCCACGTTTGGATCGGCGGACCAGACGGCCAGCTTGGTGCGGGAACCGGCCTCACGGGCGATGGACTTGACCTCCACGGTGCCGTCGTAGATCTCGGGCACCTCCATCTCGAACAGGCGCTTCACCAGGCCGGGATGGGTGCGGGAGATGAGGACCTGGGGCCCCTTGGTGGAACGGCGGACCTCCACCACGTACACCCGCAGGCGCATGCCCTCCACGTACTCCTCGCCCTTGACCTGCTCGCCGGCGGCCAGGAAGGCCTCGGTGGCCTCGCTGCCCGAGCCGATGCGCAGGCTGGCGGCGCCGGAGCGGGGATCGATGCGGGTGACCACACCGGTGAGGATCTCGTGCTCCTTGGAGGAGAACTCGTCGTACACCATGCCCCGCTCGGCCTCACGCATGCCCTGAATGATGACCTGACGGGCGGTCTGGGCGGCAATGCGGCCAAAGTCCCGGGTCTTGATCTCGATGCGGATCACGTCACCCAGCTGGGCCTGGGGCAGCTTGGAGCGAGCCATCTCCAGGCTCATCTCGGTGCAGGGGTTATCCACCTCCTCCACCACGTCCTTCTTGACGAACATGCGGACGGTACCGGCCTCCTCGTCGGCCTCCACCACGATGTTGTCCCCGGCAGACTCATGGTCCCGCTTGTAGGCGGACACCAGGGCCTGGGTGATCTTATCCAGCATGTAGGCCTTGGGGATGCCCTTTTCCTTCTCAATCAGGTTGATGGCGGCGAAAAACTCCTTGCCGTCCAGCTCATTGGTCTTCTGCGCTTTGGCGTTCTTCTTCGGCATAGCTCTGTCTCCTTATCCTCAACACGGGCGGTTCCTGTCCGCCCCTACATCTTAAAACCGCACGTACAGCCGGGTCTGAGCCACGTCCTTCTTGACGAAGGTCCTGGGTCCGTCCGCCGTGTCAATGGTCACGTCGCCGTTTTCATAGCCGGAGAGGATACCCACGTGGTCCTTCCGGCCGTCCACCGCCCGGTAGAGACGCACCTCCACCTCACTGCCCATGAAGGCGGCAAAATGCTCCGGCTTCTTCAGGGGCCGGTCGGCACCGGCGGAGGACACCTCCAGCACATAGCTGCCCTCGATGGGGTCGGCCTCGTCCAGGGCGTCGGACAGGGGGCGGCTCACCGCCTCGCAGTCGTTGATGGAGACGCCCTCCTCCTTGTCAATGTAGACCCGCAGGAACCACTGCCCCGCCTCACGGACGTATTCCACGTCCCACAGGGTGCAGCCGGCGGCCTCCACCAGGGGAGCCGCCAGGGTGGATACCAGCTCTGTTACCTTGGCCATAAGCCACCTCCGGCATAGGATGTAAATTTTTTACATTCCCCGTTTTTTCAATAAGAAAGAGCGGAGCCGTGACCCCACTCTCATCATACCTCTACTACTAACGTATGTACTATACCACAAAGTGGTGTTTTGCGCAAGGGTCTGCCGTGATTTTTTCCATTCCCGGCTTTTTTATTCCTTATAGTTGACATAATGGTACGCTCTGATACAATAGGACTTAGCTTTCAGATATCTTTAAGGAGGGCGGAACATGGACGGCAACAAACAGGCCCTGGAGATCCTGGGCGAAGTGAAGAAAGCGGTGGTCGGCAAGGACGACGTGCTGGCCAAGGTGCTGCTGGCCATTCTGGCCCGGGGCCACATTTTGTTGGAGGATATCCCCGGCGTGGGCAAGACCACCATGGCATTGGCTTTTTCCAAGGCTTTGAGCCTGAAATATAACCGGGTGCAGTTCACCCCCGACGTAATGCCCTCGGACATCACCGGTTTTTCCATCTACAACAAGGCCACCGGCGCCATGGAGTACCAGCCCGGCGCGGTGCTGTGCAACCTGTTTCTGGCAGACGAGCTCAACCGGGCCACCAGCCGCACCCAGTCTGCCCTGCTGGAGGCCATGGAGGAGGGTCAGGTCACCGTGGACGGGGTGAGCCATCCGGTGCCCCAGCCCTTCCTGGTCATCGCCACCCAGAACCCGGCGGGGGCCTCGGGCACCCAGCTGCTGCCCGACTCCCAGATGGACCGGTTTATGATCCGCCTGTCCATCGGCTACCCCGCCCCGGCGGACGAGCTGGACATGGTGCGCCGCAAGCAGGGGGGCAATCCTCTGGACCAAGTGCGGCAGGTACTGGATCTGGCCGGTCTGGCCGCCCTGCGGGAGCAGGCCGACCGGGTGTATGTGTCCGATGAGGTGCTGGACTACATCATCCGGCTGGTAAACGCCACCCGCAGCCATCCCATGATCGTTCAGGGGGCCAGTCCCCGGGCCTCCCTGGCCCTCACCGCCATGGCCAAGGCGGCCGCCCTGGTGCTGGGCCGGGACTATGTGAATCCGGAGGACGTGTCCATGGTCTTTGCCGACGTGGTGGCTCACCGGCTCATCCTCTCCCCCCGGGCGGAGGCCAGCGGCGGCTTTGATCTGTCGGAGATCCTCCGGCAGGTCCAGCCCCCCAAGATCGGGTGAGGCCATGACTTCCCGTCGGATCCTGTACGCCGTTCTGGTGGCGGCGGCGGTATTGTTTCAAATTTTGTTCCGGTTCTACCTGTCCACCTTTATCCTGGTATTCATCCTCGTGCTGCCGGTGCTCTCCCTGCTGCTGGCCCTGCCCGGCCTGGCGGGGAACCGGCTGGAGATTCGGCCTGACAGCCCCTCCGTGGTACGGGGGGAGCAGGCCCAGTTCCGTATCTGCCTGCACACCCCCTCCCCCTTCCCCCTGATCCGGCCCCGGGTCAGACTGCGCTGGACCAACCAGCTCACCGGCGAGGAGGGACAGGCCCTGCTGGCGGCCTCCCCCACAAAGGAGGTCCCCCTGACTATCCCCGCCGACCACTGCGGCCGGCTGGTATGCCGGGCGGAGCGGGCCTGGAGCTGCGATCTGCTGGGTCTCTTCCCTCTGCCCGTGGGGCGAGGGGAAGAGGGGGCCGTCCTGGTGCTGCCTCCCGCCCTGGAGCTGGACGACGCCCAGGAGCTCACCGGCGGTCAGAACGACGGGGTGGTGCTCCGTCCCCGGCCCGGCGGCGGTCCCGGCGAGGACTACGACCTGCGGGAGTACCGGGCGGGGGACCCCCTGCGTTCGGTCCATTGGAAGCTGTCCTCCAAGCTGGACGAGCTGGTGGTGCGGGAGACCCTGGAGCCCCAGCAGGCCGCCATTGTGGTGACCTACGACCACTTCGGCTCTCCCGAGGTGCTGGACCGCACCTTTGCTCAGCTGTGCGCCCTGTCCCGCTGGCTGCTGGACCGGGACCGGCCCCACCATATCCAGTGGGCCGCCCCTCTCACCGGTGTCATTGAGGACCGGCCGGTGGACGGAGAGCGGGCCCTGCTGGCCTGTCTGGAGCTGTCCTTCTCCACCCCGGCGCCCCAGGAGGGCCGCTCCATTCTGGACGGCGCCCTGCTGCTGCCCGCCGGATCGGGCAAGGTGCGCCATCTCCATGTGACGCCCGAGGGCGTGGAAGGAGGGGGACGATGAAACACCGTGAAAAGCACCCGCCCAAGCCCCGCTCCAACCGCCGGCCTCGGCCCCTGGAGCTCTTCACCGGCGGTCTGCTCCTCTTTCTGCTGCTCACCGGCACCCTGTGGGCCTTCTCCTCGGCAGTGGGCCAAAGCCTTCATCCGTTCCTGCTGCTGACCGGCTGCACCCTGCTGAGCGTGCTGCTCACCCTGCTCTGTGCCCTTCCCACCCGCTGGATGCTGTTCGGCATGGCCGCGGTACTGGGGGCCGCCGGTTTTACCGTATGGCGGCTGTTTCCCATCATGCAGCTGGGTGAGATCACCTTCCGCTGCGCAGTGGTCAACACCGTGTGTACCAGCCTGGAGCTGGACGGCTTTATCTACCCCATTGCCCAGCTGCCCACCATGGTATGGATCCGCTCTGCCACACTGCTGGCTCTGGTGGTGGCTGCGGTGCTGGGCGTTCTGCTGGCCCTGGCGGTGATACGGCGGCCTTCCTTTTCCGTATCCTTTCTGCTCACCGTGCCCTTTGTGCTGGCACCCCTGTGCATCTCAGTGACCCCGGCCTGGCTGCCCCTGATGGGGCTGATCCTGGGCTGGACCGTCATGGGTCTGGGCTCTCTGGTCCGGCGGCAGGACCGGGCAGGGGCCGCCAAGCTCACCCTGCTCTCTCTCCCGGCGGCGGCCCTGCTTCTCTTCCTGCTGGGGCTGGCCATGCCCCAGGACAGCTACCAGCGGCCCCGGTGGGCGGACGATGCCCTGGACTCCATCAACAACTGGGTGACCCACCTGGACGTGACCCTCTTCCACGGAAAGGGACCCTTCGGCTTTGGGTCGGGCGGCTCCTTTGCCGACGCCGACGGCAAGGTGTCTCTGGACGACGCCGGACCTCTGGACTTCTCCGGCCGGACGGTGCTGGAGGTGGACACCGACCTGCGGGGCCGGATCTACCTGCGGGGCTTTTCCAGCGCGGTGTACGACAGCGATGGCTGGGGGCCTCTGGAGGAAGCGGACTACGATGACCTGGGCATCTTCCATTACCCCATTGGTGAGGTTTCCGGTCAGTTTTCCCTCTCCGACCTGTCCAATGCCCTGGACAGCTATCAGCCTATGAACTTCCCCGCTCTGGCTGACCGAAACACCTTCCCTAACAAGCAATATGCTAAGGTCACCGTCCATAATGTGGGCGCCGACCCGGGCTATGTATATGTCCCCTATCACATTCTGTCCCAGCCCAACGAGCTCAGCGGCACCAGGTTTATGTACGATTCCTATCTGGCCCGGGGGGAGGATGTCTGGACCCACACGATATACGTCCAGCCCGGCTGTAATCCCCTGTCCGGGGCGGAGCTGCCGGGGGAGGCCGCCCAGGCCGAGAGCACCTATGCCTACTTTGTCTATGACAGCTCCTACATGGCCATTGATGAGGATGCGGTGGACGCTGTCTCCGACGCATTGAACAAGCTGTTCGGAAACCCAGCCCAGTCGCTGCCCGGCGGGCTGGACAATGAGCATCTTCAGGCCTATTCCAGCTATATTTCCTATGGTCGTTTGAGCGAAGAGGATTCCCGGGGAGCCATGCTCAGTCTGGCCGGGATGGTGGGGGACTATTTGTCTCAGCTGGCGGAATATGACCCGGACACCCACGCCACTCCGGAGGGGGAGGACTTTGTGTCCTACTTTTTGACCGAAAGCCACCGGGGCTACTGTATGCACTTCGCCTCTGCCGCCACCCTGATGCTGCGTGCCATCGGTATTCCCGCCCGGTACGTCACCGGCTATGTGGCCGACGTGCCCCCCTCCGGCCATGTGAATGTCCCCGACTCTGCCGCCCATGCCTGGGTGGAGATCTATATTGACGGCTACGGCTGGGAACCCATCGAGGTCACCCCTGCCTATGCCGGCAGCAACCCCGGCCAGAGCGGGACCGCGGAACCCACCCCCACGCCTACCGCGATGCCCACCCCCACTGCCACCCAGGGTCCTCAGGCCAGCGCCCGGCCTTCCGCCGCTCCTGACGATCCGGATGAGGACGGCCAGGAGGCCGCCCCCCTGGATCTGCGCTTCATCCTGATCCCCCTGGCCGCTGTGCTGGTGGTGCTGGCCTTCCCCGTCCGCCGCTCTGTGGGCCGGAGCCGCCGGGAGAAGAAATTCCGGCAGGAAAACACCAACCGGGCGGTTATTGCCGCCTACCTCCACCTGGAGAAGCTGGCGCGCTGGGGCGGTCAGACCCCGGAGGAGGTGGCCGAACTGGCCAAGAAGGCCAAGTTCAGCCCCCATACCCTGACGGAGGAGGAGCGGAGCACCGCCGTGGAGGCTGCCCGCACCATCTCCGCCCAGGTGGACAAGGCCCTGCCCTGGTACAAGCGCTTCTGCTGCCGCTATATTCTGGGACTCTGTTAAACAAAACGCGCCCCCGGAGGAAATTCCCTCCGGGGGCGCGTTTGCTATTGGATCAGGGAAAAGAAGTTTTCCAGCCGATCGGCCTTATCAAAGATGTTGTTGTACAGCAGCACCTTGTACTCCTCGATGGCGGCGTCCAGATCGGCAGGCAGAGCCTCGTTCTCTCCGTACCAGTTGCCCTGGGCGTCCCGGATGCCCACGGTGTTGATGACCGGGGCCACCTCCCGGAGCTGGGACAAAAACTTCTGATATCCTGTCTGAGGCAGGTTGGCAGCCTCCATCAGCAGGGCAGACAGATAGTTGAGGGAGAGCTCGATGCCCTCCGCTTCCGGGATATCGTAGTTGGCCCACAGGGCAAAGGGCACCATCTGCTTCTTCTGGGCCAGTTCGGTGTCCGGGTCCTCCCCCAGCACATCGGTGTAGAAGTTGGTGGCCACCTGGGGCTGATGGTCCCCGAAGATGAGGATCATAGTGGGCTCCTCCACCTGGGAGAAGTAGTTGATGAGATACTCCAGGGCCTGGTCGCTCTGATAGATCAGGGATAAGTACTGATTCACCGTCTGGAAGCGATTCTCCAACTCTCCGGTGAGCCACACCTCCCGGGGCAGGTTCTCCCAGGACATCTGGTAGCCGCTGTGGTTCTGCATGGTGACGTTGAAGAGGAACAGGGGCTCCCCCTCCTCCTTCTCCTCATAGAGCCGGATCAGGTTCTCGTAGTCGCACTGATCGGTGACATAACCCGTCTTTTCATCCCCCCGCATATAGGTACGGTTTTGGAAGTCGCTCTCAAAGTACACCTCATCAAAGCCGAAGTTGCTGTACACCGAGGGGCGGTTCCAGCCGGAGGAGCGGTAGGGGTGGGCGGCGATGGTGTGGTAGCCCAGGGCGGACATCTGGCTCACCAGAGTGGGGTCCCCGTCGGAGACATACATCTGGTAGGGCACCGTACCGGCGGGCAGGAAGGCGGTGGTGTTGCCGGTAAGGAACTCATACTCCGAGTTGGCAGTGGTGCCGCCGAACACCGAGGAGTAGGCGTAGCCCTTGATGGTGTTCTCGGTGAGGGAACGGAGGAAAGGCATGGCGTCCATATTGGTCTCCACCCCCGGCAGCACACTGAGGTCAGAGAAGGACTCGTTCATGATGACGATGACATTCACCGGCCGGGTGGTGCCGTCCGGGTCCACCACGCTCACCGACACGTCGTCGCTGATATTCTCCCCGCCCAGGGCGTTCAGGGTCTCCTCCGAGTAGGTGTCCGGCTTTTCCACCCGCATGTATTTCATGCACACGGTAAAATTGAGGAACAGGCCGTTGCCCCGGGTGGTCCACATGGAGGGTTCAATGCCCAACCGCTCCACCATGCTGGTGCCGAAGAACACCGCCAGGAAAACGGCGGTCAGACCCGCTGAGGGAAGGAACACCTTCCAGGAGAACTTCTTCCGGGGCTCCTTGGGCAGGAATTTTATCAGCAGGAAAATGACCACCACAACGATCAGGGTGATGAACTGCCGCTGGGACAGGCGGTAGTCGTAGCCCCCCGCCACATTGAGGGCGGTGCCCAGGCAGAGGAAGTCCCCGGGGAACAGGGTACGCCCCCGGAAGGCGATGAGGTAGTGGTTGACAAAGCCGAAGCCCCAAGTGAAGATCAGGCCCAGCTTGATGGCCCCGCTCCGCCGTCCCCGCAGGAAGTAGAACACCAGCTCCGCCAGGTAGTACCACACCAGGTTGAGGGCCACCTGGACGGTGCTGAAGCCCCGCCAGGGGTCATTATAGTTGAGGTACTCCACCATGGTGAAGGAGATGAGGGGCACCACGATGAGCAGCACCATGGTGACCCACCAGTACTGCCGGGGCGTCAGAGGTAGTCTGGGCCACTTCAACGGAAATCGTTTTTTCTCCGGAAGCCGGGGAGCAGCTTCCGGAGTTTGTGAAGCTTCAATGGAATGACTCATGTTTTTACGCTGCCTTTACCAAAAATGTATGGTTCCCATTTTATCACAAAAAGGCGAAAGCGCAACGCGCTTTCGCCTTTGTTCACAAAACCTTTGTAACTCTGAAAGCAAGCTGAACCTCCTAAACCCGGCACAGAGGCGGGCCGGACAGCTCCACCACCCGGTCGCACAGGGCCACGATTTCCGCCTCGTGGCTGGACAGTACCACCGGCACCCCCAGCTGACGCACCCGGTCCAGGATACGCGCCGCCCGGGGGGTGTCCACCCCGGTGAAGGGCTCGTCCAGCAGAAAGAGCCCCCCGCCGCAGGCCAGGGTACGGGCCAGAGCCAATCTCCGGCCCATGCCGCCGGACAGGGCGGCGGGATGGGTCTTCTCCTCCCCCTCCAGCTCCGCCAGGGCCAGCCAGCGCTCCGCCTCCCCCCGGCGGCTCCGGGGAAGCACGTCGGTGATATGCTGCTCCGCCGTCCGCCAGGGCAGCAGCCGGTTCTCCTGGAAGAGGATGACCGGCGGCGTGGGAGCGGTCACCGCGCCCCCCTCCACCGGCTGGAGTCCCGCCAGCACCCGCAGCAGAGTAGTCTTGCCGCAGCCCGACGGACCGGACAGGGCGGTGATCCCCTTCGCCGGCAGCTCCAGGGAGAATCGGTCCAATACCGTCTTTTCTTCAAAACGGACGGTAATATCTTTTACGGATATCACGTTTTACCCCCTCCCAGCCGCCGGAACAGGAAGCCCAGCACATATTCCAGCAGAAAGCTCAGCACAATGACCACCGCCGTCCAGGCAAAGAGGTCGGGGGTCTCCAGGGTGATCTTGGCCCGGTACAGCTGGGTGCCGATGGCCAGCTTGGGCTGGCACAGCACCTCGGCGGCCACCCCGGCCTTCCAGGCCAGACCCAGGCCGGTGGCGCAGCCGCTGGCAAAGTAGGGCAGCACCGAGGGCAGGTAGACCAGCCGAAAGGTCCTGCCCCGTCCGAAGCGGTAGGCTCGGGCGGCCTCCAGCAGCAGGGGGTCGGTCTGGGCCACTCCCTTGCTGACGTTGCCCCACAGCACCGGCAGCACCATCAGCCCGGACACGATGGCGGGCACCCAGCCGGAGGAGGGGGCCCACAGCAGCACCAGCACGATAAAGGAGGCCACCGGGATGGCCCGGATTACCTTCACCGCCGGGGTAAGCACCCAGTCCGCGCACCGCAGGGCGGAGGTGGCCGCCGCCACCGCCGCACCTGCCGCCGCGCCTACGGCGAAACCGGCAAAGATGCGCCCCAGGGTGACCGCCGCCGCCTGCCAGAAGGCAGGCTGGACCGCCAGCAGCCGCAGCCGCTCCGCCACCAGCATGGGATAGGGCAGCAGCAGGGCCCCGTGGCCGTTGGTGCGCAGGTCCACCAAAAAGGCCGCAAGCTGCCAAACCCCCAGCCAGAAGGCCAGGGGTATGACAGCTCGCAGTAATTTATTTTGTTTGAAATTACGGGATGTAGTAGAAGGCGTCATCGGGGATGGAACCTCCGATCGAAGTGGGGTCGGCGGCAAAGAGCACCTCATAGTAGCTGGAGATGGACTTCAGGTCCTCACCGGCGGTGAAGATCATGTTGGCCTGGGGGATGGCGGCGGTAGCGATGGCGGCCTTGGGCACGATGCCGTACTCCTCGATGAGCTGTCCGCCCTCCTCCGGGTTGTCCTTGATATAGTTGATGGAGGCCTCATACTCGGTGAGGAAAGCCTCAACCGCCTCGGGATGCTCCTGGGCAAATTCGGTGCGCACCACCACGCAGCCCATGGTGAAGGTGCCGGAGGCCCCCGACTCGGTCCAGGCGTCGCTCAGGTCGATGGCGTCCCGCACGTCGCTGTTCTGCATGAGCACGGTGGTGGCGGCGGGAACGGGGAGCATGCACAGGTCGATCTCACCGGAGGCCATCAGGGAGGTGACCTCCTCGCTGGTCTTCCACTGGATATCCACGTCGGTATCGGGGTCCAGACCATTCTGGGTCAGCAGGTAGTCCAGCACAAACTCGGTGTTGGTGCCCTGGTTGATGGCGTAGATGGTCTTGCCGGACAGGTCGGCCAGGGAGTGGACGGTGTCGCCGTTCTCCAGGATGTGGAGCACACCCAGGGTATTGAGGGCCAGCAGCTGGATGCTGCCGGTCTTGTTGTACAGGTTGGCGGCCACATTGGTGGGCAGAGCGGCAATGTCCAGCTCACCGCTGTTCAGCTTGGGTACGATATCGGTGGAGGGATCGGAGCCCATGGTGACGTTGTAGTGGTTCACGGTCTCCCCGGCGTCATTGTCAGAGAGCAGCTTGGCTGCGCCCATGCCGGTGGGGCCGTTGAGCAGGCCCAGGTTGATGTCGGTCCCCTCCGCAGCGGGGGTCTCGCTCTCCACCACGGGGGTGGTCTCGGCGGGCGGGGTGCTCTCCTGGGTATCGGTATTGGATGCGCAGGCGGCAAGGCCCAGCGCCAGGGCCACAGTCAGGCCCAGTGCAAGCAGTTTCTTCTTCATGGTATCTCGTTCCTTTCTAGACCACCGAAGGGTTTTCCCTTCATACGGTCCAGTTCAGTGTACCATGTCTCCTGAAAATGTCAACAGGCAATTTCCCCAATTTCACCCCGTCCGGACCCGCAGAACTCCAAATGCATAGGATGGAGGGCATAAAGGAGGTATTTCTATGAGCCAACCCACCTGTCAGAAAAACCGGGATTTGGAGGCCCAGCGCCGGGCGGCCGCTATCCTGGCCCAGAGCCACCAGGAGCCCCCGCTGCCCCAGGAGCCGGCCATGAAGCGCTACGTCCACCCCATCCCCTGCTGGGGCGGCTGCCCCTGGCCCGCCCAGAGCCAAGAGCACGGCCAGAGCATGGACCGGGTACTGGAGGAGCTGACCCGCCAGAATCAGCTGCTGGTGGAGCTGCTGGGGGCGGTCAACGCCCTCACCGCCGCCACCCTCAGCATCCGCAGCCGGTTCGTGGGGGAGGAATAGGTCGTTTCCTGTCAAAAAACAAAATCTTAAGAAACTTTAGCTTGTAGGCTGCCGTCTAATTGGATATAATGCGGTCAATTCCAACCGCCAAGCCCTTACATATCATATCAATGCTACCAAAGAAAGGCGTGGTCTCCCGTGGCCAAAAGGCTTACAAAGAGAGAAAAGGTCCGTCTGTCCCCCGGCCAGCAGGTGCTCCGGGTGCTGTTTATCATCCTGGTGATCCTGTCCTCCCTGGTGGTGGTGGGATACACCGCCTTCCGACTGATGGCCCAGCCCCCCAAGATCGCCCTGGAGGAGACCCCGCCCCCGGCGGAGAGCGCCGGGCTGTCCACCGATTCCCCGGAGCCCGTACAGAGCGAGACATCCTCCCGGCAGCGGAAGGAGTACACCTACACCTTCCTGCTGTGCGCCAGCGACCAGGCCAGCGGCAACGTGGACACCATGATCGTGGCTACCTACGACACGGTGAATCAGACCATCGCCATGGCCTCCATCCCCCGGGACACCCTGATCGAGGGGGTCTCCGGCAAGGGAAAGCATTTCTACAAGCTGTGCAGCATGTACCCCTACAACGGCATCGACGCTCTGAAGGAAGAGGTCCGCAAAATCGTAGGCTTCCCCATCGACTTCTATGTGAAGGTCAACACCAAGGGCTTTGTGAAGCTGGTGGATGCGGTGGGGGGCGTCAACTTCAACGTGCCCGTCCACATGGCCTATGACGACCCCGCCCAGAACCTGCACATCCACTTCGAGCCGGGGATGCAGTACCTCACCGGCACCGACGCGCTGAAGGTGGTACGCTGCCGGAAAAATTCCGACGGCAAGGGCGTCTATCCCCATAACATCTACGACGCCTACCCCGACGCCGACATCGGCCGCACCAAGACCCAGCGGGAACTGATCATGGCGGTGCTGAAGAAGGCCATCTCCCAGCCCCTGAACCTGCCCACCTACTACGATATTTTCATGGAGAACGTGGAGACCGACCTGAAAGTCACCGACCTGGCCTACTTTGCCGACAAGGGCCTGAGCTTTGACTTTGACAACGTGACCGCTACCTCCCTGCCGGGGGACGGCACGGTTAAGTACAAGGGCGTGGACTGGTGCTATGAGCTCTACCCCGATAAGGTGCTGGACATCGTCAACACCTCCGGCCTCAACCCCTACACCACCGACATCACCGCCGACATGCTGAACATCACCCAGAGCGGCACCGCCAAGCGATACGATTGAGCAAAAAAGGACGCCTTTCGGCGTCCTTTTTTAATAGCCTCGCAGAGTTCGCGCCCGCAGGCGCGAAAAAAGTCCAGTTCGTTTTCAGCCGCGACAAGTGCGTGGCTGAAAACACTTCTCAGCCCGCAAGTGTGGACTCTGGCCGCTTACAGCGGACAAAGTCTGCGCGCGGCGGGCTGCAGCTCTTTCAAAAAAGTGCTTTGTCACTTTTTTGATTAGACAAACTCGTAATCCACGAATTTGTCCTCACCCTGCTTGTTGTCCTTGGTCTCGCCCACAAAAGTGCCCATCACGTGGCAGTCGGGGCAGAAGCCAAACTCGGGCTCAGAGGCAAACTCCAGCTCATAGCGGTACTTCTTGCCGCACTGCGGGCACTCGTAAAAGAAATAGTAGGTTCCCCAGGTCATTTTTTACTTCCTCCTCTTGTTTCCTGTCATTTTCCCAGCAGACCCAGCCGCTCCAGGATCAAAGCGGCCTGCTCCCGGGTCAGGGGAGCGCCGGGGGCGGTACCGTCAAAGATCCCCGCCTCCTCCGCCTTCTTCCAGGCCGCTTTGGCCCAGTCGCTCACCGTCCGGGCGGAAACCGCCCCCTCCCGGGCGGCAAGGGCGGCGTCAAACTGCTCCTGCGTCATCTCCGGTTCACCCCCCTTCAGCCGCGCTTTCACATCGGCGCGGAGGGTATCCATGCTCTTGCCATGCTTGGGGAACCAGTGGCCCACATCCGCGTGGTTGGAGGCCAGTCCCAGCTTACAGCCTTCCGCATGGTCGATGATGTCCCGCTCGGGGTCCAGGCCGTAGGTTTCGCACAGGTAGGCGCACAGCTCCACCGCCGTGTTGTATATCTGCTGGAAATAGGGCCCATTCTTCACCGGGTCGTATCCGATCATGGTGCCGCCTTTGTAGGTGTGTCCGGCGGGCTCCAGGATCTCAAAACTGATATGGGTGTTGTTGGCCGCGCCGCCGGCGTGCCACCCCCGCCAGTTCCAGGGCAGGGTCTCTGTGACGCCCCCCTGGTGGACAAAGGCATGGACACAGGCGTTTACCCCCGGTTTGTCCCAGGCCTTCAGAAATACGTTGACGTCGGGCTGGGCCACACCGGTGGAGTGGACCATGATGCCCTTTGGCTTGATGGTCCGTCCGGCCTTGTAGCAGTCGCTGTTGGTAAGAATATGCTCTGTGATGTGCATTGGCAACCCCTCCGGGTCATCCTATGCTCATCACACGCCGTCGGTCATTCTCCCTCGGCTTTGGCCGCCTCCAGCTCCGCCCGGCGGGCGTCTCTGGCCTGGATGGTCTCCTTCAGACTTCTGGGCGGCCGGGCGTTGATGGTCTCCTGCCAGGTCAGCGCCCAGGCGCGCAGCTCCTCCAGCCCCTCCTCGCTCATGGGGAAGGACGTGGTCTCCTCCACCGTACTGTCCTGGAGCCGCCAGGGGCCCTCCCACACCTGGGCGGTCAGGGAGGGTGGATTTTCCTCATCCCCCTTCACCGGGTCCACCCGGTAGCGCATCCGGCCGGAACTGGCAGTCCAGAAGTTTTCATTCTCAAAGTGGGACAGCACCGGCAAAAACATGGTATCGTCCATGGCGTCAACTCCTTGCAGTGGAAAAGCGTGGTATCCAGGTTATGATACCACGCTTTGCGATTCTTTTCAATTCTCGGAATAGCGGGAGAGAAACTGGCGGGTACGCTCCTCCCGGGGCGACTCGATGACCTGCCGGGCGGGTCCCTGCTCCACGATCACGCCGCCGTCCATGAAGATCACCTGGTCGGCCACATCCCGGGCAAAGGCCATCTCATGGGTGACGATGATCATGGTGGTCTTCTGCTCGGCCAGGGAGCGGATGACCTTGAGCACTTCGCCGGTGAGCTCCGGGTCCAGGGCGGAGGTGGGCTCGTCAAAGCACAGGATGTCCGGCTTCAGGGCCAGAGCCCGGGCGATGGCCACCCGCTGCTGTTGGCCGCCGGAGAGCTGGTGCGGGTAGTGGTCCGCCCGGTCGGACAGGCCCATCTTTCCCAGCAGGCTCCGGCCCTCCACCTGGATCTCCTCCAGAATGGCCTTTTTATTCTGCTTGAAGTCGGGCCGCTCCTGGGCCAGCAGTTGGGGCGCCAGGGTCACGTTCTCCAGGGCGGTATACTGGGGGAACAGATTGAAGGACTGAAACACCAGACCGAAGTGGAGGCGCTTCTTGCGCACCTCGGCCTCCCGCTGGGTGGCGGGGTCATCCGAATCAAAGAGAGTCTCCCCGTTGACCAGGATCTTGCCCTGATTGGGGGTCTCCAGGAAGTTGAGGCACCGCAGCAGGGTTGTTTTGCCCGAGCCGGAGGAGCCGATGATGGCCAAAGCCTGCCCCTGCTCCAGGGAAAAGCTGATATCCTCCAGCACCCGGGTGGCCCCAAAGTGCTTTTCAATGTGTTGTACATCCAAAATAGGCATGGAGCGGGCCTCCTTACTTGAAATAGTCCAGCTTCTTCTCAAACCAGCCAAAGAGCAGGGTAAGAATGCCGTTGGCCACCAGATAGAACACGGCGGTATAGAACAGGGGCCAGATCATGCCCTTCTTGATGTAGGACTCGCCCATCCAGATGATCTCATACACCGAGATGACCCGCACCAGGGCAGTGTCCTTCACCAGGGTGATGAACTCGTTGCCCATGGGGGGCACGATGCGCTTGATGACCTGGAGCAGGGTGACCTTGAAGAAGATCTGGCTGCGGGTCATACCCAGCACCAGACCGGCCTCCTGCTGGCCCCGGGGCACCGACTGGATGCCGCCCCGGTAGATCTCGGAGAAGTAGCAGGCGTAGTTGATGACAAAGGTCACCACCGCCGCGGTAAACCGGGGCAGCAGGGGCAGATCAAACATCAGACCCGGCCCGTAGAACACCACCATGATCTGGAGCATCAGGGGAGTGCCCCGGATGATCCACACGATGGTCTTGACCACCGCCCGCAGGGGGGTACACCGGCTCATGGAGCCAAAGGAGATCACCAGACCCAGAGGCAGTGCAAACAGGAGGGTCAGGAGAAAGATCTCCAAAGTGACCACAAACCCCTCCAGCAGGGTGAGCGTAACAGACATCAGCATATCGTTTCCCTCTCTTGGACCGGGGAAGGGCAGAGAGCCCCCGGCTCTCTGCCCTGTTCCCTCAGAATGATCTTATTTCTCGATGACGGACTCCTGAACGCCGTAGGTGTTGGCCAGCTCCATGACGGTGCCGGCATCATAGGCGTCCTTCCAGAAGGTGTTGAAGGCCTCGGTCAGGTCGGAGCCCTTGCGGAAGGCCACGCCATACTCCTCGTCGTTGAGCTGCACGGTATAGGTCAGCTCGGGATAGCTGGTACCCTCACCGATCATGGCGCCCGCCATCAGCAGGTCGATGACACAGGCGTCGGAGGCGCCGGAGGCCACCTCCATCAGGGCGTCGGCCTGGGTGGTCTTGGCCACGTAGGTCAGGCCCAGGGAGTCCAGCTGCGCAGCGCCGGCGGAGCCGTTCTCCACGGCGAAGTTCAGGCCGCTGAGGCTGTCCACGGTCTGGTAGTCCTCAGCCTTGTCGGCGGGAATCACCACCACCTGGCCGTTGCGGCAATAGGGCTCGGACACAGAGGCGCCGGCCAGCACCTCATCGTTGATGGTCATGCCATTCCAGATCACGTCGATGCCCTTGGTGTCCAGCTCCATCAGCTTGTTGTCCCAGTTGATCTCCAGGAACTCCACCTTTACGCCCAGGCTCTCGGCAAAGGCCTTGGCCATATCAGCGTCAAAGCCGATCCACTCGCCGTTCTCATCCTTATAATCCATGGGGGCAAAGTCGGTCATGCCCACCACCAGGGTGCCCTTCTCCTTCACATAGGCCAGGTCGCTCTCAGCGGCGGGAGACTCGGTATTCACATCGGGGGTCTGGCTGTTGCCGGCAGGGGTATTGGCGCTGCCGGTAGTGCCGCCGCCGCAGGCGGTCAGGGCAAAGGTCAGGCCCAGCGCAAGGGCCAGAGCGGTCAGTCTGCGTTTCATGTACATTCCTCCAAACCATGTATGTGGTGGTTGCTTTCGTATATTACCACACTAAAGCGTTATTGTAAAGAGGAATTTTCACTTTTCTCCCTGTCGCTCCGCCGCCCGGCGGAAATCCGTCTGGGTGTTGATATTCCACAGGGCCCGCTCCAGGTCGAAGCCTCCCAGGTCGTCCTCCTCCAGCCAGCGGCAGTCCACCCGGTCCAGCAGGGCCTTCACCGCCCGGCGTCCCTCATCCAGGCAGGCGGTCAGGGCGGGCAGACAGCTGCGGCGATACAGGGCAAACAGGGGCTCCACGCCCCCGTCCCGACGCCGGATGACGCAGGCATCCCCATCCCCCGCCCCGGCCAGCACCCGCCGGGCCAGGTCCGGGCTGGCAAAGGGCAGATCCACGGCGGTCAGAAAGACCGCCTCCGCCCCGGTGCGCAGGAAGGCGGCCTCCAGTCCCGCCAGAGGGCCCTGTCCCGGCCGCAGGTCGGGCAGCTCCTTCCGGCCGGGATAGCGCCCTGGCCGGTCCACCGACACATACACCTGGTCGAAAAGGGGTGCAAGACCTTCCGTCATCCGGTCCAGGAAGCTCTGTCCCTCCAGGGTCAGCCCCGCCTTGTCCCGACCCATCCGGCGGCTCTGTCCGCCGGACAGGACCACCGCAATGGCATGCTCCATATCCGCCCCTCCTTTTGAATCTGATTGATTTTGCCATTGTACCAGAAAAAATTACCCCAGTCAAAAACCGTATAGAAGTCTTTTCCCCTCCATATCCTCTCCAACAGAGCATTTGAGCATTGGAGGCGTCACAGACGATGAAAAAACTGGCCGCGGCCCTGCTGGCCGCCACCCTACTGGCTCTGCCCGTTCAGGCCGCCCCGGCCGCGCCCACCGTGGACGCAGCGGGCGCCGTGCTGATGGAAAAGGAGACGGGCACCGTTCTGTACGAGCAAAACGCCCACGACAAGCTGGAACCCGCCAGCGTCACCAAGGTCATGACCCTGCTGCTGGTAATGGAGGCCATCGACAGCGGCAGTCTGTCCAGAGAGGATATGGTCACCGTATCCGCCTACGCCGCCTCCATGGGCGGCTCCCAGGTCTATTTAAAGGAAGGGGAGCAGATGACGGTGAACGATCTGCTCAAGGCGGTGGCGGTAGCCTCGGGCAACGACGCCTCGGTGGCCCTGGCCGAGCACCTGTGCGGCAGCGAGGAGGCCTTTGTGGCCAAGATGAATGAGCGGGCCGCCCAGCTGGGCATGGCAGACACCTGCTTTGTCAACTGTACCGGCCTGCCGGCGGCGGGCCATCTCACCTCCGCCTATGACATTGCCCTGATGAGCCGGGAGTTGATTTTGAACCACCCCTCCATCCGGGACTACACCACCATCTGGATGGATACCCTGCGGGACGGCCAGTTCCAGCTGGCCAACACCAACAAGCTGATCCGGTTCTATGAGGGAGCCACCGGTCTGAAGACCGGCTCCACCGACGCGGCGGGCTACTGCCTGTCCGCCACGGCGGAGCGGGACGGCATGGAGCTCATCGCCGTCATCCTCAAGTCCTCCACCAAGGACACCCGGACAGCCGCCGCCCAAACCCTGCTCAACTACGGTTTTGCCAACTACACCCTGATGGATGTTTACCCGTCCCAGGCTCTGCCGCCGGTGAGCGTGCTGCTGGGCCAGAGTGAGACTGTCCAGCCCGTGCTGGCCCAGCCCTCCCGTATCCTGATCAGCCGGTCCATGGTCAATCAGATGGAGACCCAGCTGGAGCTGTGTGAGGACGTGGAGGCCCCCGTGGAGGCGGGCCAGACTTTGGGACAGATGACGGTCACCGCCGGGGATCAGGTTTTGGCCCAGATCCCCATCGTGTCCGACCAGGCCGTGGAACGGCTCAGCGCTCCCGGCATCTTCCTGCGCCTGATGCGCACCCTGCTGATGGCAGGTTAATATGGGTTCCACAGGGGCAGCCGCAGATCACCTGCGGCTGCCCCTGCGCGTTCTTTACAAAAGGGAATCCGTATATTGCTGGAAATTTTACATCTTGATTGGTAATCCGTGTCTTGACTATCCGACCATATCGTTGTATACTTTACACAAATAAAATCCGTGTATTTTGGATTTTATTTATTACCAATGACAAGAACCCCCAGTTTACGCCATTTTGGCGCATCTTGGGACGTTTCCAACAAGGAGAGGATACCTATGGCTTCCACCAAACCGAATACGATCCTCCATGACTTCTCCCAGGGACACGCGGTACGGGCCCAGGAATTTATGGGCGCTCATCCCGCAGTCCGGGACGGGCAGGACGGCTGGGTATTCCGGGTCTGGGCGCCCCATGCCAAATCGGTCGCCGTCATGGGCGATTTCAATGGCTGGAATGACTCCGACCATCCCATGGAGCTGCTGAGCGACGGCGTCTGGGAGACCTTTATTCCCGGTCTGAAGCAGTTCGACAGCTATAAATACGCAGTCCATACCGCCTCCGGCCGGGTGCTGGCCAAGGCGGACCCCTATGCCTTCCACGCCGAGACCCGTCCCGGCAACGCCTCCAAGCTGTATGACCTGTCCGGCTACGGCTGGGGGGACGACGGCTGGATGGATTACCGGAAAAAGAACCCCATTTACCAGAAACCGCTGAATATTTATGAAGTCCATCTGGGCTCCTGGCGGCGCACCGGCGAGGATGAAATGCTCTCCTACCGGGATATTGGCAAGTATCTGGTGCCCTATGTGAAGGAGATGGGTTTCACCCATGTGGAGCTGCTTCCCATCACCGAGCACCCCCTGGACGCCTCCTGGGGCTACCAGTGCACCGGCTACTTTGCAGCCACCAGCCGTTTCGGCACTCCCCACGACTTCATGTGGCTGGTGGACCAGCTCCATCAGGCCGGCATCGGCGTGATCCTGGACTGGGTGCCCGCCCACTTCCCCAAGGACGCCTTTGGTCTGTACGAGTTTGACGGCGAGCCCTGCTATGAGTATGCCGACACCCGCAAGGGTGAGCATGCCGACTGGGGCACCCGTGTGTTTGATTACGCCCGCCACGAGGTCCGCTCCTTCCTGTTCTCCTCCGCCCTCTTCTGGCTGGAGCAGTTCCATATCGACGGTCTGCGTGTGGACGCGGTGGCCTCCATGCTCTATCTGGACTATGGCCGTCAGGGCGGCGAGTGGGTACCCAACATGTTCGGCGGCCACGAGAATCTGGAGGCCGTGGACTTCATCCAGGAGCTCAACGGCCATATCTTCCAGGCCCATCCCGACGTGATGATGATCGCCGAGGAGTCCACCGCCTGGCCCCGGGTGTCCCACCCGGTGGGCGAGGGCGGTCTGGAGGGCGGCCTGGGCTTTAACCTGAAATGGAACATGGGCTGGATGAACGACATCCTCCACTATATCAAGCTGGACCCCTACTTCCGTCAGTTCAACCACAAGGACATCACCTTCTCCCTGATGTACGCCTTCTCGGAGAACTTCGTGCTCCCCCTGTCCCACGACGAGGTGGTGCACATGAAGGGCTCCCTCATCAACAAGATGCCCGGCACCAACGAGGAGAAGTTTGCCGGCGTGCGGGCCTTCTACACCTATATGCTCACCCATCCCGGCAAAAAGCTGCTGATGATGGGCAGCGAGTTCGGCCAGTGGAACGAGTGGCACTATGAGCACTCCCTGGACTGGCACCTGCTGGACCCGGATCAGGAGTGGGCCGTGCCTCACCGCCAGCTGCAGCAGTACTTCAAGCAGGCCAACGCCTTCTATCTGGCCCACCCCGAGCTGTGGGAGCTGGATTTCTCCTGGGAGGGCTTCGAGTGGATCGAGGCCAACGACAACCAGGCCAACACCGTGGCCTTCCTCCGGAAGGATACCAAGGGAGACGCCCTGGTTATCGTGTGCAACTTCTCTCCCGTGGACCGCACCGGTTATACCGTGGGCGTGCCTGTACCCGGCGTCTACACCTGCATCTTCAACTCCGACGACCCCGACTTCGGCGGCAAGGGGGGCGGCGATCATGAGCCGGTCCGCAGCCGCTATGTGGAGAGCCAGGGCCGGGAGCAGTCCATCACCATCTCCCTGCCGCCCATGAGCGCGGTGATCTATAAGTGTACCCGCAAGTTCCCCGTCCGCAAGAAAAAGGCGGACAAGGAAGCTTCCCTCAAGCCCGCCGTGCGCAAGAAGGCTGCTTCTCCCGCCGTGAAGGCCCCCGCCGCCAAGCCCGCCGTCCGCAAAAAGGCGGCCGCCCCGGCGGTAAAGGAGCCGGCCCCCAAGCCCGCCGTGCGCAAGAAGGCCGCCGCCCCCGCCGTCAAGGCAGAGAGCCCCAAGCCTGTGGTACGCAAGAAAAAGGAAAAGTAACCCCTCTCCGAACGGTTCGGAGATTTCAGGTTAGTCCCAGTTCAAACTCTGAGGTGATAGAATGAAAAAGGAATGTGTCGCCATGTTGCTGGCGGGTGGTCAGGGAAGTCGCCTGCACGCCCTCACCAGCCATGTGGCCAAGCCCGCAGTACCCTTCGGCGGTAAGTACCGCATCATCGATTTCCCCCTGTCCAACTGCATCAATTCCGGCATTGACACCGTGGGCGTGCTGACCCAGTACCGTCCCATGGAGCTCAACGCCTACATCGGCAACGGCGAGCCCTGGGATCTGGACCGCTCCTACGGCGGCGTCCATATCCTGCCCCCCTACATGCGCGAGGGCGAGAAGGGCACCTGGTACAAGGGTACCGCCAACGCCATTTATCAGAACATCAACTTCCTGGATACCTATGATCCCGATTACGTGCTCATCCTGTCGGGCGACCACGTATATAAGATGGATTATGCCGATATGCTCCGCCGCCACAAGGAGGCCCAGGCCGCCTGCACCATCTCCGTGCTGGAGGTTCCCATGGCGGAGGCTCCCCGCTTCGGCATCATGAATGTCAACGAGAATGACGACATCTATGAGTTCGAGGAGAAGCCCAAGAAGCCCAAGAGCAATCTGGCCTCCATGGGTATCTACATCTTCACCTGGAAGAAACTGCGGGAATACCTGATCGCTGACGAGGAGAATGAGAAGAGCGCCAACGACTTTGGCAAGAATATCATCCCCGCCATGCTGGAGGCCGGCGAGAAGCTGACCGCCTATCGCTTCAAGGGCTACTGGAAGGACGTGGGCACCATTGACTCCCTGTGGGACGCCAACATGGATATGCTCTCTCCCGACAACGGCATCGACCTGTACGACTCCGAGTGGCCCATTTTTGCCCGCACCCCCACCAAGCCCCCTCACTTTATGGGCAAGAACGCCAAGGTGGACCACTCCATGGTCACCGGCGGCTGTGAGGTCTACGGCACTGTGGAGAATTCCGTCCTGTTCCACTCGGTCATCGTGGAGGAGGGCGCCGTGGTGCGCTACTCCATCCTGATGCCCGGCACCGTGGTCAAGGCGGGCGCCGTGGTGGAGTACTCCATCATCGCGGAAAACAGCGTCATCGGCGAGCGGGCCCGTGTGGGCGCCTCCCCCGACGGCTCCGAGGAGTGGGGCGTGGCCGTGGTGGCCCAGAACCTCACCGTGGGCCCTGACGCTGTGGTCTCTCCCAAGGCCATGATTACTCGTAACGTGAAAGGAGGTGGGGTGAAATGATGAACAAACTGCACGGCATCATCTTCTCCTACCTTTCCAACCCCGACCTGCGGGAGCTGACCCAGAACCGCAACACCTGCTCCATCCCCTACGGCGGCCGGTACCGGGTCATCGACTTCATGCTCTCCAATATGGTCAATGCCGGCATCTCCGATGTTGGCATGATCGTGGACGCCAACTATCAGTCCCTGCTGGACCATGTGGGTTCCGGCAAGGACTGGGACCTGTCCCGCAAGCACGGCGGCCTGCGCATCCTGCCCCCCTTCAGCTATTCCGGCAGACGGGAAGGCATGTACCGGGGCCGCATGGACGCCCTGGCCGGCATCCGCTCCTATCTGCAGAACATCCGGCAGGACCACGTGGTGCTGGCCGGCGGCGACCTGGCGGTGAGCCTTCCCCTGCGGGACATCTTTGAGGCCCACATCCGCAACGACGCCGACATCACCACCGTGTGCACCGGCCATCCCAAGGGCGACCCCAAGGGCTGCGACTACTTCACCATCGGCGCCGGCGGACGGATCACCGACGTGTCGGTCCATCCCCCCATCGCCCAGGGCTGTGAGTCCCTGGAGGTGTACATCCTCTCCAAGGAGCTGCTGCTCTCCCTGGTGGACCACTGTGCCGCCCACAATATCCACTCCTTCAGCATCGGCGTGCTCCAGGCCATGGTGGGCCAGCTGAAGATCGTCCCCTATGTGTTTGACGGCTATGCCGCCCGGCTGCAGTCGGTGGCGGGCTACTTTGCCCGCAGCATGGAGCTGCTGGACCCCACCGTCCGGGAGCAGCTCTTCGTACCCGACCGCCCCGTCCGCACCAAGGACCGTTCCGACCCCTCCACCTACTACGGCCCCGACTCCCGCTCCTACAACTCTCTGGTGGCCGACGGCTGCATCATTGAGGGTGAGGTGGAGAACTCCATCCTCTTCCGTGGCGTCCGGGTGGAAAAGGGCGCCAAGGTTTCCGGTTGTGTGCTGATGCAGGGCACCACCATCCAGGCGGGCGCCGTGCTGAAATACGCCATCACCGACAAGAACGTCCGGGTCAATCCCGGCCGGATGCTGATGGGCCACAGCACCTATCCCCTGGCCATCGCCAAGAACGAGATCGTCTGACCCTGTGTTGGGGAGGCGGCGGCTGCGCGCCGCCGCCTCCCTTTCCCACAGCGGCTCCTGCGAGGCGCTCCATCGGAATGTAAATTTATGGTTGGAGGTAATGTATGAATATCCTGTTTGCCACCTCTGAATGCGCTCCCTTCATCAAAACCGGCGGACTGGCTGACGTGGCCGGCGCCCTGCCCAAGGCTCTGGCCAAGGAGGGCCACGACGTCCGTGTCATCCTGCCCCTGTATGAGGGGATCGGCGAGGAATGGCGCAGCCAGATGACCTTTTTGCAGTGCTTCCACGTGACTGTGGCCTGGCGCACCCCCTACTGCGGTATCTTTGAGCTGAAGCGGGACGGCGTCACCTACTGGTTCGTGGACAACGAGTACTACTTCAAGCGCGCCTCCATCTACGGCCACTATGATGACGGCGAGCGCTTCGCCTACTTCTCCCGGGCCGTGGTGGAGTCGATGGGCTGGCTCAACTGGCACCCCGACGTGCTCCATTGCAACGACTGGCAGACCGCTCTGGTGCCCATCTATCTGCTGGAGGAGCGCCATCGTATCCCCCAGCTCTCTGACACCAAGAGCGTATTCACCATCCACAACATCGAGTATCAGGGCCGCTACGGCAGCCAGACCCTGAAGGACCTGTTCGGCCTGAACGACGGCTACTTCAATGAGCATATGCTGGCCTATCACGGGGATGTGAACCTGATGAAGGGCGCCATCTATGCCGCCGACTACGTGACCACCGTATCTCCTACTTACGCCGACGAGCTGCAGTACAGCTTCTACGCTCACGGCCTGGAGGGGGTCATCGCCGACAACCGCCACAAGCTGCGGGGCATCCTCAACGGCATCGACACCGAGGTGTACGACCCCTGGCACGACAAGGGCCTGACCAAGTGCTTCTCCGTCAAACAGATGGCGGGCAAGAAGAACTGCAAGACCGCCCTGCAGCAGATGTCCGGCCTGCGGGAGAACCCCGACACCCCCATCATCGCCTGTGTGTCCCGGCTGGTGAAGCACAAGGGCTTTGACCTGGTCACCGCCTCCATCCATGACATCATGGGTATGGACGTGCAGATGATCGTACTGGGTACCGGCGACTGGAACTTTGAGGAGGCCTTCCGCCAGGCTCAGAACCAGTATCCCGGCCGGTTTGCCGCTCATATGATGTACTCCCCCAACCTGTCCACCGCCATCTACGGCGGCGCCGATATTTTCCTCATGCCCTCCATCGCCGAGCCCTGCGGCCTGAGCCAGATGATCGCCATGCGCTACGGCACCATCCCCGTGGTCCGCGAGACCGGCGGCCTGCGGGACTCCGTGATCCCCTACAACAAGTTCACCGGCGAGGGCACCGGCTTCTCCTTTGCCAATATCAACGCCCACGAGATGACCGGCGTGCTGGCCGACGCGGTGGACCTCTATCACAACGATAAGAAGGCCTGGAACGGCCTGCAGAATAACGCCATGTCCACCGATTTCTCCTGGACCCGCTCTGCGGCGGCCTACCTGGAGATCTACGGCTGGGTCACCGGAAAGTAATGGGAAGGTTTCCCTTCTCTTGACAAATGGAAGGCTGTTGTGATAAAATGCCGCTCCGCAGGGGAGAATTTCCCTGCGGAGTGTTTATTTTGTTGCCATCCTAACTGTATAGGAGATGTCTGCATTGCATAATTACACCAAAAAAGAACTGATGACCCTCATTACCGGCAAGTTGCGCCGCAATTTTGGCCGCGATGTGGAGGAAGCCACCAGTCTGCATATGTTCAAGGCCTGCGCCATGGTGCTGCGCGATATCATTTCTGAGCGTCAGATGAAGTCTGAGGACAAGGCCATGGAGCAGCATCAGCGCCAGGTCCACTATCTGTCCCTGGAATTCCTCATGGGCCGTTCCCTGATGAAGAACGCCTACAATCTGGGTGTAGTGGAGCCTCTGAAGGAGGCCATTGAGGGGCTGGGCTTCTCCGCCCCCGACCTGTTCGAGGCCGAGCCCGACGCCGGTCTGGGCAACGGCGGTCTGGGCCGTCTGGCTGCCTGCTATCTGGACTCCATGACCACCCTGGACATTCCCGCCACCGGCTATTCCATCTGTTATGAGCTGGGTATCTTCAAGCAGAAGATCGTGGACGGTCAGCAGGTGGAGCTGCCCGACAACTGGCTGGGGCTGGGCGACGCCTGGCTCATCCCCAAGATGGATGAGACCGAGGAGGTCCGCTTCGGCGGCAAGGTGGAGGACGAGTGGGATGAGCTGGGCCACCACCGGATCAAGCACACCGGCTACGACGTGGTTCTGGCCGTGCCCAAGGATATGGAGATCTCCGGCTACCACACCGAGCACGCCAACCTGCTCCGCCTGTGGGACGCCAAGAGCCCCACGCCGGTGGATATGCACCTGTTCTCCTCCGGCCAGTACCTGAAGGCTGTGGAGCAGCGGGCCATGGCCGAGTCCATCTCCAAGGTGCTCTACCCCGAGGACAACCACTACGAGGGCAAGTCCCTGCGTCTGAAGCAGCAGTATTTCTTCGTGTCCGCCACTATCCAGTCCATCGTGCGCAAGCACCGGGCGGAGTACGGCACCCTGCGCAACTTCCACCTCAAGCACGTCATCCAGATCAACGACACCCACCCCACCCTGGCCATCCCCGAGCTGATGCGCATCCTGCTGGACGAGGAGGGCTACGGCTGGGATGAGGCCTGGTATATCGTCACCCACACCATCGCCTACACCAACCACACCGTGCTGGCTGAGGCCCTGGAGCGCTGGCCCCAGCAGCTCATCGAGTCCCTGCTGCCCCGGATCTGGCAGATCCTCATCGAGATCTCCAACCGGTACCAGAAGGTGCTCACCGACTACTTCCACGGCGACCTGTCCAAGGTGGCTCCCATGGCCATCATCTGGGGCGGCGAGGTGCGCATGGCCAACCTGTGCGTGTGCGCCTGCTTCAAGATCAACGGCGTGTCCGCCCTCCACTCCGACATTCTGAAGAAGGACGTCTTCCACGACGCCTATCAGCGCACTCCTGACAAGTTCACCAACGTGACCAACGGC
Source organism: Flavonifractor sp. An82 (assembly GCF_002159265.1). Lineage (GTDB taxonomy): Bacteria > Bacillota > Clostridia > Oscillospirales > Oscillospiraceae > Flavonifractor. The sequence continues at coordinate 119,260 of NZ_NFHG01000008.1, forward strand.
ATCGATCACCGCCGCTGGCTGGGCGAGTGCAACCCCCGCCTGGACGCCCTGATCCGGGACTGCTGCAAGAGCGACAAGTACCTGCTCCAGCCCGACGCCCTGAAGGAGCTGGAGAAGTTCAAGGACGACGCCGGCGTGCTCTCCCGCCTGGGCGAGATCAAGACCGCCAACAAGAAGGCCTTTGCCACCTGGGTGGCCCGGGAGCACGGCATCTTCCTCAACACCGACGCCATGTTTGACGTACAGGTGAAGCGTCTCCACGAGTACAAGCGTCAGCTGCTCAACGTGCTGCACATCATCTACCTGTACCAGCGGATGAAGAACGATTCCCACTTCGACTTCACCCCCCGCACCTACCTGTTCGGCGCCAAGGCAGCCCCCGGCTATGCCGTGGCCAAGCGTATCATCCGCCTCATCAACTCCGTGGCTCAGATGATCGAAAAGGACCCCATCTGCAAGGACCGGCTCCAGGTGGTCTTCCTGGAGAACTACCGGGTGAGCCTGGCAGAGAAGCTGATGCCCGCCTCCGAGCTCTCCGAGCAGATCTCCACCGCCGGTAAGGAGGCCAGCGGCACCGGCAACATGAAGTTTATGATCAACGGCGCCGTCACCATCGGTACCCTGGACGGTGCCAACGTGGAGATGCACCAGGTGCTGGGCGACGAGAACATCTTCCTCTTCGGCCTGAAGGCCAACGAGGTGGCCCAGCTCAAGCACAACGGCTACAAGTCCTATGAGTACTATATCCACAACCCCGACCTGCGGGCTGTGGTGGAGCAGCTTAACCTGGGCTTCGGCGACGGCATCAGCTACGACGACATCGCCCGCCGGCTCCTGTTCGGCGACGGCGGCCCCGCCGACGAGTACCTGCTGCTGGCCGACTTCGAGAGCTACCGGGACGCTCAGGCCCGGGCCGGCCAGGCCTACCTGGACTCCAAGCGCTGGAACCAGATGTCCCTGATGAACATTGCCCGGTCCGGCATCTTTGCCGCCGACCGCTCCATCCGGGACTACGCCAAGGATATCTGGAACGTGCCCGTCCGGGAGATCAAGTAAAACAGCCCAAATTCTGCGGGCGGCCAAACGGCCGCCCGCTTTTTTTACATTCCCTGCAATCATCCGTCCTCCTCCGGCGCTTACTTGACAGAAGGGAGTGAATGGTATGCCCAGTCTCAACGGAGTTCCCCTCTCCTGCGAGGAGATCCTGGACCGGTACGGTCCCCTGGTCTACCGTCTGGCCATCCAGGGCACCGGCAGCGTGGCCGACGGGGAGGATGTGGCCCAGGAGGTCTTTGTGAGCCTCATCCGGTGTGATCCCGCCTTTGCCGACGACACCCACCTGCGAGCCTGGCTCATCCGGGCCACCGCCAACCGCTGCAAAAGCTGGGGGCGCTCCCCCTGGCGCAGGCGGGTGGTCCCCCTGGAGGACAACAGGGACGGCATCGCTCCCCCGCCGGAGGGCGGCGGCGTGCTGGAGGCGGTGGCCGCCCTGCCCCCCAAATACCGCTGGCCGGTGTACCTCCACTACATGGAGGGATATACCGCCGCCGAGATCGGGCAGCTGCTGGGCTGCTCCCGGAACACGGTGCTCTCCCGGCTCAGCCGGGCCAGAGCCAAGCTGAAAGACGCGCTGAAGGAGGAATGGGCATGAACAGCAAGGATTACCGCAGCACCCTGGGCGGCGTGACCCCCTCCCCCGCCTGGCGGCAGCGCACCCTGGCCGCCATGAAAGCGGCCCAGGGGCAGAAGGAGCCCCGCCGCAAGCCTCTTGCCATCGCCGCCACGGCGGCGGTGCTGGCTCTGGCGGTCACCGGCGGCGTGTGGCTGTCCAATCGGACGGAAGTGGACCCCAACGGCCCCGGCACCGCCCGCACCCCGGAGCCGGTGGTGACGCCCACGCCTTCTGCCGCCCCCATAGGGACCGATTCCGAACGCTTTTTCATCGTCACAGACCCCAGCCAGCTCATCGGCAGCAACCCCACCGCTGGGCACTTATATGAGCTAACTGAACTGCCGGTGTATGAAAATCCCATTCCAACGGAACAGCAGCAGCGGACGCTTTTGAACCAGCTGGCAGAGGAGCTCGGCTATACCGTTGCCCAAACCCAGTGGACCCCCAGCTCCGGGGAGGACACCGTGGGCCGGGACCCCATCCTGGAGGCGGAATGCACCGACGGCACCAAGCTGCGGCTGCAGGGGCTGTATACGCTGGAGCTCTACGACGCCCCCGACCTGGCCGCCGTGACGGAAACCGTCCAGGCCCATCTCCTCTATCATGCTATGACGCCGGAAGAAATGCTTTCCTCCTCGCATACACCCCCCCAACTTGCATATGAAACCTTTGAATCCTACCGCAGCACATCCGGCAGCAGCAATGTCACCCCCCGCACCACCTGGACCATGTTCCCAAATGTATCTGACACCTCTCTGGAGGAGCGAATCTATTGCTACAGCTTCCTGCGTATGGAAACCGACGGCAGCACCCTTACCCTCCATCTTTTTCCCGAATCCACCGGCGTTTCCCTTCCTCTCCGCTCCCCCGACGACGCCCAGGCCGCCTTCCGGGCCGGAGATTACTGGGGCAGCTGCTGTACCACCCGCCCCGATGAGGCCCAGATCATCTTCGTCTCCCTGGAGTACGACACCAGCCCGGACCAGCCCTACTTCCAGCCGGTGTACCGCATCCTGTTCGTCCAGTCCTACTGGGATATGGCCGACTGGCTGGAGCCGGGGGTGGACCCCTCCCCCTTCATGGGCGTGGGAATCGCCTACGTCCCCGCCATTGACCCGGAATACCAGGACGAGGTGCCCTACCGGCGGTATTTCAACGACGGTCTGGCCCACCACACCCCGGAGGAGCTGACCTAAAGAGCTTCTTCCCCCTTTTGAAAGGAAATCGTCAGAAAGATGTAACCCCCCTGTTACCCATCCCGTCCCATTCCCTGCTATACTGGAGTCAAAGGAGGGATGCATCATGACGGAAGATTACGCCCGCACCCTGAAGCGCAGGACGCTCATCGCCCTGATCGCAACTTTGATTTCTTTGGTCCTGCTGGGATGTGCCATGTTCTGGATGTGGTGCAGCCTGTTTGGTCCCCCGGAGTTCATGCGCAAGGACAATCCTTCCCTGGCCCCCCAGAGTGCCGAGCTTCAGCTGGACGCTGGAGCCACCGTCTATTGGCGGGAGACCAGCTATGTAGTACCGGACGAGGCCGATCTGGGCCAGCTGCTCCACGCCGATCAGTGGAGCTCTACCTCCGCGTTTCAGACGGAGGCTGCCGATCTGGTGGTGCACTTCGGAGAGCTCTATGAGCTGTCTCTGTGGTCGGACGGCAAGGCCTCCTTCTACGACGGCTACTCCGGCCGCAGCACCAAAACCCGCGCCTACTACACCATCCCCATGGGCGTGGTAAAGGAACTGACCGCCGCTCTGACGGCACTGCCCGCCTGAGTCGGTTTTCCCCCCAAAGAAAAACGCAGGCTGCGCATCACGCGCAGCCTGCGTTTTTCTGTAGATACGTTAGTCGGCCTTCTTGAACATATCCTTGTCCACGCCGCACAGGGGGCAGGACCAGGTGGAGGGCACCTGCTCCCAGGGGGTACCGGGCGCCACGCCGTGGGCAGGATCGCCCTCGGCAGGATCATAGATGTAACCGCACAGGGCACACACCCACTTGCCGCCCTCGGTCTTGGGGGCGTCCACCGGCACGGTGCACAGGGCGGCCACGCTGCGGGCGTAGTCGGCCATGGCATCCAGATCGGCCTGGGTGGGGGTGAAGAGCACCCGGAAGGGGGCCTCGGGGGCGGCGTAGCGCAAGCCCTTCAGGAAGGTATGGAGCATGGGGGCGGCCTCGCCGCTCCAGCCGTAGGCGCCGAAGGCGCCGGCGGCCTTGCCCTTCAGGTTGATGGGATCAATGGAGGTGAGCACATCCCACACCGCCTTGGGAGCGGCACGGTTGATGGTGGGGGAGCCCACCAGCAGCACGTCAGCCTCGTGGGCCAGCTTCACGCACTCGGCATAGGGCACCACGGTGACGTCGGCGGTGGTAACGGAATAGCCCTCATCCTCCAGAGCCTTGGCGGCGGTCTCCGCCAGGGTGCGGGTGCAGCCGTAGGCGGAGGCGTACACCACAAAGGCGGTGCGCTGGGTCTTGGGGGCGGGGGTGCTCCAGGTGCGGTAGAGCTCCTTGGCGCGGCCGATGGTCTCAGTCAGGCAGGGGCCGTGGCTGGGGCACACCAGCTCCACGTCGGCAGGCATCTTGTCCAGGCCGGAGAGCACGCTGGGCTTGAAGGGCCCGAAGATGCCGGCGTAGTAGTAGGCAAACTCACCCTCATAGGCCTCCTTGGCGTGGATGTTCTTATCCAGCATGGTGGGCTCACAGAAGTGGGCGCCCAGGAAGTCGCAGGTGAAGAGGGTCTTGCCCTCCTTGTCCCAGGTAAACATGGAGTCGGCCCAGTGAAGCATGGGGGCAGGGATGAACTCCAGCACCCGGCCGCCCAGGTCCAGAGTGTCTCCGGCAGCCACGGTGCGGCAGGGCAGGTCCAGGTTGGTGATGTCCTGCAGGTGCTTCTTGCCCGCCTTGGTGGCAATGACCTCCAGCTTGGGGCAGACGGCCAGCAGCTTGGCCACGCTGCCCGAGTGGTCGGGCTCGTTGTGGTTCATAATGAGGTAATCCACATCCTCCACAGGGATGACCTGGCGGATGTTATCCAGATACTCGTCAAAATAATCGGTATGGACGGTCTCAATGAGGACGTTCTTCTCGCCCGTCAGCAGATAGGCGTTGTAGGAGGTGCCGTACTTGGACTCCATCACGATGTCGAAGACCCGCAGGGACGGATTGAGGACACCCACGGACCACAGGTTTTCACGGAGCTTGATCGCGCTCATATGGCTTTCTCCCTTTCTATTTCTTCAAAAATATTTCCTAGCAGGTCACAGTATATTATCCTCTTCCTCACTTGTCAAGCGCTATGGGATAAACTGTAACGTCTGTTTTCCGCCATTCTGCCGCCTTGACTTTCCTCCTGTACAAGGCTACAATGAAGAATTGCGAAATCGAACTTTTTTTGTCTGAGGTGACTGTCCATGCCCATCTATCTGGATAACGCAGCAACCACGCCGGTCTGTCCCGAAGCGGCCCGTGCCGCCTATGAGGCCATGACGGAGGGCTACGGCAATCCCTCCTCCGGCTACGCCATCGGTCAGGCTGCCGCCGCCAAGGTGAAGGAATACCGGGCGGCCGTGGCGGACAAGCTGGGCTGTCTGCCGGAGGAGCTTACCTTCACCTCCTGCGGCACTGAGGGTGACAACTGGTCCATCCGGGCCGCAGTGGAGCACGGCAAGCGGACAGGAAAGCACATCATCACCACCGCTATCGAGCACTCCGCCGTGCTGGAGCCCATCCGCGCTCTGGCCGCTCAGGGCTACGAGGTCACCTATCTCAAGCCGGACAAGTCGGGCCACGTCTCCGTGGACGACCTGAAGGCCGCCCTGCGGCCCGACACGGTGCTGGTGTCCATGATGCTGGTGAACAACGAGCTGGGCACCCTCCAGCCGGTGAAGGAGGCCGCCCAGGCCATCAAAGACGCCCACTGCCCCGCCCTGCTCCACTGCGACGCGGTGCAGGCCTTTCTGAAGGTCCCCTTCACCCCCAAGGCGCTGGGAGTGGACCTGCTCACCATCAGCGGCCACAAGATCCGGGCCCCCAAGGGCATCGGCGCCCAGTACATCCGCAAAGGCCTGGACGTGAAACCCCTGCTGCTGGGGGGCGGACAGGAGAACGGCCTGCGCTCGGGCACTGAGCCCACCGCCCAGCTGGCCGCCCTGGCCGCCGCCTGCACCGCCTGGGACCCTGACGCCCCCGCTCGCATGTCTGAGGTAAAGGCCCATGCCCTGGAGGTACTCTCCGCCGTCCCCGGCCTGGAGATCATCAGCGCCGGCGACGCCCCCCATATCTGCGCCGTGGCCCTCCCCGGCTATCCCAGTGAGATGCTGGTGCGGGATCTGTCCGACCGGGGCATCTATGTCTCCTCTGGCTCGGCCTGCCACAAGGGCAAGCCCAGCCACGTCTTTGCCGCCCTGGGGCTGCCCAAGCGCACCCTGATGGGGGTACTGCGCATCTCCTTCTCCCCCGACAGCGTCAAGGAGGAGGCCGACGCCCTGGCTGACGCTCTGACAGAGATTACAAAAAACCGAATTGCAATGAGGTAATGAGGTGAGGATTTGTTTGCCTACATGAACCGGGGCCGGGCCTTCTACAAGGACGTAGTACTGCTGGCCCTGCCCATCCTGCTGCAAAACCTGTGTACCACCCTGCTGGGCCTGGTGGATACCTTTATGGTAGGCGCCCTGGGGGAGGCCCCCCTGGCAGCGGTACAGGTGGCCAACACGCCGGTATTCGTCATTCAGCTGGTGATCTTCGGACTGCAAAGCGGCTCGTCGGTGCTTATCAGCCAGTTCTGGGGCAAGGGGGACACCGACGCCATCAACCGGGTCATCGGCATCGGCTGCTATGTGGCAGGAGCCATCGCCGCTCTCTTTGCCGCCGCCATGTGCTTTGCCCCCACCCAGCTCATGGGTATGCTCACCGACAATCCCGAGCTCATTCCCCTGGCAGCCAGCTATGCCCGCATCGTAGGCCCCTCCTATCTGTTCAACAGCATCACCGGCGTCTATGTGGGAGCTCACCGCTCCATGGAGAACCCCAAGCTGGGCATGGTGGTCTTTGCCATCTCCATGAGCACCAACACCTTCCTCAACTGGATCTTTATCTTCGGCAACCTGGGGGCCCCCGCCATGGGGGTAGAGGGCGCCGCCGTGGCCACCCTGCTCTCCCGTATCCTGGAGTTTGTCATCACCATGACCTACGCCCTCACCAACCGCCGCTTCCGCCTGCGTCCCACCGTCCTGGTACGGCCGGGCAGGCCCCTGCTCCAGAAGTTCATCCACTACTCCGGCCCGGTGGTCCTGAATGAGACCCTGTGGGGCCTGGGTACCTCCATGCACAAGGTGGTCATGGGCCACATGGAGGGCTCCACCGAGATCCTGGCCGCCCGGGCTCTGGCGGGCAACCTGGAGGATCTGTGCACCGTGGCCATCTTTGCCGTGGGCGGCACCACCGCCATCATTGTGGGCCGGGAGATCGGCGCGGGCCGCCGGGAGCACATCTATGAGATCGGCGCCACCCTGGACACCCTGGCCATGCTGTGCGGTGTGGTCATCGGCGGGGTTCTGGTGGCTGGGGCCCACACCTTCTTCCCCACCCTGGTCTACCCCATCTTCGATCTGTCCCCCACCGCCAGCTCCATCACCACCATGATGCTCACCATGATCGGTGTCTGTCTGCCCCTGCGGGCCTTCAACTCGGTGAATACCGTGGGCGTGCTTCGGGGCGGCGGCGACGTACGGGCGGCCTCCCTCATCGACGTATGCCCCCTGTGGCTGGTGGCCGTTCCCCTGTCCGCTTTCTTCGGCCTGGTGCTGAAGTGGGGCATCTTCTGGGTGTATGTGGGCGTCATTATGGAGCAGATCACCAAGTTCCTGGTGGGCGTGCCCCGGTTCCGCTCCAAGGTCTGGATCAATGACGTGACCCAATACCAAAAAGAGGAGGTCTCCCTATGAAAATCACCGTTCTGATGGAAAACTCCGCCCAGGCCGGTCTGGTCCCTGAGCACGGTCTCTCCTTTTATATGGAATATCGGGGCGGCCGCTATCTGCTGGATGCCGGAGAGTGCGGCGCGGTGGTATACAACGCTGCCCGGCTGGGGGTGGACCTGTCCCAGGTGGACAAGGCCGCCCTGTCCCACGGCCACTACGACCACGCCGACGGCTTCAACGCCTTCTTCGCGGTCAATCCCTCCGCGTCTGTATACGCCCGGCCCCACATCACCGACCCGGAGATCTGGGAGGAAAAGGAGTACATCGGCGTCAATATGGGCATGTTCTGCCGCCACGAGAAGCGCTTCGACCTGGCCGACGGTCCCCGGGATCTGGCCCAGGGACTCCACCTGATCCCCGATCAGATACCCCACGAGCAGTCCCTGGTGGCCGAGACAGCGGAGGGTCTCGTCGTCCTCAACTCCTGCTGCCATGCCGGGGTGGTGAACATCCTCACCCAGCTGAAGGAACACTTCCCCAACACCCCCATCCGGGCGGTGCTGGGAGGCTTCCACCTGATGGGCAAGGAGGGCGTGACCACCCTGGGCCCCGCCCCGGAGCAGGTGCGGGCCATGGCCGCCGCCCTGCGGGATGATTTAAAGGTTCAGGATATCTACACCGGCCACTGCACCGGCGGCCCTGGCTACGCTCTGCTGGCCGAAGAGCTGGGGGACAGGCTCCACCATCTCACCGCCGGAGCGGTCTATGAATTTGCCGATTAAAAAAGGACGCGCTGCAAAGCGCGTCCTTTTTCTTATAATTCCAGTTCCATTCTGATATCGGAAAGTTGAAACCATTTGTCAGAATACGTGACGTATTCAAACCCCAGCTTTTCATAGACCCGGAGCGCATCCTTCAGCTTATGATGGGAGGTGACCACCATGGTCTTCTGCCCCGCATCCCGGGCGGCCTGGATCACTGCCTCCATGAGGGCGGTGCCGATCCCCTGCTCCCGGTACTCCTCCTTGACGCCAAACTTCAGGGCCTCACAGATCCCGTCCCCCTGGAGCTCCAGCATCACCATGCCCACGATCTCCTGACCCTGCCGGGCCAGCAGCACCCGACCGCCGTCGGCCACAAAGCGGTGGGGGTCAGCCAGCATCTCCAGATCCACCGGCTCCAGCAGATCATACTCCAGCAGCCAGGGCAGGGAGATGTCCTCCAGGTCCTGCTTGTAGCGCTCCTCGTAATCTATGATCTCCACGGGCACCGTGCTGTCCACAGAGTCATCCCTCCTGTTTGCAAGTCTTTCTCCTTATTGGATAGAATACCATTGAACGGCCCCCGCGTCAACCGCTCCGATTTGCATTCTGCCCCCTTCTCTGCTATCTTTTTCCCGTTCACATTTAATTTACAACCCTGCCTATTGACATTTTCAGCCGACGGTGCTACATTATCTTTAGCACTCAGAGAGTATGAGTGCTAAATCGAAAGCGAGGTGGCTGCCATGGATTTAACAGAGCGAAAAAAGCGGATCCTGCGCGCCATCATTGAAAGCTACATCCAGTCGGCGGAGCCGGTGGGGTCCAAGGCCATCGCCTCCTCCATCGGTATGGAGATCTCCTCCGCCACCATCCGCAACGAGATGGCGGATCTGGAATCCCTGGGGCTGCTGGAAAAGCCCCACACCTCCGCCGGACGCATTCCCTCCCCCAAGGGATACCGGTTCTACGTCAACGAGCTGATGGAGGAGCACAAGCTCTCCCTTCAGGAGACCCAGCGCATCAATGAGGCCCTGCGGATGAAGATGCAGGAGCTGGACCGGGTGCTGGATCAGGCCGGCCGGGTAGTATCCCAGCTGACCAACTATCCCGCCTTTGCCCTGTCCTCCGGCATGAGCCGGGTGACCATCCGCCGGTTCGATCTTCTGATGGTGGAGCACAACGCCTTCATCATCGTGGTCATGACCGACACCAATGTGGTGCGCAACCGGCTGATCCGGCTGCCCTCCGATCTGACGGAGGCCCAGCTGCAGATGCTCAACACCCTGCTCAACGCCACCTTCACCGGCCTGCCCCTGGACGAGATCACCCCGGAACTCATGCGGGTGGCCCAGCACGCCGCCGGCGAGGCCTACGGGCTGATCAGCCTGGTGGTCTCCTTCGCCATGGAGGTGCTGGAGAGTCTGGAGCAGCGCACCGTCCACACCTCGGGTATCGCCCACCTGCTGGAGCTGCCCGAGTACCGTTCCCTGGAGCGGGCCCAGCCCCTGCTGAGCTACCTCTCCGAGGACGCCGACCCCGCCCGCTTCCCCGTCCCCAAGGACGCCGCCATGAAGATCCTCATCGGCCCGGAAAACGTGGCCGACGCACTGAAGGATACCAGCGTGGTGGTAGCCAGCTATGACATCGGCGACGGCATGCGGGGCGTCATCGGGGTCGTGGGACCCACCCGTATGGATTACGCAAAAATCACCGCCCGCCTTTCCTATCTGGCCGAGGGACTGACCCGGCTGTTCGGGCAGGGCGAGCTGCCGGGCGGCAGCGACGATCATAAATAGGAGATGAGTGCATCCCATGAGTAAGAAAGAGAAACAGCCCGAAGAGGTCATCCCCGAGGAGCAGACCGCGCAGACCGCCGCCCCTGAGGCCGCGGAGGACGCCCCCAATCCCCTGCTGGAGGAGCTGGAGGCCCTGAAGCAGAACCTCACCGACCAGGAGGATAAATTCCTCCGCCTGGCCGCCGAGTATGACAACTACCGCCGCCGCAGTCAGAAGGAAAAGGAGTCGGCCTGGGCTGATTCCAAGGCGGAGACCGCCGCCGCCTTCCTGCCGGTGTACGATAACCTGGAGCGGGCCCTCAAGCAGGACACCGCCGATGAGGCCTACAAGAAGGGCGTGGAGATGACCATGACCCAGCTGAAGGAGGTCCTTTCCAAGCTGGGCATCGAAGAGATCCCCGCCCTGGGCGAACCCTTCGACCCCAACCTCCACAATGCAGTGATGCACGTGGAGGACGAGAACGCCGGAGAGAATACCATTGTTGAGGTCTTCCAGGCCGGCTTCCGCACCGGAGAAAAGGTGATCCGCTTCTCCATGGTCAAGGTGGCCAACTAAGAAGCGCTGAGCCGCCGAGCAGGGGAGCCCGGACCGGAGCGAGGGCGAGCGCAGGGCCGCAAAGCGGCCCGCAGACCAGCCCGAGACGCAGGGAAGGCGACACACCGCGAGGCGTGGGAAGCGTGACAACAGGGTGCATACAGCGCCCCACATCCTAATGTGAAAAAACAATTTACGATATATTGGAGGAATTGATTATGTCTAAGATTATTGGTATCGACCTTGGTACGACTAACTCCTGCGTCGCCGTTATGGAAGGCGGCGAGGCCGTCGTTATTGCCAACGCGGAAGGCAACCGCACCACTCCCTCCGTCGTGGCTTTCTCCAAGGACGGCGAGCGCATGGTGGGCCAGGTGGCCAAGCGCCAGGCTATCACCAACCCCGACCGCACCATTGCTTCCATCAAGCGTGAGATGGGCTCCAACTACAAGGTGAATGTGGACGGCAAGGCCTACACCCCCCAGGAGATCTCCGCCATGATCCTGCAGAAGCTGAAGGCGGACGCCGAGGCCTATCTGGGCCAGCCCGTCACCGAGGCGGTCATCACTGTTCCCGCTTACTTCACCGACGCCCAGCGTCAGGCCACCAAGGACGCCGGCCGCATCGCCGGTCTGGACGTGAAGCGTATCATCAACGAGCCCACCGCCGCCGCGCTGGCTTACGGTGTGGATAAGGAGACCGACCAGAAGATCATGGTGTACGACCTGGGCGGCGGCACCTTCGACGTGTCCGTGCTGGAGGTCGGCGACGGCGTCATCGAGGTGCTGGCCACCGCCGGTAACAACCGTCTGGGCGGCGACGACTTCGACAAGGCCGTCATGGACTGGATGGCTGCTGAGTTCAAGAAGGACTCCGGCATCGACCTGACCGGCGACAAGGTTGCCATGCAGCGCCTGAAGGAGGCCGCTGAGAAGGCCAAGATCGAGCTGTCCGGCGTTACCTCCACCAACATCAACCTGCCCTATATCACCGCCGACGCCACCGGCCCCAAGCATCTGGATCTGACTCTGACCCGCGCCAAGTTCGACCAGCTGACCGCTCACCTGGTGGAGGCCACTGCCGGCCCCGTCCGTCAGGCCATGAGCGACGCCGGCCTCAGCTCCGGCGAGCTGTCCAAGGTGCTGCTGGTGGGCGGCTCCAGCCGTATCCCCGCCGTGCAGGACATGGTGAAGAAGCTGACCGGCAAGGAAGGCTTCAAGGGCATCAACCCCGATGAGTGCGTGGCCATCGGCGCGGCCCTCCAGGGCGGCGTTCTGGTGGGCGACGTGAAGGGCCTGCTGCTGCTGGACGTGACTCCCCTGTCCCTGGGCATCGAGACCATGGGCGGCGTCATGACCAAGCTCATCGAGCGCAACACCACCATCCCCGCCAAGAAGAGCCAGGTGTTCACCACCGCCGCCGACAACCAGACCTCCGTTGAGGTCCACGTGCTGCAGGGCGAGCGTGAGATGGCTCAGTACAACAAGACCCTGGGCCGCTTCAACCTGGACGGCATTGCTCCCGCCCGCCGCGGCGTGCCTCAGATCGAGGTCACCTTCGACATCGACGCTAACGGCATCGTCAACGTGTCCGCCAAGGATCTGGGCACCGGCAAGGAGCAGCACATCACCATTACCTCCTCCACCAACATGTCCAAGGAGGATATCGACAAGGCCGTCAAGGAGGCCGAGCAGTTTGCCGCTGAGGACGCCAAGCGCAAGGAAGAGGTTGACGTCCGCAACCAGGCCGACCAGGTGATCTACCAGACCGAGAAGGCTCTGGAGGACGCCAAGGACAAGATCGACGCCAGCGACAAGGCCAACGTGGAGGCCGCCCTCAACAAGCTGAAGGACGCCATGAAGGGCACCGACGTTGAGGCCATCAAGGCCGCCACCGAGGAGGCCTCCAAGGCCTTCTACCCCATTGCTGAGAAGATGTATCAGCAGGCCAACCCCCAGGGCGGCCAGGCCGGCCCCGACATGGGCGGCGCGGGCTTCGGCGGCCAGACTGGCGGCGCCAACACCGACCCCAACGTGGTGGACGCCGACTATCAGGTCGTGGACGACGATCAGAAGTAATTCAACAGTGAAATGCCGCGGGCGGGGGCTTGTCCCCCGCCTGTGTGGCGTTCCGTTTTCCCTAAATGGTGGATCGTGGAGGGCGCTTATCTCCCGTAACTTCACGCTTCACTCTCCACCCTCCACTTTGAACAGAGGTGAACACCAATGCCTGAACAGAAACGAGATTATTACGAAGTCCTGGGGGTGGCCAAGACCGCCAGCGAGGACGAGCTGAAAAAGGCCTACCGCAAGCTGGCCAAGAAATATCACCCCGACCTGAACCCCGGCGATAAGGAGGCCGAGGCCAAGTTTAAAGAGGTCAACGAGGCCTACGAGGTCCTCTCTGACAAGGACAAGCGGGCCAAGTACGACCAGTTCGGCCACGCCGGCGTGGATCCCAACTTCGGGGCCGGCGGTTTTGGCGGCGGCGGCTTCGGCGGCTTCGACATGGGCGATATCGACCTGGGCGATATTTTCGGTTCCTTCTTCGGCGGCGGCTTCGGCGGCGGTTCCAGCCGCCGGAACAACGGCCCCATGAAGGGCGAAACCCTGCGGGCATCGGTCTCCATCAGCTTTGAGGAGGCCGCCTTCGGCTGCGAGAAGGAGATCACCCTCAACCGCACTGAGAACTGCGATTCCTGCAAGGGTACCGGCTGTGCCCCCGGCACCACGGCGGAGGTCTGTCCTGACTGCCACGGCAGCGGCACTATCCGCATCCAGCGGGGCGGCGGGGCCTTTACCTTCGCCACCACCACCACCTGCCCCAAGTGCGGCGGCAAGGGCAAGATCATCCATCAGCCCTGTAAGGATTGCGGCGGCACCGGCAGCGTACGCAAGCAGCGCAAGATCACCGTCAGCATCCCCGCGGGCATTGACAACGGCCAGGCCGTCTCCCTCCGGGGCCAGGGCGGCGCGGGCCGCAACGGCGGTCCCGCCGGCGACCTGCTCATCAGCGTCACCGTCCGCCCCCACGAGTTCTTCAAGCGGGACGGTACATCGGTCTTTCTGGAGCACCCGGTCACCTTCCTCCAGGCCACCCTGGGCGCCGAGCTGGAGATCCCCACCATCGACGGCAAGGTGAAGTGGAGTCTGCCCGCCGGTACCCAGCCGGGCACCACCTTCCGCCTGCGGGGCAAGGGCATCCCCTCCGTCAACGGACGGGGCCGGGGCGACCAGTATGTCACCGTGAAGGTCCAGGTTCCTACCAGCCTGACCCACGAACAGAAGGAGGCGCTGCGTGCCTATGGCGAAGCCATGGGCGAGATTCAACCCGGTCCGGCGGACAGCGTGAAATCTTTCTTTGACAAACGCAAGAAGAAGAAATAAAATAAGAGGACGAGTATGCTATACTCGTCCTCTTATTTTTGTCCTGCTCAGTGAGGTGCTCCTATGGGACCCATGCAATACATCGTATACCTCTTCCCCATTCTGACCATTGCGGCCCTGCTGGGCTTTTTCCTGTGGTACTGGCAGACTATGCGGGCTCCTCTGGCCCAGCAGATCGCCCCTATGCCGGAGAAAAAGCCCTTCACCTTCGCCGGACGCCGTCACCCCCTGGTGAAAAAGGACGCCATTCCCATGGTGCTCATCACCGTTGCCTACGCATTTACCGCCTTTTTCAACCTGGGCTCCACCACCGCCCCCCAGAATCCCTGGGATTTTGGCGACGAGGAGACGGCTACCTTCGCGTTTTCGGAGGAATACCTGGTCTCCAAGCTGTGGTATTTCTGCGGTCTGGGCACCGGCAAGTACCAGGTGGAGATCTCCTCCGACGGGGTGAACTGGCTGTCCCTGTGGCAGCGGAAGGACAATGCCGACGACCCGGATGAGGTCACCGGCTACTACTGGGCCGACGGCACCGGCTACGGCGCCAGCTATGCCGTGACCCAGAACTACAACCAGCTCTTTAAGTGGAATGAGATCACCTTCGATAACCCCCAGTATATTCGATACCTGCGGATTACAGGGCAGGCCAACAAGGGCCTGCTGGAGCTCAACGAGCTGGCCTTCTTTGACGAAAACGGCGATCGTATCTGGATCAGCGACAGCACCAATCCCCTCTTTGACGAGGCGGATACGGTGCCCGAGACCATTTCCTTTGAAAACTCCGCCTACTTTGACGAGATCTACCATCCCCGCACCGCTTATGAGCACCTGCGCAACATCGAGCCCTATGAGATCTCCCATCCACCCCTGGGCAAGCTCATCATGAGCGTGGGTATCGCGCTCTTCGGCATGGTGCCCTTCGGCTGGCGGTTTATGGGTACCCTCTTCGGGATGGCTATGATCTCCCTGTTCTACCTGTTTTTGAAGAATGTCTTCGGCCGCACCTCCATCGCCACCTGCGGCACCATCCTGCTGGCGGTGGACTTCATGCACCTGACCCAGACCCGGCTGGCCACCATCGACACCTACGCGTTCTTTTTCATCCTGCTGATGTACTACTTTATGTACCGGTACCTCACCCTGCCCGATGGCGCCTCCTTCCAGCAGTGCGCCCTGCCCCTCTTCCTGTCGGGGCTGTTCTGGGGCATCGGCGCCGCCTCCAAGTGGACAGTGATCTATGGCTGTACCGGTCTGGTGGTCCTCTACTTCATCGGTCTGGCCGTCAAGCTGCGCCGCTGGCCGGAGGAGCGCCGCCAGGAGCGTCTGGGCTGGACGGTAAAGATCCTGGCCTTCTCCGTGCTGGTCTTTGCCGTCATCCCCGCCATCATCTACGTGCTGTCCTACCTGCCCTACGCATCGGCCTCCGGGGACCTGTCCCTGGGGAACCTGCTGAAGGAGATGTGGGAAAACCAGAAATATATGCTCACTTACCACCAGGGGGTCACCGCCTCCCACCCCTACTCCTCCCGCTGGTACCAGTGGCTGGTCAACGCCCGGCCCATCCTGTACTATATGGACAACTCGGTGACCGGCGTCACCACCCGCTTTGCCGCCTTCCTCAACCCGGTGGTGTGCTGGGGCGGTCTGGCCGCCATGCTCATGTGTGCCGCTCAGGCCTTCCGCGCTCTGTGGGCCAAGCTGACCTTCTTCCTGGTGTCCGGGCTGGGAGCCGCTGCCTCCGCCGCCTGGGTCACCGGCGTCTTTGACGGGGAGACTGATCCCCAGACCCGGCTGCTCAGCCTGCTGCTCATCGCGGCCTGCCTGATCCTCTACCTGGTGCTGGGCTGGTTTGCCAGCCGGGCCTTCCAGCAGTCCTCCCCCATCGCCCTGTTCATTCTCATCGGCTATCTGGCCCAGCTGGCGCCCTGGTTCTTCATCGGGCGCATCACTTTCGCCTATCACTACTTCCCCTCGGTGCTTTTCCTGATCCTGGCCCTGTGCTATGTGTTTTACACCCTGTCCCAAAAGGAGGGTATGATCCGGTGGAAGCCCGCCATGTACGCCGTCACCGGCGGCGCGGCGGCGCTGTACGCCCTGTTCTATCCGGTGCTGGTGGGTATCACTTACCCCACCTGGTACGGGACCTGCATCCTGAAGTGGTTCCCCGCCTGGCCCTTCTAAAGGAGGTTGCTATGTATCTTACCGACTACCACACCCACACGCAGATGTCTCCTGACAGTGAGACTCCCCTGCCCGCCATGGCGGATGCCGCTGTGGCAGCGGGGCTCAACGAGCTGTGCGTCACCGACCACTGCGACCTGCTGGAGCTCTACGGCCAGCCGGTGGACCACTATGACTGGCCCCCCGCCCTGGAGCAGTACGCCCGTACTACTCCCTGCTATGCCGGGAAGCTGACCATCCGCCTGGGACTGGAGTTCGGCATGGCCCATTTAAACCCGGAACTGAGCTCCGCCATTCTGGACCGGCCGGAGCTGGATTTTGTGCTGGGGTCCGTCCACAACCTGTGTCCGGAAAAGGGCGGCACTGATTTCTACTATGTGGATTACCCCGATCCGGCGGCCTGCTATGCCGCCCTGGACGACTATTTTCAGTCCATGGCCCAGTTGGCGGTCACCGACTTCTATGACGTACTGAGTCACATCATCTATCCCCTGCGCTATATGGACCACCCCATCTCCCTGGACCGCTACCATGATGCCCTGGATGGCATTTTCCGCTCGGCGGCGGAGCGGGGCCGGGGCATTGAGATCAACACCTGGCGGGGCCGCACGCTGAAGGAGTGGCTGCCGGTGCTCCGTCACTTCAAGGCCTGTGGCGGCGAGATCGTCACCATCGGCTCCGACGCCCACACCCCCGACGGGGTAGGCAAGGGGGCTGCGGAGGCCTGTCAGCTGCTGGCGGAAGCGGGCTTCCGCTACCTGGCCACCTATGAAAAGCGTAAACCTGTATTTCATACACTGTAAGAGGAGGATATATTATGATCGCACTGGGTTCTGACCACGGAGGACTGGCCCTCAAGCGCCATGTCATGGACTACCTGGACCAGCACCAGCTGGCCTATAAGGACTATGGCTGCTACACGTCCGACAGCTGCGACTACCCCGATTTCGGCCGGGCGGCGGCGGAGGCGGTGGCCTCCGGGGAATGCGACCGGGGCATCGTCATCTGCACCACCGGCATCGGTATCTCCATTGCCGCCAACAAGGTGAAGGGCATCCGCTGCGCCCTGTGCAGCGAGCCTTTGTCCGCCGAAATGACCCGCCGGCACAACAACGCCAATATGCTGGCCATGGGCGGCGGCCTCATCGCCAACAACATGGCCGACAAGATCCTGGACGTCTTCCTCAACACTGAATTTGAGGGCGGCCGCCACCAGCGCCGTGTGGACAAGCTGGAGGGCTGATTATTCCACAGAAAAAGGCGCGCCGTGCGTTCCCCCTGACAGGGGTAACTTTGCAGGTGTCCGAATCCCCGGCAGATATTGCTACGGCAGTATCTGCCGGGGACTTCTTTTTGTCTTATGTGTCAACGCCGGACGGAAAAAAATCTAAAACGCCGGACAGAAAATGACCCAAACGCCGGAACTCCGTCCGCCGGTCAGTTATCCGCCGGAAGCTCAGCTGGAGGAAC
>NZ_NFHG01000009.1 GCF_002159265.1 Flavonifractor sp. An82
TGGAGGATTGCATCAGGCCAAGACACTCTCATTCTAACAGCTTAGGCAACGATACGGAAAAGACACGGCTGGCTGCCGTGCCTTAAACCGTAAATATATTGTAATAGGATGTTTATGATACCGTCTGCTCGTTTTCCAACCGGGAAGGCGGGATCATTCTCCTGGGCGTCAAAGACAACGGAGAGATTTTGGGCGTTGCCCCGGATGCGGTTGACCGCATGAAAAAAGACTTCGTAACTTCCATCAACAACGGGCAGAAAATCAATCCGCCCCTATACTTGCAGCCGGAAGCCTGCACAGTAGATGGCCGCACGCTGCTGGTCATTCAGGTGCCGTCCGGCAGTCAGGTCTGCCGCCATCACGGGCGCATTTTTGACCGCAACCACGAAGCGGATATTGATATAACCGACAACTCCGACCTGGTGTACCAGCTGTACGCCCGGAAAAGCGGCAGCTACTTTGTCAACAAAGTGACGCGCTTCCAAATGGAGGACCTGCGCCCCGACCTGATGGAACGCGCCAGAGCCATGACGGCCAGCCGCACTGCCAACCATCCGTGGAAGTCCATGTCAGACGAAGAACTGCTGCGCAGCGCCGGTCTGATCTTAAAAGACCCCGAAAGGCAGCTCGAAGGCATTACCCTTGCGGCGATTCTTCTGTTCGGGAAGGACAGCACGATTCTGTCCGTATTGCCGCAGCACAAAACGGACGCCATTTTCCGGGTGGAAAACCTGGATCGCTATGACGACCGGGATGTCATCATCACAAATCTGCTGGAGACCTATGACCGGCTGATTGCGTTCGGTCAAAAGCACCTCAGCGACCCCTTTGTGCAGGAGGGCCTCCAGAGCGTCAGCGCCAGAGACCGCATCCTGCGTGAAATTTTCTCCAACAGCCTGGCGCACCGGGATTACTCCAGCGGCTATGTGGCAAAATTCGTAATTGAGCGTAACCGGCTCTACACCGAAAATGCCAACCGTTCCCACGGGCACGGCGCTCTGCACCTTTCCTCCTTTGAGCCGTATGCCAAGAACCCGCCCATTTCCAAAGTGTTCCGTGAGATTGGACTGGCGGACGAGCTGGGGTCCGGGATGCGGAATACTTACAAATACACGAAGCTCTATTCCGGTGGAACCCCGGAATTTATCGAGGGCGATGTGTTCCGCACCGTGGTTCCGCTGGCCCCGATTGCGGTGGAAAAGGTTGGGCCGCAGGACGAGACCCAAGTGAGGACCCAAGTGGGAACCCAAGTGACACTTACAGACCAGATTTTAGCCTTTTGTGCAGAACCGCGCTCGAAAGCTGAAATTGCGGAACATTGTGGGTATAAAAACACAAAGGGATTTACAAAGAGGTACTTGCGTCCACTGCTGGACAATGGACAGCTGCAAATGACCATCCCAGATAAGCCCAGAAGCCAACATCAAAAATATGTAACGGTGCAAAAGCCTGCACCAGAAAATTGAACCAAATCAGGGTGTCGGAGGAAGTTGTATGCTCCGACACCCTGATTTTTTATATGCCTTTGATGTGCGTGGACTTTACTTTCATGCTAATCTCATCACTGAAATTAGCACGAAAGTAAAGCCAAAAAAATTGCCGGGCAACTACTCCCGGCAATCCTGTGTTTTCTATTCAGCCATACACTGCGTCTTGGATGGCATACCGCAGATCCTGCACCTTGCCCACCAGCCAGGCGGCGGCCATCGGCAGGCCCACCGGGCTGACCAGGAAGGCGATCACCAACAGGATGATGCCGTTTTGCGGCGAGTAAGTCAAAAGCACCGCGATCCCCAGCAGTGCCACCACTGTGGAGGCCAGGCCAAAGATAAAGCTGGACACATACAGCAGCCCGAAACACCCCCAGGTGAACAGGGCCAGTGCCAGCACAACCGGCGCGGCGAGGATTTTCAGCCCCAGTTTCAAGATAAACCATACAACTCTCATTTCAGCGCCTCCTTCCGCCAGTCCAGGTATGGCTGGCACAGTTCGTCTACGGCTTCTTCGTCCGCTGCGGTGGCCTCCCTGCGGCCCTGCGTCCGGCGGATCAGCTCGAAATCCCAGTAATCTTGCAGCAACAGATCAAAAAGTTCCTCCGGGGTTCGGCAGAGGACGCCGTCCACACAGTAGCGGGAATCGCTGTTCCAGCTTATCCGAACGTAGCCGCGCCTGCATGGAAGGACTTCTTCCTCCGGGTCTTGCCGCAGGTAATCACGAAACACAGTCAAGACATTTTCAAACGTCAGCATCAGCCATCATCTCGTTTCTGACTCCATTATCAATCACACCCCGCCAAAACGCAACGATACGGGCAAAGAAAAAGGAGGGAGGCCCGGCGCAGCAGCCCGCATACGCCAGACCTCCCTCACAGCCAGGGCGTATGCCCCTGTCACGACAGCTTCGCCAGCTGGGTCAATATCCTATGCACCCCATCCCACAAAGCCTCCTGCCGCTGGGATATATCTTCCAGGTCGGCGTCATAAATGCGCCCGGTTTCATGCACACGACGGGTCAGCTGGTTGAGGTTGTTGCTGCTCCGGCGCATCAGGGAGACCAGCTCCTTCAGCTCCGGCAGTTCCAGGCGCACCACATAACCGTCCAAAGCCATTTTTCGCAGATATGCTTCCCGGTTGGAGGTGCCCAGCTGGGTCATCTTCTGCTCGATCAGTGCCAGTTCCTCCGGCGAGACCCGGAAGTTCAGCTGCACGTCCCGCTTGCGCTTGGGCGCTGTCATCGCTCCGGCTCCTGCTTTTTGCGGGCTGGTGCTTTCTTCTCAGGTTTTTCAGCGGGGTGCGGTTCCTGCTTTAGCTGGCGTCGAACAGAACGGCGAGGCTGGCGCAGCTCCTTACTGCGATCCTCGCTGGCAAGGATGGTGACATAGGTGCCGGGACGGTCCACCAGCCCGGTGATCGCCAGGCTGCGGAACGGCAGCAGTGCCATCAGCTGGTCGTGGGCTTGGGTGCCTGCACGGGCCAGAAAGTCCGGCGACACGCGGGCCATGTAGTGGGTGCCGTGGGGGCTGTTGGGGATATTCGGGGCACGAAGCTCCTGCAAGAGCCGAGTGGCCTCGGCCTGGATTTCCTCCGGCGTCAGCGGTTGGAGCCGCAGATAATCCTGCCGCGCCTGGTTCAGAAACAGATCGACCAGGCCAGTGTCACCATTCACCACAAAGTCCCGGTTGCGTTCGCCGCCGAAGCCGTCCGGGTTGGGCGGGATGTCCACCGTCTTGGCCCACGTCTTGTTGGCCGAACTGAACCGTCCGTCCCAATCTTTCTGCTGCACGGTGTTTGCCAGCACATAGAGAGTGCGGGTGTACTGCCGCAGGATGGTCTCCCGGCTCATGGCGTTCACCAAGCTGACCTCCATGCCGGAGAGCTGGATGTCGGCTGGCATCAGGTCCACGCCCTCCGGGTGGTGTAGGATGCCCTCACTGGGGCGGAGCGGCTCGTCCATCAGGA
Organism: Flavonifractor sp. An82; assembly: GCF_002159265.1. GTDB lineage: Bacteria > Bacillota > Clostridia > Oscillospirales > Oscillospiraceae > Flavonifractor. The sequence goes on from NZ_NFHG01000009.1 coordinate 3,459, forward strand.
TGCGCCCCATCGCGTCCGAGAGGGTGAAGGGCAGCTTGTCCGGCTGCGGGTTGCCCAGGCTGATGGTCAGGCTGGCCTGGGGGTCAGCGTCCACCAGCAGCACTTTCTTTCCGGCCTGGGCCAGCCCGACGCCTAAGTTGGCACAGGTGGTCGTTTTGCCGACGCCGCCCTTCTGGTTGGCGACGGCGATGATTTGCGTGTTCATTATGTTTCACCTCGTTTCTGTTGATTGCGTTCGGTTCTGGAAATAGAAAAAGCCGCCACTTCTTTCGTTAAAAAGAGTGACGGCTTTTTCTGATCCCGGAACATCAATCCCCGGAAATGCAAAAAGCGCCCAGCAGGAACACTGAGCGCTTTGCGATTAGATTTATTCTATTGTAGTCAAATTAGGCCAAATTTTCTCAAACCCACCAGACGAAAATGACCTTCTGAGAGGGCGATAAAATCTCCATTTTAAGAGCAGAAAAACAGCCCTCGGTTATCCTATTTGGTAACCACTTGGCCCTCATTTTGGCCTCTTTTTGACCGGTTAACCACTTGGTAACCACTAAAAATTGGGTAAAAATGGGTCTTGTTGCATCAAACTATATCAAACCCCATCAAAGGAAAAAGCTCGGAAAACAACGGTTTTCCGAGCTTTTTAAAGCATTTTGATAAAATTTATCGTTTGCTGAACTGCGGAGCGCGACGGGCTGCCTTGAGGCCGTACTTCAATCGTCTGAGCGATGATTTTCCTTGATATTCCGGGCTTTTTTGAGCCTCGGCCCCTCGGTTGTCCTATTCCTTAACCAAAAAACAGGCCACTTTTACGAGGGGACAGCTTGATGAAATGCAGAATTTACTACATCGAATAGCTGTTCTGGTTTATTATACTTTACTCTTGCATAGATGTCCATAGTTGTCTTGCTGTTCTCATGTCCGGCAAGGTACTGGACCGTCTTGGGGTCAACACCTGCATACAGAAGATTGGTGATGTAGGTATGCCGCAGCAGGTGCGGTGTCACATCGAAGTCCAGGCTATACACAATGTTGGGATTGTTTTTCTGATGTCCTCCCAGACTCGGCTGAACAGTGTACTTGATGCTCTGTCCGTTCACATACTTATAATAGGTACGCTCCTTGGTAGACCGAACAACGATGTACTGCCAGACACGTTTGAACTGCGAATATGACAAGGGCTGTCCCTCACTATCGGCAATCACATATTCCGATTTGGAGGCAGCCTTGGCTTCCCGCAGACAATTCACAAGGCATTTGGGAATGGGAATATCCCTTCTTGCTGCTTTCGTCTTAAGCGTTGTAGAGATAACCGGTCTGTTATGCTCTGATCGCCATGCGCGCCGCACAGAGATATATGGAGTGGGTGCATCGAGGAACACACAATCCCATTGCAAGGCGAGAGCTTCTTCTCGGCGCAGACCGGCATATAAGCCGATCATGGTAAACAGATACGGCGGAAGTCCTTTGACGGTTTCCAGCAGCACTTCCACCTGCTGGTCTGTCAGCGAATCTTTCTTTTGGGTCGGTTTCCCTCCTTTTGCCGAAATCCCCTCACACGGATTGTATTCCAGCAACTGGCTCCGCTCTGCCGAGTAAAAAATGCACTTGAGGAGCATATTCACCGTATTGTGCAGGCTCTCGGACTTATTGGACAATGGGATCAGCGCCAGACGAATATCATCCGCTGTTACTTCCTCCATATACATATCTCCCAAAGGCTTGATAATGTAGTTCTTCATATTGGAGGCGTAGCCCTTCAGTGTAGCCGGCGACACTTTTGCGGATTGCATCAACAGCCACTTCTCACAATACTCGGCCACAGTAGGATGCTCCCGGTGGAAGATGATCTCCGCTACCTGGCGTCTCGCCTCCTGCTCTTTATCGTACAGTTCCTCGCAGGTAGTCCCATACAAGCTCACCTGCTTGCCGTCTGCGTCCAGAATCCGGGTTCTGTAATACAGGACACCCTTTCGTGTGACGGTTCCATATTGAGGTATGTTTTTTTTCTTCTTTGCCATAATTAATTTCCTTTCTCGCGTGGTGATGTATCTACACCTCCTTTTTATCAGAGATTTCAAATTGAATCAAAGATACGGCCAAGGAAAAACTAAGAGCGAGACATCCTTGTCTCGCTCTTACTTCATTTTCTGAATTGTTCGGAACTTACACAGCGTCCCATAAGTCAAAGGCACAGCCCATTGCTTTGACAAGATCATCCGGCCTGTTGTATTTGACCTTTGCGTAAATGTCCATCGTGATTTTGCTGCTTTCATGGCCCGCCAAATATTGTACCGTTTTGGGGTCCACCGAAGAATGAATCAGATTGGTGATGTAGGTGTGCCGCAGCTGATGCGGTGTCACTTCAAAATCCAGGCTATATACCACATGGCCGTTATTCCTGGCTTTTTCTCCAAGTTTCGGGTAAAGCATATATTTTACATACTTTCCGTCCACAAGTTTTCTGGCCATTCTCGGCTTTGCAGTCCGCGTCACAATATACTGCCACAGCCGCTTAAACTGTGTATAGGATAGCGGATCACCGTCCCGATTGGCAATCACATAATCCGAAGTGGATTTTTTCTTTGCATCTTTCAGACATTCAACCAGACAGACCGGGAGAGGAATGTTTCTTTGTGCCGCTTTGGTCTTTAGCTCGGTAAGAATGACCGGCCTGTTATGTTCTGTGTGCCATGCCCGCCGTACCGTTAAGTACGGAGCCTCTGCATCCAGATACACAGAATCCCATTGCAGCGCCAGGATTTCTTCCCGGCGCAGACCGGCATATAAACCGATCATCACAAATACATAGGGCGGCAAATCCCGGATCGTGTCCAAAAGCCGCTCAACCTGTTCATCCGTCAATGCCTGTCTTTCTTCCTGGGGAACTCCTCCCTTTGCATCCAGGTATATGGTCGGGTCCTCGTCAATCACATGGCTCTCCTTGGCCGCCCGGAAAATGGACTTGCAGAGAATCACCACAGACTTATAAACCGAAGCCGACTTCTTGGAAACAGGTACGAGGGCAAGTTGGATGTCATCCAGGGATACATCAGCCATTCTCTTGTCTCCCAGCCCTCCAATAATGTGCCGCCGCACCTTAGAGGTATAATCTGTCAAGGTGGTGGCCCGAACATGGACGGACTGCATCAGCAGCCACTTCTCACAGTACTCAGCAACCGTAGGCGATCTTCGACGAAACGTAGTACTGTCAATCTGCTCTAACGCCTCCAGTTCCTTGTCATAAAGCTTTTCGGGCGTCTTTGCATAAAGCGCCACTCTGTTTCCATCCGAATCTTCGACTCTGGTTCTATAATATTCAATGCCGTTAAGCACGACCGTACCATATTGAGGAATTGCCCTTTTTCTTTTTGCCAATTCCGTCACCTCCTAAGAATAATGTCCAGCGCTGTACCTTTGTTTTATCAGACATATTAGGTTCCAGCAAGGATACGGAACAGCTCAAGCTCGGACACTTCGCAGCTTGCGGTATGTAGCGCTTTTTTCCACTGGCTTTGCACGATGGGTGCATTTTGCGATATACTCCTGAAGGCCAGCATCTGTAAAGTACACGCAACCATTTTGCACATACTGAACATAGGAAATTAGCCCACTGTTTCGAGCTGCATCCAAAGTGGCAATGCTAATCCCCAGTAATTTGGCAGCCTCTTTCCGCGAAATCAATTTTTCCATAGGTGGTCCCCCTTTCTGTCAAAGATGTGGTTGTTGCTTTCAAAATCACATGAATGCGCTGGCAACCGAAGCTGCCAGCGCATGGTATCTGACTTTGAAAAATTTACTCGCCACATTTGCCACGCACCCCTGGCGATGGGGACATTCCGGTCTCCGCTGGCGCGGCTGTCATAACTCCACAGCGTCGTTTTACTCGTGCGCCGCAGAGTTCCCCCCAAGTCTTTAGGAGGCCGTGAGGAAGTATCTTTAACCCCTATGCAGTCATCGCGCCCTGAAATGCCACTTTCGGGTATCAGGCTGACGTGGATCGCTCGGAACAGTCCTATTCATCACCTCCTGGGGCTGTCCATCTTCGCGGCGTGCCTGATTCGCTCGTACATAGGTTATGTACCGGAAATGCCGTCTATGAAATTGTCAAGCTCCACATTGGGAGAATGTTCTTCCCTCAATGGGTAGGCACTGATACGCTTCATTTGTTAAGTGTTATTCAAAAATTTTTTTATTTTTTTAAATCTTTGTGCAACAGCACTTCTGGAACAATGCCAAAGACGTGCTACATCAATTTGACGATAACCATCCACAAAAAGTAATGTCAATAGCTCCAAATCTTTCTTCGACAGCTTCTTCAATCTCAACAGTAGTTGTTCGTTTTCCACCGAAGCCAACCATCCATATCGCGTTTGATCAATCTTATCAACATCCCATTGATAAGATAACGATGCAAACTTTCGGAACAGCTGTGATTGACCACATACTTCATCATATTGTTCACAAGGTATTGGTTGCGTATGGTTTTGAAAAACCCTTTGACTGCAAAACCATGCCCAGTCATATTCTTTCATGGCAGCAATCTGTTCTTCGCTCATCCCTGCATCACAATACTCAACTTCTAAACGCTTCCATCTACTATCAAACTTCTTTTTCTCATATCCATAATTAAATCCCATTATTAACCTCCTGTAGATTCAATTTGCAAAATTCACCATGCAAACTAAAATCAGGAGGAGATCGACAACGAGAATCTCTGGGTTGTTTTCCATCCCCAGAAACAAAAATGCCAGCTGATCTTAAGGACCAACTGGCATTTTTATTCGCGCACAAAGAAAACGCATTATTAAGATTTTATAAGTACAACAAGTATACCAAGCACAATTCGATACCAACCAAACACCTTAAAATCATGTTTTTTGATAAAGTTCATTAGGAATTTAATTACTAAGACAGATACCGCAAATGCCACAGCCATACCGAGAACAAGAGCGAGCAGTTCTGCACTTGTAAATTCAAACCCGAATTTTAACAGCTTAAAAGCACTTGCTCCAAGCATAGTAGGTACTGCGAGGAAAAAAGTAAACTCTGCTGCTGCCACTCGTGAAACTCCTATGAGTAAAGCACCTATAATCGTTGCTCCCGACCGTGATGTGCCGGGTATAAGTGATAACACTTGAAATGCCCCTATCAAGATTGCTGTTTTATAGCTGATGTCAGAAAGTGCCATAGTAGTAGGAGTACGCTTTTTATTCCAATTTTCTATGAGAATGAATAACAAACCATAAAAGATTAACATGATTGAAATCACAATGGGGGTTTGGAGGTAAGCATCCAAATAATCATCAAATAGAATCCCCATAATAGCTGACGGTACACAAGCTACCGCAACCTTGAACCACAACGAGAAAGTATCCTTTTTAACAATTGACTGTGCTTTGTTCTTAAATTGAAAGGGAAACATCTTGTTCCAAAACATTACAACCACTGCGAGTATAGCTCCAAGTTGAATAACAACAAAAAACATTTCTTTAAATGCTTCGCTCATATTAAGTGTGATAAATTCGTCCACAAGAATCATATGTCCTGTGCTGCTGATAGGTAGCCACTCAGTAATACCCTCAACAATTCCAAGAAAAATAACTTTTAAAATTTCTATAAAATCAAGTACCATTATTTCAAATCCTCCTTTTTAAAATGATGAAAGGTCATAAGAAAACCAACTGCTGATACAAGAATAATAATAGATACAGACAGCAGTGTAGGATAGCCGGTACTCTGAAGTTTACCCTGCACCAAGAAATAGGTGGCTGTCCACGGATACAACGCTCCCCATTCTTGATTTGAAAGTGCGGCACTTCCCATGACAATCACGGCAGAGCCAATCATCGGGGCGACAAATCCTTTTGTTTTCATAGCAACAAACACAAAAGGAGAAACTGTTAAAAACATCAGGATACTGCCAAACAAAAACTTGGGGAGCCATACTATTGCCACTAGTAAGCTATATCCCTCCAATGTAAAGACAGCGTCATATAGCCCACAAACGATAAATATACCTGCCCATGTTACAAGGGTTAGCATAACAATCCAAAGAAGCAGGGTGCAAAATTTTCCAATTAATAGTTTTGTCCTTGAAATGGGTATGGGCAATATGGTTTTGAGGGTGCTTTCTGTGTACTCTCTGCTAAACAAGTAAGCTGCAATTGCCACATATATCATAATGTTTACCAGCAGCATGATATACAGTACACTGTCGCTGTATATGTCAGACAAGGTAAAGATAATCTCCGGCTTATCAAAATGTGTTTGCAAGGCTTCTATTAACATCAAAAGTGGGGTAGATAATACCCCTGCCACACTAATTAGCACCATTTTTGAACGCTTTAGTTTTAATAATTCACAAGAAATAAGATTAAGCAATACCGCCACCTCCAATCAGTTTAGAAAAGTAGTCCTCTAAGTTTTCCTCACTATCATTTATCCTTGTCACGAGCAGTCCATTTCGTGCAAATTCTCGATTGATTTCTCCAACACTTTGGCTAAAGTCATAAATTCTCACCGTACCGTCCTGCACTGTAAAATCCGTCATGTGGTAGTGGTTTTCTAAAATCTTTCCGGCTATCTCACTGTCAGATAAATCAAATTGAATGTATTTTCGATTCCTTTTGTGAAGCTCGGATATATTCACTTCCTCTACTAAATGCCCCTCGTGCATAACGCCGATAATATCTGCTATCTGTTCAATCTCGCTTAAAACATGGCTTGAGATAAAAATGGTAATGCCATGATTGTGACTAAGTTCAGATAAAAATGAGCGTATTTCAACTATTCCAATGGGGTCAAGTCCGTTAATCGGTTCGTCAAGTATTAAAAGCTCCGGCTCGTGCATAATGGCGGCGGCAATACCAAGCCGTTGCTTCATTCCGAGGGAATAATCGGAAAAGACTTTTCTTTTCTCCTTATGCAGCCCCACAACTTCAAGAGCTTTTTCTACTCCACTTTTAGATACTCCCCCTCGCAGTTTAGCGAGAATTTGCAAATTCTCATACCCTGTTAAATTACTGTAAAATCCCGGTGTTTCGATAATAGAGCCTACTTTGCTATAAAGGGTATGGATATTTTCCTTATAGTTTGTGCCAAACAAGCGTACCGTTCCCTCCGTTGGGAAAGCAAGCTGCAACATCATTTTCATTGCTGTGGTTTTGCCTGCTCCGTTTCTGCCGAGCAAACCATAAATTTTGCCCTTTGGCACATGAAGATTTACCTTATCGACAACGGTGGCTGTTCCGTATCGCTTCGTAAGATTTTCTGTTTCAATGATATAATCCATATTTGATTCTCCTTTCCGTGGGTTGCTGTTCTTGTTTTCGCTGACCACAATCTTATTATCCACGAGTATTGCATAGAAGCCAAGAAATCTACCGTCACAATGCCGACACAATAGATGTCAGCACGAAAAAAGCTCCGACACTTATCGTGTCAGAGCCTATTTTAAAGGGTTTATGGCATTTTACTTTGTTTGGGTTTGCTTTATCCAGACAAATATTTTAGCAACAAATAGCAGAAACATAAGGGCGGTTACATAGGGTTGTCTTGCCGCAGCGAAGAAGCAGATAAAAAGCGTACTCAGCACGAGAGAGCATTTTGTGATTATGTTGCTCCATGATTCCTTTTCAAAACAAACACACATCAGTTTCGCTATCCCAAGTGCAATCAAAACAATAAAAACAATCCAATAGATTGCAAGATATATTGGGGTAGTGTCTGTAAATGAAAGTAGATTGACAGAATAAATATATCCGTCAACAAGGTTACTATACAACGGCAAAAGTATAAAAGTAACCGCCATCATATCTAATATTCCATAAATGAAACTGTAAATTTTTTTCAAGTTGGAACGATTTTCAGTTTCGGCAAGTGTAATCAGTTCTTCGCCCGATAGCAGTTCATCTATGGTCACAGAAAAGAATTTAGAAATACACTTGAGCGACTCAATGTTAGGGTAACCCTTGCCGCTTTCCCATTTTGAAATGGCTGTTCTTGATACATATAATTGCTCCGCAAGTTGTTCCTGCGTTAAGTTCTTTCCAGTCCTAAGCTGTTGTAGCTTTTCATTAAATTCCATGATTCTCCTCCTGTTTGTTCCTTGTTTTCATACGTCCATCAACGGGTTTTTCTGCATCTTTTGGTATCATCCATGCACGACCAAATTTTTCAGTTCCGTCAATGCGATTTTCCTCACATAATTTTTGTATCCGTCTTTCCGATATGCCCCATTTTTCAGAAGCGGCTTTCACAGAAATGTAATTCATAATATCAACTTCCTTTCGCAAAGAGTATATAATTATTATATACGGAATGACGAATAATAGCAAGTTTCTCTCCACTAATACGAAATTATACACTACTAAACATAAAATCATACTTCGTTCAAATATCATCACCCGAAATGTACAATGATATAGGATGATATTAAAATGTACCAAGATGAAAGAAAACTTGATTTTAAGCCGTTAGGTATAGCGATAAAAAAAGCTCGGGAAGCAAAAGGGTGGACACAGGAATATCTTGCCCAACTGGTAGACCTTACGCCACGCTCTATTATGTATATAGAGAACAGGGGGCAGCACCCAAGGCTTAACAAATTTTATCTCATTACTACCTTGCTTGACATCTCTGTAGACCAGTTCTTTTTTCCATGCAATGAAGATGGCGACAACAATCGCCGCAAACAAGTTGATGTACTGTTGAATGATATGGAAGAAAAGGAGCTTATCGTGATGGAAGCTACGGCTCAAGGCTTGAAAAAGGCAAGAGAAACTGCGGAATAATTAACGCTGTTTTCGTAAGCCAAGCCAACTGAAAAAAGTGCGACACCTACACAGGCTATCGCACTTTTTAGGTTATTTTTTTATTCTCCACACAAATCATAAAGCTGTTCACATCGGTTTTGAATATCTAAGATTTCTGTTTCGGTTAAACTCCTGCGGTTATGAGTAAGTTGTTGCTCTAAAAAATCACGATAGCCATCAAGTAAGGCATCCCGTAAAAGCTCGGGGGCTTTGCAATGTTCCACACCAAACCATTGCTCATCTTTTTCATCCCAAATCATAACGGTGTATCCTCGCTTAGTGTTCACCACCTCCAAAACACTATCTTTATTTAGGTAATCGTTGAATACTTCTAAAACCTTTTCAAAGGTCATCATTTTATCAGCCCTTTCATATTTTAGGTGCTTATATGTAAGTAGTTTATATACTTATTACGACTATGATAATAAAAGTAAATCATCGTGTAAAGGATACGGATATTGTTTGCGAACAAAAGTGGCAAGCAATGCCGGTGTTAATACACTCGGCCCACAGAGGGAAAAATCCTGACGTGATTTCCCCCTCTGCTTTGCTTGTTGAGGGCAGCGCCCCCAAGCCCCTTTGAACGCAGAATTTCATTCTGCGGCTACGCGTCCGATGGACGCTTATGACCATGACCGGCTTACCGCTGGCCGTGGTCTTTTTCTTGTTCTTTTTTCTGTTCCTCATCCATTTTCAGCAGCCGATCCACATTGGCCTTTGCCGTCAAAAGTTCCCGCATTTCCTCACGGGAACGCCGGTACTCGGCGTAGGTTTTCTTCTTTTCCTCCAGCAGTTTGGCATACTCAGATTGCAGGTCTTTGACCTTGGGCAGCTTCTTCACTCCCATCTCATCAAAGGCATTTTTTGCCGCCTGATGGAGCAGAATTTCTTGCTCATGTTCCTCCCGAAATTTTCGGGAATAACCGGCCTTGCGATAGGCAACATAGGTCTCGCGGGTCTTGGCATAATTAACGATATGGGTACGCAGGACGGCGATCTCTGCCATGCGTTTCTCCGTCGCCTTAATCTGCGCTGACAGCTCATTGTGATGGGCGGTAGCCGCCACCGCTTTTTCTTCCAGCTCTGTATAGTCCAGTAGGTGATGTTCGGTAAGAAAATTCACGGTCTGCGCCATCTGTTTTAAGTTAAAAACCTTGGCCCAGCGTGCATATCCAGCACCTTTCCCGGCCTGCAATTTTGCCTGAATATCCACCAGCAAATTGACCTTGGGTGGCTCCGGCTGCACGGTGGATTTCTTGCGGGGCGTGTGCTGCTTTTCTCCAGCCAGCACCGCACGGATTTCTGTTTCGCTGTACCCGGCTCCCAGCTTGTCATCCATACGGGCTACATTCTTCCAGCCGGGAGCTTTAAGGCGGATTGCTTTCCCGCGCCGAGATACCTCGCAGCCCATCTCGGAAAGCAGTTGCAGAAGTGTGTCAAAGTCTGCTGGCTTTTGCTCCAGCGCCCGGTCAATCATCACCCGTAGCTGTTCCCGATGGGAGGGCTTGGCTTGTTCGCCCAGCCACTTGTTGTAGCTTTTTCCGTGGGGCTTGGGGTTCTCCACAATGGATAGTCCGTTCTCGATACAAATGGTGTCACTTAAACGTCGAACAGCTCTGGTGCTTCCCCAAAAGTTACGGAACTTCCGGTCACAATCCATATTGACCGCCGACCAGATGATGTGATTATGAATATGCGATTTGTCGATGTGGGTGCAGACCACAAAGGAATGATTGCCTTTGGTGAACCGCCTGGCAAATTCTATGCCCAGCCGGTTGGCTTCCTCCGGTGTGATCTCTCCGGGCCTGAACGACTGGCGCACATGGTAGGCGATCACATCATCTGTACCGCGCACTCGTCCGGTGGCGGCAATATACTGCCGCTTTGCCAACAGAAACTCTGCATCAGCAGTGCGGCTGTCACATCCATAGCTGGTAATCAATTTTCCGTTGTCGGTCTTTTGGGGATTTGCCACATAGTCAATAATATCGCTGATGGCACGGCTCTCAGTCCGACCCTTGCCGATATGCAGCGGCATGATGCGTGTGGTTGCCATAAGGGAGACCTCCTTTCCAAAAAAGAAACGGCCTGCATGGTGCAGACCGCTTTTGTTATTCTATTAAATCGTCCTCATCGAGAAAATCAAAATTGTCCTCGATGTCCTCTAACCGCTTCGGAGGAAACCTCATCTCGTATTGTTCTTTTGCCAGCGCACGAACTTCCCGGCGCTTATCTTTCATTCGGTTCTTCAGCCAGGAAATCTGCTCCTTTGATAATCTCCATGGGAGATTCAGCAAGCGGTTTATTGTCATTTGCTCCGCTTGCTTCTCCGGCGGCAAAGAAGCACAGGATTTACAGACGTGCGCCGCATGACCTTTGCCGGAAAATTTTTCATTAGCCTTATATTCTCCGCAGACTTTACAATAATGGCCGTGCTTCTTCATAGGCTCGATTCCTTTTCACTGAGAGCGTATAAACTGCGCACCGCCCCCATGATGATGTTCCACTCCAGATCTGCCGCATAGGAAAATTTTTTGCGGTACGATTCCCAAAGTTTCTGCATAACCGAGCTGTTCTCCACTTCCTCAAAAACTTCGGCAGCTTCTGCAAGATGTCGTTCTGTCCCGCGTTTGTGAGCAGTGGCCCGCAGCGCATCATGGAGAATCTGAGGGTCCAATGTATTCCCATGCAGCTGTTCCAGAATATAAATGTCATAGAAATCTCTCATGCGGGTGTTGGTGGTAGTTCTGGTAATGATCGTTTCCAGCTTTTCGGCCAGAACCGTTTCCAGATTGTACGCCCAAATATCAATGGAGCGATCTTCCAGCATCAGCTTGAAAGAGTAGCGGATCTCCCTGGGGGTAATGGCATCCCCTGTGGAAATGTCAATCTTCAAAGGCGTCACCACACCGTCAAAGGTTGTAGTCATATTTACGCGAATCCCCGGATATTCCGCCTCATCCATAATCTCCGAAATACTTTTCAGCTGGAATTTGACGCCATCATCAAGCGGGACACTCACAATAGCGGAAATCAAATTCTCTATGTCCTCCACATTGACATTGGCTCCTTTTACAGTAGCGTCCAAATCCATCGTGGAACGGGCATCCAGACCAACCATAGCCGCTACCAGCATACCGCCTTTCAGAATAAATTTGTCACGATATTCAGAAAGGGAGATACGCTCCAGAAAACGCTCCATCATGTAGTTCCGCATCAAGAGCTGGGCGTCCGCAGATTTTTTTCTGGAAAGATTGCGGATCAGATCCTTCAACTGCCTTGCTGTTTTTATCATAAAAGCACCTCCAAATACTGCCGCAGAATTTTTTCTACCCGGAACATACCGGCATACCGCATCAATGTCCGCAGGTCTTTGTCTTTTCTTCTGGCATACATCTTTAATGCCCCTTGAAAAGTCTGCATCTCCATGTTGTTCCTGCTGCGGAGCAGGTCGCAGATGGTGCGCTCCAGGTCATAGACAGGAACTGTATGCCCAAATGGTGTCTGAGCCGTTGTCAGGCCCACCCCATGCAGTTCCGCCTTAATGGTGAATACCTGTACGCCCTCTGCTTTCAGCTTGGAGGGATTATATCCGGTCTTGACTGTGACCGTATATTCCAGCGGCTCGCGGTCTGTCAGATCGTGAAAAAATAAAGCTGTCTCATGGGAAAACACTGCCTGTTCGACCCGCAGATGAAGTAAGTACATGGCATCGACCCAGGCATCCTTGGAAAGATAAATTCCATGCGCGACCCGCTCCAATTCCCGTGAGTGCACATAATCATAAAAAACAGGCTTAGAAATACCAGCAGATACTACTTGAGCTGTTCGCAGCATCCCATCCTGTGTTTCCAGCAGCTGATCCAGCTGTTCAAATTGTCCCACCGTACCACTTCCTTTCACACTAATATTATAAGCAATATTAGTTCAAAAGTAAAGTGATGAAAATTCGGCATAATTTTACCGACAGCTTAACGTTCAACAGTTTTGGAAATATGAAGTGGCAGCAAAATAGACAACCTCAGCTGCCCATTTCATCACGATATGAAATAATCTGCTTCTTTTTCTGTTTGGCACACCGTAACGTTGTGGCTGCTCCGCCCCAATCATGGAGAACATAGGCCACCACTACATCGGCGGACTCTACCATCCAGCGATTTCTATGAGAAATCGAAAAACGGCGCGGTACGTTTTCCAGCGGTGGATACACGGTACTGTCATAGCCAGAAACATCCCGGCCAGTGTTCAAATATGCCAATACAAGAACCAGCTCGATTTGCGGATACTTTTTCTTTTGTTCCCGTAAAATAGACGCTGCTAAACTGTCGAACTCTCCATATCCTCCAAGATAAAAAGTTGTTGCTCCTTGCTCAATTAGGTCTTGTGTTACATTGCGAAGCCAATTCGCAATATTGTCTGCCTTTGTGATTTGCGAATGGCCACAAAAAGTTACGTTCATACGATGGCACCCCTATTACCATCATACTGCAAATAGCTCTATTAGTACAGGTACAGGGACCAATTTTAGCAAAACTGCCCATATACTAAATATAGTACAGTCACAGGGGCGGTGTATAGAATGAAGCTAAACGAGGCGGTAAGCAAACGTCTGTTAGAATTACTAGATGAAAGAAAAATGACACAATATCAACTGTATATGAAAAGCGGTGTTCCCAAGTCTACGATTGGAAATGTCATCAACTGCTCGTATGATTCGGTTAAGCTACGGATCATTCATGAGATGTGCCAAGGAATGGGGATTGGGATAGATACCTTTTTTGCATCGCCGCTTTTTCAAGAAGATAACCTAGAACCATAAAACCTCCGACGAAATTCGTCGGAGGTTTTCATATTATCCATAAACCAAATCTTGAATGATAAACTTCAAGTCCTGTACCTTGCCCAGTAGCCAGATTGCAGCCATTGGCAAACCATAGGGACTAATGAGAAATGCTATCACCAGCAGGATAATGCCGTTTTGCAAGGAGTAAGTAATCAGAACTGCCACACCCAGCAGGGCAACCACCATGCTGATAAGCCCCAGCACCAAACCGGAGACATAGACAATCCCCACACAAATCCAGACGAACAGGGTCAGCGACAGAATCACCGGAGCCATTAAAATCTTCAACGGCAGTTTCAGAATGAACCAGATCGCCCTCATTTTTCTTCCTCCTTCCATCGTTCCCGAAAGCTCTGACAGAGAATTTCTGCCTGTCTTTCATCTTCTTCCGTCACTTCTCGGCATCCTTTGGTTAGCCGCAGTTCCTCATAGCTGCGATAATCAGATAACAGCACCTCGAATAGTTCGTCCGGTGTCCGGCTGAGAAGTCCATCCACACAGTAGCGGGAATCTCCATTCCATGTGACGCGGAGATAACCTTCTCGACAAGGGAGGACTTCTTCCTCTAGATCACAGTCCAAATACTCACGAAAAATCTCCAACACCTTCTCAAAGGTTTTCATCTATTCTCAACTCCTTTGCGGCAATCTGTTTTCTACCCATATTATCCTTCCAACATTTCAAAAAGACAAGGATATGGGCAAAAGAAAAAACGGAGGAAGGCGCGGCGAAAAGAACGCCGTTCCTCCCTCCGCAGTTGGGGCATATATCCCTGTTACGAAAGCCTGGAAAGCTGGGTTAGGATTTCTTTCACGCCCTCCCATAACTGCTCCTGCCGTTGGGCTATATCCTCCAGGTCAGCATCATAAATCCGCCCCGTTTCATGTACCCGTCGGGTGAGCTGGTTCAGGTTATTGCTGCTTCGGCGCAACAGGGATACCAGTTCCTTCAGCTCCGGCAAGTCCAGCTGTACCACATAGCCGTCCACAGCCATCTTCCGCAGATAGGCGCTCAGGTTTTTTGTTCCGAACTGTGCCATTTTCTGCTGGATCGCTTCCATCTCCGCATCGGAAACCCAAAACAGGACCGGCACATCCCGTTTACGCTTTTTGGCGCTCATCGTTCCGGCTCCTGTTTCTTCGATAAAGCAGGCTTGTGGGTGGTAGGCTCCTGTTTGAGCTTTTGCAAGACAGAGCCTTTCTCCGGTTCCTGAAGCGTTTTTCGTGCCTGCCGTGTAAACAGATCGGTCAGACCAAGATTGACCTCATCCACAACCAGATAAGCACAGTGGCGCGAAGTGCCGCTGTCCTCCGGCATGGGAATGGTCTTTGCCCAGGCTTTGTTGTCACGGGAAACGCGACCGTCGCTGTCCTTATGCTGGATGGTGTTGGCAAGGATGAACTGTACTCGTTCCGACCCGAACTTTTCCAGCACCGCCTTAACCGCAGACTCCGTATCCAGTCGGTTATCCGCATAGTGGGCGCTGATGGCGTGTTCAATGGCCTCTTTACAGTCAAAGTTTGCCTGATAAGAGCGGTTATATTGTGCCATCTCCCCATGCTGGGACGCATAGGCGGCAGAATGGAGATAGAGAGGGATGGACCGCTGTTCTTCCAAAACCTTACACACATCATCCGCTCGGTTTTCAATGCTGTCCCGGATCACATCCATGTAGCCGGTCTCCAGCTTCTCAAAGTGACGGTACACATCGGCCAGCGGTGTAGGCGAATCCAAAAGCGCCTGGGCCTGGGCATCGGTCAGCTCCAAGTCCTCCATCGCCATCACAATGTCCTCCCGGACGGTGTACTCATAGGTATGGTGCAGGATTTCCTCCGGGGGCTGGCTTTTCAGCCAGTCCCGGTATTTGTCCTGTTCAGCGGCCATCTTCTCATAAAGGGCCGTATTCAGATCGTTGGTATTCATGTTATCGCACCTCCTCATGTTGTTTCGGTTTCTTTTCAGGGCTACGGGGTGGCACCGGGCGCTTCAAGCTGTCCAGCACCGAAGGCCGTGCGCTCTTGGCAACCACAGTTTCCGGCTGGGCATGGCCCTTGCCGTCAATGTTCAGCAGCGTGTCCAGTTCCACCAGACGGGCGGACTTGACTCGCAGATCATCCTCAAAGGGAAACGGCTTTCCGATTTCCTCTTTGGCTGCGGCCTGCTGTTGGTAAAGGTTGTCCAGCTGGTTTTTCACGGCTTCCAAACGCTGAGGCATTTGAGCCAGTGCATTGTCGATACGGGTGAGGTTTCCGCGCGGGTCTGTGCCGAGGCTTGCCCGGTGGGTCATCTGGCCTTTCAACAGGAGCGTATATTCCTGTTTCCAAGCGGAAAACTCCACGGACATAGTAAAGCCCCGATAGCTGCCGATCTGCACCGGTTCGGAGCCTTTGACCTCCTTACAGGCGTCTAGCAAGGCTGCACCGGCGTTTTCTTTGTCAGTCAGCACATCGCCCCGGATCTCCATTCCAGCAAAGCCATCCTCCGGGTGAGGATGGGCGGCCAGGGTCTCCAGATCCGCTTCAAAGCCTTTAATAAACCCCTTGTTAGTTTCGATTTCCTGGGGGAAGTATTTGAGCAACTGATCCTCCAGGCGGTACTGCTTGCTCTGATGGTCAGCTTTCATCAGCTTCAGACGCGCAACCTCCACATCCAAATCCATGCGCTCCTTGATACGGGGGTCTCCGGCGCACAGGGCCTTGATCTCGGCAAAGGACAGCGCCGTTTCGTCCACATCATCGCAGGAGCGGACCGGGCTTTTGCTGGTCATGATTTGCGAAATGAATTTCTGTTTGTTCTCCACCGTCTGCCACAGGTAGGCATCGAAAGTTCCCTCGGTAACATAGCGGTACACATGGACCAGCGGATTCTGGTTGCCCTGGCGCTCGATACGGCCCTTGCGCTGGGCAAGGTCTCCCGGACGCCACGGACAATCCAGGTCATGGAGCGCCACAAGCCGGTCCTGCACATTGGTGCCAGCGCCCATTTTGGAGGTGCTGCCCAGCAGGACGCGCACCTGCCCAGTGCGAACCTTGGAAAACAGTTCTTTCTTCTGCACCTCGGTCTTGGCTTCGTGGATAAAAGCAATCTGCTCGGCGGGCATTCCCTGGGCGATGAGCTTCTGGCGGATGTCCTCATAGATGGTAAAGGCAGGCTCAGGCTCATCCAACGGCACAGCCTGTTCCAGCGCATGAAGTGTGGGATTATCCAGCTGTTTGGCTGCCTTTTTGGAGGGGGCTGCCTGGGGCGTGGAAATGTCGCAGAATACCAGCTGGGTCAGCTTGTCAGCCTCGCCGTCCCGCCAGATCTGCATGATATTACCCACACACTGATTGACCTTGGTGCCGGGTTCATCCGGCAGCAGCTGGTTGATGATACGCTGGTCTAGGCCCAGCTTGCGGCCATCGCCGGTAATCTTGAGCATATTGTCCTCTGAGGGGTCAACGCTGCCGCTGTGTACCCTGGAGGCGCGCTCGGAGAGAACCTGCACCATCTCTTTTTGGTGTTCAGTAGGCTGGGCCACGATGTTGTGGTATTCCACCTCCGGGGTGGGCAAGTTCAGCTGATCGGCGGTTTTGATGTCGGCAACCTCTTTGAACAGGATCATCAGCTCCGGGAGGTTGAAAAACTTGCTGAATCTCGTTCTTGCCCGGTAGCCGGTGCCTTCCGGTGCCAGCTCCAGTGCCGTGACGGTTTCTCCGAAGCGGCTGGCCCAGCAGTCGAAGTGGGTCATGTTCAGCTCTTGCAGGCGGTCATACTGGAGATACCGCTGCATGGTGTAAAGTTCGGTCATGCTGTTCGATACGGGGGTGCCGGTGGCAAAGATAACCCCTCGGTTGCCGGTGATCTCGTCCATATAGCGGCACTTCGCAAACATATCGCTGGACTTTTGGGCATCGCTGGTGGAGAGACCTGCCACATTCCGCATCTTGGTGTATAAAAACAGGTTTTTATAGTTATGCGCCTCATCGACGAATAGGTGGTCCACACCCAACTGCTCGAATGTTACCACATCGTCCTTGCGGCTCTCGGCCTGCAATTTCTCCAGCCGGGCTTCCAGGGACTTCTTGGTGCGTTCCAACTGCTTGACCGTGAAACGCTCACCGCCGCTGTACTTCACCTCGTCAATGCCCTCGGTGATCTCGTAGATCTGCTCCTGAAGGAGCCGTTCCTGACGCTCTCGGCTGATGGGGATTTTCTCAAACTGGCTGTGTCCCATGATGATGGCGTCATAGTCGCCGGTGGCAATGCGGGCGCAGAACTTCTTGCGGTTGTGGGTCTCAAAGTCTTTTTTGGTGGTGACAAGAATGTTGGCGGATGGATAGAGCCGCAGAAACTCCGACGCCCACTGCTCAGTCAAAAGCTGGCCGATACGCTCAGCGGCACTCTCCCAGGAAATGACCTGGACGGACTTGTCGTAACGGGCAGTTTTGCCGTGGGAAAGATGGATTCCATCCTCGGCATACCATGCAGTGATGCTGCCAATCCCGTTGCCGCCATGGTACAGGGTTTTCAGGGTGTCTGCAATCTCAACAGTGGACTCCTGTTCTTCAAAGGCCGCGATAATACGCTCTCTCTGACGATAGGTGTTGCCGCCCAGCCGCAGCACATGGTCGATGTCAGCCTGGGCAAAAGAAAAAGCAGAGGATGTTTGCACATTCTCTGCTTCATCTATGATTCTGATTTGTTCTGCTTCGGAGAGGAAGAAACTCAGCTGTGAATAAGCTCCGCCATCAGAATCTCCTCGGCCTGGGCCTTGCAGGTGTTCATCAGGCCCACCCACTTCATCGGGTCGCTGGCTTTCAACTGTTCCGTGGCGCCCGCTGCCGCCGCCAGCTGGGGCATCATCTGCTCCAGACGGCTGTTCGCCGTCTCGTCGATCTCGATGAGGTGCGGGTACAGCTTCTCGGTCAGCAGCAGCTGGTTGTAGATCAGGGGCCGGTGTTCCTTCAGGTACGCTTTCCGCATCCTGCCGTACTTGCCCAGGGGTTTCATCGGCTGCTCGCTCAGGCTCAGGTCGGGAATCAGGTAATCGCCGTTCCTCGTGTAAGTCAGGTTGTTCTCCATGTGTAACGCTCCTTTCCGCGAGTTGTTCGCGCTCATAGTTCTGGATGGTGACGCCGATCTGCCGCAGCACCTGCTGGTTCACCTGGCTGACCGCTGCGCCCAACGCCCCAACCGTGGCCGGGGTATTGAAATCGAAAATCGGCATGAAGTCCTCATGCTGGAAATATTGTTCCGTATCCAGCCCACAGCGGGACATCAGGGCGTAGGCGATACTGACGGTGGCGGCGGACTTAAATTGGACTTCGATGTTGAGATCATCGTACTCCTCCAGAAATGAACCGTCAACGATATAGCGAAAGTCCTGCTGATGCTCGTCCCAATATTCACTGGCCAGCTTTCCGGCCACATCAATAAGCTGCTGGGCGAGATTGCCACCAGCAACCCCGTAGTTGCACTCCAGCATGGCCGACACAAGTCCGATGTGCTGTTCCTCCAGCTGCCACAGCCAGGGGGTGCGGGAATGTTCACAGGTCCCAGTGTCGGAAATATCAAACACATAGCGCAGGCGGGGCTCGTCGCCGGAATCATCTACCAGGGCGATACCCTTGGAACCGCGGCGCACATACCGGCCCATTTTTTCATTCCATAAATCATACTCGGCGCAGGCGGTGGCATCCGGGCGCTGGGCGTAAATCATCATCTGCTCATGGAACGGGCACTTATAAAGGCGGGCGGCGGTGCTAAGAAAAGCCGTCCACTCCTTCCAGCTGCCCACAAGCTGGGTCGATACCTGTTCGGCCATCTGACGGTAAAATTCAGCTTTGGATGGCATGGTTGTTTGCCTCCTTTCGGTTTTTAATTTTGGCATATAAAAATATTAACAATTTACGTTTACCATGAGCCATGCTATACTAAATGTAAATAAACTTTGGCTGGTGGACGCTGTATGAAAGAAATTTTAGATTTAATTAAGACTATGACGGAGTATTTTCAAAGCCAAATGGCTCCGCAAAGTTTCCTCGATCTTTTGGTGCAATACGTTATTCCTATTTTGCAAGCGATAGTTTTAGTTGGTGGTGCCGGGGCTGGCATTTATAAGTATTATCAGAGCAAAAATAGAGAAATTAACGAAAAAATACTTAGTACAGTTTATGCGCCGCTCTATAACTATTTTGTAAAGCAAGAGCTATACTGCAACCTAAAAGGTCTTCAGCGTGATGTTAAGCAAACTCCTATATTAGAAATTTCGTCTACACGAGTTAAAACGAAGTTAGGAAATGGCAAGGTCGAATCAACACGCGAAAAATTTTCTGTACTAAACCTCGATCGAAAAGAATTTATAAATGTACTTCACTCAGTTAATATCGGGCTTGCAAACAAAAATTTATACACCTTGCTTTCTATGTATGAAGTTGTTTGCCACGAAGAAGAAAACTTTGGTGGACAAGAATCCTTTTTCAAGGCTGGAATATTAAAAGTTCAGATTGAAAATGAAATCCGTAAAGAAATTATTACAGGATACGATTACTACCAGAAAAAGTTAGGGCTTAATCGAAAGAAGAATACACATCTTTGTCGAATTGCTAATGGCGATATAGAATTTGATTTTGATATTCCCCAGGATTCGATAGATAAATTTAGAGAAGATTACGAATCACACCCTGAACGTTATCAATAGTGCAAAACATCATCAAGGCCGTTAGAAATCGGGATACAATTCCAAACTATCAAACTCCACATCAGTAATGGTGTGGAGTTTTTGTATGGCGCTGTCCGTCAGCTCCCGCAGCTCGGCCTCGTCCGGTTCCAGGTGGCCGCGCATCTCCGTCAGAGCGTCGATCAGCCCGGTGCGGCTGCCGGTGTTGTAGATACAAAGCAGGTTCGTTTCCTCAAAAGTGAAGTTTCCCATATCAAATCTCCCTTTCCGCGCTCTTTTTTGGCGCTGTCCTTTTGTGTTCCGCCTTGGGCTGGCTTTTCAGCTGCTCCATGACGGACTTTTTCTTTTCCCGGTCCTCCCGGTGGGCGGCGGCAGCCAAATCCATGAGAGAAATCGGCTGGCCGCTGCGGGCCTGCTGTTCCAGCTGGGCCGCCGTCGCCTCCTTGGGGCCGTTGTTGATGATAAGGGCACACCTTTGCCACGCTGGCCCTCCAGAACGGGGTGGACGTAAAAACGGTGTCCGGGATGCTGGGGCACTTCAGCGCCGGGTTCACCCTGGACACCTACGCCCACGTGACCACGGCCTCCCAACGCCAGGCGGCCAGGACTATGGGCAGTATCCTCTCCGGCAGTCTCCGGCCCTAACCGCTCCGAGATCCCGTATGGGTCACGGTTTGGGTCAGACGAAAACGGCAAAAATAATCAGCCCGAAAAAGTGATGAAAGTTAGAGAAAACCCGCCAGAATCCGCGGATTCTGGCGGGTTTATGGTTGCGGGGGAAGGATTTGAACCTTCGACCTCCGGGTTATGAGCCTGTATAGTTTACCGCCCGAGGCAATACGACAACGCCCCCAGGCTATCCTGCCTGGGGCGTACTCTTTTCCCCTTTTTGCGGAAAATTTTGAAAGTGACAATAGATGTCCTCTTGATCTGCTACACTGGAGATGTATCAGGGCTACTCATCAAACAGCAGGAACTTATAAGCCGGTACATCCAACACCGAGGCGATGTCAAACAGCGTATCTAGGGAGACGGCCTTGTTGATATTGGGGGCTTCAATGTGGCCGATGAAGGCGGGGGTACGCTCCACCCTCTCCGCAAGCTGCTCCTGAGTCAGGCCCCGGAGCTTGCGGTAGTAGGCGATTTTCAGGCCGATCTGTCGGTATTCCGGTTCATATTCTGGCTTCATGCCATCACCTCGCTGTGATCTATGTTACCCAAGAAAGACAGCGATTGACATGACTATATAATTATATTATTATATCTATAAAATATGAAAAATTGACAGAAAACGCATGAAGGAGGGGAGAATCTTGGACTATCTGCCGGAGGCAAAGTCCGCGCGTCTGTTGGCGATCTATGCCCGTCTGCTCTCTGGGGAGGCGCTGAACCGGATTGCCCTGGCCGGAGAGTACGGGGTCACGGTGCGGAGTGTACAGAGAGACATCGAGTCCCTGCGATGCTTTCTTGCGGAGCAGCATCTGCCCCAGGATGTGATCTACGACCGCCGTGAGCGGGCCTACAGGCTGGTCAACAGTGTGCCGAGGGGACTGAGCAACAGCGAAATCCTGGCGGTCTGTAAGATCCTGCTGGAGAGCCGCTCCATGCGGCGGGACGAGATGATACCCATTCTGGACAAGCTGATCGACTGCTGCGTGCCGGAGGAGAGTAAGCGGGCCGTCACCGAGCTGATTGCCAACGAGAAGCATCACTATGTGGAGCCCCATCACGGGAAACACATCCTGGACGGCCTGTGGGAGATCGGCCAGGCGGTCAAGCACCGGCAGGTCATGGAGATCACCTATGAGCGTATGAAGGAGCCCAGGCTGGTGAGCCGGCGGATTCAGCCGGTGGGGATCATGTTTTCCGAGTATTACTTCTACCTGACCGCCTTTCTGGAGGACAGGACGGACTTTGAGAACCCGGACGATTTCTTCCCCACCATCTACCGGCTGGATCGGATCAAGGGCTTCCAGGTGCTCAACGAGCACTTCAGCGTGCCCTACCGCGACCGCTTTGAGGAGGGGGAGTTCCGCAAACGGGTGCAGTTCATGTACGGTGGAAAGCTCCAGACGGTGAAGTTTGTCTACACGGGCCCCTCCATTGAGTCGGTTCTGGACCGCCTCCCCACAGCGGAGATTCTGGAGGAGCATGGCGGGGCCTATACCATCCAGGCTGAGGTGTTCGGCAAGGGGATTGAGATGTGGCTGAGAAGCCAAGGAGATTTTGTAGTCATACAAAATTAAAGTACTTCATGCATAGGGAGGGACGCACGTATGGGAAAGTTTTGGCCGTTCCGGCGCAACTCTTCTAATGATGGAACAAATGCATCAAGTATTCAGACTGTGGCCCAAAATGTTGAGTATCAGAATATTATCCGCTTGCAAGATCCTGACGATGGGTTTATAGTGGAATATGAGTTGGCACAAATCGATGCTTTGCAGACTATGAACTCAGATGTCAGAGAGAAAATAGCTGCTGGCTTGAATGATGTCGAACTTCGCATCCAGAAGAATGAGGACCGGATTCAGGTCCTTCGAGTTGAGGAGGACCGCCTGACCAATCATGCAGATAGTTTTGATTATGCTGTTGCTGTTGCAAGTGGATTGTTGACAGGCACTATTGATGCATTCTTTGTAGACGAGTTTGATATTTCTAAGTCAAAAGGGTGGAGTAATCAGCAAATTAACACCCTAGTGATGCGTGCTGCTCGCAAAGAAGGATATACTGGCGATAGACTATCAGGTGCAATAAAAAAGTTAGAAGACAAATATAAATTCGCTGGTGATGGTGTGTACCAGCTTGCAGAAAATGCTGGACATAATATTTCCAATAAAAGTCATCATTTGGATGATTTTCGTCATCACCCCACAATCATAGGTCTTATTTACTCCCTAATTACACAATTCTCCTCTGATCATATTGCATTCTTTTCAAACCGATATGGCGAGAACTTTTCTTTTCTTGTGGCAGATGATGGGGATCTAATAGGCCACACTTTCAAGGAAAAGATTATTGCTGGTACGTTCAACTGGGTCAAGCACTTAATCAGCGATATGTCTGGTTCAAACAAAACGAGTGGGACTGGTATGGGTCTACCTGGGCCTCTTTTAGCAACCCTAAAAGAAATTTCCGCTTTACCGGCTATCAATGAAACAGAGTTAAGTGAAGTCGTAAATGATCTATTTGTCAACAAAAAATTTAATCTGCAAAGTGAGATTGCTCTTGGCGCGGAGCTTGGTCGCCAATCTCTTCCGGTAATACTCAATGAAGTGCTTGTTCGGGCATTTTATTTTGTTCGGCACTTTAGTAAGGAATATCAAAAAGCCAAAAATCTGAACTATATTCAATGGGAAAACGTACTTCCTATAAAGTATAGGACTATCGCCAGGATGCTGACGATCTCTACGGGGACTTTTATGGCAGTAGATATGGCAGATGCGGCAATCAGATCAGCAGTCAAGTCTGGGGGCAATGCTGTCGGCTTTGCTTCCAGCTTTGTTCTCCGAGTCAACTTTGTCGGGATCGGCAGGTTTGTCATTGCGCTTGGGACCGATATCGGGATGGAGATCCAGCGGCAGCGAGTCCAAAACGAACAGATCCAAATCTATATGGAGCAGATTCACCTCTGCAACGCGAGAGTATTTTATAAACAGGCAGATATGTGGCTCAGTGCCAAAGAGGCTGGGTTAGCCATCCGTGATGCATACCAGAGTGTGGAGCGAGCGGTGGCGCTCTATGATAGAACTCTGGTGGAAAATGACCGCGCACTAACAGATATTCAAAAGAACGTCAAAGCCATCAAAAAGAAAAACGCAGGATTGATTGACGATATTCTGGAGGACTTGTAAATTATGGCTCCTGATATAGATTTAGAAAATGTTGATATAAAATCAATCTCTGAAGCACAACTTCCGGGTGTGGTTCGCTCTCAATGTGAGATATTAGCCGAATTGGATCGAAAATTGGAAATCGCGCTTCAAAAGGCACGTAGAGCCCAGGGATCTGCCAATGCAGCAGCAAGTGTGAAAACAGGGTTTTTTGCGTGGCTTTGGGGTGGCGGGACCAAGAAGGCTACACAAGCCACCCAGCAAGGTCTAACAGATCTTGCTGATGCCAATGCAGCAAACGCAGAGGCAATAAGAGTTGTATGTGAGTACCAAAAGCAAATTGCCAATATCATGAATTGGTTCCTCACTCTGGGCACCATGAGCATTGCCATGAACCGCGCGACGATAAATCAATTGCAGGCCATCCTGAAAGAGGGAACCTCCGTTCGCTTGTCAGACGCGACTAAGGCAGAACTCAAAAATGTTATCCGCAATCTCAAGTCCCAAGAGGACTTCATGCAAAAGCAGGCCAAAACCGAAACTGCTGTAAAAGGGCACGAAAAGCGGCTTAACAAGGTGGAAAAACGCCAAAAGCTCTTATTTGGTGGGATGATTTTGGCATTGCTTTTAATTATCGTGGTCGGTGTGGCGGCAAGCCGGAAAAACATTTTTGCATCCGATCAAGCCAGTACAGAGACTATCCTTCCAGTACCATCTGAGCCGGCGGAAATTGAAGACCCAATTACTTCACCTGTGAGTGCCCCTCCTGAACCTACTGAAGATCCGATAGAAGAGCAACAAGCCATCAGCACAGACAGCACGAGTCAAACAGTAGAAGAAAGTGCTCTTCCGGTACCATCCAGCACTCCCGGTTCAAACAGTGTTGTTTTACCAGCAGAAAGCACACCGCCTCAAACGTCAGAAACTCCAGAAGTAACCAGCATTCCTCAAGGTATGGATCTAGCTTCCTTAACAGGTATGTGGTATCTTCGATCATACGCAGCATATATCAATATATTTGAGGTGGCCGATAAATATTATATAGCGTTTGCTGTACCAAATGGAGGATTTACGCATTATCTTCCTCAGCCAGCGGAATTGACCGTAGACGGGGCATTCGCCGTAGCCTCATATAGCGCGGATAACGAGGGGAATCATGGTACGATAAGAATTCAGCTTTCGGATGATGCTTCTCTCCTCATTACGGCAACCATGAATGATAGTAGTACGCCAATATATAGTAGCACCACTGATGATATGCTTTATTTGATTGTAACTGATGCTCCTATGTATTCAGACCCGGATATGAAAGATTATCCCGTTTACAAAGAATATCTTGACCCGAGCCTATTTGGAAATCTTACAGGATGATCCTTCATTTGTGGTGGCCAGTACGATTCCTGACCTTTAAAGACTAGCGGCACCCGGGACTGATCCCGGGTGCCGCAATTTTACATCACCCCAGGCCGCGTCAAAGGAGATGGCCACCATCTTCTGGTCCCGCTGGACACAGTAGATGGGCAGCTGGCGGTTGGACGACGCGGCGCTCACCACCTCCGGATAGTTCACCACATAGAACATGGCCGCAGCCGCCAGGGCGCAGGCCAGCACCGCCAGCAGCTTCCGCCGCAGGAGAATGATCTTCATTGCTGTACCCCCTACCAGTTTGTTGGTACAGCTTATGACAAGATCCTAGGATTCAGAAGCATTCTCCTCCGTTCCCAGATGCAGCTCCTCCAGCTGAGCCAGGGCACACTGCTGGATCTGCTGCCGGGCCCGGTGGAACCAGGCCAGCAGCGCCCGCGCCTGAGGGGTGATGGTGGTGCCCCCGCCTCCCAGTCCGCCCGCCTCCGCCCTCACCAGGGGGACAGCCAGGCCCTGCTCCGCCGCCCGGAGGATCTTCAGCGCCTTGGAGTAGGACAGGCCCATCCGCCGGGCAGCGGCCCGCAGCGAGCCGGTCCGCTCCACCTGCTCCAGCAGCTCCGCCGGTCCCGGCCCGAAAATCCGCCGGCCGGTCTCGTCCGTCAGATAGAGTTTTCCCTCCGCCTCCATGGCGCTCCCTCCCTTCGCTGTCCGGTTTTCTCTGCTCACAGCCATTATATCGTTATGTTTTCAAAAACACAACGTAGATTTTTACACGCTATTTCTTCCCTTACCGCCTGGTAATGATATGAAATTTGCAATTTATTTACGCCGTTCTGTTTGATAAGCCCGGACCTTTTCCTTTTTCACCGCACCCTTTTCCATTTCGCCGTTTTTTATTTGTATCCAAATTATTTATTTGACTTTTCTCAACCGAATGGTTTAAATATAATCACAGTTTAATTTTAAATATTATTGTTTTGAATTTTTGAATCAAAGGAGAGGAGTATACCATGGAATATGTGAACGCATCATCCGTCCGGCAGGTGCTGGACGCGCTGACCCAGGCCGACGGCGGCGCCGTGGTCATGGCCGGCGGCACCGACCTGATGGTGGATTTCAAGGCCGGGAAGCTCCAGCCAAAAATGTGGGTGGATGTGACCCGGGTGCCCGAGCTGGGCGGCATCACCGTGGAGGACGGCAAGCTGGTCATCGGCGCCGCCGTTACCCTGACTACCATTGCCCGCTCGCCACTGGTGCGCCAGTACTTCCCCTCCCTGGCCCAGGGCTGCGGCACGGTGGGTTCTCTCCAGATCCGCAACTCCGCCACACTGGTGGGCAACGTGGTGAGCGCCCAGCCCGCCGGCGACGGCGCCATGTCCCTGGCACCTCTGGACCCCACCTTCACCGCTCTCTCCGCCCAGGGGGAGCGGCAGCTGTCCATGGGTGAGATGTACGCCGGCTTTGCCCGCAGCGCCATCGACCACAGCCGGGAACTGGTCACCAAGATCTCCATTCCTCTGCCCCAGCCCGGGGAGGCAGCCTCCTTCGTGCGGCTGGAGCTGCGCAAGTCCCTGTCCCTGCCCATGCTCAACTGCGCCGCCATGATCCATGTGGAGAACGGCGCGGTCACCTGGGCCCGGATTACCATGGCCCCCGTGGGGGTGGGTCCCGTGCGGGCCAAAGCCGCAGAGGCCTTCCTGGCAGGCAAGGCCCTCACCGAGGAGAACATGACCCAGGCCGGACAGCTGGCCCTGGAGGACGCCAACCCCAGAAGCAACCCCCTGCGGGGCAGCCGGGAGTACCGGCTGGACACCCTGCCGGTGCTGATTCGCCGGGCCCTGGAGGCCTGCCGGGATCAGCTGGAACATTGAGAGAAAGGCGGAATTGACATGGCTGTTTTACATACCACCATCAACGGCGAGGCCATCGTGGCAGAGGTGGACCCCTCCATCTCCCTGGCCCAGTTCCTGCGGGACAATCTCTACCTCACCGGCACCAAGATCGGCTGCGGCAAGGGGGAGTGCGGCGCCTGCACCATCATCATGGACGGCAAGTCGGTGACCTCCTGTATTATCCCCGTCATGCGGGCGGAGGGGGCCGTCATCCAGACCATCGAGGGTGTGGCCCAGAACGGCAAGCTCCACCCCCTCCAGGAGGAGTTCGTCAATCAGGGCGCCGTCCAGTGCGGCTTCTGCACCCCCGGCATGATCATGTCGGCCAAGGCTCTGCTGGATGAGAACCCGGAGCCCAAGAAGGAGGAGATCCGGGAGGCCCTGGGCGGCAACATCTGCCGCTGCACCGGATACGTCAACATCGAGCGGGCGGTGGAGGCCGCCGCCCAGCGCATCCAGAAAGGGGAGTGAGGGGCATGAAATACGTAGGACAGAGCATTCCCCGCAACGACGGCTTTGACAAGGTCACCGGCCGGGGCCTGTTCACCTTTGACGTGAACCTCCCCCGGATGGTATACGCCAAGGTGCTGCGCAGTCCCTACGCCCACGCCAAGGTCCTGTCCATCGACACCTCCGCGGCCGAAGCCCTGCCCGGCGTCCGGGCGGTGTGTACCTTTGAGAATACCACCAACAAGGTGTGGAACGGGGCGGCCCCCATGTTTATTACTCCCCTGCCCCACAAGCCGGTGCTGGACCAGACCATCTTCACCGACGAGCCCAAGTACATCGGCGACGAGGTGGCCGCTGTGGCCGCCGACACCGAGGCCATCGCCGAGGAGGCGGTGAAGCTCATCCGTGTGGAGTGGCAGGAACTGCCCGCCGTCTACGACCCCCTGGAGGCCATCAAGCCGGAGGCCCCGGAGGTCCAGCCCAAGTACGCCAACCCCGACTTCCACAACATCTGCGGCGGCCCCATCCTGCTGGAGTTCGGCGGCGATCCCACTCCCGCCTTTGAAGGATGCGACGCGGTGGTGGAGTACGACGTCACCCTGCCCCGGGTGAAGCAGGCCCAGATGGAGCCCCACGGGGCGGTGGCCACCTACAACCCCGACGGGCGGCTGGAGGTCATCTGCACCACCCAGGCTCCCTACCCCACCAAAATGATTCTGGCCGAGGCTCTGGACATTCCGGTGAGCAAGGTCACCGTCAAGAATCCCCCCTATGTGGGCGGCGGCTTCGGCGTGCGCATCGGCCTGTCCGGCAAGGCGGAGATTCTGGCGGCCGCCCTGTCCATGAAGTGCTTCCGCCCCGTCAAGCTGATCTACACCCGGGAGGAGGACTTCACCTGCTCCGACTCCCGCCACGGCGGCTATCTGAAATGTAAGCTGGGCGCCAAGGCCGACGGCACCTTTGTGGCCATCGACACCCAGGCCTGGCTCAACACCGGCGCTTACGCCACCTTCGGCACCGACCTGGTGGGCGTGTGCGGCGCCTGCGGCACCGCCGGCGCCTACGCCATCCCCAACTTCCGCTACACCGGCTGGCCGGTATACACCAACCAGATGACCGCCGGCGCCATGCGTGGCTTCGGCACCCCCCAGGGCAACGCGGTAGTGGAGCCCGCCATCGACCTGATGGCCGAGAAGCTGGGCATGGACCCCATTGAACTGCGCAAGAAGAACTCCACCCGGGAGAACACCAAGAACTGGTTCCCCTTCCCGCCGGGCTCCTGCGGCACCAACGAGTGTCTGGACAAGGCGGCCGCCGCCGTGGGCTGGTACGACAAGCATGGCAAGGCCGACCAGCAGACCGGCTCCATCCGCCGGGGCGTGGGCATCTCCGCCGGTACCCACGTCAGCAACGCCGCCCCCTTCTGCGTGGACTACAACACCGTCATCCTCCGTATCGAGCGGGACGGCACCCTCTTCGTCAACTCCTCCATTCCGGAGATCGGCCCCGGCTCCACCACCGCCTGCCTCCAGGTGGCCGCCGACCTCATCGGCGTGCCCTACAAAGATTCAGTGATGAAGTTCGGTGACACCGACGCCGCCCCCTTCGACATCGGCTCCCACGCCACCCGCACCCTGTACACCGTCAGCTATGTCATGGCCGACGCCGCCAAAAAGCTGCGCAAGGATATCTTTGA
Source organism: Flavonifractor sp. An82 (assembly GCF_002159265.1). Lineage (GTDB taxonomy): Bacteria > Bacillota > Clostridia > Oscillospirales > Oscillospiraceae > Flavonifractor. Next base: position 33,009 of record NZ_NFHG01000009.1, read on the forward strand.
CTGGGTGGGGGCCAAGCTGGGCATCGCTCCGGAAAACCTGGACATGGCGGACGGTATCATCACCTGCGACGGCAAGCAGGTGGCCACCCTGGCCGACATGGCCTCCCAGGCCCACCTGGAGGGCAAGCAATTCCTCGCCTCCTCCTGCCAGGTACCCCCCAACTGTCTCCCCTTCTACGCCCAGGCCGCCGAGGTGGAGGTGGATATGGAGACCGGTATGGTCAAGGTCATCAAGGTAGCCGCCGCCCACGACGTGGGCAAGGTGGTCAATCCGCCCCTGTGCCGGGGTCAGATCGAGGGCGGCGTGCTCCAGGGCGTGGGCTATGCCGTCCGGGAGGAAATGACCTATGTGGAGGGCAAGGGCTTCTACAACAAGGGCTTCCACTCCTACATGCTGCCCACCGCCGACGACCGGCCTGAGATCGAGGCCATTCTGGTGGAGAATCCCGACCCCTCCGGCGTGTTCGGCATCATCGGCATCGGCGAATGCGGCGTCAACCCCACCCTGGCCGCCATCGGCAACGCGGTGGCCGACGCCACCGGCGTGCGCTTCCACGAGTTCCCCCTGACCCCCGGCCGGGTGCTGGCCGGTCTGAAGGCGGCAGGCAAGGCCTAAGTTCCTTGACAGGTCCCGTCCCCTCCGTGTATGATGAGAGCACAGACTCACACAGAAAGGGGCGCGGTCATGGAAGAGAACAAACCCTACTGGGAGGGCAAGCACTTCTCCTTCTACACCAACAAGGAGTGCGAGTACTACCCCTGCCACAAGGTCCCCGAGGGACAGGACTTCAACTGCCTGTTCTGCTACTGCCCGCTGTATATGCTGGGCCGGGAGTGCGGCGGCAACTTCAAGTACCTGGACAGCGGCATCAAGGACTGCAGCAACTGTACCCTCCCCCACAAGCGGGAGAACTACGGCTACATTGCCGCCAAGTTCCAGGAGATCGCAAAAGCCATGGCCGACCGGGAGCGGGAAGCCGGGCAGAAATAACCAAACGGACCGACTGCCCAGGCAGTCGGTCCGTCTTTTTTATTCCGCCACCGGCATCAGCCGGTCCAGTTCCTCCTGGTAATACGTCATCTGCTCCTCTGTCAGGCTGGCCAGGTCTCCCTCCTCGTCGCTGGTACACAGCAGGAAAGTACCCACCATCAGGTCCCAGGCCTGACCGGTGGCCGGGTCCTGAATCCACCGGTTGGGGCTCAGGCCCTCCCATTTGCCCTCCTCGTTGTACACCGCAAACACCTTGGTGTCGGGCACAGGGTAGCTTACCCCCACGCGGCCGTCCACCAGCCGGGAGAGGGTCTGGAGGTCTGTGTGGGTTTCCACCCGCCGGGGCTTTCTGCCGGGCTCCACCAGCAGGGCGGCAATCTTCTTCTCACTCATATTCCCATCCTCCTTCTGTCTCATCGAAGTGTGGATACAGGATACCACCGGACTCCTTACAAATTTTCCGAGCTCCCGCCACCCCCTTTCCGTTTGGTGGGATATAGGATTTTTCCCCCATGTGTGATATAATGTTTCTTAATTCCCCAAGCGAAGGAGATGCTTCCATGAAAATCATCGACATATTAAATCAGGGTCGTCCCACCCTGTCCTTTGAGGTCTTTCCTCCCAAGACCAGCGATACCTACGACTCCGTGGCCAAGGCCACCCAGGACATCGCCGCTCTGCGGCCCGACTTTATGAGCGTCACCTACGGCGCCGGCGGCGGCACCAGCGACTACACCGTGGGCATTGCCTCCGGCATCCAGCAGCAGTACGGCGTGGATGTGCTGGCCCACCTGACCTGCGCCTCCTCCACCCGGGAGCATGTGGCCCAGGTGCTGGAGCATCTGAAGGAGAAGGGCATCCAGAACGTGCTGGCCCTCCGGGGCGACATCCCTGAGGGGGGCGCCCCCGCCCACGACTACCAGTACGCCGCCCAGCTGGTCAAGGACATCAAGGCCCACGGCGACTTCTGCATTGGCGGGGCCTGCTACCCCGAGGGACACCCCGAGTCTCCCACCAAGAACGCCGACATCGACCACCTGAAGGCCAAGGTGGAGGCGGGCTGTCAGTTCCTCACCACCCAGATGTTTTTCGACAACAATATCCTCTATAACTTCCTCTACCGCATCCGGGAGAAGGGGATCACCGTGCCTGTGGTGGCGGGCATCATGCCGGTGACCAATGGCAAGCAGATCGCCCGCATCTGCAAGCTGTCGGGCACCTACCTGCCCGAGCGGTTCAAGGCCATTGTGGACCGGTTCGGGGACAACCCCGCCGCCATGCGTCAGGCCGGCGTGGCCTACGCCGCCGAGCAGATCATCGACCTCATCGCCAACGGCGTGGAGCACATCCACATCTACTCCATGAACAAGCCGGAGATCGCCTCCTCCATCCAGACCAGCCTGTCGGAGGTGCTCAAGTGATCCACGTCCCCCGGGAAGAGGCCCTGCGCTACCTGGGCTGCGGGGGCGCCCAGCCCGACGAAGCCACCGCCGCCCTGCTGGAAGCGCGCATCCGGGCGGTGGAAGAGGCCGCCGACCCCCGGTGGACTGCTCTGGAGGTCCCCCTCACCCTCTGCCCCGGCGGGGCGGAGCTGGGAGACTGGTCTATCCGGAGCGAAAAGCTGCGCGCTCACCTGGAGGGCTGCACCGCCGCCCTCCTCTTCGGGGCCACCCTGGGAGTGGGGGTGGACCGGCTCATCGCCCGCTCGGCGGCGGGCCGGGTGGCCCAGGCCGCCGTGGATCAGGCTGTAGCCGCCGCCCTCATCGAGGCGGTGTGCGACGATGCCTGCGACCAGCTGGCGGGGCAGTACCCCGGCAAATATCTGCGCCCCCGGTTCAGCCCCGGCTACGGAGACTTCCCCCTCACCGACCAGCCGGAGCTGCTGCGGCGGCTGGACGGGCCCCGGAAAATCGGCCTCACCGCCACCGACAGCTGCCTGCTGGCCCCCATCAAGTCGGTAACGGCGGTGATCGGTGTGGCGGACACCCCGGGCAAATGCCATGCCGGGGGGTGCGCCACCTGTTCCAAAACCAACTGCGCCTTTAGGAGAGATACCAAATGAAATTCATCGACGCGCTGCACAGCCAGCGCCTGTTTTTTGACGGCGGCACCGGCACTCTGCTCCAGGCCCAGGGCCTACGGGGCGGCGAGCTGCCCGAGACCTGGAACCTGCTCCACCCGGAGCGGATCTCCGCCCTCCACCGGGCCTATCTGGCGGCGGGGAGCAACATTCTGTGCACCAACACCTTCGGCGCCAACGGCCTGAAATTCCCCGCCGGCGGTCAGTTTGACCCGGAAGAGCTGGTGAGAGCCGGGGTGCGGCTGGCCTGTGAGGCCAGAGACGCCGACCCCCGGCCCGACGTGTTTGTGGCCCTGGACATGGGCCCCACAGGCAAGCTGCTCAAGCCCATGGGCGACCTGGACTTTGAGGACGCGGTGGCCCTGTACGCCCAGGTGGTGCGGGCAGGCGTGGCCGCCGGGGCCGACCTGGTGCTCATCGAGACCATGAGCGACTCCTACGAGGCCAAGGCCGCCGTGCTGGCCGCCAAGGAGAACTGCGACCTGCCGGTGGTGGTGACCACCGTGTACGGGGAAAGCGGCAAGCTGCTCACCGGCGGCACCCCCGCCTCCACTGTGGCCCTGCTGGAGGGCCTGGGGGTGGACGCCCTGGGCGTCAACTGCGGCCTGGGCCCCGCCCAGATGCTGCCCATCGTCAAGCAGCTGCTGGAGTACGCCTCGGTGCCCCTGGTGGTCAACCCCAACGCCGGTCTGCCCCACGCCTGCGACGGCCACACCGTCTTTGACGTGGGCCCGGCGGAGTTTGCCGTCCACATGGGTGCCATTGCCGACCTGGGTGTCCAGATCCTGGGCGGCTGCTGCGGCACCACCCCCGACCACATTCGGGCCGCGGTGGACGTATGCCGGGACAAGCCCTACACCCCCGCCGTTGACCGCGGCCGCACCCTGGTGTCCTCCTACGCCCAGGCGGTGGAGATCGGCACTGCTCCCGTGGTCATCGGCGAGCGCATCAACCCCACCGGCAAGAAGAAGTTCCAGCAGGCCCTGCGGGACCACAACATTGAGTACCTCCTCAATGAGGCCTTTGCCCAGGAGGAGGCGGGGGCCCAGGTGCTGGACGTGAACGTGGGCCTGCCTGAGATCGACGAGCCCGCCCTGCTGGTGGAGGTGATGGAGTCCCTCCAGGCGGTGCTTCCCCTCCCCCTCCAGCTGGATACCTCCGACCCGGAGGCCATGGAGCGGGCCATGCGCCGCTACAACGGCAAGCCCATGCTCAACTCGGTGTCCGGCAAGGCCGAGAGCATGGCCGCCCTCTTCCCCCTGGTGAAGAAGTACGGCGGCGTGGTGGTGGGCCTGGCCCTGGACGAGAACGGCATCCCCGCCACAGCGGAGGGCCGGGTGGCCATTGCCAAAAAGATCTGCGACACCGCCGCCCGGTACGGTATCCCCAGAAAGGAGATCGTCATTGATCCCCTGACCCTCACCATTTCCTCCGAGCCGGAGGCCGCCAAAATCACCCTGGAGGCGGTGGGCCGCATCAAGAAGGAGCTGGGGGTGTCCACCATTCTGGGCGTGTCCAACGTGTCCTTTGGTCTCCCCAGGCGGGAGCTGGTGAACACCGCCTTCTTCACCATGGCCCTCCAGCAGGGGCTGGACTGCGCCATCCTTAACCCCAACAACGCCTCCATGATGGGGGCCTGGCGGAGCTATCAGGCTCTTATGGGTCTGGACAGCCAGTGCGGAGCCTACATCGCCGCCTACGGCGGGCAGGAGACTCCCGCCGCCCCGGTGACCGCCGGAGATGGCCCCTCCCTTACCGACTGCGTCCTGCGGGGCAGCAAGGAGGGTGCGGCCCAGGCCGCCAAGGCCGCTCTGGAGGGCGGCAAGGCACCCCTGGACATTGTGGACAGCGTGCTCATCCCCGCCCTGGACCAGGTGGGTCAGGGCTTTGAGAAGGGCACCCTCTTCCTGCCCCAGCTGCTCATGAGCGCCGAGGCCGCCAAGGCCGCCTTTGAGGTGGTCCAGAATGCCATGTCCGGAGAGGACCGGCCCAGCCAGGGCGCCGTGGTGCTGGCCACCGTCAAGGGGGACATCCACGACATCGGTAAGAACATCGTCAAGGTGCTGCTGGAAAACTACAGCTTCACCGTCGTGGACCTGGGCCGGGACGTGACCCCGGAGGCCATTGTGGAGGCCGCCGGGCAGCCCGGGGTAAAGCTGGTGGGTCTCAGCGCCCTGATGACCACCACCGTAGTGAGCATGGAGGAGACCATCCGCCAGCTGCGCACCTCCTGCCCCCAGGTGAAGATCGTGGTGGGCGGCGCGGTACTCACCCCCGCCTACGCTGACCAGATCGGGGCGGACTGCTACGCCAAGGACGCCATGGCCACCGTCCGGTACGCCAAGGAGATCTATCAGGACTAAACGAAAAAGGACCGCTGCGGTGCAGCGGTCCTTTTTTCATGCCTGAAATTCCGGGAAGGGCTCCAGGGTACGCTCCAGAATGCCATTGAGGGAGGCAATGAGAATCCCGTAGTTGGTGATGGGAATGCCCTGGTCGGCGGCGGTGCGCTGGCGGTACTTCATCTCCCGCTCCCCCAGGGTGCAGCCTCCGCAGTGGATCACCATCTTGTAGGGAGTCAGATCCTCCGGGTACTCCCGGCCGGAGCAGAAGGTGTAGTCCGGCTCCACACCGGTGGCCTCGTGAATCCACCGGGGCAGCTTCACCGTGCCGATGTCCTCGCACTGGCGGTGGTGGGTGCAGCCCTCGGCAATGAGCACCTTGTCCCCGGTTTTCAGCTCCCGCACCGCCCGGGCCCCCTCCACGGTGAGGGCCAGATCTCCCTTGTACCGGGCCATGAGGATGGAGAAGGAGGTGAGGGGCACGTCCCGGGGGACGATCTTGGCCACCTTGCCGAACACCTGGCTGTCGGTGACCACCAGCCGGGGGGGCTTGGGCAAGCCCTCCAGGGTGAGGGCCAGTTCGGTATCCCGGCACACCAGGGCGGAGGCCCCCGCCTCCAGCACATCCCGGATGGTCTGCTGCTGGGGCAGAATCAGCCGGCCCTTGGGGGCCGCCTTGTCGATGGGCACCACCAGCACCACCGTGTCTCCGGGCTGGAGCAGGTCGGCGATGAGGGGCCGCCTGGGACCCTCCTGGCCCGCCAGGCGGGCGGCCTTCTCCTTCAGCTCATGGATGTGCAGGCCGTTGAGGGCACTCACCCACAGGGTGTTCTCCCCCTCCTGGGGCACGGTATCCAGCAGGTCGGCCTTGTTCCAGGCCAGCAGGTAGGGGATGCCCTTGTCCTTGATGAGGGCAAGCAGCTCCTCCTCCGCCTTGCCCAGGGGGGCAGTGGAATCGGCCACCAGAATGGCCAGGTCGGTTTTGTTCAGGACCTGCCGGGTCTTTTTCACCCGCAGCTCACCCAGGGCACCCTCGTCGTCGATGCCGGGGGTGTCGATGATCTGCACCGGACCCAGGGGAAGCAGCTCCATGGCCTTGTACACCGGATCGGTGGTGGTGCCCTTCACGTCGGACACGATGGCCAGGTCCTGGCCGGTAAAGGCATTGACCAGGCTGGATTTACCGGCGTTGCGCCGGCCGAAAAAAGCGATGTGGACCCGCTCGCCGGCGGGGGTGGCGTTCAGGCTCATGGGTATCCCTCCTGCTTAGAAGCGGAAGTCCCGCTCGCCCTGGGCGATCTTCACCAGCCGGTCGGCCACGATCTCCTTCACCTTGGGGTTGGTGATGTAGGCCTGCTGCTGGGCGATGACCTGATCGCCCACCACTTTCGTCTCGGGGGCGGCGTAGTCCTCCAGGTACTCTTTCAGGGTCATAAGGGCGTTGGGCAGGCAGCAGTTCTGGATCTGCCCCGCCTTGCACAGGGACATGAACCGGTCGCCGGTTCTCCCCTCCCGGTAGCAGGCGGTGCAGAAGGAGGGCACATAGCCCAGCTCCATGAGCCAGCGCACCACCTCATCCAGGGTACGGCTGTCAGACACGTCGAACTGGGCGGAGGACTCCTCCTCCGGCTCCTTCTCCACGTAGCCGCCCACGCTGGTGCGGGAGCCGCCGGAGATCTGGGAGATGCCCAGACCCAGCACCCGCTCCCGGACCTTCTGGGACTCACGGGTGGAGATGATCATGCCGGTGTAGGGCACCGCCACCCGGATACAGGCCACGATCTTGGCAAAGATGTCGTCTGAGATGCCGTTGTCAAAGGCGTTGGGGTCGATGTCGTCGGCGGGGCACACCCGGGGCACGCTGATGGTGTGGGGGCCCACCCCGAACACCGCCTCCAGGTGCTCGGCGTGCATCAGCAGACCGGCAAACTCATAGCGGTAGAGCTCCAGGCCGAAGAGCACCCCCAGACCTACGTCATCGATGCCGCCCTCCATGGCCCGGTCGTGGGCCTCGGTGTGGTAGGCATAGTTGCTCTTGGGTCCGGTGGGGTGGAGCTTCTCGTAGCTCTCCTTGTGGTAGGTCTCCTGGAACAGGATGTAGGTGCCGATCCCGGCCTCCTTCAGCTTGCGGTAGTCCTCCACCGTGGTGGCGGCGATGTTCACGTTCACCCGGCGGATGGCGCCGTTCTTGTGCTTGATGGAGTAGATGGTCTTGATGGACTCCAGAATGTATTCCAGAGGATTGTTCACCGGGTCCTCCCCCGCCTCCAGCGCCAGCCGCTTGTGGCCCATGTCCTGGAGCGCAATGACCTCCGCGCGGATCTCCTCCTGGGTCAGCTTCTTGCGGGGAATGTGCTTGTTCTTGGCGTGGTAGGGGCAGTACAGGCAGCCGTTGACACAGTAGTTGGACAGGTAGAGGGGGGCAAACATGACGATGCGGTCCCCGTAGAAGTCCTTCTTGATCTGTTTGGCCAGGTCATAGAGCTCCTGGTTCTTGTCCTCCAGCTCGCAGGCCAGCAGCACCGAGGCCTCCCGGTGGGTCAGGCCTTTGCGGAGCCGGGCCTTCTCCAGGATGGCGTCGATGACCGCCCCGTCGTTCTTGTGGGCGTCGGCGTAGGCCAGGGTGTCCAGGATCTCCTGGTGGTCGATGAATTCCTCTGCTTTTCTGGATTTGGGATCGTACATGGGTGTTACTTCCTTTCTTTTGGGTCAGGGCAAATGCCTTCCCCGTCAGTTTTTTATGAATTGGGAAAGTCTCCACGGTGGACGGCCACGGTGCAGCCGATGGCGGCCAGGCGCTTCCGCAGGCCCGCCAGGTGTTCGGCGGCCTCGTCTCCCGTGCAGAGCTTGTTGTCATAGAGGGTATACTTGTCCCGGGCGGCCGGGGGAGACAGATTGGGCATCACCACGTTGGCCCCCGCCTGGATGCCCAGCTCCCGCCCCTGGGGATGGATGGTACCCAGGGCGGTGGTGGCGGGCAGCAGCACCTTTGGTAAGGTGAGCCGCACCAGGGCCAGCAGGATCAGGGTATCCTCCAGAGTGCCCGCCTGCTCATGGGCAAAGGGAGTGTCCTTCTGAGGGATAAAGGGGCCCAGACCCACCATGTGGGGCTGAAACTCCTGGAGGAAGCAGAAATCCTCCGCCAGGGTATCGGCACTTTGCCCCGGAGAGCCCACCATGAACCCGGCCCCCACCTGGTAGCCGATGTCCTTTAGGGTACGCAGGCAGTCCAGCCGGTGGGCCAGGGTGAGCTCCGGGGGGTGTAGTCTGCCGTAATGGACCGGGTCGGCGGTCTCATGGCGGAGCAGATACCGGTCGGCCCCGGCGTCAAACCACAGCTGATACACATTCCGGTCAAACTCCCCCAGGGAGAGAGTCACGGCACAGTCCGGAAAGCGCCCTTTGATGGCCGCCACCGTCTCCGCCACCCAGTCCGGGGTGAGCCCCGGGTCCTCGCCCCCCTGGAGCACAAAGGTGCGGAAGCCCCAGCCGTAGCCCTTCCCGCAGCAGGCCAGGATGGTGTCCCGGTCCAGCCGGTAACGGGTCACGCTGCGGTTGTCCCGCCGGATACCACAATACAGACAGTTATTTTTACAGATATTACTACACTCAATTAACCCTCGGACGTAGATCTGGTCGCCGTACCACCGGCGGCGCTCCTCCAGTCCCCGGGCAAAGAGGTCTTGCCGGTCCAGGCTGTGCCGCGCCTCCAGCAGGGTCCGCCACTCCGCCCGGTCCAGCCGCCGGTTCTGGCACAGCTTGTCCAGCAGATCATTCATTGGGCAGCTTGGAGTATACCGCCTTGCAGCTCACCCCGGGCAGCATGCCTGCCTTGCCGGACAGGGCGCTGATGGCGTCGGCGGGGGCGTCCAGCACGATGGAGATGATGTTCACCTTGCGCTCCCGGTAGGGGATGCCCATCCGGCCGATGATATAGTCCTTGTATTCGTGGAGCAGGGCGTTGAGCTCCTCCACCGAGTCGGGATTCTCCACAACCACGCCCAGCAGGGCCACACGGGTCTCTTCCATAGCAATTTCCTCCTTGCATAAAATGACAAATGGCGCGCCCGGGAAAACGGGTGCGCCACAGCTTTGTAAACCTCTGTCCGGCGACCCTTTCCCGTCAGGCTGTTACCCCTTCCACGTCAGTGTCTGTTTGGTAAATTATACTTCCCATTTTAGTTTTTGTAAAGTCCTATCTTTCACAACCGTTGCTTTTTCTGTCAAATAAGTATAAAATGGAGGGGCAATTCCGGGTCGAATTTTGCGATATTGCAAAAAGGCCTGGCAAGACAAGAAAGAGAGAGGCGTTCGTGTATGAAGAAATTGTCCCTGCGTGTTGGCGCTCTGCTGCTGGCGGGAACCATGTCCCTGTCCGCCCTGCCTGCCCAGGCCGCCGAGTATTCTGATCTGGACTGGAACCATTGGGCCTATGAGGAGATGACAAGGGCGGTGGGCCTTGGGATCCTCCAGGGTGTGGGCGGCAACCAGCTGGCTCCCGCCCAGACCATGACCTGGGGCCAGTTTCTGGCCCTGATGGCCCGTACCTTTGCGCCCGAGGACTATCAGCAGGCCCTGGACCAGGGCGCCGCCTGGGACCTGGCGGGCTATCAGGCCGCGGAGGAGGCCCGCATCCTGCGGGAGCGGGACGACCTGCCGGTCACCCCCGACCGGCTTGGGGAGGGCATCACCCGGGAGGATGCGGCGGTACTGCTCTACCGGGCGCTGCCGGAATCCCTTCAGGATACCTATGAGGAGCAGATGGACAACCTGGGGACCGGCGGTCTGTTTTCCGACTTTGCGCAGATGGACAGGATCCATCAGATCGCGGTGTACGCCTTGTCCTGCAGCAGCGTGGTCAACGGCAAGCCGGACGGCTCCTTCGGCCGTTATGATCTCATCCAGCGCTGCGACGGCACGGTACTGCTGATGCGGACCCTGAACGTGGTGGACCGGGCCCTGGCCGGTGAGCCCATGTCCATTACGGTGCACGGCGTGGACAGCGAGACCGGCGAAATCCTGTATACCCGGCAGTATGATGCAGCGGTGAATCAATCTCTGTACTACCTGCTGGGCGATGATCCCCAGTATTACGTGTACGACTACCCCCAGAGCAACGATACCGTCACCTCCGCCTGCTCCACCTACTATGTGCAGTACCGCCCCATGACCCAGTCCGAGCGGGCGGAGGCTGAATTCTGGGACCGGGTGGAGCAGGGCCTGGCCACCGAGGATGAGTACTGGACCCAACCCTTCTGGCTGACCACCCAGGGCGCAAATGCGGCCAAGAGCACGCTGCTCTTCGGCGACCCGGGCAAGTACCGCTTTGACAACCGGGCGGAGGCTCAGGCCAGCATGACCACCATCACCGTCCCCGTCTGGCGGCTGTCCGGCGGAGTCAAGAAATCTGCCACCTCTACCATCCAGGTCCACACCGCCATTGCCGAGGACATCAAGGCCATCTTTACCGAGATCTACAATGACCCGGAGCAGTTCCCCATCAACGCCGCGGGCTGCTTCCGCTATGTGGAGGGCACCTCCGGCGAGCACAACTGCGGCACCGCCATCGACCTCAACCCCAATGAGAACTATCAGATCCGGGACGGCCAGATCATGACGGGCAGCTGCTGGGAGCCGGGGACCAATCCCTACTCCATCGCCCCGGACAGCTCGGTGGTGCGGATCTTTGAAGCCCACGGCTGGAGCTGGGGCGGCGACGCCTGGGCCATGGACAGCGACGACGCCCAGGGCTACCACGACTACATGCACTTCTCCTACATGGGCGGCTGACCTGTCCGCCCAGCAAAAACGGACCTGCCTGAGGCAGGTCCGTTTTTTCACTTTATTGCTCCTCCATAGTCCGGTCGGCAAAGCAGGCCCGTTTCAGGCCCAGGATGGGGGCGGCGCCTGCCAGGGTGGTACCGAAGAACACCACTTCCTTGTCCAGGTCCAGGTAGTCCACAATGGTACCATTGCACAGGGTACTGCCGGTACACAGCACCAGATCAGCCCAGTCCACCGCCTCCTGCCGCCCGGACGCGCCGTCCAGCACCGGGCAGCCGTCCTTCACCTTGCCGATGTTGTCCGGATTCAGATCCAGCACTTTCAGAGGGAAGCGCTGGGACAGGGCGGCAATGAGGGCGGGCTGGAAGCCCACCAGGGCGATTTTGGGAGCACCATAGGTATCCGCCACCCACTGGGCCATATGGCGGGCACACAGCTCCGGCCCGCCGTCCCTGCAATGGACGGTGTTGTCCGCCCGGCCCAGATATTTCATCACCGCATTGAGGGTGGCAATGAACAGCCCCCGGCTGTGAGGATCCCCCTCCAGGTCCAGAGCCAGCACCTGGTCCAGGTACCCCTCAAAGTGTGCAGGGGCGTCGGTAAAAGCCTGGCCCATGGCCCCCCGGAAATCGGCCATCAGCATGACCTCCTTGCCGGTGAGGATGGGGTAGTCGGTGCGCTGGGTGCGGCCGATGGCCTCCTCCGGGGTGAGGCCCCGTGCCCTGACGGTCACCGCCGAGCCGGTGAGCCCGTGCTCCTCCAGAGCGGCGGCCAAAGCGGAGCGCAGGGTCTCGTACAGCGTATGCCGGTCCATGTTACAGCTCCCTTCCTTTCCCACCGGCCAGACGGCTCACCCCCTGGACCGCCAGGGAGAGCAGAAGCAGCAGCAGGGCCGCCGCCAGCGCCATACCGTTGTCGCCGGTGGAGATATTGAGATAGATACTGGCGGGCAGGGTCTCGGTCTTCAGCCGGGTGACCCCCACCAGCATCAGGGTGGCGCCAAACTCCCCCATGCCCCGGCTCCAGGCCAGCAGAAAGGCCGACAGCAGGGCGGGGCGGCACAGGGGCAGGGTGATGTGGCGAAAGGCCTGGAACCGGGTGGCTCCCAGGGTCTGGGCGGTGAGGGGGAGCTCCGGGTCGATCTGCCGAAAGGCCTGGGCGGCCAGGTGGATCACAAAGGGCAGGTTGATGAGCAGATGGACCGCTACGATGCCCTTGGGATCAAAGACCAGCCGCAGGCCCAGCTCCTTCAGGGCCTTGCCGAAGGGGGAGGAAAAGAGGGTGAGCAGGCACAGGCCCAGCACCAGATAGGGCAGGGCCAGAGGCAGCTCCAGCAGGGCTTCCGCCCACCGCTTGCCGGGCAGTGGGGTAAAGGCCAGCAGATAGGCACAGGGGACCCCAATGAGGATGCACAGCAGGGTAGACAATGTGGTGGTCCACAGGCTCAGCCCCACAGCAAAGCGGATCTCCCCGTCAGCCAGGGCCCGGCCCAGGTTGGGCAGCCCCCCGGCCACCACGCCCCACAGGCTGGCCGCCACATAGAGCAGCACCCCAAGCAGCAGCACCAGAAAGCCCCACTCAAAGGGCTTTAAGGGACGTTTATCCCGCCAGCTCATAGCCGTAGCTGGTCCAGATGTCCCAGGCGGTCTGGCTGTCCAGGAACTGGGCGAAGGCGTCGGCGGCCTCGGCATCCGCCGAGCAGGTCAGCCGGGCGGCAGGGATGGTCTTGATGTAGTTCTCCATCTCAGGACAGTCCACGATCTCCCCCTGGTCAGCGTTGACATTCTCCTTCCACACGATGATGGCGTCGCACTCGTCGGCGGCCAGAACGGTGGACATGGCGGGGGCGGTGGTGGTGTTGGACACGATGTCCACCTGATCGGTGATTCCGAAATCCTCAAACACCTGGACGGCGATCTTGCCGATGGGGGTGGCCGCTCAGGTCGGCGGCCGCCGGGGTGGTCTCAACGGCGGCGGGGGTGGTCTCAGCGGCGGGATCGGTCTCCGCCGGTGGGGGACTGGAGCAGCCTGCCAGCAGAGAAAGGGCCAGCAGGGCGGACAGCGTGAGAGAGAACAGCTTCTTCATGACAAACACCTCCTGGTTTGTCACGAGTATACCAAAATTCCCTCACTTGGTATGTTGTCTGGACAACTTTTCAGAAAAAAGGGTGAACTGGTTCTTCCGGAAGGTGAGCACCCCCTCCCCCTCCAGCTCCTTGAGGGTATGGGAGAGGACGGAGCGGTTGAGGCACAGGTAGTTGGCCATGGCCTCCCGGTCAAAGGGGATGGTGAAGGTATCGCTTCCCGACCGCCCGGCCTGGGCAACCAGGTACTTCAGAATGCGCTGCCGGGCGCTTTTCACCGAAAGGGCGTCGATTTTATAATATTTCCGGATATTCTGGTTGGCCACGAAGTGGAGCAGATTGCCCAGCAGGGCCAGCCGCAGCTCCACCGGCAGACCAGGGTCCTCCAGCCGCTCCAGAGGGACCCGCCAGACGGCGCAGGGCTCCAGGGTACACACCGAGTAGGGACTGGTCCGTTTGGGGGTACAGGCCACCTCCCCCGCCACCAGATAGCCGGGGTAGAGCTGCTGGTAGAGAACCTCCGAGCCGTCGGCGTCCAGCCGGACCGCCCGCATGGTGCCGGTGAGCAAGATCTCCAGCCGGTCCACCCGCTCCCCCTCCTGGACGGCCACGGTGCGGGCGGGGTACTCCTCCCGCCGTCCTCCCAGCTGGGTCAGGGTCTCCTCCAAGTCCAGACCGCGAAAGAGCACACAGCCCTCCAGGATCTCCCGTTCTTCCATGGTCCCACCTCCTTGCCCGAAGGATAGCACGCCGGGAGGATTTTTGCAACCAGTCCTCCGGGATGGGCCGGAACACTTGTAATTTCCAGGCGGATAAGATATAATACTGGGGCTAATACGCCGAAAGAGGGTAACTGACCGATGAAATTAGGTATCGTGGGTCTGCCCAACGTGGGCAAATCGACCCTTTTCAACGCCATCACCAACGCCGGCGCCGAGAGCGCCAACTACCCCTTCTGCACCATCGACCCCAACGTGGGCGTGGTGGCGGTGCCCGACCAGCGTCTGGACGCACTGACCGAGATGTATCACCCCAAGAAGACCACCCCCGCCGTGGTGGAGTTCGTGGACATCGCCGGTCTGGTCAAGGGCGCCAGCCAGGGCCAGGGCCTGGGCAACAAGTTCCTGGCCAACATCCGGGAGTGCGACGCCATCGTCCATGTGGTGCGCTGCTTTGACGACGAGAACATCATGCATGTGGTGGCCGACACCAGCACCAACGTGCCTGTGGACCCCGCCGGGGACATCGGCGTCATTGACATCGAGCTCATCATGGCCGACGTGGAGATGGTGGAGCGCCGCATCGACAAGGCTCAGAAAGCCGCCAAGGGCGACAAGAAGTACCTGCGGGAGGTGGAGGTGTTCACCGCCCTGAAGGACTGGCTCAACGACGGCAACTCCGCCCGCTCCTTCGAGTGCGACGAGGACGACGCCGCCATCATCGCCACCGCCGAGCTGCTCTCCCTCAAGCCCATCATCTACGCCGCCAACCTGGACGAGGACGGCTTTGCCGACTGCCACAGCAATGCCTACTACAAGATCGTGGAGGATCTGGCCGCCAAGGAGGGGGCCCAGGTCATCCCTGTGTGCGCCAAGCTGGAGGCCGAGATCGCTGAGCTGGACGCCGACGAGAAGAAGATGTTCCTGGACGATCTGGGTATCGCCGAGTCCGGCCTGGACCGGCTCATCAAGGCCAGCTACGCCCTGCTGGGCCTCATCTCCTTCCTCACCTCCGGCGAGGACGAGTGCCGGGCCTGGACCATCAAGAAGGGCACCAAAGCCCCCCAGGCCGCCGGTAAGATCCACACCGACTTTGAGCGGGGCTTCATCCGGGCTGAGGTGGTCAATTTTGACGACCTGATGGCCTGCGGCTCCATGAACGGCGCCAAGGAAAAGGGCCTGGTCCGTTCCGAGGGCAAGGAATATGTGATGAAGGACGGCGACATCGTCCTGTTCCGATTCAACGTGTAATTGATGCGAAAGCCCCGTCTTTTGGGCCGCTTTGCGGTTCAAAAGACGGGGTTTCTTTTTGTGCGGGCCGATGAAGGCATCGGCCCCTACAAACCATGGAAGGACCATCGCTGCAAAAAAGACCCCCGGGCAGTTGCCCGGGGGTCTTAGTGGTTCTAATTACTTGTACAGCTCCACCAGACGGGTGAGGTGCTCCCAACGGGCCTTGGCGGCCTCTTCGTTCTGAGCGAAGAGCTCCTTGGCGCGCTCGGGGAAGGCACGGGTCAGGGAGGAGTAACGAGCCTCGTTCATCAGGAACTCCTGATAGCCGCCAGCGGGGGCCTTGGAGTCCAGGGTGAAGGGGTTCTTGCCCTCGGCCTTGAGAGCGGGGTTGTACCGGAACAGGTTCCAGTAGCCGCAGTCCACGGCCTTCTTCATCTCCTGCTGGCAGTTGGCCATGCCGCCCTTGATGGAGTGCATCTCACAGGGAGCGTAGCCGATGACCAGGGAAGGACCATGATAGGCCTCAGCCTCGGTGATGGCCTTCAGAGTCTGGTTGGGGTTGGCGCCCATGGCGATCTGAGCCACGTAGACGTAGCCGTACTGCATGGCGATCTCAGCCAGGCTCTTCTTGGGCTGGGTCTTACCGGCGGCGGCGAACTGAGCCACCTGGCCGATGTTGGAGGACTTGGAAGCCTGTCCGCCGGTGTTGGAGTACACCTCGGTGTCGAACACGAAGATGTTGACGTCCTCACCGGAAGCGATGACGTGATCCAGGCCGCCGTAACCGATGTCGTAGGCCCAGCCGTCGCCGCCGAAGATCCAGACGGACTTCTTGTTCAGGTACTCCTTCTCCTTCAGGATCTCGCGGACCAGCTTGCAAGCCTCGCAGTCGCAGCCCTCGGCCTGGGCCTTGTGGCCCTCCATGGCGGCGATGTAAGCCTTGGTGGCCTCACCGTTGGCAATGCCGTCCTCCATGGTATCCAGCCACTTCTGAGCGGCAGCAGCGATGGTCTCGTCCACATAGTCGATGGCGATCAGCTGGCGGGTCTGGTCAGCCAGGCGGTCACGGATGGCCTTCTGGCCCAGGTACAGGCCCAGACCGTGCTCGGCGTTATCCTCGAACAGGGAGTTGGCCCAGGTGGGACCCTTGCCTTCCTTGTTGACGGTGTAGGGAGAGGTAGCAGCGGGGCCGCCCCAGATGGAGGAACAACCGGTGGCGTTGGAGACGTACATCCGGTCGCCGCACACCTGAGTGATCAGGCGGGCATAGGCGGTCTCGGCGCAGCCGGCGCAGGAGCCGGAGAACTCAAGCAGAGGCTGCTTGAACTGGCTGCCCTTGACAGTGGCGATATCCTCCACGTCGGCCTTGGGGGCAACCTTGGCCACCATGTAGTCGAAGACTTCCTGCTCGGCAGCCTGGGACTCCTGGGGCTTCATGGTCAGAGCCTTCACGGGGCAGGTGCTCACGCAGACGGTGCAGCCCATGCAGTCCAGGGGGCTGACAGCCAGAGCGAACTTGTACACGCCCTTGCCCTTGCCGGCCTTGATGTCCACGATCTTCGCCTGAGCGGGGGCGTTCTTGGCCTCCTCCTCGGTGAGGGCGAAGGGACGGATGGTGGCGTGGGGGCAGACGTAGGAGCACTGGTTACACTGGATACACTTGCTGGAATCCCACTCGGGCACGGACACGGCCACGCCGCGCTTCTCGTAGGCAGCGGCGCCCTGGAAGAAGGTGCCGTCCTCGTGGCCGTTGGCAAAGGCGGAAACAGGCAGGCTGTCGCCGTCCATGCGGCCCACGGGCTCCATGATGTCCTTCACCATCTTCACGGTGTCGGCGTTGCCCTCCAGATGCTCCTCAGCGGGCTTGTCCTCGGCGGTAGCCCAGGAAGCGGGCACCTCGAACTTGTGGAAGGCGGTGGCGCCGGCGTCGATGGCCTTGTGGTTCATGTCGACCACGTCCTGGCCCTTCTTCAGGTAGGAGTGGGTGGCAGCGTCCTTCATGTACTGGATGGCCTCGGCCTCGGGCATCACCTTAGCCAGCTTAAAGAAAGCGGACTGCAGGATGGTGTTGGTGCGCTTGCCCATGCCGATCTCGATGGCCAGGTCGATGGCGTTGATGGTGTAGACCTGGATGTTGTGCTCAGCGATGTAGCGCTTGGCCACGGCGGGCATGTGGTGATCCAGCTCCTCATCGGTCCACTGGCAGTTGATCAGGAACACGCCGCCGTCCTTCACGTCGCGGACCATGGGGAAGCCCTTGACGATGTAGGCGGGCACGTGGCAGGCCACGAAGTCGGCCTTGTTGATGTAGTAGGGAGCGCGGATGGGCTGATCGCCGAAGCGCAGGTGGCTGATGGTCACGCCGCCGGTCTTCTTGGAGTCATACTGGAAGTACGCCTGAACGTACTTGTCGGTGTGGTCGCCGATGATCTTGATGGAGTTCTTGTTGGCGCCCACGGTACCGTCGCCGCCCAGACCCCAGAACTTGCACTCGATGGTGCCGGGAGCCGCGGTGTTGGGAGCGGGCTTCTCCTCCAGGGAGGTGAAGGTCACGTCGTCCACGATGCCCACGGTGAACTGGCGCTTGGGCTGGTCCTTGGTCAGCTCCTCATACACGGCAAACACGTTGCTGGGAGGAGTGTCCTTGGAGCCCAGGCCGTAGCGGCCGCCGATGATGGTGGCCTGACGGCCGGCGTTGGCAAAGGCGGTGACAACGTCCAGGTACAGAGGATCGCCCAGAGCGCCGGGCTCCTTGGTGCGGTCCAGAACAGCGATCTTGGTAGCGGTGGCGGGAATGGCCTCCAGCAGCTTGTCGGCGCGGAAAGGCCGGTACAGGCGGACCTTCACCAGGCCCACCTTCTCGCCGTGGGCGTTCAGGTAGTCGATGACTTCCTCGGCCACGTCGCAGATGGAGCCCATGGCGATGATGACGCGGTCAGCGTCGGGAGCGCCATAGTAGTTGAACAGCTGATAGTTGGTGCCCAGCTTGGCGTTGACCTTGCCCATGTACTCCTCGACGATGCCGGGAACGGCCTCGTAGTACTTGTTGGCGGCCTCGCGGTGCTGGAAGAAGATGTCGCCGTTCTCGTGAGAACCGCGCATCACAGGACGCTCGGGGTTCAGGGCGCGCTTGCGGAAGGCTTCCACAGCGTCCATGTCCACCATGTCCTTCAGGTCCTCGTTGTCCCAGATGGCGATCTTCTGGATCTCATGGGAGGTACGGAAACCGTCGAAGAAGTTGATGAAGGGAACGCGGCCCTTGATGGCGGCCAGGTGGGCAACGGCGCCCAGGTCCATGACCTCCTGGGGGTTGGACTCACACAGCATGGCAAAGCCGGTCTGACGGCAGGCCATGACGTCGGAGTGATCACCAAAGATGTTCAGAGCGTGGGTGGCCACGGTACGGGCGGACACGTGGAACACGCAGGGCATCAGCTCGCCGGCCAGCTTGTACATGTTGGGGATCATCAGCAGCAGGCCCTGAGAGGCGGTGTAGGTGGTGGTCAGAGCACCGGCGGCCAGGGAGCCGTGAACGGTACCGGCAGCACCGGCCTCGGACTGCATCTCCACCACGTTGACGGTGGTGCCGAAGATGTTCTTGCGGCCCTGAGCGGCCCACTGGTCCACGTTATCGGCCATGGGGCTGGACGGGGTGATGGGGTAGATGCCGGCGACCTCGGTGAAGGCGTAGGACACGTGGGCGGCAGCGGTGTTGCCGTCCATGGATTTCAGCTTTCTCGCCATGAAAACGATTCCTCCTTGTTCATTGTTCCAGGGCAATGGGAATCGGTCCCCGCCTCATCTCGAGACCGGGCCGGATTCCCATTACCCTGGCTTTTTCCCCGCTTACCAGAAAGAAACTTTCTCGGAGCGACTTCATTGTAACACCATCGAAACGGTTTGTAAATCAAATCTTACTTATCTGTGAAAATTTTCTTCCCATTTTAAAATCCCTAGGATTTTACACGGTTTTTTCCGCTTTTCCCCGAAAAAAATTCGTAACTGGGTGTATCTGCTGAACCCGTTGTACTAGACTGTGCGTTCTATTTGACTTTCCTAAACATTTCCATCCAATCCTATCCTGCCACCCCGTCTTGGCGGAAATTTTCGTCCGTGATATAATATGGTAAACACATGGGAAGAGGGTGATGCCATGCTCTGCGAAGTGCGTTCTCTGGGTCTGACCGGCATCTCGGGCTACGAGGTACGGGCGGAGTGCGACCTGTCCGGCGGCCTGCCCGCCTTTGAGATCGTGGGCCTGCCTGACGCGGCAGTGAAGGAGGCCCGGGACCGGGTGAGGGCCGCCATCAAAAACTGCGGCTTCTCCTTCCCGGTCTCCCGCATCACGGTCAACCTGGCCCCGGCGGACCGGAAGAAGGGAGGCACGGTGTACGACCTGCCCATTCTGGTGGGCATTCTGGCAGCGGGGGAGCAGCTCCGCCTGCCCGCCGCCCCCTGCGCCTTTGTGGGGGAGCTGTCCCTGTCCGGCCAGCTGCGGCCCATTCCCGGTATGCTGCCCATGGCCCTGGCCGCCCGGCGGGCGGGCATCAAAGAGCTCTACGTCCCCGCCCCCTCCGCCGCCGAGGCCACCCTGGCCGGGGAAGTGACCGTCTACCCGGTGGAGAGCGTCTCCCAGCTGGTGGCCCACCTGCGGGGAGACGCCCCCATCCTCCCCGCCGACCCCTGGGTGCCCGGAACCGATGTGGAGGCGGAGCTGGACTTTGCCGACGTGAAGGGCCAGGAGAACGGCAAGCGTGCCCTGGAGATCGCCGCCGCCGGAGGCCACAACCTGGCCATGGTGGGCCCGCCGGGTTCGGGGAAATCCATGCTGGCCCGCCGCCTGCCCTCCATCCTGCCCGATATGACCCGGCGGGAGGCCCTGGAGGCCACCGCCGTCCACTCGGTCATGGGCCTCACCGATGCCCAGCATCCCCTGCTCACCCACCGTCCCTTCCGCTCCCCCCACCACTCCATCTCGGCCACCGGCATGGCGGGAGGCGGCTCCCCCCTGCCCCGCCCCGGGGAGATCTCCCTGGCCCACAACGGGGTACTCTTCCTGGACGAGCTGCCCGAGTTCCACAAGGACGTGCTGGAGACCCTGCGTCAGCCCCTGGAGGAGGGCCAGGTGGTCATCAGCCGGGCGGCGGGCAGCGGCCGCTTCCCCGCCCGGTTCATGCTGGTGTGCGCCATGAACCCCTGCAAGTGCGGCTGGTACGGCTATTCGGACCGGTGCCGCTGCACCCACCAGGCGGTGGAGAAGTACCTGGGCAAACTGTCCGGGCCCCTGCTGGACCGGATCGACCTGTATGTGGAGGTGCCGCCCCTGGACTTCGACCAGCTGTCCAAGCGGCCCGACGCCGAACCCTCCGCCGTCATCAAGGCCCGGGTGGACGCTGCTCGGGCCATCCAGACCGCCCGCTTTGGGCCGGATGGTCCCGACTGCAACGCCCATATGGGCCAGCAGGAGCTGGCCCGGTTCTGCCGGCTGGATGAGGCGGGCACCGCCCTCATCAAGGGGGCCTTTGACCGGATGGGCCTCACCGCCCGCAGCTACGACCGCATCCTGCGGGTGGCCCGCACCATCGCCGACCTGGACGGGGCGGAGGCCATCGGGGTGGAGCATCTGGCCGAGGCCATCCAGTACCGGGAGAGCGCCCTGCTCCGGCGGTAATAGGACAGACATCTGATTTTCAAAGATAGGACCCCCTGACCATTGGCCACTGGTCAGGGGGTCTCTTTCAATAGTTCATCATAGCTGGTTTGCAGTACATCCCGGATGGCTTTCAGCTGCGTGGCAGAGATATGCTGGATGCCCCGCTCGATCTTGACCAACGCTTCCCGGGTCATGTCCACGCCCTCCAGCTGCAGCTTGTTTGCCAGTTCCGTCTGTCCCAGCTTTTTCTCCAGACGCAGCCGCCGGATGTTTCTGCCGATCTGGATTTGATCCTGCTTGATCTTTTGCTCCTCCAAATCCTCACCTCCGGACTGATTTGAGTCCTTTTTCTTTATTCTATGGATTTGAGGTGATATAATAGGACCAGTTTCAGTCCACTTATAGATAAGGAGGATAAATTTATGGATCTGGCTATCCAGCTTTTGTCAAACCTTTTGGAACGACGGCAAATAAGTGTAACTTTTCCGGGTTTAAATCTAACCGCTCAAGAGATGTTGGAGGCATCCAGCTATCAGGCATTGTGTCAAATCAGAGAAATTCTCTGTGATGACAGTCTGAGTGACCCGGAATGTTTTGAAAAGATCGAACGTATTGTCTGCCTGTTTGAGCATATGGGCTCCGGCTGCGGCAGCAGGCACGATTTTGGATAGATTTTTGGCAATGTAACCCCCATTTTTCTGGACATTCCCCCCGGTTTTCGCTATAATGGCTTTCGATTACAGGAACGAATTACTGAAAGAGGAATCACCATGAACGAGATCATTTTGCTCAAGCTGGGGGAGCTGGTCCTGAAGGGCCTGAACCGCCGCACCTTTGAGGACAAGCTGATTGCCAACGCCAAGCGCCGGCTGAAGCACCACGGAGATTTTAAGGTGTACTGTAAGCAGTCCACCATGTATGTGGAGCCCAAGAACGACGACTGCGATCTGGACGGGGCCTGGGAGGCCATGACCAAGCTCTTCGGCGTGGTGGGGCTCAGCCGGGCCCGGGCCTGCGAGAAGGACGCCGATGCCATGCTGCGCACCGCCATCGAGTACCTGGGGGACAAGCTGGCCGCCGCCCATACCTTTAAAGTAGAGTCCAAGCGGGCCGACAAGACCTTCCCCATGACCTCCATCCAGCTGTCCCAGTATGTGGGGGGCGAGCTGGACGAGAAATACCCCAACCTGAAGGTGGACGTGCACCATCCGGAGCTCACCGTCTATCTTGAAGTACGGGACTACGCCGCCTATGTCCACGCCGATCCCGAGCCGGGCGCCGGCGGTCTGCCGGTAGGCGTGGGAGGCCGGGCGGTGAGCCTGCTCTCCGGCGGCATCGACTCCCCGGTGGCCTCCTGGATGATCGCCAAGCGGGGCATCGCCCTGGAAATGGTCCACTTCTTCTCCTATCCCTACACCTCCGAAGAGGCCAAGCAGAAGGTGCTGGATCTGGCCAAGCTGCTTACCCCCTGGTGCGGACGGCTCACCGTCCACGTGGTGCCCTTCACCGCCATCCAGGAAGAGCTTCGTCGCAAGTGCCCCGAGGAGCTCTTCACCGTGCTCATGCGCCGGTTCATGATGCGCATTGCCGAGGCGGTGGCCGCCCGGTGCGGCGCCGGGGCCATTGTCACCGGCGAGTGCCTGGGCCAGGTGGCCAGCCAGACCATGGAGGCCATGCGGGCCACCACCGCCGTGTGCTCCCTGCCCATTCTGCGCCCGGTGGTAGGCATGGACAAGGAGGAGATCGTGCGCATCGCCCGCAAGATCAACACCTTTGAGACCTCCATCCTGCCCTATGAGGACTGCTGCACCGTGTTCACCCCCCGCCATCCCCGGCTCCGCCCGGTGCTGGGTGAGCTGGAGCACGCTGAGGAGGTCCTGGACGTGGAGGTCCTGGTAAAGGCCGCTGTGGACGGCATCGAGCGTATTCAGGTTTAATGATAGGGGCGCACAGTGTGCGCCCCTCCTCTCTTCTCAATCCAACAAAGGAAGTGCTTCCCCATGTCTCATACCGCGGAACTGATCGCCGTAGGCACCGAGCTTTTGCTGGGCAACATCGCTAACACCGACGCCCAGATGCTGTCCCAGGGGCTGAGCGCCCTGGGCATCAACGTCTACTACCACACGGTGGTGGGCGACAATCCGGACCGGCTGCGTGCCGCCGTGGAGCTGGCCCGCACCCGGGCGGACATCATCATCACCACCGGCGGCCTGGGCCCCACCTGCGACGATCTGACCAAAACTGTGCTGGCCGACTGCTTCGGCCGGAAGCTGGTGTTTCATCAGCCCTCCGCCCAGCGGATCGAGGCCTATTTCCAGCGGATCCACCCCAACCGGCCCATGACGGACAACAACTACCAGCAGGCCATGCTACCCGAGGGCTGCACCGTGCTGGACAACGACTGGGGCACCGCCCCCGGCGTGGCCTTTGAGCAGGACGGCGTCCGGGTCATCATGCTCCCCGGCCCGCCCCGGGAGTGCACCGCCATGTTCACCCACCGGGTGATCCCCTACCTGAAGGAGCTGGCCGACGGGGTCATTTCCTCCCGCACCCTGAAGCTCTTCGGCATCGGCGAGTCAGCCATGGAGGCCCAGCTGCGGGAAAAGATGAACGCCATGACCAATCCCACCCTGGCCCCCTACGCCAAGGAGGGGGAGTGCGAGCTGCGCATCACCGCCAAGGCCGCTGACGAGGCAGCCGCCCGCGCCCTGATGGACCCGGTGGTGGACGACCTGAAGGCCCACTTCGGCCCCCTGGTCTATGGGGTGGATATTCCCTCCCTGGAGGCGGCGGTCTTTGCTCTGCTGAAGGAGAAGGGACTCACCCTGGGCACCGCCGAGAGCTGCACCGGCGGCCTGGTGGCCAAGCGAATGACCGACCTGGCCGGGGTGTCCTCGGTATTCCGGGGCGGCGTGGTGAGCTACGCCACCGAAGTGAAGCACACGGTGCTGGGCGTGGACCAGGCCCTGCTGGACCAATACGGCGCGGTCAGCGAACAAGTAGCCCGGGCCATGGCGGAGGGCGCCCGGCGGGTGCTGGGCTGCGACCTGGCCATCTCCACCACCGGCGTGGCGGGGCCCGATCCCGACGAGCGGGGCAATCCGGTGGGTTTGGTGTTCATCGGTCTGGCCACACCAGAGGGCACCTGGGTGCGCCAGGTGAACCTGTCCATGGGCCGCCAGCGCATCCGCCACATTGCCGCCAGCCACGGCTTTGACCTGGCCCGGCGCTATCTCTCCGGTCTTGAGATGAAATAAGCAAAACACGGTGTATTTTCTCTTTCAGAAAATACACCGTGTTTTTATTTTTAGTCCTGTTCCTTCTTCTCCAGAGAAACGGTCTCCTGCTCCTCCTCCACCTGCTGATAGGCGGCGGGGGGCTGGACGGCGGCAGGGTCGGTAAAGACCAGGGCAAAGGTGTCGGCGTCCATGTTCTCATATTTGAGCAGGTAGTCGGCCACAAAGTCCAGTTCCTGCCGGCGGGCGGAGAGGATCTCCACACAGCGGTTGTAGGCGCCGTCGATGAGGCCCTTGATCTCCTCGTCGATGAGGGCGGCCACCTCTTCGGAGTAGTTCTTGGTCTGGGCCATGGAGCGGCCGATGAACACCTCGTCATGGCCGGAGTCGAAGACCACGTTGCCCACCTTGTCGCTCATGCCGTAGCGGGTGACCATGTTGCGGGCGATGGCGCTGGCCTTCTGCAGGTCGTTGCCCGCGCCGGTGGAGATGTCGCCCAGAGCCAGCTGCTCGGCGGCCCGGCCGCCCAGACAGACGGCGATGCGCTCGGTAAGCTGCTTCTTGGACTGGAAGGTCACGTCCTCCTGGGGCAGGGAGATGGTCATGCCCCCCGCCATGCCCCGGGGGATGATGGTGATCTGATGGACCGGGTCCTGGGTCTCCAGGTCGTGGATCACGATGGCGTGACCCGCCTCGTGGTAGGCGGTGAGCTTGCGCTCCCGCTCAATGACCACCCGGCTCTTCTTCTCGGGACCGGCGATGACCTTGATCACCGCCTCGTTCAGGTCCTCCATGCTGATGAAGTGCCGTCTCTTACGGGCGGCCAGCAGGGCGGCCTCGTTCATCAGGTTCTCCAGGTCGGCGCCGGTGAAGCCGCCGGTGCCCTTGGCCAGCTCCGCCAGGGACACGTTGTCCCCCAGGGGCTTGTTGCGGGCATGGACCTTCAGGATGGCCTCACGGCCCTTGATGTCGGGATAGCCCACATACACCTGCCGGTCGAACCGGCCGGGGCGCAGCAGGGCGGGGTCCAGGATATCCTGCCGGTTGGTGGCCGCCATGACCACCACGCCCTCGTTGTTGCCGAAGCCGTCCATCTCCACCAGCAGCTGGTTGAGGGTCTGCTCCCGCTCGTCATGGCCGCCGCCCAGGCCAGCGCCTCTCTGGCGGCCTACGGCGTCGATCTCATCGATGAACACGATGGCGGGGGCGTTCTTCTTGGCCTGGTCAAAGAGGTCCCGGACACGGCTGGCGCCCACGCCCACGTACAGCTCCACAAAGTCGGAGCCCGAGATGGACAGGAAGTGGACCCCGGCCTCTCCGGCCACCGCCTTGGCCAGCAGGGTCTTACCGGTGCCGGGCGGGCCTACCAGCAGCACGCCCTTGGGGATGCGGGCGCCCAGGTCCAGGAACCGGCGGGGGTCCTTGAGGAATTCCACGATCTCCCGCAGCTCCCCCTTCTCCTCCTCGGCCCCGGCCACGTCGTCAAAGGTGACCTTCTTCTGCTCGTCGGCGCCGGTACGGGTACGGGCCCGGCCGAAGCGGGCGGTGCGGTCGGCAGCTCCGCCGCCCCCTCCCCCGCCGGTCTGGCGGAGGAACATGAAGTACCACAGCAGGCCAAAGACCACCAGCACGGCGATCCAGGGCAGGAAGCTCATCCAGAAGGGGGGCTCGAATCCGGCGGGGTAGTCATAGTCGGTGATGATCCCCTGCCGCATCTGCTCCACGATCAGGTCGTTGAAGTCATCGTAAAACCACTGGGGGTTGGCCACCTGGTAGGTGATGGTATTCTTGCCGCCCACCGCCTCCTTGAGCTGGAGGGTGATGGTCTTGTGGTCCACCTCCACCTGGGTCACCTGCTGTTCCTCCAGCAGGCGGCGGATCTGGCCGTAGGTGACCTGGTCTCCGGCGCTCATGCCTCCCCGGAGCACAAAGATGGAGACAATGAGCAAAATGGCAATGAGCACATAAAAGCCTACGTCACGCAGGCTTCCGTTGCGTTTCAATGGACAGACACGTCCTTTCCGGGCAGATTTGCGCCTTATTCCCCGCCGTAGACGGAGGGCTTCAGTACGCCGATGTAGGGCAGGTTGCGGTACTTCTCCGCGTAGTCCAGGCCGTAGCCCACCACGAAGTAGTCGGGGATGGAGAAGCCGGAGTAGCTGACCTCTACTTCCTTCACCCGGCGGGAGGGCTTATCCAGCAGGGTGCACAGCCGCACGGAGGCGGGCTTGCGGGCCTGGAGCAGCTGGAGCAGGTAGCTCAGGGTGTTGCCGCTGTCCAGAATATCCTCCACCACGATCAGGTCCTTGCCCTCGATGTGCTCGGACAGGTCCTTGACGATCTTTACCTGGCCGGAGCTGGATGTGCCGGCCCCGTAGGAGGACACCGCCATGAAGTCCACGGTGCAGGGCACGTGGATCTGCCGCACCAGGTCGGCCATGAAGACGAAGGAGCCCCGCAGCACGCTGATCAGCAGGGGTGCTTTGCCCTCATAGTCCCTGTCGATCTGAGCAGCGATCTCCGCCACCCGGTTCTTCAGCTCCTCCTCGGAAAAGAGGACCCGTTCCACATCTTTGTCCAGGATATGTTCCATATTTCTCTTACCCTTCCTTCCAAAATACCACTTCCCAGGCCGGTTGGCCCGGCTTTGCCACACGATCTCTATGGGGGCCCAGGCCGGCTGCCGCCAGCACGCCCCGTTCATCCGCCAGCACCGGGATACGGTCCCGGTCCCGTCGGGGAATTTTCTCGTCGATCATCCACTTTTTCAGGGTCTTGGTGTCCCTGCCCGGCAGGGCCAGCTCATCCCCGGTCTGCCTGGGACGCAGCATGGGCGTGCCCTGGACCTCCCGGCTCAGGTACCAGGCCCCCTCTCTTCCCTCGCCGGCATGGGGACAGATCACGGCCCGGCAGGCGCACCGCCAGGGCGTACCCTCCGGGGCGGTCTCCCCGTCGGTGTTCAGGGGACAGGGGGTCATCACCGGGTTGTCAGCCTGGGTGGTAATGAGCAGCTCCTTATAGACCCGCTGGGCCAGCCGCCCGTTGGGCAGGAAGGCCACCGCCGAGGGGTCCTCCCCCACAGCCAGGTCCACCACCGCCTTCAGGTGGGCGGCGGAGCAGTCGGTGTTGCCGTCCCCCGTCATCTCCAGCAGGCGGCGGGCCGCCCGGGGGGCGATGGCGGCGGGCAGGTCGGCAATGTAGTGGGCCTCAATGACCAGGTCGTCCTCCGCCCAGCGGGCGTGGGCACAGGCCATGGCGGCCTGTGCGTTGAGGTAGTCGTTGTCCGCGCGCAGATAGGCCATGGTTTCGGCGGACCGCTGGGTGAGCCGGGGATTCAGCTGGCGCAGCACCGGGATCACCTGATGGCGCAGCTTGTTGCGGGCATAGCTGTCGTCGGCATTGGTGCTGTCCTCCACATGGGGGATGCCGTGGGCCTCCAGATAGGCCTCGATGTCCGCCCGGGGGGTGGTGAGCAGGGGACGCACCAGCTCCCCCCGCCGGGGCGGGATACCCGCCAGACCGTGAAGCCCGGCTCCCCGGGTCAGGTGGAGCAGCAGGGTCTCCAGGTTGTCGTCGGCGTTGTGGGCGGTGGCGATGCGGCTGCACCCCAGCCGTTCCGCCGTCCGGTGGAGAAATTCGTACCGCAGCAGGCGGCCGGTCTCCTCCACACCCAAACCCCGGCGGCGGGCCTCGCCGTACACGTCGCCCCGCTCCACCACACAGGGGATGTTCCGCTCCTTGCAGAAGCCCTCTACAAAGGCGGCATCAGCGTCGGCGTCCGCCCCCCGCATCCCGTGGTGGTAGTGGGCGGCGTACACCTGAAAGTCCCCATCGGCCGACAGGCTGTGGAGCAGATGGAGCAGGCAGATGGAATCGGCCCCCCCGGAGAGGGCGCACAGCACCCTGCCTCCCCGGGGCAGCATGTCGTATTCGGTTGTGAGGGCCTTGACGGTATCCAGCATAAGGATATTCTCCTGTGATATTCCGTAGGGGTGGTGCTAATATTCGCTGTGCCGCCGGTCAATGGAGGAGAAGGTGGTGTACTCGGGCAGCCACTGCAGCTCCACCTTGCCGGTCTCACCGTGGCGGTTTTTGGCGATAATGCACTCGGCCACGTTGTGGTTCTCGCTGTTCTCATTATAATAGTCGTCCCGGTAGAGGAACATGACGATGTCGGCGTCCTGCTCGATGGCGCCCGACTCACGCAGGTCGGACAGCATGGGCCGCTTGTCCGACCGGCTCTCCGGGCCACGGGACAGCTGGGACAGGCAGACCACCGGCACATTGAGCTCCTTGGCCATGATCTTCAGGGCACGGGAGATGTCGGAGACGATCTGCTGCCGGTTGTCGCTGCTGCGGGTGGGACCGCCGGCGGAGGTCATGAGCTGGAGGTAGTCTATGACCACCAGTCCCAGATTATCCACCCGGCGGCACTTGGCGTTCATGTCCGCCACGCTGAGGGAGGGGTTGTCGTCAATGAGGATCTGGGTCTGGTTGAGGGCAGCCGAGGCGGCGGCGATCTTGGACCAGTCCTCCTCCCCCAGCTTGCCGGTGACCAGCTTCTTGTTGTCCACAAAGGCCTCGCCGGAGATGAGGCGCATGGCCAGCTGCTCCCGGCTCATTTCCAGGGAGAAGAAGACCACCGTCTTGCCGGAGAATTTGCCGGCGTGGAGCAGCATGTTCAGGGCAAAGGAGGTCTTGCCCATGCCGGGGCGGGCGGCCAGCAGAATCAGGTCGGACTTGTTCAGGCCGGAGATGGCCCGGTCCACGTCGGGCAGGCCGGTGGACAGGCCGGGCACCTCGGAATCGCTGAGGGCCAGCTCGTTGAGCCGCTCGTACACGTTGAGGATCACACTGGAGATGTGGGCCAGTCCCTGGGAGGCACGGCCCTGGCGGATGGCATAGATCCGCTGCTCGGCGGCCTCCAGCACCTCCTGTCCGGTGCCGGTGCCCTCCTGCACCAGGGCGGTCAGGTCCCCGGCGGTCTCGGCGATGCGGCGGAGCAGGGCCTTGTCCTTGACGATGGCCACATACTCCTTCACATTGGCCGCTGTGGGGGTGACCTCCATGAGCTGGAGGATATAGTTCCGGGAGGTATTCTCGTCGTACACCCCGTTCTGGCGCATGTGATCCAGAACGGTCACCGGGTCGATGGTGAGGGAGAAGTTGAACATGGAGTAGATGGTCTCATAGATCTCCCGGTTGGTGCGCAGGTAGAAATCCTCGGGCTTGAGCTCCTCGATGACCTCGGGAATGCACCGGGCGTCAATGAGCATGGCGCCCAGCACGCTCTGCTCGGCCTCCACGCTGTGGGGCATCTGCCGCAGCAGCAGTTCCTCTTCGGTTGCCATGTTCCTTCACCTCCCCTGGACGGGCCGATGTGGGCATCGGCCCCTACTCTGTATCTGTTTGATAATCTGTTTTCCGGGGAATTCATTTCTCCGGAAAACACCTCGACCCGCGCCGCGGGGCGCGAAACCGGGGGTATCAAAACCGTTGTGCCGCAGCGCGGCGCGGCGGTTTTGTATCTAGGGGGTATGGGATACCCCCTAGATGTTCTTAGGCCTCGGCCACGACCACCTTCAGGGTGCCGGTGACCTCATAGCCCAGCTTCACCTTCAGCTCATAGGTGCCGAAGGCCTTGATGGGCTCGTCCTGGACGATCTTGGTCTTCTGGATGGTGATGCCGTGCTGGGCGCTGAGGGCGTCGGCGATCTCCTTGGTGGTAACAGCGCCGAAGAGCCGTCCGCCGTTGCCCGCCTTGGCGGTCACCTTGACGGAGAGCTCCTTCAGCTTGGCGGCGGTGGCCTCGGCCTCCGCCTTCTCGGCGGCCTCCTGAGCCTTCTTGGCCTTCTCCTGCATCTTCATGGTGTTGATATTCTCCGCGGTGGCGGGGACCGCCAGCTTGCGGGGGAGAAGGAAGTTGCGGGCGTAGCCGTCGCTGGCCTCGATCATCTGGCCCTTCTTGCCCTGGCCCTTTACATCCTGCTGCAAAATCACTTTCATGGTTATTCGTCCTTTCTTATGGCTGCGGGCAGGTCAGGGACCCGCCCCGATGGTTATTCGTCTTCAAGGTATTGGTCAATGGCCTGGAGGAGCATCTTGGTGACCTCATCCACGGTCTTGCCGGGTACCTGGGCGCCGGCGGTGGCGGCGTTGCCGCCGCCTCCCAGCTTCTCCAGCACCACCTGTACGTTCACATCCCCCATGCTGCGGGCGGACAGGATGACCCGTCCCTCCTGGTCGGGGAAGAGCACAAAGGAGGTGTCGATGCCCGAAATGTTCAGCAGCTCGTCGGCGGCCTGGGCGGCGGTGATGCGTCCCACGGTATGGTCCACCCGGGCCACGGCGATGCCGTCCTTGTATATCCGGGCGGTCTGGATGATGTCATACCGGGCGATGGTGCCCTCCAGATCGTTCTGGAACAGCTTCTTCACGTCGCCGGTGTCGGCGCCGGAGCGGCGCAGGAAGGCGGCCGCCTCAAAGGTGCGGCTGCCGGTGCGCATGGTAAACTGCTTGGTGTCCAGCACCATGCCCGCCAGCAGGGCCTCCGCCTCGATCTTCAGCAGGTCGGCGGGCTCCAGCAGGTACTGGGACAGCTCGGTGACCAGCTCACTGGCGGAGGAGGCGTAGGGCTCATGGAAGTTGAGGGCCGCGTCGGCGATATAGGAGGAGGCCCGGCGGTGGTGGTCGATGACCGCCACCTTGTGCACCGCCTCCAGCAGATCCTGGCTCACCACCTGCTCGGGGCGGTTGGTGTCCACCACCACCAGCAGGCAGTTGGAGTCGGCCAGCAGAATGGCGTCCTGGGGGGAGAGGAACACGTCCTTGTACTCGGGCACCTGGCCCAGCCGGTCGCTCATCTCGCTGGCCGGGTTGACCCCCGGCTCCCGCACGATATGGACGGGGGTGCCCTTCTTCCGGGCCATGGCGCACACGCCGGCGGCGGCGCCGATGCAGTCCAGGTCGGGGTACTTGTGGCCCATGACGAACACGGTGGAGGCATCGGCCATCAGCTCGCCCAGGGCGTTGGCCATAACCCGGCTCTTCACCTTGGTGCGCTTCTCCAGCTCCTTGGTGCGGCCGCCGAAGAACTCGAAGTTGAACTTGTTCTTCACTACCACCTGGTCGCCGCCCCGGGAGAGGGCCATCTCCACCGACAGAGCGGCGTACTGGAACAGGTCCCCAAAGTTGTCCCCGTCCTTGCCGATGCCGATGGACAGGGTGGCCTGGATGCCCGAGGGGCTGGTCACCTGGCGCACGGTATCCAGGATGGAGAACTTGCCCTCCTGGAACTGGGCCAGAAAGCGCTCCTCAAAAAGGAACAGGTAGCGGTCCCGCTCGTACCGGGTAAAGACGCCCTGGGCGGGGGCCACCCACTGGGCCAGCCGGTCGTCGATCTCACTGCGCATGGCCGACTTGGCGCTGTCGTTGGCCCCCTTCATCAGCTCCTCGTAGTTGTCCACCGTCAGGATGGCCACCACGGGGCGGGTGGCGTAGAACTCGTCCCGCACGGTGGCAAAGTCGGTGACGTCCACCCAGTAGGTGGTGGCCAGGTAGCCCCGGGCCCCCTGCTCCTCGGTGCGGACCAGATGGCCGTACACCAGGAAGCGCCGCTCCCCGATGCGCACCTCGGTGGGGCACTCGGTCTTGCCCTCCATGAGCCAGCGGGAGGAGAAGTCGGGCACCGCCGCGGTGATCTTGGTGTCGAAGAGATGCTCCCGCTCCCCGGTGATCTGGAGGAAGCGGTCATTGGACCAGATGACCTCGTCATTTTCCGGCCGGAAAATGACCATGGGCAGGGGGGCATTCACCATGGTGTCCTTGGTGGCCGAGTCCATATTGCAGGTCACATTCTCGATGTACTTGAGGATCTCCTTCTGCCGCAGGGAATTGCTGCGGCGGAAATAGAGGTACAGGATCACCACCACCGCCACCTCCGCCGCCGCCGCGGGCAGGGAGAAAAAGGCGGTCACCGCGGCAAATACGATGAGGCATACAAAGTACAGCCGCAGACTGGGTTCCACCAGGTGGGATAATTTGTTCTTCCGCATAGGGACCTCCCAAACGCGTTCAATTACAAGATGACATGTTATTATATCAAAGGTAGCGGCTAAAAACAAGTACGCTTGTCCCTCTTCTTCCCCTGTGATACAATAAGGACGGCGGGCATCGGCCGCTATACCGGCCGGTATCTTTTTCTGCTATTGTATCACGGTTTACATTCTTTTCCCCTTCACCCTGCCATACTGAAAACAAGCAATGAAACTGCAAGGAGGCCATCCTGATGAAGGAATATCCCGTTCAGCGTGCAGCAGTGCTCAAGCCCAAGCCCGACCCCTCCACGCTGGTGTTCGGCAGAACCTTTACCGACCACATGTTTTTGATGGACTACACCGACGGCCAGGGCTGGCACGACGGGCGCATCGTCCCCTACGGCCCCATCGCCCTGGACCCCTCCGCCATGGTGTTTCACTACGCCCAGGAGGTCTTTGAGGGCCTGAAGGCCTACCGCTCCCCCGACGGCACCGTTCAGCTCTTCCGTCCCACTGAGAACATCAAACGCATCAACTCCTCCTGCGAGCGTATGTGCATCCCGCCCCTGGACGAGGAGGACGCCCTGGCCGCCATCGAGCAGCTGGTGCGGCTGGAGGCCGACTGGGTCCCCGATCAGCCGGGCACCTCTCTGTACATCCGCCCCTTCATCATCGCCACCACCCCCACTCTGGGCGTCCATGCCGCCCACAACTACATCTTCGCCATCATCACCTGCCCCGTGGGCGCCTACTACGCCGAGGGCATCAACCCGGTGAAGATCTATGTGGAGAGCGACGACGTCCGGGCCGTCAAGGGCGGCACCGGCTACACCAAGTGCGGCGGCAACTACGCCGCCTCCATCCGGGCCGGTGAGCGAGCCGAGCAGAACGGCTATGCCCAGGTGCTGTGGCTGGACGGCGTCCACCGCAAGTACATTGAAGAAGTGGGCTCCATGAACGTCATGTTCCAGATCGGCGACACGGTGGTCACCCCCATGCTCACCGGCTCCGTCCTCCCCGGCATCACCCGCAAGTCCTGCATCGAGCTGATGCGCGACTGGGGCCTGAAGGTGGAGGAGCGGCTCATTACCGCCGAGGAGCTCTTTGAAGCTGGCGCCAACGGCACCCTGAAAGAAGCCTGGGGCACCGGCACCGCCGCGGTTGTCTCCCCCATCGGTGAGATGGGCTGGGAGGACAAGCACGTGGTGGTCAACGAGGGCAAGATCGGCCCTCTGGCCCAGAAGCTGTACGATACCCTCACCGGCATTCAGTGGGGCACCAAGCCCGATCCCCACGGCTGGGTCGTCAAACTGTAACCTTCCCATTTCCTATACCTTCCCAGACGAAGGGCGGGGCCGTACGGCCCCGCCCTTCGTCGTTTTCTTGGGAAATCGTGACGTTTCCCTGTAGATTTATTTAGCTTTCTTCCCCCAAAACCGCCGCCATGCTACAATCACCTCCACGGCTCCAGCCCCAAAGTGGCTGGCCCATTTCATCGAACGAGGTGTTTTGTCATGCATCGACGGAAAACCGCGCCCCTGCTGCTTCTGGCGCTTCTGCTGACCCTGTCGGCCTGCGGCCGCCCCACGCTCCCTTTCCTGACCGGAGGGGTAGACGTCCAGGCCGAAGCCGCCCGGCTGGCCAATGCCCAGCTGGGCCAGCTGGCCGACCGACTCACCACGGAGGAGCGGGGCCGGATCCTGTTCCTGCTGGAGCAGCTGGTCCCCCTGCGGCAGGCCCGTGCCCAGGCAAACCGCTGGGAGCTGTCTCCCCAGGAGGAGGACCTGGTGGCCCAGCTCAACCAGCTCTATCAGGATCTGACTCAGCGCTATCTGGAGGAGCCCGAGGAGCCGGAGGGGGAAGAGGAGCCCCCCACCCTGGCCCAATATGAGATCGGGGCGGACGGCACCCTGATCCCCGACAAGTCGGACAAGGCGGAGTACCGGACCCTGTGGGACAAGGTGAATGCCCTGCTGCCCCAGGGCAGCCTGAAGCCCTTCACCCGCTTCACCATCTTCACCGACGGAGAGGCCGACATTCTGGCCTATGTGGTCCCGGCGGACGATGAGGGAGCCCGGTGGGAGCTGGCGGTGGACCCGGAGGACGCCGACGATCCCGTGGAGTTCACTGAGACGGTATACCACGAGTACGCCCACTACCTGACCCTCAACAACCATCAGGTCTCCTACGGCGTACCCAAGCGGTACGACTGCTACGGGGAGAACGATATGACCAGCAACCCGGACTCCTACCTCAACGCCTTCTATCAGCGCTTCTGGAAGGACTATCTGGACGACCGGCTGGCCGACCCGGAAAGTGACAGCTTCTATCTGCGGCATGAGGACGACTTCATCACCAGCTATGCCGCCACTGACCCCACCGAGGACATCGCCGAGAGTTTCTCCTATTTCGTCCTCTACGACAAGCCCCAGGGCACGGCGGTATGGGAGCAGAAGCAGAGCTTCTTTTACGACTACCCCGAGCTGGTGGCCTTCCGGGATCAGGCCCGGGCCAGACTGGGGCTGTGACCCTTACCGGGTCAGGGCCCGGAAGCCCCTGGGGGCCTCCGCCCGGAAGATGCGTTCCTCCCCGCTGAAGGGGTCGGTGAGCACCAGCTCATGGGCGTGGAGGCACAACCGCCCCAGGGGATCGGTTTCGGCACCGTAGTCCCGGTCTCCGGCCACGGGACAGCCCAGCTCGCTGAGATGGGCCCGGATCTGATTTTTCCGGCCGGTATCCAGATCCACCTCCAAAAGTGCATATTTCTTTCCGCGACTCAGGGTGGTATAATGGGTCACCGCCTCCTTGCCGCCGGAGCGCACCGAGTACACCTTGTGGGCGGCGTTCTCCCGCAGCAGAGTGCGGATGGTGTCGGAATCCCTGGGGGGCGCCCCCTCCACCACCGCCAGATAGCCCCGGCGGCCCACCAGCTCATCCCAGTTGTCCTGAAAGGCCCGCTTGGTCTCCTCGTCCTTGGCGAAGAGGAGCACGCCGGAGGTGTCCCGGTCCAGCCGGTGGACGATGAACACCCGGCGGCGGGGATCGGACTTGCGGACATAGTCGGTGGCCAGGCGGTAGGCGGTGCGGTGCTTCTCCTTGTCGCTGGCCATGCTCAGCAGTCCCGCCGGCTTTTCGATGACCAGCAGCCGCCCGTCCTCATAGAGGATGGGGAAGGGGGCCTTTTTGTCCCCCGCCCCCTGGGGAAGGACGGTGACGGTCTGTCCCGGCATCAGGGGATGGTCGTGGCGGGTGACGGTCTTGCCGTCCACCTGGACCTGCCCCCGGGTGAGCAGGGATTTGACATTGTTGCGGCTCTTGCCCGCCACATGGGCCAGCAGGAAGGGCAGCAGAGTATCCTGCCCCTCTACGGAATAGCACTTTTCTTGCATAGTTTCACATCCTGTCAGGAGGTTTTTGGTTATGAACGACGTGCTCCACCAGCTCCACGACCGCAAATCGGTGCGGGCCTATCTGGAGAAGCCCATTGCCGCGGAGGACAAGCGGGCCATTCTGGAGGCGGCCTGCGCCGCCCCCACAGCAGGCAATCAGCAGCTGTACACCATTCTGGATATCACCGACCAGAGCCTGAAGGACACGCTGGCGGAGACCTGCGACCACCAGCCCTTCATCGCCCAGGCCCCCCTGGTGCTCATCTTCTGCGCCGACTGCCAGAAGTGGTACGACGCCTTTGCCGCCGGGGGCTGCAATCCCCGGAAGCCGGGGGTGGGGGACCTGCTGCTGGCCTGCTCCGACGCCAACATCGCCGCCCAGAACGCGGTGACCGCCGCCTGGAGCCTGGGGATCGGCTCCTGCTACATCGGGGACATCCTGGAGCAGTACGAGACCCACCGGCATCTGCTGAATCTGCCGGAGTACGTGGTGCCCGCCGCCATGGTGGTGTTCGGCTACCCCACCGCTCAGCAGCAGGCCAGAGAGAAGCCCCGCCGCCGGGCCCTGCCCTACATCGTACACCAGAACGGCTACCGCCGGATGGACGCCGGGGAGCTGGAGCGGATGCTCTCCGACAACGCCGGACAGCGGCCCTACGCCGACTGGCTGCGGGCCTTCTGCGACCGGAAATACAACTCCGACTTCTCCCGGGAGATGAGCCGGTCGGCATCGGAATATCTGAAGGCCTTTCAGGACTGAGTCATCTACAGGCAGTATACCGTGCGCCCACACAAAAAACAAGCTGTGCCGCCTTTGCGGCACAGCTTGTTTCAGCTCATGCGGGAAAAATGCTCAATGGCCTTGGCAAACTCGGCGATGGTGCGGTCGGCGTCCCCGTGCTCGATGCCGTCCCGGACGCAGTGGTTGAGGTGGCCCTCCAGCACCACCTGCCCCACCTTGTGCAGGGCGCTCTTGGCGGCGTTGATCTGCATCAGCAGTTCCTCGCAGGGGATATCCTCGTCCACCATCCGGTCGATGGCGTTGAGCTGGCCGATGATCTTTTTCAGTCTGCGGTGCAGGTTGTCGGCGTCCATACACTGTCTCATGGTAATTCCCCTTTCGGTCAAAAAGGGCCGCTGCCTGGGGCAGCGGCTCTTTTTCGGTTTCAGCTGCGTTCTTCGAAGCTGGCGCCGCAGTTGCGGCAGTTGACGGTAATTTTTCCCTTGCCCCGGGGCACTCGCAGGTACTGCCCGCAGTTGGGACACTTGAAGTAGCGGTGCTCCTTGTCCCGGTGGACGGTGCGCCGCATTTTGAACCAGCGGATCACCGGTCCCGCCAGGGCCAGGAAACGGGCGTTTTCCGCCCGGCGGCGGTCGATGCGGCGGGAGAAGATGCGCCACAGGTCCCACACCAGAATCACCAGGGCCACCCAGGAGATCCACTCCATATGGGGCAGCCCCGAAACCAGAATCAGCACCACATACAGGAAAAGCAGGAAAAAGGAGAGATGATCGCTGCCATACCGTCCATACATCAGTTTTCTGAAGAAATTCATGAGCATGAAATACGGTCGTCTCCTTCAATGTAAAATAGGATACACTTTTGATGTCTCTATGATAGCGCCTGCGGCTTTTTTCGTCAAGAACGCAACCGTAAACATTTCATGAACGATGGACCGGAAGTCATTGTCCCCCTTGCGGTCCCGGCCAAAAACCGGTATACTGGCGGTATGAATTTTCACTCAGGTGAAAGGAGGCGCGCCCATGGGCCGCATCGACAAGGAAAACTACTATTTGGATATCGCCCAGACCGTGGCCGAGCGGGCCACCTGCCTGCGCCGCTGCTACGGCGCCATTCTGGTCAAGAGCGACGAGATCATCGCCACCGGCTACAACGGCGCCCCCCGGGGCCGCAGAAACTGCGTGGATCTGAACTACTGCACCCGGGAGGCCCTCAACATCCCCTCCGGCCAGCGGTACGAGCTGTGCCGCTCGGTCCACGCCGAGGCCAACGCCATCATCTCCGCCGCCCGCAGCGAGACCATCGGCGCCACTCTGTACATGGCCTGCGTGGACCCCGCCACCGGGGAGCTCATCGCCGGCTCCACCTCCTGCTCCATGTGCCGCCGGCTCATCATCAACGCCGGCATCCAGCGGGTGGTCATCCGCAACACCAAGACGGACTACTCGGTGGTCCATGTGGAGGACTGGATCCGGGAGGACGACTCCCTGCCCCAGACCTGACCGCAAAAAAGCCGCCGGACCCTGCCGGCTCCGGCGGCCCCTCCACCTGGAGCAGTTCATTTAAGGTGATCCCGAACAGCCTGGACAGGGCAATCAATTTATCGGTATCGGGCACCGCCCCGTCGGCTTCCCACTTGCTGACCGCCTGACGGGATACCCCCAGCTTGTCCCCCAGCCCCTCCTGGGAGAGCCCCAGCCGGGTGCGGTGGTCCTGGATGCGCTGACCCAGCGTCATGTCCATCCCCCTCCTTTCGCTGTCTCTATCCTAGCGTCCGGCGGCCCAAAAGGCAAGGGCCGCCCCCTTCCATCCTGTCAACCGGCAGTTGACAACACCCTGCTCTAAAATTTTTTGAGAAAAATGAAAAAAAGTGTTGACAGCAAAGGGTGGCCGTGCTAAAATACAATTCGTTCGGTCGGCCTGACCGGCCGCCAAGTGAATATGGGGGTATAGCTCAGCTGGGAGAGCGCTTGAATGGCATTCAAGAGGTCAGCGGTTCGATCCCGCTTATCTCCACCAAAAGACCTGAAACTAGAGTTTCAGGTCTTTTTTTGCTGTTGGGCCCTACTCATCTATGCTGCGTCCGCAGTGGGGGCAGAAGGGCCCCGTGCTTCGGTCCAGATATTTCCCGCAATGGGGGCACCGGTAGAACAGAAGCTGAAACCCCAGCCCGCACAGCATGACCACCACGCCTATGGTAGTCAGCAGATGGATCTCCGCCAGCACTCCCCCGGCAGCCAGGGCACCTCCCACGCCTAACATCAGCCAGACGATCCTTCTGACTTTTTTGGGCGGCAATGGTTTCACGCTGTTTCACCTCCGTGTTTCCTAATTTACAGGCATAGTATACCATCCCCCGGAACGCCCGGCAATGCAAATTGCCGGGCGGGAAATCTTTGGGCCCTCCCGTTTACACCGCCGTGCATTTATGGTAAAATAACTTGTTTCGATGGAATAGGGGGATTACGGATGGAATCACAGCCCTTTTTTGCCTATTTATCCCGCATGCGGTACATCAGCCGCTGGGGGCTCATGCGCAACACCTTTCAGGAAAACATTCAGGAGCACTCCCATATGGTGGCGGTGCTCTCCCACGCCCTGGCGGTGATCCGGCGGGATGTGTTCGGCAAGGAGGCCGACCCCGGTCTGGCCGCCATGGCAGCCCTGTACCATGACGCCCCGGAGATCCTTACCGGCGATCTGCCCACCCCCATCAAGTACTACGACCCCCAGATCCGGGACGCCTACAAAAAGGTGGAGGAGGTTTCCGCCGGCAAGCTGCTGGACATGCTGCCGGAGGAGCTGCGCCCCGCCTTCTCTCCCCTGCTGCGGGAGGAGTACGACCCGGACACCAAGGCTCTGGTGAAGGCGGCGGACAAGCTGTCCGCCCACATCAAGTGCCTGGAGGAGCTGAAGGCGGGCAACACCGAGTTCCAGCAGGCCGCCCGGCAGACCCTGGACGCTCTGAAGGGCTACGGCCTGCCCGAGGTGGACTATTTTCTGGAGCATTTCCTCCCCGCCTTCGGCATGACCCTGGATGAGATGGGCCGGACCTGAGCCGGTTCCCGTTTCCATATCGAGAAATAAAGGAGTTATCAGCTATGAAAGCCATTGTCACCGTTCTGGGCAAGGACCGGGTGGGCATCATGTCCATGGTGTGCGGTCTGCTGGCCCAGCACAACGTCAACGTTCTGGATATCAGCCAGACCATCCTGCAGGATTATTTCACCATGGTCATGCTGGTGGACGCCTCCCAGGCTGACCTGCCCTTTGCCGATCTGGCCGCCCTGCTGGAGCAGGAGGGCAAGGACCGGGATCTGTCCATCCGCGCCCAGCGGGAGGACATTTTCAACGCCATGCATCGCATTTGAGGAAGCGCGGAGCCGCCGAGCAGGGGAGCCTGGACCGGAGCGAGGGCGAGCGCAGGGCCGCTTTGCGGCCCGCAGACCAGCCCGAGACGAAGGGAAGGCGACCCGACCGCGAGGCGTGCGCAGCGTGACAAGAAACGATGATCGTCCGACGATAAGGAGTACATCACTTTATGATCAACGCCAACGAAATTTTTGATACCATCCATATGATCGACCAGCAGCATCTGGATGTGCGTACCATTACCATGGGCATCTCCCTGCTGGACTGCGCCGACTCCGATCCCAACGCCGCCTGCCGCAAGATCTACGACAAGATCACCCGCCAGGCCGAGCACCTGGTGGCCACCGGCGAGGCCATTGAGCGGGAGTTCGGAATCCCCATCGTCAACAAGCGGATCTCTGTGACCCCCATGGCTCTGGTGGCCGGGGCCTCCGAGACGGGAAGCTATGTTCCCTTCGCCGTGGCCATGGACAACGCCGCCAAGGCAGTGGGCGTCAACTTCATCGGCGGCTTCTCCGCCCTGGTGCAGAAGGGGGCCACCCGTGCCGACCGGAAGCTCATCGCCTCCATCCCCGAAGCCCTGGCCCGCACCGAACTGGTGTGCGCCAGCGTCAACGTGGGCTCTACCAAGGCGGGCATCAATATGAACGCCGTGGGCGTCATGGGCCGCACCATCAAGGAGTGCGCCCAGCTCACCGCCGACCAGGGGGGCTTCGGCTGCGCCAAGCTGGTGGTGTTCTGCAATGCTGTGGAGGACAACCCCTTCATGGCCGGCGCCTTCCACGGCGTGGGTGAGCCCGACTGCATCATCAACGTGGGCGTGTCCGGCCCCGGCGTGGTGCACCACGCCCTGAAGGACGTGAAGGGCCAGCCCTTCGACGTGGTGGCCGAGACCATCAAAAAGACCGCCTTCCGGGTAACCCGCATGGGTCAGCTGGTGGCTCAGGAGGCCAGCCGCCGCCTGGGTGTGCCCTTCGGCATCGTGGACCTGTCCCTGGCCCCCACCCCCGCCATCGGCGACTCGGTGGCCCGCATTCTGGAGGAGATGGGCCTGGAGACCTGCGGCACCCACGGCACCACCGCCGCTCTGGCCCTGCTGAACGACGCGGTGAAGAAGGGCGGCGTTATGGCCTCCTCCCACGTGGGCGGCCTGTCCGGCGCCTTCATCCCCGTTAGTGAGGACGAGGGCATGATCGCCGCCGCCCGCTCCGGCGTACTCCACCTGGACAAGCTGGAGGCCATGACCTGCGTGTGCTCCGTGGGCCTGGATATGATCGCCGTCCCCGGCGACACCTCTGCCGCCACCATCTCCGCCATCATCGCCGACGAGGCTGCCATCGGCATGGTCAACTCCAAGACCACCGCCGTGCGCATCATCCCCGCCCCCGGCAAGGTGGTGGGCGACACGGTGGAGTTCGGCGGCCTGCTGGGCTCCGCCCCCGTCATGCCCGTCCATCCCCAGAGTGCCGAGGCCTTCGTGGCCCGGGGCGGCCGTATCCCCGCCCCCATGCAGAGCCTGAAGAACTGAGTCCAGGGGGGACGTTGTCCCCCCTGGATACAAAACCGCCGCGCCGCCTGGGCGGCACAACGGTTTTGATACCCCCCTCGCCTCCGCCCACGGAGGCGGTTGCCCGCGTCCGGGCAAGCAGCGGTGTCCTGCGGCGAAGTGAATTCGCCTTCGGACAGCCTGCAATTCTCACCCTACGTACCGGCCAATCATTTTTATCTCCATGTTTTTGCTCGCAAAAGGCCGCCCACGGGCGGCCTTTTTCAAAAGGAGGTTATCATCATGTCCACTTGTCGTTCTGCCTGTCCCTATGACTGCCCCGAGGGGTGCTCTCTGCTGGTGGAGACGGAGGGCAATACCGTCACCGCCATTACCGGTGATCCGGCCAACCCCTATACCGACGGCTGGGTGTGCGCCAAGATGCGCCACCTGCCCGAGGCCATCAACAGTCCTGCCCGTATCCTTACCCCCCTGCGCCGCACCGGAGCCAAGGGTGCCGGAGAGTTTGAGCCCATCTCCTGGGATCAGGCCATTCAGGAGATCACCGGCCGCTGGAAGGAGCTGATGGCCCAGTACGGCCCGGAGACCATCCTCCCCTACTCCTACGCCGGTACCATGGGTATCGTCCACCGCAACTGCGGCGAGGGCTTCTTCCACGCCCTGGGAGCCAGCCGTCTCAAGCGCACTCTGTGCAGCACCGCCAAATCCACCGGCTGGCAGAAGGTCATGGGGGATTCCTGCGACCTGTCCCCCTGGGATGTGGAGCACAGCGACCTGATCCTGCTGTGGTCCACCAACATTCCCGCTACCCGGGCCCATCTGGCCCCCAT
The DNA here is from genome assembly GCF_002159265.1 of Flavonifractor sp. An82. Classification (GTDB taxonomy): domain Bacteria; phylum Bacillota; class Clostridia; order Oscillospirales; family Oscillospiraceae; genus Flavonifractor. Next base: position 75,007 of record NZ_NFHG01000009.1, read on the forward strand.
CCTGCGCAAGGCCAAGGCCAACGGGGCCAAGATCATCCTCATCGACGTGTATGAAAATCCCTCCGCCGAGCTGGCCGACCAGACCATCCTGATCCAGCCGGGCAGCGACGGGGCTCTGGCCCTGTCCATGCTCCAGGTGCTGGACCAGGAGGGACTGACCGACGAGGCCTGGCTGTCCCAGCACGCCGAGGGCTGGGAGGAACTGCGAACCACCCTGGACGTGTGGGACCCGGAGGAGACCCAGTGCCTCATCGGCCTGAGCCCCGACACCATCCGGGAGCTGGCCCTGGCCTACGGCAGGGCCAAGGCCCCCTGCATCGTGCTGGGCAGCGGCTTCTCCCGCTCGGGCAACGGCGGCGAGGCCACCCGGGCCATCACCGCCCTCCCCGCCGCGGTGGGCGCCTGGGCCAAGCGGGGCGGCGGCACCTACGGTATCTGCTCCTCCCCCGCCCTCATCGACAAGTCATCTGTCAAGCGGCCCGATCTGGCCAACCAGCACACCCAGATGATCAACATCAACCAGCTGGGCCTGGCTCTGGAGGGCAAGGGCCTCTCCACCCCCATCCACAGCCTGTACGTCTACCACGCCAATCCGGCCACGGTGACCTCCGACCAGAATGCCGTCCGCCGGGGCCTGGCCCGGGAGGACCTGTTTACCGTGGTCCATGAGCGGTATATGACCGACACCGCCAAGTACGCCGACATCATCCTGCCCGCCCCCTATATGGTGGAGCAGACCGATCTGTACACCCCTTACGGCTACCGGGAGATCCAGTACGCTCCGGCGGCAGTGCCCGCCCCCGGTGAGGTGAAGAGCAACTGGGAGGTCTTTACCCTGCTGGCCGCCGCCATGGGCATGGAGGACCCCTTCCAGGGCCATACCCCGGAGGAGCTGTGCCGCCAGATGGTGGAGAACAGCTGGGCCCTCTCTTCTGAGGAAAAGGAGAAAGTGCTGGCCGGGGAGCCTGTGGTGCTGGAGAGTCCCTTCCCCCTGCCCATCCAGACCGTAGACAGCAAGATCCACCTGGACGACCCCATTATCGGCTGGTTCCCGCCCCACGGCGGCTCCGACCCCTTCCACCTGATCTGCGCCCCGGTGGTCCACACCCTCAACTCCTCCTTTAATGAGGCTCCCGCCCTGCGGGACCTGCGGGGTGAGATGACGGTGCGCATGAACGGCGAGGACGCCGCCCGGCTGGGCCTGACCCAGGGAGAGCAGGTGGTATGCTACAACAACCTGGGCGAGATGACCTGTACCCTGCTTCTGGACCGGGCCGTGGCCCCTATGACGGTGGTGGCCGAAGGGGTCTATCCCGGCGAAAACACCGTCAACTGCCTGACCCACGCCCGCCTCTCCGACTGGGGCGAGGCCACCACCATGAACGACAACACCATCTGGGTGCGGAAGGCCTAAGTTTTTTCCGTTAATTGGCTTTTTTCTCTGGTCAAAAACTCCACCCTGGTGTATGATAGAGGCATCAGCCGTGACACGGCTTTGTGAAACATAATAAGGAGTGACGTCACCATGATTCAAATCGACACCTCCAACGCCCGTTCTTTCCTCCCGGAAAACTGGCTGACCAGCCGTCTGGACGCCCTGGAGAGCGCCCGGCAGAAGCTGGAGACCGGCAGCGGCGCCGGCGGCGACTTTACCGGCTGGGTCCACCTGCCCCGGGACTACGATAAAGAAGAGTTTGCCCGCATTCAGGCGGCGGCGGAGCGCATCCGCAGCAATTCCCAGGCCTTGGTGGTCATCGGCATCGGCGGCTCCTACCTGGGCGCCCGCGCCGTGGTGGAGCTGGTCAACTCCCCCAACTTCAACCTGACCCACAAGGACGGCCCCGCCATCTACTTTGCCGGCAACGGCCTGTCCACCGACGGCATGCTGGAAGTGATGGACCTCATCAAGGACAAGGACTGGTCCATCAACGTGATCTCCAAGTCCGGCACCACCACCGAGCCCGCCGTGGCCTTCCGGATCTTCAAGAACCTGCTGGAGGAGAAGTACGGCAAGGAGGAGGCCCGCAAGCGCATCTACGCCACCACCGACGCCCACAAGGGCGCCCTGAAGGGTCTGGCCGACGCTGAGGGCTATGAGGAGTTTGTGGTGCCCGACGCCATCGGCGGCCGCTACAGCGTGCTCACCGCCGTGGGCCTGCTGCCCATCGCCTGCGCCGGCGTGGATATCGCCCAGCTGATGGAGGGCGCCCGGGAGGAGATGGAGGCCCTGGCTGTGCCCGGCGAGACCAACCCCGCCTGGCAGCAGGCTGCCGCCCGCCACGCTCTGTACACCGGCGGCAAGAAGGTGGAGATCCTGGTGGGCTATGAGCCCTCCTTCCGCTTCTTCGGCGAGTGGTGGAAGCAGCTCTTCGGCGAAAGCGAGGGCAAGGACGGCAAGGGTCTCTTCCCCGCCAGCGTGGAGTTTACCGCCGACCTGCACTCCATGGGCCAGTACATCCAGCAGGGCGAGCGGCTCATGCTGGAGACCGTGGTGCGCTTTGAGAAGAGCAACGGCCCCGCCATCACCATCCCCCACGATCCCGACAACGTGGACGGCCTCAACTTCCTGGCCGGCAAGGACCTGTCCTTCGTGGCCGAGCAGGCCATGCGGGGCACCCTGCTGGCCCACGTGGACGGCGGCGTGCCCAACCTGATGGTCACCGCCCCCGGCCGCTGCCCCAAGAGCGTGGGCGCCCTGATCTACTTCTTCGAGTACGTCTGCGGCCTCACCGGCTACCTGATGGACATCAACCCCTTCAACCAGCCCGGCGTGGAGGCCTACAAGAATAACATGTATGCTCTCCTGGGCAAGCCCGGCTACGAGGATAAGAAGGCCGAGCTGGAGGCCCGGCTGGGCTAAAAGTAAACCTGACGGTCACCGGCAGGTATCCTGTGGGAATTTTTTGTGAACTTGAGCAAATCAGTTGCAATCCCACCGTAAAAATGGTAACATAAATGCACCAGGCCGGGGTGGTCCCGGCGGACTAAGAAGGAGTGATAACTATGGTGAGAGTGATCATGGGGGTCAAGGGCACCGGTAAGACCAAGCAGATGATCGAGCTCATTAACTCCGCTGTTCACAGCGAGAATGGCAACGTCGTTTGCATCGAGCGCGGCCCCAAGCTGACCTATGACATTCACTATAAAATTCGCCTGGTGGAGGCCAGCCACTTTGATGTCTGCAACTTCGATTTCATGAAGGGCTTCATCAGCGGCCTCTATGCCGGCAACTATGATATTACCCACGTGTTCATCGACAGCCTGACCAAGATCGTGGCCGCCGACGTCACCGATCATGCGGTGGAGGAGTTCCTGGATTGGCTGAACAGCTTCTCCGAGAAGAACAACATCAAGTTCACCGTCACCATCAGCGCTGACGAGTCCCTGGCCACCGAGGGCATCAAGAAGTACTTCTGAGACAGGTGAAAACCGGCCTGCCGCATAGCGGCAGGCCGGTTTTTTGTTTATGGGCTCCGCCGGGGCTGGAGCGCTTTGGCAAAGCGGTACATCTCCTCCAGGGTGATGGGGCCGGTCTCATAGCGGTAGTCCGGAATGCCGTAGTACATGGGGCAGTTTTTGTCCACCTTGTGGGGCAGGGGCGGCAGGAGATCCGGCCCCCAGGGGCCGTCCTCCTGCCAATAGAGCATATATTTCACGCAGATGGGAGAGCCAAGTGGACAGTCAGCGTCATGGAAGTCATAGAAGCGTTTCGTACTGCCCGGCCTGGGGTCCCGCAGAGGCCCATCCTTCCGGTGGTCGCCGTACTGGGCGTCATAGGCGGAAAACAGGGTTCTGGCCTCCTCGCCCTCCAGCAGACGAATCTCCCTGCCCCGCAGGTGGAACCCGGCCAGGATCTGCTCCGCCATAGTCCGCTTCGGGTCCCAGCGCTCATCCCCGTCCCCAAATACCACCACCAGATCCAGCTGATCGGTGACCTGCGCTGCCAGCAGGACCCAGTAGTCCAAAAGCTCATCGGGAAAGGGATTTTTGTCACTGTAGTACCCGTTGATCCCAATGTAGCCGTCAGGGTGGACCCAGCCGCAGCATACCATTTCCGGCTGAGGAAACCAGTCCAGATCATATCCCAGCAGCGACTGATACAGGGAAATGCGGTCCGGCCGCTGTTTCAGCAGGGCCTCCACATCCCAGGGCGTACGATTTCCCAGCTGAAACTGGACCGCGTCAAAATTGGTGGACCAGAGCAGGATCTCCAGGGCGGTCTCCCGGTCTACCGGTTTGCCCCGTACGGCGTAGGCAGGGCGTCGGGGCAGATCGTCCAGACGACGCAGCGCAGACTCCGACCACTCCACCATAATCCGTTCCCCCACGGAGGGGAATTGCTCATCCAGCCTGTAACTCAGCTTGCGGTAAAAGTCGCAGTAGGAACCGCGGTGTCTCATCATGTTCCTCTCCTTTCTTTTGGCAGTTCCAGCATACACCTCTTTCCGCTGCAAATTTTATCAGCAGGCAATAAAAAGCCGCAGCAGTTCTTTTGAAACTGCTGCGGCTTTTGGCACGCCTGAGGGGATTCGAACCTCCGACCTACCGCTTAGGAGTACGGCGTACCATTTCGTAAATTGTTCATATCATATCTTCCCGTGTTGTTTCTTCGCAAATTGTGCTGCCTGGAGGCAGGTCAATTTGCACAAATTCCCCTGAAATATGCTGCCTTACAACGGCTTTTCAAATGTCGTATTAGCAAGGTATTAGCAGGAACCCCTTGTGACAGAGGGCTTCCAGGGGCCATTTCAAAATCATATTAGCAAGGGAGATAGTTTTATGAGCACCAACGAAAAAGGGACGCCCCAAAGCAGAACATACACTGTGAATGACATCGCAGCCATTCTCGGTATCGGCCGCGCTTCGGCCTATAAACTTGCCAACTCCGGATTGTTCAAGACGATCCGCATCGGCAACATGATCCGCATCTCCAGGAAATCCTTTGAGGATTGGCTGAAGATGGAGGAAATGATAGAAGAATAGACTTAGGTGGATTTTTTTATAGCGTAAGGTAAAAAACAGGGCCCCATAACTATTGGGGCCCTGCTTTTTTTAAACTGCCAACTCGTCGCGTCCGTAGAGTAGCTTATCCAGCTCGTAATCGCTCATTATCTGGGGGCAACTACGATATGAAAACCTGTGATCGGTGTGAAATTCGTCGACCATTCTAGGATAGCGGTGCCCCATTTCAAGCAAATATGCTTTTTCAGGAGTCCCCTTCATTTCAAAGGCTTGAATCTCCTTTTTGGCGGGGGGCTTCCAAGTTTCTACCCCATTCTTGTCGACCTTGCGGTGGCACAGATCGCTTCTAATGTCGAGATGCTCTTGCTGTCGATAGCGCAGGGCATATTTCTGGAGAAGTTCTCCCGGAGATGACAACATGCTCCTACCAACAAAGCATTTTGGAACAAGCAACGTTTGATAGCTTCCTGAACTAATTTTGGGGAAATCTCTTCTTTCCCATTGGTGAGTTGTAGAATTCCACATACAGGAAACGGCAGTAGCTTCACCCGCATTTGAGATGCCCCAATACTCGTACTGTTCGAGGGTATAGTCAATCAGAACCGCCCGGATAATGTTGGTTGTCAGGTCTGAAAGGCGGTCATAACCAAAGTTTGGAGTCCACAGATGAAGATCACCAAGTTGGGTAATTAGCCCTTTGTCAAAGAGATGCTCTCTTATCATCTCTTCAACAATCGGCATTAGGATTTCGGGAGATGTACCCCGTCCTTGCGAACGGGAAGCAGAAAGACCTAGATGCGTTTCATTAGGTTCCCGTCCAAAAGACAGCATGTCGTACAAATGCTTCGAATTTCTCTCCGCCGCAACCTGGCAAAGTGTGGCGAAGAAATCATCTATGCAGTGAGATGCGGATGCTGAAATGGGATGGTTACTAAGTGCAATACGCTCAGGATCAACATATAGACTAGTATCCGTTTCAAGGCGGATGTCTACAAAGTCGATGTCCTTATGCCCAGTAATAGGAAGACGGTGGAATGTAGAAAAATTCATGTGTATTCTCCTTAAAAACTAAAATTTTTTTGGCCATCTCTGTTAGCCCCTTTCTTGATTTTTAAGGAGGAATCCTGTATAATAAATTGGCTGTTGCGATACAGGACACCTCCGAGCATAAGATGTGTGCTACCACATACTCATGCTTGTAAACCGCCGGTGGTATCGCTTAAGGGTTTCTCTGAATTTGTCGGAATTCAGAGAGGCCCTTTTTTATTCCACCGTGACTGCCTTCTGCATTGGAATCACTCCCCCCTTGACTTTGATGCTGTGGATAACATTTCCACGCTGAGCATTATACCACAACGTGGCCGTAAGTGCAAGAGGATACGACATAAAAATCGGAAAATATTTTCCTATTAATTATTTGAGGAAAAATATTGCGCCTTTTTAAGCTGCGTGGTAGAATGTGATAGATGAGGAGGATAAGCCTATGCCTAAGATAATATTTACACCAGAGTTATCCGCTACAATTAAAGCTCTGCGTATTGAAAATAATGTACCAGCTAAAACCGTTGCAGAGGCAATCGGCCATAGCCCATCGTATGTATCCAAGTTAGAGAGTTACGGGATAAAATCTCTGGAGCAAGAGGAGTTTGATAAGCTGTTAGAAGTCATTATGCAAAACAGCAGTAATATAAACGAGCGTAGAGAGCAGTTATTGTCCCTGTGTTCCATCAGGTATTCAAAAGATGAACTTGCAGAGCAACTATGGTTCCTAAATCTAGATACAGTTGTGCGACAGTTGCCTATTCCAAATACATTAATTGAAGAAATAAACGCATTACTGCATCAAAATAACATATCAATTTCTAGTTTGGTAACTCGCATTAATAAGAATGAAGAGTTGAATTTTGACAATTTAAAAAGTCGCAATGTTCCTGTTAATGAATGGTTTGAAACAAAGAATGATCCTGAAGCAAGATATTCAATAAAAATGGATTTGCGTGAACACCAAGTAGAGCAAATCCTCGCTGGAGAAAAAGCATCTTGCAATTATGTGACTATGTTAGCAATCGTTCATTATGCTTTAAAAATGATTCAACACGAAGATGACTATATTTGGACACCAGATGAGCTCCGCAACAATTGGCAAGAGACTTATGAGCTGCTAGATAAACATAGATTTTTTTCTATGGAGCGAAAAGCTATATTACGGTCTAAAGCACATTCAAAAATTGAAGAAGAAAATCTGCTGAGTGAATTCGACCTTAAGAATCAGGAAATTATAAATGCTATTTTAAAATATTTAAAAATAGCTACAGAATTAAATGTTATCAAAACCAATAAAGTGTTAGAGCAATTTGTTCAGAATCTGGAATGGGACTTTAACTTTATGCTTCAGTTATCCAGCATAAAGTTTGATTCAATCGGTGAATGTAGTTTTTCCAATAAGAACGAATTGTTAAAAGAAATATCTGCTGTAGTAAAAAAGTATCGGGAAATGCCAGAAGATTTAAAAAAAGCCGAAAACTATGAGTTTGATATATAGGTCTATTGCATTTTGAGCAAAGTATATTAATACCAATAAGAAACAAAATATCTCGTGCAATTAATTATTTCCCTAATTCAATAAAAAGCCATAGGAATTAACCTATGGCTTTTTTTGTGCCCCAATTTCCTGTAATTCTATTATACAGTATCCGACATATTCAAAACGGCATCGAAAGGGGGCAAAAAATCCATATTTTTTAACCTAAATCAGCCAGGAGGCCACCGCCCATAGGTTTTCCCCTCTGGGGTATCCGGGGGCATAGAGGCTGTTTTTCCCCGAAAATGAACACTTTTTCAAACCGCCGAAAGGAGGTGATAACATGGCGGTATTTCGCATTGAGAAAACCCGCGACTACACGGTGATGTCCAACCACCATCTGCGCAACGCGGGGCTGTCCCTTAAATCCAAAGGGCTGCTCTCCATGATGCTGTCCTTGCCGGAGGACTGGAACTACACCACCAGGGGGCTGGCTAAAATTTGTAAGGAGGGCACGGACAGCATCGGATCAGCCCTGAAGGAGCTGGAGCGTGCCGGGTACATAGTCCGCAATCGGCTGCGGGACAGCAAGGGCAAAATCGTGGATGTGGAGTATGTCATCTACGAGACGCCCCATCCCCCGGACACGGGCCAGCCGTGTGAGGACGAGCCGGATAAGGCTTGTCCAGATACGGAAAACCCGGATATGGATAACCCGTGTCTGGAAAACCGGCCGCAATTAAATAAAGAGAAAAGAAATCCTGAAAAACAAAATACTGATTCAACAAGTACGGAAGGATCAAATCCTATCCAATCAAGCCCCCAAGCCCCCGCAGGGGTCAAACGGACCGGACGGGACTGGATGCGGGAGCGAGAGAGTTATCGGGAGCTGATTTTGGAGAATATCGAGTATGACTATCTATGCCGGGATGACCGGCTGGATCGGGATATGCTGAACGAGCTGGTGGAGCTTATGGTGGACACCGTCTGTTCCCGCAGGGAGATGATCCGCATTGCCGGGGACGATTATCCGGCGGAGGTGGTCAAATCCCGGTTCCTGAAGCTGAACAGTTCCCACATCGAGTATGTGTTGGAACGTATGCGGGAGAACACCACCTATGTCCGCAACATCAAGAAATATCTGCTGGCTACCCTGTATAATGCCCCGGCCACCATCGACAGCTACTATGCGTCCCTGGTGAACCACGACCTGTACGGCAGTGGAGAAAGGAGATGATGACTCATGCAGGAAGAAGTCACCCAGCGCACTGTTGCCCTCTGTGTGGAGGCCACCAAGCTCTCCGCCGGGATGCTACAACAGGCCATGAAAAAAGTGCTGGACGAGATGCAGAAAGGAGTGACCGGCCACAAGACCAAACTGCACCACGGCAAGCAGACCCTCCGGCAGCTTATGAAGCACAATACCGGCGTTTCCAACATCGAAATCACCGACCAGAACATCCGGGCCTTTTCCGCCACCGCCAAGAAGTACGGCATTGACTTCGCGCTGAAAAAGGACACCAGCGGAGAGATACCCCGCTATCTGGTGTTCTTCAAGGGCCGGGATGCCGACGTCATTACGGCGGCCTTCCGGGAGTTCTCCGCAAAGAACCTGGAGAAAGAGCAAAAGCCCTCCATCCGCAAAGAGCTGGACCAGGCAAAGCAGCAGGCCAAAGCCCAGCACCGCCAGAGGGAGAAGGTCAAGACCAAAGACCGGGGTGTGGAATTATGACCGACACCTGGAAAAAGATTCTCATCCTCAACCTCCCGTATCTGCTGTTTGTCTATCTCTTTGATAAACTCTGCCAGGCGGTGCGCCTCGCGCCCGGCCTTGACGCCTCTGAAAAGTTCCTGCATCTAAGCCAGGGCTTTACGGAGGCGTTTTCTTCTGGGCTGCCCAGCCTGCATCCGCTGGACCTGTTGGCAGGTATCGTCGGGGCGGTCATTGTCCGGCTGGCGGTGTACGCCAAAGGGAAAAACGCCCGCAAATACCGCAAGGGCATCGAGTACGGGAGCGCCCGATGGGGCACTGCGGCCGATATTGCCCCCTATGTCGATCCGGTCCCCGACTGGAACATCCCGCTGACCCAGACGGAAAAGCTCACCATGTCCAGCCGCCCCAAAAATCCCAAGTACGCCCGGAACAAAAACATCCTGGTCATCGGCGGCAGCGGCAGTGGCAAGACCCGGTTCTTCGTCAAGCCCTCCCTCATGCAGATGCACAGCAGCTATGTGGTCACCGATCCCAATGGTAATTTACAATAAGGATAAAGGGAGCGCGCACCCTCAAGAAAGGAGGTTACACCCCATGAAGAAACAGCCGGACAAGGGAAAAATCACAGCCCTGTACGAGCGTCTTTCCCATGACGATGAGCGAGCCGGGGAAAGCGTGTCGATAGAAAACCAAAAGCGCATTTTGGAGGACTACGCCCAAAAGAACGGCTTTACGAATATCCGGCACTTCACCGATGACGGAGTGCGGGGAACGACTTTCAAGCGTCCGGGGCTGGACGCTACCCCGAAGCCCCATATCGGCCACTATGGGCGGCTGCGGAAAGCCTATCTGGAACAATACCGCCACCGTCTTTATACCGCCCTTGTTGCCAGCGAGAAGCTATATCCCCACCTTGCGGAAACAGACCGGGCGGCGCGGGATATGCTGGACTACCTCATGCCCCGCCTTGCCAGAGAAGCAGGAGCCACCGAAGCCCTCAAAGCCGCCGACCCGATGAAATGGGTAGGTTTGATGAACAACTGCAAGGCGAGAGCCGAGGAAATCGTAATGCATGAGTTAATCTATGTTTAACGGTCAAGAGCCGGAAAAAACAGAAATCTTGCGATAACAGCCGCCCCGACGAACCATTCCCCGTCCGGGCGGTTTTTATCGTCAAAAACGCCGTTTTCTCCAAGTCAAGAGCCGGAGAAAACACCCGAAAAATGCCCCTATTGCGTAACAGGGGCGCAGAAAGGAGCTTGCATGAGAACAGGGATTACCAAGCAGGAAAAGACCACCGATATTTGGTTTGACGAGAAAGACCCCCTTATCCATATCCGCACCCACAACACCGCCTTAAAGAAGCGTCTGCTTGCATACAGCCGCCGTTATCCGGCAATCTGCCAGCAGACGGACGCAGACCCGGAAACGGGCTGCATGGAGTTTGATATTGAGAAAGGACGCTTCTCTTTCCGCCTGACCGCCCCATACAGCGAGGAACGGCGGAGAGCAGCGCGGCAATATGCCAAAGAGAACAACGCCGCCGACAGGCTGAAATGATGTAGATTTGTTCATACTCTTGTGATATACTTTAGTCAAGAAACAAAGCGACAAATCGGAATTTGAAAACTATCATCCTGAATTGCCGCTTCGTAAAGCAGCCGAAAATCTTGGGGTATCTTTAAATACTGTAGAAAAGAGGAAGGAAATAATAAATGGCTAAAATGAGAATATCACCGGAATTGAAAAAACTGATCGAAAAATACCGCTGCGTAAAAGATACGGAAGGAATGTCTCCTGCTAAGGTATATAAGCTGGTGGGAGAAAATGAAAACCTATATTTAAAAATGACGGACAGCCGGTATAAAGGGACCACCTATGATGTGGAACGGGAAAAGGACATGATGCTATGGCTGGAAGGAAAGCTGCCTGTTCCAAAGGTCCTGCACTTTGAACGGCATGATGGCTGGAGCAATCTGCTCATGAGTGAGGCCGATGGCGTCCTTTGCTCGGAAGAGTATGAAGATGAACAAAGCCCTGAAAAGATTATCGAGCTGTATGCGGAGTGCATCAGGCTCTTTCACTCCATCGACATATCGGATTGTCCCTATACGAATAGCTTAGACAGCCGCTTAGCCGAATTGGATTACTTACTGAATAACGATCTGGCCGATGTGGATTGCGAAAACTGGGAAGAAGACACTCCATTTAAAGATCCGCGCGAGCTGTATGATTTTTTAAAGACGGAAAAGCCCGAAGAGGAACTTGTCTTTTCCCACGGCGACCTGGGAGACAGCAACATCTTTGTGAAAGATGGCAAAGTAAGTGGCTTTATTGATCTTGGGAGAAGCGGCAGGGCGGACAAGTGGTATGACATTGCCTTCTGCGTCCGGTCGATCAGGGAGGATATCGGGGAAGAACAGTATGTCGAGCTATTTTTTGACTTACTGGGGATCAAGCCTGATTGGGAGAAAATAAAATATTATATTTTACTGGATGAATTGTTTTAGTACCTAGATTTAGATGTCTAAAAAGCTTTAACTACAAGCTTTTTAGACATCTAATCTTTTCTGAAGTACATCCGCAACTGTCCATACTCTGATGTTTTATATCTTTTCTAAAAGTTCGCTAGATAGAGTTCTATATTAGAGATGTAAAGAGTTTTGGTGAAGAGGTTTGTGAGTATGGCTTTTATAACCAGGCGTTGCTGTGTGGTATAATATTCCAATCGACTTGATAAATTTAGACCCTAATGAAGTCATGGAAATTGTTGTTTTTAATGGTAATAGCGGAAATACAACACACATTGAAGATATCCTCTGGCGAGAGGAACCCGCAGATGTCCCCCGCATAACTGATGACACGAAGGACCGGGCCCTGCGCCTGAAAACCCTGGGCAACGCAGTCTGCCCGCCCCAGGCCTATCCCATTTTTCACTATATCGCGGCGATTGAGACCGGGGCGTGCGCCAGCATCTGCCCCTATGGAGGAGGTGACGGATAAATGCAGGAATGGAAAGCCTCCGAGAAGGAGGCCCAGAAGATGACCCGTGACGGGGCCATTTCGGTGAACCTGGTGACCGGCGAGGCCACCCACATTTCGGACCGCCCCCAGGAACAGGACTATTCCTCTGCTGATGAAACGGCGGGGACATTGAGCCGGGCGGTGGACGAGGTGGAGGGCCATGTGGAACGGCGCCAGGCGAAAAAAGCGCGGCGCAAGCGGCGCGACACCTTCCGGGAGGGTGAGGCGGCCAGGGACCGCCCTTCCTCCCGTTTGCAGTTTTCGGAGGCAGACCGGGCGGCGCCGGAGCTGAAAAAAGCTGTCCGCAAGTCGGACAAGGAGGCGGATAAGCTGGACGCGGCAAAGGCCGCCGTCCCCGTGAAGCCTCCCGGTAAGGAGCATGGCAACCCCTTATCCCGGCCGGTGCAGGAGGTGAAGTCCACCCTCCACAGCGAAGTGAGCAAGGTGGAGGGGGAAAATTCCGGCGTCCAGGCCGGCCACCTGGGGGAGCGGCAGATCGAGAAGGCCGTGGGCTATGGCGGCCGGCGTATCCATCAGGCACGCACGGACCGGAAACTGAAACCCTGGCGGGATGTGAAACAGGCGGAGCAGGCAGCGGTGAAATCCAATGCCGATTTCTACTGGCGGAAGTCCGTCATGGAAAATCCCCAGCTTGCGTCCAGTAACCCCATCTCCCGCCTGTGGCAGAAGAAACGGCTGCAAAAACAGTACGCCGCCGCCCACCGGGCAGGAACCGGCGCAGCCCAGGCCGCGGGCAAGGCGTCCCAGACCGCCGCCTCTGCCGCAAAGAAGGGCGGCGGGACCATCGCCCAGAAGCTGGGCGGCTTCGTTACCAAAAACAAGCACACCCTCCTCATCGTGGGCGGGATCGGCCTGATCCTCATGCTCATCATGGGGCTGATGCAGTCCTGCACCTCTATGTTCGGGGGCGGGACCTCCGGCCTGGTGGCGTCCTCCTATCTTTCGGAGGACGCGGACCTGACCGGGGCCGAGGCCGCCTATTGCGGTATGGAGGCGGAGCTTCAAGAATACCTGGACACCTACGAGGCCACCCACGACTATGACGAATATCACTTTGACCTGGATGAGATCGAGCATGACCCTTATGTGCTGTTGTCCATCCTGTCGGCGCTCCACGAAGGGGTGTTTACCCTGGACGAGGTGCAAGGCGACCTGGAAATGCTCTTTGACAAGCAGTACATCCTCACGGAAACGGTCACCACGGAGACCCGCTACCGCACCGAGACCCGGACAGACAGCGAGGGCAACGAGTACGAAGTGGAGGTGCCATACATCTGGTATATCTGCACCGTCACGCTGGAAAACTTTGACCTCTCTCATGTGCCGGTCTACATCATGGGCGAGGATCAGCTTTCCATGTATGCCGTGTATATGTCCACCCTGGGCAACCGGCCGGATCTGTTTCCGTCCTCCGGGTATGTGGGCAAGTACATCGAGAACCCGCCTACGGCCTGGGACATCCCCGCCGAGTACCTGACGGATGAACGGTTTGCTACCCTCATCACCGAGGCGGAGAAATACCTGGGATACCCCTATGTGTGGGGCGGGAGCAGCCCGGAGACATCGTTTGACTGTTCCGGCTTCGTCAGCTATGTGCTGACCAATACCGGACTTTGTAACACCGGGCGGCTGGGCGCCCAGGGACTCTACAATATCTCCACCCCGGTATCCGATCCCCAGCCGGGCGACCTGGTGTTTTTCGTGGGGACCTACGACACTCCAGGCGTTTCCCATGTGGGCATCTATGTGGGCGACAATATGATGCTGCACTGCGGAGATCCGATTTCCTACGCGAACCTGAACACCAGCTACTGGCAGTCTCACTTTTATGCCTACGGCCGGCCGCCGTACAACTGATGGGAGGTGTTCCATGCTATCTTTATGTCCGGTATCCCTGGCCGAGGCCAACGCTTTTGTCGCAGAGCACCACCGTCACCACAAGCCGGTGCGGGGGCACAAGTTTTCCCTGGGCTGTATGGCGGATGGACAGCTTGTGGGCGTCGCTATCGTGGGGCGGCCTGTCAGCCGGTATTTGGATGACGGGCTGACCCTCGAAGTAAACCGGCTGTGTACGGATGGAACGCAAAATGCTTGCAGTTTCCTCTACGGCGCGGCGGCGCGGGCAGCCAGGACCATGGGATACCGAAAAATCATCACTTACATTTTGGATACGGAGAATGGCGTGAGCCTCCGGGCGGCGGGCTGGAAATGCGCCGGCCTGGCCGGAGGCAGGATGTGGACCGGAAAACGCCGCCCTTCTGAACCTCTGTATCCCGCACAAATGAAATACCGATATGAAAAAGAATGGAATGGAAAGGAGTTTTGCGAACATGGCAACTGTTGAGAAGATCCGCCGTGATATTGAAAAGACCAAGGAGAAGATCTCCGAGCAGCAGAAGCGCCTCCGCACTTTGGAGGCCCAGCTCACCGAGGAGGAGAACCTGGAGATCGTCCGCATGGTCAAGGCGGTGAAGATGGACAACCGGGAACTGACGGCCTTCCTGAAGGCCTACGCCAGCGGCCTCATCACCCTGCCGGAGGGCATGATGGAGGCGGAGGCCGCGGCGGACCCCGGCGAGAATGAGATGGAGGATACCGAGTATGAAGAATAAGAAGATCATCCGCCTGTTTACGGCGGCCCTGGCCGTGGCGCTCTGTGCCACGGCCTTTGCTGTCCCCGCTTTCGCCGGCGGTGGGGAGGGCGAACCCTACTACACCGAAACTGCCGGGACGGAGGCGGACCCTGCGGAGGACGCCGAGGCCCCGGAGGTCACTATCACTGATGAGGAAGATCCCGCCGGCGATGATAGCGCGGACAATAACACGGAGGCAGACGGGGACACCCTGGACCAGATCACCGAACTGCTGGGCGGCCTGGGGACTGTGACTGTCACCGAGGACGGTATCCTGTTCACCCCTGACACGGAGAAATGGGAAACCCAGCAGACCGGCACCGTGACCACCTGCGGCGGCAACCTGAATGTCCGCACCGGCGCTGGGCTGGATAACGACGCCTTCACCCAGCTTCCCGATGGGGCGCAGGTAGAAGTCATCGGCACCGAGGGCGAATGGGTCAAGGTGCTTCTGCCGGAGCGGGAGGGCTATGTTCATTCCGACTACCTGACCATCACGGACACGGGCAGCTTCTCCCTCTCCCTGGACGGGACGGACCTCTCCGCCCTGCTGGAGCTGTTCGCCTCCGGCCTCTCCGGGGGCGGAGGGGCAGCCCTGACCCCGGATGGGAACCTGTCCCTCATTGACGACCTGGGCGGGACATCCTCCGGCAAGCAGTTCATCACGGTGGAGACAAAGGGCGGCAACGTGTTCTATCTCATCATCGACCGGGATGACGAGGGGGCGCAGACCGTCCACTTCCTGAACCAGGTGGACGAGGCGGACCTCCTGGCACTGATGGAGGATGGCGAGGCCCAGGAGGCACCGGCGGTCTGCACCTGTACGGAGAAATGCCAGGCCGGGGCGGTGAACACCTCCTGCGAGGTGTGCGCGGTGAATATGGCCGAGTGCGCCGGCGCGGAGCCGGAGCCGGAACCCGAACCGGAGCCGGAGGCGGAGAAGTCCGGGGGCATGGGCGCCCTGGCGCTGGTCCTGGCGCTGGTGGTGCTGGGCGGCGGCGGAGCCTTCGCCTATATCAAGTTTATCCGTCCCAAGCAGGCGTCCAAGGTCAGCGCAGACCCGGACGACTATGATTTTGCGGATGAGGAGGAGTATATCAACGAGGACGAACCGGAACCGGAGGAAGAAACGGAGGATACGAAATGAAGCTGGTGATCTGTGAGAAACCGAGTGTTGCAAAAGCCGTCGCGTCGGCCCTGGGTGTCACATCCAGGGCCGATGGCTGTTTTGAAGGAAATGGGCTCATCGTTTCCTGGTGCGTGGGGCATTTGGTGTCCCCGATGGACGCAGCCGGGTACGACCTTGGTTATAAGAAATGGAAGTATGATGACCTTCCCATCCTGCCGGAGCCCTTCCGCTATGTGCTGGCGAAGGGCAAGGAGGACGCCTTCCAGAACTTGAAGCACCTCATGGAGCGAGAGGACGTCACCGAGCTGGTCAACGCCTGCGACGCCGGGCGGGAGGGCGAGCTCATCTTCCGGCTGGTCTATGAGATGGCGGGATGCCAGAAGCCCTTCTCCCGTCTGTGGATCTCTTCCATGGAGGACGCGGCGATCCGGGAGGGCTTCGCTGACCTGCGCCCCGGTGCGGAGTACGACCCGCTGTACCAGTCCGCCCTCTGCCGCCAGAAAGCAGACTGGCTCATTGGGATCAACGCCACAAGACTTTTTTCTGTCCTCTACCACCGCACCCTGAATGTGGGGCGGGTGCAGACCCCCACCCTTGCCATGCTGGTGGACCGGGACAGCAAAATCACAATGTTCCGCAAAGAGAAATACCATCATGTGCGCCTGACCCTGGGCGGGGCCGAGGCGGTGTCGGAGAAGATCACCGCCCCGGAGGAGGCGGAGGCCCTGAGGGCGGCCTGTACCGGCGCGGAGGCAGTCTGCGCTTCCGTCACCCGTGAACAGAAGAAAGAGGCACCGCCCAGGCTCTACGACCTGACCACCCTCCAGCGGGAGGCCAACCGCATCTTCGGCTACACGGCGAAACAGACGCTGGACTACGCACAATCCCTCTATGAGAAAAAGCTGCTGACCTATCCCCGGACGGACAGCCGGTTTTTGACCGCCGACATGGCGGAGACCGCTTCGGTGGTCCTCCACCTGGCGGCCAAGGTACCGCCCTTTGACGGGTGCGGGGAGTTCTTCCCGGATGTGTCCTTGCTGGTAAATGACAAGAAGGTGTCCGACCACCACGCCATCATCCCCACGCTGGAGCTGGAGAAGGCGGACCTGTCCGAACTGCCCGTGGGTGAGCGCAATATCCTTCTGCTGGTCTGCCGGGAGCTGCTGTGCGCGGCGGCGGAGCCGTATGTGTACGAGGCTGTCACGGCCGCCTTTACCTGCGGCGGGCACACCTTCACCGCCAAGGGCCGCCATGTACTGTCCCTGGGATGGAAGGACATTGACCGCATTTTCCGCGCCTCCCTGAAGGAGAAGCCGGAGGACGAGGCAGAACCTACCGCCCTGCCGGACTTTACCGAGGGGCAGACTTTCGACCGGGTGGAGGCCGCTGTCACCGAACACTTCACCACCCCGCCCAAAGCGTACACGGAGGACACCCTTCTGTCGGCAATGGAGAACGCCGGCAAGGAGGACATCCCGGACGATGCCGAGCGCAAGGGGTTGGGGACTCCGGCCACCAGGGCGGCGATCCTGGAAAAGCTAGTGGCGGCCGGGTTTGTGGAGCGCAAGGGCAAAAGTCTCATTCCCACCAAGGCGGGGATCAACCTGGTCACGGTCCTGCCGAACGCCCTGACCTCTCCCATGCTCACGGCGGAGTGGGAACAGAAGCTGACCGGCATTGCCAAGGGCGAGGCGGACCCTGCTGCGTTTATGGCGGGGATCACCGGGATGGCGCGGGAGCTGGTGAAACAGTATTCCCACATCTCCGAGGAGGGCCAGAAGCTGTTCGCCCCGGAGCGCGAGACCGTGGGCGTCTGCCCCCGCTGCGGCAAGCCGGTCTATGAAGGCAAGAAGAATTTTTACTGCTCCGACCGCTCCTGTCAGTTTGTGTTGTGGAAGGATGACCGCTTCTGGACCTCCCGCAAAAAGGAGCTGACCCGCAAGATGGCCGGCGACCTGCTGAAGAAGGGCCGTACCTCCGTCAAGGGGATGTGGTCTGAAAAGAAGGGCTCCACCTATGACGCGGTGGTGGTGCTGGATGATACCGGCGAGAAGTATGTCCGCTTCAAGCTGGAGTTCCCCAAACGGAAGGAGGGCGTGAATGGCAAAAAGTAAATCGGATATTTCTCTGAATGATCTGAAAGCGATGCTCCCCCAGGAGGGGAGTTCCGCAGAGCAGGTGGCGGCGCTTCGGGCGCTGTCCACCCTTTCCCCGGAGGACCAGGGGCTCCTGGCCGCTGTGCAGGAATCCCCCTATCGGCTGACTACTCTGGAACAGTTCCGGGAATTTCCCGCCAATACCGAGTATTTCATCCTGGAGGCCAACATCAGTAAGGTGGAGGATGTGGGCTGGCGCTACTTGGCGCAGCATCTGGACACCCTTTTGCCCCCGGAACTGCTGGACGCCATTGACCCGGTTCCCTTCGGCAAATACGCCGTGCAGGAGGAACAGGGCTGCTTCACCAGCCGGGGATATTTAACGCTGTCTGGGGATGAGTGGCAGCACGACCGCCCCCAGGCGAAGCAGGCGGACCGCAAGCCCTCCATCAGGGAGCGGCTGGAACAGAGCAAACAGGAGTGCAGGAACAAAAATAAGGCCCAGGCGCCCCACAAGGGGAAATCTGAGCCGGAGCTGTAAGGAGGTGCGTATATGCCCCATTATGAATATGACAAGGACTATCCCTTTGCCGCCTTCATCACCAACCTGGGCAAGTACAACGAGGGCGACCTGGTGGGCGAATGGGTAAAGTTCCCCACCACGCCGGAGGAAATGCAGAAGGTGTTTGAACGGATCGGCATTGGGCAGAAGGACGACTTCGGCCAGCCCTATTGAGATGGCTGAGTGGTCCTATGAAAATGGCTACTGGTGTAGCAAGAGCGGTTCCTACCACGCGTTGATCCCTGCCGCCGCCAAGGCGTGGGGCCTTCCGGTAGAGGGGTGCTCCGCATCCGAACCGCAGCGGATCGTGGACGCGCTCAGTGAGGGCAAGCTGGTGGTCGCCCTGATGACCAAGGGGCATTTTACCTCCAGCGGCCACTTCATTGTCCTGCGGGGCGTGGAGAATGAGCAGATCCTGGTGGCTGACCCTGCCAGCACCACCCGCAGTCAGAAAGCGTGGGATCTGTCCATCATTTTGAATGAGGCCAGCAAGAGCGCGGCGGCCGGCGGTCCCTTCTGGATCATTGGATAGTCATATGAACAGCAAGAGGCACCCCGGAGTGGGGTGCCTCTCTAAGTTCAAGCGTTTGCCTGCTGGAGATAGAACTCGCTTTCTGCCACCCGTGTGACAAAGTCGAATTCCATTCTCGTTGCCTTCGACAGCGAGATGTTGTAGCGTTTGCACACGCCGCGGAGATAGGCCAGGTAGTCTTTATCCTCGTGAGAGAGGGGGGCTACCCATCCTGTCCGGGAGGCGTGATCTTCAATGCTGCGAAGGTATTCTAATTCTCTTTGATCCATTGTTACACCTCCACAATAAATTCTGATATAAGTTTTGCTGCGGCATCCTCTAAAATGAGCATTCGGAAAGGGTCATATCGGACGGGAGCAATCGCTCCAAATCTTGTTCTGTAATATTCGGCTAATTCGCTGGTTTTAGCACGGAAATACAGAACACCGTCAAAATGGTTATCAAAGGACACTTGGATCGCATAGGCAAACAAAGCTTTGGCTATACCAATATATTTTTTGTGCCCGCCTTCGGCACTGAGCAAATTTGCATTGCTGTGACGGGCGCTCTCTACATAGATAATTTCAACCGCCAAGCCCTTTTCATCCAATTCATAGGACATCAGGCCCAGCAGTTCACCATCATCCGCGCGGTGCAAAGCGACTTTGTTGGGCAGACTGAGCGCATACGGTGTTGTCCAATTCGTTTGCCAGTCCTGTGTGGCCGCCAAATCTTGTTCTGTCGCTGTATCTACTGTTACAGGGACTTTTTCCCCAGAACTTGCATCTAAAACAAATAATTTAAGCACCGGGTAGTATCCCCCCTTTATAAGTAGTTTATCACAAAGAAGGATGAAACACAAGGCATAGTTCTCCGCAAAAACTGTTGTTATAAAGGTGGAACTGTATTTCCACCTCAAATTGTATCCAATAATAGCTGGAATTAAAATGCCATCCTTCAGCCCCCATGTCTTATGGGAGGCTGATTTATTGTTTACAAAAAGTTCATTCTTTTTCGGGCCCAAACCCGCGTTTTGCGGTGCGTATTGAAGGAGAAGAGTATATGAAGGAAATCACTTCCGCATCTGCCCGGAGGCTGTACCGTTTTCTATCTGCCTGCGGCGGGAACTGGCGCAATACCATCCATATTGCCGCCCAAGGCGGCCATACCGGCTGGCTCATGGCCGCGGACCAGGACGGGAAACCAGTTGTGATGGCCGTAGATGCTTTTCAAAAGTTGACACAGGAACAGATCGACCCTGCGGAATGCCGGGGATACCTGACAGAATCCGCCTTTGGGGATATTTTCGCCAGGTATCTCCTCTGGCAGATCCCGGATGCCGGCGGCCCCCCTGCAGATGCGCTGAGCCTGTTGTCATCATCATTTTAAGAACATAGGAGGGATCTATCCATGAAACGAGTCAACATCAAATGCCCTTACTGCGGCGCCCGGGCCTTTCTGCGGCCAGCCTCCGTGGTATATGGGGAGCGGGCCGCCCTGGGGAGCAAGCTCTATGTGTGCGGCAACTATCCCGCCTGCGATTCCTATGTGGCCGCCCACCGCACCAGCCAGTTGCCGATGGGGACGCTGGCCGATAAGCAGCTGCGGCGGGAGCGGCAGGCCGCTCATGCCGTATTCAATCAGCTATGGAAAAGCGGCCTGATGTCCAAGCGACAGGCCTATCTCTGGCTCCAGGCGAAGCTGGATCTTCCGGAATGCGAGGCCCATATTGCCAAGTTTTCCGAGGGCCGCTGTCAACTGGTCATTGACCTGTGTGAAAAGTTCCTCGGCGCCCAGCGCCGGGCCGCTTAGGGAGGTGTGCCCAGTGAAATTCGACCACCCCCTCACCAGGGAACAGCAGCATCTGGTAGAGCAGAATATTTCACTGATCCATTGGACGATTTGGAAGTACATCGATGTCAAGGAGGAGATCTGCGGTTTAGCCTATGACGATCTGCACCAGGAGGGGGCCTTGGCCCTATGTTATGCCGCCGCCACTTACCTTCCCGGCGGCGCGCAGTTCAAAACCTATGCCATCACGGTCATCCGCAATCACCTACTGGACCATTGCCGCCGCATTGCGGCGCAGCTGAAAAACGTGCCGACCTGCTCTTTGGATACGCCGCCCTGTGAAGACCGGCCGCCTCCCGTCAGAGAGGCAGAGGTCGCGCAGGACGATTCAGAACAGTGGGTTTCAGCCATCTATGTCGCGCAACTGCTGGAACATGGGAAGCGACACTACAGCGGGGTCGCCAAATTGGGCGTTGAGGCGCTGGAGCTGAAGATCAAAGGCTACAGCGGCGCCGATATTGCCCGGCTGTATCATACGAAGCCGAATCATGTGGGCGCGTGGATCGCCCGTGCGGCGGAAAAGTTCCGGCAGGATGCGATCTCCGCAGATCTGCTCTCCCAAATGGGATTTGAAAAAGGGGCTTGAGATTCGTAGAAAATAGTAACCGGGAAAGGAGAACCTTATTATGGACAAACGGACATATTACACGGCGGTTGGCCGGTTCACCAAGCGGCATGATGCGGATGGGAATACATATCCCGTGATCTATGTCAATCAGCAGGAGCATCTTCTGGACCTCCAGGAAATGGCCGTGTGGACGGCGCTGACTTGGCGCCTGTCCGATTTCCGCCAGTTGGAGCGAAAGTATGATTTGCTGGCAAGGGAACTGCATCTGCTGGAGCCGCGCACCCTGGAAAACTGTCTGCACCATCTGGAGGTGCGCGGGCTGGTGCCCTCCGGTAGCGGCGAGGATGACCTGGAGGCCCTGTATGATTTGCTCGGCGGATTGTATGTGGTGCCGATTTCAGAGAGCCTGTTTCTTCGCATCGCCACCTTTGCAAAACTGACATTTCTGGGCGGTGTACCGTTCTCCACCACAAAGAACCTGTTTCAGCGGCGGAAGATGGATGAATGCGAGAATCGGATTTTGGCGCTGTCCAGACAGGCGCTGCTATCCACTGCGGAGTTGGTCAAATGCGTAGAACTGGGGATCTTTGACCTCTCCTCCGGCGAGCGGGTCATAGACGCTCTGTACGATGACGTCGATACGACCAGCGATAATATCCGCTATCTGATGCTCAGCGCGGACAGCCGCGCATCTGTCACCCTGGCGGTAGCGAACCTGTGTCTGGGCAAACAGATCATTTTTGAGAGGGTATAGGCGATGCGGCAGTTCAGAGACTGGCCCGCCGCCCTTCAGCGCAAATGGCTCTTGTCCTGGGCGGCGGGCGCGGCCTTCCTTACCGTAGGAATCGCGGTCTTTCTCGCGCTGGAGGACCGGCCCCTGTTGATCATCAGCACCCTGCTGGCGGCTTGTGTCGCCCTGCGCTGCATGGCCTTTTACCGGACAGCGGCAGGCGGAAACTATGAAGTCATCACAGGCATCTGCGTCGGCCTGGGACACGCCGGCCTAAGACGGAGCCGGACGGTTCGGATGCTCTTGACCGACGGAACGGAATATGAGGTGGCGTTGGATAAGCGCATCGCTCTTCGGATCGGGAACCGCTACCAGCTTTACTTCCGCCTGGTCCCCGGCTTGTCCGGCGGCCAGGCGTTCCCCAGGCAGGCGCTTATGGACAGCCAGTTTTTAGCCCTTGAGGATCTGGGTGAGTACCACATAGACAAAGATGCTGAGGACGCCGTGCAGAAATCTGAACTGCACTGATGTGTTTTCCATACAGAAAGGCATTGAGGCGGAATTACGGCATACCGGCGGGAAAGGAGTATCCTTATGGACAAACCTCGGGCATATGAAAAAGTCAGCCAAATCACGCTTCCTGACCCCAGTGACCAGGACCCACACCCTCGGCTCCGGGTAAATGGACGCGGCATCCATGCCGGGGAGAGTTTTACAGCCCTCTTCCCAGACGGGTGGCACGACGTCACCCTGGAAGTATGCTGGGATGTCGCGGGCCCGGCCTGCTGGTATATCTCCAATGCCGGATTCTCCGGCATCTGCCCGGTCGGTCTTTTTGTTCGCCGGTAATTTCCGGCACCCATATCAGAGACACAAATTCTTGTAGAAAATTCAGCCGCGGCATACTATATATAGTATAATAACGCTTGACAAAATCAATATATAGTGGTACACTACCATTGTAATTGATTCTTTGTGCGCTCCTCATTTTGAGGGTAGGCTATGAAACAGCCTATGAGCGAGAGGTCTCGCATTGCACACGTTGTCAGGTTTGTACGTGAGTGCCAGCGGAACGACTGCGCCCTTTTGAGGGGTGTGTCTGCTCCCTGGTGCTTTTTATATATATTTAGTAAAGCCGTCAGGCGGAAAGGAGTGTTATGGCCCAAGCGATTGTTTTTGGCCGGGTCACCACTGGTCTTGAACTGAAAACCAGTTTGAAGAACAACCCCTATGTGATGTTTTCCCTGGCCGAACACTTTGGATTCGGGGAGGCCGCACGCACCCAATTCATTCAGGTGTGGGCGTGGGGGCATCTGGCACATCAACTGGTAAAATGCAGTGTGGCAAAGGGAAGCACGATTTGGGTATCCGGTTTTCTGGAGTTATCCGATTACACCAGAAAAGACGGCGTCACCAAGGACAAGCGCCTGAAGCTCACACTGAAAGACTGGGGGTTTCTTCCCGGCACAGGACGATCCAGGCAAGAACCTGCATCCCAAACCGGCGCAATGGAGGCGCCCGCAGCAGAACCGCCCACTGCCGACATCATCGACGGTGAGCGGGAGGAACTTCCGGAGTAAGGCTCCGGGTACGCAAGAGGCACGATAAAGCGGATCAGATGGTCATGGTATCGGTAGGGGCTGCGGGCGTCTTCAGGGACCATCATATCGGCCGTTTTCATCCGAAGGACGGCAAATCTGCTTGCCTCATTGTAGAAGAGTACGCGATCAAATGCCGCTACAAAGCCCATTTTTAATCATCACCTCCGTGTAATCATGCCGCACTGTCCGAAACCTTTTTGACAAGAAACCTTCGGCTCTCGGACGTCTTGACATATTCGCTGTAGATTTCCGGGTGGACCGCTTTGAGCCGGTCCAAGCCCTCTTTGGGAATGCTCTGCTTATAGACCGGGTTGTAGGTAATGGTATAGTTGCCCTCGGCATCCTCATAGAGCGCCTTGCAGCTATTTCCCATATCCGCCACGATCAGGGCTTTCAAGCGGGCCATTTCCTTATCCAGCTTTTTGATCTCGGCGTCAAAGCCGGATTTCTGTTCCTGCAACTGCATAAACTGCTTCACTCGGCTGAACTGCGGCGGTGTAATAACCACCGGCGGCGCGTCTGTGGCCGCAGGACCCAAGAGGCGCTGGACGCTTTTCATGACCAGATCGCCGTTCTCGGTGTATTCCGGCGGTAGCTGTTTCACCACGTTTTCATTCCAGAACGTGTCCTCCAAGGCAATTAGTTCCTCCTCATAGGCCATATCGCGGTCAATGCTTCGGATGATCGCCTCCCGGGTGTCTGTGAACAGGCAGCAGAAGAAGGTCTTGCCGTAATTCATCACTGCCATATAGTGACGCCCCTGGCTTTCATAGTACGCGGGGACGATTTCTTTCCCGGCATACCACCAGTTTTCAGAGGAATTTGACGTGCTTGTTTTACACTCCAGGATGGCTATGCTGCCGTCTGGCAGTTCCACCAGATAGTCCAGGTCCGCCAGCATCCAGGGATATTGCGGATGCTGGAACATGAACTTCTTTTGGAATACCTTCAGTCCGGTGCGCTTTGAAAAGATCTCCGCCACCAGCGGCTCCAGACGGTGCCCGATCTCCTTGGCGACCCAGTTTTCGTCATCCGCCGCTGCGGAGATCCCCAGTTTGTCGTAGTACAGATCACGGCCCGTCATAAAGGGGGAGATCCCAAGGACCGCGGCGGCATCGCTCCCGCCAATCCCTCTCCGCCGGTAAGCAAGCCATTCCTCACGCGGCAATTCTGAGGTTTCTACCAGTACCAGCGGCTGATATGCCGTTGTCCCCATAGACGTCGAAATCCTCCTCTCCAAGCATCACGGTTCTCAGTTCTTCCTTTAAGACCTGCCTGTTGTTGCCCCTCCGCAGTTTCTTGTGGAGCCTGCTGCGGCGGTGGGGCCGCCATTTCTTTCGGTGCTTCATGGTTGTCGTTCTCCTTTCGATTTTGATATATTCTCAAAGCCTGTCGGCTTTTGAGCAAAAAAAGAAAGCGAGAACAACTGAGGCCGACATATGCCAGCGATCCATCCGCCTTTCGGCGGCGTACAGTCATTCTCGCTTTCGCGATGGGGAATACCCCTATAAAATTGAAAATATCAGCAGCAGTCCACCCCCTGGGCGCACCAATGCCGCTGATCAACCGTTCAAACCTAACAACGTGTGCAATGCGATACCCTATCGCTCACAGGCCGTTGACCTGCCCTCAAAATGAGGAGCGCACAAAGAATCAATTACATGATGGATTGTACCACAATATATTGTGCATGTCAATATGGATCGAACATGATTTTGTGTATTCAGACAATCGGAGACAATATGAGCCACGACTACGCCGGATGAAGTTCTATGGCACGGGAGGTCGCGGGGAACCAAGGGAACCCCCACCGGACTTCCCGTGTTTTGCTTTACACAGGGCATTTTACAAACGGAAAATGCCTTCTGTCTGCACCTTGACAAATGCCGGCGGCGAACTGCCAGGGCCATATCTCTGTTCCGGGAGTCATACAGGAGCGGCAGACAGTGTGCATTTGCGCGCCTGCCGTTGAAATCGCGCATAGCGCAGCCTGGAAATACGCGGTCTGAAGCGAGAGCGCAGGAATTGGCCCGGAGCGGATTAGAATTTGGTTTAGAACGTGTTGTTTTTGCTGACGGAAATTCGTACAATATCTTTGTAAGGGTACTGTGGAATTTCCTCAGCCACACATGAAAGGAGGATTTTTGTGGCTGAAATCACTTCAACGAACCCAAGAGCCACTCCTGAAAAGAGAAGCTATTCTGTCGCAGAAGTCGCCGAAATACTCGGCGTAAGCAAGCGGTCTGTATATAATCTCTGTTCCAGCGGCGAACTGAAAAGCGTCCGCATTGGGACAAAACTGCGGATCTCAAAGAAATCTTTTGATGAGTGGCTTGACGGTGTAGATCATGTTGATTGAAAGGAGTCCACAGAATTATGGCATCCATCCAAAAGCGCGGCAAGAAATATGCCGTGGTTTACACCTACGAAGATTCATCAGGGACCAAAAGACAAAAGTGGGAAACTTTTACCACGAAAAGGGAGGCCGCCGCAAGAAAGAGCCAGGTAGAATATGAAATCGACAACGGTTCCTTCATCCCGCCGTCAACGATAACGGTCAAAGACTTCTTGAAAGACTTTGTTGACCTCTATGGGGCAAAGCGATGGGGGCTTTCCGCTTTTTCTGGGAACACAAGCCTTATCAACAACTATATCAATCCGCTGTTGGGTGAGTACAATGTCCAGGACATCAACCGGCGTGTTGTTGACGGCTTCATCCAGAAGCTGCAGAAGACCACCCCGGTGTCCACCCCTTTTCGCCGGGCGCGCACCGAGTTTCTGCCGCCGTGTACCATCGAAAAGATCTGCAAGGTGATGCATTGTGCCTTTAGGCAGGCCGTGAGATGGGACATGGTGGCAAAAAATCCGTTCGATGATGTCCTGCTCCCCAAGAAGGAAAAGAAACGGCGGGAAATCTGGACGGTCGAGATCATCCGCAAGGCGCTGGACAACTGCTCAGACGGAAAGCTCTTTGTGGCGATCAATCTGTCGTTTGCCTGCTCACTGCGGATGGGAGAGATCACAGGTTTGACCTGGGACTGTGTCCATATCACCGACGATGATATTGCGCGAGACGACGCCTATATCATCATCGACAAGGAGTTGGCCCGGGTGAGCCAGGATGCGATCCAGGCAATCGGGGAAAAGGACATCCTGTTCATGTTCCCCCGGATCACAAAGGCCAAGTCCACGACACGTCTGGTGCTGAAAAGGCCCAAGACTGAAACCAGTATCCGAAAGGTCTGGCTCCCCAAGACCCTGGCCTATATTCTTCGGGACTGGAAGCAGAAGCAGGACAAGCTCAAGGAACTTATGGGCGAGGAATACAGTGATTATAACTTGGTGCTTGCCTTGGAAACTGGACGGCCCTGCGAGGATCGCGTGATCGGCAATCAGTTTGAGCGGCTGAAAAAGTCGGCAGGACTGCCCGATGTAGTTTTTCATTCCCTGCGTCACTCCAGCACCACCTATAAGCTGAAGATCAATCACGGAGATATTAAGGCCACCCAGGGGGACACTGGACACGCACAGGCCACGATGGTCACAGAGGTCTACGCCCATATCATCGACGAGGAGCGCAAGATCAACGCCCAGAAGTTTGAGACCGCCTTCTACGCAAATCCGGATATGCGACTTGTAGAGCGACAGCTCCAGCCCCCGGTGGAACAGCCAAAGCCTGGTCTGGATCTTCAGCAGCTACTTACACAGTTGCAGGAAAACCCGGAGTTGGCGAGTCAGTTGAAATCCCTTCTGCAAGCGGGGTAATAAAAGGACTCGAAACATACACCAGAGGACACAAAACGACCCATTAGCAAAAACCCCATTTTCATTAGCAGACATACCTAAAATCGTTCGATTCCCCCACGGCAAGATGGTTGGAAACACATAGGATAATTGGGAAATTGATTGATTTCACTCCGTAACAATTTTGAATAAAAAACGCCGTGATTTCGCAAAATCACAGCGTTTTTGGCACCCCCGGGCAGGCTCGAACTGCCGGCGTTCCGCTTAGGAGGCGGACCCTCTATCCATCTGAGGTACGGGGGCATATGAAGTTTTCTCTCGCCAGGTGATAGGTGAGCATGGACTTAGGAGGCGGACCCTCTATCCTGGTGAGGTACGGGGGCATATACAGAAATTATTCAGTTATACATGGCTCCGGGATTCGAACGGTTCGATTGTTAGGAGGCGGTCGCTCTATCCTGCTGAGCTACAGGGACATCTATAAAATATTAAGTTATTGACTATTGCCTTTTTCCTAAAGGTGTTTGTTGTAACGCGACCTTAGGAGGCGACCGCTCTATCCAACTGAGCTACGGGGGCTTATACAGAAAATATTCAATTTTACAGGGCTCCAGGATTCGAACGATTCGATTTTTAGGAGGCGGTCGCTCTATCCTGCTGAGCTACAGGCGCATATGAATCTGCGGGCGGAACAAAAACCCGCCAATACCGAATTATTGTAACCCAATTTCCGGTTGGTGTCAACGCTGACGGGTGGAAACATGCGGGTTTTTGTTGGTTTTTTTGCGGAAAGCTGTTGCATCGCCCGCGGGGCGTGCGGTATAATTAAGAGTCGAGCTTATCAGAATATTGCATACACCCAAATGTATGCCTTTTTGCGGGATATTTGCCGGGAAACTCAGGGCCCGGCGGTCTTGCCAGTATATCGGGAGGAAAGTTTACATGCAGAACGAGAAATTACGCAACGTAGCCATCATCGCCCACGTCGACCATGGCAAGACCACCCTGGTGGACGAAATGCTCAAGCAGGGCGGCATCTACCGCGAGAACCAGGCCACCGTGGAGCGCGTCATGGACTCCAACGATCTGGAGCGTGAGCGCGGCATCACCATTCTGGCCAAGAACACCGCCGTCCACTACAAGGACGTGAAGATCAACATCGTGGACACCCCCGGCCACGCCGACTTCGGCGGCGAGGTGGAGCGCATCCTGAAGATGGTCAACGGCGTCATCCTGCTGGTGGATGCTGCCGAGGGCCCCATGCCCCAGACCCGCTTCGTGCTGTCCAAGGCCCTGGAGCTGGGCCACAAGGTCATCGTGGTGGTCAACAAGATCGACCGCCCCGACCAGCGCATCCACGAGGTCATGGACGAGGTGCTGGAGCTGCTGCTGGACCTGAACGCCACCGACGAGCAGTTCGAGTCCCCCACCCTGTTCTGCTCCGGCCGCCAGGGCACCGCCTCCTACTCCCCCGACCAGCCCGGCACCGATCTGGTGCCCCTGTTTGAGACCATCGTCAACTATATCCCCGCCCCCGAGGCCGATGTGGAGGCTCCCTTCCAGATGCTGGTGTCCTCCATCGACTACAACGAGTTTGTGGGCCGGATCGCCATCGGCCGCATTGAGCGGGGCACTGTGAAACAGAACCAGGAGATCGTGGTGTGCAACTACCACAACCCCGATGAGGCCCCCAAGAAGGCCAAGGCCACCGCTCTGTACCAGTTTGACGGTCTGGGCAAGGTGCCCGTCACCGAGGCCGACGCCGGCAACATCATCGCCATGAGCGGTATCGGCGAGATCACCATCGGCGACACCATCTGCGCCCCCGACGCGGTGGAGCCCATCGAGTTCGTCAAGATCTCCGCCCCCACCATCGAGATGACCTTCTCCGTCAACGACTCCCCCTTCGCCGGCAAGGAGGGCAAGTTCGTCACCTCCCGCCAGCTGCGTGAGCGTCTGTTCCGGGAGACCATGAAGGACGTGTCCCTGCGGGTCACCGAGACCGACTCCACCGACGCCTTCAACGTGGCCGGCCGCGGCGAGATGAGCCTGTCCATCCTTATCGAGACCATGCGCCGCGAGGGCTACGAGTTCCAGGTCTCTCCCCCCCGTGTGCTCTTCCAGGAGATCGACGGCAAGAAGTGCGAGCCCATCGAGCGCCTGGTGGTGGACGTGCCCTCCGACAGCGTGGGCGCCGTCATCGAGAAGATCGGCTCCCGCAAGGGCGACCTGCTGGAGATGACCCCCGTGGGCGACCGGATGAAGATCGAGTTCCTGGTGCCCTCCCGCGGCCTGTTCGGCTACCGCAACGAGTTCCTCACCGACACCAAGGGCGAGGGCATCATGGCCTCCGTGTTCGAGTGCTACGCCCCCATGAAGGGCGAGATCCAGCGCCGCAACTCCGGCTCCCTGGTGTCCTTCGAGACCGGCGAGAGCGTGACCTACGGCCTGTTCAACGCTCAGGAGCGCGGCGTGCTCTTCATCGGCGCGGGCGTGCCCGTGTATGCCGGCATGGTGGTGGGCGAGACCCCCAAGCAGGAGGATATCTCCGTCAACATCTGCAAGAAGAAGCAGCTGACCAATATGCGTGCCTCCGGCTCCGACGAGGCCCTGCGCCTCACCCCGCCCCGCCAGATGTCCCTGGAGCAGTGCCTGGAGTTCCTGGCCGACGACGAGCTGCTGGAGGTCACCCCCCAGAGCCTGCGCCTGCGCAAGCGCATCCTCAGCCACGCCGACCGCATGAAGGCCCTGAAAGGCGGCAAGTGATCTGACTTGTAAAAACAGCGGCCCATCTCCCCCGGGATGGGCCGCTGTTTTATGGACATACATGATCGTAAGGAGAGAGTGAGAGATGCTGGATCTTCTGTTAGCCATCCTGTCCAGCGCGCTGGTGTCCGCCATGCTGCGCATCGGAGAGCGCCGTACCTCCGGCATGTACGGCCGTTTCGCCATGAATTACCTGTCCGGGGCCATCCTGGCCTATCTGGCCATGTCCTCCCGGGCCTTCTCCCTGGAGGGGGGCGGCTGGGCGGCCCTGGGGCTGGGCGCCGCCCAGGGCCTACTCTACCTGGGCACTCTGGTGATCCTCCAGGGCAACATCCGCAGAAACGGTGTGATTTTGTCGGGCACCTTTGCCCGGCTGGGCCTGGTGGTGCCCATGCTGTTCGCCGTGGTGGCTTTTGGGGAGCTGCCTACCGGGGTGCAGCTGGCGGGCTTCGTGCTGGCCTGCGCCGCCATCTGGCTCATCCGCACCGACAGCGCCGGAGAGGCGGTGACCAGCAAGACCGGCCTGTTGCTGCTGCTGGTGTGCTCCGGCCTCACCGACAGCCTGGCCAAGATCTTTGAGGCGGTGGGCAGCCGGGACCTGGACGGCTGGTTTCTGCTCATCACCTTCCTGGTGGCCCTGGTGGTATGCCTGGGCATGGTGGTCTATAAAAAGGAGCACCTGGGCTGGCGGGAGGTGCTGTACGGCTGCTTGGTGGGCATTCCCAACTACGGCTCGGTGTTCTTCCTGCTGCGGGCCCTGACCCAACTGCCCGCCGTGCTGGTGTACCCCACCTACAGCGCCGGCACCATTCTGGTCATCAGCCTCATCGGCGTGGCCGCCTTCCGGGAGCGTCCCGGCAAGCGCCAGTGGTGCGGCCTGGCCATCATCCTGGTGGCGCTGGTGCTGCTCAACCTGTGACCGCGAAAAAAGCCTGCTGCGTGTGCAGCAGGCTTTTTTGATATTGCAGGTCACAGCTGCTTCTTGCGCTGGAGCCGGATGTCCTCGCCGTAGAAGGGAAGCACCCGGTACTCCCCCTCCAGCCGGGAGGAGATCTGGGGCGTGTAGCGCTGGCGCACCTGGGCCATGGTCAGGTTGGAGGAGATCACCGTCTGCTTGTTGGCCATGAGCCGGGCATTGACCAGGGTGTACAGGGCGGACTGGACGAAGGGTGTGGTGAGCTCGCTGCCCAGATCGTCCAGGATCAGCAGGTCGCAGCCCAGGTACCGCTTGGTCTCGTCCTTGGCCTCCTCGGCGTCCAGCCGGTCCCGGGCGAACTTCTGCTCCTCAAACCGGGCAAACACGTTGACCGCCGTGTCGTACACCACGGAGAAGCCGTTTTCCGACACGGTGCGGGCGATGCAGGCGGACAGGAAGGTCTTGCCCAGCCCCGGCGGGCCCGAAAGAAACAGGTTGCGCAGCCTGAACCGGCCGAACTTCCGGGCGTAGTTGGAGCACATATCGAAGATGAACTCCATGTTCTCCCGGGGGGAGATCTCCTCCCCCGGCCAGGCCAAGGGGGAATAGTAGTCCATGGAGAAGGTCTCAAAGGACTGCTCCCCCAGGTCCAGCAGCTTGGACAGCTCCTTGATCTGCTCCTCGCCGCACAGTTTTTTCAGGCAGGTGCACATACGGGCTCCCACCCAGCCGGTGTCGTTGCACTTGGGGCAGGCGGGCTGCTCGTCCAGAGCGTCGGCCCCCCAGCCGTTCTGAAGGAGCAGATGGGTACGCTCGGCCTGGAGGGACAGGTTGTGGTCCTTGATGACCTGGATGGAGGGGGCCGGGTCCCGGCCCTCCCGCAGGGAGGAGGCGATGATCTGATACACCGTCCCTTTCAGCTCCCGGTCGATCTCCCGGAGCCGGGGCAGCTGGGCATAGATCTCCTCCTTGCGGCGGGCAAGGGCCTCCTCCCGCCGGCGGCGCTCCTCCTCCAGCCGCCGGGTGGCCCGACTCAGCACGCTGGCCTCGTATCCCATGGCTTATCCCTCCTTGTCCCGTTCCTTCTCCTGCCGGAGAAACTCCCGCATGCGTTCCAGATCCTCCCGCACCCGCCGGTCCACCTCGCCGGGGGCGGCGGGGTGGTCCTGCATGGCGGGTCTGCTGCCGCCGGCGGAGCCGGCAGTCTGGGCCGTCCGGGCGGGCTTGTCCCCCGCCTCGATCTCCGCCAGGGTGTGTAGGTTCTTCTTGTGCCAGCCCAGCAGGATACCGTTCATGTAGTCCCAGTCCATCTGCTGCTTCTTGTACACTGTCTTTTCGTAGGCCAGCCGCAGCACCTCGTCGGGGAAGCCCATGTCAGTCCAGGCGGCCACCTTCTTCTTCTCCTTCTCCACCAGAGGCCGGGGCTTGAGGCCCAGCAGCTGGAGAATGGCCCCCTCCCGGGTGCGGTAGAGGCTCTTGCGCTTTAAGTGGGCGTCAGCGGCCTGAGCGGTATCCACCCCCAGCCGCTTCCAGGCAAAGCCCTCCTTCAGTACCTGGGACATGCGGGGCCGCTGGCCCGCGCCGTATTTCCGTTCAAACTCCTCCACGCACCAGCTCACCAGCAGGCAGATCACCTCGGCAGGGAGGGCTAAATAGTCATACAGAGTGTACAGGCTCTTGAGGTCGGAGGTGGACAGCACCTTGCCCAGCCGCCGCTGGACCTCGTTCACCAGGCCGGGGAAGGTGGAGGTGGCGTCCTCGATCTCCCGGGTGATGTCGGCGGCGGTATAGTCGGGAGGGCCCTGGGGGGCGGGGATAGGGGCGGCCTCCTCCCGGGCCTTACCGTCGGACAGGCCCAGATTCACCAGGGCGGCGGAGGCCTCCTCCAGCCGCTGGCCGTCCCACTTGAGCCCCTTCCGGGCCTGGGCCGGGTCCAGCTCTCCCCCGTGGCGGAGCAGCCACAGGTAGAGCAGGGCGGCGTCCCCGTTGCCGCAGGCGGTGAGCCGGTCGGCCGCCCGGGCGTCCATGGATATGATATTGCCCGGCAGCAGCAGCTCCGGCATAGGGCATCCCCCTCTCTGTGATATCGTACCTGTTATCATACCACATACCCGGGGGGCGGTACAATCCCGGAGCAGATATTTCCGCCGGAGCTTTGGGCCAGCTCGAAAATTAACGAAGAATTTGTTTTTCTTCCAGGACGGGATGTGATATAATAACATATCTAATTATGGTCAGGAGGGGTTTGCATGAAAAACCGCGTCGCCGTTACCATTGCCGGGCAGGAATACACCCTGGTTGGCACCGAGGACGCCGGCTATACCGAGAAGGTGGCAGCCCACGTGGACGAAAAGGTGCGGGAGGTCATGGAAGGCGCCCGCGTCTCTCTGGTGGACGGTGCCGTCCTGGCGGCGGTGAATATTGCCGACGAATATTTTAAAGAGGTGGAGGCGGCGGAGAACCTGCGCCGCCAGCTGAAGGAATATCTGGAGGAGGCCACCAAGATGAAGCTGGAGCTCTCCGAGGCCAAGCGGGAGATCTTCAAGCTGCAGAACAAGAAGTAAGGAAACGGGGGGCGCCATGCCCCCCTGCTCCGGGAGGGATCGTATGTTGGAACTGCTCGCCCCCGCCGGGTCCATGGAGGCCGTGGCGGCGGCTGTTCAGAACGGCGCGGACGCCGTCTATTTGGGATACGGAGATTTTAATGCCCGCCGCAACGC
The DNA here is from genome assembly GCF_002159265.1 of Flavonifractor sp. An82. Taxonomy (GTDB): domain Bacteria; phylum Bacillota; class Clostridia; order Oscillospirales; family Oscillospiraceae; genus Flavonifractor. The sequence continues at coordinate 109,076 of NZ_NFHG01000009.1, forward strand.
GAAGAATTTCTCCCGGGAGGAATTTGCGGCGGCGGTTTCTTATTGCCATGTGCGGGGCGCCAAGGTGTATCTCACCCTGAACACCCTGCTCACCGACCGGGAGCTGCCCCAGGCCGCTGACTTTGCGCTGGAGGCCAGCAGTCTGGGGGCCGACGCGGTGCTGGTGCAGGACATGGGGGTACTGCGGATGGTCCGCCAGGTGGCCCCCGACCTGCCCGTCCACGCCTCCACCCAGATGACCGTCCACAACCTGGACGGCGTCAAGATGGCGGCCGACCTGGGTATGACCCGGGCGGTGCTCTCCCGGGAGCTGTCCCGGGACCAGATCGAATATATCTGCCAGAATTCCCCCATCGAGATCGAGGTGTTCGCCCACGGGGCCCTGTGCATGTGCTATTCCGGCCAGTGCTTCCTGTCCTCCGTCATCGGGGGCCGCTCTGGCAACCGGGGCCTGTGCGCCCAGCCCTGCCGGCTGAAGTACGGCTGGGAGGGCAAGGCGGACTCCTATCCCCTGTCCCTGAAGGACCTGTCTCTGGCGGGCTACCTGCGGGACCTGCGGAAGATGGGGGTAAAGTGCGTCAAGCTGGAGGGCCGCATGAAGCGGCCCGAATATGTGGCGGTGGTCACCGGCATCTACTCCCGGGCCATCCATGAGGACCGGGAGCCCACCCCCGAGGAGGTCAACCAGCTCCAGGCCGCCTTCTCCCGCCAGGGCTTCACCCAGGGCTACTATCTGGACCGGCAGGGGAGCCACATGTTCGGCGTGCGGGAGGAGACGAAAGAGCCCAAGGAGCTCTTCGCCATGGCCCGCAACACCTACCAGAGCGGAGAGGCCCAGCGGGTGCCAATTACCTTCTACGCCATGCTCCGCCCCGGCGAGCCCGCCCACGTGGGGGTCAAGGACCCCGACGACCGGGTGGCCACGGTGGAGGGGCCGGTGCCCGAGGAGGCCCGCACCCGTCCCCTGACGGCGGACGCGGTGGAAAAGCAGCTGGCCCGTACCGGCGGCACCCCCTACCGGGCTGACCGGATGCGGGTGCTGGTGGAGGACGGCCTGTCCCTCCCCCTGTCCACCCTCAACGCCCTGCGGCGGGAGGCTCTGGACCAGCTGACAAAGCAGCGGGAGCAGCTGCCCCGCCGCCGTACCGGCCAGTACCATCCCGGCGCCCGGTATGAGAACCGGCGGGAGGCCCCCGTCCTCACCATCTCAGTGCGGACAGCGGAGCAGGTTACCAAGGAATTGCTGGACCTGGGCCCTGCCATGGTGTACATCCCCCTGGAGGAACTGGCCGCCCACCCGGAGAAGGCCCAGGCCCCGGCGGGCACGTCCATCGGCGTCATTCTGCCCCGCATTGCCTGGGACCGGGAGTTCCCCCAGATGGTGGAGAACCTGAAGAAGGTGAAGGACCTGGGGGTACAGGACGCCCTGGTGGGCAACCTGGGCATGATCCCGGTGGCCAAAGATCTGGGCTTCACCCTGCGGGGAGATTTCGGCATGGAGGTCTATAATGCTCAGGCGGTGAAAGAATATAAGCGTCTGGGCTTTGCCTCCCTCACCCTGTCCTTTGAGCTGAAGTTCCCCCAGATCCGGGACCTGTCCAAGAGTCTGAATACCGAGCTCATCACCTACGGCCGGCTGCCCCTGATGATCATGGAGAACTGCATCATCAAAAACCGCACCGGCTCCTGCAACTGTCAGAACACCAACATTCTGACCGACCGGAAGGGGGCCCGGTTCCCGGTGGTCAAGGCCCCCGGCTGCCGCAATGAGCTGCTCAACTCCCAAAAGCTCTTCCTGGCGGACAAGGCCGCCGACTACCGCCGCATCGGCCTGTGGGCCCAGCGGCTGATGTTCACCACCGAAAATCCCCGGGAGTGCGTCCAGGTAGCCCAGCGCTATCTGGACCAGGGAAACTGGAGCCCCAACGAGTACACTCGGGGTCTTTACTATCGAGATGTGGAGTAACCATAGATGAAGCTGAAAATCAAAGCGGTATCCCCCAGGATCGGCCGGGACCTGCCCTGGCCCCAGCGGGCCACCGAAGGCTCCGCCGGCATGGATCTGTCCGCCTGTATCCAGGAGGATATCATCATTGCCCCCCGGCAGCTGGTGAAAATTCCCACCGGCATTGCCATCGCCCTGCCGGGGCCGGAGTATGTGGCCCTGGTGTACGCCCGCTCGGGGCTGGGCATCAAACACGGCGTCACCCTGTCCAACGGGGTGGGCGTGGTTGACAGCGACTACCGGGGGGAGATCATGGTGGGGCTCACCAATCTGTCCGACGTGCCCTACACCATCCACCCCGGCGACCGCATCGCCCAGCTGGTGGTCACACCCGTGGTCCTGCCGGAGCTGGAGCGGGTGGAGGAGCTGGACGACACCGGCCGTGGGGCCGGCGGCTTTGGGTCCACCGGGCAATAATGGAAAGGAACGAAACTCACATGGATATCATTCTGGCCTCCAAAAGCCCCCGGCGACGGGAGCTGCTGGAGCAGATGGGGGTGCGGGACTTCCGTATCATCACCCCCGACATTGACGAGCATATGGACCGGGACCTGCCCCCGGCGGAGCTGGTGCGGCAGATCTCGGAGGAGAAGGCCCGGGCGGTGGCCGCCCAGGTGGGCCCCGACGCGGTGGTCATTGCCGCCGACACGGTGGTGGCCCTGGACGGGGCGGTGCTGGGCAAGCCCGCCGATAAGGAGGAGGCCTTCCGGATGCTCTCCATCCTGTCGGGCTGCCGCCACCAGGTATATACCGGTCTCACCGTGCTTTACGGGGAGCAGTGCCACAGCCTGTGGGAGGAGACGGCAGTCACCTTCCGCCCCCTGGCGGCGGAGGAGATCGAGCACTATATCGCCACCGGGGAGCCCATGGACAAGGCGGGGGCCTACGGCATCCAGGGCTACGGCGCCCTGTTCATCGAGGGCATTTCCGGGGACTATTACAACGTAATGGGTCTGCCGGTGTGCCGTCTGGGGCGCATCCTCAGCCAGCTGGGCGTGGACTGCATGGCCCTGGCGGCGGGCAAGTAAGAAAGAGAGGCTGGACACAGGCGTGAAAGACTTTTTCCGGCACAATGGAATCCTGATCCTCATCGCCGCCATCCTGCTGGCCCTGGTGACGGCGGTGGTCTCCATGCTGCTGGGGGGGAAGGCCAACCCACTGGCCAATCTGGTGGGCATCATCACCACCCCGGTGCGCAACGGCATCAGTGCCGTCACCAACTGGGCGGAGGAGCGCTACTCCGACGCCTTTGAGCTGGAGCAGATGAAGGAGGAGCTGGAGGCCCTCAAGCAGGAGAACGCCGAGCTGAAGGCCAAGGAGCGGGAGTACGAGTCCGCCATCCAGGAGAACAAGCGGCTGTACAACCTGCTGGAGCTCACCCCCAAGGATAAGCAGTTCACCAAGGAGGCCGCCATGGTCACCGCCCGCACCACCTCCAACTGGGAGTCCACCCTCACCCTCAGCAAGGGCACCAATCAGGGCATCGCGGTGGACAACTGCGTGGTGGACGAGTACTGGAACCTGGTGGGCGTGGTGGCCGAGGTGGGGGAGAACTGGTGCACCGTGCGCACCCTCATTGACGCCAACGTGGAGCTGGGCGGCCAGCTGGTGCGCACCGGCGGCGCCGCCATTCTGGAGGGCGATCTGGCCCTGATGGAGCAGGGCAAGCTGAAGCTGACCTACCTGCCGGAAAACAGCCAGCTCATGTCGGGCGATCTGGTGACTACCTCGGGCCGGGGCGGCATATACCCCTCCGGGCTGGTGGCCGGCCACGTAGAGGAGGTACGCACCGACGCCTCCGGTATGACCGACTACGCGGTCATCGTGCCCGAGACCGATCTGGACAACCTGCAGCAGGTCTTTGTCATCAAGGACTTCACCATAGTCGAGTAAGGGCCGGACGCCTGCCGGCCTTCCCTGTGAAGGAGGAACCCATCCTGTGACGAGACGGGATTTTTTGATCAAGTGGGGCGTGTACGCCCTGGCGCTGCTGCCGGTGTGGTTCTGTGAGGTCTACCTGCTCAACCGCTATCCCCTGTTCGGCGTGTCCCCCATGCTGCTGCCCCTGGCCGCCGTGGCCGTGGCGGTGCTGGAGGGCACCGTGGCCGGAGCCGGCTTCGGCCTGGGGGTAGGCATATTATGCGACGCGGTGTACTTCAACCCCGACGGCGCCATGACGGTAGGCCTGTGCCTGCTGGGCGTAGGCGCGGGGGCCCTGGCCCAGTATGTGCTGCGGCAGAATCTGCTAGGCTGCCTGCTGTGCTCCCTGCTGGCCCTGCTGTGCATTGACGGGGCCCGGGTGCTGGTGTGGCTCATCGGCGGCAAGGCGGCCCTGCCCGCCCTGCTCAGTCTGGCCGGGCGGGAGATCGCCTGGTCCATGGTATTCGTTTTCCCGGTGTACGCCCTCTTCCTGTGGGTCTTCCGCCGGGTGCCGAAAAAGACGGTTTTGTAGGAAAAGAGAGAGAACAATGGAACAAAGCATACGTGTGTGGAAAAAATACGGGCCCTGGCTGCTGCTGGTCCTGCTGGCGGTCAGCCTGATCCCCGTGCTGCTGCTGGGGCGGTACGGCTGGCCCTCCGCCGACGACTACAGCTACGCCCTGCTGCCCCATGAGGCCACGCTGAACGGGGAGTGCCTGCTCAGCGGCAGCTGGCACGCCATGTGGAGCTACTACAAGGGCTGGCAGGGGACCTTCACCGCCATCGGCCTGATGTCCCTCACCCCCCTCACCTTTTCGGAGTACCTCTACTGGATCACCCCGGTGGTGATGCTGGCCTCCCTGTGCGCCGGTACCTTCAAGCTGGCGGACACCCTGGTCCGCCGGGTCCTGGGCGGCACCTGGCGGCAGACGATTTTTCTGGCCGTCCCCATTCTGCTGCTGTCCATCCAGTTCGTGGTCTCCCCCAAGGACACCTTCTACTGGTGGAACGGAGCGGTGTACTACACCTTTACCTACGGCATTATGCTGCTGCTGGTGGAGCGGCTGGTGGCCCTCAAGCTGGCCCAAACCCTGCGGCAGACCCTGTGGGCGGTACTGCCCGGTACTCTGTGTGCCCTGCTGGTAGGGGGGAGCAATTACGTCTCCGCCCTGCTGGCTACCCTGGTGTGCGGCCTCTTCCTGCTGTATTTCCTGTGGCGGGAGCGGAAGAAGGCTCTGCCCGCCCTGCTCCCCACGGCGGTACTGGTCGCCGCCTTTCTGATCAGTGTGGTGGCCCCCGGCAACCAGGTGCGGCAGGGCATGGCCGCGCCCCCCATCGGCGCGGTAGACGCGGTGCTCCATTCCATTGAGCAGGCCTGGGCCGATCTGCTGGAATGGTTCAGCTGGCCCATCCTGCTGAGCTTTTTCCTGATGATCCCGCTGCTGTGGGGACTGACCGGGAAAACCGGTTTCCGTTTCCCTCTGCCCCCGCTGTTTACTCTGTTCAGCTTCCTGCTCTTTGCCGCCCAGAATGCCCCCCACTTTTACGCCCTGGGGGAGGCCGGACCGGAGCGGCTGCGAAGCATCGTGTTTTATTCCTTTTTCTGGCTGGTGATCGCCAACCTGTGGTACTGGCTGGGCTGGGCCCGGCGGGCAGTGCTCCCCCGGCTGCCGGCGGCAGAAAAAATCCCCCGTATGCTGTGGGCGGCGGTACCGGTGCTGCTTCTGCTGCTGGCGTTCACCACCGTCCACTACCGCTACTATGACCAGAGCACTGCCGGACGGGCGCTGTCCGCCCTGGCCGACGGCTCGGCGGAATCCTACTGGCAGCAGCAGTCCGACCGGCTGTCGGTGCTCCAGGACCCCTCTGTTACCGATGTTCGGCTGGAGCCCCTGGACGTGTCCTGGAAGCTCCACGAGCTGATTTACAACGGCGATATGCATGAGGACCCGGAGGTCTGGGTCAACCAGGCCCTGGCCAACTTCTATCACAAAGACAGTGTAGCACTCACCCCCTGACCCCGGAAGGAGACCTGAACCTGTGGAAGGCAAGCAATTTCACATCCGAACCATCGTGGTAGCGCTGCTGCTCTTCGTGCTGCTGGCGGCCTTTATCGGCAACCTCTACCACCTGCAGGTGGTCAAGGTGGACGAATACCGGGCCGCCTCCGCCATGAAGATCTCCAACACCGTGACGGTGGAGGCCGCCCGGGGTGAGCTGGTGGACCGGTACGGACGCTCCCTGGTGAGCAACCGAGCCACCTATGAGATCACCCTCAACTCCTCCGTCATGGGCGCCGAGGCCCAGCGCAACGCCAATCTGCTCGATCTCATCCACATCTGTCAGGCCAACGGCCTGGAGTGGGAAGACACCCTGCCCATCTCCAAGGAGGCCCCCTTTACCTATACCAGCGAGACCCCCCTGGCCTACACCACCAGCGAGGGCAAGGTGGCCTTCACCTACCTGGGGGCCCTGCTGGACGCACTGCCCCTGGGCGAAAAGATCCTGCCCGACCGCTGGCGCACCGAGGATCTGGAGGCTGCCGCCAGCCTGGAGGCCCTGGGGGAGGGACTGACCGCCCAGGAGGTCATTGACGGCCTGCGGCAGTATTTCCTCATTGACGAGTCCGTGTCCGACGCCGACGCCCGTGCCCTCATCGGGGTACTCTACGAGCTCAACCTCCGCAGCCGGGACGTGAAGCGGACCGAGTATATTTTTGCCCAGGACGTGGATATCGACGTGATCTCCGCCATCAAGGAGCACAGCCTCACCGGCGTCAACATCTCGGCCACCACCGTCCGGCAGTACAACACCACCAGTGCCGCCCATCTGCTGGGCCGGGTAGGCGCCATTCAGGCCGCAAACCAGGACGCTTACAAGGCCAAGGGCTATAACATGAACGAGAAGGTGGGCATCGACGGGCTGGAATACGCCTTTGAGGACTACCTGCGGGGCAAGTCGGGCACCCTGATCCAGGAGATGTCCACCAGCGGCAAGGTGGTCAGCGAGAGCTGGAAGCTGGACAGCGAGACCGGCGAGCCCATGGAGCCCGAACCAGGCTACAACGTCATGACCACCCTGGACCTGCGGCTCCAGGAGAAGGTGGAACAGGTACTGGCCGATACCATTGAAGGCCTGGCCAACACCAAGGAGAAGGGCGCCGTGGTGGTACAGAGCGTCAACGACGGCGGCATTCTGGCCATGGCCTCCTACCCCACCTACGACCTGACCAAGGTGTACAGCAGCAACGAGGCCTATAACGAGGTGGCCAACAACCCGCTGAAGCCCTTTACCAACCGGGCCACCCGTGAGCTCTACTCCCCTGGCTCCACCTTCAAGCCCCTGGTGGCCATTGCCGCCCTTCAGGAGGGGCTTACCACCCCCACCGAGAAGATTGAGGACACCGGCTCGCTGCAGCTGCCCGAGGAGGAACACTATCCCTACGGCGACTCCCATCCCCAGTGCTGGATCTACCGCCAGTACCGGGGCACCCACGGCTGGGAAAACATGGCCGACGCCCTGCGGGACTCCTGCAACATCTACTTCTTCACCCTGGGCCACCGGCTGGGCATTGAGAAGATCGACGAATACGCCGCCATGTTCGGCCTGGGCCAGAAGACCGGCCTGGAGCTGGGCGAGGAGGAGGGCTATGTGGCCGGCCCCGAGACCAGCAAGATGCTGGGCCAGGAGTGGTACGGCGGCAACCTGCTCAACGCCGCCATCGGCCAGGATAACACCAACATCACCATGATCCAGCTGTCCAACTACATTGCCACCCTCATCAACGGAGGCAGCCGGTATGAGACCCACCTGCTCAAGACGGTGAAGTCCAGTGACTACTCCGAGACGGTATATGAGTATGAGGCCCAGCCGGTGGAGCAGCTGGACCTGAACCCCGCCTGGGTGGAGGCGGTGAAGGAGGGCATGTGGAAGGTAGCCAACGACGAGGAGAGCACCGTGGACCAGTACCTGAGCAATCTGGCGGTGGAGGTGGGTGCCAAGACCGGCTCCGCCCAGGTGTCCGCCGATGAAAACGCCAACGCCGTGTTCGTCCTCTTTGCCCCCTACGACGATCCCGAGATCGTCATCTCCATGGTGGTGGAGGGAGGCGCCTCCGGTGCCAACCTGGCCAGTGCCGCCGGGGAGATCGTCAACTACTACTTCGGCAGCGAGCATACCATGGAGTCCGTGGGAACCGAAAATACCTTGATCCGCTGAAGGGAGTCTTTTCTTTGCTGGATGCAATGACCTTTGACAGCCGGGACAGCCGGTATAAACAGCCCTATGGCGCGGTGCCCTCGGGCACTCAGGTGTCTCTCGCCCTGCGCCCCCTCCGGACGGAGGGCTTTTCCCAGGCGGTGCTCATCGCCTACTTTGAGTCCTCCCAGGAGCGGCGGCTGGAGCTGCCCATGGCCTGGGACGGCATCGACGGCGACCGGGACGTGCTCCGGGTCACCCTGGACACCGGGGACCATGTAGGCCTGGTGTGGTACTCCTTCCGCTTGTCCGGCCTGGACGGCCGCCAGGAGGAGCTGGGGCCCTATCAGCTGACGGTGTACGACGGCACCGATGTGGTACCCGGCTGGTTTGGGGAGGGGGTCACCTATCAGATCTTCCCCGACCGCTTCCGCCGCACCAGAGTGCCCGACCCCACCGGCATGCCGGGGGGACGCACCGTCCACACCAGCTGGTGGGAGGAACCGCAGTACCGGCCCGACGCCAACGGTGAGGTGCGCAACCGGGACTTCTTCGGCGGCGATCTGAAGGGGGTCATGGAGAAGCTGCCCTACCTCCACAGCCTGGGGGTGGAGACCCTCTACTTCTGCCCCGTCTTTGAGGCCCCGGAGAACCACCGCTACGGCACCGGCGACTATGAGAAGATCGACCCCATGCTGGGCACCGAGGAGGATTTTCGGGCCCTGTGCGACGCCGCCCACAAGCTGGGCATCCGCATCATGCTGGACGGCGTGTTCAACCATCAGGGCTATGTGAGCCGCTACTTCAACGGGGACGGTTCCTACCCGGAGAACGGGGCCTGCCAATCCCAGGACAGCCCCTACTACAAGTGGTATAATTTCTCCCACTGGCCGGACAAGTACGACTCCTGGTGGGGGATCTACTCCCTGCCCGCCGTCAACGAGGGGGAACCCTCCTACCGGGACTATATCTTCGGGGACGAGAACAGCATCGTCCGCCGCTGGCTGCGGGCGGGTGCCGACGCCTGGCGGCTGGACGTAGCCGATGAGCTCCCCGACGACTTTGTTCACGGCATCCACCAGGCGGTGCGGGAGACCGACCCCAACGCCGTGGTCATCGGCGAGGTGTGGGAGGACGGCTCCACCAAAATGGCCTACGGCGTCCGCCGCAAGCACATCCTGGGGGGCCACTGCGACGGGCTGATGAACTACCCCTTCCGCAACAGCCTGCTGGGCTACCTTATGGGCGGAGACGCCGCCGGATTCAAAAACACCATGGAGACCATCCGGGAGAACTATCCCCCCTTCGCTTTCCACTCCGCCATGAACTTTCTGGGCACCCACGACACCCCCCGCATCCTCACCCTGCTGGGCTACGGCGGGGACGGTCAGGACCACGACAAGGACTGGCGGGCCTCCTACTTCCTCACCCCGGAGCAGTACCTGCTGGGCCGGTCCAAGCTGATGCTGGGGGCCCTGGTGCTCTTCGCTTTCCCCGGTTCCCCCATGATCTATTACGGGGACGAGGCGGGCATCGAGGGCTTTGAGGACCCCTTCAACCGGCGGACCTACCGCTGGGAGATGGCGGATGACGTGCTCCGCCGCTGGTACGCCAAGCTGGGCAGGGCCCGCAGGGAGCTGCCCGCCCTGCGGCGGGGGAGCATCCGGTGGTGGACGGCCGAAGGCAAGCTGCTCTCCTTCCTGCGGGAGGGAGAGGGAGAGCCGGTGCTGGCCGCCGTCAACGTGAACAAGGACTCGGAGCGCATCGACCTGCCCTGGCCGGCGGTGGACTGGATGACCGGCCGGGAGCTGCCTGCCGGGCCGGTGTCCCTGCCCCCCATGACGGGCTGGCTGCTCACCCCTTATCAGCCGGAATAACAAAGAAAAACCGGAGGACCGCAAAAGCGGTCCTCCGGTTTTTGGTTACTCCAGGGAAATGACCCAGTCCAGGTCGCCGTAGGTCACGTCGTCCTGGCCCCGGACCATCTGCCCGTCCACGCCGTCCCACCAGTAGTCATGCTCGTAGACCAGCTGGATGGCGCCGATCTCCACCGCCACGATGGGCTCCTCCACCCAGCCTGGGGCGGCGGCCAGCTGGACGTTCACATGGCCGGAGGTGAAGCTGCGGAAGCCCTCCCCCGCGTCGGGGTAGCGCTTCCCGGAGGCCCCGATGAAGGTGACCTGATGGTGGAAGAGGGAAGCCCCCGTCAGCGTCTGGCCCTGGTCGTTCTCCTCCCGGTGGGCGTACACCGACAGCTGCCGCCCGTCCTCACTGACCAGGGCGGTGACGGTGCCCTCAGAAAAGGTCCGGCTGTCCGACCAGGCAGCCTGGGTCTCCGCCGGAGTGAGGGTCAGGGTGCCGGTGTGGGAGCCGCCCCCCTCCAGGTCCAGCAGCTCATAGGTCAGCTCAGTGGGCCGGTCCTCCGGCAGGCGGTAGGTAAATGGCATATGGACCCGGGCGCGGTAGCCCTCCTCCCGCCAGGCCACCTCCGGCCCGCAGTCCAGCCCGATCAGGGCTTTCCAACTCTGCCCCTGGGGCACAAAGCCGTCATAGGGCAGCCACTGGGAGTAGACCTGGTCCCCCTGCTCCAGAGGGACGCCGTCGGCGTAGACCTGCAGTTCCCGGGTGGCCAGCTCATGCTCCTCCAACTCCGGGCTCACCAGGTAGAGCTCCAGCAGCAGGTATTCCCCCTGGCTCACCCCGTCCAGCTGGCACAGCCAGTCCCCCTCGGTCCACCGGTCGGCCTGCTCCACCACCATGACCGGAGCGTCGGCCGCTCCGGCTCCGGCGAAAAACCGGATCATCTTCTGGAACCCCGCCGCCAGGGCCTGATAGTTGCTCACCCCCAGCACCAGGGCCAGACACACCAGGGCGGCCGCCAGCCGCCGGGCGGGGATGCCCCTCCGCCGCCGTCCCTCCGCCGCCGCCAGGGTGTCCTCCACCAGCGACCGGCTGGGGGAGGCCCGGTCAAACAGGGTGCGATAGTTCTCTTCCGTCATAGCTCTTCCGCTCCTTTCCATGCGTCGTGCAGCAGGGCCCGCCCCCGGGCAAGCTGGCTGCGCACCGTGTTGGGACTGCGGCCCAGGATGTCCGCGATCTCCCCGGTGGCGTAGCCCTCGTAGTAGTAGAGGTGGAGCACCGCCCGGTACTTCTCCGGCAGCCCCTCCAGCAGGTCCAGCAGTTCCCCCTCCTCCTGGCTGAGGGCGGGAATGGCCTCCGACAGGGCCACCGTATTCCGCCGCCAGAAGGAGCGGTGGAGCTTCTTGCAGCAATTCACCGTCACCCGCAGCAGCCAGGCCTTCCGGTGCTCCTCCTCCTGAAAGGCGGGGGCGGAACGGAGGTAGCGGAGGAAGACCTCCTGAAACACATCGTCGGCGTCGTGGCCGCTGTGGGTCTGAGCCAGAGCCAGGCGGTACACCATGGCGCCGTAGGCCTCCACCGCCTGTCTCAGGCCGGTCTGATCTTCCATTGTCCTCCCTCCTTTCTGCCCTTAACATCCCTGAGAGGGTGTTTTTGTTGCATCCCCGGCAAAAAATAATGCTTGCGAAATGGATGCCATGGTGCTATCATCATAGTATCATAATCATACCGAATGGTTTAAAAAGGAGAATCATCATGAAAGAACTGGAACAGAAGGTCGCACTGGTCTCCTCCTCCACTCGGGGCATCGGCCTGGCCTGCGCCAAGGCTCTGGCCGCCCAGGGCGCAACCGTCTACCTGGGCGTGCGCCGGCTGGACGCCGGCCAGCAGATTGCCGACGAGATCATCGCCGCCGGCGGACGGGCCGGCGTGGTCTATTTTGACGCCGCCAACGAGGAGAGCTTCTCCGGCATGGTGGACGAGGTGGCCAAGAAGGAGGGCCGGCTGGATATCCTGGTCAACAACTTCGGCGCCACCGACGTCAAGACCGACCTGGACGTGGTGAACGGCGCTACCGACGACTTCTTCCGCATCGTCAACACCAACCTGAAGAGCGTATACCTGCCCAGCAAGGCGGCGGTGCCCCTCATGGCCAAGAACGGCGGCGGCTCCATCATCAACATCGGCTCGGTGGGCGGCATCTATCCCGACCTGAGCCGTACCGCCTACGGCGTCAGCAAGGCCGCCATCCACTTCCTCACCAAGGACATCGCCGTGCAGTACGCCCGGCAGGGGGTACGGTGCAACGCGGTGCTCCCCGGCTTCACCGCCACCGACGCCGCTCTGAACAACATGTCCCAGGCCTTCCTGGACCTGTTTCTGAAGAACGTCCCCCTCAACCGCCCCGGCCGTCCGGAGGACATCGCCGACGCTGTTGCCTTCCTGGCCAGCGACCGGGCCGCCTTCATCACCGGCGAGATCCTGCCTGTGGCCGGCGGCTTCGGCCTGCCCACCCCGCTGTACGGCTCCTACATGAGCGACGGCGCCAAGGGCTGATCCACATCCCTTTAAGGGCCCTTCGGGGCCCTTTCCGTTTGTTAAAGAAGCCTCGCAGAGTTCGCGCCCGCAGGCGCGAAAAAACTTCCAATCTGTTTTCGGCCTCGACATGTGCGTGGCCGAAAACACCTCTCAGCCCGCAAGTGTGAAGTCTGCCCGCTGTAAGCGGACAGAGTTTGCGCGCAGCGGGCTGCAGCCTTTTCGAGAAAGTGGCTTTGCCACTTTCTCGACGGTCTTCAAGGGCCCTTCGGGGCCCTTTTTATTTGCCCCGTTCCCCGGGACATGATATACTATCATATCATACCGTAAAGGACGGCAGCTATGGAAAAACTGGTCGTGGGCATTCTGGCCCATGTGGACGCGGGCAAGACCACCCTCAGCGAGGGACTGCTCTACACCTGCGGAAAATTGAAGAAGCTGGGCCGGGTGGACCACGGGGACGCCTTTCTGGACACCGACCCCATGGAGAAGGAGCGTGGTATCACCATTTTCTCCAAGCAGGCGGTGCTCCCTCTGGAGCAGCTGGAGATCACCCTGCTGGACACCCCCGGCCACGTGGATTTCTCCGCCGAGATGGAGCGCACCCTGTCGGTGCTGGACTGCGCCATTCTGGTGGTCAGCGGGGCTGACGGGGTCCAGGGCCACACCCATACCCTGTGGAAGCTGCTGGAGCGCTACCAGGTGCCCACCTTCCTCTTTGTGAACAAGATGGACCTGGCAGGGGCGGACCGCGCCGCCCTGCTGGGGGAGCTGAAAAGCAAGCTGAACGAGGGCTGCGTGGATATGGCCGATCAGGAGGCCCTCTGTGAGCAGGCCGCCCTGTGCGACGAGTCCCTGCTGGAGGACTACCTGGAGACGGGGACCATTGCCGACGCCGCCCTCACCGCCCTTATGGCCCGGCGGAAGCTGTTCCCCTGCTGGTTTGGCTCTGCCCTGAAACTGGAGGGAGTGGAGGACTTCCTCCGGGGCCTGGAGCACTACGCCCCCCGGCCGGTGTACGGAACCGACTTCGGGGCCCGTATCTTCAAGATCTCCCGGGACAATCAGAACAACCGGCTGGCCTGGATGAAGGTCACCGGCGGCAGCCTGAAAGTTAAGACAGTGCTGGAGGGCCCCGGCTGGACCGACAAGGCCGACCAGCTGCGGGTGTACTCCGGCGCAAAATTCCAGCCGATAGACACGGCCCCGGCGGGGTCCGTGGTGGCGGTCACCGGTCTTTCCGCTGCCGCCGCCGGGCAGGGGTTGGGCTTTGAGGCGGAGGGAGCACCCCCCGCCCTGGAACCGGTGCTCACCTATCAGGTGATCTTGCCCGAGGGGCAGGACCCGGTCACCGCCCTGCGGAAGCTGCGCCAGCTGGAGGAGGAGGACCCCCAGCTTCATCTGGTGTGGAGCGAGCGGTTGAAGGAGATCCACATCCAGCTCATGGGGCAGGTCCAGCTGGAGATTTTGCAGCGGCTCATTGCGGAGCGGTTCAACATGGACGTGTCCTTCGGCCAGGGGGGCATCGTATACCGGGAGACCATCGCCGCGCCGGTCATCGGCGTGGGCCACTACGAGCCCCTCCGCCACTACGCCGAGGTCCATCTATTGATGGAGCCGGGAGCGCGGGGCAGCGGCCTTACTTTGGCCACAGCCTGCCCGGAGGATATGCTGGACGGCAACTGGCAGCGGCTCATTCTCACCCATCTGGCCGAACGGGCCCACCCCGGCGTCCTCACCGGCTCACCTTTGACGGACGTAAAAATCACCCTGCTGGCCGGTCGGGCCCATCTCAAGCACACCGAGGGGGGCGACTTCCGGCAGGCCACCTACCGGGCGGTGCGCCAGGGCCTGATGGAGGCAGAACCTATTCTGCTGGAGCCCTGGTATTCCTTCCGGCTGGAGGTGCCCGCCGCCCAGGTGGGCCGCGCCCTGTCCGACATCCAGCGGATGGGGGGCGAGTGCCAACCCCCGGAGACGGTGGGAGAGCTCACCGTCCTCACCGGCTCCGCCCCGGTGGCGGGGCTGCGGGACTACGGCAGCGAGGTGGCCGCCTACACCAGAGGCATGGGGCAGCTGAGCTGCACCCTGAAGGGCTACTACCCCTGCCACGACCAGCAGGCCGTGGTGGAAGCCCTGGGCTACGACCCGGAGCGGGACGTGGACAACCCCACCGGCTCGGTGTTCTGCGCCCACGGGGCGGGATACAATGTGAAGTGGGACCAGGTGAAGGAGATGGCCCATGTGGACAGCGGCCTGTCTCTGGCGGAGCCCCCGGAGCCTGAGGCGACCGCCGCACCGGCCCGGCGGAGGAGTTACGACTCCGGCCTGTCGCTGGAGCAGGACAAGGAGCTATTGGCCATCTACGAGCGCACCTACGGCAAGGTGGAGCGCAATTCCTTCCGTCCCCAGCCCAAGCCCGCCCGCACCAGTCTGGATGACCGGAAGTACAACGTCCAGACCCAGAACAAGGGGCCGGAGTACCTGCTGGTGGACGGCTACAACATCATCTTCGCCTGGGAGGAGCTGAAGGCGGTGGCCCAGACCAATCTGGATGCCGCCCGGCAGCTGTTGATGGACCTGCTGAGCAACTACCAGGGGTTCAAAAAATGCGTGGTTATCCTGGTGTTTGACGCCTACAAGGTGCCCCGCAATGTACAGGATGTATTCAAATACCACAATATTTACGTTGTGTATACCAAAGAGGCGGAGACGGCGGACACCTATATCGAGCGGGCCACCTATGAGATCGGCAAGCACCACCAGGTGCGGGTGGCCACCTCCGACGGAGCCGAGCAGCTCATCATTCTGGGCCACGGGGCCCTGCGCCTGTCCGCCACCACCTTCAAGGCGGAGGTGGAGCAGGTGGGCGGCCAGATCGCCGCCATCCTGGCCCGCAACAACCGGTCCACCCCGTCCCGGCCGGTGGCCGCCGCCATGAAGAAGGCACAGGAGGAGACCAAATGATCCCCATGCACATCATTGCCCGTATTCGCAGCGACTTCCCCACCAAGTTCGGCATCCCCCGGCAGAGCGGGCTGGTGGAGGAGTTGAAGGCCACCATTGTCTTTGAGCCCGCGTACCGCAACCCGGACGCCCTGCGGGGGCTGGAGGAGTTTTCCCACATCTGGCTCATCTGGCAGTTTTCGGAGGCGGTACGGGACAAGTGGTCCCCCACGGTGCGGCCCCCCCGGCTAGGGGGCAATACCCGCATGGGGGTGTTCGCCACCCGCTCCCCCTTCCGGCCCAACGCCATCGGCCTGTCCTGCGTCAAGCTGGAGGAAATCAGAAAGGACCCCAAACTGGGCACCGTGCTGGTGGTGTCGGGGGCCGACCTCATGGACGGCACCCCCATTCTGGACATCAAGCCCTACCTGCCCTACGCCGATTCCCGCCCGGAGGCCACCGGCGGCTTTACCGGCAACGTGGGGGGCAAGGTACTGGAGGTGGACTTCCCGCCTGAGCTGCTGGCCCAGGTGCCGGAAGACAAGCGGGGGGCTCTCATTGGGGTACTTTCCCGGGACCCCAGGCCCTCCTATCAGCACGACCCGGGCCGGGTGTACGGCATGGCCTTCGGCGGCTGGGAGGTGGGCTTCTCGGTGGACGGGGACACCCTCCGCGTCCGCTGGGTGAAGCCGGGAACATGACCGCAATGAATACATCCACCAGCGAAGCTGGTGGTTGTCACTATGCGGGCATAGCCCTTTGTTCCTCGCGGACGCGTACAGCGCGTAATACGATCTGCCAACTGCGTAAGGACTGCTACTTGCCGCCCGTAAACGGGCTGTTAGATGGGATTCTCAGTTGTTCTCCCATCTCGTCCTCTTTTAGTTGGTT